>NZ_JBIOOI010000001.1:940000-1925000 GCF_051712165.1 Enterococcus sp. DIV1420a
GCCGAACACAGAAGTTAAGCTTCTTAGCGCCGATTGTAGTGAAGGGTTTCCCTTTGTGAGAGTAGGACGTCGCCACGCGAATTGTTGTTTTTGGAGGTTTAGCTCAGCTGGGAGAGCACCTGCCTTACAAGCAGGGGGTCAGCGGTTCGATCCCGTTAACCTCCATTTTTTGAGCCGTTAGCTCAGTTGGTAGAGCATCTGACTTTTAATCAGAGGGTCACAGGTTCGAGCCCTGTACGGCTCATATTCATATTTCATTTGCGGGTGTGGCGGAATTGGCAGACGCACTAGATTTAGGATCTAGCGCCGCAAGGCGTGGGGGTTCAAGTCCCTTCACCCGCATATTTAGCCGGCTTAGCTCAGTTGGTAGAGCATCTGATTTGTAATCAGAGGGTCGAGGGTTCAAGTCCTTTAGCCGGCACCATTTTGCGGAAATAGCTCAGTGGTAGAGCACCACCTTGCCAAGGTGGGGGTCGCGGGTTCGAACCCCGTTTTCCGCTTAGCCAATTCATTACGCCGGGGTGGCGGAACTGGCAGACGCACAGGACTTAAAATCCTGCGGTGAGTGATCACCGTACCGGTTCGATTCCGGTCCTCGGCATTGTTTTATATTTAGCACCCATAGCTCAACTGGATAGAGTGTTTGACTACGAATCAAAAGGTTAGGGGTTCGACTCCCTTTGGGTGCATTAGTTATATACGGGAAGTAGCTCAGCTTGGTAGAGCACTTGGTTTGGGACCAAGGGGTCGCAGGTTCGAATCCTGTCTTCCCGATAATAATTTTTATGGGGCCTTAGCTCAGCTGGGAGAGCGCCTGCTTTGCACGCAGGAGGTCAGCGGTTCGATCCCGCTAGGCTCCATTCTTATTTTAATATAAGAGTTTCGCGGTGTAGCTCAGCTGGCTAGAGCGTCCGGTTCATACCCGGGAGGTCGGGGGTTCGATCCCCTCCGCCGCGATTATACATTTGGAAGAGCCTGGACCTTTAGCTCAGTTGGTTAGAGCAGACGGCTCATAACCGTCCGGTCGTAGGTTCGAGTCCTACAAGGTCCATTGTGACGTTGTTTATAGTTTTATTTTTATCATGGAGGATTACCCAAGTCCGGCTGAAGGGAACGGTCTTGAAAACCGTCAGGCGGGTAAAACCGTGCAAGGGTTCGAATCCCTTATCCTCCTTTCTTAGGAATTAAGTTTCCTTGGTCTAATTATCGCGGGGTGGAGCAGTCAGGTAGCTCGTCGGGCTCATAACCCGAAGGTCGTAGGTTCAAATCCTGCCCCCGCAATTGCTTTTGATTTCAAAAGCACATAAAAAGAAAAGTATGGTTTGGTAGTTCAGCTGGTTAGAATGCCTGCCTGTCACGCAGGAGGTCGCGGGTTCGAGTCCCGTCCAGACCGCCATGCGGGTGTAGTTTAGTGGTAAAACCACAGCCTTCCAAGCTGTTGTCGCGAGTTCGATTCTCGTCACCCGCTTTTCTTTTTGGGCCTATAGCTCAGCTGGTTAGAGCGCACGCCTGATAAGCGTGAGGTCGATGGTTCGAGTCCATTTAGGCCCATAATTTTATAAAATGGCCCGTTGGTCAAGCGGTTAAGACACCGCCCTTTCACGGCGGTAACACGGGTTCGAGTCCCGTACGGGTCATAGTTTTGTTACGGAGGATTACCCAAGTCCGGCTGAAGGGAACGGTCTTGAAAACCGTCAGGCGGGTAAAACCGTGCAAGGGTTCGAATCCCTTATCCTCCTTTCTTAGGAATTAAGTTTCCTTGGTCTAATTATCGCGGGGTGGAGCAGTCAGGTAGCTCGTCGGGCTCATAACCCGAAGGTCGTAGGTTCAAATCCTGCCCCCGCAATTGCTTTTATTTTTTAAAGCATACATTTGCATAAAGCAAAAACGAATTGGTTTGGTAGTTCAGCTGGTTAGAATGCCTGCCTGTCACGCAGGAGGTCGCGGGTTCGAGTCCCGTCCAGACCGTTTTTGGCTCGGTAGCTCAGTTGGTAGAGCAATGGATTGAAGCTCCATGTGTCGGCAGTTCGATTCTGTCCCGCGCCATCCAAGAAAAATTTGCGGGTGTAGTTTAGTGGTAAAACCACAGCCTTCCAAGCTGTTGTCGCGAGTTCGATTCTCGTCACCCGCTTTTTTCTTATTTGGGGCCTATAGCTCAGCTGGTTAGAGCGCACGCCTGATAAGCGTGAGGTCGATGGTTCGAGTCCATTTAGGCCCATTTATTTCTTGGGGAAGTACTCAAGTGGCTGAAGAGGCGCCCCTGCTAAGGGTGTAGGTCGGGAAACCGGCGCGAGGGTTCAAATCCCTCCTTCTCCGTTTTTTCTTTTTAATGGCCCGTTGGTCAAGCGGTTAAGACACCGCCCTTTCACGGCGGTAACACGGGTTCGAGTCCCGTACGGGTCATAGTGAAGCATACAAACATTGTTTGTATGCTTTTTTTATTTTTATTACAAAAAAATGTCGTTGAAAGCGTTGACATTTTTTGTAAATATGTTATTCTTTGGATGTAGGGATAAGTAAATAGATGGATAGTGATTGTTTAAAGACAAGCTAAACCTAATTTTTTCATGAAGCGACAGGTGTGTCGTTCTCTTTGAAGAAATTGGGTTTTTCTTTTTTCAACGAAACACAAAGGAGGTGGGGCATTGATTATTCACAAAATTTTAAACAATAATGTGGTTATTACATTAGATGATGATAAACGAGAGCAAATTGTTATGGGCAAAGGAATTGCTTTTAAGAAACGCATTGGTGATTGGGTTCCTGATGAAAGTATCGATCAAGTTTTTTATTTAGCCAATCAAGAAACATCACTTAAGTTTCAAGAATTGTTAGGAAATATTCCTTTAGAGATGATGAAACTCTCGGATGACATTATTGTTTATGCAAAATCAACGTTGAAAAAGAGTTTGAATGATACCATTTATATTTCTCTGACGGATCATTTGTACACAGCTTTAGAAAGAAAAAAACAAGGAATTGCAATTAAGAATTTATTATTATGGGATATTAAACGTTTTTTTCCTGAAGAGTACGAAGTAGGAGTAAATGCTTTAAAAATGGTACAAAAGCGCGTAGGAATGGAATTGTCAACGGATGAGGCAGGTTTTATCGCATTGCATTTGGTAAATGCGGAGATGGAGGAAGAAGTCGGTAATATTTACGAATTGACAAAGTTGATGCAAGAGATTACAAATATCGTCAAATACTATTTTAAGGTAAGTTTTGATGAAGACTCTGTCTACTTTTATCGATTTAGCACACATTTAAAATTTTTCTGTTATCGCTTATTACACCAACGTGAAGTTGTCGAAAATGATGATGAAGAACTGTATGCGGTAATTAAAAAGAAATATCTCAACGCCTATCGTTGCGTGGAAAAGATCAGCTTGTATTTAAATGAGAACTATGACTATCAAGTTTCAAATGAAGAACGCTTGTACCTAACGATTCACATTGCACGAATTGTACAAACAACGGAACAATAAACGCACCACTTTGGATAGTGACATTCAGTTGGCTAAACCTTCAAATGAAAATAAATTTTTGGAGGAAAAAAAGATGGGAAAATATCATGAACTAGCAGAAAAAATTGTAAAAAATGTCGGTGGGCAAGAGAATATTAATAGTTTGACACATTGTATCACACGTCTTCGCTTCAAATTAAAAGATGAGAGTCAAGCGAATGATGATGTCTTAAAAAATATGGACGGTGTGGTAACTGTTATGAAAAGCGGTGGACAATACCAAGTCGTTATTGGGAACCATGTTCCAGCCGTTTACGAAGAAGTAGTTAGTATTGCAGGCTTGTCAGGAGAACGTGAAGAAGAAGCTTCCAGTGGGAATTTATTTGATCGCTTAATAGATATTTTAAGTGGTTGTTTCCAACCCTTTTTAGGGGCGTTAGCAGCGGCTGGGATGGTCAAAGGGTTAAATGCCTTATTGGTTTTCTTAAAGCTCTATACGGCTACGTCAGGGACTTATACCATGTTAAATGGGATTGGCGATGCAATTTTCTACTTTATGCCAGTTATTTTAGGTTATACAGCAGCTAAAAAATTCCGGTTGCATCCAATGGTAGGGATCGTGATTGGCGCAGCTTTATGTTACCCAACGATTCAAGGAAGTGCATTACAAACGGCCTTTGAAACAACAGCGGGTGCCGGAGCCGCAGCACCGTATAATTTATTCGGTTTACCTGCCTATAATACATTTATGGGGATTCCTTGGGTCGGTGCGAACTATACAAGTAGTGTCGTACCAATCATCTTCATTATTGCTTTTGCGGCACAAGTTCAAAAAGTGTTTAAACGTATTATTCCAGAAGTTGTTCAAACGTTCTTAGTACCGTTTTTCGTCTTGTTGATTGCCTTACCAATTGGTTTCTTAGTAATTGGGCCAATCGTTAGCATGCTAACAGATTTATTAAGCGCTGGCTTTACAGCATTAATGAGTTTCTCACCAGCTTTGTATGGTTTGATTCTTGGTTTCTTCTGGCAAGTCTTAGTTATTTTTGGTTTACATTGGAGCGTTGTGCCATTAGCTATTATGCAAGTGACACAAGAAGGTTCAAGCCAAGTATTAACGGGATCATTTGCAGCTAGTTTTGCGCAAACAGCGGTTGTTTTAGCGATGTTCTTCAAATTGAAAGATAAAAAGTTAAAAGCTTTGTGTCCGCCAGCAATTATCTCTGGTATTTTTGGTGTAACAGAGCCAGCAATTTATGGAATCACTTTACCAAAAAAATGGCCATTTATTTATTCAATGATTGGTGGCGCTGTCGGTGGTTTATATTTGATGATCAACAATGTGACAGCTTATACAATGGGTGGTTTAGGAATTTTTGGTGTGCTAAACTTTATCAATGGTGATGATGCAAGTGGGATGATTCAGTCCTTTATTGCAATTGCCATTGCAGCGGTCGTTGGTTTTGGTCTAACATTCTTCTTCTGGAAAGACGATACAGTTGAGGAAGAAGAAGTGATTATTGATAAAACAACGATTAAAAAAGAAAATATTACAAGTCCAGTCAAAGGACGAGTGTTATCTTTAAAAAATGCAGAGGATCCTGCTTTTGCAAATGGAGCATTAGGAAATGGGGTCGTGATTGAACCAACGGAAGGCAAAGTGGTTGCACCCTTTGATGGAACGATTGTCACACTATTCCCAACAAAACATGCATTAGGTTTGATTTCAGATAACGGCACAGAGTTATTGATTCATATTGGGATTGATACAGTTCAATTAGAAGGCGAAGGCTTTGAAGCTTTTGTAAAACAAGGTGACCGCGTGAAAAAAGGTCAAACATTAGTAACCTTTGATTTAGAAGGAATTAAAAAAGCTGGGTTTAGTACACAAATTCCAATCGTTGTGACGAATACAGCGGATTATTTAGATATTTTGGAAGTCGGCAGTAATGAAGTTTCAACAAGTGATGATTTGCTGACCGCTTTAATATAAAAAGATGTGGAGGAAGAGAATTTATGGCATTTAGAAAAGACTTTTTATGGGGTGGCGCAACAGCAGCCAATCAATGTGAAGGTGGCTATAACGAAGGTGGACGCGGTTTGGCAAACGTCGATTTAGCGCCAACTGGTCCAGATCGTTTTCCAGTAATCACTGGTGAAAAGAAAATGTTTAACTTTGATGAAGAACATTTCTATCCTGCACAAGAGGCGATTGATATGTATCATCGCTATAAAGAAGATATCGCCTTATTTGGTGAAATGGGTTTTAAAACATACCGTTTATCCATTGCTTGGAGTCGAATTTTTCCAATGGGAGATGAAACAGAGCCGAATGAAGAAGGCTTGAAGTTCTATGAAGACTTATTCAAAGAATGTCATAAATATGGGATTGAGCCACTAGTAACGATTACACACTTTGACTGCCCAATGCACTTAGTGGAAGAATATGGCGCTTGGCGTAGTCGTAAGTTAGTAGGTTTCTATGAAAATCTTTGCCGTGTAATTTTCAACCGATATAAAGGATTAGTCAAATATTGGTTAACATTTAACGAAATTAATATGATTTTACATGCACCATTTATGGGAGCAGGTCTATACTTTGAAGAAGGCGAAAACAAAGAACAAGTGAAATACCAAGCGGCTCATCATGAACTACTAGCAAGTGCAATTGCGACAAAAATTGCTCATGAGGTAGATCCTGAAAACCAAGTAGGTTGTATGTTAGCGGCTGGTTCCAACTACGCTTATACTTGTAAACCAGAAGATGTTTTCGCTGCTCGACAAGCAGATCGTGAAAATTATTTCTTTATTGATGTCCAATCACGCGGGGAATACCCTGCGTATGCTTTAAAAGAAATGGCCCGTAAAGGTATTCAAATTGAAATGGAAGAAGGCGACGAAGAACTTTTAAAAGAACATACGGTGGACTTCATTTCGTTCTCTTATTATTCTTCTCGTGTCACATCAACAGATCCAGAAATTAATGAACAAACAGCTGGTAACATCTTTGCCTCTGTGAAAAATCCTTATTTAAAAGCCAGTGAATGGGGTTGGCAAATTGATCCGCTTGGTTTGAGAATTACGATGAATGACTTATATGATCGTTATCAAAAACCACTATTCATTGTTGAAAATGGCTTAGGAGCGGTAGACACACCAGACGAAAATGGTGATGTAGTCGATGATTATCGTATCGATTATTTGGCGGCGCATATTCAAGCGATGAAAGATGCTGTTGAACAAGATGGTGTCGACTTGTTAGGCTATACGACTTGGGGCTGTATTGATTTAGTATCAGCTGGAACAGGTGAAATGAAAAAACGCTATGGCTTTATCTATGTGGATCGCGATAACGAAGGAAATGGTACGTTAAAACGAAGCAAGAAGAAATCGTTTGATTGGTACAAAAAAGTAATCGCAACAAATGGTGAAGATTTAAGTAATTAATAAAATTAGCAACTATTAAAGGGCGTTTGACGTTGGTAGAAAAAACAAGGACTCTTCTGCCAGCGTCAATTCCCTTGATGGTTTCTTTGTTATGCCTAAAAACAGAGGGAAAGAGGGATTTTATGGGATTTCCAGAAAATTTTTTATGGGGCGGCGCAACAGCTGCTAACCAATATGAAGGTGGCTACCTTTCAGGAGGCAAAGGTCTGAGTACATTAGATGCAATTACTGGTGGTAGTCAAACAGAACCGCGACGGATTACGTATTTAACTAAAGAAGGCCAAAAAGCTTCGTGTACGCGCGATCAAGCATTACCCGAGGGAGCGATTGGCTATATCGATGAAGAATTATACTACCCTAGTCATGTAGCGACGGACTTTTACCATCATTACGAAGAAGATATCGCCTTATTTGCAGAAATGGGTTTCAAATGTTTTCGGCTGTCTATCGCCTGGAGCCGGATTTGCCCAAATGGAACAAAAGAGATTAATGAAGAAGGCTTAGCCTTTTATGATAAAGTTTTTGATGCTTTGCTGCGCAATGGAATTGAGCCCGTTGTGACGATTAACCATTTTGATATTCCGATGTATTTGGCCGATGAATATGATGGTTGGAAAAATCGTGAAGTGATTGATTTCTTTGTTTTCTTTTGCGAAACCATTTTTACGCGTTATCAGGATAAAGTGAAGTATTGGATGACTTTTAATGAAATTAATTTTTTAAGAAGTTGGACGCAAATTGGGATTCACAATAATGATAAACAAAGTAAATATCAAGCAGCGCATCATCTATTTGTAGCAAGTGCGAAAGCAGTTGAATTAGGACATTCCATCAATCCAGATTTCCAAATTGGTATGATGGTGGCTTATATTCCAAGTTATCCTTTGTCCTGCAAACCTGAGGACGTGATGGCAGCTGTTCAATTTAACCGAGAGCAAGAATTTTATATGGATGTCCAGGCTAAGGGCTATTATCCAGCGCATAAGCTCAAAGAATTTGAGCGTGAAGGAATGACAATTCAAATGGAGTCAGAGGATTTAGCGATTATTCAAAAAGGAACAGTTGATTATATCGGGTTTAGTTATTATATGTCGACTGTTTCGACTGCTTATCCCGAAGAAGTAAAATATGTCGGAGGCAACCAAATGCCTGCGGTTAAAAATCCTTATTTGCAAGAATCTGAATGGGGCTGGGCTGTCGATCCTTTAGGGTTAAGAATTTCATTGTGTCAGTTGTCAGATCGTTACAATATGCCATTGTTTGTGGTTGAAAACGGGTTTGGCGCGGTGGACACATTGCAAGAGGATGGCTCGATTGTCGACGATTACCGCATTGATTATTTTAAACAACATATTGAAGCCATGAGAACCGCAGTAGAAGAAGACGGGGTTAACTTAATTGGTTATACGCCATGGGGTTGTATTGACTTAGTTTCAGCAGGGACTGGCGAAATGAAAAAACGTTACGGCTTTATCTATGTAGACATGGATGACCAAGGTCAGGGAACCTTGAAACGAACTAAGAAAAAATCATTTAATTGGTACAAACAAGTTATCGCTAGTAATGGTGAAAACTTAACAACTGAGTAGAAAATGAGGGGAAATAAAAAATGAAAAAACGATTGACGATTGTGGGGATGCTTTTTCTGGCCATTTTAGTAATGGTTGGTTGTGGTAAAAATCAGCAAGCAACGACAAAAGAAAAAGAGACAAAACCTGAAGAACTAACTCTTTACATTGTGCGCCATGGAAAAACCATGTTAAATACGACGGACCGCGTACAAGGATGGTCAGATGCGGTCTTAACACCAGAAGGTGAAAAAGTTGTGACAGCAACTGGGATTGGCCTGAAAGATGTTGCCTTTCAAAATGCATATAGTAGTGATAGTGGCCGCGCCTTGCAAACTGCTCAACTTATTTTAGACCAAAATAAAGCAGGCAAAGACCTTGAAGTCGTGCGTGACCCAGATTTACGTGAATTTAATTTTGGTAGCTACGAAGGGGATTTAAATAAGACAATGTGGCAGGATATTGCTGATGATCAAGGTGTTTCCTTAGAAGAATTTATGAAAAACATGACCCCTGAATCCTTTGCCAATAGTGTAGCTAAACTGGATCAACAGCGCGAGGAAAGCAAGAATAACTGGCCTGCAGAAGACTATGCTACAATTACTAAACGTTTGAAAAAAGGCTTAGATAAAATTGTTGCTACAGAATCAGCCAATCCCGGGAATGGCAATGTTTTAGTGGTCTCTCATGGCTTGAGTATTTCAGCGTTGTTAGCAACTTTATTTGATGATTTTAAAGTCCCAGAAGGCGGTTTGAAGAATGCTAGTGTCACAACAATTCATTACAAAAATGGCGAATATACTTTGGATAAAGTCAATGATGTCAGCTACTTAGAAGCAGGCGAAAAAGAATCAAAATAATCTAAGGCATCGAGAAACGGTCTAGTTAGGAGTTGGTGGAGCAAGAAAAGGGTTGCTTCACCAACTCCTATTGTTTTTTATTAAAAGTGAAGGCTTACCTCATCACATTTTTAAATAGAAGTGGTTCGAGCTCAAAAATGATTTATCGCATAACTATGCTGACTAGATTTTGGACCGTTTTTTTACTAACTGAATAAAAGCATGTTCTGATGGGGTATTTTTACATTTATATTAAGTGAAAATTAGAAATTATTTTTTTAATTAGTGAATCAACTATTAAATAAATAGCATGAAAACATTGTGACATGTATCAGTTAAAAACCAGTCCTTTTATGACTGTTGTTGTTTTAGTTAATGAAATAGGTTGTTATTTATTATCTAAATTGTATAAGGCTGTTACTATGTTTGCTTATATTAGTAATGTGTCCCTATAAAATAGAATAATAGCTATGTCTATTTAAAATAGTGTATGCTACTATTTTTTACAACAGACAAATTTATGAAAGTAAGACTGTTTGTTGAAAAATAATTTATATATTAATGAAAAAGTTTAAGAAAGTGTATTGATGGTTTCAAGTGAAGCGATATAATTAATTTCATTAGAGAGAAGTGTTAGAATGGCGAGGAAGCAACGGTTTATTGTTAAGTCAATGTTACTATCATTCCTTATTTTAGGAGTCCTTTCCTTCATTTTCAAAGAATATATTTTTGAAAATGTTGGTTTATTGAGGGCTTCGTTAGCTCTGATAGTATTTTTCATTGGCGAGTATATCTATTTAGACTATACTTTATCAAATAACAGGGCTTTATTGATCTGTTCGGTGTTGATATTTCTGCTTTCAGCTTCATTGTTATTTTAATAAGGGAAGTGTAGGAAAAATAAATGATGATTTGAGACGGTTATTATCAGCTACTTAGAAGCAGGCGAAAAAGAGACAAAATAATCCCTGGCATCGAGAAACGGTCTAGTTAGGAGTTGGTGGAGCAAGAAAAGGGTTGCTTCACCAACTCCTATTGTTGTGTTCTTTTTTTATTAAAGGTAGAATCAGAAAGAAGAATTTTTTCATTGGGAGGAAATGAGATGAAAAATAGAACAAAATCACGCTGGAAAAAAATTGTCCTAGGACTTGGGCTTTTTTTAGTAATCTTAGTCATCGGTTTGACTATTTTTATTAAAAATAGTACGTATCAAGCAACCGATTCAGCCTTAAAAATAAGTCAAAGTGCCACGCAAGAAAAAAACTATGATTATTACACAAACGGGCAAAAAAATGATACAGCACTGATTTTTTATCCAGGTGCATTGGTTGCGCCCGCTAGTTATAGTGAATGGGCGCAAGAAGTTGCTACGAAAGGTTATGATGTCTATGTTGTTCATTTTCCTTTGAATTTAGCGGTTCTTGCACCAAATGCTGCAGAACAAATTATAAAGGATCATCCACAACAAAACTTCGTTTTGGCTGGGCATTCTCTGGGTGGTGTGATGGCTAGTCGTTTTGTAGCGGAAAATGAGCAACGAATCAAAGGCATGATTTATTTAGCCAGCTATCCTGACGAAAAAGGTGCACTAAACAAGCAAGATCTGCCGGTTCTGTCAATAACAGCCACAAACGATGGTGTTTTAAATTGGACTAGCTACCAAAAAGCCAAACAGTTTTTGCCAAAAGATACGCAGTATGTATCTATCGAAGGTGGGAATCATGCAGGGTTTGGTAATTACGGTGTCCAAAAAGGAGACAACAAAGCGACAATTTCTAACGAGCAACAGCAAACAGAAATCAGTCAATTGATTGTAGCGTGGCTACAATCACGCCCCAATAAATAATCCGATGAGCCGAAATGTTATTTTTTCGGCTCATTTTTACTGCGATAAACAGAGGGGGTTACGCCTGTTTCTTTTTTAAAAGTGGTGGCAAAATATGCTGCGGTTTGGAAGCCAACTTTTTTCGCGATTTGTTGAATCGTAAGGGGTGAATGGAGAAGCAATTCTTGGGCTTGCCTAATTCGGATACTTGTTAAATAAGCTAATGGGGTTTGTTTTGTCTGTTCCTTAAAGGTTCGCTGCAAATGAAAGGGACTACCGTGGCAGGCTTGCGCTAAATAGTCTAAACTTAATGGTTCCGCTGAATGCCGATCAATAAATTGCTTAATTTGAGCAACCCATTCCTCGTTAGGAACGACTTGCCCGGTTGGTTGACATCTTTTACATGGACGAAAACCAAGTGTTAAAGCTTCCTGAGCCGTTTTGAAGATCAGAACGTGGTTCTTGTTGGGCACACGGGAAGGGCACGAAGGACGACAAAAAATTTTAGTTGTGGTCACACCATAAAAAAAATCACCATCAAATTGCGTATTATTATTTTGAATGGCTTCCCAACGTTTCTGAGTAAGTCGATACGTTGTTTTCATTGTAAGCACACCTCCCGTTTTCTTCATTGTAAAAGAATCCCTAATAAAAACAAGTAAAAAGTGATAGGAGCGCAAGATTTTGAAAGCCAAAAGAATTATAATGAAGATAAGAAAAACACGAGAAAGAAGTGTAGAAATATGGCAAAAAAGATTTATTATGCGCAACAAGAATGGCAGAACGATCACTATTATCTTGGTGTGACAGACGCTGGACTAGCTTTTGTAGGTTCAGCCAATCAATCGATAGAAGAACTGAAAAACTGGTATCCTCAAGCACAATTAGAAGCTTCTGAAAAGAAAACTGCGCCTTATAAAGAAGCACTAATAAGTTATCTTAACCAACATTCGACAACGTTTGCTTGCCCCATAGACATCGAAGGAACGCCCTTTCAAAAAGAAGTTTGGCAGGCGTTGCAAGAAATACCTTATGGTGAGACAATAACCTATCAAGAAATTTCAGAAAAAATTGGGCGTCCACGTGCGGTTCGAGCAGTTGGCACAGCGATTGGGAAAAATCCTTTATTAATGGTCATTCCTTGCCATCGAGTCATCGGCAGCAAGGGACAATTAACCGGTTACCGTGGTGGTTTAGCAATGAAACAAGCATTATTAACATTTGAACAGTCTTAAAAGGAGGCGGCGATGAACAACTATCAATGGTATACAGAACAATGGGGAAAACCTACAAGAGAGGATGATTTGCTGTTTTTATTGTTGACGGTGGGTGTTTTTCAAGTTGGTTTAAGTTGGAAAGCAGCAGCAGGGAAAAAAGTAGCATTCATGAAAAATTTTTGCCAAATGAAGCCGGAAAAAGTTGCCGCGCTGTTGCCTGACGAAGTCGATCGAATAGTAGCTGATCCAGATATGATTCGTAATCGGCGCAAAATTGAAGCAACCATTAAAAATGCGCAAGCAATTTTAAAAGTACAAGAAGAATTTGGCAGTTTTGCCAATTATCTATGGCAATTTGTAAAAAACGTCCCCGTTTTATCTATTTATGAAGAAGCATACCAAGTCCCACGCACACAGCTTTTGTCAGATAACGTAGCAAAAGACTTAAAAAAAAGAGGATTTTCTTTTGTAGGTCCGATTGTCACCAATATGTTTCTGAAAGCTAGCGGGATTATCCAGGTGGAAATTTTAAATCCAGAATAAAGGAGTGTTAGGATGTTTGAAAATGAATCTCTTAGTTTTGAAGAACAAACAATTATTCAAGCAGCAGAGCGTTATGTTCAACAAGAATTAGCCAACGAAGCAAGTGGCCATGACTGGTGGCATATTTATCGGGTGACACAATTAGCAAAAACAATTGCAGAGAAAGAACAAGCAAATTTATTTTTATGTATATTAACAGCATTGTTACATGATATTGGCGATGAAAAATTTAACGAAAGTGAAGAGGCTGGCTTACTAAAGGTGCAACAATGGTTGGAAGCAAATAACGTATCAACAGAGCAAACGAATCACATCCTTTCCATTATTGCTAATATGTCCTTTAAAGGAGGAAATACTGGGAAAACAGTCACTACATTAGAAGGAAAAGTGGTCCAGGATGCGGATCGATTAGATGCCATCGGTGCGATTGGAATTGCACGGGTGATGGCTTATTCGGGAAATAAAGGCCGTTTAATTCACGATCCTCACAAACAACCTCGTGAACAGTTAACCCAAGAAGAATACCGGAATGGGGAAGATACTGCTATTATGCATTTTTACGAGAAACTTTTAAAGTTAAAGGAACAAATGAATACAAATTATGGTCGCTTATTGGCGGAAAAGCGTCATCAATTTATGGAACTTTATCTGGAGGAATTTTATCAAGAGTGGGATGGACACCGATAAATGAGGGCCAACTAAAACAGTCAGTACATTTCTTTTTGAATTTTAAGAGAACTCTTTTTTACAAATACCTCAGAAGTGGTAAAATGATGGATGAATAAACGGGTGGTTTATCTTAGTTTTACGTTACATATAGGAGGTAATTATGGAGACAAAAAAATCGAGTGGCATGTTTGCAGTTATTGCCGCACTGATTGCGAATATTTTAGTAGCGATTAGTAAATTTGTTGGTTTTGCTTTAAGTGGTAGTACCGCTATGATGAATGAAAGTATCCACAGTGTCGTGGACTGTAGTAATCAGGTGTTATTACTTTTTGGGAATAAGCGCGCTTCTCGTGGGCAAAGTGCGTTACATCAATTTGGAGAAGGCCGTGCAAAATACTTTTTTAGTACAATTGTTGCAACGATGCTCTTTTTTGGTGGGGGCGCGTTAGGCGTAATGGAGGCTATTCAGAAGTTACTGCATCCCTCTCATGAAGTAGAAAATGTGGCTATTGTCATTGGTATTTTAATTTTTGGTTTGCTTGTGGAAGGTAGCTCTTTGTGTGTAGCGATGAAAGAAATCAAAGAATTGAATACAGAGAAGTTATCGCTCTTAAAATTTTTGCGAGAAAGTCGTCACAGTGAAATTTTAATTATTTTTACGGAAGACTTTTGTGCGGTTATTGGTTTGTGTTTAGCTTTGGTGGGAACCCTTTTAACAATGGTAACTGGGATTGCTGCATTTGATGCTATCAGTGGTTTACTGATTGGTTTACTATTAATGTGTGCAGCCATTTTCTTAGCGAAAGAATTTTATAGTTTGATTATAGGAGAAAGTGTGACCGCTACAGATTTAGCAAAAATTAAAACCGCATTTGATCGGGCGGATGTTGAAAAACTAATTGATGTAAAAACCGTTCATTTAGGCCCAACTGAAATTTTAGTAGCGGCAAAAATTGATGTGGTAGAACCAATGGAAGAAGATGCACCTGATGTTGTGAATGCGATTGAACGAGACATTCGCAGTAAAATGCCTGATAAAAAAATCTATATCTATATTGAAGTTGACGATTATGATGTGAATTACGTTCGTAAATAACAAATGAAAGAATAATTTTAAAAAATAATATGGGGGAAGAAACGATGCAAGAGGCAATTATAACAAGTACAGTAGATTTAACCAGTGGTGGTTGCAACGCCTGTGGTTTAGTGGAAGATACCGTCTACACATTAGCAATGAATGGAGTGGACATTCCGTTAGATGGCTTGACAGTTGCTCATCTAGTTTCTGCTGTTGTTGCCAGAAATGGATTTAAACAGGAGCTACAAATGGATATGCTAGATGACGAATATATCCTTTATCGAAAAGAAGACACAGCAGTAACCTTTAAAGAAGCGTACAATCATTTAAGCTACGATAACGGTTCTGAAAAAATCCAATCTAAAAATAAACTGGAAGATTTACCAGAACTTTTTGAACAAGTCAATCAAATTCTAACAACTGTTTTTGGAATTGAAACTGTCAATTTTATTATAGAATAAAGTAAAAAATAGAACAGAAATTGGACAATCAATGAGTGAAAGAGATTGTCCAATCTCTGTTTTTTAATGTATAAATAGAAAATAAAGACAAAAAATGATTAAGTTAAGTGAACGCCTTTATCGACATAAATGATGTCACCGACCACACCACTAGCTAGTTCACTGACTAAAAAGGCACAAGTGTTTCCGACTTCTTCAATGGTTACACCTGTTTTATCTGGTGTCCGCTCATTAGAAATACTAATCAATTGATCGTAGTCTTTTACACCAGTCACAGCCAATGTTTTAATCGCTCCTGCGGAGATTCCGTTGACACGAATTTTATCTGCAGCTAATTCAAAAGCTAAATATTTCACGGCAGTTTCTAAAGATGCTTTAGCAATCCCCATCATATTATAGTTAGGAATCGCACGTTCGGAACCTAAATACGTCAATGTGACAATTCCTGAACCAGGATTTAACAAAGGTTTCGCATAATGAGTGACTGCTAAAAGAGAGTAGCTACTAATATCTTGTGCTAATAGGAAACCATCACGAGTGATGTCACTAACATTTCCAGACAATTCTTCTTTTTTGGCAAAAGCAATCGCATGGACTAGTCCATCGATCGTGCCCACTTCATTTTTAATTGTTTCAAAGGCTGCTTGAATGGACGCATCAGAAGCAACATCGCACTCCACCAACAAATCATTTTCATCTGCTAATTTAACCACTTGCTTTTTCATGCGTTCGTTTTGATACGTATAAATAACATTGGCCCCTTGATCTTTTAATGCTTTTGCACAGCCCCAAGCAATACTTTTTTTGTTGGCAACACCCATTACGACGACATTCTTATTTTGTAAAAACATATAAAATCTCCTTTAATAAAAAATTTTTGTTGATAGAATAGGCTTTTCTTCATCAAAATGTAAAAGTTACATTTATTGAGTTGACGAATAAAATTTCAACTGGTATTATCTGTGTGAGAATGATAACAAAATCTTCTCAATTTTCTAATCTTGAAAAAAACAGACATTTTTCCTGATGTCTGAATTATTAACCAAAATACTTTGAAAGTCAAACTATTTTTCTTATTTTTTAATAAAAAGTGCTGGAAACCGCATGAAATAATAGTTTGATAATCAAAATAAACTCGGAGGTACAGTATGAAAAGAGTGGTCATAACCGGCATGGGTGCCGTAACACCATTAGGCAATACCGTAAAAGAATTTTGGCATAATCTAGTGGATGGCAAACTAGGAATTGGCAAAATTACTAAATTTGATTCTGAAGATACTGGGGTAGCTTTGGCTGGCGAAGTGAAAGAGTTTGACCCAAGTGCTGTTTTAGAACGCAAAGAGCAAAAAAGAATGGACTTATTTTCTCAATATGGCTTGGTCGCTGCTTTAGAAGCGTGGGAAATGAGTGGTTTAACAGAAGCAACGATTGACCCGACTCGTTTAGGTGTGATTGTCGGTAGTGGGATTGGCGGGATGACTACCTTACAAGACCAAGTACGGGTAATGGATAAAAAAGGCGCAAAACGCGTAACACCATTTTTCGTGCCCATGGTAATTGCTAATATGGCAGCGGGAAATATTTCGATTCGTCTAGGTGCAAAAGGACCTTCTCAAACTATCGTGACTGCTTGTGCTTCTGCGACGAATGCGATTGGTGAAGCTTTTCGCACGATTAAATATGGTTTAGCGGACATGATGGTAACTGGGGGGACAGAAGCCACAGTATGTGAAATTGGGATTGCAGGCTTTGCAGCATTGAATGCTTTAAATACAACAGAAGATGCGACTCGGGCTTCGATTCCTTTTGATAAAGAACGAAAAGGTTTTGTGATGGGTGAAGGCGCAGGAATGCTGGTTTTAGAAGAACTCGAGCATGCACAGAAACGTGGCGCAACTATCTACGGCGAAATTGTTGGCTATGGCAGCAACTGTGATGCTAGCCACATGACCGCTCCTTTAAAAGACGGTAGTGGCGCGGCGGCTGCGATGGAAATGGCGATTGCAGAAGCAGGGATTACACCGGAACAAATTGGGTATATCAATGCTCATGGTACGTCAACCCCGGCGAATGACGCTGCGGAAACAACGGCCATCAAACGTGTCTTTGGTGAGCGAGCATCGCAAATTCCAATTTCAAGTACAAAGAGTATGACTGGACATTTATTGGGCGCGGCTGGCGGTATCGAAGCGATTGCTTGTGTACAAACATTGCAAGAAGGAAAAGCTCATCCGACAGTAGGCTACCAAGTTGCTGATCCAGATTGTGATTTAGATTATGTCACAGAAGGTGCACGTGACATTACAGCGGACTATACAATTAGTAATTCGTTTGGCTTTGGTGGCCATAATGGTGTAATTTGCTTGAAGAAATGGGAGGAAAACTAGTATGAAAAAAGTAATGACTGCAACAGAAATTATGGAAATGATTCCTAATCGCTATCCGATTTGTTATATTGATTATGTGGATGAAATTATTCCAAATGAAAAGATTATTGCAACAAAAAATGTAACAATTAACGAAGAATTTTTCCAAGGACATTTCCCTGGAAATCCAACAATGCCAGGCGTTTTGATTATTGAAGCATTGGCACAAGTAGGTTCGATTTTAATCTTAAAAATGGATCAATTTGAAGGTGAAACAGCCTATATTGGCGGTATCAACAAAGCCAAATTCCGTCAAAAAGTGGTCCCTGGTGATGTCTTGAAATTACATTTTGAAATCGTCAAATTACGTGACTTTGTCGGCATCGGCAAAGCGACTGCTTACGTGGAAGATAAAAAGGTCTGCGAATGTGAATTGACGTTTATTGTGGGACGATAAGAATCAATCAATTTTGGATACGTTAGTTTCCCTAAGAAAAGGAATAAGTCACAATGGCTTATTCCTTTTTAAATTTATATAAATAACACTAACGCAAAAAAACATGCTATAATCATAAAAAGCTTATGTGAAGGTGGTAAGCTTATGAGTAAAACAATTTACAGGAGGGTTTTTCTTTTGGATATTTCAGTAGAGTTTTCGGGACATAAATTGGCGAATGTGTTAATGAACGCATCAGGTATTCATTGTATGACAATTAAGGAAATGGACGAGTTAGCGGCTTCTCAAGCAGGTGCTTTTGTCGCTAAGACGGCAACACCTAATCCTCGTCAGGGCAATGAGGAACCACGGTATTTTGATACACCATTAGGAAGTATTAACTCAATGGGCTTGCCTAATTTAGGGATTGATTATTATTTAGATTATCAGATTGCACGTCAAAAGGAATTTCCTGAGGAGTTACGCTTTTTATCTGTATCTGGTATGAATTATGAGGAAAATATCGCTATTTTAAAAAAAGTGCAAGAAAGTGAATACACAGGAGTGACAGAATTTAATTTGTCTTGTCCCAATTTGCCTGGTAAACCGCAAATTGCTTATGATTTTGAATTAACAGAAAAGCTTTTAACAGAAGTTTTCCAATTTTTTACTAAACCATTAGGTGTAAAATTACCCCCATTTTTTGATATTGCACATTTTGACGCAATGGCTGAAATTTTAAATAAATTCCCTTTAGTTTACGTGAATAGTATTAATAGCATCGGTAATGGTTTATATATTGACAGTGACAAGGAAGAAGTGGTCATTAAACCAAAAGGAGGCTTCGGTGGACTGGGCGGCGAATATGTCAAACCAACAGCGTTAGCCAATGTTCGTGCGTTTGCGCAACGTTTGAAACCAGAAATCAAAATTATTGGAACGGGCGGTATTACATGTGGAAAAGATGTTTTTGAGCATCTTTTATGTGGTGCGACATTAGTACAAGTCGGTACACAATTGCATCAAGAAGGTCCACAAGTTTTTGAGCGTCTAGCCAAAGAATTACAAGAAATCATGGCAGCAAAAGGTTATGAAAGTATTGAAGAATTTCGTGGGAAATTGAAAGAGATGTAACAAAAAAAACGTCAAGAAATTTTCTTGACGGTTTTTTGTTATTTCACAGCCTTAACATTTTCCATAAAGGCTTCCAAATATTCAGGTTGTGTTAATTGTTGGTTATAGGTGTCGCTATCATGGCAAATGTAATTGCCTTTTTTCGTGTAGGTTCCGTCACCGCCTGATTTGGTGGTAGCTAGGAACATAGACACATTCGTGATTGTTTGACAGATGGAGCAAACACCTTTAACAATGGTGGGTGAAAGGGTGCCGTGGACGCCGATTAATTTATTTTCTCGATAAGCTAAGATAAATTTTTTCTGAGTCCCAGCGTCGTTCCAACCGACATAGGTATTGTTCCGTAAATCCATGTTTTCCCACTCAGGAATCTTTAACTTTTTCACTTTGCGAAAGACTTTCGTGACTTGTGGTGTTGAAGGTTCCTTAAAGGGCAGCACGGTTTCTTTTAATTCGTCTAAATATTTTTCAGCACGCGCGCGTGTTAAACGACGATCCATCACTTTGTCCAACAAAATCGTAACAGCAGGGTGTTCTTCTGGAAATAACCCATTGATTTTTTCGGCACATAGGGCCTGGACAGTTTTGACAGTCGTAGCATCGTTAACAGACGTATAGGTGTTTAGTAACACAGCGACTTGTTCTTTAATTATGTTAAATTGGTAAGGTTGAATAGTTGGGTTCATGATTTTAAATTCCTTTCAAATAGACCGAGTACATACGCTGAAAGGCAATTTGTCTCACCAACGTATGTTTAGTGACAGACAACCTCATGTGTTTTTGATAAAGATAGCGTTTGACGTATCATATCATCACCCCCTTTAATGATTGATTTTTTCTATGTAAAAAGTGAAAATAATTGATGAAAGCTTGGTAATTCTAACGCAATTCAAGAAAAAAGGCAAGTTAAACTCGTTTTATTTCCCAATTCAATGTCTGGGGAGTGATAAACTTCTAAAAAAGATACGTGATTTCCTAGATTAATCCTAGGTTATTTGCTACAATAATGAAGAATTAACCAGAGAAAAGGAGAAATTACAATGATTGCAGCAAGCGATTTAAAAGCCGGTATGACTTTTGAGCAAGACGGCAAATTAATTAAAGTAATGGAAGCTAGCCACCACAAACCAGGTAAAGGTAACACGGTTATGCGTATGAAATTAAAAGATGTTCGTACGGGTTCAACAACAGATACAACAATGCGCCCAGATGAAAAAGTGAAAAAAGCGCACATCGATACAAAACCGGTTCAATATTTATACAGCCAAGATGATATGGCTATTTTCATGGATTTAGAAACATATGAACAATATGAAGTACCAACTGCTTTAATTGAAGAAGAACTAAAATATTTATTAGAAAATATGGAAGTAAAAATTCAATTTTATGGTGAAGAAGTCATTGGTTTAACTTTACCAACAACGGTAATCTTACGTGTTGCTGAAACACAACCTTCAATCAAAGGCGCAACAGTAACTGGTTCTGGTAAACCCGCTACAATGGAAACAGGATTAGTTGTTAACGTTCCAGATTTTGTTGAAGCAGACGAATTATTAGAAATCAATACTGCGGAAGGTACGTATTTAAAACGTGCTAAATAAGTAGCAGAAAAACAGAAGGCTAGCCTTCTGTTTTTTTTGGTCTATTAATTCTTTTGCCTATAAGAAAACCATTGGTGTGATAGGAAATAGCAATCGTTAGAATCGTTGACACTAGAAAATGGGAAATGGTATAGTTTGGTCAACACATGACGAAGGAGGAAATCAACCATGACGAAAAAACAAGCTAGCCCTTTTTTAGAAACGGAAAGCTGTTGTTGTATGGTGCAAAATAGTGCAGCATACTCTTTTGTGATGGGGAAAACCTCCGTTATTTCTGAAAAATTGCCTAACACGATTCCTCTCTGAATCTAGACAACCAGAAATAAACAAAAAAGGTGCTGATGCGATCAGCACCTTTTTGTTTTATGTACATGTATTAGAAGGAGGAATTCGCTATGATTGTTCAGTCAATTTTAGACACAATCGGAGCAACACCATTATTTGAATTTACAAGTGAACAATATCCTATGCCAGAAGGCACTAAAATTTATGCGAAACTAGAATATTTGAATCCAGGTGGCAGTGTCAAAGATCGGCTTGGTGTGCATCTTCTCAAAGAGGCAATGAAAACGGGAAAGATAAATCAAGCCACAACAATTATTGAACCGACAGCTGGGAATACAGGGATTGGACTTGCATTAGCTGCCAGTCAACTGGGCCTCAAGACAATCTTTGTTGTGCCAGAAAAATTTAGTCAGGAAAAACAACAGCTGATGCAAGCGTTAGGTGCTAAAATTGTCCCTTCGCCAACAGAGCAAGGGATTGTCGGAGCGATAACTAGTGCCCAAGACTTAGCCAAGGAAATTCCTAATAGTTACGTGCCGTTACAATTTGAAAATCCGGATAATCCTGCTGCTTACTACGAAGGATTAGGACCTGAAATTGTTCAAGACCTAGGCGGGAAGATTACTAGCTTTGTCGCAGGTTTAGGCAGTGGTGGAACGTTTGCAGGTGTTGGCAGATATCTCAAAGAACAAAATAGTAAGACGCAATTATGGGGCGTGGAGCCAGAAGGTTCAATTTTAAATGGCGGACCTGCACACGGACATGAAATCGAAGGCATTGGCGTGGAGTTCGTGCCGCCTTTTCTTAAACAGATTCCTGTGGACGGCTTTTATACCATTTCAGACGAGGATGGTTTTTTCTGGGTCAAACAATTAGCCAAGAAAAGCGCTTTGCTGGTGGGAAGCTCCAGCGGCGCAGCATTTGCGGCGGCATTAAGAGAGGCGCGCCGCTTACCAGCAGGCAGCACAATTGTAACTATTTTTCCTGACGGTAGTGACCGTTATTTATCAAAAAATATTTATTCTTAGGAGGAAAACTTTTATGAAATTCAATACCAAATTAATTCATGGCGGCATTAGTAAAGATACAACAACAGGTGCAGTGAGTGTTCCTATTTATCAAACATCAACCTTTGAACAAAATGGCGTGGGCCAGCCAAAAGAATATGAATATTCTCGTTCAGGTAATCCCACACGTCACGCGTTAGAAACCTTAATCGCTGAGTTAGAAGGTGGGAGCCATGGCTTTGCGTTTAGCTCAGGCTTAGCTGGTATTCATGCAATCATTTCTATGTTTGGACCCGAAGATCATATTTTATTAGGTGACGATGTCTATGGGGGGAGTTTCCGTTTATTGGATAAAGTATTTGTAGCAAATGGGTTAAGCTACACGATTGTAAACGCCAGCGACTTATCAACAATTGAAGCCGCAATTCAGCCAAATACAAAAGCCTTGTTTTTGGAAACACCAAGTAATCCACTGTTAAAAATTACAGATATTGAAGCGGCGGCTAAGCTTGCTAAAAAACATCAGTTGTTAACTATTGTCGATAATACATTTGCGACGCCTTATTTTCAACGGCCGTTAGCGTTAGGTGCTGATATTGTCGTTCACAGCGGGACAAAATATTTAGGGGGCCATAGTGATGTAGTCTCTGGTTTAGTCGTAACGAATCATCCAGAAAGCGCAGAAAAGATTGCCTTTTTACAAAATGCGATTGGTGCTGTTTTAGGACCACATGATAGTTGGCTGGTCCAACGTAGTTTAAAAACATTAGGCGTCCGGATGGCAGCGCATGCCCAAAATGCTCAAAAAATCGCAGAATTTTTAGAAGCGCATCCAGCGGTAGCAACGGTGTATTATCCAGGACTAGCGAGTCATCCTGGTCACGAAATTGCGCAAAAACAGATGTCGGGATTTAGTGGCATGATTTCTTTTGAATTAGCCAAGGATGAGCAAGTCGTTCCTTTCGTAGAAGCGTTGGAAATTTTTACTTTAGCGGAAAGTTTAGGTGGCGTAGAAAGTTTAATTGAAGTACCTGCCATTATGACTCACGCATCTATTCCCAAAGAAAATCGTGAAGCTGTGGGAATTAAAGATGGACTCATTCGTTTATCTGTAGGAATTGAAGCAGTCGAAGATTTATTGGCTGATTTAGAAAAGGGATTACAAGCATAAACAAAAGGCCCTCGTCTTTAGACGAAGGCCTTTTGTTTATAATTCTTCCCCATTCGTAGCAATCACTTGTTGATACCAAGCAAACGATTTTTTCTTTCGCCGCTCCAACGTTCCGTGACCATCGTTGTCTTTATCTACATAAATGAAGCCATACCGTTTCTTCATTTCGCCTGTACTAGCGCTCACTAAATCGATGAATCCCCAAGGTGTGTAGCCCATCAAATCAATGCCGTCATACGCAACGGCTTCTTTCATCATCTCAATATGTTCACGTAAATAAGCGATTCGGTAAGTGTCGTTAATCGTTCCGTCTGATTCTAGCTCATCAATAGCACCAAAGCCATTTTCGACAATAAAAAGTGGTAATTCATACCGATCATTGAACCAATTCATTGCATAGCGTAAGCCCATAGGATCGATTTGCCAGCCCCAATCAGATGTTGCTACATAAGGATTTCGCACCAAGTCTTTTGCTTCATTGTAGTCAAAAGTAGGGGCCTTTTCTGCACCTTTCACAGCAAATGACATGTAATAGCTAAAGCCAATATAATCAACACAGCCATTAGCTAAATCAGTTAAATCTTCTTCTGTGACATCTAATGAAATGTTTTTTCGTTTCAAATAGCATTGAATTGCACTTGGATAATGACCGCGGACATGAACATCGGTAAACCAATAACGTTTTTGCATTGCGCTAACACTCATCATCATATCCTCAGGATTACAAGAATAAGGATAAATAGGCACCATCGCAATCATACAGCCAATTTGGAAGTCGGGATTGATAGCGTGGCCAATTTTCACTGCACGTGCGCTAGCGACTAGTTCATAATGAGCAGCCTGATACATAATTGCTTCGCGGTCTTCTCCTTCCTGGTAAGCAATACCAGAGTTAGTAAAAGGTGCAAAATCTTCTTCATAATTGGCTTGGTTGTTAATTTCGTTAAAGGTCATCCAATATTTGACTTTTTTCTGGTAACGAGTGAAACAGACTTCAGCAAATTTGACAAAAAAATCAATGACCTGGCGATTGCGAAAGCCGCCATATTTTGTGACTAAATGATAAGGCATTTCAAAGTGAGACAGTGTCACGACTGGCTCAATGCCATTTTTCAAACACTCGTCAAAAAGTGCATCATAAAAACGAAGGCCTTCTTCATTGGGCGTTTCTTCATCTCCGTTAGGAAAAATTCGTGTCCAAGCAATAGAGGTTCGGAAACAATTTAAACCAAGTTCTTTGAATAGTTGAATATCTTCTTGATAGCGATGGTAAAAATCAATCGCTTCATGGTTAGGATAGTGTTCATCTGGTAAAACGCCTGCGGTAATTTTACGAGGGACGCCATGTGCACCGGCAGTCATTACATCCGCCACGCTCACCCCTTTACCGCCTTGGTCCCAGCCTCCTTCTAATTGATGAGCAGCGACAGCGCCGCCCCAAAGAAAATCATTTTTCAAAATTGACATATCGTTTCAGTCCTTTGTTCAAATTTTTATACGTTTTGTGCTTCGACTTTTTCAAGGGTTTCTTCAGTAATCGGTTGATTGGTTTCTTCTGCGTAGTTAAGTGCATCCATTTTTTTAGCAAACGGTAAATAGATAAAGAAACTCATCGTCAGTACCACTACTTGAAGCAACGCTGCTTGCCAACCACCAACTAAAAGTCCAGAAATGATTGGAGGAGTAGTCCAGGGAACTTGTACCGCAGTAAAGAGAGGAACCAGTCCTGTGTACAAGGCAAAATATGTCACAACAGAAGAAACAATCGGTGTGATAATGAATGGCACAGCCATGATTGGGTTCATCACGATAGGTGTAGCAAAGACAATTGGCTCGTTAATATTGAAAACAGCTGGCCCAATTGAAAGCCGACCTAATTGCTTAAACTGAGCTGATTTGGCAAAGAAAACCATGAACACGACTAACCCGATTGTCATGCCCGCACCAGTGACCGTTAAAAATTGATCTAAAAATTGTTGTGTAACAATATGGCCACCATTAGCCAGTGTTAAGTCTTTTCCAGATTTCAAAATTTCGGTGTTTTCTAAAGAGTTTGCTTGTAAAATAGGACCCATGATGCCGCCAACGATTGTTGACCCGTGAACACCGAAAAACCAAAAGAGCGGAATGACAAAACCTAATAGTAATGCGCCACCTAGTGAATCTGTGACTCCTTGAAGTGGTGATTGTAGCACTTCGTAAATAAAGTCAAAGAATGTCGTATTGAAGACTTTATCTAGAAGAATGAAAATTAGCATTGCACCAGTTACAATGACGCTGGCAGGAATTAACGCAGTAAAGGAATTGGCCACATTTTCTGGTACAGCTTCTGGTAATTTGATACGAATATCATGACGTAAAAACCAACTATATACAACGCCGACTAACAAACCAACAATAATAGCTGTAATCATCCCTTTGCCAGCTGTCCAATCTTTGTTGATGACATTGCCAACTACTGCGCCAGAAACCGCATCTTTGACTTCAGATGACATAAACAAAATGAAAACCACCATGGCAATCATGCCCGCTGGGAGGCCTTCAAATCCCTCGCTTTTTACATACGAGTAGGCAATACCGATGACCGCAAATAACGACATAATCGCAAAAGATGCCCCATATGCTTGATTGAAATAAACAGCCAGACCGCTTGCGTTAACCCATTCAGAAATAGCTGTAACTGGGAAATTCGCTAATAGAAGAAACACGGAACCAACAATGGTAAAAGGCATCGTGTAAAGCATCCCGTTCCGTAAGGCAGTAATTGCTTTGGTATTGACGAATTTTAGTACTGGAGGTAATAATTTCTCGTTAATCCATTCGTTCATAAAAATCTCTCCTTTGAAGAATAATATAAATGCAAATGTATCCGTTTACACATTTACTATATAAGGTTATTTGAAGAAAAAATAGACTTTTGCCTGAATGAGAAACATGTACCAAGAAAAAAAACAAAAAAACTCATGCTGTTTTAGACAGCATGAGCTTTTGTGAAAAACAACTAGAAAGGTGTTTCATCTAGTTCCTTTAAAAGTTGACTTGCTTGATGAGCTAGGAGTTCAATTAAAGCAATGACAGGGATTTGAGTGGTTGTATTGACTGATTTATCTGCAAATGGAGAACGTTCGTCGGGCATATAATAGGAGATGTTGTAGTCAGCCAAGCGGGCAATAGTTGAATGTTGATTGTTGGTAATGCTTAGCACTTTGGCGCCAGCTGTTTTAAAATCGGTCATTTGTTTAATCATTTCATTGGTTTCCCCAGATACAGACAGAATCAAGGCTAATGTATTTTCAAATCCGCGCTTGGGGATAGGCGTAAAGGGATCAGCAATACTGTAAGAATTGATATTTAAGTTGGCAAAATAACGACTGCCATAACTACCTAAAATTCCGCTAGTACCAATGCCAGTAAAGGCAACGTGACGTGCTTGAACAATCATTTGAATTGCTGGACGAAGCATTTCGTAATAGGTTTCTTGGTTTAATTTTTTTAAAAAAGCATCGACGTGAACCGTGGCATCATAAAAATTTTCAAACGTTTGTGTTTGTTTGGCTTCTTCTTTCACTGCATATTTTAATTCGGAAAAACCAGCATAGCCCATTTTGTTACAAAATCGTAGAATCGTTGAGGTGGAGACATGACAGGAAGTAGCCAGTTGGCGAATGGTCTGTTGAGGGATTTGGTGCAGGTGTTCCAATACATAATGGTAAACGAGCATTTCTAATTCATTCAAGGTCTGAACCTTCTCTAAATCAAACAAAGTAATCCTCCTTTATATAAAAACTGAATATGTTATTTTTTTGTGTAAATCAAATAAACCAATTCTTATTTTTCTTGAAAAAAATGTAAAATAACTCAATAAAAAGTTTCTTATTTCCTATTTTACAAAAAGTAGCCCAATTATCCTAGTTTTTCTCTTTTTTCTTTTAAAAATAACAATGCGCACCCCTAGAGTTTTTTGAGAAAACAAGCTAAAATAGATAAGAAGAGAAAAGGAGGCGTTGATGTGGCACGGGAAGTAATTTTATTTATTGCAGCGAGTATTGATGGTTTCATTGCGGACAAAGCGGGCGGTGTTGCTTGGTTAGAAGAGAATATTCGTGGCGATGAAGAAGATCGTAGTTACGATGAAATGTATGAAAAAATAGACACTGTGGTAATGGGGCGGACTACTTATGATCAAGTGACACAAGAATTGTCCCCAGATGTGTATTTTTATGAAGACAAGCATTCTTATATCATTACCTCTCATCCAGAACCATCAACTGCTTCAAGAACTTTTACCAAGGAAGATCCAGTCACATTAATTCGTCGTCTCAAAGAAGAAGACGGCGCGGGAATTTGGATTGTTGGAGGCCCAAAAGTGGTTCAACCGCTTTTGGCAGCTGATTTAATTGATACCTTCATTTTGACGACAATACCACTGTTTCTGGGTGAGGGCATTGCTCTATACGAGACAATGGCTCAATCAATCCCAGTTCGTTTAAAACAGGTTTATCAAAAAAATGAGTTGGTTTATTCGATTTATCAACGTGAAAACAAAAATTAAAAAATAATTATTCGGTTGGGCAAGTTGCTTTCAAGGTTTTGAGTTTCTCATAGGGCGAGAGGAACAAAGCAACAGTTGTCTAGCCGTTTGTGTTGTTTTTGATTGACAAAGAAATGGTAGAGGAGAAAAAAATGAAACATCAGATCAAAAGAAGGTTGTATATTTCACCTGTTCAAACAATTGTCTTAGGCTTTTTTCTATTAATTGTTGTAGGCACAATCTTATTAATGATGCCTTTTTCTGCACAAGCTGGACAAAAAACGCAATGGATTGATGCTTTTTTCGTGGCAACTTCCGCCGTCTGTGTTACAGGGCTTTCGCCTTTGAATACGGCGGAACATTGGAGTCCTATCGGGCAAGTTATTATTATGATTTTGATTGAATTAGGCGGCTTAGGCTTTTTAACCGTTGCCACGATTTTCTTTAGTTTGCTGCGGAAAAAAGCGTCACTAAGTGTACGGATGTTGTATCAAGAAGCTTTAAATGTTAGTGAAGTTTCCGGAGTTTTTCGTTTAATGAAATATATTATGAAGTTTGCGGCCATTATTCAATTACTTGGAGCCTTCTTGTTGTCCTTTCAATTTGTGCCAACATTTGGGTGGAAAAAAGGGTTGTTTTTTAGTCTCTTCCATGCCGTTTCGGCATTTTGTAATGCTGGCTTTGATTTGCTAGGGGATAGTATGGTTCCTTATCAAAATTCGCCTTATCTTTTACTAGTTATTAGCTTTTTAATTATAGCTGGCGGCTTAGGATTTATTGTGTGGCGCGATATTTTTGCAATGATTAAAGGCTATAAAAATAAAATTAAGCACCGTGTTAGTATTCATACACGCCTTGCTTTAACGGTGACCGCCACCTTTTTAGTCTTAGGGACCGTTATTTTTTACATTTCAGAATATCGCCATTTTCCAGCTGACATGTCTTTTTGGCAGCGTCTTGTCAACAGTTGGTTCTTGTCGGTTACACCAAGAACGGCTGGCTTTTATTCAGTTGATTATTTGAAAATGAGTAATCCAGGCCTGATTGTCACGATTTTGTGGATGTTTATTGGTGGCACTTCAGGATCAACCGCTGGCGGCTTGAAAACCACTACGTTTGGTGTGTTATTTTTACAATTTCGTGCAATTTTTAAAGGGAAACAGCGAGTGGAATTCCATGAACGCACAATTCCTGAGCGAGTAGTGCTCCAAGCGTTTACTTTGTTCTTCTTGGCAACTTTTTTATGTGTAACTGCTTCGGTTATTCTCTCGTTTACAGAAACATTACCTTTAAAAAACGGGATTGAGTATATCGTTTTTGAAGTGATTTCTGCATTTGGAACGGTCGGTTTAACAATGGGGTTAACACCAGATTTAACTGTTTTTGGTAAACTGGTGATTATTTTTCTAATGTTCGTCGGTCGTGTGGGTGTGTACACGGTGTTATTGTCATTAATTAAGAAAGGCTTGGAAAGTCAGTCGAAAGTTCAATATCCAAAAGAATCAGTGATGATTGGTTAATAGAGAAAGAGGGAAATAGAATGGAATTTTTAGGTATTTTATGTTTGATTTTAATTACAACGACTTTAGCAGGTGTTGCTTGTAAAAGAGTAGGAATTCCTGCAGTAATTGGGCAATTGCTAGTAGGGATTGTGTTAGGTCCAGCGATGTTAAATATTGTGCATCAAGATGTGTTTGTGCATGACTTTTCAGAAATTGGTGTCATTATGCTGATGTTTATTGCTGGAATGGAATGTGAATTGGAATTATTGAAAAAATATGCGAAACCTAGTGTCATGGTCGCTATTTTGGGGATCGTTTTACCGGTTGGTTTTACTATGTTGATTGGTCAGCTGTTTGCTTTTTCTTGGAAAGAAGCTTTTTTCCTTGGGTTAGTTTTAGCAGCAACGTCGGTCAGCATTTCAGTAGAAGTATTAAGAGAGTTGAATGTTTTAAGTAGTAAAGAAGGTGCAACGATTCTTGGGGCTTCCGTCGTTGACGATATCGTGGTCGTGATTATTTTAAGTGTCGCTGTCGGCATGATTGGTGCAAGTACAGGCGGCAATACAGAAGTCAGCTTTATTGTTAAGTTAATTGAACAAGGCTTATTCTTTATTGGGATTTTCTTTTTGGTCCGCTTTATCGCTCCCTATTTACTACGTTTAAGTCAAAAAATGAACATTGGGTCGTCTGTGATTATCATGTCATTGATTATCTGTTTGGGCATGGCTTATTTGGCTGATTTAGTTGGTTTAAGTTCTGTCGTAGGTGCCTTTTTTGCAGGGATTGCTGTGGGACAAACGGATGCAAAAACAGAAATTGATTTCAATATTGAAGCTATTGGCTATGCCGTGTTTATTCCCGTCTTCTTTGCCAGCATTGGCTTATCAGTGACATTTAACACGTTAGGAAAGGATTTACCTTTTATTTTGGTAATGACGATTATGGCGATTTTAACGAAATTACTGGGCGGCGCCTGGGGAGCGAAAATGGTTGGTTTCTCCAATACAAGTTCTTTAATGGTCGGTGCTGGGATGGTTTCGCGTGGGGAAATGGCATTAATCATTGCGCAAATTGGTTACCAATCTAAATTACTTTCAGAAGCGTATTATACGAGCATGATTGTGGTAATTATCTTAACGACCTTAGTTGCACCGTTCTTATTGAAATACTTTGTTAAAAAACAAGAATCTGCGTTGCAATAAAAAAAGATGAGCAGAAGTTGTTGACAAAAAAATAAAATAGCTATATGATGAGTTCAAGATAAACGACTACATTTGTAGTCGATAATCTTGAACTCTTTTTTATTGATGAAGGAGGAATTTAACGAGTATGGCAAAAGATAAATTAGCGACAATTACTGATGCAGAGTGGGAAGTCATGCGGGTTATTTGGACCCAAGGCAAAACCACGAGTCGTGAAGTGCATACACTTTTAAATGAGAAGAAAGAATGGAAATCAACGACCGTCAAGACGTTACTAAGTCGTTTAACAGATAAAGGGTTAGTTGGGACGGAGAAAGCAGGCAATAAATATATTTATTATCCGCTAGTAGAAGAACGTCGGAGCGTTGAAACGGTGGCAGATGAACTTTTAGCCAAGGTGTGCAGCCGTAAAGTTGGTTCCGTGGTAGAAACAATTTTAACAGAGAGTCAGTTGAGTTATGACGATTTGGATCGATTAGAGGAACTCTTGAAAGAGAAGCGCAAGACGGCGGTTGAATCCGTCCCTTGCAACTGTATTCCTGGTCAATGCCAATGTCATTTAATTTAAAAAGGAGTGAAAAAAATGGAAAGTAAAACGTTTGATATTGAAGGGATGAGCTGTGCTTCCTGTGCCCAAACGATTGAAAAGGCTACGGCGAAGTTACCTGGGATGGCAAAGGCAAGTGTCAATTTAGCTACGGAAAAATTAAGTGTCACGTATGATCAGACGGCAGTCACAGAAGAAGAAATTAAGGAAGCTGTGTCAGATGCTGGCTACAAGGCGATTAGCCCAGCCCAGCAACGAACGTTTGCGATTGAAGGAATGAGTTGTGCTTCCTGTGCCCAAACGATTGAAAAAGCTGTGAACCAATTATCTGGTGTTCAACAAGCGATTGTTAATTTAGCCACGGAAAAACTGGTGGTTAGTTATGACGACCATCAAGTAACGAGTGCTGAAATTATCAAAGCAGTTACGGATGCAGGTTATCAAGCGACAGAAGAAGTCGCTGCAGGTGCAACAGCGGACCAAGATCGTGAAAAGAAACAAAAACATATTGCTGAGATGTGGCAACGTTTTTGGATCTCAGCGGTGTTTACAGTACCCCTTCTTTATATTGCGATGGGACATATGGTAGGCTTACCATTGCCGGATTTTTTGAATCCAATGACACATGCGACGACCTTTGCAATGGTTCAATTGATTTTGACGTTACCCGTCCTATATGTCGGCAGAGAATTTTTCACAGTTGGTTTTAAAGCATTATTTAAAGGGCATCCGAATATGTTTTCTTTGGTAGCTTTAGGAACCAGTGCTGCTTTTGTGTATAGTTTATATGGCACAGTCATGATATTTTTAGGAGACACAAGTTTTACAATGGCTCTTTATTATGAATCAGCGGGTGTTATTTTAACTTTAATTACATTAGGAAAATATTTCGAAGCTGTTTCAAAAGGGAAAACCTCAGATGCGATAAAAAAATTAATGGGTTTGGCGCCGAAAACTGCTCATATTTTACGTGATGGGGCAGAAATTGAAGTGCCAGTTGATGCTGTTCAGTTGGATGACATTGTGATTGTTCGCCCAGGAGATAAAATCCCTGTTGATGGAGTGATTGTTTCAGGCAGTAGTTCTGTGGATGAAGCCATGTTAACGGGCGAAAGTTTGCCTGTTGAAAAGAAAGTCGGTGATGCAGTAATTGGTGCTAGCATCAATAAAAATGGCAGCTTTCAATTCAAGGCGACAAAAGTGGGAAAAGAGACGGCCCTTGCCCAAATCATTCAATTAGTGGAAGATGCGCAAGGCTCAAAAGCGCCGATTGCACAATTAGCTGATAAAATTTCGGGTGTTTTTGTCCCAATCGTCATTGGTTTGGCTGTTCTTTCTGGCTTGGCTTGGTTCTTTTTAGGACAAGAGTCATGGATTTTCGCTTTGACAATTACTATTTCTGTGTTAGTGATTGCTTGTCCTTGTGCGCTCGGCTTGGCAACGCCGACTGCGATTATGGTGGGGACAGGTAAGGGCGCTGAAAATGGCGTTTTAATTAAAAGTGGGGATGCTTTAGAAACCACTCACAAAATTCAAACAATCGTGTTTGATAAAACAGGGACTATTACAGAAGGCAAACCGGTGGTTACAGATATTTTAGTTGCTGATTCAGCACTTTCAGAAGCTGAGTTACTAACATTAGCAGCTTCTGCAGAACAAGGATCAGAACATCCTCTAGGTGAAGCAATTGTGGGAGCGGCTAAAGAACGTCAATTGCCATTAGTAGAAGGAAGCGATTTTTCAGCGATTCCAGGTCACGGCATCCGTGTGACAATCAACGAACGAGTCCTACTTTTGGGCAATATAAAATTAATGAAAGAAGAAGGCATTGAGCTATCAACGTTTGTTCAACAAGCGGATCGTTTGGCAGAAGAAGGGAAAACCCCAATGTTTGTGGCAAAAGATGGTTCGTTTGCGGGTATCATTGCGGTAGCAGATACTGTGAAGGATAGCAGTCAAACAGCCATTGCACGTTTGCATAAAATGGGGATCGAAGCCGTGATGATTACGGGAGACAACAAACGTACTGCCGAGGCGATTGCAAAACAAGTAGGTATCGATCGTGTCTTAAGTGAAGTTTTACCAGAAGATAAAGCGTTAGAAGTGAAAAAACTACAAGCAGAAGGCAAAAAAGTTGCGATGGTGGGTGACGGTATTAATGATGCACCAGCACTTGCCCAAGCAGATGTGGGGATTGCTATTGGTTCAGGCACAGATGTTGCAATGGAATCGGCCGACATTGTGCTAATGCGTAGTGATTTAATGGATGTGCCTACAGCAGTTGAATTAAGTAAAGCGACCATCAAAAACATCAAAGAAAATCTTTTCTGGGCATTTGCCTATAATACATTAGGTATTCCAGTGGCTATGGGTGTGTTACACTTATTTGGTGGACCTTTGTTAAGTCCGATGATTGCAGCAGCAGCTATGAGTTTTAGTTCAGTCTCTGTCTTACTAAACGCCTTACGCTTAAAAGGATTTAAACCTTCGACGGTGAAAAAAACTAGTGGAAGTCAAAAATAAAATTGAAAAGGATGAAGTGAAATGGAAAAAACAGTAAAAATTGATGGGATGAAATGTGATGGCTGTGTTCAAGCGGTCACTGAAAAATTTAGTGGAATTGACGGCGTAACGAATGTTGCGGTTCACTTGGCAGATCAAACAGCCGTTGTGACAGCAGATCGTGAAGTAAGCCAGGATGAACTGAATACCACGTTGGCAGATACAAAATTCAAGGTTGTCAGCGAATAACAAAAAAACAGGGCCTACCATCATGAGTAGACCCTGTTTTTTTGTTATGGAAGTTTTGCTTTGATTTCCTGATAAATCTTAGTTGTTTCTTGACCCTCACGCGCAGTATAATAATAAACTTTCTTCCGCGTTTCTATTTTCAGAATCGGATGACTTTTTGTATAAATTAGTAAATAAGCAGGTTTTCCAGCGACTTTAAATTCTCCTGTTAAGTAACTATCTGTCGCAGCACCCATTGTGCGGATGCGTTCTTGAGGTAAGTCATCAATCAAAGAAACAGCAGTGATTTGGTTAAAAGGAATTGACCTTGTTTTTGCTAATGGGGCAGATAACTCAATTTGTTTATTTTCAATAGTTGCTTGAAAGGCATGACTAGAAAAATCATTTATAAACATCGGCACTGTGGCAAAGAACAGCACCGCAATCGTTAAAATACCAGTAGCGGCTAGAATAATTTTCCCAGCAGGCCGTCCTAGGTTAATGGATAAATTCATACCAATGCGATCAGGAACCATGATTTTGGGGTCCTTTGGATTGATATAAATCCCATACCGCCAATATTGATCATCATCCCCATAGCGATAATCGCCAGCCTGTAAAACGAATTGATCTTGTTTTTTGCGCATTGAAAATAGGTAGTAGAAGAGAAAGCCTACATAAACAAACAAAAGAATAAAATAACAAAAAGTAAGAGCCATCGCAACCGTATAATCAATTACAATTGTGAAAGTTGGTAAAATGGTTAGCGGTGCAAAAACTAAGGCTGATAAAACCATTAAAACAGACCAATGATGACGAAATAAATCATTGATTTGCTGATTAATTTTTGAGTCACTAGTTAGCGGTTTGACAGGTAAGCGCGCAATAAAATAATAGCCGCCAATGAACAAACTTAACATCAAAACAGTAATTAAGAAAAGAATCCAGGAACCAATCGCCGTTTGCAAGGAATAAAAGCCCCCAGCAAAAGTAAGAATAATTGCAGGTAAAAACCACCAAAATGAAATAAGTTTCTGGTTTTTATTTAAAACTAATTGCGTATCGATTAAGAGAGGACGCTTAGGTAGCAACCAGCCGTTTTGCATTTTTAAAGCGGCCATTTTGCGAATATAAACGATTTGCAGATAGTAGCCACTGCCAATAAAACTAAATAAAAGTAACAGAAAAAGGAACAATAAAATCGAATCATAAGGAATAAATAACAAAGGTAAACTAAGAACACTAAAAACGGCTGCTAGTTGAACCAAGCGTTTTTTATAACGTTTTCGGATTGCTTGAACGCTGGGATCTTGTAGTTTATCTTCTGGTAAAGTGTTTTCCAAAATAATATTTTTGTGAGGATTTGCATAAATCCCCATAGTAAATGCCATAAAAAAAGCGACAGAAACTAGGATGAAATAAAAGAATACCGCCATTATAATGCACGCCCTTTCGAATCAAAATTTTGATAAATTTTCTGAATAAGTGCTTGGATTTCTGCTTCGGATTGCTGATGTAAAAAACTTTCAGCCAACAGAAGTTCTAAACGCTCATGCAATTGCTGTTGCCAAACAGCGGTAGCAGGTAACTTTGCGGCAATTTTGGTGCCGTTACGACGGTCAGTCACAATATAACCTGATTGCTTTAACTTATTATAAGCTTTTGAAACAGTCATCATATTGACCCCGATTTCGTCCGCCAATTGTCGGATAGAAGGCAAACTTTCATTGGGAACCAGTTCACCTTTGGCAATGCCTACAATGATTTGATCAATGAGTTGCTGATAGATGGGCTGTTCGCTTTGTTCATCTATTTCTAAAAGCATCGAATCACTCCTGTCTTATTTGTGTTATCTGTATTATATATCCTAATACAAAAAGAGTTGGAAAGCAAGGAATTTAGAGTAAATGGTTGTTTCTGTTTAAAGAGAAGCATATAATGAAGAAGAACGTAAAATGAAAGGACGATGAAAATATGACAGCAATTGAACCAAAATTAACAGAGAAATTCCATCAAGATTTCTTGAACAATAATAAACAAAATGCCTTACAACGTAGTGTAGTAAAAAATGGTATCAGCGCTTCAGGTGAATCTGTACAAGGAGCCGTGAATAACGTACCCGTCTTTTCAGTCGACTTAGCTACTGGAAAAGTGGCCAATCAAAAACAAAGCGGTCGCTGCTGGATGTTTGCGGCATTAAATACATTTAGACATAGAATGTTAAATGCGTTTCAATTAAAAGATTTTGAATTATCACAAAACTATACATTTTTCTGGGATAAATATGAAAAATCAAATTATTTCTATGAAAATATTATTGCAACAGCCGATCAACCGTTGACTAGTCGTAAAGTGGCCTTTTTATTAGCTACACCACAACAAGATGGTGGGCAATGGGATATGATCGTTTCAATTTTTGATAAATATGGCGTAGTGCCTAAAACGGCAATGCCTGAAAGCAGCAACAGTTCCAATTCACGTGATTTAAACAACTATTTAAATAAAAAATTACGCAAAGATGCAACAATTTTACGTAGTTTAATTGAAAAAGGCGCTTCTGCTGAAGAAGTCCAAAAAAACAAAGAAGCAATGTTACAAGAAATTTATAATTTCTTAGCAATCTCTTTAGGAACGCCGCCAGAAACCTTTGATTTTGAATACCGTGACGAAGAAAAAAATTATCATTTGGATCAAAATCTAACACCGCAAACATTCTTTGAAAAATACGTTGGCGTTAATTTACATGATTATGTAAGTATTATTAATGCTCCTACAGAAGATAAACCCTTCAACAAAACATACACTGTTGAAATGTTAGGGAATGTTGTTGGCGGCAAAGAAGTTAAATATTTAAATGTAGAAATGGCTGCTTTCAAAAAATTAGCTGCTGCACAATTGGAACAAGGCGAATCTGTTTGGTTTGGTTGTGATGTCGGACAATCTTCAACACGTGACACAGGAATTATGGCATTAGACGTTTACGATATGAACGATCTTTTTGATATTGATTTTACGATGACTAAAGCAGAACGTTTAGACTTTGGTGAAAGCTTAATGACACACGCCATGGTTTTAACAGGTGTTGATATCGTTGATGGTCAAACAACAAAATGGAAAGTGGAAAATAGCTGGGGCGAAAAAGTCGGTGAAAATGGCTTCTTCGTTATGAGCGATGCGTGGATGGACGAATACACTTATCAAATCGTTGTGCACAAAGATTTATTAACTGATGAACAGAAAAAAGCTTGGGAACAAGCGCCAACTGTTTTGGCACCTTGGGATCCAATGGGAGCATTAGCATAAAACAGAAAAAGAAGGCCCCCGCCGTCATGGCGGGGCCTTCTTTTTACGTTGGGCGGCGAACTTCACGGATTTCGCCCAATGTTGTATAATCATTGCCTGCTAAACGAGCAATCGGTTGGAGTTTTTCAGGTAAAATGTACTGATGTTCTTCATCGAAAACGGCTGAATCAAAATAGAAATCGGTAATTTCTACAATGAATAAATCCGTAATAATTTGACCTTCATGGTTAGCAATAGGTACATATTGATGCAAGCGAGCTTCCATCCGAATCGGCGCGGCTTTGATTGCTGGAACAGCAACAGTCTGGCTGGCAATGGTTTCAATACCGAATGTGTCAATTTCACTGATCTCTGCTGCTAAAGACGCCGAAGTCTGATTCATTTGAGTAAGAACGTCTTCGTTAACGAAATGGATGACAAGTTCTTTAGTAGCCAAGATGTTTCGTGCCGTATCTTTAGGCGCTTTGTCTGGTCGTAAAATGGACAACGTTGCTAAAGGAATTTCAGCTGCCGCTGCATTAAAGAAACTAAAGGGGGCAGCGTTGACGATACCTGTGGCTGTATCTTGTGTCGTAACCCAAGCGATTGGCCGAGGAATAATACTTCCTGATAAAAATTTATACGCTGTTTTTGCAGATAACTCGTTACTATTGTAATGAATCATAGGAGCCTCCTAGAAAAATACTAATTTCGTTGAACATTCGCATCTGAAGTATCGAAAGGACGCACAAATTCTTCAATCCCTGCCCGTTTTGGTTCTAAAAATGGCGGTAATGATAATTTTTCACCAGCGTGTTCATAGGTTTCATCCTCTAAAAATCCAGGACCATCGGTTGCCAGTTCAAATAAAACATGTGTTGCTGCCAAGAAATATTCAGATTTAAAGTAAAAACGTTCCACAAAGCCAGAATTAGGAAATTCCAAACGATTAATTTTTTCAATCCAGAAACGTAGTGCTTCCTCATCGGCAACGCGCAAGGCTAAGTGATGGACATTGCCGTAGCCTTCTTGAGCCGCTGGCAAATCTTCCCGATGCTCTACAATGATGCTGGCACCATTCCCACCTTCGCCAACTTCAAATAAATGGAAACTACCTTCAGCATCAATCAATTTGAACCCTAAAACTTCAGTTAAAACTAGTTGCAGATGTTCGTAATTTTCGACAGTTACAAAGGCTGGTCCTAAGCCGATTAAAGCATGTTCACTAGGGACGTTAGATTTTTTCCAAGGCGTGCCGGCTGCAACACCTTGGTTCTTTTCATCAGAAATAAGTTGGTAACGTTGATTGTCAAAGTCTTCAAATTCTAAATACTTTTTACCAAAACGTTCTTGAATTTCTCCATGATCAATTGCATATTCATTAAAGCGTGATACCCAGTAATCCAAAGCAGCATCATCTTTTACACGGAAGGAAGTACGAGAAATTGTATTGGTTCCTTTGGCTCCTTTAGGTAAGCCTGGAAAGTCAAAGAAAGTCATATCTGTTCCGGGAGAGCCGGCATCATCAGCAAAAAATAAATGATATGTTTCAATATCGTCTTGGTTAACAGTCTTCTTAATTAAACGTAGACCTAAAATATCGGTGAAAAAGTGATAAATTTTTTCAGCACTTGAAGTCATGGCAGTGACGTGGTGTAAACCTAAAATTTGTGTATTCATAATAAAAATCCTCCTAAAAGAAAAATAATTTTTTAATTAATTAACTTACTAAAAGTAAGTTTAAATGATTAGTCCTAAAAATGCAAAATAAATGTCTCGAATTCGAACTATTATTTTTTAGTTGATTTTTTAAAAAAATAAGAATATAATAGCCTGAGATATTTTAATACATAAACTTTCGTAAACATCGCCGGATGCTTGCGACTAAAGTGTTAATGAACAGTTCTTAGGCCATAGCTGAACTGTTTGTTGGCACTTTTTTTGTTTGGAAGGGAAGGAAAACAAGATGAGTAAAGCTTGGTTAAAAGTTATTTTTGGCGCTTTTTGTGAAGTGATTTGGGTCATTGGCATGAAGCATAGTACAACATGGTGGGAGATTTTAGGGACAGTAATCGCAATCTTTATCAGTTTCTATGCGCTGATTAAAGCAGGAGAGGAATTGCCAGTTGGCACAGCCTATGCTGTATTTGTCGGCTTAGGTAGTGCTGGAACTATTGTAACAGATCATTTTTTATTCCACACACCATTGGGCATAGGAAAAGTTCTTTTTCTGTTGCTGTTATTAATAGGTGTGATTGGCTTAAAAATGGTAACTGGAAATAAAGAGGAGGAAACAAGATGAGTTGGTTATACTTAGTTATTGCAGGCTGTTTTGAAATCTTTGGCGTAGGTTCAATTAAATTATTTACAACAAAAAAAGACTTACGTTCATTGTTAATTTTAATTCTAGCGTTTAGTGGTAGTTTCTTATTTTTATATTTAGGGATGAGACAATTACCGATGGGCGTTTCTTATGCGGTTTGGACAGGAATTGGTACAGCAGGAGGCGCTATTTTAGGAATGCTCTTAGGTGAATCAAAAGACCTACGCCGGATATTTTTTATTTTTTTAATCATTGTTTCTGTGATTGGTTTAAAATTAATTGGTTAGAAAGCAAGAGAACATTGTTTGGATTATTGAAAGACCGGTGAGTAAAATTTAAAAAGAGACAGAACCAAATGCGGTGTTCTGTCTCAAAATAGCTTTTATTTTACAAGGTTACTATAACGTGTCGCAAATTCATTGTTGTAGGACTTGCCGTTGACATCTTGACCAACGTCCCAATTTGCAGACCAAGTCATTAAGCCACGGATAGGATTACCGTCTTTTGCTAACTGATCAAAAGTTTTGGCTACAGGGGTAGCCTCAACGACATAGCCGCTACCAGCAGCATCCCGATTTGCTGGTAGACCAAGGACTAATTTATCGTTTGGTATCTGTAGATAGCCGCGCGTGCCATGGATTAATGAATCAGACATATAATAGAGGAATTCGTATTTTAGAGCATCGTTGCTTTGAGCAACCCAAGTCATAATTTCATCGACCCAGACACCGTCGCCGCCTTGGTTATATAATTGTGGGGCAATGTAATCATAATAACCATTTAGGGAAGTAATGTATGTTTCATAAGCGGCACCAGGTTTTAAATAAGGGAATTCTGGCGCCATCGTAATGATGAAATTTTTTCCTTGTGCTCGATAATGGTCTTTGACTATTTTCAATGCAGCAGGGATGACGGTTTGGTTGTCGCCAGCAGTAATCGCCAATTGCTCTAAGTCAATGTCTAAACCATCAAAGCCGTATGTTTCCACTTGACGAATGATTTCATTCGCAAAGGCTTGTTCATCGCCTTTGACTAATTGGATATGTGCATCTGCTCCACCAAGTGCCAATAAAACTGCGCGACCTTGACTATTTAATTGTGCGACTTCTTGTCGGAAGGCAGTGTCTGTTTGGTTATAAGGCTTGAACGTAGGAATCCGTGTCGTGCCATCGCTTTTCATGAAGGAAACCGGTACGACATTGTAGGCTTGATTTACTTCTGAAAGGTTCAGCGATGCTGATGTTCCTTGTTTGTAACCATCGCGTCCTTTTGAGGCCCAGTTATGCCAATATCCAACCAACACTTTTTTGCCAGAGATATCTACCATCGTATCCGCAGCATCTGCAGAAGCTTGAGTAGGCGTTAACCACAAGCCAACTGCAACGGTTGAAAGAAGGAGAAAAGCAGGAATTATTTTTTTTAGCTTCATTTTTTGAGAACTCCTTTAATGTAGTTTAAGATGTGAGTATTTTTACTGAATGTTCACATCAATCGCTTGGTAAAAGGCGTTCACCGTATCACCAATGCCCCAGACAGCGTAAATGACATGATAACCTTTGCGGTCTGTCGGAATATTAATTGTTTGTTTAACAACTTTATTAGGAACTTCTTGTTTACCGTCAATTGAAGCAATTTTGTCGAAGTTTTTAATGTCTAATGGTTGATTGGGATTCCAGCCATTTTTAGTAATATAGTAATCCCAAGAAGCAGTTCTATGTTGGGCAGTTAAGTTCCAAGTGATGTCAAGGGGACCTGTTGTAATGTTTGTTTTGTGCCAACGAGTAGCTGTTTGTTCATCCAAAGGTTCAAAACCTGAGACACCTGCACTGGCTAATTTACCAGTAATAAACGTATTTTTGGGCGCTTCGATACTTTGAGGTTCCCATTGTGCACGACCAACATTTGTATTTAAGTTACCACCAGCAGAACTACCAAAGAAAGCACGACTTCCAGGACTTGCTACGTAACCATGAGCCTCCGAAACAGTAGGGGCCAATGCAGCGCCACCTAAAACAAAACTAAAAGCCAGGACGATTGTTAATAAACTCTTTTTCACGAAAAAAACCTCCTAAAAAATTATTTTGTATGCGCTTACAGATAGGAATATAACATAATAATCTTTCGGATACAAATAATAAGAAATGTTATTTTTAAAAATAAAACAATATTTTTTAAGTAATATTAAGAATGTTTTTAAATAATATAAATAATAGTGTTTTTCAAAGTTTTGTTAATTTTTCATTCGGAATCGCAATTGAAGAAATCACGTGGTATACTTTTAAGAAGAAACAATGACACGAAAGTAGCCATTGGAAAAAGGAGATTATTTCGTGGGAAAAAAACATACATCCTCTTATGAAGTTGCCTACTATGACGGCGATTTTACTGGTGCAATGAAGATACCGGCTTTGTTAGCGGTTGTCATTAAAGTATCAGAAGAACAAACAGAATTACTAGGAAGAGATGCGGCTTATGTCGCTCAATTTGGTCTAGGCTGGGTCATCACCAATTATGAAATAGAGATTCACCGCTTACCAAAAGTTGGTGAAAAAGTAGCAATTACAACGCAAGCTATGAGTTATAACAAATATTTTTGTTATCGTAACTTTTGGGTTCATGATGAAGAAGGCAATGAATGTGTCTTTGTGAAATCAACCTTTGTCTTAATGGATCAAAAAAATCGGAAAATCAGTAGTGTGTTACCAGAAATTATTGCACCTTTTGATTCTGAAAAAATCACTAAAATTTATCGCCATGAAAAAATTGAAAAGGTCACAGAGGGGAACTTTTTACCTTATCGTGTGCGTTTTTTTGATATTGATGGCAATCAACATGTTAATAATGCGATTTACTTTAATTGGTTATTGGATGTGTTAGGGTATGACTTTTTAACAACGCATCAACCGAAAAAAATTCTTGTGAAATTTGATAAAGAAGTAGAATATGGCCAAGAAGTCGAAAGTCATTACGAAATTGTCGAACAAGAAAATCAGTTGAAAACGCGCCATGAGATTCGGATTGATGGTCAAACCTATTGTGAAGCGAATATCGATTGGACCAACTAAGTTGAGATGACGGTTTAGAAAAATAAAAAGTTACGCAGAGGAGGAAGGACATGATTCGCTTAGGATTAACATCTTTTAGTGAACACGACTATTTAACTGGAAAAAAACGGGCCACGCTTTATGAATATGCCAGTCATTTACCACTAGTTGAAATGGACACGGCGTATTACGGGATTCCTCCCAAAGAACGAGTAGCTGAATGGGTCAAAGCAGTTCCCGAAAACTTTCGCTTTGTCATGAAAGTTTATAGTGGAATCAGTTGTCAAGGTGAGTGGCAGACCTATTATGCAAGTGAAGAAGAAATGATCACCGCCTTTTTAGAAAGTATGGCCCCATTAATTGAAAGTAAAAAATTATTTGCCTTTCTGGTACAATTTTCAGGAACATTTGGTTGTACGAAAGAAAATGTCGCTTACTTGCAAAAAATTCGTCACTGGTTTAAAGACCTACCCATCGCCATTGAATTACGAAATAATTCATGGTATCAACCAAACTTTGTAAAACAAATGTTGCAATTTATGAAAGAAAATCAATTTTCACTTGTGATTGTAGATGAACCGCAGATTCCTACGAATCCAGTGCCCTTTTATCCTTATGTAACGAATCCTAATCTCGTGCTCTTCCGGTTTCACGGACGTAATGCGGCTGGCTGGTTAGCCAATGATGCAGAGTGGCGAAAAAAAAGAACCCTTTATCATTATAATACGCAGGAAATCGCTGATTTAAGCGAAGCTGTTTTAAAAATGTCGCAAGAAGCTAAAGAAGTGGGCGTAATTTTTAATAATAATTCTGGCGGCGATGCCGCAGAAAACGCTCTACAGATGCAAAAAGTCTTGAATTTGAGTTACGATGATTTGAATCCAAAACAATTAGATTTATTTTGAGAAAGAAGGTAGCTGAATGTCTGAAAAGCAATCCCCTTATGAAATGGCTTGTGCATTCCACGAGGTTTTTAATCCACAACAACCAGAGCAACCAACTGCTTTTTCGCCAGAGTTAGCCAGTCGACGAGCAGAGTTTAAAGTTGAAGAACTTGTAGAATTTTTATATAGTGCTGCTGATAATGACCAAGTACTTTTTCAACAATTGGTCAACGGATTAAAAAAATCTGTCGATAAAGCAGAGCAGAAAGTCTTGGCGAAAGGCAAACCAGTATCTGATCCTTTAGTGGAGGAAGTGGATGCACTAGTTGATTTATTGTATTTTACTTATGGTTCGTTTTGCTTAATGGGCGTCAATCCAACAAAAATTATTGAAATCGTTCATCAAGCCAATATGGGGAAATTATTTCCAGATGGGCAGCCACATTATGATCCAGAAACAAATAAAGTATTAAAACCTGAAAATTGGGAACAAGATTTTGCGCCAGAAGCTAAAATTAAAGCGGAAATTCAACGCCAATTGAAAATTACTGAAACCAATGAAAAAGACGAATGAGAAAACTCATTCGTCTTTTTCATTAATCATGGAAGAACGTCCGATATAAGGCTTTGATGGCTTTTTCCTCTTGTTCTTTTTTGATACCAAACATAATACTTACTTCCGAAGATCCTTGGTTAATCATTTCTAAGTTGATTTTTTCTTTGGCTAACGCCATTGTACTTTCAGCAGTAACCCCAATTCGTTGGCGCATGCCTTCCCCGACAATCATAATCATGGAAAGGTGATGCGTGATGCGTAACTCATCAGGCGCTAAAACTTCTTGGAGTTGGGCCATCAGTTGATTTTCAATTTCAGTTGTTAACTGGTCTTCTCTTAAAACAATCGTGATGTCATCAATTCCTGAGGGCATATGCTCATAGCTCAAGGCTAATTTTTCTAGTACTTCTAAGAGCCGTCGCCCAAAACCTAATTCTCTATTCATTAAATACTTACTAATGTAAATACTTGCGAACCCTTGATCACTAGCAATTCCTACAACAGGAGCATGCTTCACTTTGCGAGAGGTGGTAATTAGGGTGCCAGGATGATGTGGGTTGTTGGTATTTTTGATAACGACTGGAATATTTGCGCGATAGGCAGGCATTAAGGCTTCGTCGTGGAGGACGGCAAATCCTGCATAAGCTAACTCCCGCATTTCTCTGTAGGTCAATTCTTGAATCGTTTGAGGCTGTTCAATAATTCCAGGATGGGCGACATAAATTCCGTCCACATCGGTAAAGTTTTCATACAAATCTGCTTGAACACCTGCGGCAACAATGGACCCTGTGATATCGGAACCGCCACGAGAAAAAGTACAAATTTCGCCGGCTTCTGTATAACCAAAGAAACCTGGAATAACCAAGATTTGTTGAGTCTCACGATAGGCACTAATTTTCTCTAAAGCTTTTGGTAAAATGCGGGCATTGCCTGGCTCAGGTGTCACTAGGAGACCTAATTCTTTTGGACTAATGTAGCGAGCATCTAAGCCATTCTGATTGAAAAAACTGGCAACAACTTTTGCATTATTGTCCTCGCCGCTAGCTAAAAAATAGTCAAATAAAAAAGCATTGTTTTCTTTTGGTAAAGTGGCTAATTGGCGAATCGAAATAGCAATATCAGCTAAAACTGCTTTATCCAAGTGTAATTCATCAAAAAGATCTTCATAACGACGAATGATGGCAGAGATTGTCGATTCAATTTCCTCATTATTTAAGTAGCGCTGATAGTATTGAATCAATAAATCAGTCACTTTAATATCTTGCGGGGTTCGCTTTCCAGGAGCAGATACAACGACAAACGTTCGGCGCGGCTCTTCCTTGACGATTTGTAAGACTTTCTGTAACTGTGGTGCTGATGCTAGCGAGCTACCGCCGAATTTAACTACGTTCACGTTTATCACTCCTGTTTTTAATTATTTTCTCATTTGTAGATTAGTAAAAGGATACCGAAAAACATTTAGAAAAGCAACCACTTATTTTCAGAAAGTTAGGAAATCATGAAAATATTTGTTCTTCATTTTTCCTTAAAATTTTGTTAAACTGTAAAGATATGAGTCGTAACGAAGGAGTTAAATAGTATGACAGAATCCAAAACTGCCATTATTTTTGATATGGACGGTGTCCTAGTAGATAGCGAAGCTTATTATTATGAGCGACGTAAAGCATTTTTAGCGGAATTTGATTTGACCATTGAGGACCTAACCTTGCCAGAATTAGTCGGTGCGGATATGCGTTCATTATGGCAAAAGATTGAACAAGTCAACAAAAAAGAGCTAGATATTGCTTTTTTAAATGAACAATACATAGCCTATAAAAAAGCGCATCCGATAGATTATTTAGCTGTGCTTGATGAAAATGCGAAACGTGTTTTACAATTTTTAAAAAGACAAGGCTATAAAATCGGATTAGCTTCTTCTTCCACAAAAGACGCAATTGAAGAGGTTTTGACAGTGGGGCAATTAAGTAGTTATTTTGATGCGGTCGTGAGTGGGGAAGATTTCGAAGAAAGTAAACCGGCGCCGGATATTTATCTGCACACGTTACAAGAATTAGCTGTTGCGCCACAGGAATGTATAGCCATTGAAGATTCAGAAAAAGGCATTGCCTCTGCCAAAGAAGCTGGGCTAGAAGTTTGGGCGATGCGCGATGAACACTTTGGGATGGATCAAAGTCAAGCGGATGCCTTCTTAACACAACTAAGTGATATTTGTAAAAAAATTAGTGAAAATCGGATCGATGAAAGCAGTGAATCAACCCCTTCGTAAGAAGATCGCGGGTTTTCTTAAAAAAGTTTGTTATAACTAGTGAATGAATATACAGTTTGTGCTATAATTTTCTATAGGTATTTCTGCAAGAATGCCCTTTTTCAAGGGTCAGGAACAATAGATAACCGTGTGAAGAGAACAAACAACCTTTCTTTTATTATAGAAAAATTATCGGAGGAGCCAAGATGAAGAATAATTGGATTATCATTTTAGTACTAGTAATCGTTATTATTGCTGCGGTGCTATACTTAATTGGTTATTTTATGCGCAAAAAAAATCAAGAACAATTAGATGAATTAGAAGTTCGTAAAGAAGCCCTGTTTGACTTGCCAGTCTTTGAAGAAATCGATGACATTAAAAAAATGCATCTAGTTGGACAGAGTCAAAATAGTTTCCGTGAATGGAATCAACGCTGGGTAGAACTATCGACGCGTTCTTTCGCCGAACTAGAGAGTCAAATTTATGAAGTCGAAAATCAAAATGAAATTTTCCGTTTCATGAAAGCGAAGAAAGCAGTCGTGGAAGCGAATGAAACGATGACCGAAATGGAAGCCGAAGTGGAAGTCATTCGTAATGGCTTGAAAGAATTACGTGAAAGTGAAGAGCGCAATTCATTAGAAGTTCAAAAAGCTTTGGATGTCTATGAAGAATTAAGTAAATCACTAAAAGATGATAAAGCTAGCTTTGGTCCAGCTTACTCCGAAATCCAAAAACAATTAAGAAACGTCGAAATTGAATTCACACAATTTGTCACACTAAATACATCGGGGGACCCAATCGAGGCTCGAGAAGTCCTAGAAGATGCGGAACGTCATACGTATGAATTGGAAGACTTAATGAAACGGATTCCACCAATGTATGAAGAATTAAATGAAACTTTCCCAGATCAATTAAAAGAAATCGAAGAAGGCTACAACCAATTATTAGCTGACGATTATGTGTTCCCTGAACAAAACTTTGCTGAAGAAATTCAACATGCGAAAAAACGTGTCGAGAATTCAATGGCTGATTTAGAGAAAACAGAGATTGCTGCAGTAGAGGTCGCAAATCGCGACACAGCAACGGCGATTGATGCATTATATGAAGTGATGGAACGTGAAATTGAAGCGAAGAAATATGTCGTAACCAATCAAAAAATTATTGACGATTATATTTCTCATTCCTTAAAAAATAACCGTCAATTAATGATTGAATTGGACCATGTATCACAAAGCTATACCTTAAACAACAACGAGCTAGGACGTAGTCGTGGTTTCCAAACGGAAATTGAAGAAATTATCCGCCGTCAAAAAGAATTGGAACCTCGAATGAAAGAACATACCGTTCCTTACTCTGAAATTCAAGCGTTCTATAAAGAATGCTATAAGATTTTAGATGATATTGAAAATCAACAATTAGAAATTGATGCTTCATTGAAAGAACTAAGAAAAGGCGAAAAAGTCGCCCAAGAAAAAGTCGACGAATACGAATTCCGTTTACGGAGTATCAAGCGGTATGTTGAAAAGCAACGATTACCAGGTTTGTCTGCTGATTACTTAGAATTTTTCTATGTGGCAACGGATCGAATTGAAGATTTAAGCCGAGCCTTAAATAAAATGCGCATTAACATGGATGAAATCAATCGTTTGTGTGACTTATGCGAAGATGATTTAGAGTTATTAGATAAGAAAACAAAAGATTTAGTCAATGCAGCAGCTCTGACAGAACAAATGATGCAATATGCAAACCGCTATCGTCATACTCACGAGAACATCCGAGCGGCTTTAGATAAAAGCATGTATTTATTCTCGACAGAATTCCGTTATCAAGATGCATTAGATGAAATTGGAACGGCATTGGAAGCTGTTGAGCCAGGGGCGTTCAAACGAATCGAAGATTTTTATTTTAAAAATATCAATAACCCTAATTTAACAGCAATTTAATTAAACAATCACTAAACAGAGGTTTGTCGACAGACAAGCCTCTGTTTTTATGGCGTGGTGGTGACTTGAAGTGATACTTTAGAAAGTATATAATGGGAAAGAATTTTAAAAAAGAAGGGTGACAAATGATTTATTTTGATAATAGTGCAACTACACCGATTTACCCCCAGGCTTTAGATACATATGTAAAAACCAGTCAGCGGATTATTGGCAATCCGTCTAGTCTGCATGACTTAGGCAGCCAAGCGAATCGGCTCTTACAACAAGCACGGAAGCAGATTGCGGAGCTAATCAATGTTTCAGCAAATGAAATCTATTTTACAAGTGGCGGAACTGAAGGAGATAACTGGGTTTTAAAAGGAACGGCAATCGAAAAACGAGAATTTGGTAATCATATTATTATTTCTGCAGTGGAACATCCAGCAGTTACAGAAACAGCGGAACAATTAGTCGAACTAGGTTTTGAACTTTCTTATGCGCCAGTGGATAAAGAAGGTCGTGTAAAAGTCGAGGAACTACAGAAATTAATTAGAAAAGAAACGATTTTGGTTTCTGTTATGGCAGTGAACAATGAAGTGGGAACGATTCAACCAATTAAAGAAATCAGCGAGGTTTTAGCGGAGTTTCCTAAAATTCATTTTCATGTAGACGCGGTTCAAGCAATTGGGAAAGTTAATTACTCAGAGTGGTTAACGGATCGGGTGGATTTTGCAACGTTTTCTGCACATAAATTTCATGGACCACGAGGCATTGGTTTTATGTATTGGAAACAAGGGAAACGTTTAGCGCCGCTTTTAACAGGAGGTGGGCAAGAAAACAACCAACGCAGTGGGACAGAAAACGTACCAGCAATTGTGGCAATGGCCAAAGCGTTACGCTTGCATTTAGAGAACGAACAACAACGGCCGCAACATGTGGCGACATTACGGAGTTATTTATTAAAGGCGCTAGAAGAATTTCAAAATGTGACTGTTTTTTCACAAGATAATGAACATTTTGCGCCACACATTTTATGTTTTGCTTTGAAAGGGATTCGTGGCGAAGTGCTGGTCCATGCATTGGAAGAAAAACAGATTTATATTTCGACCACGAGTGCTTGTTCTAGCCGAAAAAAAATGGCTAGCAGCACCTTGTATGCCATGCATGTGCCTGGGGAATTGGCGACCTCCGCTGTGCGCATTAGTTTAGATGAAAGCAATACAATGGCAGAAATTGAACAGTTTATGATTGTTTTCAACCAACTTTATCAAAAATTTTCTCGTGTAAATTAATAAAAAAATAAGTCGGAGCCTAGAAATAGGCTCCGACTTATTTTTGCTCTCTTTATCGATTGAAGCGGTAGCCACTTCCCCAGAGTGTTTCAATTGGAGAGTCAGAAAGATTGGCTTTTTTTAATTTTTCCCGAATCCGTTTAATGTGAACAACGACAGTCGAAACCTCAGTATCTAAGGCATCAAACCCCCAGACACTTTCAAAAAGTTCTTCTTTATTCCACACACGGTTAGGATGTTCCATCAAGAAAACCAGCAATTTGTATTCTTTGCTTGTAAAAATAACTTCATTTTCTAAAACAAACACTTTGTGGGCGGCAGTGTCGACAGCGATTTCATTGATTTTTAGTAATTGTGGTGGTTGTTCTGCGTTGCTTAACAATTGATAACGGTTCATATGGGCTTTTGCTCGAGCGACTAATTCATTGGGACTAAACGGCTTGATTATATAATCATCCGCACCTAAGCCAAGCCCACGAATTTTATCAATATCTTCTTTTTTAGCCGAAACAATCATGATCGGCGTTTGCTTTTTTTTCCGAATTGCACGACAGATTTCAAAACCATCCATAGTTGGCAGCATCACATCTAAAATAATTAAATCAAAGGGCTCATTTAAAGCTGCTTCCAATCCTTTTTTTCCATCATGTTCAATTGTGACAGTCATATCGTTAATTTCTAAATAATCTTTTTGCAAATCAGCAATGCTTGGATCATCTTCAATAATTAATACATGTGGTTTCATTTTTCATCCTCCAACAACGGCAGCGTAATTATCACGTTGGTGCCGTCTCCTTTTTTACTTGTGACAGTGATTGTTCCCTGATGATAGTCAATAATTTGTTTGACAATACTTAATCCCAAGCCGCTTCCTTTAACTGTTGGGGTTCGAGATTTGTCTACACGATAGAAGCGTTCGAATAAATAAGGTAATTCTTTTTTATCGATACCAATGCCGTTATCTGTAATGGTTAAAACTAAGTCTGTTTGATTATGCGTTAAAGAAATCGTAAAGGCTAGTTGTTCTTTAGTGGGATCCGCAAATTTAATGCTATTTTGAATTAGATTGGTAATCACGCGATTCATCTGCGTGGGATCCATTTGAACGTATAAAGCTTCGGTGGGAAGTACAGAAGTGATCACGAGTTCTTGTTCCAAACGGTATTCTTCAAGAATATGTGCAATAAAACGAGTGAAATTGGTCTTTTCCATTGTAAAGACAGCACGATCTAGGTCTAATTTAGAATACAAAAATAATTCTTCAATTAAATCATTGAGGCCTAAACTTTTTTCATGAATGACCGTTAAATAGCGCTGTTTTTTTTCTTCAGTATTGGCAACGCCATCCATCAAACCTTCAACGTAACCAATAATAGAAGTAATTGGTGTTTTTAAGTCATGAGAAATATTTGCAATTAATTCTTTCCGATTAGCTTCATATTTTTCGCGTTCCGCATTGGCTTCTTCTAAATCTTGCCACATTTGTTCAAAACTAAGTTGGAGCTGTTTGACTTCTGTTGAGACGGTTTGGTGGCTAGTTGGTGTAAATGGATTTTCTTTTTGGGCATCCTTACCCAATGTTTTAGTCGCTTTTTCTAATGCTTCTAATGGCTCGATAGTAGTTTTGGTTAAGCGCTTATTAATGAGCCAAGCTGCCGCAATTGCTACAAGGATAATTAACAAAATCATCCAGATAATCCAGCGTGTGAAGAACTCAAAAAGGCTGCTTTCGCGTTTCAAGACAATAAAGCTCCCGTTAGAACCATCTAAATAATGAAAATCGGATTTGACATAATGATATAGACGCCCTGCATTATCCAGTGTGCCAGTTGGCATAATATTATTCATTTCGTAGTTTGGAATATGTACAGACAAAGATTTTTCTACTAAATTATCCGAATAATAAGGAAACCGTGCATTCTTTCGAATAATCACACTTAATCCTTTTGCCTCAATTGTTTGAATCGTTTCCTTTAATTCTTTACTTAAAGGCGTATCTAGTAATTTCGGTGACTTTTTTAACAATTGATCTAAGGCCAAATAACTTTCTTCTTCGTTAGCGGTCAATGGTCGTTGCTTATTCATCATTCGGTAAGCTTGGGGCAAACTGGGAACAGTCCCTAACGTGATGTAAGAAGCTAAGGATAAAACAGCTAAAACAGAGGCTAAAGTAATAATGATGGCACTAATATAAGAAATAAAAAAGCGGCGTTTAATGGTCAAAAGCGTCCCTCCTAGTGGTTTTAATCTATTTCTTACTTATAGTGTATTACAAGTGAACAAAAAAAAGCTAGTATTGTTATTAACTTTTTTTCATTTGTTTATAATTTGTTCATTTTTCGGCAAGTAGGAGTTTATAAGGCTTTGCTATTCTAAATATATCAAAAAGAAAAAGGGGATTACCAACCATGAAAAAGAAAAAAGTTTTTAGTGCGCTTACCTTATTAACCTTTAGTACGTTGTTGATTGCAGGCTGTGCTGGCGGAGCCAACTCTGCAACAGATAAATCAAGTGCAGCTAGCTCAAGCACTGCAGTCTCTAGTTCAGCAGAAGCAGCTAAAGAGCAATCAAAAGGACAAGAATTAACAGAAATTTTATCCAGTACTGATTGGCAAGGCACAAAAGTTTACGACAAAAATAATAATGATTTAACAGCAGAAAATGCTAATTTTATTGGTTTAGCAAAATATGATGGTGAAACAGGTTTTTATGAATTTTTCGACAAAGAAACAGGTGAAACCCGTGGCGATGAAGGCACATTCTTTGTGACAGACGATGGCGAAAAGCGTATCTTAATTTCGGATACACAAAACTATCAAGCGGTGGTTGATTTAACGGAAGTAACGAAAGATAAATTTACCTATAAGCGAATGGGTAAAGATAAAGACGGGAAAGATGTAGAAGTCTTTGTAGAACATATCCCTTATTCTGACGAGAAATTAACTTTTACGAATGGCCGTAAAGATTTAGAAACAGAAACTGGCAAGATTGTTACCAGTGAACCTGGGGATGACATTTTAGGGGCTACATTATGGAATGGCACGAAAGTTTTAGATGAAGACGGTAACGATGTTACTGAAGCAAATAAAATGTTTATTAGTTTAGCGAAATTTGATAATAAAACAAGTAAATATGAATTCTTTGATTTAGAAACGGGTAAAACCCGTGGAGATTTTGGTTACTTCCAAGTAATTGATAATAACAAAATCCGGGCCCACGTTTCAATTGGTGACAATAAATATGGAGCTGCGTTAGAATTAACAGAATTAAATGATAAACGTTTTACGTATACACGAATGGGTAAAGACAACAATGGCAAAGAAATTAAAGTCTTTGTAGAACATGAACCATATGAAGGAGACTTTACGCCAGACTTCACGTTCTAATTAGTCAATCACGAGTGGATGAAGCGGTCAAAAGGAAGTAAAGGATTCTTTTGACCGCTTCATTTTTAACAAAAAAATAGTTTATAGTTGTTTTTAATCGTTTATAAATTGTTCATTTTTCTGACCGTGGTAGTTTAGAATTGTTTGTTAAGATAGGTTTATCAAAGAAAAGGAGCGATGCTTTATGAAAAAGAAAGTATTAAGTTCGATTACTTTAGTAACATTAAGTACGTTACTTATAGCAGGTTATGCAAGTCCAGCATTTGCAGGTCATGCAGCCAATCCAAATAGTGCTACAGCAAATTTAGGCAAACATCAAAACAATGGCCAAACAAGAGGCGACAAGGCGACTAAGATTTTATCTGGCACGGACTGGCAAGGAACCCGTGTTTATGATACTGCTGGTAATGATTTAACGGCAGAAAATGCTAATTTTATTGGTTTAGCAAAATATGATGGTGAACCCGGTTTTTACGAGTTTTTCGACAAAAATACTGGGGAAACCCGTGGTGACGAAGGAACATTTTTTGTGACAGGTGATGGCACAAAACGAATTTTAATTTCGCGAACACAAAATTATCAAGCCGTAGTGGATTTAACCGAAGTGAGTAAAGACAAATTTACTTACAAGCGTTTAGGGAAAGATAAACTGGGGAATGATGTTGAAGTTTACGTGGAACACATCCCTTATCACGGGAAAAAATTAGCTTTTACAAATGGACGTGAAGCATTAACCAATCAAACTGGCAAAATTGTGACAAATAAATCAGGGGATAAAATTTTAGGAACAACCTTGTGGAATGGCACAAAAGTCGTAGATAAAAACGGTAATGATGTGACAGCGGCCAATCAAAATTTCATTAGTTTAGCGAAATTTGATCCAAACACAAGTAAATATGAATTTTTCAATTTACAAACGGGTGAAACCCGCGGCGACTTTGGGTACTTCCAAGTGGTGGACAATAACAAGATTCGGGCCCATGTATCTATTGGTACGAATCGTTACGGCGCGGCGCTAGAATTAACGGAACTAAACAATGATCGATTTACGTATACTCGAATGGGTAAAGATAATGCTGGGAATGATATTCAAGTGTTCGTGGAACATGAACCTTACCAAGGCACATATCACCCAGCCTTTACTTTCTAAAAGTCTCTTGTCTTCTCTCTTATTTAACAAAAGAACGTCCCCCAACGTTCTTTTGTTTTCTCTTCTTCTATAAATAAATTGTTATTAGTTATAATTAAATATTATTATTAAGATAATTATAATGATTATTATTTAATAATTTGTTCATATTATGGACAGGTGGAGTTAATAACTACTTGCTATCCTTAAATTATCAAAAGGAAAGGGAGTAGTCGTTTATGAAGAAAAAAATCGTTGGTACAATTACGTTGTTGGCTTTAAGTGCGTTATTAGTTGGTGGAGCAGGAGGGGCTTTGACGGCAGAAGCATACGTTCCTCAAAGCGTAGACAATCCCAATAATTTAGGGGATTTACCTGAGTATTTACGTTCAGTTGGTATTAGACAAGATGAAGGATTATCAGAAAAAGATTGGGCTGGAACACGCGTTTATGATCGAAACGGGAATGACTTAACAGATGAAAATCAAAACCTATTACATGCAATCAAATTTGATGCAACCACTAGTTTCTATGAATTTTTTGATAAAGAGACTGGAGAATCAACAGGAGATGAAGGAACCTTCTTTATGACCGCTGGTATTACAGATGTTTCCCGTCTTGTAATTATTTCTGAAACCAAAAATTATCAAGGTGTATACCCACTTAGAACTTTATACCAAGATACTTTTACGTATAGACAGATGGGGAAAGATAAAAACGGAAATGATATTGAAGTTTTCGTAGAAAACAAAGCAACCTCAGGACCAGTTTATGGTCGTCCGCAGCCATACCCCAATAATCGTCCCAGAACACTAGAATTCACGAATGGACGCCGTGCCATGACAGAACAAACAGGCCAGATTGATGTAAATCGACAAGGGGATGAAATTATTGGTAAAACTTCCTTTGATGGGACACCGCAACTTCTTTGGAATGGCACAAAAGTAGTGGATAAAGATGGCAATGACGTAACTTCGGCCAACCAAAACTTTATCAGCTTAGCGAAATTTGACCAAGACAGCAGCAAATATGAATTTTTCAATTTACAAACTGGTGAAACTCGTGGCGACTATGGCTACTTTAAAGTAGGAAATCAAAATAAATTCCGTGCCCATGTTTCCATTGGAACCAATCGCTATGGCGCTGTCTTAGAGTTAACAGAATTGAATGATAATCGTTTTACGTACACACGAATGGGTAAAGATAACGAAGGAAACGATATCCAAGTCTATGTGGAACATGAACCATACCAAGGAACTTTTAATCCTGAATTTACCTTTTAAGAACAAAACATACGAATGGAAACCAAAAAAAGTTTCGACTTCTTTTGGTTTCTCTCTTTTTAAAATAGAAAAACAGAGAAAGCGTTTTAATCGACAAATAAAAAAAGATTCGTTAGATTAGAACCACTGGAGAAAAATCTCATATTTCTCTCGAGGAAAGGAAGTTGAGCACAATGAACAAAAAAATTTTAATGGGGCTATTAAGTGTCGTGACCATTCCATTACTTGCTGCGTGTCAAGGAGGAGAAACACCCTCCGCAGCGTCAAAAAATAGTCAAACGGTGACTACTCAAAGTAGTGCAAAAACTGAAAGCACCAGTACAACCCGTTCGGTGGCTCAAACAACATCAAAAGAGGAAGTGAAAGAACCGATGAAGACCTATGAAGTGGGTGCGCTTTTAGAAGCAGCCAATCAACGAGATACGAAGAAGGTCAAGGAAATTTTACAAGATACTACTTATCAAGTGGATGAAGTCGACACAGAAGGCAACACACCGCTCAATATCGCTGTTCACAATAATGACATTGAGATTGCAAAAGCGTTGATTGATCGGGGTGCCGATATTAATCTGCAAAATAGCATTAGTGATAGTCCCTATCTTTATGCGGGAGCGCAAGGACGTACGGAGATTTTAGCGTATATGTTAAAACATGCGACCCCAGATTTAAATAAGCATAATCGTTACGGTGGCAATGCGTTAATTCCGGCAGCTGAAAAAGGACATATTGACAATGTGAAGCTCTTGTTAGAAGATGGACGAGAAGACATAGATTTCCAAAATGACTTTGGCTATACAGCATTGATTGAGGCAGTGGGGTTACGTGAAGGGAACCAACTTTACCAAGATATTGTAAAATTGTTAATGGAAAATGGTGCGGATCAATCCATTAAAGACAATTCTGGTCGAACAGCAATGGACTATGCCAATCAAAAAGGTTATACGGAAATTAGTAAAATTTTAGCACAGTACAACTAAGTATTGTGTCCTTTCGGGAAGGAATAAATACAGGTAGGAGTGAAGGAAAGCATGAATTATTGGTTAAAAAATGTTCGAATTGAAACAGGGTATCAAAAAGAAGGTGACTGGTTATCTGGGACAGTAACCAAAGAAGTGGCAATTGAAGTAACAGATGGAGTATTTACAAAAATCATCCCCAATGAAGAATTGGTAGAAGAATCTGGGATGACAATTATTGATGGTCACCATCAATTGATTTTAACAGGTTTGATTGAAAAACATTGTCACTTTGATAAAAGTAAACTAGGTGTTCCGTGGTATCCGGTGACGCCAGCGAAGTCAATTGTGGAACGTGTCGAAGCAGAAATCCCTTATTTAGATAGTTTAGAACTTTCTTTAACAGAACGCGCCAACCATTTAATTGACTTAGAATTACCACATGGCGCGACAGCCTTCAGAACACATGTCGACGTGGAACCGATGACAGACTTACGTTATTTTGATGAAGTCCAAGCATTGGCCCAAACGAAACCATTTGCGGTAGAAATTGTCGTCTTTCCACAGCACGGCTTACTACGTTCAGATTCCGTTGAATTAGTTGATCAAGCATTGGCAAAAGGCGCCGATTTTATTGGTGGCGTGGATCCTTATTCACTAGATGGTGATTACAAAAAATCATTGGCTGAAACATTCCGCTTAGCAGATAAACATGGTGTCGGTGTGGATATTCATTTACATGACCGTCACGAAGCTGGGACAACAACGATTAAAGAAATTATCCGTTTAACGAAAGAATATGGCCTACAAGACAAAGTATTTATCAGCCATGCCTTCGGGTTAAATGATTTCATTGGTGAAGAACGTGCCGAAGTTTATGATGCTTTAGCAGCAGAAAAAATTCATATTAATTCCAGCGTGCCAATCACACCTAATACGATTCCGCCAATTATGGAATTGTTACGTCATGGAGTCAATGTCCATCTTGGTTGTGACAATATCTACGATTGCTGGTCTCCCTATGGTGATGGTTCATTACAAGAAAAATTGGCTCGTTTAGGTGAACTTTTTAATGTGAAAGATCAAGATGCTTTAACCCAATTATTGGGCTTAGTGACAGATGGTGTCACAACTTTAGACGAACAAGGGCAAGCAAATTGGCCGCAAGTTGGTGCTGAAGCAACTTACTTACTCACTGAAGCAGAATGTGCGGCGGCTTTTGTCGCTCGTCAGATACCGGTGGAAATCAGTGTGGTAAAAGGAACCACACTTTATCAAAAATAAAAAAAGAAGCGAGATTTCTCGCTTCTTTTTTTGTTATGCTTATTGCTTCTTCAACCAGCTATCCAATTGCTCAAATAAAGTGATGACCGAAGGATCTTTGGTTTGTTTTAAAAAATCATGTTCTAAATAGTAAACCGCTTTAAAGGTACTCTCAGGAATGGTCCGTCCGATTTTTTTGCTATAGCGGAACGGCACTTCTTCGTCTGAGCTACTAGCTGTACTGAAACAAGGGGGAAACGTTTTTAATGTTTCGTCTGACAGTGCGTAAGCAGACCAGTCCCCATTTTCTGGTAATCCGTAAAAGTGCGGCAATAGCGCTTGCTGAATACTGTAATGATACAGCAGATAGCGAGAAAGAAAAGGATCATCCCAAACAGGCTTTGTTTGGTCGATGGTAGCTATTTCTTTAGCGGAAATGGCTTGCTTTAATAATTTTCGTGGCTCTTTAATAAATTCTAAATCTGTATAGCCGTAAAAATTGACTAAAAATTGTGGCGTCAAATTTAGTGTTTGTAATTGTTTGGTTAACTGTAACATTAAATAACCGCCAGCGGAACGCCCGCACAAACCAAATGGCTGGTTTTGAATAATCTCTTCGTTTAACAATTGGAAGGTTTCTGTTAGCGTCCCTAAGATGTGATCGATTTTTGTATTTGGAGCCAACAAATAGTCCAGCGCTAAAACGGTATAGCCATTGCTTGTAAACAGCTCCTTCAGTTCTTCTGGTAAATCACTTTTGGTTCCATAAATCATCCCGCCACCGTGTAAATAGACGACATAGTTCGTTGGTTCAGTCGTAGTGGGGTAGATAGTAACTCTTGCGCCATTAGCGAGTGTTTGATTGTTTTTCAAGTGCACGTCTCCTCATCTTTATAATGTATGTGGCAATTTCATAATTTAACAATTGCAAGGGATTGGCTAAGTCAATATCAAGAAGTTGTTCCACTTTGTTTAAACGATAACGAATCGTTTTTGAATGAAGGAACATCGCTTCAGAGGTCTGTTTATAGTTGCGATTATTTTGGAAAAAACTGTACAAAGTTTCAAATAAATCGTAGTTGTTTTCGGCTAATTGATAAAGTGCGCGAGGAATTAATTCGTCTAAATTTTCCAATTGGTCTTCGCGGATAAAATTTTTAAATACCCCGATATCGGCTAAGGTGACAATTGGTCCGTTATAAAAAGTTTCATTAAAGCGCAGAATGTCCAGGCATTCAATCAGTAGCTCTTTAATCCCTTCTCGTGATTTTAAACTGCTGACGGCAACGGTAAGCGTGTCGTTTTCTTCTAAAAGTTCAGCTAATAAACGACTTAATTGCAGCTTTGTAATTTTTCCATCACTTTCATTGAAGTTAAAAAGGACCGCCGAATAATTTAGCTGATCGAAGAAGATGGATTTCACACGCAGGGTACGAAGTAAGGCAATAATTCGTTCTTTCATGAGTTGTGTATTGGTGTCTTTGGTAGAAAAAGCAATCGCTTGGTAAGAATCTAGCTCTTGCATTTGCACTTCACGAAGCAAACTGTTTAGCTCGTCAGGATTTTGCGGTGTATTTTGTAAAATAGCATCCGCTAAGTTGTTCAAACGAGTATACCGTTCTTTTTTTAACAAATTTTCGGTATTGAATTTTTCTTGTAAGACATCAATCGCATTTTCGATAATCACTAAATCCGTTTCTTTAACCTTTTCATCTTGTAAATAAACCAGAAGTAAACAATTAGTGGAATAACTATTGAAAATAGAAACTTCTAGTGCCAACTGTTTTTTGGGGTTGGCATGAGAGTAAAGTGTTAAAAGAGAGTAATCGTTTTTAGTGAATTCACTGTTTTTTAGTTTTTCTCTTGAGAGCACAATCGCATCATGGGGTAAGTCGCCATCGCTAATTTCCAGATGTTTATCCAACATTTTTAAAGCGAAGGGTAATTTAATGATGTCATAAAATTCTTGCATAATCGTCTCAACAGTTGGGTAGTGGCGCTCTAATTTGGTGAAACGTTGGCGCACATCGTAATACGTACGTAAGACATGCGACTGATAATTCAACAAAGGCTCGTAAATCGTAAATAGAATTTTTTCATAGCTAATGTCTTGTGTGATTTTAATTAAAGGAATTTCATAATTGAAACATAATTCGATAAACCACTCTGGAATCATTTTAATGAATCGATCTGTTTTCAAAATTAAGCCGCTGATGCCAATTCGGCGCATCTTTACGAAAAAATTTTCCAACTCTTTTTCGGGTAGATCATGCAATGCGTAGAAAGAAGTCAAAATTAACTGATTCTTTCTACTCCAGTTCTCGATATCAATCGCTTCTAAGACCATTGCCGAGTCAACTTCATTGTCTAAACCAATCTCTTTCGTCAAAATTTTACCTTTTTTTAAGTCACCTATCGATAATAACTCTCTTAATTTCATCGTTTTCTCCTTTTTTCCTCTTATGGATAAAAATTATACCATTTTTTTAGAATTATGTCCGATGAAAACACTTTCTCGTTTCGATACAATAGCATTGTAAGGAATAGATAGGAGGATGAACAATGTTACACACAGTAATTTTGAAAAACAATTACCAAGACTCCATCAACTTAATGTTATTGACCAATAAAATCAATGCATTAGATGGTGTAACCATGAGTCAAATCATGATGGGAACAGATGCCAACAAAGACATCCTTAACAACACGAACTTGTTAACGGATGAGGCCAATAGTGCATCTGCAAACGACATGATGATTGTGGTTGACAGTGAAAAAGAAAACATCATGGAAGAAGTTATGCCAGCGATTGATGAATTCTTAGATGATTTATCAGCAAAGGGAACTAGTGAAGAAGCACAAGCAGCGACTTCTTGGTCAGAAGCGTTTGATCTTTTACCAGAGGCGAATGTAGCGCTATTCAGTATTCCTGGTGAATATGGTGCACCAGAAATGGAACGTGCCTTAAAAAATGATTTACACGTGTTCTCTTTCACGGATAATGTGTCAATTGAAGATGAAGTACGTTTGAAAAAATTAGCGCATGAAAAAGGCTTACTAATGATGGGGCCTGACTGTGGAACTGGTATTATCTCAAGTATTCCAATCGCCTTTACAAATGTTGTTTCTCCAGGAAACATTGGCGTTGTTGGTGCTTCAGGAACAGGGATTCAAGAAGTTACAACGATTATTGACCGCTTAGGTGGCGGAGTTGTTCACGCCATTGGTACTGGTGGTCGTGACCTAAGCGACAAAGTAGGCGCTATCACAGTGAAAGATGCTATTGTGGCCTTAGAAAATCACGAACCAACCGATGTGATTACAGTCATCTCTAAACCACCTGCAAAAGAAGTTCGTGATGAAGTGGTTGAATTATTACAAAGTATTTCAAAACCAGTCGTTGCGATTTTCTTAGGAGAAAAACCAACAAGTCACGAAGGCAAAGTTTATCTAGCTCATACATTAGAAGAAACAGCTAAAATTGCTGTTGATTTAGCAAATGATGTGGCCGTGAAGAAAAATTACTTTGAAGCATTAGCAAAACCAGCTGTACCAACATTACCAGAAGATAAAGTTGTAAAAGGCTTATATTCAGGTGGTACATTGGCTTCTGAAGCAGGTATGTTAATTTCAGAAGCTTTAGATCTTGGCGGTTTAGTGAAAGCAGAAGGTTATGTCTTGAAATCTCACGGTTATGAAGTCATTGACTTAGGCGATGATATGTATACACAAGGTCGTCCGCACCCAATGATTGACCCAGATGTTCGTATCGAAAAAATTCGTGAATACGCACAAGATGAAAAAACGGGGATTATCTTATTCGATGTGGTGTTAGGCTATGGTGCTCATGAAGACATGGTTGGTGCATTGTTACCAGCAATTGAAGAAGCGCGTGCCACAGCCAAAGAAGCAGGACGTGATCTTTACTTTGTTGCAACTGTTTGTGGGACGACGAAAGATCCGCAAAATTACCAATCGTCTGTTGATCGTTTGAAAGAAGGCGGCGTTTTAGTAGCAGAAAGCAATGCTAAAGCTGTTCAATTAGCTCTATTGCTAAAAGGAATCGAAATTTCAGAAGACGATAAAGAAGTGGTTGCTTACAACGGACCAACTGTCGATGTACCAAAACCAGGCGAAAAAGTAATGGAACTATTAACAACCAAACCAAGAATTATTAACGTTGGGTTGCAAAGCTTTACAGAATCAATCGTTGATTACGGTGGCGAAACAGTTCAATTTAACTGGCGTCCACGTGCTAACGGCAATAAAAAAATGATTAAAATTTTGGATGCTTTGGAAGATTACAGTGAACAAATCGAAGCTGAAAATCACAAAGTAACAGACAAAATTAAAAATGCACAACCATTCTTAGTAGATGTGGTACCTGCGAAATCAGTGATTCCAGAATTAAATGATGACGCACAAAAAACATTACTTCATGCTGGACCACCAATCCAATGGTCTGAAATGACTGGACCAATGAAAGGTGCTTGTATCGGAGCTGCATTATTCGAACGTTGGGCAGACAATGAAGAAGATGCTTTGAAGATTTTTGAAGCTGGCGAAGTACGTTTCATTCCTTGTCACCATGTAAAAGCAGTAGGACCAATGGGCGGTATTACTTCTGGTAATATGCCAGTCTTTGTTGTGGAAAATCGCTTAGAAGGTAACGAAGCATACTGTATCTTGAATGAAGGTATCGGTAAAGTATTGCGTTTTGGTGCTTATTCACAAGAAGTGGTTGATCGTTTAGATTGGATTAAAGATGTTTTAGGACCAACTATTGCGAAAGCCTTGAAACTTTCTGAAGAAGGCTTGAACTTAAACGTATTGATTGCGCGCTCTATTACAATGGGTGACGAGTTCCACCAAAGAAATATTGCCGCATCATTGAACTTCTTAAAAGAATTGTCTCCATTAATTATCAAAACAGATATTCCAGAAGATCAAAAATACGAAGTAATCAAATTCTTAGCTGACACAGATCAATTCTTCTTAAATGTCATGATGGCAACTGGAAAAGCAATTGTTGATGGTGCCCGTAAAGATACCAACGGAACGATTGTCACAACGATGACTCGTAACGGCGTGAACTTTGGGGTCCGGATTGCAGAAACAGGCGATCAATGGCATACCGCACCAGTAAATACACCAAAAGGTCTTTACTTCACTGGTTTCAGCGAAGAAGACGGAAATCCTGATGTCGGGGATAGTGCAATTACTGAAACAGTAGGCGTTGGAGCAATGGCTATGGTAGCTGCACCTGGCGTAACACGGTTTGTTGGTGCAGGTGGCTTTGAAGATGCGTTAGCAACCTCAAATGAAATGGCAAAAATCTGTGAAGGACACAACCCAACATTCTCAATTCCAACTTGGGATTTCCAAGGAACTTGTTTAGGAATTGATATCCGTAAAGTGGTGGAATTAGGAATTACACCAATCATCAATACAGGGATTGCACACAAAAATGCCGGTGTTGGTCAAATTGGTGCAGGGACAGTTAGAGCACCTCTAGGCTGTTTTGAAAAAGCCCTAGAAGCGTATGCTGAGAAACTAGGCATTACGGTTGAATAACCAACTAGTCATTAGTGACTACATTTTTCCTATCCACCAATATGGCAAGATGGGAACCATTCACAGTGTTTTTGAACGTTCATTTAATCTGAAAGTCCAGGATCAATTAATCAATGTTGCAAACTTCCATAATTATTTATCAAGCTTTGGTATGTTTTTGCCAGATCAATTGTTTCAAGAAATCTTTCCGTATGTACAACAAGGTAATAAAGTCAAAATCACAGAAAATCAGTTGACCTTTTACAGTACAGTCGGCGTGAAAACGATCCAACTCACACCTGCCGAGGTCGTTTCTTTAAACATTACTCATTTCAAGTTAGAAAAAGACCAATTACGCTTGTTGCGAGACCGCTTATTAGCGAGAAACTTAGAACGTAGAATTGGCCTGCCTTTAGACGAACGAGCAAAGCATATTTTCAAAAAAATGAGCCAAAAACAAAAAGTTTGGACACTATCGGAATGGCAAGAAGTAACGAATTATCTGATTGGTCGGGGCAAAGGGTTAACCCCGAGTGGTGATGACATTTTAGTGGCGTATCAAACAATTCTGTTCATACTTGCTGATGAAAGAGCTGCGGCGTTAGCCGCTACTCTTTCGGCAGCAAATTTATCCACAACAGATGTTAGTAAAGGCTATATTGCAAGCTCGGCTAAAGGATATGTAAATTCATTGTTGTATCAGTTACTCTTGGATTTGGAGAACCATCGGGATAATAGAGTTGACGAAAATATTGACAGAATTATACAAATCGGACATTCCTCTGGTAAAGATATGTCATTTGGAATGTTACTAGCTTTACAATCTGTAGAGTTAGATGAGAAGTGAGGAGAAGACATGGAGAATAGTAAAAAAAATCAAGCAGTGCAAGTGAGCAATAGTTACTGGATTAAAGTCGTAGCCATTTTCTTCGTAGGCTGGATTTTAATGTACGCAACACGAACTATTTTTAATCCAGTGATGGGGGTCATTGGAGAACAATTTGGTCTAAGTAACACACAACTTGGTTTAGCCAATAGTATCTTCTTTCTAACCTATGCTGTTGCACAGATTCCTTTTGGGATGATTGGCGATAAAATTGGGCGGAAATTAGTCATTGCTGTTGGGTTTATCGTTCTTGCTATTTCTACTTATTTTAGTGGATTAGCGACAACCTTTGTTATGTTTTTAGTCATTCGTGCAATTGCTGGTATTGGTCAAGGAGCTTACTATGGCCCGCAATATGCGCTATCGACAGAAGCGATTCCAGCAAGTAAACGGACCATCGGTAATGCCATCATCAATAGTGGGATGGCCTTCGGTACATCAGGTGGGTACCTACTTTCAAGTAAGTTGGTTTTAGAAAATGGTGAACATTGGAGCAAACCATTCTTTATCATGGCGATTCCAACGTTTATCGTAGGAATTCTTTTCTATACAATTTTGAAAGAAAAAGTGATTCGTCCTGGTGAAGAAGCTGCACGAGCAGCTGCTGAAGAAGGACCACAAGAAAAGATCTCATTAAAAGAAATTTTCTCAAATCGTAATTTATTAGCCGCATTTATTTTATGTTTCACAAGTATTTATGCAAACTTTGTCATTATTACTTGGTTGCCACAATTTTTAATTGCTGAACGTGGCTTTACAGGAGCGAGCGTTGGTTTCATTTCATCACTTGTACCATGGGCCTCTATTCCAGGAGCCTTAATCTTCGCTCGTTTGAATGATAAAACAGGTGCGACGAAAAAATTAGTCTTTACATTAGTACCTTTAGCAATCCTATCTGTCTTTGCGATTGCTTTTGTAACAAATCGGACATTGTTAATTTCTGTTTTAATTCTTTATGGGTTAACAGGGAAATTAGCGTTAGATCCAATTATGGTGACTTTTGTTACCAAACATGCACCAAAAGCGGCCTTAGGAACAACGTTAAGTGCCTATAATTTTATCGGGATGTCAGGGTCAATCCTAGCACCGTATGTCACAGGATATTTAGCAGATACAGCAGGCTCAATGCAAGTTGGCTTCTATCTTTCTTGTGTACTATTAGTTATTGGTTTACTAGCTTTTGCTTTCTTAGCTAAAGATGAGAGTAAACCGAAATTAGGTTAATTATCCCTTCGATAATGACTGAAACAATCAAAATGAGCAAGACAAAATCTTTCATTTCGTAAACAAATTATTTCTTATCCGTCGATACTGAAAAGATTTTGTCTTTGCTTTACTAAAAAGGAGCGAATCAATCAATGAGTTTAAACGTAATTGCCCTAGGTGGGAATGCTATTTTAGATACGGATCCAACAGATGAAGGCCAAAAAGCCGTCGTTAATCACGCGGCCAAATATATTGCAGAATTTGTTGCTAAAGGGGAACAAGTCATTGTCTGTCACGGAAACGGACCACAAGTAGGGAATTTGCTTTTACAACAAAAAGCAGGCGAAAGTGAAAAAAATCCAGCGTTGAAATTGGATACTTGTGTTGCGATGACACAAGGAAGCATCGGTTACTGGTTACAAAATGCTTTAACTAATGAGTTTGAAAAACGTAACATTGCTAAACCAGTTATCTCTGTAGTTACGCAAGTGCGTGTGGACAAAGAAGATCCTTCGTTTAAAAAACCATCCAAACCAATTGGTCCATTCTATACAAAAGAAGAAGCTGACGCGGAAGCAGCCAAAGATGGCTCTACGTATGTGGAAGATGCTGGCCGTGGCTACCGAAAAGTTGTTCCATCACCAATGCCTAAAGAAATTGTTGAAAAAGAGGCGGTTCGTGCTTTAGTAGAGGCGGACGTTTTAACTATCTGTTCTGGTGGCGGGGGCATTCCGGTCGTAGCAGAAGACGGACAATACGTAGGCGTGGAAGCGGTTAACGACAAAGATTTCTCTGCACGTGTTTTAGCTGAAAACGTTGATGCAGACCGTTTGATTATTTTGACAGGCGTTGATAACATCTACATTAATTACAATCAACCAGATCAAAAAGCATTAGAACAAATCAGTGTAGCCGAAGCAGAAGAATACATTAAAGAAGGTCACTTTGCTGCTGGTAGTATGCTACCAAAAATCGAAGCTGCCTTAGACTTCGTAAAAGGTGATGACAAACGGAAAGCAATCATTACTTCTATCGAAAACTTAGAAAACATCGATAAAGAAGCAGGAACTGTGATCAGTCAAAAGGGGTAGTTTACCATGAAAAAACCGTCCATGATCACCCAAATTGCAATTGCTGTTGTCGTAGGAATCCTCGTAGGACTCTTGATTCCTGCTAGCGGCAATTACTTGAAAATAGTTGGAGATGTCTTTTTGCGACTGATGCAAATGGCTATTCCTATCTTGATCTTAGGGCAAATTGTCCAAGCAGTTGGCAGTATTAATCCAAAAGAATTAACGAGCCTTGGGGGTAGAACAATCGCTGTTTTCGGGATTTCCTCCTTAGCTGCCGCTTTATGGGGCGTCCTAATGGCAGTCATTTTTAATCCAGGATATGGTGTTAAAATGACTGGCTTCCAAGATGCTTCTATTAAAGCGCAAGAAATCTCAATTACTGATACGATTTTAAATTTCGTTCCGAAAAATATTTTTGATTCACTGACTCAAGGATCGATTATTCAAATTATTGTCTTTGCATTATTTTTTGGTTTAGCACTGAATAAATACTTACAAAGCCATCCAGAGACACAACTCTTCCAAATAATTGTGGACTTTAATGAAGTTATCATTACAGTCATTCGATACGTCATGTATCTAGCACCTCTGGGGATTTTTGCTTTAATTGCTTCAACAATTAGTCACTTAGGCCTTCAAATTATTTTACCGTTAGTGAAGTATCTATTGGTCTATGGATTAGGCACTATTTTATTTTTGGGCATCTGGATTTTGGTTATCACATTGTACTGTAAAGTAAGTCCACTACGTTTAATTACAAACATGAAAAATATGTCTGTGATGGCCTTGGCGACAACTTCTTCAGCAATTACTTTACCAGTAGCTTTGGAAGAAACAGAAACAAAATTAGGTTTAAGTAAGCGAATTACTAACTTAGTGTTGCCGTTAGGTATGTCATTAAACAGTAACGGTTCAGCGATGCATATGGCTTTTACTGTAATGACTATCGCTCAGATGTATCAGCTAGATTTTGATATTACGAAAATGATTTACTTAGCAATTACAGCAACGTTTGTCTCACTAGCAAACGCAGTTGTTCCCGGTGCGGGCTTAGTCTCACTGGCAGTGATTGTTCCGCAAATGGGTTTACCCATTGAGAGTATTGCAATTTTTGCAGGCGTCGAATGGTTTGTTGGCATGTTACGAACAATTTTAAATGTCAATTCAGATGTTTACTCTGCTATTCTAGTTGCAAAATCAGTGGATGAAATTGACTATACTGTCTTTAACAGTAGCAATAAGTAGTGAAAAAAGGGGAGGAAATGCAAGGACGAAGAAGAAAATCACTTGTTTTCTTTCCCTTTTTTAAGATTAATGATAAAGGAGCAAGCGCAATGGAAGAAATGGTTGTCGTTACACCGGAAAAATTAGAAAAGCTGATGAAGCAAAAATTAGAAGCTGCTGGTTTACATTCTGAACATGCCGAAGAAGTTGCTCAACATTTAACTTTTGCAGATGCTAGCGGTATTCATTCACACGGGGCGGTTCGTATGGATTATTATGCGGAACGGATTGCAAAAGGCGGGATCACGATTGACCCCGAATTATCATTTGAAAAAACTGGACCGTCCACTGCCATTTTTCATGGCGATAATGGCGTGGGTCAATTTGTTTGTAACGAAGCATTAGCTGCTGCAGTTGACCTAGCCAAAGATTCAGGGTTAGCATATGTTGGCGTTTCTCAAACGAGTCATAGCGGGACGTTATCGTATTATGTTAAAAAAGCAGCGGAACAAGGCATGGTTGCTCTTTCGATGTGTCAATCTGATCCAATGGTGGTACCGTTTGGTGGTACAAGCAATTATTTTGGGACAAATCCAATCGCTTTTGCAGCACCTAGAGCAGGTCATGAACCAGTCGTGTTTGATATGGCTACGACAGTACAGGCGTGGGGGAAAATTTTAGATGCACGTTCAAGAGATGTTGAAATTCCCGACACATGGGCAGTAGACGAAAAAGGCCAGCCAACGACTGATCCTTATGAAGTACGAGGTTTATTGCCGATTTCAGGACCAAAAGGATATGGACTAATGATGATGGTCGATGTCTTAGCTGGTTCGTTGTTAGGCTTACCTTTTGGCAAACATGTCAGCTCCATGTATGCGGATTTAACGGAGAAACGGAATCTGGGTCAGATGTTTTTAGTCATTGATCCAAGCCGCTTTACAGATTCTGAACGATTTAAAGAAAATATTAATCAAATGGTGGAAGAACTTCATAGTGTGCCTACAGCAGAAGGGTTCCAACAAGTTTACTATCCAGGAGAAATTGGTCAGCTAAACTATCAAAAAGCCATGTCAGAAGGCATTGAAATTCCACAAAGTATTTATGATTATTTAGTTAGTGAGATTGTACATTACGATAAATATGGCGGGCAAGGTGCCTTTGCCAAATAATGAGGAGCGCAGAGAGTATTCGCTACTGCGTTGCTCTCGCCTTCTTTCTATTGGAGGAAAGTAAAATGAAAAAATCGTCAAAAGTAGCACTTATTTTTGCATTCTTAGTTAGTATTTTTGTGCCAGTTGCGGCCTTTGCTGATGAGATTGGGGATGTAGTTGCCCCGACAGGAATCATGGCATTAGTTGTGATTATTCCATTGATTGTTGTTTTGGTTCTATTGTTTATGAAAGTCGATATGATTATCGCTGGTTTAATTGGTGGCGTCTTAGCGATGCTGATTGGTGGCATTGGACTAGAAGAAGCGAATAAACAGATGTTGGAAGCTATCCCAATGATGTTAGGAATTACCGTTCCCATCATTAATTCAGCTGTTGCGATGGCGGTCTTTAAAGCAGGTAGTTATTCAGCTGCATTAACTTTAGCCAAACGAGGCACAAAAGGAAAAGTCGAGTATGTTTCAGCTTTTATTGTTATCTTATTAGCCGCAGCCACATATATGTCAGGAATTGGTGGCGGAAGTGCGATGGTTATTGCGCCATTGGCCTTTGCTGCAGTTGGCGTTGTTCCTGAATTAATTGCAGCAATGTCTTTAGCTGCTGCGGTATCATTTACAACATCACCCGCTTCATTAGAATCAAGTATTGTTTCAAAATTAGGCGATATCAGTGTCGGTTCATATGTTTCAACCATGCGACCTTACTGGTTATTCTTCGTAGCATTAGCGATTGTTTTAGCCTTTTGGGGAACGAAACATAGGAATGTTGGCTTTAAAGAGTCGGCAGATGATGAATTTGATAAAAAGAGCAATGGTGAATTATTTAAAATTACCTTGCCAGCCATTTTCTTATTGTTTGCTGTAATTTTTGGACCAATTGTGAATGATTTAATTGGTTTTGCCTTCTTTACGCCACTTGTATACATGATTTTAACATTAGTTTTAATTTTCTTATGTACAGATTTCTCAATGAACAAATCTGTCGAAGCGATGGTAGATGGGTCTACATATATTTTGACTCGTTTATTCCAAGTAGGGATTTTCTTAGCCTTTATTAATGTTATTGCACAAACAGGAACGTTTGCTGTAATCGCAGGTGTTGCTGAAAATGCACCAGCCTTTATTGTCGTGCCAGTTGCTATTTTAACAGGGATTTTAATTGGGATTCCAGCTGGGGCCTACGTAGGTTCTGTTTTAACTTTAGTGCTACCAGTTGCTGTATCGTTGAACTTCCCGCCGTTAGCATTAGGTTTTGTAGCAATGGGTGTTGGTTTAGGTAGTCAAATGAGTTTCGTTAATATTACTATGCAAGCTTTATCTTCAGGCTTCCAAATTCCAATTTTGGATGTTGTTAAAGGAAACCTGAAATGGTTAAGTATTGCCTCTGTACTATTATTAGTTATCGGTTTAATCTTTGGATAAAAAACAATTTAGGGAGTGGAAAACATGGATTTATTAATTAAACAAGTTCGTCTTCAAGACGGTGAAGCATTACAAGATGTAGCTATTAAAGAAGGAAAAATCATTGAAATCGCCCCAGTTATTACTGGCGATGCCAAAGAAGTCATCGAAGCAGATGGTCGTGTTTTAATCCCAGGTTTTGTAGAAAGCCATTTACATTTGGACAAGGCATTAATCGCTGATCGTAAACCAAATAAATCAGGTACGTTGAAAGAAGCGATTGAAGTAACCGCAGAATTAAAACCAACATTTACTGAAGAAGACATTTACGACCGTGCTAAACGTGCTTTAGAAATGTTAATCGTTCATGGGACCACGGCGTTAAGAACGCATGCAGAATTTGACCCAGCGCAAGGTTTTACTGGCTTCAAAACAATTATGCGTTTGAAAGAAGAATACAAAGAGTTAATTGACATGCAAGTAGTTGCGTTTCCGCAAGAAGGAATTTTTAAAGCCCCTGGAACAGAACAAATGATGTATGAAGCAATGGATATGGGCGCAGACGTTGTCGGCGGTATTCCTTATAATGATGCACCAGCGAAAGAACATATTGATTTAGTGTTTGAAATTGCTAAAAAATATGATAAAGATGTAGATTTACACCAAGATTTTGCCGATGAAGCTGATGATATGAGTATTGAATATTTATGTGAAAAAACCATCGCTGAAGGCTACCAAGGCCGTGTTTCAGTGGGCCACTTAACGGCATTGCATGCCTTACCTGAAGCAGAATTGGCGCCTATTATTGCAAAAATGGCGGAAGCAAATATTAGCGTGATGGCTTTACCAGCAACGGATTTACATTTAGGGGCTCGTGGTGATCAGTACAATGTTCGACGTGCGGTTACGCCAATTCGTAAATTACGCGATGGTGGCGTGAATGTCTGTATTGCTACGAATAATATTCGCAATGCTTTTACACCATATGGCACAGGGGATATTGTTCAAACAGCGATGTTAGCCATTCCTGTTGGGCACCTAGGTGGAGCGGATGACTTAAAAACAGTGCTACCAATGGTAACAACAAGTCCTGCTCGTGCGATGGGACTAGAAGGATACGGTGTCGCAGTTGGGAATAAAGCAGATTTAGTCTTATTAGACACAAAAGTGGTTGAACATGCGATTATTGATATTCCAGAACGGTTATATGTTATTAAAAACGGCCGTGTTACAGTCAAGACAGACAAAAAAGTCGAAATCATTCGTTAAGAAAAAAAACAAAAAGCTCAAAATGTTAGTTGTCAAAACTAACATTTTGAGCTTTTTTTGATAAAGGTAAAGCTAGGAAGGTGAAAATATGATTAATTTATCCTGTTTTAGCTATGATTCTCTATTGAAAAGTTTATTTTCAGTTTATTTTTGGTCGATTTTCCTTGATATATATAGAATCTTCAGGAAATGCTCCTATCTGTTTAAAATTCGGAATTTCAGAAATTATTCTTTTTTGCTAAACTAGTTATAACTGGTTAGTAAAAAGAAGTATTGGACGAATAGCGCTGAAACAAGTGAATGATCCAAAGTATAAAGAAAAATGAAACCGATACCACAAGACAAGACTGTTGCTGAAAATGGTAAGTGATCATTCTGCTAAGTTTAGTGTCTTAATGTTTAGTTAACTAAGAATTGTTGGATTGTTCTTTAGAAAGAAGGGACAATATGAAGCGAAGTAAATGGAAAGAATTGATAGTAACGGGCATCTGCCATATATTAGTATTCCCCATACTAATACAGACAACTGTTTTTGCAGAAACATTACCAAGTACAAAACAAGTAAGAGAAGGAACCAATCATTCATTAACAGCAGAAAAAGCCAAAAGTGAACAACCACAGACAAAGGATAAACTACATGATGAAGAACCACTAGCATTGCCAAAAAGTGAGTTAATCGATAATGAGGCTAATGTTACAAGTCAAACGATTAGAGAAAGAATTGAGACGCCTAACCTAACTTATCGTTATGGATTTATTAATGAAGAGGGGCAGCCAGTAAACGCCAATGAGATCCTTCTACAGTATCATAGTTGGCAAGGCAATTCCCCAAATGGCATAAATGTGTGGGAAGGTGAAAGTCAACCAGTGACAGCATCTACAGTGGCTAATTTAAAAGAAGTGGTAATTCCAAGTGAGAAAGTAGCCGTCTATTCCGACATGTCAACGGTGCTTGCAGCGAGTAATCAAACATTTTTTTTACCAAGATATTATACTTCTTTAAGCTTATACAATAAGAAAGGGGAAATTGATCCCAATTTTCCGCTGCCAACTATTTCCGACGCATCAGGAAACCAATATCCAACAACAATTTCGCAATTTGAATTGGAAAAAATGTCTGCACAACAATATAGTCAGAAAACAGGAGTAACGTTTAACATTAGCGAGAGTCAAAAACTAATCGTTCCTTTGTACAACCAAGTGAAGGTTGATTCATCGAATCAATCTGGGCTATTGAATTACTTTAAATTTTCAGGGCCGGTTTATTATCATGTTACCAATCGCATAGTGACAGAACATTTTGTGGATACTCAAGGGAAACCAATCCCTCCACCACCGGGGTTTAGACAAGGAAAGCAAACGCTTATTGAGCGTGACCCTTACGCCTTTAAACAGAACGGCCTTTTGCCAAGTAGCTATGAAATCGACTCAAAAACATATCAATTTCAAGGATGGTATAAAGGGAAAACGAAACCTGAAAATTTAGAAAAAAGCGTAACGCCCAGTTATGATATTACCTATGACGACAATGATGATTTAACTGTTGTCTATAAGGAGGTACCTCAAAAAAATTATACATTTGAGGATGTCAATGGTGTTGAAATTGCACCACCATCTGATTTTATTCAGGATCACCAACAACCAATAACTACGGATGGCTTTCGCTATTTAGCTGGAAAAAAACTGCCACAACAATACAGCGTTAACGGTAAAACTTATTTATATCAAGGTTGGTATCAAGATAAAACAAAACAAGAGAGCTTAGAAAAAACGAAGCGCCCCATAAACTCCCCTGTTTTTAATGAAATGAACGCTATTACAGCAGTGTATAAGGAAATAACTGCAAAAGCTGAAATGCAAATAGAAGGACTAGTCAAAGTCATGCCAAGTGGTTATATACAAATTTGGCAGATTATGCTTACAAATGTGGGAGAAGTACCGTTAAAAAAAATAAACTTAAAGCCAGCAAGTGGTTGGTCACCAGGTCTAGCTCGGCCAATCCAAGTCACGATTCGTGTTGGATCTGAACCAAACAAAATTGTTCCTATTACTGATGAAAATTGGCGAGTTGGCATTGCTTTAAATACGGAAGTGCCTATTGGTCAGACAGCAACTATTATGATGACAACAATTGCTACAGGTGAACCAGATCAAGTGTTACAAGCGGCTGTTGAAATGAATGGAAATTTTTCTGCTGTTCACGCAGCTGATACTGTCAGAATCCAACCTAAAAATCAAGAAATTGTGGCACCAGATGAGGAAGGTTTTATCAGCACACCAACTTTTGATTTTGGTAAAGTCGCCATTTCTAGCAACACGCAGCAACATGGTTTAAAGCAGGCAGCAGATTATTATGAAAATGGTCAGGAAAATCCATATTTACGTTTGAAAAAATCACAACCCAATTGGGCACTAACTGCAGAACTATCCCCCTTTGAAGGAAGAGTGGATCAACTATCATCAATGACAAAGTTATTGTTAGGAACAACCAATGTTTCAGGTTTTATTCAGTACAATCAACCAACGGAAACTAAAGTTGCTCTTGGCAAAACAACCGCTATTCAATTAGTTGCCAACGGTGTAGCTAGCCATATTGTTGCCAATGGTCAGTTTGACGAAAGTGATGTTTATCAATTTGATTTTTCTTTTGATCAAATCAAATTAGAAATTCCAGCAAATCAAGGTAGAAAAGATCAAACTTATCAAGCAATGGTGACTTGGAATTTAGTGACAGGCCCATAAGTCCATAAAAAATAAGTTGAATAGTTTGATCAAAAACATTGCATAGAAATAATAAAAGGCGGCTCAACGAAGCGGCCTTTTTCTTGATTCGTTACCAAAATATAACGAATTTTGTAACAAAAACGTTTAATAAAAAGAAGGAAAAATGATTAATTTTACGAAAAAAAGCATATATCGACAAAAAAGAAGCAAAATTTGAATAAAAAAAGAAAAAATATGAAAAAAAATCGAAGAATTGTTTAACAATTGAAAACACGTGAAAACCAGTCATGACAAGGCGCAAAAGCCTTACAAAAGGTAAGTTTACCTATTATGGAGAAAGAACGAGTGATCTGAAATGTTTTTGTAACATTTCTATTGCTTAATTGAAATATGGGTGTGGTAGAATGTTTTTGTCGTAAGAAAAGATTAAGATATTTTAAATAAACTTTAGAAATTAATTCGGAGGAATGACAAGTGAAGAAACGTCTATTTGCATCAGTATTACTATGTTCATTAACGCTATCAGCAATTGCTACCCCAAGCATCGCTTTGGCGGACAATGTTGATAAAAAAATTGAAGAAAAAAATCAAGAAATTTCATCATTAAAAGCAAAACAAGGGGATTTAGCTTCACAAGTATCTTCTTTAGAAGCAGAAGTATCTTCAGTATTTGATGAAAGCATGGCTTTACGTGAACAAAAGCAAACACTAAAAGCAAAATCAGAACAATTACAACAAGAAATTACAAACTTGAATCAACGTATTGAAAAACGTAACGAAGCAATCAAAAATCAAGCACGTGATGTTCAAGTTAATGGACAAAGCACAACAATGCTAGATGCAGTTTTAGATGCGGACTCAGTTGCAGATGCAATCAGCCGTGTTCAAGCTGTTTCAACAATCGTAAGTGCCAACAACGACTTAATGCAACAACAAAAAGAAGATAAACAAGCCGTTGTTGATAAAAAAGCTGAAAACGAGAAAAAAATGAAACAACTTGAAGCAACAGAAGCTGAATTAGAAACAAAACGTCAAGATTTACTTTCTAAACAATCTGAATTAAACGTAATGAAAGCTTCATTAGCATTAGAACAATCATCAGCTGAAAGTTCTAAAGCTGGCTTAGAAAAACAAAAAGCAGCTGCTGAAGCAGAGCAAGCACGCTTAGCTGCTGAACAAAAAGCTGCAGCTGAAAAAGCCAAACAAGCTGCTGCAAAACCAGCTAAAGCTGAAGTGAAAGCAGAAGCACCAGTTGCCTCTTCATCAACAACAGAAGCACAAGCACCAGCAAGCTCAAGCTCAGCAACTGAATCAAGCACGCAACAAACAACTGAAACAACTACACCAAGTACAGATAATAGTGCAACAGAAAATACTGGCTCTTCTTCATCAGAACAACCAGTACAACCTACAACACCAAGCGATAATGGAAATAATGGTGGCCAAACTGGTGGTGGAACAGTTACACCAACACCAACACCAGAACCAACACCAGCACCTTCTGCTGATCCAACAATCAATGCATTGAACGTTCTACGTCAATCATTAGGTTTACGTCCAGTAGTATGGGATGCAGGTTTGGCAGCTTCTGCAACTGCTCGTGCAGCACAAGTTGAAGCAGGTGGCATTCCAAATGATCACTGGTCTCGTGGAGATGAAGTTATCGCAATTATGTGGGCGCCAGGTAACTCAGTAATCATGGCGTGGTACAATGAAACAAACATGGTAACAGCTTCAGGAAGCGGTCACCGTGATTGGGAAATTAACCCAGGTATTACGCGTGTCGGTTTTGGTTACTCAGGTAGCACAATCGTAGGACACTCAGCCTAATCAGCAATGATAAAAATAGACGTAAGCAGCTTCTGAAAAGAAGCTGCTTTTTTCATTACTATTTCATCCATCTCCGTTGACAAATTTGCTAAACGTGGTATTCTAATTATAATCTAATAATTTCCGTTGAATAGGAAAGTAAATACAAGACAGCTGGTAGAGAGACTTTGGTTGGTGAAAAAAGTTAGATGTCTGTATCGAAAAATGGCCTAGGAGGAATTTTTGTCGAAACGTAGGCAAAAACGTAATGTCTTTCGTTAACAAGACCGCTGATTATGATTGTCAGTTGAAGGGAAAGAGTCATCTTTCCGAAAAAAGGTGGTACCGCGATAATAATCGCCCTTTTACTAGTTACGGCTAGTAAAAGGGCGTTTTTTTATAAATAAAAATAGGAAAGAGTGAGGCAAATGAGTAGTCAGATTCCTTTTACAGTTGATCATGTGGGAAGTTTTTTACGTCCGGAAACAATTAAGAAAGCACGGAAAAAGGTCCAAGCAGGTGCTTTATCTCAAGCAGAGCTACGTCTTATTGAAGATGAGGAAATCAAAGCATTAGTAGCAAAACAAAAAGCTGGCGGTTTACGGGGAATCACAGATGGTGAATTTCGTCGCGGTTTTTGGCATATTGATTTCTTAGAAGGATTAAATGGTGTGACAGGCTATATCCCAGAAACGGGGTATAACCAAACCTTTCATGGAAAAGCAGCTCCGGCCTATAATATCCGCGTAGTGGATAAAATATCTTTTCCTGCGCAACATCCATTTTTAGAGGACTTTTCATTTTTAAAAGAGGTGGTGGAAGTTGGTGATGGCACGGTAGCCAAAGCAACGATCCCTAGTCCGACCATGATTTTACGTCAAGAAATTTTATCTAACGATGGCACCTCGCACATTCAAACAATTTATCCAGAGATTGGTGCTTTTTATAAGGATTTAGCACAAACATATAAAGATGCAATTGCGGCCTTTTACGAGAGAGGTTGCCGTTATTTGCAATTTGATGATACAAATTGGGCGTTTCTAGCGGATCAGACAAAACAAGAAGAATTACGAGCAAAAGGAATACAGCCAGAAGAAATTGCACAAGTGTGTACCACGATTATTAATGAAGCCTTAGCTGGTAAGCCAGAAGATTTAACTGTAACCACGCACATTTGCCGTGGGAACCATGCTTCGTCTTGGTTATTTTCAGGTGGTTATGAACCGATAGCAAAAGAATTATTTGCTACGAATTATGATGGTTTCTTCTTGGAATATGACTCAGATCGTGCAGGGGACTTTTCACCATTAAGACATTGGCAAAATAATGGCAGCAAAGTCGTTTTAGGTTTAGTTACTTCTAAGTTTCCTGAATTAGAAGAGACTGAACAAGTGAAAGCACGAATTGAAGAAGCTCAACAGTTTATTCCTTTAGAAAACTTAAGTATTAGTCCGCAATGTGGTTTTGCTTCGACAGAAGAAGGAAATCGTTTGACGGAGAAAGAACAATGGCGCAAAGTTCAATTACTTCAAGAAATTGCTAGAGAAGTATGGTAAAAAACTGGGACATAAGTCTAAACGGCTTATGTCCCAGTTTTTTCATTGTATTATTTTAAATATTGATCTTTAGTAAAATTCGTGTGTTCATACTCGCCGTTGTCACCATAAAAGCGGTTATAGCGTTGTTTGAATTTGCGGAATAAATAAATGACTGTCACTTTAACTAGGCAATACATTGGAATCCCAAAAATAACGCCCATTAAACCAAACAGTTCACCCATAACTAACAAGACAAGTAAAATAGTAATCGGATGGACTTTTAATTTATCGCCCATCACACGAGGAATAACAAAATCACCATGAATCAATTGGATGGCAAACCAGACGATAACAAATTTAACTACCATAAATGTGGAATCCTGAAAGGCAATAATCAATCCAGGAATAAAGGCAATAAATGGCCCGATATAAGGAATAATACATAAAATACCCGCAGCTAAAGCTAAAATGCTACCAAATTGTAAACCAATTAATAGAAAAGCTGGCCAATACATAATCCCTAAAACCAACGAAGCAATGACTTGACCTTTTAGATAATCGCCAATTTGAATGTTGGCAATTTGGCTATATTCATCAAAATCAGGACGAAAAGCTGGGGGAATGATGCCTTTTACAAAGCGATAAAACTTTTCTTTGTCTTTTAAAAGGAAAAAGGCGATGATAGGTCCTGTAAACAAGGTTAGGAAAGTAGAAGAGACTGCAGAAAAGACGCTTCCCAGACCTTGTGCGCCTGTTTGTAGGTAATCCCCTGCAAAGTCTTTAAAGGAGTTTGCAAGTTTGCCCCAGAGCTGATTAATCGACTCATTAGCAGATTCTAAATCTTTTGCAAAAGGTGTTTTAGCCATAAATTCTTGTACTGTTTGGAGCGTGCTTTTCCAAAAACTTGGGAATTGTTTGATTAATTCTTCCGTTTGGTCTTGGATAATTGGGAAAAGTTGCAGTCCAGCTAACACTAGTAATGCAATAATTAAGACATAGAGAATCGCAATCGCCCAAACACGGGGAATTTTTTTCTCAAGGCGTTTCACCATTGGATTAAGCAAATAAAATAGAATAATACCAAAAAGTACCGGGCCTAAGACGGCACTAAAAATAACAAAAATTGGTTTAAAGATAAATGAAACAGTGTTGAATAAAAAGATAGTTACAGCAATTAGACAAAGGATAGTTAATGTGTAAAGTAAATTTTTCCCACCTAAAAAGCGGATCCACTTGGTACTTTCTTTATCCATAAGTTGCTCCTTTCGTTAAGCTTTATTTCTAAAATGACCAATAATTTCAATGACTCCCATGAAAATCAGGATAAATCCAAAGACTTGCATCAAAACTAAGAGACTTTTGAAGGGGTTGAAAACTAAAACAGCTCCAGCGATTAAAACCAGAATACTGTAGATAAGCGCACCTGTTTGACGAGTATTTAAAGCAAAAGTCAATTGAACGAGGCCGTTTATAACGATACTAATCCCTAATAAAAACGGCAGAATCGAAACAATCACCGGTGCAAAAAATAAAAAGGCTACTGCTAAGACGACAAAGATTAAACCTGTTACGAAACCAAGTCCCCAGCTACCCGTTTGTTTTTTTATTTTGTAGTCATCATAAATATTAATTAACCCTAAAAGCATCAAATAACCAGCAATTAAATAACCGACGAACTGGAAGAAAGCACCGGGATTAAAGACAATGGCACTTCCGATAACGATAAAGACGGCGTCGCGCAATAGGGTATGGCGCCGAAAATTTTCTCTAAAAGTTTGGAACATAAAAATCCTCCTCAATGTTATTGTTTCTTTTATTCTAGCGGAAAAAAGAAAAAAGTGCGAGTGGTAGCTCTAAAAAGTGTTGGAAACTGTATCTTTAGAAAAAATAACATTAAAAATTAAAAAAGTCTTACAAATGAGCGAAAATTGGCATATAATGGAAAGTGAAATTTTATTTTAAGAAGGAGAGATTTGATGGATTTATTACCTTTATTAGGCGTATTGATCGTCATTGTCGGCTTCGCATTGAAATTTGATGCTATCTTGATTGTGATGGTTGCTTTAATAGTGACGGCTTTTACTGGCGGGCTTGGTTTGACATCGATGCTAGAAACACTAGGAACAACCTTTGTGAATAATCGAGGAATGGCTATCTTTATTATTATTATGTTAGCAACAGGAACTTTAGAAAGAAATGGCTTGAAAGAGTCAGCAGCTACGTTGATTAAACGATTCAAAAAGGTATCTGCTGGTGTGATTATTGACATTTATGGTGTCTTTCGGATTATCTTCGCCGCTTTTAACGTAAGTTTCGGTGGGGTAGCAGGTTTTGTGCGTCCGATTATTTTGCCAATGGCGTTAGGAACAATTGAATCAAAAAATTTACCAATGGTGCCAGAGTATGAAGAAGAACTAAAAGGGATGGCTTCAGCCATGGAAAATATCTGTTGGTTCTTTGGTCAAGTTTTGTTTGTTGGTGGGGCTGGGGCATTGCTTGTTCAATCAACATTGAAAGATTTAGGCTATGAAGTGACATTAGGTAAACTGGCTTTAGTGGAAGTACCAGTCGCCTTAGTTGCCTTAATTTCGGCAAGTATTTACTTTACTTTAAAAGAAAAAAGATTACGTAAAAAATATTATGGACAGGAGGGACTGAAATGAGTTTTTTCACAGATCCAAGTATTGATTTGAGTGCAAAGTTATTGGAAGTCCTTTACATTTTTATGGGGATTATCTTGTTATATACAAGTTTTCGTAGTTTTCGTGATAAAACCAATCAACATGCGTATGGGACTAGTTTATTCTGGGGAATTTTAGGAATCTTAATCGGTTTTGGTCGGTTTATTCCACCAGTTGCCTGTGGCGTACTTATTTTTGTGATGACAATTCCGGCAATTCTTCAAAAAGTGACAAAAGGAGAAAGTCGCTTACCTTCGAAAGAATACATGGAAAAAATGTCTCAAAAATTAGGAATGAAGATTTTTATTCCCGCACTAAGTATCGGGGTTTTTGCAATTCTTTTTGCCACATTGACTACTTTAGGAGCTTTAGTCGGTGTCGGTGTTGGTGTCTTTGTAGCGATTTTCATCATGATGTTCTTTTCTAAAAATAATACGCCGAAAGTATTTTTTGATGATGCGGCGGAAATGTTAGAAACAGTCGGTCCTCTTAGTACGTTGCCAATGCTATTAGCTTGTTTAGGTGCTGTTTTTACTAGCGCTGGTGTTGGTGAGATTATTTCAAAAGGGGTTAGTGCCGTAGTACCAGCAGGAAATGTCAATGTAGGGATTATTATTTATGCTGTGGGAATGGTTATTTTTACGGCTATCATGGGCAATGCCTTTGCAGCAATAACCGTGATGACAGTCGGAATTGGTGTGCCGTTTGTCTTTTCTTTAGGTGCAGATCCCGCATTAGTTGGGATGGTTGCCTTAACATGTGGTTTTTGTGGTACACTGTTAACACCGATGGCTGCGAACTTTAATATCGTACCTGTAGCCATGTTGGAAATGAAAGATAAGTACGGCGTCATTAAAAATCAATTGCCGATTGCACTTTTCATGTTAATTTTCCAAATTGTTTATATGATTCTATTCAAATAAGAAAGGATGATCGAAATGAAAGTTGTCGTTACTGGCTTTGATCCATTTGGAGGAGAAGCAATCAATCCTGCCTTTGAAGCAGTCAAAAAATTACCTGCTGAAATTGCAGGAGCTGAAATTATTAAAGTTGAGGTGCCAACTGTTTTTGGCACTAGTGGTGAAAAAGTGGCTGAAGCAATTGAAACCCATCAACCAGATATGGTGATTTGTGTTGGACAAGCAGGCGGCCGTCAAACAGTCACTGTTGAAAAAGTGGCGATTAATTTAGCGGAAGCGCGTATCCCGGATAATGCAGGACAACAACCAAGCGATGTGCCGTTGGTTGAAGATGGAGCAACAGCCTATTTTACAAATTTACCGATTAAAGCGATGGTAAAAAATTGTCATGACCATCAATTACCTGCAGCGATTTCTTATACAGCAGGAACCTTTGTATGTAATGATATTATGTATCACTTACTACACTTAATTAACACTAAATATCCAACTATTCGTGGCGGATTTATTCATGTTCCGTTCCTACCAGAACAAACAATTGATAAACCAACGTTTGCTTCTATGTCATTAGAAGCAATCACAGATTCTTTGTTCTATATGATTGAAGCAGCAGTAAAAACGCAAGAAGATATTCAACTACAAGGTGGCACAACCCATTAATTAACAGGCGCTTTCGTGAGAACGGAGGCGCTTTTCTATTTTTACAAAAAGAAAAAGTAATTTTTGTTGGCGTGTGAAAAAATTTTTTATACTATTTTCGTTGACAAGTCGGTTTCTTCTTGGTATATTGAGATTCATAAATTATTAGCCCAGTAGGAAATAGATGTTTTGTTCAGAAAGTCGATGGTTGCTGCGAATCGATCAAGTCTATTTGTGAATTACACTAATAAGTAGTAACAATTACATAATACATAAGCGAGAAGCAAGTAAGCTTCTAATTAAGGTGGTACCGCGGAGAGATTCGTCCTTATTCTTTAAGGATGAATCTCTCTTTTTATGTAGCTTTAGGAGGCGTTTTCAATGAGTTGTGGAGGGGTTATTCGTTATCATAAGATCCTTTAATGTCAGAGTATTCAGAAAAAAGATTAGAGGAGAGTAACGAAATGAAAGAAAAACAGAAAAAGAAGACCGTGAGTGTTCGAGAAGCAAGTATCGTTTTATTAATTATTGTGGCAGCTATTGCAACAGGAGTAATTGGCTTAAAGATATCGCCAAATATTACTATTTTGTTTGTGATTGCATTGATTTTAGGCTACGCAATGTTTCGTAAAGTACCATTTGATCAAATGCATAAAGGGATTGTTGATGGCTTGAAGCCAGGGATTATTCCAATTTTTATTTTTATTTTAGTGGGGGCATTGATTGCCGTTTGGATTCAAGCTGGAATTATTCCAACGATTATGGTTTTTGGTTTTAAAATGATTAGTGTTAAATGGTTTGTGCCGTCAGTTTTTATTGTCTGTGCGATTGTCGGCAGTGCAGTAGGTAGTGCTTTTACAGTGATGTCAACAATTGGAATTGCCTTTTTCGGTATTGGCAGTACCTTAGGGTTAAATCCTGCTTTAGTTGTGGGGGCGATTGTTTCTGGTTCAGTTTTTGGTGATAAAATGTCACCTTTATCAGAATCAACAAACTTAGCCGCAGCGATTGTTGAAGCGGATTTGTTTAAACATATAAAAAACTTGATGTGGTCGACTGTACCAGCATTTATCGTCTCTTTAATCTTGTTTATGATTTTAGGACAAACGTACGCGAATACAAGTCTGACAGAAGTAGTTCAAGTTATTCAAGTATTGGAAGACCACTTTACCATTTCAATTTGGTCATTGTTACCATTAGCCTTAATGTTAATCTGTGCCTGGCGCAAAATTCCAGCGATTATCACGATTTTGTTAAACATTATTGTGGCAGTAATTATGATTATTATTCAAAATCCGAAAGTATCGTTGCAGGCATTAGGAAACACGTTGGAAAATGGGTTTGTTTCTCAAACGGGGAACGCACAAATTGATCAATTATTAAGTCGTGGCGGGATTATGAGTATGATGCCGACTGTGGCACTTATTATTCTAACGTTGTCTCTAGGTGGCTTATTAATGGAATTAGGATTGATTTCTGCGGTCATGGAAGTTGTTTCGCAGAAAATGAGCAGTACACCGAAATTGATTTTATCAACGTTATTAACAGGAATTGGCGTAAATATTTTTATTGGTGAACAATTCCTATCGGTTATTTTACCAGGGAATGCCTTTAAAGAAGTTTACAAAAAAGAAGGTTTGGATCCGACTGTTTTAGGCAGAACCTTGGAGGATGGTGGGACGGTTATTAACTACCTCATTCCTTGGGGGATTGCAGGTAGCTTCGTAGCGGGGACCTTTGGCGTACCAACGTTGACTTACTTACCATTTGTTTTCTTTAGCTTATTATCGCCTGTCTTCTCAATGGTCAGTGCATTTACTGGTTTAGGAATTAAGCGGTTATCAGCAGAACCTGTTACCGAAAAATAGATTGATTAAAATAGAACAGTTGATGGGGAATACTGTAGTTTCTCCCTGTCAATTGTTCTATTTTTCTTGTAAAAAAGGTTGCATTTTTAGAAAGAAACAGTTATAGTTGACTAGTCAATTGTTGACGAGTCATCTTTTTAAGGAGGAAACTATGTCGTTATCATTACGGGAAGTCAGCCAATTATTATGTCAGTTAAAGGTATTAGATCAAAAAATTACCAAAGTTTTTGAAGAGCAAGTTGGCTTGAGTTTGACTCGTTATGAGTTGCTGATGATTTTAAAAGAACGTCAGCCGTGTCTTCAAACGGAGATTCAAGAACACTTAAAAATCGATAGTGGTGCGGTCACTCGCCATTTGAAAATTTTAGAAGAGAAACAGTATGTGACACGACAGCGAAATCCAGAAAATAATCGGGAAGTGCTAGTGCATTTAACAGAAAAAGCACAACAAGAACTACAGCAATGTACAGCCAAGCAACAAACGGTAACAGAAATTATTCCCAGTACATTTACAAAGGACGACTGTCGCCAATTAAAAGAACTTTTGACAAAACTAGATCAAAGCATTACAACGAAAGAGGTATGATAGAATGACAACATATACAACGAATGATTTTTCAGAGATTGTTTTTGGCCGCAAATCGGTTCGGGTGTACGATGAAACCCATAAAATTTCTCATGAAGAAATGTTAACAATGATTCAAGAAGCGACCACTGCCCCTTCTTCTGTTAACATGCAACCATGGCGTTTTGTCGTAGTGGAAAGTGAAGCAGGCAAAGAAAAATTAAAACCCTTAATTCGCTTTAATACGCGTCAAAATGAAACATCTTCTGCAATGCTCTTAATTTTTGGTGATCTAAACTGCCATGAGCGAGGAGAGGAAATTTACAATCAAGCCTATGCTAGTGGTAAAATGCCTAAAGAAGTACGGGACCAACAATTAGCAGCCATTATTCCCCATTATGAAAGTTTAAGCAGAGAACAAATGAATGACATCGTAAAAATTGATGCGAGTTTAGCAGCTATGCAATTTATGTTAGTGGCACGAGCTCACGGATATGAAACAAATCCAATCGGTGGTTTTGAAGCGGAAAAATTAGCCGAAACATTTGGTTTAGATCAAGAGCGCTATGTCCCAGTAATGATTTTATCTGTGGGTAAGGGCATGGAAACTGGCTATGAATCTGTTCGTTTAGCACCAGAAAAAATCACGACATTTGAATAGGCAATAAAAAATGACGGCGTACGCTTGCATTAACCAACTTTCTTAAAGAAAGTTGGTTAATGCAACAGCGATGCCGTCATTGTCGTTGGATAAAGTGACTTCCGTTGCGATGCTTTTAAGCTCGTCAACGGCGTTTTCCATAGCAATCCCCGTGCCGGCCCATTCCAACATTGTATAATCGTTGTGACCATCACCAAAAGCAATTACTTCTTCAGCAGCTATACCTAACTGTAGGGTTAGTTTTTCTAAAGAACGCGCTTTATCAATATTTTTTGCGGTAAATTCAAAATAGAAAGGAGCGGAAAAAGCAGCGGTGACGGTTTCTTTGAAAGGCGCGTAGATGGCCTCATGATATTTTTGTAAATAGGCGGGTTCACCAGCAATTAAAATTTTGTTCAAGGGAAAGTTTAGTCTGGCGGCTAAATCATGCCACTCACATAATTGAAAGTTGCCGCCCCGTGATTCATATTCAATAATATTAAAATCACCAGTCTCTAAATGTAAGGTGTTATGAAAAACATCATTGACATACATAAATGTTTCATCATTAATCATTGGAATTACGTCAAATTGTTTCAAATGTTCTAAAATTTGTTGACTCAATGATTTTGAAATTGTCTGGTTAAATAGTTGTTGCTGACTGCCATGATGGGTGACACAAGCGCCGTTATAGGAAAGTAAGTGTCCATTATAATGAGCCATCTCCAATTCATCTGCTAAGGGCCGCATACCGTTAGTCGGGCGGCCAGAAGCCAAAATCAGTGAGAGGCCTTGTTTTTGTGCAGCTACTAATGCTTGTCGCGTTTTTGGTGAAATCTTTTTTTCTGAAGTTAATAAGGTGCCATCAATATCCATTACAATTGCTTTGATTGCCATAATTGGCCTCCAATCCGAAGAGTTTCTTTCTTTTAGTATAAAAGTTTTTTCTATTAATGTAAACGGATTCTCTTGTGAGGTGTATAAAAGAATTATTTTACAAAAATCTATACTATTTTTTTGTGAAATTTCATATAATAGAAGTATTCTAATTATCTACATAGAGAGCGAGGGACAAGGAATATGAAGGAAAAAGAAATGCATTCGCTCTTTTTTAAACATAAGTTTGTGAAAGTAACTCCCTATTTACGTCGTTTTGGTCATCGTTTGAGTGGGATGATTATGCCAAATTTGAGTATTTTTATTGCGTGGAGCTTATTGTCTTTGGTGGCTGGCTATACGACAGGGAATCTACGGCTAGCTCTTTCTGAAATCGAAACGATAATGATTCGAGTTGTTTTACCGATTCTAATTGGTTTTACAGGCGGAAAAATGTTCGAGGAACAACGTGGCGGCGTTGTTGCTGCTATTGCGACAGTGGGCGTGATTGTTTCCACAGATGTTCCACAGTTGTTTGGTGCTATGTTTATTGGTCCTTTAGCAGGATATACTTTCGCCAAAATTGAACAAATTCTCTTACCGAAAGTTAAAGAAGGCTATGAGATGCTGACTAAAAACTTTTTAGCAGGAATTGTGGGAGGACTGCTTTGCTGTTTTGGTATTCTGGTTGTAGCTCCGGCTGTTGAAAGTGCTAGTTTTTGGCTGTATCAATTTTCTTCTTGGTTAATTGAAGCCAATCTTTTACCATTGGTTCACGTTTTCTTAGAGCCCTTAAAAGTGTTATTTTTTAATAATGCGATTAACCATGGCTTATTAACGCCTCTAGGTTTAGAAGGTGCTAGTCAAACAGGTCAGTCCATTTTATTTCTATTGGAAACAAACCCTGGACCAGGCGTGGGCGTTTTGGTTGCTTTTCTGCTGTTTGGGTCTGTAGGACAACGAAAAACAGCAGGAGGTGCCACCATGATTCAACTGATTGGGGGCATTCATGAAATTTATTTTCCGTTTGTTTTGATGGACCCGCGCTTATTTTTAGCAGTAATTGCTGGAGGAATGAGTGGTACGCTTGTTTTTCAAATATTTAATGTGGGGCTAAGTGCTCCAGCTTCGCCAGGTTCATTGGTTGCGATTTTAGCCAATGCCCCGACTGATGCGAGGCTGGCGGTTTTTAGCGGAATTTTTGTTAGCTTTCTGTGCTCTTTTGCAATAGCAAGCTTGTTATTAAAACGTCAACGAGGAATTGAACCAGTTTCAATGATAAAGATGAAGGAGAAGGAGGAAGACCAAGTGGAAACAGTCACACCTAACTATCAGCAAATTTTATTTGTTTGTGATGCAGGAATGGGCTCAAGTGCCATGGGGGCTAGTTTGCTGAGCCGACAATTAAAAGCTGTGGACTTGGAGATACCTGTGACTTACCAGTCCGTTCATCAGATGAAGTGGCAGCCTAAGACATTAGTGGTCATTCAAGCAGAATTGAAACAGTTAGCACAAAAGTACGTCCCAGAAAAGGATATGGTGAGTGTTCAAAATTTTTTAGAAATTAAATCCTATTACCCGCAAGTTTTAGCCAAACTGACTGCTTCTTCTCAAGAGCAATCTTCACTTGGTTCAGAGTCTACTGAAACGAACCCGACAAAACAAATACAGAAGCTTGTTTTTTTATATGCCGAGAATGTTCGAGGATCGCAAACAATGGGAATGGAATTATTGCGGCAACAAGCAGCGAAACAAGGAGTCGCGATTGAAGTATCTAAAGAACCACTGGAAACAGTCTTTTTTACCAAGGAGACAACCTACGTAGTGACTCGTGAACTGGCGCAAGCCTATCATTTAGATCTAACGCAACAAAATTTATACGTAGTTACTAGTTTTTTGAATAAGAAAGAGTATCAAGAATGGCTGGAAGGAGGAGCTGATAGATGTTTTTAACGACAAGAGAAACTGTTCTATTAACGGAATTAGTGAATAGTCCTACCCCCGTTTCAGTAAACCGCATGATGAATTTGTTAAAGGTTAGCCGCCGGACGGTATATCGTGAATTAGAAAATTTAGAAACCTCGCTAGCATCGATGGGCGCGACGTTGGAAAAAGTAGCTCGTGGGCGCTTTACGATTCAAGCAGATGAAGCAGCGATGACGGAAATTCAGGCTGCTATTTTAGGAGAAGAGACACAGGAACTTTCTACTTTGGCGCGGCAACATGCGATTTTATTGACATTACTTCAAACAAAAGAGCCAGTCTCTATGCATTATTTTCTGGAAACGTATTGTATTAGTAATACGACTTTTTATGCCGATATTAAACAATTAGAAACACGGATTGCTCGGATTCCGTTAACGATTTCTCGGAATCAAGGTTATGAAGTGACTGGTTCTGAAAAATATCGCCGTCTTCTAATGGCGAATATTCTAAGTATGGAAATTAATGAGTACCAATTTTTTCATTTTACCGAATTAACGACAAACGACCATTTTTTCTTTCAGTTTATTCATGCAGAACATTTAGCATTTGCACAAAAAATTGTTCAGCCAGAAGTAGAAACTTTATTTCCAGCATTAAGTGATCGTAAATTACAACATTTGATTTTAATGTTAACAATTGCGATGGATCGGGTCACTGCAGGTTTTTATTTAGCTGATGAGACCTATACTGGGCAGATGAATAAGGCCTTTCTAAATTGTTCTAAACGACTTTTTTCAAAAGTCGCTGCTGAAACGAAACAACTATACGCTGTCAGTGAGATTGTTTTTTTTGCTAGCTTATTAAGTGATTTTTCTAATTCTTTTGATGAAGATTTTTTTGATGAACATTTTGACACTCAGCTGGCTTATGAAGTGAAACAACTGATTGAAGCAGTAAGTCAAGAAACGGAAGTTAATTTTTTCGAAGATACCAATTTGTATAAAATGTTGTTGACGCATTTATCAGGTGTTTTTTCTCGGGCGGTTTTACAAGAAGAAGATTTAACGAATCCCATTTTAGAACGGATCATGAATCAATATCAAGAAATAGCTGCGGCTTTACGCCAAGCGTTGCCGCAAATTTTTCCGCAAAAGAATCTATCGGAAGAGGAAATTGCCTACATGGTACTTCATTTTGCCAATTCTTTAGAGCGGAGTCCCAAAATTATGGAAGTTGATATTGCTGGTTTTTCTCCTAGCGGTTTGGCTTCGACAAGTATGCTGGAAATGCGATTACGGCGCTACTTTCCTTTTATCAACCAGATTCATTTTTTTCGGATTGCGGATTTAGGTAAGGTGAATGTTGAGGAAAACTATGACTTAGTGATTTCCACTTCGTTATTACCAGGATACAATGGTAAATATAAATTGATCTCACCGTTACTTTTAGACGATGAAATCCGCCAATTGAAAGAAGAGTTTAAGCGGATTAGTCACGAAAAACGCTCGCTTAGGAAAGCGCCTGTGAAAAAAATAGGTGGCGAAGAAAGCTACGAAACGGTGGTCGCTTTCATGGAAGAAATTAGTAAACTATTAGAAACATTTTTCATAGCAGATTTAAATAATCAAGCGGATTTAGCAGAAACCGTTCAACAAGCTCTTGCGCAACTTTCCGCAGATTTAATCACCGATAGTGCAATCGTCTGTCAGCAATTGATGAAACGTTACGAGCAAGCGCCTATTGGGATTCCTCAGACGGAAATGGCCTTATTCCATACCTCAAGTACAGCAGTGACACAGCCTGTTTTTTGTATTTTTAATCTGGCCCAGCCACTTATGATTGAAGGTATGGATAAAAAGCCGATGCAGTTACAACGTATGTTACTCATGCTAGCGCCGATGCCGATTGATGAAACAATCGGGAAAATTTTAGGAAAAATCAGTGGTGCGATTATTATGAATGATTTAAATACAGAAATTTTTCATTCAGGAAATGAAGCCATTGTTTATCAGTTGCTTTCGTCATTATTAATTGAAGAAATGAAAGGCTAGGTGTTGAGAGATGTTTGAAATTACAGCGGAGCAAATAATGTTGAATCAATCATATGCTAGTTGGGAGGAAGCACTTGCAGCTTCTGGTGAATTACTGCTAAAAAATCAGTTGGTCACGCCTGACTATGTCAAAGCAATGTATCAACGTCAACAAAAAGTCAGCGTGTATATCGGTAACTTCGTGGCATTGCCTCATGCGGAAGGACAAGATGAACAAGTTTTAAAAGAAGGGATTTGCTTTATTCAAGTGCCTGATGGGGTCAACTTTGGTACGGAAGCAGATCGAAAAATAGCTACTTTGTTATTTGTCGTTGCTTTAAAAAGTCAACGGCAATTAAGCATGCTTCAAGAATTAGCTTTTTTCTGTTCAGATTTCGAAAACATTCAGCGGCTCAGTGATTGTCAAACAATAGATGAAGCGCAAAAAATTCTGACTCAAGCCTAAAGTTACGTCTGAAAAAATCAATTCAATTTGAAATTTTCAATAATTATTGAAATAATTTTATATTAAAAAATAAAATATTTTAATTTAAGAGATTAAACAAAAAAGATAAGAAGATTCCTTGACAAAAAATAGGCCCTATGATAAATTTAAGGTAACTTGTGACAAAGTCGTGCATGGATGCACTAAAAAGACACCCTATCAGTAGTAGGGTGTCTTTTTTTGCTGTTTAGACAGCAGCGGCTGGAAGCAACTTGTTTATTCCTCGTTCTGTTTTTCCAACCAAATGGTTACAAGTTTCAGGACAATCCCGACAAAAATCGGCACAAGAATTTTTGTGACAATCTCGTACATGTGATGCACCTCCTTTCGAGGCAAGTCGCCAATTTGAGTATAGCATAAAAAGTTGTTCATTTATTATTGAAATTATTATAAATGAAATAAGCACGTGTTTTCTGGTTTTCGTAACTAGAGAACACGTGCTTTTTTCTTTCAACTTTTGGCACAATGGTTTGTGCCAAAGTACGACTTTTTCCAGATTCGGAAAGCGGATACAATTTAGTCAACAAGAAAAGTTACTTGAGAGAAGGGGAATAAAAATGGAACAAGTACCAGAAAAAAATAAAGTATCAATTAAAGCAAAAGTCCAAAGACTTGGCAGTACCTTATCTAGCATGGTGATGCCCAATATCGGGGCGTTGATTGCGTGGGGCGTTTTGACAGCGCTATTTATCCCAGATGGATATCTGCCAAATAAAGCCTTTGCCACGATGGTTGGCCCAATGTTGACCTATTTAATTCCATTATTAATTGGCTACACTGGTGGGAAAGTAATAGCAGGTGATCGCGGTGCCGTAGTTGGCGCAATTGCGACAATGGGCGTGATTGTGGGAACCGATATTCCGATGATGCTAGGTGCCATGATTATGGGTCCACTTGGTGGCTTTACAATTAAGAAATTTGATCAGTATTTCCAACATCGGATTAAAGCTGGTTTTGAAATGTTAGTAAACAATTTTTCAGCTGGATTAATTGGTTTTGCGTTAGCTTTACTTGGTTTTTCAGCGATTGGCCCAATTGTCGATGCGCTGACTGCTGCAATGGCACGTGGTGTGGAAATCATTTTAAATGCTCATTTGATTCCATTAACGAGTATTTTTATTGAACCGGCAAAAGTGCTCTTTTTAAACAATGCGATTAATCATGGCATTTTAACACCCTTAGGGACAGAACAAGTCTTATCGGCTGGCAAATCAATTCTTTTCCTATTAGAAGCAAACCCTGGTCCTGGGTTAGGTGTCTTATTAGCATTTATGTTTTTTGGAAAAGGTGCGGCAAAATCTTCTGCGCCGGGAGCAATAATTATTCATTTCCTTGGTGGTATCCACGAAATTTACTTCCCATATGTAATGATGAAACCGTTATTATTCTTATCGGTTATTGCAGGTGGCGCGACAGGTAGTTTGGTTTTCCAAACGTTAGATGCTGGTTTACGTGCGCCCGCTTCCCCAGGCTCCATTATAGCTATTTTAGCGATGACACCAATGGGTTCTTACTTACCAGTTATTTTAGGTGTTTTGGCAGCAACTGCTGTTTCCTTTGCAGTATCCGCAGTCATTTTAAAAGCAGATGCGAAAGAAGAAAGTGATGAATTTGCCCAAAAAGTGAAAGAAACCCAAGCTGCTAAAGCAGCATCAAAAGGATTAACTGTCACAAATGGTAGTGCTTCATTGTCAGGAATTCAACAAATTATTTTTGCTTGTGATGCTGGGATGGGCTCTAGTGCAATGGGTGCGTCTATCTTACGGAAAAAGGTCCAAGAGGCTGGTTTAGTACAAACTGTGACGAATCGGGCCATTAATAATTTGACCGATGAGGGAAATACATTGATTGTCACACAAGCGGAATTGCAAGAACGGGCCAAACAGAAAGCACCTAATGCAACCTTTGTAGCAGTTGAAAACTTCTTGAACTCACCACGTTATGATGAAATTGTGGCTGAACTATCAGGTACCAAAGAAAAAAACGACGCACAACCAACAGCCTTCAAAGCAACACCTGCTTCTGAAATTGAGGGAGATTTAGCAAATGTCAATGAAATTCTTTTGGTTCACGATGACCGTGTCGGGTCAGCAACGATGGGAATGAAAGTCTTAGAAGAAATTTTAGATAAAGAGAAAATTTCAATGCCGATTCGAAAAATTAATATTAATGAATTAACTCAACAAACACAGGCTTTAATTGTCACAAAAGCTGAACTAACGGAACAAGCCCGTAAAAAAGCACCGAAAGCGACACACTTATCAGTAAAAAGTATGGTTAATCCCCAAAAATATGAAACAGTGGTTTCGCTCTTAAAAGAAAGTGCCTAGAGAGGAAGAAAACAATGGAAAATCTTACGAATATTTCAATTGAATTAAATCAACAGTTTAATACAAAAGAAGAAGCTATTCGCTTTTGCGGCGAAAAACTAGTCGAGGCAGGCTGTGTTGAGCCCGCTTATATTGAAGCAATGATTGAAAGAGACCAATTGCTATCTGTTTATATGGGGAATTTTATTGCCATTCCTCATGGAACAGAAGAAGCCAAAAAATTAGTGAAAAAATCAGGAATCTGTGTAGTGCAAGTTCCAGAGGGTGTTAATTTTGGCACCGAAGAAGATGAAAAAATTGCTACCGTATTATTTGGGATTGCCGGAGTCGGTGAAGAACATTTGCAATTAGTCCAACAAATTGCACTTTATTGTAGTGATATGGATAACGTGGTGCAACTTGCCGATGCATTAAGTAAAGAAGAAATAACAGAAAATTTAGCCATTGCTTAAAGGAGAGAATAAGAATGAACGCAGTACATTTTGGAGCAGGAAATATTGGACGCGGCTTTATCGGCGAAATTTTAGCTAAAAACGGGTTTCATATTACGTTTGTGGATGTTAATGAAACCATCATTCAAGCGTTAAAAGAACGTAAAAGTTATACAATTGAATTGGCCGATGCCTCACATCAACAAATTAACGTTGAAAATGTGACCGGGTTAAATAACATGACAGAACCAGAAAAAGTAGTAGAAGCAATTGCGGAAGCCGATTTAGTCACGACGGCAATTGGTCCTAATATTTTACCAAGAATTGCTGAATTAATTGCTCAAGGAATTGATGCACGTGCCGAAGCAAATTGTCAAAAGCCGCTGGATATTATCGCTTGTGAAAATATGATTGGTGGTTCAACCTTTTTAGCAGAAGAAGTGGCCAAATATTTGAAAAACCCAGCTTATGCTGAACAATGGATTGGTTTTCCTGATGCGGCGGTTGATCGGATTGTTCCATTACAAAAACATGAAGACCCACTTTTTGTTCAAGTTGAGCCTTTTTGTGAATGGGTCATTGATGATACCAACCGAAAAGCCAAAGAGATTCAGTTAGAAGGTGTTCATTACGTTGCTGATTTAGAGCCGTATATTGAACGAAAATTATTTAGTGTAAACACTGGCCATGCTACAGTTGCCTATACAGGGGCGTTGTTAGGCTATCAAACCATTGACGAAGCGATGCAGGACGCCTTAGTGGTAGCACAACTCAAATCAGTTTTGCAGGAAACCGGTAAACTTTTAGTGGCTAAATGGAATTTTGATGAACAAGAACATGCAGCCTATATTGAAAAAATTATTCAACGTTTCCAAAATAAATATATTTCAGATGCTATTACACGTGTAGCACGGACACCAATCAGAAAATTAGGTGCGCAAGAACGGTTTATTCGACCAATCCGTGAATTACAGGAACGCAATCTAGTGTCGCCGCATTTATTAGCAATGATTGGTATTGTCTTTAATTATCATGATCCAGAAGATGAACAAAGCCGTCAATTACAGGAAATGCTTGACCAAGAAAGTGTTGATACAGTGATCGCTGAAGTAACGGGCATTGAAGATCCAGAAACGGTTAAAAATATTAAACAAAACGTAGAACGCTATGCGCGACCACAAGTAGCATAATAACAAAATCCTTCTACCAAGATACTTCACATTTCTTAATTTAAAGGAAAAAAACAACCGCTCGCTGATTAAAGTGAGGGGTTGTTTTTAACATATTGACTAAGTGGTTTTTGATAAAGCTCTCCTTTGAAGGCACCTGTATTGAAGTATTCAGCTAATTGGTAACCAATGAATGGGCCAGTAGTGAGTCCTGATGAACCAAGTCCGCTAGCAACCACAAGGTGGGGCATTTCTGGCAAAGGGCCAAAAAACGGAGCGAAATCAGATGTATAAGCACGTGTACCGACGCGGTAATGCATGGGTTGCTTAAAAAGCTGCTCTGCTTCTTTTAGAAATGGTGCAGTCCCAGAAGTTAGTTGTTGAAAAGCGCTAACAGTCTCTTCTAAATCCCAGGCTTGTTCATTTTCGTGGGTGGCACCTAATAAAATTTTTCCTTGATTAAAAGGAATTAAATCGGCTTCGCCATCTAACATAGCAACAGGCCATTGCTGACTGTTTGTAAAAGGGGTCTCGAAAACTAATAATTGTCCTTTTTGGGGACGAATGTCCACAGATAAATTTAAAGTAGCTAGTAATTCCTTTAAATGAGGACCAGGTGTTAAAGCGAGAAAATCAACGCTCTTTTTTTCTGAATTTGTGACAATTTCCCACCCTTGATTCAGTTGTCGAAAGTGCGCCCGTTGTGAACAAAAAGTGACCCCTTTGGTTTCGGCGCGTTTCTGAAGATGGTTTAGATAAGCTGGTCCATCTAGGCGACCGCCGCCAGAAATAAAAAGTGAGGGAGTTTCCTTAAGTAGCGGTAAGAACTTCGCTGTTTGAACCGCTGACAACATCGTGATTTCTCCAATTTCAGGTGCAGTTTGCTTACGCTCTTCTGCCAAATGGGCTAAGTCTGCCAAAGCAGCTGCCGGACGCAAAATGACTGTCCCTGATTGACGATAAATATCCTCCGTCAGCTGAAAATCTTTGACTAGCTTTGGAAATAGGGCAGCGCCCTCTCGCGCTAATTGGTACCATTTCTTATTCCGACGTTTGGATAGCCAAGGGGAAATAATCCCGGCGCTCGCTTTAGTCGCTTGGCCGAGCCCTTCATCATAAACGGTAATATCAAATTTTTGTGGATCTAAATAATTAGCTAACGTCATTCCGATAATGCCGCCGCCAATAATGGCAATTTTTTTCATGCTTCTTCTCTCCTTCGAACAGTTGTATTGTAACACAAAAAAACCGCCTCTAGACAGAGACGATTGGGAGATAACTTGTTAACGGGTCCTTCTGTGTGTGTAAATAGAATTGCCGCCTTCTAAAACGTGAACAATTTCTTGTGCCATTTCTGCCACAGGCACAGGATCATAGCCAATAAATAAGTTCTTTAAAAAGGGGATTTTCTTAAAAAAATAAATACATTTACTAAAAAGTATGGTGCCGGTACGTTCTTGACCTACAAGTAAACTAGGATAAAAAATCACTGCTTCGACGACTTCTTGGTGGATTAGTTCCTCCGCTGCCAATTTGGCATCCATATATTTTCTCAAAGGGAAAGGAACAGTATTGGCTGAAATAAATAAAAACTTAGCTGGCTTTTTTTGTTGTGCTAAAAAAGAGCTGATTTTTTTCACTGGCGTCAGAATTAGCCGTTGATAGGTTTTCTTTTTTCGTGGATTTTCAAATAAAATACCTACTGTATCAATGACCCAGTCAGCACGCTGGACTTGTTCTTGCCAATTCGTGTCACGAGTAACATCGGAGCATACCCACTGCACTTGGTGGCTCCAAGATGCGGAGAGCGTGGCAGGCTTTCCATGACGTGAAACACTGATGACTTGATGTTGGCGTTGGACTAAAATTTTCGCGATTTGTTGACCTAAAAAACCGCTACCGCCAAAAATAATGACTTTCATGGCAAGCCCTCACTTTCAATTGTTTCTTCTAGTGTACCTTAAATAAAAAAAGAAGCAAAAAATCTCGATTGCGTATAGTTTAGTTATAAATAACATAAAAATAACCTTTTTAGATTGTTGAAATACAAAGACCCAACAATGGTTATTTATTGTCGTGAAATAAATAAAAAAATGAACAAAAATGAAATAAATCAGACTAAAGGCCTAGAGAAATGCCCTTGTTTCTTGAATTCAAGCATGGTTAAATAGTTATAAGTGAACGACCGAGCAATTTAGTTTGTTGGGGAAAATAGACAGAATGAGGAGATGAAACGAAGAAAATGAAGAAGAAAACGATAATTATATTGGGGGCAGTTGCGGTAATTGCGGTTGGGGGCATCGTAACTGTGAATGCGTTAAATAAAAATGCACAACAAGTAGCTGTCAAGCAAGCGCCTAAAGATGACTGGGGAATTGACTATTTTGACGTTCCCGACTTGCAACAAATTTATATTAACGGTGTCATCCAACCGGAACAAATGGAAGCCTTTGCGCGTGATCAAAAAATAACAAAGGATCCAGAGATTAAGGTGAAAAACGGCGATGTCGTAGATGCAGGCACAGAATTATTTACTTATGAAGATGAGGCGGTCACAAAAGAAATTGAGGCACAACAAAATAGCTTAGCCAAATTAGAAACGAAGCGGGTGAATATCTATAATAAGTGGAATCGGGCCATTGATAAATTTAATAAAACTAAAGAAGAAGACCGCACGATGTCTGGTGATGATTTAAATGAACAATATCAAACAGAAGTCGATGCGGTAGATGAAGAGATTACCTTCACCAATGAAACCTTAGCGGATTTAGGAGCGAAGCAATATATTTCCACAAAGGCTAATTTCAAAGGTCGCGTATCAATTCCAGAAGTAAAAGATGCCAATTCACCGATTTTACGGTTAACTTCAGAAGATCTTTATTTAGCTGGAAAAGTGAATGAAAAGGACTTGACTAAAATTAGTGTTGGGCAAAAAGCTAAACTAACTTCTGTTTCCAACGATGTGGTTGTGGATGGCTCAATTTCTTACATCGATGATAATCCTCCTGAAGGCAACAGCGATGCCGCGAGTGGCAATCCAGAGGGCGGCACGACGATGTCTAGTTATAGCGTCAAAATTGCGTTGGCCAATTTAGACAAAGTTAAAAATGGCTACCATATGCAAGCAACCATTGATTTAGGCGATTTAGGGGCGATTGAGTTACCGAAAAAAGCGATTCAAAAAGAGGGTGAACAGGCCTACGTTTTAGTGAATGATTTTGGAACCATCATTCGTCGTGATGTCCAAGTCGGGCAAGAAAATGGCGACAAAATGGCGATTGAATCTGGCTTAGAATCAGCCGACCGAGTGGTTATTTCTTCAAAAAAACCAGTAAAAGTCGGTGACATTGTGGAATCAGATGCAGCGATTGCTTCTGATGAATCAGCAACCAACGAATCAATGACAGATGCGTCGAAATAGGAGGGCTTGATGGTGGAAGCAAACAATACAAATCAACCCCTCATTGAATTGCGGGACATTAACAAGTTCTATCCAGTAGGTAAGGAAAAACTACATGTTTTAAAAGAATTGAACTTGACCATCCATCAAGGAGAGTTCATTTTAATCATGGGGAAGTCCGGCAGCGGTAAGACAACGCTGATGAACATTATTGGTTTCTTGGATCGCTTAACAGACGGAAGCTATCATTTCTCAGGAACAGATGTTTCAAAATTGTCTGAAAATAAAAAATCAGCCTTTCGCAATGAATATCTAGGGTTTATTTTTCAACAATTTTTCTTGATTAATTCCTTAAATGTTAGTCAAAATGTTCAATTGCCCTGTGTTTATGAAGGGAAAAAAAGCCGCGCTGAGAAAAAAGCGATTGCTGAAAAATACCTAAAAATTGTCGGTTTGGAAACAAAAGCCAAATCAAAAGTTACTGAACTTTCTGGAGGACAGCAACAAAGAGTAGCCATTGCTCGTTCCTTGGTGAATGATCCATTATTGATTATGGCTGATGAACCGACTGGGGCATTGGATAGTGAAACGGGTACAGAAATCATGGAATTATTGAAAGAATTGAATGAACAGGGCAAAACAATTGTCATGGTGACACATGATGAAGATATGAAAAAATATGCCTCACGAGTGATTCATATGAAAGATGGTCGCTTTTTGGAAGAAGAGGTGATTAGATGATTGCTAATTTATTTGTTAGTACTTTTTTAAGCTTAAAGGCGCATAAGTTGCGGGTATTTTTAACGATGGTCGGGATTATTATTGGGATTACATCAGTCGTAACGATTTCTGCGCTAGGTGAAGGGATGAAGCGTCAAGTTGTGAAGGCATCCAGTGCAGTGAACGCGGATGTTTTGAAGATTCATTATACAATGTCGGATGGTAGCAGTGACAATTTTATGTCCTATGAAGAGCCAGATTATACGTTTAGCCGAGTGGACTTGAAAAAATTACAAGACATTCAAGGAATTGAAAGTATTTATCCTCAATATGGTGAATCAATGATGGGGGGCGGAGACAATTTGTTTGTACCAATGGATTATTTTGGGGCACAAGCGAATTTATCCATTACGTCGACTAAAGGGCAGAATGATATTTTATATGGTCGTGATTTTCAACCGAGCGATGCAAATACAGATGCGATTGTCTTAAATCATGATATCTTTGAAGCGCAAATTCGGCTTGATGATCCTAGCCAACTCATTGGAAAAGCTGTTTCAATTGGTGGTTATATGTACAAGGTGATTGGTATTTTAGCACCAAAAGATTTAGATAGTTTGGGTATGAACGATGATTGGGCAACTGCTATGAGCAGTTTTGTTTCTCGAGAATCATACAATAAATTAGCAAAAACAAAAGCAATTAGTGGCATCAATATTAAGGTTCGTGAGGGAGCGGACCGTGAAGCAATTTTAGGACAGGCAATCACCATTTTAAGTGAAAATCATCCTGAAGTGAAAGGAACGTTTAAAGAAAACGACCAAGACCAACAACTCCAACAACAAATGGAAGAAATGGTCACGGGTATGACAATGTTTCTGATGGCAATTACTGCAATCTCCCTATTAGTCGGGGGAATTGGCGTCATGAACATCATGTACGTGTCTGTCACGGAACGGAAACGAGAAATCGGGATTCGTCGGGCCATTGGTGCTAAACCACGAGTCATTTTATTCCAATTTTTAATGGAAGCAGCGTTTATCACATTGATTGGTGGTTTGATTGGTGTCGGCTGCGGCTATTTATTGGCAACTGTGGTCGGTGGGTATATTTCGATTACGCCAATTATTACGCCGTCCATCTTTGCTATTTCAACATTGGTTTCTGTCTTCACAGGTATCTTTTTCGGGATTATTCCAGCAATTGGTGCCTCGAGGATGGATCCGATTAAAGCGATTTATAATTAAAAAGAAGAGCTTGGTAGTCACATCTTTTTTGATGATCCTATCAAGCTCGCTTTTTTATTTCATGTCACTAAGAATTTTCTGAATCAATTCTTGTTGAAACTCTTTGGTATATTGTTCGGTGAGTTTCGCTTGTTCTTCTTGGGACATTGATGGATTCGCCATCATAGCAGCCATCATTTTTTTGCCAACTGTTTCAGTCCCTTCTTTTTTGATATCAGCGGCATGTTGTTCCATATATTCGCCTAATTTTTTTGCTTGATCAGCACTTAAAACTAGCCAGTCACTAGCAACGTTGAAGGTGTTTTCTTGTTTTGCAAATTGGTTATCGTTGTCAGCAAGGCCAAATAGTGTTTTGGCCCAGGACTCTTGATAGGACCATTTCGTCGTTTTTTGGACTAATGTGGATTTTTGAGCATCTTTTTGAACTGTGTTTGTGACGTTTTCCGTTCCTGTTTTTTGTAGTTTCTTTTTATCTGGTGTGTTATATAAATAAACTTTTTCGGAACCATCGCCCAACGGCTGGTACAATAACATGTTGGGGCCATCTTTGCTTGAACTACTGCTTTTTAGTTCAAACGTTTTGTCCTGAGTAACTTCGGTCATACCAAAATGATCTTTATCGTTTAAAACGATAAGACTTAACGAAGCTAAGAACCCTAAACCAAAAATAACCATACAGCATTTATGCCAAACTTTTCGGCCAAATACATTCGTATAGGCAAAGCCTAACACGCAAAGGATTAAAAGGAAAATAATCATTATTTCATTGCACCTACTTCCTTAACAGGCATCGCTTCTTTTTTATTTAAGAAGAAAGTAATCGCCAAGCCGAGAACGCCAAAGATTGTTGCCACGAAGAAGGCTGCGTGATAACCGTTTAGTGTTGCGTTTGTTGCTTGGTCGCGATAAGTGAGTGGGGCTGTTTTTAATAAGTCCGATGCAGGTAAGCCGTCTTTGGTAACATTTGTTAAAACACTAATCAAAACAGCTGTTCCAATTGAGCTGGCTACTTGTCGGAAGGTGTTGTTTACAGCAGTTCCGTGACTTAATAAATTCATTGGTAAAGCATTCATGCCAGAAGTTGTCACAGGCATCATGACCATCGAAATACCAAACATCCGAATCGCATATAGGACAATGATATAAATAATAGGTGTTGCTTTTGTTAAGAAAGCAAACGGTAACGTTGCAGCTGTTAAAATAAACATCCCGGTAATCGCAAGACGACGGGCACCAATTTTATCAAAAATGCGACCCGTTACTGGCATCATAAGTCCCATGACTAACGCTCCTGGTAAAAGCATTAACCCTGAATGGAAGGCAGATTCGCCACGAATATTTTGGATATACAAAGGTAAAACCATTTCGGCACCAATCATTGCCATGTTGGTTACGCCAGATAAAATGGCCGCAACAGTAAAGACTTTTGATTTAAAAACGCGTAGTTCTAAGAAAGGTTGTTCTAAATGCAATTGTCGATATGTAAAAAGACATAAAACAATCGCACCAACAATTAAGAATCCATAGACTTGTGGGCTACCCCAACCTTTATCACCAACGCTTGAGAAGCCGTAAAGTAAGCTACCAAAGCCGAGAGTAGAAAGAATGACCGATAAGACATCGATACTTGGATTAGATAATTGAATGACATTTTTCATTAAAAATGAAGCTAAAATTAGGACTAAAACGACAATTGGAATGACCATCCCAAAAAGGTCACGCCATGTATAAGAATCAATAATCCAACCAGATAATGTTGGACCTAAAGCGGGTGCTAATCCGATAACAATTCCCGTTGTGCCCATGGCAGCGCCACGTTTTTCAGGCGGGAAAATTGAAAGCATAATTGTTTGTAAAAGAGGCATAGATACGCCGACCCCTGCGGCTTGAACAAGACGTCCAGTCAATAACATGCCGAAGTCTTGCGCTACAAAACAGATGATGGTTCCGATTAAGAACGTTGACATCGCTGTTATGTATAATTTTTTTGAACTGAATTTGTTAATCAACCAAGCACTGATGGGAATCATAATGCCGTTCACAAGTAGGAATCCAGTGGTTAGCCACTGTACACTTGAAGCTGAGATATCAAATTCTTTCATTAATGTAGGTAAGGCCGTCGTTAAAAGTGTTTGGTTTAAAATTGTACAAAATGTTCCGATTAGTAAAACACCGACTAGTAACGACCGGTTATAAGGTTTTCCGTGAATATCCACAGGTTGTTGTGAAGTCACATATATCGCTCCTTTTTCTGTAAGTTTCAAATTAAATTGCATTAACTACTTTACAACTAATTAGAATCTTTGTCAACTTACTTGACAAAGGTGTAAAAAAAACTACAATTAAGGAAAGGATAAGGGAAAGGAAGTTAAACTAATGTGGTCAAAAATGATTCAGCGTTTGTTAAATGAAGAAAATTTGTTGATAGGAATTAGTGAACTAAGTGAAATTGCTGAAGTTTCGCCACGTCAACTTCGTTATTGGGAAGAAAAAGGGTATATTTCTTCTATTGCGAAAGACGCAAACGGTCCACGGAAATATCGGTTACATACAGTCGTCAAAGTGCATTGGATCAAGCGTTTTTTAGATGAAGGATATACGTTACAAAGTGCGGTGGAAAAAGCAGAAGAGCAGCATCGTAATGTGGGGATGACGAAAAAAATCTTTAGTCAAATGTTTCATGGTATCTCAGAAGTTTGTCCCAATTACGTAGCGATTGATTTGGGCGATTTCGATGAAGAACAAAAATTATATGTTGTATTTAATGAAACCACAGAAGTCAGTGAGTATCTTTTAATTCCTAAGGATGCAGATGTTTCTGATGAGTTAAAGAAAAGAAAATAAGAATGAAATAGGACTGGGAGAAAGACCTGAAGTGAAAGTAAAACGTTACTGAATGAATCTTCGAGTTCTTTTTTTCTTGCAATTTCTTTATTTTTCTATATAATTTCTTATATGGAAAAGGAGGGTTTCGATGAAAGAAACAAAACCTTACGGAACAGTCTTGTTAAAAGCGGCTAAAATCATGGACTGTCTAAGTTTACAACCCGATCAAACCTTACAGGAAATTGCAAAGAATACCGAAATGACGGCATCAACGGCAATCAAAATTTTAGAAACCTTAACATTAATTGGCTATGTTCAAAAAGACACGAACAAGACGTACCGCTTAGGAACAAAATTGATTCGCTATGCGAATCAAAGTGTGGAGCAAATCGATTTAGCTGAAATTGCGGTACCTTATTTAGAAAACCTTCAAAATACGGTCGATGAAACCATTCATTTAGGGATTTTAAATAATAATGAAATTCTGTATATCAATAAATTAGAACCGAAAAATCAAACGATTCGCATGTCCTCGAAAGTGGGAATTACTCGACCTTTGTATAATTCGGCCATGGGTAAAGCCGTTTTAGCAGAATTTTCGGAAGAACAAGTGCAACAATATTTAGACACGCAGACATTAATTCCCTATACCGAAAATACGATTACCAATCCCTTGCGTTTGAAAAAAGAATTAAAACAAGTGCAACAAACGGGGGTTGCTTACGATGATGAAGAAATTGAACAAGATATTTTCTGTAGCGGAGTATCTTTAATGAAAGATGGCGAAATTGCGGGTGCTTTTAGTGTAAGCATGCCGAAATATCGTTTGACAGAGGAAAATAAAACGACGATTAATCAAGCCCTTTTGGCAACAAAAGCAGCGATTGAAGCGAAATTATAGTAGAAAAAGAAAGACAAACAAAAGTCGATTGGGATTTTTGTTTGTCTTTCTTTTTTTATTTTTGTAAAAACGTTTGCATTTTCTTTTTTTATCTGTATAATGAAGTTGTGAATTTCTTTATAATAAATATATATTTCTAAATAAGAAATGAGGGAGTCTGTTGAAGCGAGTATCAATTTTACAAAAATTAGAAAATGCTGGCGTGATTGCTGTGGTTCGCGGAAAGACAAAAGAGGAAGCGCTAAAAGCTAGTCAAGCCATTGTAGCAGGCGGTATGCGGGGGATTGAGTTAACCTTTACTGTTCCTCAAGCAACAGAAGTGATTCAGGAATTAGTTGCGTTATACCAAGAGAATCCTGACGTAGTCATTGGTGCGGGGACAGTTTTGGATGCTACGACTGCTCGTTTAGCTATTGTAGCAGGGGCTGAATATATTGTGAGTCCAAGCTTCGATGAAGAAACCGCTAAAATTTGCAATTTATATCAAGTTCCTTACTTGCCAGGCTGTATGACCATCACAGAAATGAAAGAAGCACTGAAAAGCGGAGCAGATATTATTAAACTATTTCCGGGAAGTGTTTATGGACCGAGTGTTATTTCAGCATTTAAAGCGCCATTGCCTCAGTTAAATATTATGCCAACGGGTGGTGTCAGTTTGGAAAATATGGCCGAGTGGTTCGCTGCAGGTGTGACGGCCGTCGGTGTTGGTGGCAATCTGTTAGCGCCAGCAGCAACTGGGGATTTTGAAAAAGTTCGTGAGGTTGCCCAAGCCTATATGGAAAAATTCCAAGCAATCAAAGGGGTGTAGGCACATGGGGAAAGTCGTAACATTGGGAGAAATCATGTTGCGTTTGTCTACGCCTGTCGGAATACGCGTAGCACAAACAGAAAATTTCGCTGTACATTACGGCGGTGGTGAAGCGAATGTAGCGATTTCGTTAGCGAACTATGGCCACCAAGTGACTTTTGCTAGTAAAGTGCCCGATAATTCATTAGGAGAAGCCGCAAAAAAGCATTTAAGTCGTTATGGGGTTTCAACGGAATTTGTACGAACTGGCGGAACACGTCTAGGAACGTATTACTTGGAAACTGGTACAGGAGAACGAGCAGCCAGTGTTGTCTATGATCGCGCCTATTCAAGCTTTGCTCAAATCGAAGAAATGGAATGGGACTTACATGAGCTGTTTTCAGGAGTAGAGATCTTTCATATTTCAGGAATTACAGCGGCGTTATCAAAAACGTGGCAAAGTATGACGGTTGCGCTAGTTAAAGCAGCGAAGCAAGCAGGGTGCCAAGTAAGTTTTGACATTAATTATCGAGGGAAACTTTGGTCCCAGAAAGAAGCGAGCGTGGCATTGAAGTCCATTCTTCCATTTGTTGATATTTGTTCAGCTGGGGTATTAGATGCTCGTTATTTATTGGAGATTCCAGAACCAGAGGAAGAACTTGAAGACGCATTAACGTGGTACTACCGAAAAATGCAAGAACGTTATCCCAACATTCAAGTATTTTATTCAACCAAACGTCAAGTTCATTCAGCGACAGATAATGAATTAATCGGAACGCTATGGTACAAAGGTGCGTATTATACGTCCAAATGTCATCGATTACAACCGATTGTTGACCGTGTCGGTGCCGGTGATGCGTTTGCTGGTGGGGTTTTACATGGCATATTAGCTGCCTATGATCCACAAACCTGCATTGATTTTGCGACAGCGGCTAGTGCGTTAAAACATACTGTCCATGGTGATTGTAATCAATTTAGTCAAAAAGAAGTCCTTGCTTTTTTGGCAACGGGCTCAGGAAAAATAAATAGATAGGAGATTTTAGTTATGCAAAATATGGAAACACGTTATACACATAGTCCGGCGGATATCCGTCACTATTCAACAGAACAATTGAGAGATGAATTTTTAGTAGAGAAAGTTTTTATTCCAGGTGCAATCAGCTTAACCTACACACATAATGATCGGATGATTTTTGGTGGTGTGACACCGACCACAGAAGAATTAGAAATTATTTTGGACAAAGAATTAGGGGTTGACTATTTCTTAGAACGCCGTGAACTAGGGGTTATTAATATTGGGGGACCAGGCTTTATTGAAATTGATGGCGCCAAAGAAACAATGAAAAAACAAGATGGCTATTATATTGGGAAAGAAACAAAACATGTTCGTTTTTCTTCAGAAAACCCTGATAATCCAGCGAAATTTTACATTAGTTGTGTGCCAGCACATCATAAATATCCCAACGTAAAAATTAGTATTGATGAAATTACCCCAATGGAAACGGGTGATCCATTAACATTGAACCAACGTAAAATTTACCAATACATTCATCCGAACGTTTGTGAAAGTTGCCAGTTACAAATGGGCTACACCATTTTAGAACCAGGTAGCGCTTGGAATACAATGCCTTGTCATACACATGAACGTCGTATGGAAGCGTATGTTTATTTTGATATGGAAGAAGATACGCGGATTTTCCACATGATGGGTAAACCAGACGAAACGAAACATTTAGTAATGAGTAATGAACAAGCAGCTATTTCACCAAGCTGGTCAATTCATTCTGGGGTTGGTACAAGTAATTATTCCTTTATTTGGGCCATGTGCGGAGAAAATATTACGTACACAGACATGGATATGGTTGCAATGGATCAATTAAAATAAACCAAAGAAAGAGGAGAAAACATGGAATTTAAAATGAATGATTTTCAATTAGATGGAAAAGTAGCGTTAATTACAGGTGCTGTTTATGGGATTGGCTTTGAGATTGCGAAATCCCTAGCTGAAGCAGGAGCAACAATTGTTTTTAATAACTTATCTCCTGAATCAGTTGAACAAGGATTGGAAAATTATCGGGCCGCAGGGATTGAAGCACGTGGTTATGTGTGTGATGTCACTGATGAAGAGCAAGTTCAAGCGATGGTCGCTCAGATTAAAGAAGAAGTCGGCTCTATTGATATTTTAGTCAATAATGCGGGAATTATTAAACGAATTCCAATGGTGGATATGTCAGCAGAAGAGTTCCGTCAAGTGATTGATGTTGACTTGAATGCGCCATTTATTATGGCAAAAGCGGTTATTCCAGATATGATTGAAAAGGGTCATGGCAAAATTATCAATATCTGTTCAATGATGAGTGAACTAGGTCGTGAAACAGTTAGTGCGTACGCGGCAGCAAAAGGCGGACTAAAAATGTTAACGAAAAATATTGCTTCTGAATATGGACAATATAATATTCAATGTAATGGGATTGGACCTGGCTACATTGAAACGCCACAGACGGCGCCATTAAGAGAACCAGGGCATCCATTTAACGAATTCATCTTGGGACGAACACCTGCTAATCGTTGGGGCACACCAGCAGACTTAGCTGGCCCAGCAGTTTTCTTAGCATCTAACGCTTCTGACTTTGTTAACGGACATATCTTATATGTCGATGGTGGAATTTTAGCTTATATTGGAAAACAACCATAAATAAGTAACAAAAAGCGGACATACCTAAAAAGGATGTCCGTTTTTTGTTATTTACTCATTGATTGAATTGGTAAAAACCGTATCTAATTTTTAAAAAAAGTCAATTTTTGACAGTAATTCGTCAAGATTAACTATATAATTTGCTAACATTCCTTGCTAAACTAAAATTACAAAAAAATGAAAGCGTTTCATTTGCGCTGGTGGGATGGAAAAGGAGTTTTGATTGCCGATGATTATTAAACAGGAACAATTCATACCAAAAGATACAGTAGAAACAACGATTGACTTATTAATTAGAAATTTAACAACGATTAAAGATAACACAGGTGAATTTCTGTTAGATTTTGATGGTTTAAAAGTTGATGACAAAAGTTGGACGATTTGGAACTGGCCGCAAGGCGTTGGGTTGTATGGTATATATAAGAATTATCGAAATACTAAAAGTGAAAAAGCTTTACAAGTAGTTAACGACTGGTTTGAAGGTCGGATGCAAGAAGGCGCGCCGCCTAAGAATGTGAATACGATGGCTCCGCTTTTAACAATGGCTTATCTATATGAAGACACTAAAGACTCTAAATATATACCTTACTTAGAGCAATGGGCGGAATGGGTGATGGAAGAAATGCCCCGAACGAATGAAGGGGGCTTGCAACATGCGACATATGGACCAGAAAATAAAAATCAATTATGGGATGATACGTTAATGATGACTGTCTTACCTTTGGCAAAAATTGGTAAGTTGTTGAATCGACTCGATTATTTGGAAGAAGCAAAGCATCAATTTTTAATCCATATTAAATATTTACAAGATAAAAAAAGTGGTCTATGGTATCACGGTTGGACTTTTGAGGGAAATCATAACTATGCGGAAGCACTGTGGGCAAGAGGGAACTGCTGGATTACGATTGCTATTCCAGAAATTATTGAAATCTTAGAGTTGCCAAAAGGAGATAGTTTACGGGAATTTTTATTAAGTACCCTCAATGCGCAAGTGGCAGCTTTAGCGAAATACCAAGATGAATCTGGTTTATGGCATACATTAATTAATGATTCAAATTCGTATTTAGAATCTTCTGCTACAGCGGGATTCGCTTATGGGATTTTAAAAGCGGTTCATAAAAAATATATTTCTTCTGAATATGAAGAAGTGGCAAACAAAGCAATTGCTGGCTTACTAAATGAGATTGATGAAACGGGAGAAGTACAACATGTGTCAGTTGGTACAGGAATGGGTGATAATTTAGATTTTTATCGCACAATTGGAATGACAGCGATGCCTTATGGTCAATCATTAACAATCCTATGTTTGACTGAATTGCTTGTTTCTTATTGCTAGAAAAGTAAGGAGAAAAGTTCATGAAAAAAAGAAAGGTTTTATTTACAGCAGTTATGGTATTGGCAGGATTACAGTTGCTAAGTGGTTGCGGCAAAACAGAAGCTTCGGCAAGTGATACGGTAGTCTTGCGCTATGCGTATGCTAGTAATAGCCAACCAGTTATCGATTCTATGAAGAAATTCGGTGAATTGGTAGAGGAAAAAACAGATGGTAAAGTTCAAATTGAATACTTTCCAGATGGTCAATTAGGGGGAGAAACAGAACTAATTGAATTAACACAAACAGGTGCAATTGATTTTGCAAAGGTCAGTGGATCAGCATTAGAAAGTTTTTCTAAAGATTATTCTGTATTTGCCATTCCGTATATTTTTGATAATGAAAAACATTTTTTTAAAGTAATGGATAATCAAGCGCTAATGCAACCAGTATATGATTCTACAAAAAAATTAGGATTTGTTGGTTTAACTTATTATGACTCTGGTCAACGAAGTTTTTATATGAGCAAAGGGCCTGTTACATCTCCAGATGATTTGAAAGGTAAAAAAATTCGGGTCATGCAAAGTGAAACCGCCATCAAAATGGTAGAACTTTTAGGGGGTTCGCCAGTACCTATGGGTAGTTCGGAAGTATATACTTCTCTACAATCTAATCTAATCAACGGTGCAGAGAATAATGAGTTCGTTTTATATACAGCTGGCCATGGCGGTGTGGCTAAGTATTATTCTTATGATGAGCATACTCGAGTGCCAGATATTGTGATTATGAACGAGGGGACAAAAGAACGTTTGACAGCGAAACAAGAACAAGCGATTGAAGAAGCAGCAAAAGAATCGACCGCTTTTGAAAAACCGGTCTTTAAAGAAGCGGTTGAAGAAGAAAAGAAAAAAGCACAAGCAGAATATGGTGTTGTGTTCAATCAAGTAGACAGTGAACCATTCCAAAAACTTGTTCAACCGTTGCATGAATCATTCAAAAATAGCTCAGAACATGGCGAACTGTATCAGGCTATTCGCCAGTTGGCGGACTAATTAAGGAGGTAATTATGAAAGGTTTTAGAAAATTTTTAAATCGACTTTTAGAAATACTTGGATCAATCATTCTTGCTGCAATGGTTTTGGTCGTTTTGTACCAAGTGTTTGCCCGGACAGTGTTAAAAAATCCTAGTACCTTAACAGAAGAATTTGTTCGCTTTGCATTGGTCTGGCTGGCGATGTTAGCTTCTGCTTATGTGGTTGGAAAAAAGGGACATTTAGCAGTAACTTTGTTAAGTGAAAAATTACAAGGGAAACAAAAACGCTTTTTAGAATTTATTGTTCAATTGTTGTTCCTACTTTTTGCAGGAGTGATTATGATATTTGGTGGTTGGAATGGTGTAGTAATTACGTTAGGACAAATTTCACCATCTTTGGCAATTCCTATGGGTTATGTCTATTTAGCCGTTCCAGTAGCAGGTGTTTTGATGTTTATTTATAGTTTGATGAATTTGCTAGAGTTATTCACGCAATCAAAAGATTCTTAATGCGTTTATAGAAGAAAAAGAATAGGAGTAAAAATATGGCTTTAGAAGCAGGCATTATCTTATTTGTAGTTTTTGCAGTCTTATTGGTAGTTGGTATGCCAATTGGTATGAGCATTGCGGCATCTTCAATTGCAACATTGTTATTAGTAATTCCTTTTGAAGCAGCTGCATTTACCTCAGCTCAAAAAATGGTCTCTAGTTTAAATAGTTTCTCTCTCGTAGCAATTCCGTTTTTTATTTTTTCTGGTGTGATTATGAATAATGGGGGAATTGCCCAAAAGTTGGTAAATTTTTCTATGTTATTTGTTGGTCGTGTTCCCGGCGCGCTAGCACATACTAATGTGTTAGGGAACGCATTATTTGGTTCGATTTCTAGCTCTGCAATTGCAGCATCGACTGCTATTGGTGGCGTACTAATTCCGCAACAAGTAAATGAGGGCTATGATCGGAAATTTGCAACGGCTGTAAATATTGCCTCTGCTCCTACAGGAATGGTTATTCCACCAAGTACAGCGTTTATTATGTATTCATTGGTGGCTGGTGGGGCCTCTATTTCTTCTTTATTTTTAGGAGGTTATTTGGTAGGTTCTTTGTGGGCGTTAGGAATTATGGTGGTAGCTTATGTTATTGCAAAACGTCATAATTATCCTACTGTGGCAAAAGCAAAAAAAGGAGAAGTCAGCAAGGTTCTGCGAGAAGCGGTTCCCAGTGTATTGTTAATTGTCATTATTATTGGTGGTATTTTGACGGGGTTATTTACAGCGATTGAAGCATCAGCAATTGCTGTTGCATACTCATTATTGATTTCAATGTTTTACTACAAAACAGTGAAAATAAACGATTTACCTAAAATGTTAAAAGAGGCTGTCTTGATGAGTGGAACCATTATGTTCTTGTTGGCAACTTCTTCAATGATGTCTTTTGCGATGGCTTTTACAGGGATACCAGAAGCAATCAGTACAGCTATTTTAGGAATCACAGACAATAAATACTTAATTCTACTATTAGTAAACGTTGTCCTATTGTTTGTGGGAATGTTTATGGATGTTGGTCCAGCTATTTTGATTTTTACGCCAATCTTTTTACCAATTGTTATGAATGTTGGGGTGGATCCAGTTCATTTTGGTTTATTTGCGATTATGAACTTGTGTGTTGGTTCAATTACACCACCTGTTGGAACAGGATTATATGTTGGTGCTAGTGTTGGGGGTGTTAAAGCTGAGCAAATGCTGAAACCACTAGTTCCATTTTATCTGGTAATCTTAGCAATTTTACTTTTAATCACATATGTACCTGAACTTGTCATGTGGTTACCAAATCTAATTTCTTAATTCAATACAAATTGTCTAACAACCCCAATTGAGCGAAATATAAGTTGTTCAATCAACTAGATTTGGTAATTTACTATAAAATATTGAGTTTAGGAGGCATAGAAATAAAAAATCTCTCTATGACATTATGTGTCATAGAGAGATTTTTTAGAAGCCACTTTTACGGTATTGACTAGGAGTTAATCCAGTTCGCTTTTTAAATAATCGACTAAAGTAGGCATAGTTTTCTAAACCAACATCTACAGCAATTTCTTTCACTGTTTGATTAGAATAGCGTAGTAAATCTTTTGAATAAGAAATTTTTTTACTAATTTGATATTTAATTGGCGGTAATCCAATGTATTTGGAGAACTCTTTGTTCAATTGATATTTATTTAAATGAAAGAGTTGAGCCAAGTCTTCTAAAGAAATTGTTTCTTTGAAATGTTGATCAATGTAAGCTTTCATTTCCAAAACCAATGATGGAATCGTTTCGTAGGTAAAGTCTTGACGATACTTTTGCAACAATAATTCGTTCAGTAATTGATGAATTAAGACGGAAGATTGGTAATCAGTTTGCGCATGTTGTAAATCTTGTAATTGTAATAATTGCTGAATGATTAAATGAATAGGATTATCTTCTGGAAGCTGATTAGTGGAGAAAACTGGTGAACCATTTTTCATAAATTCTTGGAAAAAAGCACCAGAATTTCCTCCTTCAAAATGAATCCAGTCCATTTCCCAAGGATCTTCGCTGGTTGCTTGATAGTATTGATAATCCCGACAGTCAATAAAGAATAAATCACCTCTCTGTAAGCTGTATGTATGATAACGATAGCGTAATTCCCCAGTACCATTTAGCGTGAATTTAATTAAGTATGATGGTAAATGTGCCCGCTCCGTATAATAAGGGCGCGAGGCTTTAAACTGTCCAATTTCCTGTATGTAATAAAAAAGTGTGCGACTTTTGCTGCTAGGTGTCAAAATATGTCGCTTAGAATCGTCTGACCAAGAGTAGTCGGCTTTTTCCCAATAATCCATAAGAACCTCCTAATTACCAAGATAGTACAATTATATCTCAAAATTGTGAGAGGTGAAAGCGCTATTTTTTGTTTATGATGAATACATAAAGTTAGTCTAACGTACAAAAAATAAAAATAGTGAAAGGATTGACAACTATCAACAAAGTGAAAAAAGAACAAGTTGAAAAACGAACCTATTTAGCGGTTGATATTGGCGCTTCTAGCGGTCGCATAATGAAAAGTCAACGCTTAGCGAATGGTCAGATAACAATAGAAGAAATTCATCGTTTTAAAAATGGTTTTCATCAAAAAGATGGGTATCAGCGTTGGGATATGGCTAGTTTAGTTCATGAGTTACTGCTTGGTCTGCAAAAAGTTAAACAATTAGGTATCAAGGAATGCTTTATTGGAATTGATACTTGGGGTGTTGACTATTGTCTGCTGGATCAATCTGGACAACTTTTGGACGAACCGATTGCTTATCGAGATGGACGGACAGAAGCAGCTGTAACAAATTTTTCAAAAGGCTATTCATTAGAAAAATTGTACCAACAAACGGGGATTCAAGTTCAACCTTTTAATACCATTTTTCAGTTATTTGTAGAGGAAAAGGAACGTTTGGCTGCAGCCAGCCAATTGTTGTTAATCCCTGATTACTTAGGTTATGTCTTTACTGGAAAAGCAGTCATCGAAGCCACCAACGCCTCCACCACGCAACTGTTGAATGCTGGAATGAAACAATGGGAAAGTGAATTACTGGATTTCCTAGGAATTGATGAAACACTATTTCCAACATTAGTAGAGCCGGGCACGATTTTAGGTGACCTGCAAACAGCGGCTTTTCCAGACTATGATTTACCAAATGCAACGTTGATTACGATAGCTAGTCATGATACAGCTTCAGCAATTTTAGGTACGCCAGGCATTGGCGATGACTGGGCGTACATTAGCAGTGGTACTTGGTCTTTATTAGGCATTGAAACGACTGTTACAACAATTTCTGCTGAAGCTTTCCAAGAAAATTACACGAATGAATGGGGCGCCCAGAACACAATTCGTTTCTTAAAAAATATTATGGGTATGTGGCTAATTCAAGAAGTGGCACGGCACCAAAACTACCAATATAGCTATGCTGAATTGGCCGCCTTAGCTGAAAAAGAACCAGCATTTCAACAATTTATTGATGTAAATGATCCTCGTTTTTTAAATCCGGGAAATATGATTACTGAATTACAAGCCTATTGCCGTGAAACACAACAAACAGTTCCTGAAAGCCCTGGTGAACTCGCTCGTTGTATTTATGATAATTTAGCATTGTGTTACAGCGTAGAACTAGAAAAATTAGCTCAATTAACAGGAATCGAACGGAAAATTACAACTTTACATGTTGTCGGTGGTGGTTCCAATAATCGTTTATTGAACCAGCTAACTGCTGATGTTGCTAATGTTACAGTGAAAGCGGGACCTGGGGAAGCAACTGCTTTAGGTAATCTTTTGATGCAGATGATTGCAACAGGTGAACTTAAAGATATTCCAGCAGCTCGTACTTGTATCCAAACATCTTTTCCCACGGAAATCTATCAAGCAAATCCAATTGATTCAACAATAAAAAATCGCTATCAAGCATTTATGAAAAGGAGCTCATTATGACAACCATTACACAAAAATATGAAGAAGCGAAAGAAAAATATGCCAGTATTGACGTAGATACCGAAGCTGTATTGGAAAAAATGGCTGATGTCAAAATTTCAATGCATGTGTGGCAAGGAGATGATGTGAGAGGCTTCTTAAGTGAGGATGAACTTTCTGGCGGTATTTCAGTTACAGGGAATTATCCAGGCGTTGCTCGAAGTCCCCAGCAACTACGTCAAGATTTAGAAAAAGCGTTTTCTTTAATTCCAGGAAAACACAAATTGAATTTGCATGCTATTTATTTAGACACAGAGGAAAGGGTGGATTTAAACGAACTGGAACCAAAGCATTTTGAACCATGGGTGACTTGGGCAAAAGAAAATGGCTTAGGATTGGACTTTAATCCAACCTTTTTCTCGCATCCAATGTACCGCGATGGCTTTACTTTAGCTCATCCGAATCCGCAAGTTCGAAACTTTTGGATTGAGCATGGGAAACGTTCACGAAGAATTGCTGAATATTTTGGAAGAGAATTAGGACAAGTAGCTGTCAATAACTTTTGGGTGCCAGATGGCTTTAAAGATAACCCGGTTGATCGTTTAACGCCGAGAAAGCGGCTAATGGCTTCGCTAGATGAAATTTTTTCAGAGGAATTTGATCCAGCTTATACAGTCGATGCAGTGGAAAGCAAGCTCTTTGGGATTGGGTCAGAAGCCTATACAGTTGGGTCTCATGAATTTTATATGGGCTACGGTTTAACGCGGAATAAATTAATTTGTTTAGATGCTGGTCATTTTCATCCAACAGAAGTGATTTCTAATAAGTTATCTTCATTATCCTTATTTGGCGAAGGAATGCTATTACATGTCAGTCGTCCAGTTCGCTGGGATAGTGACCACGTTGTCATTATGGATGATGAATTGCAAGAGATTGCCAAGGAGTTAGTTCGCAATGATTTATTAGGAAAAACACACGTGGGCTTAGATTTCTTTGATGCCACAATCAATCGTGTTGCCGCTTGGGTGATTGGCACCCGCAATACACAAAAAGCGTTAATGAAAGCGATGCTTGAGCCAACAAACGTCTTAAAAGAAACTGAATTGATGGGAGATTTTACCACACGTTTAGCCTTAACGGAAGAGTTAAAAGACTTTCCATTTGCCGATATCTGGAACTACTACTGTCAAGAAAATCACGTACCTATCGGCTTAGATTGGTTAACGGATGTTCAAGAATACGAAAAAGTGATTTTACCAACTCGTCAATTGCCAACAGGTAAAGATAGTTGTCGTTTTTCATAAAATTAACAAACGAGAGGAACTTCTAAAATGAAAAAAATGAACGTGTTACAAGCACCATTTGTGGAAGAAATGGTCAAAACGACCAAAAATTTATATCGTTTAGGTTGGGATGAACGAAATGGCGGAAATATTTCGTATTTATTAAAAGAGGAGGAGATTTTACCTTTTCTAAATCCAACACAAGTGCTCCGAAAGATTCCAATGAAATTTGATGCAACGAAATTAGCAGGAAAATATTTTATCGTGACAGGCTCAGGAAAATATTTTAAAAATGTCTGTGATGCACCAAGCGAAAACTTAGGGATTTTACGAGTTAGTGAAAATGGCCAGGAATTAGAACTATTGTGGGGCTTAGAAGATGAAGCTGTGCCAACGAGTGAATTACCTAGCCATTTTATGAGCCATATTGCTCGTTTAGCTGTTGATCCAGAAAATCGCATTGTCATGCATAATCATGCGAGTCATTTATTAGCAATGAGTTTTACTCACGAATTAGATGAAAAAGTCTTTACTAGAACATTATGGCAAATGTGTACCGAATGTTTAGTAGTATTTCCAGACGGTGTTGGTATTATTCCGTGGTTGGTTCCTGGAACGAATGAAATTGGTGTAGCAACGGCTGAAAAAATGAAAGAATCTCGTTTAGTTTTATGGCCGCAACATGGTATTTATGGTACTGGCCGTGATATGGATGAAGTATTTGGTTTAATTGAAACTGCCGAAAAAGCTGCTGAAGTGTACACTTATGTTTGTGCGCAAGGAGGCGTTCGCCAAACAATTTCAGATGCAGATTTATGGCGCTTAGCAGAAGCGTTTGGTGTGACACCGAAAGTTGGCTATTTGGAAGAGAAAGTATCAAAACGGAGAAAGCTATGATAAAAAAAGCCTTTTGTATGCAAGTATATCCTGATCAACATGCCGAATATCAACGACGTCATGAGAAGTTATGGCCAGAAATGCGTCAAATGCTGAAAGAACATGGGGTAATTAAGTATCAAATTTTTTTAAATACTGAAACCAGTACACTTTTTGGTTATTTAGAAATAGAAGATGAAGCTCGCTGGGAGCAAATAGCACTGACACCAATCAATCAAAAATGGTGGAACTATATGGAAGATATTATGGAAACAAATCCTGATTGCTCGCCGATGACGACTGAATTAAGAAAAGTTTTTGAACTATAATTTAAAATAGAACAGTTTGTTATAGTGAATCGTATGATTGTACACAAAACAACTTACTTGAGTGGAATTGATTTTAAGAAATTGTTCTGGAACTTACAAAGAAAGCCTTTGTGGTAACGCCTGTTCCAGAAAGTAATAAATTGTACCAACATTAGCTGTAACTGTTTATTCAAAAAATAGTTAACTTCTAAAAAAAGAGGTGAATCTTGTTGAAGAGTGTAAAAGAAATCCGGAAATCACAAGTAAATAGTATGATTTCAGATCAATATGAGATCTTTCATGTAAAAGATATGGTTAGTCCAGAAAAAACCATCTATCATTACCACGATTTTTATGAAGTCCATTGTACGTTAAAAGGGGTAGCAACGTTCTTTTTAGATGGACATCAATTTGATGTTGAAGCAGGAACCGTTTTACTCATTCATTATCATGATTTACATCGAATTATTAAGCAGAGTACTGATGATTTTGAACGGATGTATATTTTTTTAACACCTGATTTTTTACAACAACGATCTAGTAAACGGACAAACTTGTCTGCTTGTTTTCAACATTTTGGTCAGCGTCGTAGTAAAGTTATCAAAGTGGATGTAGCAAAATTAGCAAACTACTTGACCCCGTTAGATCATTCTCCTTTGCCAGAAGAATATGGTGCGGATGTTCGTTATGAACAACAACTGTTAGACTTTTTAATTTACTTAAATCAATTAGTTCTGAAAGAAGAGAATGAGAGCCAACCAAAACAAATGATTGAAAATGAACGAATTGAAGCAATGATTACCTACATTTCTCAAAATTTGGATCAACCATTAACCTTAGAACAGATGGAAAAAAATTTTTTTGTGACTAAGTATTATGTAACGCGGGAATTTAAGAAACATACAGGATTTACTTTCCATCAATTTGTGCTGAAAAAGAAACTACTTTACGCTAAACAGTTATTAAAAGAATATCGCAGTGCTAGTGATGTTTACCTGAAATGTGGATTTAAATCATATCCACACTTTTTGAAGTCCTTTAAAAAAGAGTTTAATATGACACCAAAAGAATTTTTGGTGCAACATAAGAATAATCAGATCATTCATTTTGATCATTACGAAGAATCTATAAAGAAAGTGAGGCTTGAATAAAATGTTGACACTTGCAGTACGTGCCCATGATGTTGGCACCAAAATATCTCCTGTGGAATTGGCTAAAAAAATTGCTGAAACGAACATAACTTCAATTCAATTTGCCTTAGGTATTTCTTATCCAGAATATGCAAGTGCTGCTGTTCTATCTCCAGGACTAGGAAGTCAATTGAAGAATATTTTCGAAGATGAAAAGATTACGATTAGTGTCCTAAGTTGTTATATTAATCTGATTCATCCAGATTTAGAAGAGCGAGAAAAACGACTGCATCAATTTGAAACATACATTCGTTACGCTTCAATGTTTGGGGCAAAAATCGTTGCAACTGAAACAGGCAGTATATATGAAACGATTTATTACACTGAAGATAATTATACAGAAGAAGCCTACGAAGAAGTTTTATTTTCTGTTAGAAGATTATGTCGAGAAGCTGAAAAGTATGGGATAATTGTTGGGATTGAACCAGGAATCAATCATCCAATTCATACAATTGAAAAAATGCAACGATTGATTGACGAGGTTGCTTCAACTAATTTAGGTATTATTTTGGATCCTACCAACTTAATTCGAGTAGATATAGATAAAACGTATTTGGAAATAGTAGAAGAAGCGTTTGAGTGTTTTGGTGAAAAAATCGTTGCTTTTCATTTGAAAGATTTCATTATAAGAAATCAGAAGATATTTCCGGTAGCCATTGGCGAAGGGCAGGTACCTCTTAAAGAAACCATTCAATTTTTGAATAAACATAAGCCCGGACTGTTCACTATTTTTGAGGAAACACCATTTGAAAAAATAGCAAGTGCCTATCAAAAAGTTTCGCAATATCATTCCATTTAGATAAAAATGTGCAACAAAAAACATCTCGATTTTTTGAGATGTTTTTCGTTGCTTAATAAGAAAAAATATAAAATATACTTGCCTTAAAAACTCACATAAAAGAAAGAAGCAATCGCCACAGCAAATGAAATAATAGCAAACACTAAGCTACTCCATAGTCCTAACAGAATAAATGGTGAGGTTCTTTTGCCGCCCTCTTTCTTTAAGTAGGAAAATGTTCGTCCAGTAACAATGAATTGCCAGATACTAATCAATAAAAAAATACCGCCAATTAAGTAACGCATGTCCTCGTCCTCCTTCTATTTAGTATACCACTTGATGAAAACGTTATCAAAACGCTGTATAAAAAAGTTGCCTTTCAAAAAAGAGAAAGGCAACTTTTTTGACGGTTTAACGGACGTCACCCATTAAGTTTTGGATTGGTTTTTTCACAATGAATAAGAGAATCCCAGCAACGACAGCTACAAGTCCGACAATCCCAAAATATGCTGACTCTGTTCCAGGTGTATAGAAACGAGCAATTTGAGCGTTAATGGCTTGTGAAGCGGCATCTGCTAATAACCAAATAGCAACGGTTTGAGCTTCGAAAGCTTTCGGTGCTAATTTTGTAGTAATCGATAAGCCAACGGGAGATAAACACATTTCTCCGACAATCATAATGAAGAAACTAAAGAATAACCAAAGTGGACTCACCCGTCCTTCGGTACCATAAAGTAGACCTGGCAACATTAATAAGACGAAGGAAAGACCAGCAAAGACTAGCCCTAGTGAAAACTTCACAACTGTTGATGGTTGACGTTTACCTAGTTTTGTCCATAATGTAACAAAAATAGGGGTCAAAATAACTACGAATACAGGATTTAATGATTGGAACCAGCTAGCGGCAATCGGGAAGCCAAACAAACTCGTTTGCGTCCGTTCATTTGCAAATAGAGCAAGAATAGACGAACCTTGTTCTTCCAATGACCAGAAAACAATTGCTGCTAAGAATAATGGCAAATAAGCCAGAACTTTTGGTTTTTCTTCAGCAGTGACATCTTTAGACGTTAACATTTTGCTGAAATAATAAACTGGTAACAGGATTCCTAACACGCTGATGGTATTAATAAAGAAATCAATTGTTAAATGTCCTGTGACATAGGCGCCACCAAAAATAAGTAAAGCAACGACAATTGCCAACATAAATGCTTTAGCAAATTTCTTTTGCTCTTCTTTAGACATTGGATTAGTTGGGGCCTGACCAATCCCAGCAAGAGATTTACGTCCTTGGAAATAATATTGTAGTAGCCCGAAGAACATCCCTACTGCGGCAACTGAAAAGCCTAAATGATAATTATATTCTTGTCCTAAAGTTCCGACAACAAGGGGAGCGATTAAGGCTCCGATATTAATCCCCATGTAAAAAATGGAGAAGCCTGCATCTCTACGTAAGTCAGTTTTTGAATAAAGATGGCCAACCATCCCTGAAACGTTTGGTTTTAACATCCCAGTCCCAAACACAATCAACATAATAGAAACGAATAAGGCGGGGACACCAAATGGGGTAGCGAGAACAATATGTCCAGCAATGATTAGCAAACCACCAATAAAAACAGTTTTCCTTGAACCTAAGACACGGTCAGAGACCCAACCGCCAATGATACTGGACATGAAAACCATTGATCCATAAATGGACATGATGGCTAAGGCAGTTGCTTTGGGGAGACCTAAACCGCCATTGGCTACGGTATCGTAAATGTAATACATTAGAATAGCACGCATGCCGTAGTAACTGAAACGTTCCCACATTTCTGTGAAGAACAGTGTTGCTAGTCCTTTCGGTTGTCCCAGAAAGGATTTGTCTAATTTCTCAAGTTGTTCTTTGTCACTCATAGATAAAACTCCAATTCTTATAATATTCAGAATATTTGATAATAAAATGACTTAAATGTAGATTCATATATTTTATTACTCATAGATTGGAAAATAGAAAGAGAAAAAACTGATTATGTTTTTAAATAACAAGCGTTCGAGCGATTGTTTGTTTTTTATTCGTGAATTATGATAAAAATGAATATTTATTCTGCTTTACTTTCAATAATTTGTTTTCATAGTCGTTTTAGCTGTTCTTTTTTTGAATAAGATTAAAATGAATAAATAACAAGCAAAATATAAGATTTTTTTGTTTAACTCTTTTTGTTTCAATAGGAAGTGCTTAGTGTTTTTTCAGAATCAAAAAATGAATACGACAAAAAATTTAACTATATAATAGAAGGAAAAATAAAAATAGTGAATGATAAAAAAATTCAAAGAAAACACCTGTTCTTTTTAGGCGTGAATTTTTGAAAAAAACATTCTCATGTCTAGTATCTTTAACATTTTGTTACTTTTTGACTGAAACGAATGTAAAAAAACCGACATTTAATGGCTAATCAAGGGTTAGAAAACGGTTTCTCGAAAATAAAATCCTGTTTTTTTAACTTTTTTTCGCAAAATATAAACAGGATAATATCAAGCTTCCAGCAGCTTTTTATTACAAAATGTAACAAAATCGACATTCTAGTAATAAATTGTCACGAGATATTCACCTACGGCCGGCCATTCGATGATAAAGTATGTGAAGTCGTTTCGATAAAGCGAAGCAGACGTGGTTGTTGCCGAGAGCTAAGAGCAACAATCAAATATTTTTAATTACAAAGGAGAAACATACATGAAATCAATCAAAACGATTTTACTTGGAACAACTTTGGCCGCAGGTTTAGGATTATTCTTAGGAACAGACGCAAACGCAGAAAGCTTATATACAGTTAAAGCAGGAGATACTTTATCAACAATTTCTCATCAATTTGTAGGAGACAATAGCTTAATTCAAAAAATTGCTTCTGATAACAAATTGCCAAACCTTGATTTAATTTTTGAAGGAGAACAATTAGTTATTCGTTCAGAAAAAGAAGTTGCTAATACTCCAGCACCAGCTGTAGAAGTTGCACCAGTTCAACAAGTAGTTGAACAACCTGTTGCACAACCAGTACAACAAGAAGTACAACAACCTGTTGCTCAAGAAGTAGCGCAACCAGCAGCACCTGCCGCAAGCAGTGATGCAAAAGAGTGGATCGCACAACGTGAATCTAGTGGTTCTTACGATGCAACAAACGGCCAGTATATCGGTCGTTACCAATTATCTGCCTCTTATTTAAATGGTGACTATTCACCTGCCAACCAAGAACGCGTGGCAGATCAGTACGTAGCAGGTCGCTATGGTTCATGGGATGCAGCTAAATCATTCTGGTTAGCAAATGGTTGGTACTAAAATTAAATAAACGAAGTAATCTAATTACTTATTAAAAACCATAAACAAAAAAACAGTAACCTGTAAAGATTACTGTTTTTTTTGTCGATTTGTTAAGGTACAACGCCCCACGCTCGTCAATTGGTGGTCTGCGTTATAAATTTTTGCTTCCCAAACTTGAAGGGTCTTTCCCGAGTGATCGGGCGTCGCAATCACGGTAAGGCTACCATCATGGACACTACGAAGATGATTTACTTGTAAGTCTATGCCGACAGCAAAAGTGTTTTCAGGAACGTTTTCGTTCGCACCTAAACTACAGGCAGTTTCAATTAAGACGCCGTTTAAGCCCCCGTGGACAAGGCCATAGGGTTGTTTATGCACGTCTTTTACCGTTAAAGTAAGCTGACATTTCTCAGCAGAAACCTGTTGAATCGTGATGCCTAAATACTCTAAAAGATGAATAGTAATCAGTCCTTTCTAATAAAAGAGAGAATAAAAGGTTTTTTATTTATTATACAGGAATGAAGAAAATTTGAAATAGCCATGTTTTTTCTTAAAATTCAAGCGACTTTTTCTCTAAAGTGCCGATTCTTGTGTATAATAGAAAAGATGAGATTAATGAAGGAGGTTTCCTAATGAGAAACTGGACAACAATTAAAGAATATGATGAAATTTTATTTGAGCAAGCAGGCAAAGTAGCAAAAATTACTATCAACCGCCCGCATGTTCACAACGCATTCACACCAAAAACAGTCATGGAAATGATTGATGCATTCAACATTAGTCGTGATAAAGAAGATGTCGGGGTTATTATTTTAACAGGCGCAGGTGACCAAGCATTCTGTTCTGGTGGCGATCAAAAAGTTCGAGGTAATGGTGGTTACGTTGGCGAAGACAACATTCCACGTTTAAATGTGTTAGATTTACAACGGTTAATCCGTGTCATTCCCAAACCAGTCATCGCAATGGTGAAAGGCTGGTCCATTGGTGGCGGCAATGTTTTACAATTAGTTTGTGATTTAACAATTGCGGCGGAAAATGCTAAGTTTGGGCAAACAGGACCAAATGTCGGTAGCTTTGATGGTGGATACGGCTCAGGTTACTTAGCGCGTGTTATCGGCCATAAAAAAGCAAAAGAAGTTTGGTTTATGTGTAAACAGTATTCTGCTCAAGAAGCTTTAGATATGGGCTGGATTAATACAGTTGTTCCATTGGAACAAGTAGAAGATGTGACAATGGAGTGGGCAGAAGAAATGTTAACCAAAAGCCCGATTGCTTTACGGATGATTAAAGCCTCTTTAAATGCCGATACAGATGGCTTGGCTGGTGTGCAACAATTAGCTGGTGATGCGACACTTCTTTACTATACAATGGCTGAAGCACAAGAAGGCCGAGATGCATTTAAAGAAAAACGGACACCAGATTTCGATCAATTCCCTAAATTCCCATAAACCAATGACTTGGTTAAATAAACAAGTACAAAAACGTCCCGATCATCCTGCTTTTTATTTTCAGGATGAATCTTGGACGTTTTTAGAAGTGCAACAAGAAGTCAGCCATTGGGTAGCCACATATCAACAGGTGCTTGCACCAGAAGAAAAACGTGTGGCTTTATTCAGTAAGAACAGCAAAGAGTTGTATTTTTCAATTCTAGCCTTATGGGAATTGGGGAAAGAGTTATTATTTTTAAATACGCATTTGACACTTGCTGAACTGACTTTTCAGTTAAAAGATGCGCAAGTTAAAACGATTATTGGTGCGCCTGAAACGCAGGCTTTGTTAGAAGAAATTTCTTTTGTCGACGTTCAGCCAATGATTAAAAAACAGCATAGTCTTTCACATCAGGAGTTTCAACAGCCAAGTGACTTAGAGTCGGTGGCTTCTATTATGTATACATCTGGAACTACAGGACAGCCTAAAGGGGTCTTGCAACGGTTTAAAAATCATTTGGCCAGTGCTAGAGGCACTCAAGAAAATATGGGGATTACTGCTGAAGATTGTTGGTTGTGTGCAGTCCCATTATTTCACATTAGCGGATTGTCGATTGTTGTTCGACAACTCGTCTTAGGTTGTAGTATTCGCCTTTACGATAAATTTGATGAACAGCAAGTGACACAAGATTTACAAGAAGGCCGTGGAACCGTCATTTCAGTGGTTGCGACAATGTTACAACAATTATTGTCTGTCTATCCTGAAGCTGGCTACAGCGCCAGCTTTAAAGGAATGCTATTAGGCGGCGGACCGATTGCTCCGGATAAATTAGCGCAGTGTGAGGAAAAAGGGATTCCAGTCATTCAATCTTACGGGATGACGGAAACGTGTTCGCAAGTTGTTGCCTTGAAATTTGAAGATGCGGCACTGAAAATCGGCTCTGCTGGACAACCGTTAAAAGATATGCAAATCAAAATTGTTGATGAACTAGGACAAGAACAGCCAGAAAAGCAAGTCGGGGAAATTTTACTTAAGGGACCAAACGTTGTTTCAGGTTACCTTAACCAGCGTCAACCTGAAAAATGGACAGCAGATGGTTGGTTTAAAACAGGCGACATGGGCTATTTAGATGCACAAAGTTACCTGTATTTGGTTAGTCGTTTAAGTGAACTCATTATCTCTGGTGGTGAAAATATTTACCCCACTGAGGTTGAACAGGTGTTACAGGCGATAACAGGAATTAAAGCAGCGGCAGTTGTAGGAGAACCAGATGCGCAATGGGGAGCCGTCCCAGTTGCATATGTGATTAGTGACCAAGAAATCACCTTAGCGCAAATTCAAGACCAGTGTTCACGAAAACTGGCAAAATATAAACGACCGAAACGCATTTATTTTTGTCATTCTTTCCCGCAAACAGCAAGTGGAAAGATTGCCAAACATCGTTTCATGACAGAAGAAAGAGAGGCGTTTTTAATCAGATGAAATTGCCTGATGAATTACGACAAGCCTATCAGAAGAATGCCCGTCAGTTCAGTTGGGTTTTTCCATTAGAAACAGAACAAACAGCCTTGGCAATTTTTGCCGCTGGTGAAAAGGCATACCAAGGAGAACGTTTTTTTTGGCAAACGCCGAAAAAAGATTTTGCTTTGGTTGGCTTCGGATATGAAACTATCTTAAAAGGCGCAGAAACAGAAACGCATCAATTGAACAACTTTTTAAAAAAAGAGGCGGCAACTCGTTTTCAAAATATGTCTATTTCTGGTACGGGGGCCCTTCTGTTTGGCGGTTTGCCTTTTGATACAGAACAAACGCCTACTGAGGCCTGGGGAGAGTTAGGGGAAGGTTGGTTTTATCTACCAAGTATTCTATTTACTTTTTCAGGTTCACGTATTTATGGAACGCTGAACTTTTCAGGTTCTAGTGAACAAGAAGTCGAGGAACGTTGGTCGACTTTGGTGGCTCAGTTTGATCGCTTGTTAGCTACCTGTGAGGAGTTGCCAGCTGTAGCGGAAACAAAGATTGACAAGGAAGAAGTTGCCGTGACTGAATGGCTACAAGCTGTCAACGAAACAGTAGCAGTCTTAAGAGAAGATGGCCCTTTAAAAAAAGTGGTTTTGGCTCGACAACTTGCTGTGAGCAGTCCTGAAAAAATTCGAAGTAACCAAGTGCTCGTTAATTTAATGGCACAACAACAAAATACGTATTTGTTTGCTTTAGAAGCCAAAGACACAAGTTTCATTGGTGCAACACCAGAACGACTTCTGTTGGGTACTAAAGAAACGTTTGCGACCGCTTGTATTGCAGGAACCATTAAAACGGGTCAAACACCAGAAGAAACGAAAACTTTAGGAGCACAACTTTTACAAGACCGCAAAAATACCGGAGAACACCAAATTGTGGTGGAACGTTTAGCGAAAGAGTTGGCGAAGATGACGACTTCTGAAAACAGTATTCAAGCACCCATTATTTTGGAAAATCGAGATGTACAACATCTTTATGTGCCAATCTCGGGTCAACGTAAGCCGGGAATTTCGTTCTTGGAAAGTGTGATGCAACTACACCCAACGCCAGCTTTAGGCGGTGAGCCCAAAGAGTTGGCAGTCGAATGGATTCGACAATATGAGCCAGGGAGTCGTGGGTTATATGGTGCGCCAATCGGTTGGATTTCAGGGAATGATGATAGTGGCGAGTTTGCTGTGGCCTTGCGTTCAGGTGTCTTTGCTGGTCAGCAAGGCGTTCTTTATGCAGGTTGTGGTATTGTTGCGGATTCCCAAGCAGAGCTAGAAAGAGAAGAAACGAAAATAAAATTTCAACCGATGTTACGAGGAATTGGAGGGCAGGTTTAATGAATCATCAAGAAACAATGACCGATTATTTAACGGCCTTTATTGAAGGCTTAAAAAATAGTGGGGTTGAACAAGCAGTCATTAGTCCAGGGTCCCGTTCCACACCACTGGCTTTATTACTTCATCGGGAAACCGCAATCCAAACATTTGTCGATGTCGATGAACGTTCCGCTGCTTTTTTTGCTTTAGGATTAAGTAAAGCGAGTCAAAAACCAGTGGTCTTACTTTGTACCTCTGGAACAGCAGCTGCAAACTATTATCCAGCAATTTGCGAAGCCAATATTAGCCATGTACCCTTAGTTGTTTTAACAACGGATCGGCCGCATGAGTTACGTCAAGTTGGTGCTCCTCAAGCCATGGACCAATTACAAATGTATCAAAATCACGTGAAATTATTTGTTGAAATGGCTTTGCCAGAAGCAACAGAAGAGATGTTGAATTACGCCTATTGGCAAGGCGCTAAAGGAGCAGCATTCGCGCAACAAACGCCTGCAGCACCTGTTCATTTGAATTTTCCTTTGCGGGAACCATTATTACCTGACTTAGAGAGAAAAACAAAGAGTTCTCAACAAACGGCTTTATTCGCTGGTCAATCAATCCTTTCTACAGAACAAGTGCAACAGCTAGCGGATCAATGGTACCAGAAAAACGGCGTTTTGGTTGTCGGTGGCAGTCATACAGAGGAAGAAGCGGCGTTATTTATTCAATTAGCCGAAGCTTTGAAATGGCCGTTACTAGCGGATCCTTTAGCAAACATTGTGACACATGGGCAAAATAGTGAAGTTGTTATTGCACACAGTGATCTGTTTCTAAATGTGGCGACCTTGCCACAAGAACCAGAAGTGGTAGTGCGTTTTGGTTCGCTGCCAATTTCTAAAAACATCATGTTATGGTTGAAACGCTTAGCAACGACAGAGACTGCTTTTTATTTTGTGGACGAAAATGGGCAATGGCAAGAGCAATTGAAAAAATCACAAACAGTTATTCAGGCAAAGGAAACCACGTTTGTAGAACAACTGCTAACGGTTGTCAAACCAACAGAAGCGACTTGGTTAGCACAATGGCTCCTGCTGGAAAAAACGGTCTCTGAAGTTCTTCTAGAAACGCTGAACGCGACAGAATTAAATGAAACAACAGCCAGCTTAGCTGTTCACCAAACAATGAAAGAGAACGGTCAGTTATTTGTATCTAATAGTATGGCTATCCGCTACTTAGATCGATTTATGGATAGTCGCCCTTATCGGATGTTTGGAAATCGCGGCATCAACGGGATTGATGGGATTGTTTCAACTGCTTTAGGAATGAGTGCCGTAGCACCGACACAGCAAAACGTTCTACTGATTGGTGATTTAGCGCTATATCATGATATGAATGGTTTATTTTTGGCTAAACGTTATCAGTTGCCGTTAACAATTGTTTTATTAAATAACAATGGTGGCGGGATTTTCTCTTTTCTATCTCAACGAACTTTACGTGAGGACGATTTCGAGCCTTTATTTGGAACACCGCTTGATTTAGATTTTTCGTTAGTTGCTGAACTTTACGGTGCTTCGTATCAAGAAGTCAAAACAATCGCGGAGCTCAAGCAAACTTTACAAGCAGCGGCTGAAGAACCACAATTTCAAGTGATCGAAGTCAAAGGAAATCGTCAAGAGAATGTTCATTTGTACGAATCAATTTTAGCTGAAATTGGTAGACGAGTAGAAAGACAGGGGATTTCATGGAACGGTTAATTCGGGGGATGCAGTACCATTATCAATGGTTAACACCTTTTGATGCAAAGCGAACGACAGTAGTCTGTTTACACGGTTTCACAGGAACGTTAGCCACGTTTGCAGCCGTTTTTCCCAGTCAAACACCTTATAACGTTTTAGGCATTGATTTACCTGGGCATGGCGCGACTGCTAGTTTGGTAGCACCAGAGCGTTATACCATGAAACAGGTTTGCCATGATCTTGCTGAACTAACCGAATCGCTAAATTTGCCTTGCTTTTGTTTATTAGGCTATTCAATGGGCGCTCGAACAGCTTTAGGTTTTGCATTACATTATCCACAAAAGGTACAGCATCTTTTATTGGAAAGTGGATCACCAGGTTTGGCCACCGCCGCAGAACGTCAGACTCGTATCTGTCAAGATCATCGTTTGGCGGAACGTCTCTTAGAGGAACCGCTGGTGGATTTTATTGATTTTTGGCAAGAATTACCGTTATTTCAAACGCAAAAAGCCTTGTCTGTGGCACAGCAAATGGCCATTCGTCAGGAACGTTTGAGCCAATCGGCCTTTGGGTTGGCTAGTAGTTTGTGGTATATGGGTACAGGAGCGCAAGAGAGTTACTGGGAACGTCTAGCAGAATTGCAGCCGATTCCTACCGATTTATTGGTAGGCGGCGAAGATCAAAAATTTATTGGGATTGCGAAAAAAATGCAGGCACGTCAACCGTTGTTGAGGCTGACAATTTTTCCTGAAGCAGGACATTGTATCCATTTGGAACAACCAACGATTTTCTATGAAAAGGTGACAGCGTTATTGGAAGGAGCCATCTGAATGAACATTCAATCAATTGAAACCTATCAGGTTCGTTTGCCTTTAAAAACGCCGTTTGTCACGAGCTATGGTCGCCTGGAAGAAAAAGCGTTTGATCTATTTGTAATAACGGATGAGCAAGGAAATCAAGGGTTTGGCGAATTAGTGGCTTTTGAGCAACCTGATTATGTGCAAGAAACGTTGGTAACCGAACGCTTCATCATCCAACAGCATTTAATTCCGTTACTTTTAACAGGAGCGCTTGAACAGCCGCAAGAGGTTTCAACAATTTTTGAAGAAGTTAAAGGACATTGGATGGGAAAAGCTGCGTTAGAAACTGCCATCTGGGATTTATATGCCAAACGGCAACAGAAGAGTTTAACTGAATTTTTTGGACCAACGCGGAGGAAAATTCCTGTAGGGATTAGTTTAGGGATTCAAGAAGACTTACCTCAATTACTTAAACAAGTTCAGTTAGCTGTAGAAAAAGGGTATCAACGAGTGAAGCTGAAAATTCGTCCCGGTTATGATGTGGAACCCGTTGCTTTGATTCGTCAGCATTTTCCTAACTTGCCTTTAATGGTCGATGCCAATTCAGCGTATACATTGGCTGATTTGCCTCAATTACAACGTTTAGATCACTATCAATTAGCGATGATTGAACAGCCTTTTGCTGCAGATGATTTTTTAGATCACGCACAATTACAAAGAGAACTGAAGACAAGAATTTGTTTGGATGAAAATATTCGTAGTCTCAAAGACTGCCAAGTGGCGTTAGCATTGGGCAGTTGCCGTAGTATCAATTTGAAGATTCCTCGTGTAGGTGGGATTCACGAGGCGTTGAAGATTGCCACATTTTGCCAAGAAAATGATTTATTGGTTTGGTTAGGTGGTATGTTTGAGTCTGGTGTTGGTCGCGCATTGAATTTGCAATTTGCGTCACAGCCTACCTTTTCCTTTCCAGGTGATATTTCAGCCACGGAACGCTATTTTTATGAAGATATCATCACTGAACCTTTTGTTTTAGAGAAAGGGACAATGACCGTGCCTCAGGGACTTGGTATTGGTGTTACACTTTCCCAGACGAATTTGCTAAAATACAGTCAGTATCAAAAAATCATGTAATGATAACAAAATTGCGCCTATGACTATGCAGAGAAGCATAATATAGGCGCAATTTTTTATTTTTCTAATTGACTCGCTGCGGCTTCATCCAAGAGAACCGTTAAATTTGGGTGGAGTTGAAGAATAGAAGCAGGATACGTTTCTGTGACAGGTCCTTGGAGCACTTGTTTGACCATCTGAGCTTTTTGTTCACCATTTACAATTAGGACAAGGTGCTTAACTTTCATGATGCTGGCTGGCCCCATCGTAACAAAGGTCATGCCTGGCTGCATCATTTCAGGAACAAACCAAGGCTCTGAACCAGTGACGGTCACTTGATAGGTTTCATTTTTAAAATGAGTGGTAGTGGGCATGTTCCCACAAAAATGACCATCTGCTCCTAAGCCAATTAACATCAAATCTAAGCCGCCTGCGTCAGCAATCCGTTGTTCTTGTTGTTGAAAGTTTTCCACAGTTAATGGATGGATGTTTTGCTCGGATATTTCCGCAGGTGTCAAATACAGCGTCCGCAAATCTGTCAGAGTAATGCCTTCCTTTTGATGAGGAACGGGGATTTCATCAAAGTTATAATAATGAACATTATCAAAGTCAGATGAATTTTTCACAATCGAGGCTAATTTTTGGTAAACAAGTGCTGGCGTTTTACCAGCGGTAATTGATAAATTCACTCGTTTATCTTGGCTCATCGTGCTTAGAAGTAACATTTTTGCCCATTCGCTCATCGTGTCGAAATCTTGTTTAATTAAAATTTTCATACTTGCTCACTCCATTCTTTGAATAAGCTAAGTATAATTTGTGGGAACCATCCCATGTCAAGCTCTTCACAAAAAGGATTTAATTAACGGTATGCAAAAGAAAGAGGAGCAGCCGTCAAAACGACGACTACCCCTCTTTTTAAAGCTTAAGATAACCTACAACGAGTTAACTTTTTAGCTTTCTGCTCCACTTGCTCCAACGCTGGTCTAAACGTTCTTTTGACCAACACTGTTTAACAAAGAATTTTATTTTATTGTTCTTTTAACCATTTTTCTAGTTGTAAACGTTGCACTTTCATAGTAGCTGTGTGAGGGATTTCGTCAAAAGCCATAATGATAGGTTCGTTTAAATGTGGTAAATCGGCTACTTGTGTCCACCAAGCGTCCCAATCCATTTCTTCCCCAGGGACAACCGCTAAAATTGGCTGAGGTTCATTTTCTTTGCCACGGACAATAATCACTTCTTCTAAGAAATCTAATGCATCCAATAAATGATCTTCAATAGCTAAATTACTGTCGATGTTTTCAATTAGATCTACTTGGCGATCTTTCAAGAATAAGTGGCCGCGTTCATCTAACATTCCGTAATCGCCGCTGTCCCACCATTCGCCATAGACATTTTCTGCAAAGCGGGCATCTTCTTTGTAATATGTTAAGGCCCGTCCTTTTGATAAGAATTGGATATGGCCGTCCGTCATCGCAGGTAAAACTTGTCCTTTTTCATCGGTAATTCGAGCTTGTGTTAAATCCTCTAAACCAACGCCCATGTCACGAGCATCTGAATCTTTTAGGGATTCTAAAGTATGCGCTCGTAAGATCATTGGCCCGCATTCACTTTGTCCATAAACTTGTAGGAAAATTGGTTCATTGGCAGCAGATGCTTTTAAGAAAGCCACCATTGTAGCGTTGTTAATTGCATCAAAAGTAGAATGATAATAATGGACACTAGCGAAAGCTTCAGGTTTTTCTTTGGCCAAACGAACCCATTGAACGAAGTTATTGGGGTGTGTTTCTACAGCGATTGGTTGATAGGTGCTGAACATTTCAGCGACTTTTTCGCTCGAAGCATTTGCTAAAGGCATCATAGGGAAGCCCATGGCCATTAAAGAAGACACGCCAATGTTAAAACGAGAATGAACTGGCGAAATATGAAAGCCAACTAATTTCTTTTCAGCAATTTTTGTAAAAATGGTTTTTTGCCATTTTGTACGCCAACCCATAGAGTGATTGGAATGACAGATAAGTTTAGGAATACCTGTTGTTCCAGAGGTGTGGGTCATGTAGGCAATTTCGTCTTTAGTCAGTTCGTCTTGAGGAACTTCCGTGGCATCAGCTTCTAAAAGAGAAGCAACCGAAAGTTTTTTATTGGCAGAGCTATTACGAACAGCTTGAACTTTTTCAGCAGTCACATCATCAAATAAAATATAAGGATCTTCTAAACGATCAACGAATACTTCAATTGTTTCAAAAGGTAAATGGTATGAAACCATTACAGGAACGGCTGCTAGATATGAGGCTGCAACAGCTAGTAAATACGTGTCGAATTTAGGACTTTTATAAATAATAATTTTGTCGCCTTTTTTTACACCTAAAGTGGCTAATTGATATGCCCGTTTCAAAATTTCTTGATGGCTTTCACCATAAGTTGTTTCTAAGCCAAGTGCAGGAAAAGCAGGCAAAGATTCATCAAAAATAATTGGAACAGTTGGTGTTTTTTCTGCGGCTTCTTGATAGTTTGTATAGAGGTTTAATGGTTGATAATCAAGTAAGTGTGTCAAGGGAAAGTCTCCTTTGTAAAATAGTTTGTGTACAAATGTACAAGTTCACTTTATCCTATCATAGAATGGGTTCTTTTTCTACGTCAAAAATACAACGTTAAATGTTATTTTTTATTATTCACAAGCACAACGTTTGCTGTATCTGGCAAAGTTTCCTACAATAATTATGTAAGTAACAAGTTCTCAGAAGTGTAAAACTTTACAAAGGAGAGGAATTTACATGAAAAAAATCTATGAAACAACTATCATTAATACGGGTGGACGTGCAGGAGAAGTTCACTCACCGGATAAATCATTTTCTTATGCGGTTGCTTCGCCAGGTGTTAAGAAAGAAAATACAACAAATCCAGAACAATTATTCGCAGCGGCTTACAGTGCTTGTTTTAACGGTGCATTAGAATTAGTGATGGATCAAGAAAAAGTCGAAGGTAAAAGTACAGTAACTGCACGTGTATCCTTATTCCAAGGAGAAGATGGATTTAGCGTTGGTGCTGAATTAGAAGTTCATATTGATGGGGTAGATCAAGCTAAAGCAGAAGAACTTGTTAAAAAAGCCCACGAAATTTGCCCATATTCTAAAGCAACAAGAAATAATATAGATGTTAAATTAACAGTGATTTAATTAAAAAAGAAGCGTTTTGTCTATACGACAAAGCGCTTCTTTTTTAGATAACAGTCCACAAATTATACATATTTAACAAAATAACTAAAAAAACAACTAAACTATAAATTTGGGCGACCCGTTGTTGGGATAATTTTTTACTGAAAAGACCTCCGACATAACCACCGAATAAAGCGGCAGGAATAATAGCCCAAAGCATTGTCAAATCAAAAACCGCAAACCCTGTGGTCAAGCCGATATTGCCAAGTTTGGCGAGTTGGGAGAAAAAAATAGTAATGATGGAATAGACAGTTGCTGATTTGATATCCATTCCAAAAAAGAGAATAAGGCAAGCTACATTAATGGGACCGCCACCGATGCCTAAAAAGGTTGACAGAATCCCTAAGCCTAATCCAACAATCAGAAAAATGCTCAATCCGTTGAGGTGTAAGTGCCAGTTGGAAAATTGATTGTAGAGAAGAACCAAAACCAAGGTCAGCAACATGATGATATATTGGATTAGTTGTACTTTTTCTTCATTTGGCGCTAGTGCAATCGCCTGATTAAGAAGTAAATCACCTAACATGCCGCCGACTAAGGAACCAAACGAAATACTCGCGGCTTTTTTCCATTCAATTTGGACACCATTTTGATACTGTTTATAAGTCGAAGAAATGGACATGACAAAAACAGCGACACTTGAATAGAACGCAATACTATTTAACGAATGGAACCCAAGAAAATCCAAAACAGGCTTAATAATGACGCCTCCACCCATCCCAGAGAGCGCCCCAACTGTATTGGATAGAAAAATAGTTATGAAATAAATCAGCAAAACCCGCACATAATCACTCCTAAACCGTTTTCTTTTAGTATAGCACAAAAATTATATAAGAAATGTAATTTCATTTAAAAATATTTTTAAAAAGAACTTGAAATGATATTTCTTTAATGGTATTCTACAAATACAAAAAAGAAAACGCATTCAAGGAGGATGAGAAAGCATGACAGTATCGATTGGTATTATTTTGATTTTATGTCTTTACACAGTTGTTGGTGTACTTGACCAAATTTCTATTCAGATTGGTCCATATACACCATTGTTTGCTGCAACGTTTACTGGCCTAGTCTTAGGGGATGTTCAAACAGGTTTGATGATTGGGGCAACGCTTCAATTGATGACATTAGGTGTAGCGACTTATGGAGGAGCAACAGTCCCAGACTTTCTTTCGGGGGCCATTATGGGAACGGCTTATGCAATCATTTCAGGGAAAGGGGCAGAGTATGGTATCGGAGTTGCGGTTCCGATTGGGTTATTATTAACACAACTAGATATTTTAGGCAGAATGGCTAATACGTTTTTCCAACACAAAGCAGATCGCTATGCGGAAGAAGGCAATTATAAAGGGGTCGAGCGTTGCAATGTTTTAGGAATTTTTCCTTGGACGATTTCTCGTGTCATCCCAGTTTTTATTGGCCTAGCTTTTGGTGAACAAGTTGTAAACGCTATCAATAATTGGATTCCTATTTGGGTGATGAATGGGTTAAAAGCAGCAGGCGCTATTTTACCAGCGATGGGGATTGCTATTTTAATGCGTTACTTACCAATTAAAACATACTGGCCCTATTTTATTATTGGGTTCGTGTTACTTGCTTATGGGGCCCAATTCTTCTCAGTTTTAGGTGTCGCACTGGTTGGCTTGGCTTTAGCAGCGATTTATGTGATGAATCATAACAAAGGCGGCGCAGCTACAACAAGTGGCACGGTTATTTACGAAGATGATGAGGAGGTTGAGATTGATGACTAACAAATTAACAAAAAAGGATATTAATAAAGTTTACGTCCGTAATCTTTTTGGCTATCAGTGGGGCTGGAACTATGAAAAAATGCAAGGACTTGGTTACGCTTGGGTGATGATGCCTGCATTAAAGCGACTATACAGTGAAGATCCAGTAGCTATGAAGAAAGCCTTGAAGACACATCTTGGCTTTATGAATACAACGCCAGCCATGTCGCACTTAATTGTCGGAGCTGATATGGCTTTGGAAGAAGAAGTCGGCATTGAAGATGAAACGGCCATTACTGGTTTGAAAACAGGTCTAATGGGTCCGTTTGCTGGTGTTGGTGATACCATTTTTATCGCGATTTATCGTGCGATTGTTTTTTCGATTGCAGCTTACATGGCGCAAGGGGGCCAGGTTGTTGGGTTACTGATCCCGTTAATTGCCGGAGCAGTGGTCCTATGGGTTCGCTATAAATTCACTTGGATTGGTTACCATCAAGGGAAAAAAATTGCGACAGAATTTGCGGATAAAATGAAATTGTTTACGCAAGGTGCAGCTATTTTAGGGTTAACGGTGGTCGGCGGTTTGATTCCTTCGGTAATTACTTACAAATTAGATTTAACTTATAAAATGGGAGATGTAACATTATCTGTTCAAGAAATGTTGGATAAAATTTTACCCGCATTAATTCCTTTAGGGATTGTTCTTTTATCCTATTGGTTACTAGGGAAAAAGAAAATGAATTCAACACGGCTAATCTTTGTTTTAATTTTAATTGGCATGGTTTTAGGCAATTTACAACCAATGTTGGCTTGGGTTGGCGGTTTATTTTAAAAAAATAGTATATAATAGGAGAGATTTATTATGACAATTGTACATGCAAGAGTAGATGAGCGTTTAATTCACGGACAAGTTGCAACTGTTTGGACGAATACGGTTGGCGCACAAAGAATCATGGTAGTAAATGATGCCGCTGTCAAAGATCAATTACAAATTGGTGCCTTAAAAATGGCTAAGCCTGCAGGAGTTAAATTATCCATTTTATCAAAACGTAAAGCGATTGAAAAAATTTTAGCAGGCAATTATGATGAAGAAAAAGTCTTTTTAATTACGAAAGACATTGCAGATATGGCGGCTTTAATTGATGGCGGTGTTCCGTTGCAGAGCTTCAATGTCGGCAATATTTCTCAAAAAGAAGGCAGTCGAGCAATTAAAAAATCTGTTGCATTAACCGATGAAGATATTCAAACCGTTCGTCGTTTAACAGATAATGGGGTGACTATTACCGCACAGATGATCCCTTCTGAACCAAACGAAGCAATTTTAACTTTCATAAAATAGAAATGGAGATGAGAAGATGGAGCCAATCCGTTCAATCAGACAAAAATATAAGGACTTTTCCAAAGTAAATAAGAGAATCGCAGACTATATACTGAAGGATCCGACCCGTCTTCTCTCATTAACAGCAAACGAAATTGCTAGCAATAGCGAAACTTCTCCAGCATCAGTTACCCGTTTTTCTAAACAATTAGGGTTTGACAGCTGGGAAGAGTTAAAACTATCCATTGCAGCGGTACAAGCTGCCAGTAACGGTAAAAAAGATATTGATCCAATTGTAGCGGCGGATGATTCGGTGGATACTATTTGTATGAAAGTGGAATCTTTATTAAATGCTACGATTGAGGATTTATTTTATACAGTGGATAAACAAGCCTTGGAACGAGCAATCGCGCATGTTAAAAAAGCGGAAAAAATTCATTTGGTTGGAATTGGTGCCTCTTCTTTAACGACTTATAATCTTTATCACAAGTTTAACCGCGCTGGTCGCCAAGCAATTTTTAATTATGATAGTCACATGATGTTGGAGTTTTTAAATTATGCAACGGCACAAGACATTTTGATCACGGTCTCCTATAGTGGTTTGACAAAAGAAGCCTTAATCGCCTGTGAAATTGCCAAAAATAGAGGCGCAACGGTTATTTTTATTACCAGTAACGATGGAGAAAACGTGCGATCATTGAGCGATGAAGTTCTTTTAGTCCCCAATAATGAGCACCTCATTCGAGTTGGGGCTATTTCATCGATTGCTTCGTCAATGGCAATTGGCGATGTTCTGTATTTAGGTTCAATTCAAGATGATTTAGACACAGAAATTGAACGCAATATGATTGAAACGAGTCAACTTGTCAGCCGTCTAAAAGAGAAGTAGGGGTGTGCAAGCAAATGAACTTAGAAGGATTAACGACAGAAGCCAGAAATGAAGCGACTAAAAAGATTGACCAAGTGTCAACATTAGAAATGGTAACTTTAATAAATCAAGAAGACCAAAAGGTAGCACAAGCAATTGAAAAGGTGCTTCCGCAGATTGCTGCAGCAATTGATGCAGCGGCAGAACGATTTAAAAAAGGGGGCCGTTTAATCTATTGTGGTGCAGGAACGTCTGGACGTTTAGGTGCTTTGGATGCGATTGAATTAACGCCCACATATAGTGTGTCGCCAGAACGCGCATTTGGTATTTTAGCTGGTGGTGAAAAAGCAATGTATCAAGCAATTGAAGGCGCTGAAGACTCGAAAGAATTAGCTATCGAAGATTTAACACAACATCAATTGACTGCCCGAGATGTCGTAATTGCGATTGCTGCTAGTGGTCGGACACCATATGCTGTTTCCGCAATTGAATACGGAAAAAAAGTGGGCGCTCTAACCATTTCAGTTACCTGTAATAATCAAAGTCCGATGAATCAATTGGCGGAAATTGGGATTGCGCCAATTGTAGGACCGGAAGTCATTACAGGGTCAACTAGAATGAAAGCGGGTTCAGCACAGAAAATGGTTTTAAATATGTTTTCAACAGGAATTATGGTTAAAGTAGGGAATATCTATCAAAATTTGATGGTCAACGTACAACCAACGAACGAAAAATTAATGCAACGTGCCACGAATATCATTAAAGAAGCAGCAGAAATCGAGGAATCGCAAGCCAAAGAATACTTGGAGGCAGCACAGCTAGAAGTGGCACCAGCCATTGTAATGGCGAAAGCCCACGTTGATTTTCAAAAAGCCAAACAACTATTAGCAGAACATGACGGACGGATTTCAGAAGTTTTAGCATAGAAGTGGTGAACAATGAATCAAATCGCAATTCAAGAAACAATTCAGAGACTGATTAATCAGCAAGTCGTTCCGGGTGTCGCTTGGGGGACGATCACAGAAGATAGCTTATCAGAACAGTATACGGGCTTTTTAGGTAATACTGGTCCATTTGCAAGACAAAAGGTTTCATCAGCTAGCCTGTATGATTTAGCGTCCTTAACGAAAGTTTTTGGGACAACAAATCGAATGTTACAATTAATCGATACAAATCAGCTTACTTTTTCAACCACTGTGGGGGAAATCCTACCTGATTATCAAGGACTATCTTGTTCGATTGGGGAGCTTCTACTGCATCAGAGCGGACTGCCAGCTGATGTTGTCGATAAGAAAAATGTCACAAAAAAAAGCTTGCAAGAAATCATTTTAACGCATTCGTTATCTGAACGAGGGAAAACCACTTATTCTGATTTAGGGTATTACTTATTGGGAGAAATTATTCAAGTATTGGATCGCTGCTCATTAGAAGAGAGCTTTCAAACATACTTATTTCAACCAATGAACCTACAGCATACAAGTTTTACGGTCAGCGATTTTGCCCAGGCAGTGCCCACAGAGATTACAAAACAACGCGGCGTTATTCAGGGAGTGGTCCACGATTCGAAAGCCTATCAACTGAAAGCGCCAATTGGCAGTGCAGGGTTATTTGCAACTTTACCAGATTTACTCACTTTTGTTCAGTGTTTTATGAACAATCGCTACCCGTCTGGCAAACCATTATTTTCTGAAAAAATGTTCACTGCTCTCTGGTCTATGAATCAAGGGGGACGTACATTTGGTTGGGAAGTGAAAAAGACGCAAGCAGGGGCAGACTATTTGTATCATACTGGCTTTACTGGAACGGCGATTGGTATGAAAAAAGAGACCAAAGAAGCCCTAATTTTGTTGACGAATCGGATTCATCCCACTCGTGAAGAACGTGGCTTTCTGAAAGCACGAACAAAAATTTATCAGCAGTATTTTTAGGAGGATATGATGAAACCAAAATTAATTTTAATGAGCCATGGACGGATGGCAGAAGAAACCTTAGCTTCTACTCAAATGATTGTCGGGGAATTAGCAGATGCTGCGATTGTGTCAATGACCGCAGAAGATGGCTTGAGCGGCACGCAAGCAAAACTGGCAGCAATCTTAAAAGAAGCTGGCAATGTCCCGACGCTTGTATTAGCTGATTTAAAAGGAGGAACACCTTGTAATGTGGCTATGATGGCCATGGGCACTTATCCGCAATTGCGAGTAGTCGCTGGACTTAATTTAGCAATGGCAATTGAAGCAGCCGTCTCACCTGTGGAAAATGTGGATGAATTAGCTGCATATTTAACGCAAATTGGCCAATCTGCGGTGACCACGATTGACTTACCTGAATTAACAGATGAAGAAGAATTTGAAGAATAGCAAAAAGGTGTTGTCTCAAAGACAACACCTTTTTTTAAGAACCAGGGATATTCCGTGGTTCGTTTTTGGTTGTGACAAAGAAAAAGAATAGACTCAGTAAAATAACTAGGATGCCATCGTTAAACATCGGATTTACGAAGTTTAAAATAGCACTTAAGATAACTGGCACGGTAGCACAATACGTAATAATTTTTAAACAATCAATCAAACGTAAAGAATAAAAACGTAATTTTGAATAGAGAGATGCACCGATAGCGGCAATCAGTAAGTCTAAAACTAAACCGATTAGAACAGGGTAGATAGCCACTAAAAAGACAATAAGTTTTGTCCACCAGGGGATCGCTGCTTCACTTAGCGCAGTCTTGATACTCTGAGCGTTAACGCCATCTAAGGTTCCTTTACTATAGGGGAAGATAAATTGGTCGGTGCCTAGAATTGATTCAGTTGCGCCTGAATTTGGTAAGGCGACTACAAATTCATCTTGTAAAAAAGCCAAACCAAACGCATTACCAATTAAATCTTTTTGGACATCAGCGGCTGTACGCTTTCCATCTGGATCAAACGTAAAAATAATCGAGTCGGTTTGATAAATAAAGCCAGATTCTTTGGCCTTTGTTTGCAACGTGCCATTTTCAATAGAAAAGTCAGGCAACTTTTCTGCAATTTTTTGGCCATCTTGTTGCACCTCTTGTAGCACAGAAAAGACTTGTTTGGTAATAGGTAGTGCTAAAATAGCACTTAAAAAAACAGCATAGAGAATTACTTTCCAAAACGCCATTTTTTTCGCATGCCGTAATTCTGAAACTGAAAAAAAGGCCTGCTTAAATAATTGCAATGTATTCATTTATTTACTCCTCACATCGTTCTTCTACAGGTCATTCTAGCGAATTTATGAGGGAAACACAAGGTAATCTCCCTCTTTTGTAAAACTTTTCTTTTGGCAAGCAAACTATTTTGTAGAAAGCGGTTCACTCTGTTATCATAATAGTTGTATGAAAGACGTATGTTACATACTAAAAAATAGGGGGATTTAAAAAATGACTTATACATTACCAGAATTACCATATGCTTATGATGCATTAGAACCTTACATTGACGTGGAAACAATGCACTTACACCATGATAAACACCACAACACTTATGTGACTAACTTAAACGCAGCGATTGAAAAACATCCAGAATTAGGCGAAAAATCTGTAGAAGACCTAATTTCAGATATGAATGCTATTCCTGAAGATATCCGCACAGCCGTTCGTAACAATGGTGGCGGTCACGCAAACCATACATTCTTCTGGGAAATTATGGCACCAAATGCTGGTGGTCAACCAACTGGCGCTATTAAAGAAGCAATCGATGAAACATTTGGTAGCTTTGATGAAATGAAAGCTGCTTTCAAAACAGCTGCAACTGGCCGCTTTGGTTCAGGTTGGGCTTGGTTAGTTGTGAATAACGGTAAATTAGAAATCACTTCAACACCAAACCAAGATTCACCATTAATGGATGGCCAAACACCTGTTTTAGGTCTTGACGTTTGGGAACATGCGTATTACTTAAAATATAAAAACGTTCGTCCAGATTACATTGAAGCATTCTGGAACGTTGTTAACTGGGATAAAGTAAACGAACTTTTTGCAGCAGCAAAATAAGTTTGCCAATTGTGAAGGAAAGAGTCAAATGACAGCCGTCATTTGACTCTTTCCTTTTACAAATCCAGGGTCGAAATAGTTGTTCGTTTATGGCATACTAAAGTAAGTAGGGAAAGATAACGGATACATAAAGAAGGAGCTAAAAAAATGAATGTTATGATGCAAAAAGTACACGGGTCAGAAAATGATTTCTTTTTATTGGATGAAACACAGTTTGAGCGTTCTTTAACCGCTGAGGAAATTGAGCAATTGCGCATCCAGTTATGTTCGCGGGAAACAGGATTATTGGCGGGAGCAGATGGGTTACTTTTGGTAGGAGAAGGGACTCACGGCACGTCCAATGCTAGAATGCGAGTGATTAACAGCGATGGTAGTGAAGCAAGCATGTGCGGGAACGGCTTGCGTACGGTTGCCCGTTATTTATCTGAAAAAAACCAAGAAAAATCATTTACAGTTGAAACAATGTTTGCAGATTTGAAAGTACGTCAAGCCCCCAATTTAGCTGAAGAAGTAGCGACTTACCAAGTGGAAATTTCACCAGTAAGTTTTGAAGCAGTCACTATCCCAATGCATTTAGGGGTCCAAACATTAATTGATGAAATCGTACCAGCCTTATCTAACACCATTCGCTTTACAGCGGTAGCAGTGCCTAATCCGCACCTTGTAGCATTTGTGGATCACGAAACCTTAAATGGTCCAGAATTTGAACGAATCGCTACCTATGTAAATAATGAAAATCCATATTTTCCAGAAGGGATAAATGTGAGTTTTGTTGAAATTCTTGGCAAAAATCAACTATTTGTTCGAACGTATGAACGTGGTGTAGGTTTTACAAGTGCTTGTGGGACAGCTATGTGCGCAAGTAGTTTACTTTATACGTTATTGAAAGATGGTGTTTTTTATGAAGAAATAACCGTCAAAAATGCTGGAGGTATGGTGAAAACAGTCGTCCACGAAACGTCTGATGGCAGTTATTGGATGGAATTAATTGGGAATGCCACGATTACGCATTTGATTGAAGGATCACTGACTGATTTACTAAATGGTGCATTTGAGAAAATAACTATCACTGAAACGAATGAACAGAAACATTATCAAGAATTTCTGCAAACACTTTCTCAAAAATAACAATTGTTCCTTGATAAAGCGCTCTTTTATTTTACAATTGTGTTAAGTTCTTGTTCCAAAAAATAAAAAATATTGCTTGAATAAGCAAACTATGAGAAAATAAAGGGCATGAATTAAGAATTATTCTTAGATAAACGAGGAAGTGTCTTATGAAACTATGGAAAAAAGTAGTACTGGGCTTCTTGAGCGTCTTGCTAGTGGTAGTAGCTGGGGTATGTGCTTACGGGATTAAGATGTATTCAGATGCCAATTCAACAATTAATGGGATCTATCAATCAGTTAACCGTAAGTCCAATAAAGGAGCCACGGCCAATATTGATGCGCAAGAACCATTCTCTGTTCTTTTAATGGGGATTGACACAGGCGATTTAGGCCGAACAGAACAAGGTCGTTCAGATACTACAATGGTTGTAACCATCAACCCGAAAGAAAACAAGTCCACAATGATCAGTTTGGATAGAGATATTCTAACAGATATTGTTGGAAATGACACACAAGACAAATTGAACCATGCCTATGCATTTGGTGGCGCCGAAATGGCGATTAATACAGTCCAAGAATTACTGGATATTCCCATCCATCATTATGTATCCATCAATATGAAAGGGTTAAAAGACCTGATTGATGCGGTAGGCGGTATTGAAGTAGATAATACGATTGGTGAATTTACGTTGGACGGTATTACTGTTCCAGCAGGTAAAATCAAGTTAGATGGCACGACAGGTTTGGCTTATGCGCGGATGCGTCACGAAGATCCTGAAGGAGATGTGGGTCGTCAACGCCGCCAACGAGAAGTTGTTGAGAAAATTGTGCGCAAAGTCATGAGTTTTGACGGTGTTTCAAAATATCGAAAAATTCTTGATGCTGTTGAAGCCAATGTAAAAACAGACTTAACTTGGGATGACATGATGGACATCCAATCAAAATATTTGTCTGCCTTTAAAACAATTGACTCTGAACAATTACAAGGATACAGTGCAACTATTGATGATATTTATTATCAAGTCCTAGATCCAAATAGTTTATACAAAACACAAACAACACTTAGAAAACAACTTGGTTTAAAAGAACATGCTTCTGAACGTGAAAAAGATTTAGCCTTTTATAATCAGTTTAGCTATGCTGTTACAGATACTGCACTGATTGGTGAATCTGGTGATTCAAGTGTCAATAGCTCTACTAGTTCGAGTAGCACAGCGGACACCACAGCCGGACAAACAGAATACAACGGCAATACGCAACAAGCAGCAGAAGGAGCCTATGATCCGAATACGTACGTTGACCCAAATACGTACACAGATCCAAACGCTTATGCTGATCCAAATACGTATGTGGATCCCAACGCACCACAATATTAATCTGTTAAACAAGCTCGAAAACTTCTATTTCTGATGGAAATAGAAGTTTTTTTCTTTTATTCTAGAAATTTTTTTCAGAAGGTGTTATAATTGGACTATACCAAAATAAACCGTAAGGAGCGTGTCAAAATGCAAATTATCCGTGTAGCAAATGCAGAAGAAGGCGGCAAAAAAGCGTTTGAATTAATTAAAGAAGGTATGAACAATGGTGCGAAAGTTTTAGGCTTAGCAACAGGTAGTACACCAGAAACATTATATAAAGAAATGACAGCAAGTGATGTCGACTTTACAGAAATGACTTCTGTAAACTTAGATGAATATGTTGGTTTAGGTGGCGAAGATGAGCAAAGTTACCGTTATTTCATGAACAAACACTTATTTGACAAAAAACCATTTAAAGAAACATTTGTACCAAATGGTAAAGCAGAAGATTTAGATGCTGCTTCCGCAGAATATGAAAAAATTATTGATGCACATCCAGTAGATATCCAAATCTTAGGTATTGGTCAAAATGGACATATTGGTTTCAACGAACCAGGCACACCTCTAGATAGCTTAACACATGTCGTTGAGTTGACTGAATCAACAATCAACGCAAACAAACGTTATTTTGACAAAGTAGAAGATGTCCCAACACGTGCTGTTTCTATGGGGATTGGCTCAATCATGAAAGGTAAAAAAATGATTTTAATGGCTTATGGCGAAGCAAAAGCAGAGGCCATTAAAGGAATGATTGACGGACCAGTAACAACAGACATGCCAGCAAGTGCATTACAAAACCATCAAGATGTTGTTGTAATCATTGATGATGCAGCTGCAAGTAAATTATAATCGTTGATGAAAAAGAACTTGAAACATAAGGATTTCCTTATGTTTCAAGTTCTTTTTTTGTTATACTGGAAGTAATAGAAGAAGAGGTGAAAAGGATGTTACAGCTAACAATTCCAGAAATTATTTTACGGTTAGTCCTAGCGATGGTGATGGGTGGCGCAATTGGTTTTGAAAGACAATATAAGAATCGCCCAGCAGGGATGCGCACTCACATTTTAGTTTGTATGGGCGCGGCTATTATTGCGTTAATTCAGTCGCAAATTGCAATCAATGCATTGAAAGATGCGTTAGCTAATCCGGCTTTGACGGGGGTCATTCGTTCAGATCAAGCAAGGTTGATTGCACAAGTTGTAAGTGGAATCGGCTTTTTAGGTGCTGGAACCATCATTGTAACGAAACAAAGTGTCACCGGATTGACGACAGCAGCGTCACTATGGACCGTTGCTGGTTTAGGGATCGCGGTGGGCATGGGCTACTATACGATTGCCTTAACAAGTTTTATCGGTGTATTATTTGCCTTAACCATTGTCAAACGAATTATTCACGTACCAACAATCAAAAAATTAGAAATTCGCTATCAACATAAACAAGAAACCAAAGAATTTATTAATCAGTATTTTGAAGAAAAACATATTGAAATTTATGATGTGAATTTCAATGTTTCTTGGGTGGATGATACAAAAATCTATACGAATATCTATACTATTGATTTGCCTAAAGGCCTAACGTATGCCGATGTTATCGAAGATCTATCTGTTTCAAATAATGTAACAAAATTACGATTGATTAATGTGTAGAAACATCTATTTATAATTAATGACAACCGCTATAAGTTAAAATGCTTATGGCGGTTTTCTTCTAGTACCTAGGACTGATTTTTTAAGTTTAATATTTCAAAAAGATTACAAAAGAGTTATGATTGTATTACGAGTTAGAAAGAAAGGTGATAAGTAAGATGAATAAAAAAAATAAATTTCTTAGTATTATTGTTGTTGTCGTTGTGATTATTGGTGCATTTGTGATGAAAGCTTATAATCAATTGATTACTTTAGATAATAAAGTCGAAGCAGAATGGTCACAAGTAGAGAATGTAATGCAAAGACGGGCTGATTTAATTCCGAATCTTGTCAGTAGTGTTCAAGGCAGTATGACTCAAGAAAAAGAAGTTTTAAAAGAAATAACGGAAGCACGTAAAGCATACGCAGGAGCAAAATCTTCTTCTGAAAAAGGGCAAGCAAATGAGCAAATTGAAAAAGGATTAGGTAATTTTGTTACAGTATTGAATGAAGATTACCCAAAGTTAGCTTCTTCTGAAAATGTCAAAACCTTAATGACTCAATTAGAAGGATCTGAAAATCGAATTTCTGTTGAACGCCGTAACTATATACAAGCTGTTGAAACATATAACCAACAGATTTCAAAATTCCCTGATAAAATAATTGCAAAACTTTTAGGATTTGAGAAGAAAACTAACTATGTTGCGACAGAGCAGGGAAAAGAAGTACCACAAGTGGAATTTAAATAAAAAATTTGTAGAAAATTTGGGTTAAAAAGAAAGAAGTGAGGAAGGTTGGATAAAAAAGTCGAAAAAATTCAAGAAAAAGTTCGTTTGTTTTATAAAAAGCATCAGCGGAATACAACGATTGTTGTGGTAATTAGTTTAAGTATGATTTTAATATTAGGAATGGCTGCTTGGTATGAAGGAAAGGGAATCTCCTATGAAGCAAAACAAACTGCACTGAGAGAGAAGCAACATGCCTTACAAAAAAAGAGAGACGATATTTTAGCAGGGAAAATGACTGAAGCGTCAACCCAGACAACAATAAATAACTTTTCTAAACAAGAAATAACTGGTGAAAATGAATTAGTGACAATTACTGGAACGAATGGGCAGTTGAACATTAATGATGCTAATATCTATGTTTCAGATAATGCAGGTATTGTCTCAAATCAACTTAAACAGAAAATGTTTCAATTGAATCAACAATTGTTGGAAAATGCGAATGGCGCACAATTTATGCTTATTACCGTTCCTGCGTTACCTAGTGGGGAATCTGTTGAATCTTACAGCAATAAGATTGCTAATCAATTAGGTGTAGGGGATCGTGAAAAAAATAATGGTGTGGTTTTTCTAATGGCAATTGAGGATCGCGAGTCTCGCTTGGAAGTTGGATATGGCTTAGAGAGTATTTTAACGGATAGCTATGCGGATGATATTATTAATAATGAAGAAGTAAAAGAGGCTTTTAGAGACGAGGATTATAATACAGGTCTCAATAAAATTATTGATCAAGTATCGGCTGCAATCAATTCAAAAACCGCACAAGTGGATAATGAATTAACAAATATACAAGCAGAGTTAAACACTAACACAACGAAAAGAAATGTTCTTTTAATGGCAAGTATTGCTGGGATGCTCATTTGTGCTGTTTATATTTTACAAATTTTAAGAACAAGAAAACTTGTTAAAAAAATGTATCAAGATTATTTGAATTGTTTACCAACAAAGGCTGTCCTAAATAACTCAGAACAGACAAAGAAAGTATTAAATAAGATGAAAAAGACTTCTTTTTATTGTTTATATCTTAATGGAGCAACGTTATTTGCCACAAAAGGGAAAATAAGACGTGCCACAAAGCGTGGTTCTTTACTAAGTATATATCCAAATGCAAAAAAACAATCTTTTGGGCGTTTATTAGTAGGAGATACTTTATATAGTTATGATGGTAGTGTTTTGACGTATGCTTATTTAAACTCACAATACAATCCGTCTAATCATAGTAGTTCTGGTAGCGGCAGTGGTGGTTCATTCGGTGGCGGCTCATTCGGCGGTGGCGGTGCCTCAGGAAGTTGGTAAAATAAAAAGCTAGAAACGTTGATCGTTTCTAGCTTTTTGCTATTTATCTAAACCGTAAAGATAGTCATCATCTTTCATGGCTTCAACTGTTCCTAGTAAATAGCCATTTCCTACTTGGGAGAAGAAGTCATGGTTGCTAGTTCCTGTCGAAATACCATTCATTACAATCGGGTTCACATCATTGGCTGTATCCGCAAATAAGGGATCCATACCTAAGTTCATTAAAGCTTTGTTGGCGTTGTAACGTAAAAAGGTTTTTACTTCTTCGGTCCAACCTAAGTCATCATATAATTCTTCTGTATAACGTTCTTCGTTTTCGTACAATTCGTAAAGTAAATTATACATCCAGTCTTTTAGTTTATCTTGCTCATCTTCTGGTAATTCATTAAATCCTAATTGGAATTTATAGCCAATATACGTGCCGTGCACTGATTCATCACGGATAATCAATTTAATAATTTCAGCGACGTTCGCTAGTTTATTGTTTCCTAAATAGTAAAGAGGAGTGTAAAACCCAGAATAGAATAAAAACGTTTCTAAAAATACACTAGCAATTTTTTTCTCTAACGGAGTACCGTTTTTATAAATTTCGTTAATCCGTTCTGCTTTATATTGCAGATGTTTGTTGGTATTTGTCCACTCAAAAATATCATCAATCTCTTTTTTTGTATTTAATGTACTGAAGATAGAAGAATAACTTTTGGCATGGACAGATTCCATGAATTGGATGTTATTTAAGACGGCTTCTTCATGGGGCGTCCGCACATCATTTCTCAGTTGATCCATGCCGCTTTCTGATTGAACAGTATCTAATAAAGTTAAACCGCCGAAAACGTAGCCGACAGTAGTTTTTTCTAAATCGGAAAGAGTCCGCCAATCATCTAAGTCATTGGATAACGGAATCCGTGTATCTAACCAAAATTGTTCGGTTAATTTTTCCCAAGTGGATTTATCAATGACGTCTTCAATGGCGTTCCAGTTAATTGCTTCATAATACGTTGCCATGGTTATTCCTCCTGTATGCTGGGACAGCAGTCTGTTTGACTAGTTGTCTCGTTTCTTCGCTTAAAACGTTCTACAGAGTCCAAATAGGAGCATGCAGCCGTTCTTCTTTGTCCAGTATATCTGAAAATGTCCTGTTTAAAAAGAGAACATTCCTAAAAAATAAGACGCTCAAGCAGAACGCCTTATTTAAGTGCTTTTCATTAAATCACGCAAGACTCACATTGATTGCTGCCAATTTCTTCAGCATCATCTGTAAATGTACGAATATAGTAAATTGATTTAATCCCTTTGTTGAACGCATAATGACGTAAAATGTTTAAGTCACGGGTTGTTTGTTTTGGTGTTTCTTTCCATTCATACAAGCCTTCAGGGATTTCTGAACGCATAAACAAGGTTAAACTCATTCCTTGATCAACGTGTTGTTGCGCTGTTGCGTAGACATCAATCACTTTGCGCATATCCATGTCGTAAGCAGAAGTATAGTAAGGGATTGTATCATTAGCTAAATAAGGCGCTGGATAGTAAATCTTACCAATTTTCTTCTCTTGACGTTCTTCAATCATGCGAGTAATTGGATGAATGCTGGCACTAGTATCATTAATATATGAAATTGAACCATTTGGCGCTACGGCTAAACGATTTTGATGATAAAGACCATCTTTTTTCACAGCATCGCGTAACGCAGCCCAATCTTCAGCCGTTGGAATCTGAATGTCTTTGAAGATTTCTTTCACTTTATCAAATTTTGGTGTAAAGTTGCCTTCAATATATTTATCGAAGTAAGCACCAGAAGCATAATCTGATTTTTCAAAATTATGGAAGACTTGGTTACGTTCTTTCGCAATTTGGTTACTTTCCATTAAAGTCCAGTAATTTAATAACATGAAATAAATGTCTGTAAAGTCTAATGATTCTTCAGAGCCGTATTCCATATGATTTTTAGCGAAGAAGGTGTGTAAGCCCATTGCGCCTAGTCCGATTGTATGGCTTAAACGATTTCCATTTTGGATAGTTGGCACGACATCAATTTCAGAAGCATCTGTTACAAAAGTTAACGCACGCGTCATAGCGCGGACAGATTTTCCAAAGTCAGGACTTTCCATTAAATTAACAATGTTAGTTGAACCTAAGTTACAACTAATATCTGTTCCTAAAACTTCATATTCTTGTTTCCCATTAATAACAGAAGGCGTTTGAACTTGAAGAATTTCAGAACATAAGTTACTCATGATAATCTTGCCATCAATCGGATTGTTTTTGTTAGCTGTATCAATATTGATGATATAAGGATAGCCAGATTCTTGTTGTAATTTAGAAATTTCATTTTCTAAGTCACGGGCTTTAATTTTACGTTTACGTATGTTTGGATTGGCCACTAGGTTATCATATTCTTTGGTAATATCTACATAGGAATAAGGCACACCATATTCACGTTCCACACTATAAGGACTAAATAAATACATATCTTCGTTGTTACGTGTTAATTCGTAAAATTTATCTGGAACAATAACACCAAGAGACAACGTTTTTACACGGATTTTTTCATCAGCGTTTTCTTTTTTAGCAGATAAGAACATTTCAATATCTGGATGGAAGACATTTAGATAAACCACACCAGCACCTTGACGTTGACCTAGTTGGTTAGAGTAGCTAAAGCTATCTTCAAATAATTTCATAACAGGGACAACACCACTTGCTGCGCCATCATAACCTTTGATTGGTGCGCCCGCTTCACGTAAGTTGGAAAGAGTAATTCCTACGCCGCCGCCGATTCGTGATAATTGAAGGGCAGAATTAATTGAACGCCCAATGCTGTTCATATCATCTGTTACTTGAACTAAGAAACAAGAAACCAATTCACCTCGACGTTTACGCCCAGCGTTTAAGAAAGAAGGTGTGGCTGGTTGATACCGTTGATGGATCATTTCATCCGCCAATGTTAAAGCCAACTCTTCATCGCCATCCGCAAAATACAAGGCATTAAAGGCAACTCGATCTTCATATGTTTCTAAATACTCTGTTCCGGCGTTGTTCTTTAAAGCGTATTGAGAATAAAATTTATAAGCCGCCATGAAAGACTTGAATTGGAAATGTTGTTCATCTAAGAAAGCATATAATTTTTCAATAAAGTCCATTGAATATTTTTTGATGAATTCAGTTTCAATAAAATCTTCTTTCATTAAAAAGTTGATTTTTTCTTCAGCAGAGCTGAATTTACGTGTATTCGGTTCTACATTTTCTTTAAAGAAGGCTGCGAGTGCTTCTTTATCTTTATTTAAAGGGATTTGACCATCAACAGGACGGTTAATCTCGTTATTCAGTTTGAAATAGCTGACATCTTTAATTTCTTTTAGACTCAATTTCTTCCACTACTTTCTTAAAGGTCTCCACGTCTTCGTCTGTTCCGCTAAACTCAAAGGAGTATAGAAGCGGAACGTGGTAATCGCGGGCAATATCTTTGGCGGTATAGACAAATAATTCAGCAAAATTACGGTTGCCCCCACCAGCTACACCAACTAACAGTTTTTGGTTACTTTTATAATCAAGAAAGTCATTCACTACCTCTGTAATTTCTGCATCATAGGTAGGAATGACAAGAATAAAAGGCTCATTTATTTCAAAAAAAGGATTCGCTGGCTCAAGTTCATAAGCAGGCAAATCCAATTTTTTAATAAAGCGCCTTGTTTGACCGGTGACTGAAAAATAAACAAGTTTCATCTTAGCTAGCCAATTGTTTTAATTGGTCTGGACGGAAGCCAACAACGGTTGTTGCTTCAGATGTGATTACCGGTACGCTTTGGAACCCTTGTTCTTTTAACCAGTCGATAGCATCTGGTTGTGCGTCGATATTGATTTCTTCAAAAGCGATGTTATTTTCACTTAGGAAACGTTTCGCCATTTTACATTGGATACAGTTATTTTTTGAAAAGATTTTTACGTTCATTGAAAGTTCCTCCTCTTTTTTTCTACATAGACTAGTATAAATCTATGTAGAAAAAAGTCAACACTTTAACACTATATATTGTGGTGCGTTTTTCTCATAATACTAGTTTTTGTGTTTTTGAAAGAAAAATGAAAACACGTGAATCCTCGTTTTTAGGAGAAAAAACACATTGGTCAGTGTTTGACAAACAAAAAAATTAAAATTTTGAAAGAGAACATTTAGTGAAAAAACACTAAATATTGTGTTGACATTTGAGTTAGGCACAAGAAGAAAAAATAAGCGGATTTGTTATTGAATGAGTGGAATTTTATAGTAGCTAGTAACATAAAAAACAAGAGCTGACTTTTTTCAAAAATAGTAACCTGAAAAAAGTGTCTCTATATAGAAGGAAAATAGAAGAAAACAGGAGATACATCCAGAAATTCATTGACTTTCCGTGTAAGCAAGCGTATTCTTTTAATTGAGAACGATTCTCATTTTCGTTTGAAACTTTTTCACATGGAGGAAAGTAAATGATTACGTTAGCGCAGGCAGAAGTTGGGAAAGTCTATACAGTCGAAAGCGTCCAAGCAGATATTCAGACAAAGAAACATCTGAACAATTTAGGTGTCGTTGCAGGCCAAGCAGTTGTCCTTGTCAATTATCAGAATCAAAATGGTATTGTTTTATTACATAATAGTCGAATTGCGCTGACAGATACGATTTTACAAGCGATTCATGTGGAGGAGCGCTCGGCGAATGAGAAAGTTTGGGTCTCCTTAGATACCTTGAAAGTTGGAGAACGCGCTACAATAGTAGGTATCCACGGACAAGGAGCGGTGAAACGTCGGTTGATGGACATGGGCTTAACAAAAGGAACAGTAATTTTTATTCGCAAAGTAGCTCCTTTAGCTGATCCAATTGAAATCAATGTACGTGGCTACGAACTAACGTTACGAAAAAGTGAAGCGGAACTAATCTTGGTTGAAAAGGAGGAAAGCGAATGACTCAGCAAATTGCACTAGCCGGCAACCCTAATAGCGGTAAAACGACAACGTTCAATATGTTAACAGGAGCCAACCAATATGTTGGAAACTGGCCAGGGGTGACTGTGGAACGCAAAGAGGGGGTGGCAAAGAAAGATAAGACACTCATTATTCAAGATTTGCCAGGGATTTACTCTCTTTCTCCTTATACGCCTGAAGAAATTGTGGCACGAGATTATCTTTTGGAGGACCAACCTTCAGTGATTTTGAATATTCTCGATGTGACCAATTTGGAACGGAATCTTTATTTAACAACACAATTAATTGAAACTGGATTACCGGTTGTTTGTGCGTTAAATATGATGGATTTGTTGGAAAAAAACGGCCAAACATTGAATAGTGAAAAGTTAAGTTATGGCTTAGGCGTGCCTGTTGTTGAGATTAGTGCTTTGAAGAATCGTGGGTTGGATCATGCTTTAAAACAAAGTAAGCAGCGAGCGAATGCCATAGAGACAGAGGTTATTTATCCTTCTTATGATAATCGCTTAGAAGCAGCACTTGCTGAAATTGTTGATATTTTAGGGAATACTGTTCCTGAAACGCAACAGCGTTGGTATAGTTTAAAACTTTTTGAACGAGATGTTCGAACCAAAGAGCAATTATTATTGAGTTCTTTTCAAGAAAAAGAAATTGAAGAAGTCATTCAAATTACTGAAAAAATCTTTCAAGATGAAAGTGAAGCGATTATCATTAATGAACGCTATGCCTTTATTGCTCGATTAATTGCTTTGTGTGCGACGAAAAAAACAGAAATGACATTTACTCACAGTGATAAGATTGACCGAGTGGTAACCAATCGGTGGTTGGCGTTGCCAATCTTTGCGTTTGTGATGTGGTTGGTCTATTACTTATCTATTCAAACGGTTGGTACAATGGGGACAGACTGGTTAAATGATGTCTTTTTTGGGGAATGGGTTCCTCAATTTGTGGGAAATTGGTTGGCGCAATGGCAAGTAGCGCCATGGATGCAAAGTTTAATTTTAGATGGGATCATTGCAGGTGTTGGGGCGGTGTTAGGATTTTTACCACAACTGGCCGTCCTGTTTTTATGTTTAGGTTTTTTAGAAGATTGTGGCTATATGGCCCGGATTGCCTTTGTCATGGATCGCTTGTTTCGGAAATTCGGCCTATCTGGTAAGTCGTTTATTCCAATGTTAATTGCGACAGGTTGTGGGGTCCCAGGCGTGATGGCTAGTCGAACGATTGAAAACGAACGCGATCGGCGAATGACTATTATGGTCACGACTTTTATGCCATGTTCGGCGAAGTTGCCAATTATCGCTCTGATTGCAGGTGCATTTTTTCCTAACCAAAGTTGGGTCTCGCCCTCTGCTTATTTCTTAGGGGTTGCTTCCATTGTGTTATCAGGAATTGCTTTAAAAAAGACCAAGCATTTTTCGGGAGATCCAGCACCATTCATTATGGAACTTCCCGCCTATCATTTGCCACAGCTTAGAAGTGTGGTTCGGCATGCCTATGAACGATGTCGCTCATTTGTAAAAAAAGCAGGTACGATTATTTTTGTTTCCAGTATTCTCATTTGGTTCATGTCACATTATTCTGTGACGTTTCAACCCGTTCCAGAAAGTCAAAGTATTCTAGCATTTCTAGGTAAAGGGTTGGCGGTGCTATTTATCCCATTAGGCTGGGGTAATTGGCAAGGGGCAGTTGCCACAATTACAGGATTGATAGCGAAAGAAAATATTATTGGTACCTTAGGTATTTTATTTGGCAATGTGAAAGATGTTTCTGAAAACGGGGTAGAAGTCTGGGGCGCACTGCAACACACCTTTACGCCAGTCGCGGCCTATTCGTTCTTAACTTTTAACTTATTATGTGCACCTTGTTTTGCTGCAATTGGCGCAATTCGTCGTGAAATGGGAGACCTCAAATGGACATTAGGAGCCATTGGTTATCAATGCGGTTTGGCTTATATGGTCAGTTTTGTGATTTATCAATTAGGCCATGTGTTAGTCGAAAAAGGCACACTAACTCTGGGGACTTTTTTAGCGATGGGTGTTGTTTTAGCTGGATTTTATTTCCTTATAAGAAAACCAAAGCCAGGCAAAGAAAGTGTCCAAGCAATCACTTCTTTAGAAAGAGGGTAATAACGGATGGCAACAATTATTTTATCCATTTTAATTTTTGGAACAGCAGGAATCATCACCTATCGACGAATCAAAAAAGGGGAAAGTTGTGAAGATTGTCAAACAGCTTGTCCTGTAAAAAAAGAACAATCTTCACAAGAATAACAACTGAAAAAAATTCCCTCTTGTATAAATAATAGCGGAGTGCTACAATATTGAGGTAGCTGAAAAGCCATTTTATACAACGGGGGCATAGCTCAGTTGGTTAGAGCATCTGACTCTTAACCAAATGCTCTGCTTGTGAAAAAAGATTTATAAAGCTTTATAAATAGGTTTTTAGTTTGTGAATTTTTTGTTGGCAATATATTGCCAACAAATTGCCAACGAAAAAAAGTCTAAAAACAAGAAACGATACCACAAAGATATTGTTTCTTGTTTTTTTATTCTTTAAACCCAAATGCGTTTTCTAAAGCTTCTGCTGCACGATCTTTTACTCCTGCGGTTAAATGCGTATATAAATTAGCAGTTGTCGAATATGATGCATGTCCCAACCATTCTTGAATGGATTTCATATTCTGCCCACTATCTAACATTATTGAAGCATTAGAATGACGCAAGTCATGAAATCGAATTTTTTTCAATCCATTTTTCTTAATCAACTTACTCAAACGATGTGTTACATATTGAGGTTTCATCAAACGTCCATCCTCCATAGTAAATACGTACTCATTATCTTCTAAAATATAATCATCTCCTAAAAGAATACGATTATCTTGTTGCCATTTAGCTTGATTTACTAATGCTCGTTCAATCGTTTCAACCAAAGGCAACGTACGATAGCTGGAAGAGTTCTTTGTTTGATCTTTCTTTATTAACTGGGACATATTCTCTGGATTTTCTATGATTACATGGTTGATCACGATTTTTTTGTTAAAAAAATCAATAGCAGACCATTTTAATCCTAAAACTTCACTTCTTCGCAATCCATAAAATGCTGTTAAAAGAACTACTAAATAGAGCTTTTCTTCTGACAAAATATCAAGTAATTCCAAGATTTCTTGTTGATTATAAACTTGCGAAACAAATTGTTTCTTTTTTGGCTTGCTTACTTTATCTGCTACATTTGTACTTATCAATTCTGTAATAAAAGCCTCTTGAAGAGCTTTACGTATAAATGCGTGATAATGAATAACCGTATTAGCTGTACAGTCATCATTAAGCATATATTGATAAAAATCTTGTAAATGATAAGGCTTTAACCTAATTAGTTTAATTTTTTTAGGATAGAAAAACTTGTAAATTCGATTATGGACGTAATGCTTATACCCAACATATGTGTTAAATGCTACTTGTTTTTTTGACACTTCCAAATAATTAAGTAAATAGTCATAAAACAATAAATTGGGATTAGCACATTCACATTCCATAGCTAATTGACTCTCCAATTCTAGTAAAAATTCATCTCTAATTTTTTCTGCTCGTTTTTTATTTCCTTTCTTTTTTAATTTTGTATCTTTCCACTTTTGTCTAATTTTTCCGTTAGAGTCTTTGTAAGATACAACTACTTGTAATGTTCCTCTTTTTTCAATTATGTTTGCTCTTAATTTCAATTCAATCTCTCCTCTTAAACTGAAAATATCGGCAAAATTTTGACTATTCTATTATAGCATGCTTTTTACCTGTATCTTGTGTTTTTAATATATAATCAATGACAGCTTTTTTAGGAATTTTATATCTTGTTCCAATTTTTATATGTTCTATTGATCTATCTCTTAGCAAATCATAAGCTTTGTTTTTTCCAATATTCAACATTTTAGTTAAATCAGTAATTTTCATTATCGATGGATAACTTTCAAATATTTTTTCATAATCTTGAAAATCCATAAAATTCACTCCCAATTCTGATAATAAGTATTGCACTTTTTTATTTTAGGTGTTAGAATAACAAAGTATTAAATTTGGGCTGTTAGCTCAGTTGGTAGAGCAGATGACTCTTAATCATCGGGTCGCGGGTTCGAGCCCCTCACAGCCCATTGGGTGCCAAACCCTTAAATACAGTGTAAACGTTGGTGCTTAGCATTTAGAAAACGTATATACTGTATTTTTTTGTTTTCAAAAGAGACTGTAGTACCCCTTTTTTTTACTAAAAGCCCACTGTAGTCATTGATTTTTTTGATAAGAAAGGAACATAATTATGAATAATGAAATTGCTAATATAACAATAATCCGGGAAACTTTACAAAACCATACTGCAAATGAGATCTCTAAACATACAGGATTAAATTTGAGTACTATAAAAAAACTAAAAAGTGGAGAACGTTTAATAGAAAAACTAAATTTACATGATGCTATTTGTCTCACTGAATTTGGTCTTAAAAATAATAGAAAAAATGTTGAAATCAACATATGGAAGTAATTCTTAATCAGCTGCTTTTGTCAAAAGCACATAGGAATTTCACCTCTCCCCAAGTTTACGGCGAACTTTACGGAAGTATCATTATCCCAACTTCAAATCATCGCTTTTTATTGACTATAAAAATCATTTTAGAATGTTTATTGCTCCTTCTTGATAGTAAGAAATCATGGCGCAACTAAAATATGCTCCTTGAAGTGTTAACGTACTGATAGAATGTATTTAGTTTTCAATGATCAATAGGTTTTCTACCTAAAAGAATCCACTAATCTCTTAACTATTAGAAGATTCTTTTAAACAGAAAAAGTGGAAAGGGGATTTTTTTAGTTAGTTAATTTTAAATTTTAAGATCGCTTCTATTAATTTAATTTCTAGCTGTCTTAGCATATACTCATCCACATAGGTAATAAATTGACCCACCTCATTAAATCCATTTGTTAAACATAACTTAGCTATATAACTATGATAATGTTTGAGTATCATATTCATCGAAATTGGATCTTCTTCTAGAGCAGATAGAATAATGGATAGTGGAACTAATGAGTACTGCCGTTTTTTTGACTTATCTACCATAGGTCATACCCCATTTTCAATTGTTCAACTGCCCTCGTTCGTTGATACCAGATACCACTCGTACTCATATTGAGAATTTTACCAATTTCAGTATCGTTAAAACCTGCAAAATAATAAAGTAGGATAATCTTCCTTTTTATATCCGATAATTGATCAATTGCTGCTGATAACTTTTGATCTGAAACTAATATTTCCATTCCAAATAAGAAATAGACATCTTGCTCATCAAAATGAGTTTGGGAGTACTTGCCATCATTTGAAACAGTCAATGGTTCCTCATTATCTTTTATTTTAGTGTTTCTTTTCCTAATAGACTTAGCTTCGTTTCGTAATACTTTTTTACAGTAGGCATCAAATTGATATTGTATAGATTTCTCGTTGTAGTTTCGTTGCATGATAAATATGCTCCTTTTTCCCCTTTCCACTAATACAACAATCAGAAAGCCCCTTTTTTTCGAAAAAACTAGAAAAAAACACAAAAATAATCATCCTTCTTTAAACAGAAAACCTTTCTATAAAAAAACAAAAAACGATTAGATTAGGCTAATCGTTTTTTTGAATGTTCTTATAAAAGCTAAATTATTTTTTATAACTGAAATTTGGTATTGATAACCATCGTTTCTTTAGATAGTGAGCAATCATTTTAGGTTTTCTATCTCTAGTAAAGATTCCTTTCTTATTTCCTTGCACTCTTAAAATCCCTTGACTTGTTGCAAAATCCGCAAAATTCCACACTTGCTCACCAACAAAATGATCACATTTGTCTATTACCTCATGATTTGCTTCATAATAGGCTACTTGATATTCTTCTGTAAACATTGTTGGTACTGTGTCATGGAGTCCAGCTACTGTATCTGCACCATATTCTGTAAACATTATTGGAGTATCAGGACATCTCTTCATCCATCCATCTAGCTCTTTCTTCAACAGATATTTTGCATGTGTTAGATCTCCACCTGAAACATACCATCCATAATAGCGATTTAAACATAAAACATCCACAATATCTCCTACTTTACAAATATCTGGTGTTGATTTTAAATAAGTAACGATTGTAACAGGTCTCTTCTGAGGGTCAAGTTTTTTAGTCAATTCAACTAAAGGTTCAAAGTATTCTTTAGCACCTTCAGAATCCGAATCTGGTTCATTTGCAATAGACCACATTACGACACTCGGATGATTCTTATCGCGTTCTACTAATTCCTTAATCGCTGCTTCGTGAGCATTTTCTGTCCGTATTTCTTTCCACGTGTCATGTTTTTCTGCGTTATCGTCTAACAAAGTAGCCATGAAATTCAAATGCAATCCTACTGCAGGTACTTCATCAATAACTACCATACCTTCTCGGTCTGCTAACCGCATAATTTCTTCTGAATAAGGATAATGTGAAGTTCTAAATGAATTAGCACCAATCCATTTCATTAAATTAAAATCTTTAATATTTACTGCCTCATTCAAACCACGACCATTAATATACGTATCCTCATGCTTACCAAATCCTTTAAAGTAAAAAGGTTTATTATTAATCAAAAATTTACCATTTGAAACATAAACACTGCGAATACCAAATTCTTCTGTGTACGTATCAATCACAGTATTTTCGTTAATTAGACTAATTCTCATGCTATATAGGTAAGCATTTAGAGGTTCCCAAAGTCTTGGATTCTTAAGTCGAATCAATCCTTCTTTTCCCTTAACCTCTGCTATAAGTTGCCCCTCTTCGTCATAGATTACTATTAAGATTTTGCCGGTCCATTCTGTATCGATTTTAAATTCTACATCTGCATCTGAATCAATTATCTTTGTATTAATAGCGACATCATTTATATAGTCTTTTGGGGTTGTATATAGTTTAACAGGCCTATTAATGCCTGCATAATTAAAAAAATCAAAATTAACCAAATTTTCTTTTTTTATGTCTCCATTTTCCTGTATCGTTTCTTTGTAAATACCCACAGGTAAAGTACTTTCGTCAATAATATTATTTACGGCCACTGTAATTCTGTTACTTCCATCCTTTATAAACTGATTAATTTCTGATTCAAATGGAGTAAACCCACCTTTATGTTGATTAATTAACTTTCCATTAAAGAAAACTTTTGCTTCATGTGTTGCAGATCCAAAACGAAGAACTAATCTTTCTTCTGATAATCTTTTTGGAAGAGTCACTTCTTTTTCATACCAAACCCATCCAACATGATTTCTAATGCTCTCTGTTTCAAATAAATCATTATAAGAAGACGGTACTGAAATTGAATAACTATCTTTTTCATCCATCGATTCTAACGCAAGTTCTTCTTGTAACTTATTATTTGTATCCAATTTAAATCTCCAAAGACCATTTAAATCAATTACTTGCCTCGTTTCTGTCATAATGGGATATAACATATAAAGCACTCCTATCTAAATATTAAATAAATGTATCTTTTAAACCACAATAAGCATCAACTGGGCTTATTCCCTTGAATTCAGAAAAGCCCATTAGTTTATCCACTAATACTTCTAAAGTCTCTTGCTTTCCATCATAAGTATTGATATAAGTTTTTACTTGAGGTACATCAGCTAAATGAAATGGGCACTGTACAGACACAAAAATTGTCGTAATTTCATGAATATAAAATGGAATGTCCGGAGTACCTTTACTTGCTGGCCAAAAAATTCTTTGAACTGTACCTGGGTTAACATTAGCCACATTAATGATCAAGTCATATTTTTCAGTTAAATCTTTTATTGGTCTCTTAGCAGCATATATTCCAGCTATATTTTTAATTTTTTCTTCTTGTGATAATCCTATCAATTCTTCTTCAGGTGAAATGTATTTCTCAACTTCAAATCCTTTTGCTGACAAAATCTGTTTCAATAAATCAATGGCCTGAGGTCTATTTCCAGCAACTACTTCACCAAAGCCACCTTTTACCCCATGTACATCTACCAGTAAAATCCTTTTATATTTTTCTGGTACAATAGGCCAAATATCTTGTTTATCTTTAACTAATGTAATTGCTTGATCAGCTACCTCTTTAAAAATGGATTTATTTTCAATTAAACCAATTTTTTCCATAGCTTCTTGCTTTGGTAACAAAATTTTGTTCTTTTCTTTTTTATGCAAACCTAGTTTAGCTTTTAATCCTAAAATTCTTCTTAATGCATCAAGTAAACGCTCTTCTGAAATAATTCCTTTGTGATAGCCTTCAATCATATAATTAAAATCTTCATCTGGATCATTAAAAAAAAGAAATAGATCACATCCAGCCGCAATAGAAGTTGGCAATAATTCTGATCGTTTCATTGCCCCAGTCAGCCCTAACATATGACTAGCATCAGTAACTACTAATCCATTAAATCCGAGTTTTCCTCTAAGTAAGTCAGTGATTAATTCTTTTGATAAAGTTGCAGGAAGTAAATCTTCATCTTTCAGATCAGTATTAAAATGTTTTGAATAAGCTGGCATATGGATATGACCTGCCATAATTGAAGGTAATCCAGCTTCTATTAAGCCCGAGTATACTTTTCCAAAAGAATTATCCCATTCTTCTGTACTTAAACTGTTAATACTAAAAGATAGATGTTGATCTCGTTCGTCAATACCATCACCAGGGAAATGTTTAGCTGCGGGCAAAATTCCAGTCTCTTGAATACCTTTCATATAAGCTAAACTAAGTTCTAAAACTTTATCAGGGCTTTGTCCAAAAGATCGACTAGATATAATAGGATTCCTCCAATTTTTATTAATATCTACAATAGGAGCAAAACTCCAGTTACAACCAATTGCTGAAGCTTCCACACCTGAAACTCTTCCCATTTCATAAGCGTATTTAGCATCATTAGTGGCACCAATTTTAACTTCTACCCCCACTTCTGTTCCATCTGTACAAGCTCCATTCCCTCCTGCTTCTGTGTTAGCAGCAATTAATAAAGGAATTTTACTTTCAGTTTGCAGAATAAAGTTTTGATCATATACTTCTTCAGAAGTTCCTGGATTATAACGTACGGCCCCGATATGGTATTGATTTACCATGTCTGTTAAATACCCTTTATCTCTACTAGAACCCATATTAACGAATAATTGACCAATTTTTTCTTCTAAGGTCATTGAATCAATGGTTTGTTCAACCCAAGTAATTGCTTCCTCATCTAAATTATATGGTTTGTTTCTTAAATCTACTTTTATATTCATTTTCTTTCTCCTCTATTTATTTTCAAGATTTTTCCAAAAAATATCTATATATTTTTGTTCATTATTTAAATAGTCTCCTGATAAGCATTCAGGTAAAACCTCATTACTTAAATATTTCCATGACTCTTTTTCTTTATTAACTAAAATGGGATAAAAGAAAACTTTAGTCTTATTTGCAGCTTCTAAATCTCCAGGTGAATCACCAATCATCAATATTTTATCCAACTCATATCCTTTTTCTTTTACGCTTCGAATAATATCCTCTTTTTTTCCTTTATCTTGACAACAAAGTTCATCAACTAATTGTAGCAATCCATGTCTTTCCCATTCTTCTTGAACCGCTTCTTTATTAGCAGAACTTACCACAATTACTTTTCCATATTTTTTTAATTTTTCTATGGTACTCAAAGCGTTTAAAAATGGTTTATCTAGTCCATTAGATTCACTGATCTGTCGATTAACTTCTTCTGACCACTTTAAAGCTTTTAGTAAATCATCTGATTCAGATCGTTCTATCTCTTTATTCAAAGATCGATTAGATAATTCTTTTGTTCCAGATGCCCATTGCTTTAATCTACCAATTGATGTTACATCATTTTTTTCTAATGTTTTAATTAAACCTAAGAATCGATTTATTCCACGAGTTTCCGAATATAAATTAATATTATTCCAGTCTTTCAGAAATTTTTCTCTTTGATGTATATCAAAAATTTCCGCAGCAATTGGACCAAAAAAAAGGTTATGTTTATAAGTCATTGTATCCATGACACAACCATCCGAATCAATACAAAATACCCAATTACTCATATTTTCCTCCTATTTATGTTTTTGTTTTAATAGATCAGAATTTTCTAATACTTTTTCTTTAGATAGTGGATAGAGGAAAAATAAAATTAATCCTACAACAAGAAAACAAATTGCTGGAATCAATGTTGAAGAATTATACAACTTATCTAAAACATCTCCTGTTTGTACTTTTGCCAGCGAATCATAACCTATAATTGATAATGTCCAGCCACCAATACCACCCGCTAAAGCTTGACCAATTTTTCTTGCAAATGAGTAAAATGAATAGATTGTTCCATCTTGCCGTTGACCTGTTTTTATTTCCTGATCATCAATTACATCTGTAATATTTGCCCATATAACTATATTAAAAATTCCCAATCCAACAAATCCGAGTACACTTAATGATAAAAAAATATACATATTTTCTATTTTCAAAAAAAACATTAACAAGTATACACAAGCAGAAAAGAACATTCCTATTGAGGCTATCTCTTTTTTTCCATATTTATTACATAAGTAAACACTCATTGGAGATACTAAAACTAAAATCAATATAGGATTAATAAAATTAAGTATTATAATCCCTTTTGCATTATTGTAAAAGTCAGGGAAAACATAGTTGTTCATACTCATTATTAGTAATTGTGCTAAAAGAAGAAAAATAGCCGAACAAATTATAGCAATGAGAGCCTTATTTTTTAATAATTGTTTAATTGATTTAACAAATGACACTTTTTCTTTAGATTCTTCAATTTTAACTCTTTCCGTGGTTAATTTATAACAAATCAAATAGCAAATTACCGCAGAAATTGAAAATACTCCAGCAATTATCGTAAAAGTTGACCCGCCACGAACAATCTGATTTCCTTGAGCATCTTTTGTATAAATAAATAATGGTGTTAAGACCCCAATAAATAAACTTGCTAAAGTCGCTCCCATATTACGAAAAGTAGATAAAGATGTTCTCTCTTCAGACTTAGATGTAATAGCTGATGCCATTGATCCATATGGAATATTAATAGCTGTATAAAAAACTCCGCCCCATAAAAGATAGGTGATATACATATAGATGAGTTTTACATTCATAGGTGCTGGTGCTAACGCAGTTTGATACATTAAAAAGCTAGCCAATGCAACCGGTCCACACATTTTCAAAATCCAAGGTTTAAATTTACCTTGCGGTTTTGACTTTGTAATATCAACGATTCGTCCCATAGTTAAATCTGAAAATGCATCAACAACTCTAGCTAATAAAAACAAAGTACCCACCGCAGCACCACTTATACCTAAAACCTTTGTATAAAAAATCATCAAGAATGAACTAGCAAAAATGAACGTAAAGTCATTCCCAACATCTCCAAACATATAACCTATTTTATCTCGTAGACCAAATTTCTTTTCCATATAACCTGTCTCCTCTCTATGGTAACCGTTTTCATTTAATGCATTCCGCAGATTGTCAATAGAAATGCTAAACTTTTTTATTGAACGTAGGGGAAAGATCCATTATTAAATCCTGTTTGAAAAAAATATTCATAAATTTAATAGTTCTTTATCTCACGAAATTTATCCATATATTTACTAGCTATTCGAGTAACTTCTTCAAAATCACCTTTTTCAACAGGAGCCAGTAAGTTACCACCTACACCAACCGCAACAACACCTACTTTGAACCAATCTACTATATTATCTAGACTTACTCCTCCAGTAGGCATAATATTCAGCTGTGGAAATGGTGCTTTATAACTTTTTACAATGGATGGACCAAAAGCAGAACCTGGGAATAATTTAATGATATCTGCTCCAGCTTTAAGTGCTTCCTTCATTTCTGAAATTGTCATGCAACCTGGTAGATAAGGAATTTGATATAAATTGCATATCTCAGCTGTTTGACGATCAAAAGATGGACTAACAATGTATTCTGCTCCAGCCATAATTGCGATACGAGTAGTAAACGCATCTAAAACCGTACCGGCTCCAATTATTACATCTTTTTGATCAGCATATTTTTTAGCAATTTCTTTGATTATTTCTTCAGCATTCGGAACTGTAAAAGTTAGTTCAATCCCTTTAATTCCACCCGCAATAATTGCATTTATTGCTTTAATGGCCTCATCCTTATTTTTCCCACGTACAACCGCAATGACTCCAGCCGCTTCTAACTTACTTAAAATTTCTACTTTTTTCATATCTATCTCCTTCTTTTATGGATACATACTTTATCTAGTTGTACTAACTTACAAAGAATAAATTTAAGCTTTTATTTCAAGTATTATTTTCTACTTCCGATTCAAAAAAATTAAAATAATTATACGCATTACGATAACAAATATTCTCCACTATCTGACTAAGATACATTTCATCATCTGGAATTCGACCTGCTTTAACCCACTCGCTTAGTAATTGACATAATACTCGACGGAAATACTCATGACGAGGATAGCTTAGAAAACTTCGAGAATCAGTCAACATACCTGTAAAATTCGACAACAAACTTTGTTGCGCCATCGTAGTCAACTGTTGACGCATTCCTTCAGCTGTATCATTGAACCACCAAGCACATCCCAATTGGATTTTTTGAATCATACCCCCTTGGAAGCTTTGCATTGCTGTTGCTAGTGGAAGCCAATCAGTTGGATTTAATGAATATAAAATTGTTTTTGGTAAGCACCCACTCTTTTCAGCGGTATCGAACAATGCTACAACATTTTGTGTCAAACTAGCTTGATCCCCCATCGAATCACCACCGACATCTACTCCAATTTGTTCCTTTAATATACTTGAATTATTTCTTAAAGCATTTAAATGCATTTGCATCGTCCAACCATATCTTGTATACTCAGACATCAAATGTAATTGAATACCTGTAACAAATTGTGCAATTTCTGATAAATGGAAATCCGTTTTTCCTGCTAAAGCTTTTATTAACAGATTGTCAAGTATTTTTTCATCTGCTATTTCATAAAAATAAGTATTCAAACCGTGATCTGCTAATCGACAGCCAATTTGATGAAAATGATCCACTCGTTGGCTCAATGCTTGCTTCAACCCATTAAAGTTTTTGATTGATATACCCGCTGCTTGACTAAGTTTTAAAATATAGTTCGAAAAGCCTGGTGATTTGATACTCCAGACCTTATCTGGACGGAAAGTAGGTAATACCTTGAAAGAATTATCCTGTTTAGAAAGCTCAGTATGATACCGCAAGTCATCTGTAGGATCATCCGTTGTACAGATGGCTTTCACATCCATCATCTCCAACAATTCTTTCGGGCGATAGGAATCCGTTTGGATTTTTTCGTTGGCACGTCGCCAAATTTCTGGTGCATTCTTCTCAGAAATTGTCAAATCAATATCAAAGTAACGTTGTAATTCCAAATGAGACCATTCAAAAATAGGATTACCTGGCGCCTTCTCCACTGTTTTTACAAAAGCTAAAAATTTTTCATAATCATTACCTGCACCACTGATCAACTCTTCTTCTATCCCATTAGCTCGCATCAATCGCCATTTATAATGATCTCCAGCTCCTTTATCATTTAACCATACCTGAGTCAAATTCTTGTATTGCTTATTTTCTAACAAACATGCTGGGTCTAAATGACAATGGTAATCGATGATTGGTTGGTGTTCTGCAAATTTATGAAAAAGTCTTTTAGCTATTTCATTCTCTAATAAAAAGTTCTTATCTAAAAACATATTTAAACACTCCTTTCCTTAGTTTTTAGAAGAGAAAATTTTTCCTCTAAATAGACTCCATTATATAATTATTTACTCGCCCCCTTTTCAAGTGCTTCCCAAATACCATTTAAATAAACTGCACCTAGAGCTCGGTCATATAATCCATAACCAGGTCTACCGGTTTCTCCCCAAATCATCCGACCATGATCTGGACGAATATAGCCATTAAATCCATTATCGTACATTGTTTTTAATATCTTATACATATCTAGAGAACCATATTCTGATTTATGCGGCGCTTCGTAAAAATCGAGTCCATTGTCACTTAAATATTTGATATTACGAACATGTGCAAAAGGAATCCGATCCCGTTGACAAAATTCAGATAGAATTTCATAAACATCATTATCTGGTCGTTCTGCAATACTTCCAGTACATAATGTAATACCATTAGAAGGAGAATCCACTACATTACACAACCAATCTAAATCGTCACGATTTTTAACAATACGAGGTAATCCGAAAATGGAATATGGTGGATCATCTGGGTGAACTGCCATTTTAATCCCAACTTCTTCACATGTCGGGATAATTGCTTTGAGAAAATATGCAAAGTTCTCTCGTAATTTCTCTTCATCAACTTCTTTATAGGCTTCTAATAATTGCTTGATTTGTGATAACCGATGAGGTTCCCAACCCGGCAATTCAAAATTATTAGTAGAATTTTCTACTTTTCTAATAATTTCCTCTGGATCAGTAGGGATATTTTTTGAAATATAGGCTAACGTAGAAGACCCATCATCTAAACGATAATCCAAATCTGATTTTACCCAATCAAAGACTGGCATAAAATTATAACAGATAACCTCAATCCCAAATTCTGCCAAATTGCGAATCGTCTGTTTATAATTCTCAATGTATTGATCTCGTGTTGGTAAACCAATTTTGATATCATCATGAACATTAACACTCTCAATAACTTTCAAGGTAAGTCCATTGGCTTCGACTTCATCTTTTAAAGATTTAATTCGTTCTCTCGGCCAAACCTCTCCGGCTGGTATATCCATTAATGTTCCAACAATTCCTTTCATGGCTGGGATCTGACGAATTTCTTGTAGTGAGATTTTTTCTTCATTTGCCCCATACCATCTAAAAGTCATTTCCATAGTTACTTTCCTCCAACTTCTGTTATATATTTATTGATTGTTTTACGAACTGCTTGAGGACCAACTAACATTTCGCAAAAGATTTTTTCAGTTTTCTTTCCTACCCCAACTTGATATAAATCTAAACCAAAGATTTCTTTATTTTCTAAAATTTCCTGTACCGCACAATGAATCTTTGAAGGATCTTGTTCACCTAATTTCAATACTGATAATTTATCCTGCAACTCTACCAATAACGGATCAGGACTTGGCACAAAATTTTCCCCTTGATCATCGACTGCCAGTAAATAACGTAACCAAGCAGCAATAGCGATAGGAATAAATGTTAGATTTTCTGCATTTCCGTCTTTTTCGACATACTTTTTAATTGTTTCACCATAGCGAATCGCTACTTTTTGAGAAGTATCTGTTGCAATCCGTTGTGGTGTATCTGGAATATAGGGATTAGGCAAACGTTTATTGATTACTTCATCAATAAATTGTTTTGGATCAATAATGCCTGGACTTTCAACTACTGATAAACCTTCTAAATAACCTATTCCTTTAATTAAACCAACCAAATCATCATCCTGCATCTCTGCTGAAATTGATTGATATCCTAGCAGACAACCTGTTACTGCCAAAGCCGTATGAAGTGGATTCAAGCTTGTCGTAACCTTCATGATGTCTGCTTTATCAACCGTCTCTCTATCTGTCATAATCACACCAGCCTTTTCCAATTTAGGCCGGCCATTTGGAAAACTATCTTCAATAACTAAATAATGAACTACCTCAGTATTAGTGAAAGCAGCAATATTAGTATGTTTTTTTGTGTGAATGATATCTAAATCCTCGAACCCCATCATCAATAGATCTTCCTTGACATTTTCTGAAGGATTTGGCGTAATTCGATCAATCATACTCCAAGGAAAAGTCACTTTTTCTTTATCCTTTAAATAAGCAATAAATTTTTCAGAAACATATCCTTCTTTTTGCCAAGCTTCTGCAATCGTAAAAATACTATCTTGAAAACGTTGACCATTCTGTGAGAAATTATCAGTAGAAACCATCGCTATCGGTAACTCTCCAGCATTAAATCTGCTATATAACAAGGATGTTACAATACTCATCGTATGTTGAGGATTGGTAGGTCCAGATTTGATATCAGCTTCAACTACCGAAAAGAATTGCCCTTTAGAATCTTTTAAACTGTATCCTTTTTCAGTAATAGTAAACGTTGTAAACTGTAATTTAGGATCTTCAAAATATTTAACCACTCTTTGATAGTCCGCTATATTCTTCGGATTGCAATATAAACTATCAGCCGTTACTGCCAAAAGCCTTTTTTTGAGTTCACCATCTCCACTCATAACAATTTCCAAAATGTCATTGTTGTAGTCATGATAAGCTTTTTCTACTACTTCTTCATCAAATGTTTCACACACAACTACTCCGGATTCTAATTCATTTTTATCTGCTAAGCATTGAGCAATTTCTGCATGAAATCCTCGATAAAGATTTCCTCCTCCAAAATGAAGCCACACTGGATGTTGCTGTCCTTGTTCCTTGACCATCTTGACATCAAAGTACGGTAATTGAATCTGCATTTCATTTAATTCTTTGATAGAATCTTGCCAATTTTTAATTGAAATCATACTTACCCTCCTAAACTGATATGTTAGTTTATCCTGTAATTGCATTGTACGAGTTAATGAAACCGTTGTCAATGAAAAAATATCTAAAATAAGAGTTTTTCTACCATATCAGAATTGTTGTATTTTTTATAACTAAATTATTAAAGCAACTTCTCTTTCAAACTATTTGAATATTCTTTTCAAAACAACTGGTATACTACTTTTGAATTTGATACTATATAACAAACAGAGAACTAAAACATCGGTTTTAAAAATGAAATTTCGAGAGGCCTTAACTATGACAACTAAAACTAGTCTCCAAAATCAAGCTTATCAATCTATTCGTCGGCAAATTATTTATGCTGACTTAAAACCTGGTAAAAAAGTTTCAGAAAAAAAATTAGAAAGTACTCTCTCCATCGGGCGTACTCCAATACGAGAAGCATTAATAAAACTTCGTCAACAAGGGCTTGTTGATACAATTCCTCAAAGCGGAAATTATATCTCATTAATTGATCTAGATTCGGCCAAAAATGCTCGATTTGTCAGAGAACATTTGGAACGACAAATTATGTTAGAGTGTTGTGCCAAAATGAATAACCAAAAAAAACAGATTTTAGAAACTATAATTTCAGAACAAGAAAAAGCTGTTAGTCAAAAAAATGCTCGTAGTTTTTTTCATAATGATAATTTATTCCATAAAGCTTGTTTTGAAATTGCAGAGCGAGAAGAAGTATGGCAATGGTTAGAAAATAACAATACACACTTAGAACGATTTCGTTGGCTACGAGTAAAAACGGAAGGATTAAAGTGGGAAAAAATTATGGAACAACATAATCAACTATTTGAAGCATTAACAAAACAAGATCCTGAAGAAGCCAACTTTTTAACATCGTTGCATCTTCATTTAATGCTTAATGAACAAAATATTGTTTTAGCTACTCATCCAAAATATTTCAAAAATATTTAACTTTTAATTCTTTTTAAATTAAATGGTTGTTCTGATCACAAAAAAATCGCTTATTTTCTTATTATGTAATATATTTCGTAAACTATTCTGCATAGCAACTATTGTTTGTACTTTTTACATCGGATAACTAATTATGACTGCTGATAACTTTTGATATTAAACTAGTATCTCCATTCCAAATAAGAAATAGATAACTTGTTAATCAAAATTAGTTTGTGAATACTTACCTTCATTTACAGCATTCAGTGGTTTCTCATTTTCTTTTATTCTAGCATTTCGTTTTCTAATAAACTTGGCTTCATTTCGTAATACTTTTTTGCAGTAGGCATCAAATTGGTGTTGTATAGATATTTCATTGTAGTTTTGTGACATGATAAATATGCTTCTTTTCCCCTTTCCACTAATACAACAATCAGAGAGTGCTTTTTTTCGAAAAAGCTATAAAAAATAAAAGACACGTAGTTTCTTATCTACGTGTCTTCCATTGACTAACAGTTATCATTTCTCAAAACTTATTTAGTTTTTAATTGATTATTTCGTTTCATGTCTTCTAAATTATCTAATTAAGATTTTTTTATTAGAAGCATTAATCATGCAATAATACCTAAAATTCCAGGAATTACCCACAATAACGTTAAAAGAAAAATGGAATAATAGATAAAATGAGTAGACTAATACCATAGAGCACTGTTTTGGGATTTTTTCTTATTAAAAAATAAACCTATTATGAATTGTCCAGGATTATGTCCGCACCCCCCGTTTAAAAAGGACTATGAATTTGTATAGCAGATGGTTGGGATGGAGTAATACAGAAAATAAAGATTTCAAACGGGTGTTTAAATTGTTTTTTTAGAATTTTGATTTGTCAAATTAAACTAGACAATTGTGTCTCATTTATGTAACTCAAAAATACTTCTAATGGTTTTCGGTAATTCAAAGATTTCCTTGGCAGGTGATTTCTTTTGGAGGCGACAGCCGAAACAAACGCTTGGTCAACTTGGTTGAAATCCATTGTTTTAGGCAGTCCGTCTTTACGTAATAGGCCATTAGAATGCTCATTTAACCCTCGTTGTGAGGGTGCTTCTGGATCTGCAAAATAGATGGAAATATCAGTGGCGTTACTTACGTTTTTCCAGTTTGAGAATTCTTTTCCACAATCAAAGGTAATGGATTTGAACAAGTTTTTGGGAATCTTTTGTAGCCAATCAATTGTCGCTTTTTCAATATATCGTGTTTTCCTGCCTCCGGGTTTTAATGTAATAATCACTTTTTAAAGGCGTTCAACTAGAGTAATAATGGTACTTTTATGATGAACGCCAACAATTGTGTCACCTTCTAAATGCCCAAATTCTTGTTGGAATTCAGGGTAGTCAGTAGATCGTTCTGAAATATTGCGTTTAAACGCTTGCTTTCCGCGACGTTCTTTATGCCCGTTGGGCTTTCGTTTCCCTTTCATCGGTAGGGTTGAGCAATCAAATTGATTCGCTTTAAACTGACGATAAAGTGTTCTAACAGAGCATAAAATAGGAAGCTCAGCTCGACCAATAATCACATCGGGTGTCCATCCCTGAGCCACCATGGTTTGAATGTAATCATGCTGTTCTGTAGGCAAATGAATGGGAACGCGTTTTATTTTCTTTATACTGTTGGTAATAGTCACGGATAGATTTTCCTTGTTTCAGAAAGTTGTAAACATTGTAGATTGCCTGTCTAGAACGATTTAAAGTCTTAGAGACCATCGTAACAGGTTGGCTCATATTAAAATAAGCTTCTATCATTACGAGTTCATTTGGTGTAAGATGATTATAGGTCATTTGTCTTCACTCCTTATAATTCTTTGGTTGGAACTATTTTGAGTGTAGCACAAATGACTTATTTAGTTGTCTAGCTTAATTTTACTATCGGCGAATTTAAAAAATAAAGTTTAATTTGTTGATATTTTTAAGACATATGTGAGTTATCAACAATCTTTTCAAATTTTAAGCTATTCTATAGAGAGCTTGAAATCTGGAAAAATCTATGGTGAATCCCAATTCCTTAGGGAACAAGATCCTTAAAGACTTTCTGATTAAAATCATAAAATGGAATATGGCTATTTTGGGGTCATCATTTCTAAAAAATAAGTGAAATTAGTTAATTCACTTATTTTTTTACTTATCATCAATAATTTCTGATATCCATTTCATAAAAAATGATTGAAATATTATTATATTTGTGCCAAATATTTTTTTCTTTATTAATCAACATCATAACTCTTGATTGTTAAATAGAATCCATCAATAATGTGTGGAATAGGAATATAATCATTGATGTTTGTTGGATAAATTTTTTTATCTTCAATTTTATCTAACATTAATTCGAGCTTACCATCAATATAGTTTTCAGTGTTAGTAATAAAAGAGGGGCTTCATGTTAGATTTTTAGGTCTAACTTTTGGTGAGCGACTCAGTTTAAGCGGAAATTTTTCCTCAGAAAATATAAAAAAACGATTAGTCGGACCTAATCGTTTTTTTGTTGGATCTATAATTTATGAAACTATACAAGCGAAGAATACCTGTAAGAAGGCAATGAAATGTATATCCTAAAAATATGAGACAGATTAAGGTTCATTCTGTCCCAGATTTAATTTTTTATAAATCATTAATCTTTATTACAAAGAGCTTTTTTTACAGAAAATAGACTTTTTCTATATTTTTTAACCTATTGATACAAGTTATTAGTGTGAACTTTTGATTATATTCTAACTTTTTTTACTCAATAGTATTTACTAAGTTTTTTCCATGTATCTGTGTTTCTTCAGGCTGTATTGATGTGTATTGATGTGTCTAGATGCGAAAGATCTATATCATTCACTTTTTTTGTAGTATTATTTTCTTTTTCAACATTATCCCTTTCTATATTTTTCTTTTCTTCATCTAAAGTATTTATTTTTTCATCGTCAGTGTTTAAATTACTATTTTCTATATTAGTATTAGCTTGAAGACATATATATAAAGTATAAAGCTAATTTAGAATAAAATTTTTAAAGAGCTTGGGACATTTGTCCTAAGCTCTTTATTTTAGTTTTTGGGGACCGTTCGGGGACACTTAACCCGAACTAACCCGTTTTTAAGCTGTTTTATACCTCTACAAACGCCTTAAAAAACCTTGATTCTATTGAACCTTGTGATTTTAGGCTATTCCCACTCTGTAGTAGAAAGATTAGTTTGAATTACTTTTATTTGTATATCAAGATTTAAGTTTAGTTGAATTGCTAAAATATGGTTTAAAACAATATATACTGTGATAAAACTGTGATAAAATTTGTCTGAATTTATTTTTTCCCTTAATTTAAATATTATTCTTTTTTAGTTTTTTCAATTTGAAATTACTATATATTTCGTTAGTGTTGATAAGGGACTAACTGTATTTGATTTGAAAAAGTATTAAGTAAAAGACTGTTAACTTTAAGGAAATTGAAAATAACTCAACAAACGAACAGACTTAGAAATCGAAGTCAAAAAGATATAGATGATATTCTCGAATTATTTAAAGCAATTAGAGACAAACAAATTCAGTCATCTAGTATGCGTCCAACACTATTTGAATGGAATGTTTGGAGAGCTATGTCAGTGATTAATCATTGACGTATTCAAGGCAATTTTATTGTTGACGATACAGGACTACTAATTTCCACAGCATCTGGAGGACAAAGCGATATCGTTGATGATCACGGTAATTTTAAAATTGGGATTGAAGTAACGCTTTCAACAGGTAAAAAATAATATGAGATGTAAGGTGAACCAGTAAGTAGACATATTGGCGAGAAGCAACGTCAGAAACCAAGCTTTGGATTGTTTATAGCGAATTTGTTAAATGATTCTGTTGTTCATCACTTTTACACATTGTCACATCAGAATTCTAAAATATATGGTGGGGTTGTGGATGTAATTCCTATTAACACAGATACCTTTATTGATTTTTTGTAAGTGCAACTAAGAAAGAAATACAATCTAATGATTTATATTCAATTCATGAGTTTTCTACAGAGTATTCCAGACAAGCATTGATTAATGGGAAAACGGAAGAGGATTGGCATAAAGAAGTACTAAAAAGGCATTTGAGATTGTACAATACCGAAAAAACCTGCGTAGAGATCAAAACTAGGCATTTTTTTGTAGCCTTTATCTCTACTTAAGTAATAAAATGTATTAGGTTTATTATTTCTGTGTTGTTTTTCGCGGATCAATTTATTCCAAGTTAATGGCTGAGAATAAGTATTGGATGTTGGAAGTTTATTTGTAGAAACTTTGTAAGACTTGAATAAACCTCAAAAGTAATCGTTGAAAAATAAAAATGCATATTAGGATGTACAATTATTTATGTAAATTAAATGTTCCATAGTTTAGTTCTTTTGTGTATTAATTATTGTTCACAACAGTGTGATAATACATGACTTCTTGAAATTTTTAATGTAATAACACATGCTTATCTAAAGAAATATTTTTAGTTGTTATTTTATTTAATATTACCGTGTAAAACGAATCTACAGTGATTGTTTCAATTATATAAAAGAATGGAATAACTTATTTTTTTCTGTGAAACCCTGATTACCAATTTTTTTTGGTTCTAGAAAACTATGTATATATATTCATAATTATATAAAAAATAAGCTTAGAAAATATTTGTTTAAAATAATAGTTATTTAATTAAAAAAAGATTTGTTTTTTGTTGAATTGATTAATTTTATATGTTATTTTGATTAAAAGAATTGTTTTGAGATTCTTTTTATCAATTTTAAAGGAGGTATTTTTATGAAATTAGTGAAAACAAGTCCAGAGATTACAAAGGTTAATTTTTCAGTAATGTATTGCTACAAATCTCCAGGAAATTTATAAGATAATGTAAAGAAAGTGGGACATGAGTATAATCGACTTATGTCCCACTTTCTTAATCCTAAGATAATCAGCTGAAAAAAAGTTTCTTCAGTGATAAGCCAAAGTTCTTCAAAAATTAAAGAAAATTTTTGGAAACGCCTTTTTGTTTCTTGAAGTCAAATACTTTTGTTAAATAGCTTTTCATTAATGTATTATGTAGGGGGAATAAGTTATGAAATATGAATTGATTTTGGATGAAAGAAGTAAAGTTAATTTTGTTGGGTTAAAAACATTAATAAAGCAATTCAATATAGATAAGAATGATAATTCACTAAATAGAGAATTACGAACATTGAATATTGAACCTATAAAAGTTACAAGTTTTAGTGTGACATCATCAACTGATTTTTTTAACCAAATACGTTTTTATACTCATAACAGGGTAGAAAGAATTTTTTCGTTAATTGTGAAAAGATTGTTGGTGAATAATCATAGTGTCAAAATATATATTTGGAATTCTAATTTTCTTGATGAAGGATCGTTGTGGTTTGTAAATTTTGTAAAAAATAAATTTAAAAATATTGAGATTATAGAAAAAAATAATAGTACTATGAAAAGCAATGTTGTGTATGAAAAGGAGTTTGATTTTCTAATGGAGAGGGGAAATCACTATTTAAATATTGGTGATTACTTAACGGCTTTAAATATATATAATTATTTAGAAAATTTCGATTCTCGCCCGTTTTTATACAATCAAATTGCTACTGCATACACGATGAAAGGGGATACTGTACAAGCGGAATATTACCTTTTGAAGTGGTATAACTATGGTTCGAAACTAGATAAAGCTTATGCGTGTTATTCGCTTAGTATGTTATATGCACGTCACATGAAAAAAGAGACTTTCTTGGTATCGAAAGCAATGAAATATATTGAAGAAGGGTATTCACATTTGGAAGAAATTGAATCAATTGATAAAGAGAAGCTTATCAGGGATCGTTTGTTTAATCGAAATGGCTATGCGTTATTTTTGTTTAGAAGTGGCAATTTATCTGAAGCCATTGAGATAGAAAAGAATGCAATAGATGTATTGGATGGCTTAGATATTCAAAATCAAGGGGTTCTTTTGCAAAAAACTGTACTTTTATTTAATTTAGGGCAGTGCTATGCAAAAGCGACTGAATTTGAGAAAGCAATAAAAGTTTATACTGAATTGCTGGAATTGGACCCTTATTTTCCAGAATACTATTTAGAAATTTCTAAGTGTTATATTGAAATTAAAGATTTTAAATCTGCAAATGAGGTGTTGAATAAGGCATATGAACTAAATGATGTAATTCCAGAGTTACACTCTTTAAAAGGATTCGTTTACTATTCCCTTGGTAATATGGATGAAGCTAAAAATAGTTATTGTAAAGCGTATCAACTAAATAGTGATAATGAAAAACATTTATATGATTACCTTTATTTGTTGACTGAGTTAGACAAATATAGCGAAGCAATTGAAGAGTTGAATAGAGTGAATAATATAGAAGACATATATATTAAAGATAGCAGATATATTTCTTTACTTGCGGAGATATATTTTAATAATGACAAACATAACAATGCAATAGATATTTTGGAGATCGGTGAAAAAATTTTTAAAGATAATAGTGAAGTGTACAGAAGTAACAAAGAAATTATTGAACGGATGATGGTTGATGGATAATAATGAAAGACCTATTTATTTTGATGGACAAAATCTAATAACGATAGTGATTATAGATAGTACATTTCAGATAAAGAAAAACGGTTATATTCTATACAATGGAATTATAGGTAAAGAATTTTTAAATTATGAAATTGGTTCAGAGAATATTTACATTTATTCAATAAAAGATTGCATAGTTAGACAACGAATTCTAAATATTCAAAATGAGAGAGAAATTGATCATAGTTTTACTTGTAAAAATTTCAAAATTGAAAATACAGATATTTTTGACTTTTATAGAGATGCTGCTAATAATTCGGTTTTAATTTGTTTAGAAGAAGCTGTTGTCATAAGATTGGTTGAAAATGATTATACGTATGAAGTGGTTGATAGTGAAAAATTTGTTCCAAAGAAAGGATTAGAGTATTCGTACGTAAATTTGAATACTTTAGTTAGTATAGGAAAAAAAACAAATGAAAAAAATGAAACTAATATTGTGATAAATGGGGAGGAAACTAATTTTCAGGAAGTATATACTTACGATGGTAAAGTTATATGCATAGAGAAATTAAACGAAATGTTTAGAATTTGTTTTGATTTTGATGAAAAAAAACAAAAAAAATATACAGGGATATATGAAGAAAGCATACAATATAAAGATGATATATTTATAAGGTTTACAAGAAATGGAAAAACTAATGTAATAAAAATTAATATATTAAAATCTACAAGTTACTATATTCTTTCAGATAAGATGTATAGAATAGAGCTTTTGAATGTTATTAATCAAGAATTGCTATACTTAAAAGATTATGTTTTGGAAGGATTAAGCTTGTGCTTAACAAATAGTAAATCATATATTAATGTAAAGGGTACCCAACTATCTAAAAATAAATTTAAAATTGAATCATTTATAGGCGAAAAGTTTTGTATGAATGCTTTAACTAATAAAGGAATTGATAAAAGTGATGTACTACTTATATCGTTTCATGGTGGCCCTGAATCTTATGAACAACTGGATTCTAGCAGATATGGTTATGTTTATGAAAGCTTATTGAATTTTGAATATAAAAGAATAAAAATAGTGACATTTAATTATCCAGGTTCGATTTCTTTTGGTGAATTATATCGGACTAAGCCATACGCCAATTGGAAGAATACGTTACAAGATTCATTTAATGAGCTCATGGAATTTTTAAATGTATCTTCTGAAATGCCAGTCTTCCTTATAGGTGGCAGTTTTGGAGCTACAGCTAGTTTGATGATAAAAAATGAAAAATACAATATTAAAAAAATAGCAATAAATCCTTTAATGAATTTACGGACATATGTTAATAGTATTCCGAAATCCTATAGAGAATGGTTTGAAGAACGATTTGCTCATAGAGATTACAATGATATAACTTTTCATAACCTGATTAAAGAAAATAATTATACAGAGGTTCTTTTTGTGAAAGGTTTGAATGATGAAGTCATAGTGAACAATTGGGAGTACAAAGATTTAAAGATGAGCAATCATTTTATTCATGTTGATAACGGTAAGCATAACAGTAATTTATACCAACGAAGCAATTCTATTAAAAGTTTTATCTTTGATAGAATTACATGAGTAGAGAGGGGAAAAATGGATACTAAATTATATATATATATTGATAAGATGCCAGAAAAAATTTTAGATTACTGGCATCAAGATTTGAGTATGGAAAACATGGAAGTTAATAGAATGCTGCACACTCCAATTTTGCAGTGGCTTCCTGAAGGTGAGTTTTCTTATCTGGGTTGTGAGAAGATAAAAGAATTAAAGGTTGGTAATACAAATAAAATAGTATTTAAAATAGATTCAAATTTATATTGGGAGGATGGAGCAAAAGTTATATCAAAAGATTTTTATTTTTGGTTACTTGTAAAAAAGAGTAAGTTTAATATAAAAGGTGAAAAAATGCCGTGGCTATATTCTGAAATAGAAATAGTAACAGATGATGTATTTGCAATAACTTTTGATCCTTTGTATCCGTTTGGTAATATTAATGACACATTAATTGCAGCTCCAAGTCACTTGCTTATAGACGAATGGAAAAAAGTATGTAATCAAGAGACAGATGCGGTAGAATTCTTTAGCAATATCAACCCAGTTTCAAATGGTAAATATAAATTAAACCACATAAGTGAACAGACAATATTACTAGAATTAAACGAAGCGAATAATAAATTATATGAGAACGCGGATTACAAAAAAGTAGAATTTAGATCAATCTGCAAAGAAAAAATAGAGTATAAGAAGGATATGATTGTTATAAGTAATGATTATGAAATGAAGAAAGAAATGGATAATTCTTTGCAGTTATTATCTATGTTAAGAGATAGTAATACTTGGGTTCACTTTGAATTTAATTGTTTTTGTAATAGCATATTTAGTAATAAAGAACTCAGGAAGATAGTTTGTAATTTGATAGATATAGAGAAAATAATATATGCTTTAAATAACGAAGAAATAAGAAGAGTGGATAACTTCATTTATGATAAGTCGAAAATGTACAAGTGTAATCCTAAGAGATTTAATAAAAAAAGAGCTTTAACTAATTTAAAAAAGTTAGGATACTCAGTATGGGACGATGGATACTTACACTCACAAAACGGAATTAAACTTATGATTAGACTTATATCTTTGTCCGGCGTAAGGTTTATTGAAGAAACATGTGAAATTATAAAGAAAGATTTTATGAGTGTTGGAATAGATCTGATAGTAGAATATGCTAGTCATGAAGAACTTTTTTCAGAACATTATATTCTAAATGGAGAAAACAATAGTTTTGATATGATTTTAAACTTTTGGAAAAGTAATCCTGTTTTTGAAAAGGGGGAGATGTACGTAGGCCGAATTTTAGAAGAAAGTAATATCCCAACACTAAAAAATGGTTACCGTGGATCTAATGTGAGTGGATATGTAAATGAAGAATATGATTATATGTTTCGTGATTTTTGCTTAGAAGTTGATTTAAAAGAGAGAAATAAATTATTGTGTAAAATGGCTAGGCATTTTGAAAAGGAGATGTTAGCTGTCTCACTCTTTCAAAAATCTGAAAAAATCTATTTTAGTAAGAATCTATCCAGTATAAAAAGCGACGCATTTACTCAAACAATCACATGGAATTTTTCAATGTAATGAAAGGACATGAAAATATGGAACAATATTCAATAGAATTAAATAATGTAAAGAAGTGTTATAAAATTAACGAGGGAACCTTTTTAAAAAAAAGCATAAAAGAAATTAATGCAATTAGTGATATAAGACTTTCTATAAAAAAAAATGAAACAGTAGGTTTGATAGGACTGAATGGTGCAGGAAAATCAACTTTAATAAAAATCATATTAGGAATATTAACACCTGATAGCGGTGACATTGAAGTGTTTGGTAGAAATCCGCACAAAAATAGAGTGGATATCATGAAAAATATAGGTGTAGTATTTGGTCAGAGGCCACAGCTTAGATGGGATGTAAGTCCGTATGATTCTTATAAGTTGAATAAGGAGATATACAATATAAAATTTGAAAAATTTGAAAAAACCTTAAATTTTTTAGCATCAGAATTAGATATTAAAGATTTTTGGGAGAGGCCGGTGCGTACATTAAGTTTAGGTCAAAAAATGCGCGCTGATTTAGTAGCAGCTTTGTTACACAATCCAAAAGTATTAATTTTAGATGAGCCTACACTAGGACTAGATTTTATAAGTAAGAGAAAGATACTTAGATTAATTAAAGAACTAAAAATTGATATGTCAATTATTTTCACATCACATAATTTAGATGATGTATACGAAGTGAGTGACAGGGTAGTCTTGCTTAACAAAGGAAAGATTGTATTTGATAAAAAAACAGATGATATCTCAGAGGTTCTACAGTATGTATCTATAGAAATAATCTTAGGTAATAAGTTATTGGAATTTGATGGACATATGTTTCCAAATATTAAAATAAAAGAAATTACAGAATCTAGATATGTAATTTCTAACATCCAAAAAAAAGATATGCAACGTATACTCGAATATTTGTACAAATATAATGAATTAGTTAGTTTTGAGTTAAGGGAAAATACTTTAGAAGATATTTTAAATGGTTATGCATAAAAGGAGGATAGCATGAAACTTATTTCTGTGTTAACTAATATAGGTATAAAAAAAGTATTAATATATAAAGAATTTTTATTTTTTTCTGCTTTAAAAAATATACTAAATTTAACTGTTCAATATTATTTATGGACTCAAGTTATTAAAGTAAATAGTTCAATAGGATCTATTAATGATTTGATGCTTTATTTCACTATCACTCAAAGCATGAGTATTTTGTTTCCTAGAGTAGGTATGGAAATGAGTTCTGATATGATTTCTGGAGATATAGTTCATAAACTTGTGAAACCTATTTCAATTGTAAAACAATATTTCTTTGAATCTTTAGGATCTACAATTGCAAAGTTGATATCTATCTTTGTAATCAATTTATTACTTATAATATTGTTTAGTGAAAATGTTAATACCGTAAAATCTATATACTTAGTTATTTTATTTGTTTTAGGATATATATTAAATTTTACAATAGAAATCTTTTTCGGAGCCCTTTCTTTTTTCACTCAAAGTTTATGGGGAATAGAGTCCTTAAAGAATGGTTTATTACTAATACTGTCAGGAGGAGTGTTTCCAATAGCTCTCTATCCAGAATGGCTAAAACCTATTTTAAACTATTTGCCTTTTTCTTATTCATATGGAAAAATTGCAGAAGCTTATATGGGGAATGTTGGAATTATAGATGTTTTAGTCCCGCAAATCATATTTATTTTTGTTATATATATAATATATAGAGTTGTAAGTTCGTTAGGTTTAAAAAGAATAGCTATTAATGGAGGGTGAATTAATTGCTTGTATATACAAAAAAATATGGAACACTATTTATTAAAATGTTAATACTGAACATAAAAGGCCTTCGCTCATATGGTACTGATTTTTTTATCGGAGTAATAGGCATGGCAATAAAAAATATTTCGAATATAATTTTGTTATTATTTTTATATAATCTTATACCTGAAATAAATGGTTGGAATCTTTATCAAATGATGTATTTATATTCTATCTCTACAATAAGTTTTTCTTTGTGGAGATGTTTATTCATGAATACATTAAATATATCTTATTATGTTAAGTATGGAAAACTAGACGCATTCTTAACAAAACCAGCTAATCCTCTTTTTTTGATATTTATGGAAGGGTTTGATGATGATGCATGGGGTGATTTATTGGTGGGAATTATACTTAATATATATATAACTATTTGCTTGGATATTTCACTAATTTTTATTCCTATAGTTTTGATATTATCCTTTTTCACGAGTTTAATTTTTGCTAGTACATCGATAATTGGTTCTATATTTTCTTTAAAAACAGTTGGTATTAATGATTTTTCTGACATCCCATACATGATTTATGAGTTCATAAAATATCCCACATCTATTTATGGAAAATTTGTCCAAATATTTTTCTCTACACTATTGCCTATTTCTTGGATTAGTTATATCCCAGCTTCTTCAATTATTTTTAGTAAAAATATGTTGTATATCTTCTTTACAATAGTCTTTTCTATACTATACTTTACTTTTGCATATATTATATGGAATGATTATTTGAAAAAATATACTAGTTCAGGAAGTTAAATATGAATAGTATATTGAATGTGGGAATTTTTGCTAACGTTGATGCAGGTAAGACTACATTGACCGAGGCTATATGTGTAGAGGCTGGTATAAAGCGATTTGCGGGACGAGTGGACAAAGGAACTACTATATCTGATAACAAACATATTGAAAAGGAAAAAGGTATAACTATAACAACAACTCTGTTGTCTTTTGAAAAAAATGAAAAACTTATAAATGTCTTAGATACACCCGGCCATTTTGATTTCTTTCCCGATGCAATGAGGATTATAAGTATTATTGATATTGCTATTTTAGTAATAGCTGTTGACTCAGGAGTAACACCTCATACTAAAAGGATATTAAAATCTCTAATATTAAACGATGTGAAAATAATTATTTTTATAAATAAGTGTGACCGAATAGATTATCTTTCTAAGTTAAATAAGATAAGGAATGATATTTATGAATGTAGTAATCAAATTGACGAAAGTAAGTTGTTTTTCATTGAAGGCTCTGCTTTAAAAAACAAGAACATATCTACATTGTTTGAAATGATTGTAAAAGAAGAGATCGTAAGAGGAAGGGAAGCAAAAGATAATTTTCATGGGAAAGTCATAAAACAAGAATTTGATGAACTAGGTGCATGCTTAACATATGTATATATATATGAAGGAAAGTTAAGAATTAATGATATATTAATAAAAAACAAGAAACAAAATAAAATCAAATTCTTGTACTTAAAAGTAAAAGATAAACTAATAAATACAAAGGTTATAGATAAAGGAAATATTGCTATAATAAAGAGCTATGAAACTTATTATTCTGTAGGCGATGAGATTAAAAATTATGAAGTTATTGAAGTTACACCAATGTTTATAGAAGGCTATAGATGTAAAGTTAAATTAGCAGGTAATGGGACAAAAGATCAATTATACAAAGCTTTGTTAGAGATAAGCATTGAGGAGCCGAATTATCAATTTGAATACGATGATATGACCGATGAAATGTCTATTAATTTGTTGGGTAATACACATGAAGATGTGGTCAGATTGCATCTTTTTTACAAATATGGAATAGATGTAGACATTTTGGAAAATTCCAATATAAAGGCTAGAAGAATTGTCGAAAAAAATATATTTTTTATTAAAGTAAATCAAAAGTGTAATAAGCATGCAGCAACAATGGAATTAAAAATTGAACCTCAGAGTAGTGAAGATAATGTATTTATTTCCGATGTATCTAAAGGATATTTGCGGAATTCGTATCAGAAAGCTATAGAAGAATCAATAATGAGCTTCTTGTCTTGTAGTAAAAAAGGATATGTATATACTAACTTAAAAGTCACTTTGACTTATGCTGAATATTACTCGGGTGTCAGCACCCCAGGTGATTATAGAAGGTTAGCATATGAAATGATTGAAAATTTATGTGAAACTTCAAAATTTTATGAGTTATACGAATATGAGTATTTTGAACTGTTATCAGTAAAAAAATATATTAGTGTATTGTTTAATCAGTTGTACCTTTTTAAAGTTGAAATATTAGATTTACAAAATATAGCAAGTGACAAAAGTTTAATTAAGGGAGCTTTACCTAAAGAGTTTAAACGTTCATTTTATCTTTTTTTAAAAGATATTATGAAAGATGATTTTTTATATAGAAAAATTAAAACAAGATGGCTTCGTTGAATAATAATTAAAGTAATAAAAGTACATTAACTTATTTGGTTTTTCGTTAGTCAGCTAAGGTATATAGGTTGGTATTTGTTAGATAATAATTGGGAAAAAGTAGCTGCATAATATCTTTAAATCTAAAGCAGAAAATTCTCTGGTTAGTTTTATTTTGTTCTTTGATAGAAAAAATGTTGAGATTCATTTGCCTTATACGAAAATTATGATTTCAGGTAGTAGTTTCTGTTTAAATGTATTGAAAATACTGGTTTTTAATGTCTTTACTTGTATAGTAAATAAATAAAAAATAACTTTTTTGTTAACACTTATTGCTTTTAGAATGTATTATTTGTTCAGTACTATTAGATTTTGGCTTAACTTCATTAACATTATTTTCTACATTAGAAGATATCTGAGGTATAGTGCCTTCTTGTTCATTATCATCATTCTGGTTATTTATTGTTAAAAAGTTATTCACTTCATTAATTAAAGACTGAATAGCAGATGTATCATTAGAATTCATTAATTCATAATATTTATTTAAGTACATTACTCTTTTAACAAGATACTTATCCTCATCAATAGAATAGATTAAACTTTGTAACTGAGATTTTAATTCATCGATGGTTACTTTCACATCCGTACTAACTATTTTTGTTGGGGTATTTTTATTTAACAGATTAAATAATGTAGCTTCTACTTCCTCTAATTTACTACTATCCTGTTTAGCTTTAATGTCGTCTAAAGTATTCAGTAATTTTATTTTTTCACTTAAATACAAATTTTCATCTAGAGATGTAACTTGTTGATATACATTCGACCAGTTAGTTTCATATTGAACCTGCTCTTTACTTTTAGAAAGTTTTTCTTTTACATCATTCTCTAGTAAAGTAAGTCTATCTTCAACTAAAGTTCCATTATTCCCATTAAAATAGTCTGTTTTTATTTGAGTTAAACGTTCAATATATGAGAAATAATCATTCTCAATTTTATCGATTTGTTCTAATAATTTTGTAAATAGCTCTTCTATATTATTTAACTTTTTTTATCAGACAATGGTGATTGATCAGCGCCTTTGTCATTTTCAGTTATCACTTTTTCAGCTACATATTTTTTCTCAAAATTGTTTAGCGCTTGAATAAATCCTTCTGTTGAATCTACTGCCCAGCCTAATGTTTTTTCCTCAAGTGTTTGTAATACTCTTTTTACTCTTAATAAGTATCTAGATTTTGAACCAAATTTATTTTCAGCTTTTTTAAGAATAGAGTCAATTTTATCTTTTACAATCTGCTGATCAAGATTTCCTGGTATTCCTGGAGTCTCAATATTTGGAATTCTATTTTTTAGATAGTCTTTCCAGCCCATACTTTTTATTTTATAGTCATGTATATGATCACCATGAGAAATCTTCATGAAACCATTTTCAATAATTATAGTTTCTGGATTTACTTGTATACTTTTTGCTAAAGCATTCAATTCATTTTCAAACTCTTCTAAATTTTTACTTTTTTCTGGAATGATAATATCCTTTAAATAGATAACATAATAGTAATCTATTTAAAGGATAAATAACTTTATCTTCATCTAGTTTAAATTGATTAAACGGCACATCATATATTGTTGAAAGATATCTTATCTTTGTCTCTATTTCTTTATTCATAATAAAATGTTTATTTTCTCTTTCATTTTTCGAAGTAGCCATTTTTTATTTTTAGAAATAGTTACATTTTGTTTATTAATCTTTTTATTATTAGTTATTTTTATAGTTTTTATTAATAGAATACGTTTTTTTGAGAATTTTTAAAAATAAAATGGTAATGATCATTGTGTTTAACAACATAACCATCTTTTGTTTCATCAACAATATCTTTTGGATTAAAATGATAACCATCATTAGTTATTTTATTAGTTGTTGACATGTCAAAGGTAGAGTTATTTATAGGTCGAGAAACAACTGCTACATTTTGAGAAGTGTCGTTAACTGACTTCTGAAAATCGTTTTTAGGAATAAAGTGAAAATGATCTCCATGCCTTACGACATAACCATCTTCTGTTTCAGAAGTAATATCGTTTGGGTTAAAAACATAGTCATCAGCAGTAAGATTCTTCTTTTTCTGATCTGTTTTCTTTCTAATAGCTTCAGGTAATGTCCGAAGATTTTCTTTTTTTGAAGATTCTTTTAAATATAGATAATATTTTCCTTTCCATTTTATAATATCATCATCTTTTGTTTCGCTAATAATATCCTTTCTATCAAAAGAATATAATAGGTCCTTTAAAATTAAATCTTCACTAATTAAAGCGTCGTATGGTGCTTTACCTGATCTCCAAGTGAAATTACGTAACCATCATCAGTAATTTTTACAACAACTTTATCTGCTTGTATATTATCATCAATAAGTGATTTCCCTTCATTCCTTTCTTTTTTATAATTTTGTTGTTCTTTCGTACTAATCTTCGTTTTGGAAAGATATTGACTTTCATTGTATTTTCCTAGAGCATATCCTCCTCCAAATAAACTAATTCCTAGTAACGAACTGCAGAATAAACAGGTATATTTTTTAGTCTTCATAACTTTTCCTTTCTATATTTTTATCAAGAGTTGATAAATTTTCTATAAACGTTTTATTGTTATTCGGCTTATTTTCTAGTGGAGATAAAAATTTTAGACTTACACCAGTACTGTCACGCAAATAGTTTGCAATCTTAGGTGAGCTGTTTGTTTCTGTAAAAATGAATTTTACATTATTTTCTTTTATAAATAATTCTATTTCTGCCATTTGACGTGAATTTGGTTCTAATTCATTTGATATGCCAGCAATTCCTAACTGTTGTAACCCAAAACGTTTTGCTAAATATGAAAATGCGGTGTGCTGATTAACAAAATATTTCTGTTTTTTCTTCTTAAAAATAATTTGATATTTTTTTCTATCATCTTTATCTTTTTATTAAATTGCTCGCGTTTTTCTAAATAATAACTCTTATTCTGCTTATCAATTTCCGATAATTTTTTTCCAATAGTTAATGCTTCTTGTCCTGCTAAAATAGGCTCTAACCAAGTGTGGGGATCATAAATATTTTTTGATGAATCGAACTCTTCTAGTCCTTTTACTTTATTTAATTTATTTTTCTTAACACCTTCAATTAGATGAACTTTTTCTTCTTTGAAATTCTTTTTTAAAGGATCTACCCATGTTTCGAAACTTTCTGAGTGGTAAATAAATATTTTAGAACTGTATAATTTTGCCATATCCTTAGAGGAAGGTTCATAAGGATGAACATCTGTACTATTCATTAGCAAAGATACTTCAGCTTTATCACCAACTACATATTTTGTAATCTCATACACCAGATAAAAAGAAGTATATATTTTAAAAGAAGCTATATGTTTCCCTTTTCTGTCAGAACAACGGCAAAAAAATAAATACATATTATACAAAACAAAAAATATTCCAATTTTTTTCATATAGAAATAACTCCTATTTCAAAATTATAAATCGCAACTAATACGATTTATCCAATATAATTTTACATCTTTATTTTATTTGTCAACAAAAAATGAACGATCATAATAACGTTTCCCAAACTTATCTTGCTAGATACTATTTTAATTATCCTTCTTTATAACATCGTAATAAAGTTTTAATCAGGAAATTTAGACGATATGAAACGGAATAATCAATTAAAAGCTAAATATGCTTTGAGAAAAAATAATTTGTTTTTGACGGAAGACATGTAGATAAAAACTATGTGTCTTTTATTTTTCTAGCTTTTTCGAAAAAAAGGCACTCTCTGATTGTTGTATTAGTGGAAAGGGGAAAAAGGAGCATATTTATCATGCAACAAAATTAAGATATTTATAAAATACTAATTTAATACCTATAGTAAAAAAGTATTACGAAATGAGCTAAATCTATTCGAAAACGAAACACTAGAATAAAAGAAAATGAGGAACTATTGAACGTCTCAAGTGAAGCTTAGTACCCTTACTCATTTTGCTAAGCAAGATATCTATTTCTTGTTTGGAATGGAGATATTAATTTCAAACAAAAAGTTATCAATAGCCAATCCAGTTATTGGATATAAAAAAATTTATTTTATTATTTTGCAAGTTTTAATGATACTGAAATCGGTAAAATTCTCAACATGAGTATGAATGGATTTAATGAAGTGGTCAGTTTATTACCTATGTAGAAGAGTATAAATTGAGGGAGATATAAATTTTCAGAATCTATATTGAAATTTATAGTTAACTAATTAAAAATTCCCCTTTCAATTTTTTCTCTAAAATAATTTTCTAATTCATGAGAAATTAGAAAATCTTTTTAGTAGAAAATTTATAGATCATTGAAAATTAAATAAATTCTAGCAGTACGTTAACACTTCAAGGAGCATATTTTAGTTGCGCCATGATCTCTTATCGTAAAGAAAGAGCGATAAATATTCTAAAATAATTTTTATAGTCAATAAAAAGTGATGATTTGAAGTTGGGATAATGATACTTCCGTAAGGCTCGCCGTAAACTTGGGGAGAGGTGAAATTCCTATGTGCTTTTGACAAAAGTAGCTGCTTAAGAATTATTTTTAAGAGTAAATTAAGTAAGACAAAAAGCATCATATAAGTTTAGTTTTTAAGCACTTAATTTTGTATATTTAGAGATTTCATTTGCAGTATGTTTTTTAGTTTCTCGAATTGTTTTTATATTAACTATTTCATTACTCATAATCATGTTCTTTTCTAAAAAAATCTAAATGATTATGGTTTAGTAAAAAAGAGAGACCGGAGTCCCTTTTGAAAATATAAAATACGGTATATACGTTTTTTTATGCTAAGCACCAATGTTTACTCTGTATTTAATAAATTAACATAAGAGACTATAACCTTTGAACTGATGATTATGATTATAGTTGTTAATATAAATCTTTAAGTAATAGAAAAGATTTGTTGAATGAAGTATACATTCTGTAATTAATAATGGAGCATCAGTCATTGGATAGGGGGCTTTATTTTAAAGGTGTTAAACGATTCATCTTTAAGGTGTAGACAAGAATAAGTAAAAATAAAAAGCTAACTATCTCTCGAAATTAAATATTCTACAGAATGTTGTTCAGAAAAAAGGACTAGTAAAAAAAAGCTACCTACATTAGGTAGCTTAAAAGAGTGAAAAGAATATATGTCAAATTACTAATTTTATAGCATAAAGTAAAATATTTGTCAAAAAAGGGGAGAGAAGGATGGATTGTGTACGTGATCCATGCAGGAGGAATCGTTGCCTATAAAATAAAAAACATTTTTACGAGGAGAATGATTCATGAAGCAACAAATGAAAGCAAAAAAACGATATAAGACATATAAAGCTAAGAAACGCTGGGTAACTGTCCCTATTCTTTTTCTAATTGTGTTAGGAGCTGTAGGATTAGCTACAAATAATGTGCAAGCCGCGGAATTAGATACGCAACCAGAAACAACATTGATTCAACCTGATAACCACAATCCGCAGACAGTATCTGAAGCAACAGTACAAAAAGACACTATTTCTCAACCGACCAAAGTAGAAGAAGTAGCGTCTGAAAAAAATGGAGCTGAACAAAGTTTAGCTACTCCAAATAATACCACAAACGTGCAACAATCAACAGCAGAAGCAGAAAAATCAGCACAAGAACAACCAGTAGTCAGCCCTAAAACAACCAATGAACCTCTAGGTCAGCCAACAGAAGTTGCGCCAGCTGAAAATGAAGCCAACAAATCAACGACCATTCCTAAAGAATTTGAAACACCAGACGTTGACAAAACAGTTGATGAAGCGAAAAAAGATCCGAACATTACCGTCGTTGAAAAACCAGCAGAAGACTTAGGCAACGTTTCTTCTAAAGATTTAGCTGCAAAAGAAAAAGAAGTAGACCAACTACAAAAAGAACAAGCGAAAAAGATTGCCCAACAAGCAGCTGAATTAAAAGCCAAAAATGAAAAAATTGCCAAAGAAAATGCAGAAATTGCGGCAAAAAACAAAGCAGAAAAAGAACGCTATGAGAAAGAAGTAGCGGAATACAACAAACATAAAAATGAAAATGGCTATGTAGCAAAACCAGTAAATAAAACGCTAATTTTCGATCGTGAAGCAACAAAAAATTCCAAAGTTGTTTCTGTAAAAGCTGCAGAATATATAGACGCTAAAAAACTAACTGATAAACATAAAGATAAAAAATTACTTATCAGTATGCTTAGTGTAGATTCAAGCGGGTTAACAACTAAAGACTCGAAAAAAGCACATTTTTATTATAATAACGGTGCAGGAGGAACATTGGTTGTTCTTCACAAAAATCAACCAGTAACTATTACCTATGGCAATTTGAATGCTAGTTATTTGGGTAAAAAAATTGCTAGTGCTGAATTTCAATATACAGTGAAGGCAACACCTGATTCAAAAGGTCGATTGAATGCTTTCTTACATGATGATCCAGTGGCCACAATTGTCTATGGAATTAACATTGACCCTCGTACAAAGAAGGCTGGTGCTGAGATTGAAATGCTCGTTCGCTTCTTTGGAGAAGATGGAAAAGAAATCTTGCCAACGAAAGAGAATCCATTTGTATTTTCAGGTGCTTCATTAAATTCACGTGGTGAAAACATTACGTATGAGTTCGTAAAAGTAGGAAACACGGATACTGTTCATGAAATTAATGGATCAAAAGTAGCTCGTCATGGAAATAAAGTTTATTCTAAAACGGATATTGATGTAGGGACGAATGGGATTTCAATAAGTGACTGGGAAGCAGTTCAAGGCAAAGAATATATTGGCGCAACTGTTATTTCAACACCAAATAGAATTAAATTCACTTTCGGTAATGAAATTGTTAACAATCCAGGGTATGACGGAAATTCCATGTGGTTCGCATTTAATACGGATTTAAAAGTAAAATCAATTACGCCTTATCAAGAAAAAGGACGTCCAAAGCAACCAGAAAAAGCAACGATTGAATTCAATCGATACAAAGCCAATGTGGTTCCTGTTCTTGTTCCGAATAAAGAAGTCACTGATGGTCAGAAAAATATCAATGATTTAAATGTGAAACGTGGCGATTCTTTACAATACATTGTGACAGGGGATACAACAGAACTTGCTAAAGTAGATCCAAAAACAGTAACAAAACAAGGAATTCGGGATACCTTTGATGCAGAAAAAGTGACAATTGATTTATCCAAAGTGAAAGTTTATCAAGCAGACGCAAGTCTGAACGAAAAAGACTTAAAAGCTGTTGCTGCAGCAATTAATTCAGGAAAAGCCAAAGACGTGACCGCTTCTTATGATCTTAATTTAGATCAAAACACCGTCACAGCAATGATGAAAACCAACGCAGACGGCTCCGTTGTCTTAGCGATGGGGTATAAATATTTACTTGTCTTGCCGTTTGTAGTGAAAAATGTAGAAGGTGATTTTGAAAATACCGCTGTTCAATTAACAAACGATGGTGAAACGGTAACAAATACAGTGATTAACCATGTGCCGGGTAGTAATCCTTCCAAAGATGTAAAAGCAGATAAAAACGGTACAGTTGGCAGTGTTTCTCTACATGACAAAGATATTCCGTTACAAACAAAAATTTATTATGAAGTGAAATCTTCCGAACGTCCAGCTAACTATGGCGGAATTACCGAAGAATGGGGCATGAATGATGTCTTGGACACGACCCATGATCGTTTCACAGGTAAATGGCACGCTATTACAAACTATGACCTTAAAGTAGGGGACAAAACGTTAAAAGCAGGAACAGATATTTCTGCCTATATTCTTTTAGAAAACAAAGACAATAAAGACTTGACGTTTACAATGAATCAAGCATTATTAGCAGCGTTAAATGAAGGAAGCAATAAAGTAGGCAAACAAGCTTGGTCTGTGTATCTGGAAGTCGAACGGATCAAAACAGGTGACGTAGAAAATACGCAAACAGAAAACTACAACAAAGAACTTGTTCGTTCTAATACGGTGGTGACGCATACACCTGATGATCCAAAACCAACCAAAGCCGTTCATAACAAGAAAGGGGAAGATATTAACCATGGAAAAGTTGCTCGTGGTGATGTTCTTTCTTATGAAATGACGTGGGACTTAAAAGGGTACGATAAAGACTTTGCTTTTGACACAGTCGATCTTGCGACAGGAGTTTCTTTCTTCGATGATTACGACGAAACGAAAGTGACACCAATCAAAGACTTACTTCGTGTCAAAGATTCTAAAGGGGGAGACATTACGAACCAGTTCACGATCTCTTGGGACGATGCCAAAGGCACGGTGACAATCTCTGCCAAAGACCCACAAGCCTTTATTTTAGCGTATGGTGGGCAAGAATTGCGTGTAACGCTCCCTACAAAAGTCAAAGCCAATGTTTCTGGTGATGTTTATAATTCAGCGGAACAAAATACATTTGGTCAACGAATTAAAACAAATACCGTTGTCAACCATATTCCAAAAGTGAACCCTAAAAAAGACGTGGTTATTAAAGTCGGTGACAAACAAAGTCAAAATGGCGCTACAATCAAATTAGGGGAGAAATTCTTCTATGAATTTACAAGTAGTGACATTTCTGCAGAATACGCTGGTGTTGTGGAAGAATGGTCGATTAGCGATAAACTAGACGTAAAACATGACAAATTTAGTGGCCAATGGTCTGTGTTTGCCAATTCTGCGTTTGTCTTAGCAGACGGAACTAAAGTGAATAAAGGGGACGACATTTCGAAACTGTTCACGATGACCTTTGAACAAGGGGTAGTGAAAATCACGGCCAGTCAAGCCTTTTTGGATGCGATGAATCTAAAAGAAAACAAACACGTTGCGCACTCATGGAAAGCGTTCATTGGTGTAGAACGAATTGCGGCAGGAGACGTTTACAACACAATCGAAGAATCTTTCAACAATGAGAAGATTAAAACTAATACGGTAGTGACGCATACGCCAGAAAAACCACAAACGCCACCAGAAAAAACAGTGATTGTACCACCAACACCAAAAACACCGCAAGCACCAGTAGAGCCATTAGTGGTAGAAAAGGCAAGTGTGGTGCCAGAATTGCCGAAAACAGGCGAAAAACAAAATGTCTTATTAACGGTAGCTGGTAGTTTAGCCGCAATGCTTGGCTTAGCAGGCTCAGGCTTTAAACGTAGAAAAGAAACAAAATAATTGAAGATGAAAAGAGGACGAATTGCTTGTCCTTCTTTTTTAGTTATGGAGGGAAAAATTGGAAGCAGTATTAGAAAGAGGCAAAGGGGATGAAAGAAATTGCCATCCAAGAAAAAGATTTGACCTTACAGTGGAGAGGAAACACAGGTAAGTTAGTTAAAGTTCGATTGAAAAATATACGTGCAATGGAAATGTGGTAAAACAAATTACCGAAGAAAACATTCAAGAGATCACCACGTTGAATATCATTAAAAATGGAAAATCTTTGGCATTAGAAGTATATCCAGAAAAAAGTATCTATGTGAAACCAAATTTAGGCAGAATCAATGTGCCTGTCTTTTTTATCAAAACGCCCATTAATAGAGGGACTTTTGAAGAGATCTTCGGCGAAACGTTAAAGGCATAAGTAAAGGAGAAAGAAAAGCCAATGTATGTATCGATTATTCTAAGTTGTTTGATTTTATTTTCTGGTTACAGTCTATTAAATAGGCTAAATTCGTTGGAATTTGCGGATGTTTGGTTAAACAAAGAAACACAAAAAATCACACTAAAACGCTGTTTTTATGATAGGTCTTTCAAGAAACAAACATTAAAAGAAATAATCAACGTGCAAACAAACAAGCGGTCTTTAAATACGAATGACATACGTAATGTACGTGAACTAGAGGAAAAACAACAAGAAATAAAATGATTCATGTTAGACGTTTTAGAAGATGCTTATTGGAAAGAATTAGCAAACATGCCAGAAGACCAACGACACTTAGACGATTGGGATTTCTTTTGAAATTGGTTACTAAAAGGAGGTTATAAAGTGAGTAAGGACGAAGGATTAATCAAAGGGACGCTCGATACAGTTTTAAAGTATGCCTATCCTGATAATTACAAAAACTATTTAAGTTATTTTATACGCATTCGTCCTAAAGAGCTGGCAAGCAAACATGCTCATTATAAAAGACAAGAGCGATTGATAGAAATCTTTAATTTATCAAGGGAACCAAGGTTTTTGTTAATTACTTGTTTGCATGAGGTGGCTCATCATGTGGAATATGAAGATACAAGAACGTCAGGACATGAGAAACCATTTTATGAACGATTACAGAAATTGTATGTCACAGCAGTTGCAATGAATTTACTTCAACTCACCGATGTTTTAGACGAAGTGGATGCAGGGGATAGTAGAGGTTTACAAAGATATTTTGGGGAAGTTTCTAACTGGGAAATTCCAGAAATTGAGGATATTCAAAGGCGAATGGTTATTGTGAAAGACGGAAGATTATTTAAAAATCAATTAAAAGAGCGAGGTTTTCATTGGTTTACGGTTAGTCATACTTGGCAAAAAGAAGTCGCTACTCAAACTCTTGCAGAGCAAGAAGTACAGGTTCTTTTAAGGTATGGTTCTAAAGATAATTTTCTTATTCGCCCTGTAATATCGCCTACGTTCCTTTCTTATTACTATATTGGGATTGAAAATGGGTATGAATTTCGTTATGGATTACGTGAATTGGGCTATTTATGGGAAGGATATGGCGTAAAAAAAATGTGGGTCAAAAAAGTAGACGCGCAAAGCTATTATGTTGAACTTGAAAAGCTCACACCTTTTGCAGGAATTGAATATAAAAAAGTGACCCCGAACATTACGGAAGAAAAAATAGTCAAGGAACAAAGAAAAGAACAAAAGCGTGTAAGGAAAAAACGAATTAGGTACCATATCTAAGTAATTGCAGGAAGTAGAAAAAATGTTTCAGAAAAATAATTACAGAAGAAAAGGAGCTGAAAGAGAATGGCTATCACACAAAAGGAATTAAATAAAAAGAAAACCATGGCAAAATTACTACTTGAAGCGAAAGGGAAAAATTTTGACGAATGGTTAGCAAGCAAATATGATGAAGTATTTGATGAAAATCAGGAAGCAATTTTAGATGCATTAAAGCAATCGGCTAAAACAAGCACACATAATAATTATTAGGAGGAGAGTATAAATGGATTATTTTGTTGAGAAAGCGACATTTGTGTTACGAGCAATTCAAGGTGGAGCAGGTGCATACGGAGCGGTGATGTTGGCAATTATGGGCTATCATTACATGACAAAAAATAGACAAAAAATTGAAGAAGCACAAGACGGTATGAAAAACGTGGGGATCGGTTTCCTTGTAGTAATGGGTGCAGAAGCCATTATTCGATTTCTTCAATAAGCTTTTTAGTTACTATAAAATGAGGAGTTTTTATTTTGAAAGAAGGGAGGGTAGGCATGGAAGTACAATTTCACGCAACAGGTAAATTAGTGAAGCTTTTTCCTAAAAAAACACGTTATACTTTACATGAAGCAGATGAAAAATTGAAAGAGGTAGCTAGAAATGTTCCATTAGGAAAGGTTCGTCGACTGGTAGCCATAGAAATTTTTGAATCTGAAAAGGATGACAGTATTTTTTTAGCAGAATTTGAGGTTGGATCTGAAGAAGCAAGTAATTTTCTATTACTGATAGACACTTTGTTTAAAACGAGTTTTCCAAGCTCAAGTGACGAGGAGAAGCAAAAGGGTTTGGCTTATATTGAACAAGCTTACAAAGCAGAAGAAGCACGTTTAGAAGGAACTGAACCCTCGACTAAGCAAATGGCTGACACAGAAGGAAAAAAACACCATAAATTTTCTTTAAAAGCGCTGAATACAATCTTCGATGAAAGGAAAAGACATAATCGTCCTGTTTTGATAGTGATTTTAACTATCTTTTTCTTTTTTAGTGGAGGTATGTATATTTATATGACGTATGGAAGTAGCCAATCTCACAGTGTAGCTAAAAGTAAAGGTGAGTATCAAACACTATTAAAAGAAAAAGACTATGTACAGCTGATAGAAAAGTATCCTGATAAGGAAGAAGAAGTCCTAACCTCTCTTTTTGAGGACAAAAATAAAAATGAATTAAGAGAAATAGCTAAGGTGTCTAAACGTCCCTTAGCTATTTTTTATTTAGCCTTTCTTGAAGAAAATTGGGGAAAAGTGACGACCACACAAAAAATTCCTCAAGATAAGGCAGTTTTAGCAATGAAAGGATATGCTTTTTTAAAACTAGGAAAGATAGAAGAAGCCACTTTGATTAACAAAGAAATTAAAAGCGAACTATTAGCAAATCAGATTAACAAAAAGCAGGTAGATTTAGCGTACAAAGCTCTTAGAAGTAAAGACGTAGGGAAGGCAGAATCTATCAATAAGACCCTACAGAATGCAGAACTAGCAGAAGATATTGATGTAGCTAAAAGTATTCTAAACCTCCTTAAAAAGTACGATGAGGACAAGAAAAATGCAAATTTGAGTTCTAAAGAACGAGAGGAAGCAGAAGAAAATTATCATATGTGGGAGTCAAACCTACAATTACTAGGAAAAAATAACGGGAGTGATACAAAATGAGTGAACAAACAGAGAAAAAAAGAAAAAAATATCTTTTGATTGGCTTATGTTCTGTCCTTTTATTGGGCAGTGCAGGGACGTATGCAGCTTATAAACAGACTGAAAAAAAAGAAATACAGTCTGAATCTGTAGAAAAACAAGGTAAACAACCAGTTAAGAAAACAAACAGATCATGGGAAAAGCAAGTGACCGAAAAGGAAAAGAATAAAAAAACAGAGAAGAACACAAAAGATAAAAGAAAAGATCCTTTAGCTACAGTTGACATTGGTGATGAGGCTTCTGCTGTTGAGACTGTTTTTCCTAGAAAAGAAACTAGTTTGTTAGGTCAGTTAGCAAAAGCTATTACAAAACAGGAAGAAAAAGAAGTATTGCGAGCAGACAGAGCAGCCAAAGAGCAAGAAAAAATGCTTGCATTGACTGATACTCCTACGAATACTCTTCTATCACATTCATTAAAACCAAGTGTGGGTGAAAAAAATGTGTTATCTGATGTTAAAAAAGATGAAATAGTCGAACCAAAAGATACACCGAATAAACCAGATATTCCTATCGTTCCAGAAACTCCAGAAATTCCTGATATTCCAGTACCGCCAGTTCCACCTGTACCAACTGATCCAGTAGAGCCAAAACCAGATGTAGAAGGGCTAACTGATCGAGCAAAAGAAAAATTAAAGACTACTACAGAAGAAGCACAAAAAATCAATCAACGCTTGGAAGGTGTAAAAGAAAAATTAGATACCTTGACAAGAATTAAAGAAAAAACAAATCAAAATACAGAAAAAGCAAATACCTATTGGGCAGAAGTCGCTTCACTTGTAGAGGAATACAATCAGCTGTCGACTCAGATTAAACAGCTAATCACAGATACGAATGAAGTGCTTCCAGTAAATCAGACCTTATATCAAGAAACCTATACTCAACTACAACAGAAAGTTACAGAAATAAAAACAGCACAAACCAACGCAAATGAAGCAACGAATACAGCAGAAAAAGTTTTGTCTGAAGCGAAAGAAACGGATCAATCATTGAATGAAATTAAACAATACTATGATGAAGGACTGAACCCTCAAGCAGAGACGGCTAAAAATGAAGTGGCAAATGCAATTAATCAGGCTCAGGAAAATCAGGAAGTAGCAACAAATCTTCAAGGAGAAGTTGTTCATGCAGAAGCAGCTGCTGTACATGTTCAAAATAATCAAGAAAAAATTGAACAACAATTAAATACGGCTAGTCAACCAGCAACACAAGAACAATTGGCAAATGCGCAGCAATCAGTTGAATCATTAAATGAGCAAGCAAACGTACAAAATGAATCGGTACAAGCGGTTGTTGAAGATTTTAATCAATTACCAGTGATTGAAGCAGCCGACTCTGCACCCGCTCAGACACAAGAAACTGGAAAGGGTGTGTCAGCTGATGAACAGACACAAGAAACTAAAACACCTGTTTCTTCAGAAAATGCAACGCAAGAATAGAAGCAGCAAGGGGAAAGATAATTTTTTTATATCTTTAAAAAACAAGCATACACTGATTACTGCAGGAAATAGAGGTGGAAAAAAAGATGGATAAATTGGCGAAGAATCAATTTATTTTACTACTGATTCGAACGATTCTTTTACAAGGAACAAAATTAGTCTTTTTTCTTAGTCTGGGTATCGCTGCTTTTCATGGTTGGCAGTATCTAGGAAGTACCATTTATTTTTCGGTGAAAGATACTAAAGGGAATCTAGCAAAGCCTGAAATGTTTTCCCACGCTTTTCCTATCATTAGCATGATTTTCTTTTTAGGGATATTTGCTTATATGCTTAGTTTGAAGATAAATAACGATGAAGCTTTTGACGTCTTAATTGAAAAGACTAGCAAAAAGATATTTTCTAATTACCTGATTGGTGGATTGATTGGTCTAGGAACATTACCAATTAACCAATTTGGTCAACAAATGGAAACCATTGTAATTGCGATGATAATGTATCTTTTTATTCGACGGATAGTTGAGCTAGAAAATGAAAAGTTGAGGAAGGGTATTTTCCCACTTTATAAAACAAATGAAGCATTTGAAGAAACAGCGTGGCGATTAAATTCTGAATGGTATCGGTACTTGAAACCAGTAAGGTTAAAATGTGAAAAAAAAGAAACTGAACAACAATTTTTACCAGACGTAGGAAGTGAATGGGGAGGGGAAGTTACACAAAAGCAGTTGCTCGTAGTTTATCGGATACGGTTTACTCCTTTTTATTTTAAGGTAAGCCAAGAACAGTTATTTCCTCAAAGAATAATGGACCAAACAGACGCTCTTAGAAATGAGGTGGGAAAATGAATATGATATTTCCTCTATTTTTTGTTAGTTTATTAGTTTGTGTTAGTTTGCCCTCTGAAGGAGAGTCAATCGGTAGTCATATTGCTTACTTAATTTGTAGTGGTTTCTCTGTGCTTGTTTGTGTCTCTTCTCTTATTGTTGATAAAGAGCTTCTTTATCTGTTACCAATAGTAGCAAGTGTTTTCTGTATATACGTGGAAGTTCCCTATGTGGTTGATTTCTTCTCAAAATGGACATGGAGAAGAAAGGATGATGTGTAAGTGAACAAAGAATACAAACAATGGAAAAAGTTTCTAGCAAAACCGTACATGCTAATCATTTTTGGGTTTGTTTTTACAATGATTATCTTTTTAGGAGTTAATTTAATTTTTAACTTTATTCTCTCTTTAGAGGGAATTATCGGTAGAATAAAAGAATATGCAGCGACAGGAAAGCAATTTCCTGTCGCTTTTTCTCTATCATGGTTTTTCATACCGAAAAAACTAGGTGGTTTTTGGGTTTATTTTTGTTATGGGGGAGCGATCGGCATTCTTCTAGGAAAAATGCTTATCAAGCTCTATGAAATACGAATAGCCTTTAAAGATATAAACCTGAAAACCAAAGGGTCGGAACGGTTTACAACAAAAAAAGAATTAGACCAGCAATACGTTAAGGTTGCTTTAGACGACAAGGAATATGAAGGAAGTTCAGGGATTCCTGTAGCAACTACTGTAGAAACAGTTCGAGAAAAAGGAAAGAAAGTCAAAAAAACATTTGTCTATATTGATCGTAAAAATACCAACTCTGCAACAATTGGTGGGACACAATCAGGGAAAACGTCTTTGTTTTCTTATCCATTCTTGGATTTAATTATGCGTGCAAAAGAAAAAGATTCCGTGATTGTAAATGACTTAAAAGGGGATATGTTAATGAACACAAAGGATTCCTTTGAAAAATTTGGCTATGACGTGTATTGCTTAAATTTGGTCGAACCTACCAATGGGATTCATTATAATCCTTTAGATTTAGTGAAACAAGCCTATTTAAAAGGAGATACAACAAAAGCCCAAATGTTGGCAAATAGTTTGTCTTTTAGTTTGTATCATAATCCAAATGCGAAAGAACCGATGTGGGAAGAAGCAAGTATTTCTTTGTTAAATGCGCTTATTTTAGCAATTTGTGAAATTGGGATTGAAACCAAGCAAACGCAAATTATCAATATGTATGCAGTAACAAGTATGTTAGAAGAATTAGGGGCATACCCTGATGAAAAAGGGAATACCGCTCTTGATACATTTTTCAATGATTTACCGCCAACAAGTGTTGCAAGAAAACAATATGGCACAATCAAATTCTCACAAGGGATTACGCGTAGTGGTATTTTTACAGGAACGATGGCCAAACTAAAGAATTATACGTATGATGCCATTGCACGGTTGACATTAGATAGTGACTTTAATTTAGAAGATTTAGGATATGGCGAAAAACCAATCGCTTTATTTATTGTTTATCCTGACTGGAACGATAGTAACTACAGTATTATCTCTACCTTTTTGTCGCAAGTAAATGAAGTATTAGCAGAACGAGCAACATTGACAGGTAAAGGTGTTAAGCGTAGAGTCCGTTACTTATTAGAAGAAGCGGCCAATATTCCACCAATTGATGGGCTTAGTCGTAGCATGAACGTCGGATTAGGTCGAAATCTTATTTATCACTTGGTTATTCAATCTTATGCGCAGCTTGATGATAAGTATGGCGATAAAATGAGTAAGGCTATCACAGCTGCTTGTGGGAATCAAATTTATATCATGTCTGATGAATACGACGATGCGGACTACTTTGCCAAAAAATTAGGAGAAAAAACAGTGATTGCACCAGATCGACATGGTGATCCAATGAGTATAGATAAGAGTTTTGGCGAACGTGAAGATGGACGACAGTTGTTAACGGCTAATGAACTTAGAGATTTAAAAGAAGGCGAGTGGGTCGTTGATCGTACGAAAATGCGTCGAGATTTACGTGGTCAAAAGATTACACCCTATCCGATTTTTGCAAATGTGAACGATGGAACAGAAATGAGATTTCATTATGAGTATTTACTTCCTCGTTTTGATGGAGAGAAGGATTTAACTGAATTGAAATTATCGAAGGAACAGCATTCCTCCATCGATTTAGTTGATTATATTGTGAAGTGGGATGAATACGAAGTAAATGAAAATGATCAAAGGATTCCCTCAAAAGAAGAGCAACAACAAAAAAGACAAGAAAAAGAGGAGGAACGATATATGGCAGAACAAGTAGCTGCAATCGATAGTGTTTCACTTGATACAAATATCAAGCCAACTTTACGAGAGCAATTAGGTGAATCCGTATTTGAAGAATTCTTTTTGGCGGCTTATAAAGATAATCTGTCAGAGAATGAAAAAGAAAAATTATCAACTTTTACAGATGAAAATCAATTACGCTACTTCTGTAACACAGAATATAGGCCTAATCTAAAAGCCGCTTTTATTGCTTTTAAAGGCAGTGTAAACGAGGAGTGAATGTTCCATGAAAGAAGAATTATTAAAATTCAGAGACTTATTACACATTGCTTCATGGATTATGGATTCACTTAGAGATTTAGGTTTTGTGCTTTTGAAAGGGATTGCATGGACAGTAGATAGTGTTTCAGGCATGACAAAAGAAGTTTATAAGTTAATTGATTTTTATAACTACAAACCGATTAAAGAAATGATTGATACGTATCAGCCGATTATTTTGGCAATTGGCGCCATTGCAGTTGCCTATTTTGGCTATCGAATTATGTCAATTAAGAAAACAGATAAAAATGTTTTTGTAGAGAGTGTTATTCTTGCTATGACCATTCTTGTCTTGCTTCCTTGGGGGCTACAACAAGGAGCAGGATTGGTAGGAGCAGGAACAAAACTACTAACAAATGAGCGTAGCGCAAGTACGGAAGTATTTAAAAATAATATTACTGATTTGTACACTGTTGATAAAAATGAATGGAAATCAACAGATACACAAAATGATATTGATAAAAAAGTGGATATTGAACTACTGAATATATCTGAAAAGGTTGATACAAGCAATTGGTTGTTTAACGAATCTCCTCTTAGTAAAAAGGGCAGAGACCTATTGACAAAGCAGGTAGTAATGGTTGATGGAAAACCAGAAGTAGCAGACATGAAAAGTTTCTGGAGCATTGGCGATCCTGCCTATTATCGGTATTCGTGGCATCCGTGGTTAATCACACTAGAATTATTCACTAAGCTAATTGTGTATTTCTTTGTGATGTTTAAAGCAGCACGAATGATTAATGAGCTAGGTTTGTTGTATTTGCTAACGATGGGAATTAGTTTAACTGACCTAAAAGACGGAAAACGAAATAAACAATTAGTTCTAAAAATTCGAGACACTTTTGTTGTTTTGTACATGGTTATGTTTCTAATTAATATCTTTGATTTGTGGAGTGGTTTTGTTGCACAAGCAGATATTTCTAGTCTAGCAAAAGGAATTGCTGTAGCTGCAGGAGCTTGGTTAGTTATCGACGGACCGAACTTTGTTGAGCAACTGTTTGGCATTGATGCAGGGTTATCTAGTGTGGGCCGTAGTGTAATGGCTGTTACACAAGGGTCAATTGCAGGAAAAGGATTGGCAAAAACTGCAGGAAGTATGATAAAAAACACGCCGAAATCTGCCTATCGAGGAGCTAGAAAAATTGCTCGTACTGGGGCTTACGTTGGCGGTGGAATGAAAGGGTTAATTGATGGGTTTAAGCCGTATAAAAACCAAGCAACACCTACAGGAACACCTGATTTATCTAATAAGAAAGTTGCTAACACAAGTAACGATAATTCTCAAAATAAAGGAAGTAAGTCGGTGAATACTCAAGAAAGTAGCGGAAATATTGGAATGAATCCGACAAACTTGAATCAAAACAGTCCATTATCAAAAGTTCATGAAAATGAAGCAACAAGACCTGCTAAACCAACAAAAGAAATGCAAAAAAGTCTAAGCAAATTGAAAAAACCTGCTGCACCTATACGGAACCCTAAACAGCAAGCCATGCAAAATAAAAAAGTGCTGGCTGATTTAGGCGTAAATCCGAATACTCCATTGTCAAATGTAAATAGCGCTTCGAAAGCTAGGAAGGTATTAGAAGGAAAGCCAATACTCCCTCCTGTTCCTATGGTTGGTGAAAAACAATTTCCAAAACATGTCCAAGAAGCAAGTCAAGAAGGAAGAGCTGCAATGGTTCGAGATATGCAGCCTAGAGCTATTGATAGAGAGTCGGTAGGTGATAAAGTGGTAGGTTTATATGTACAAGGAGCGAAACGTGTATTAGATAGTGGAACTACAGCGAGAAGAACCCGCAAAGTCTATGATGTCAGCAAGGCTACTTCTAAACGAATTAGCGATCAGTTCAAAGATTAAGGAGGTTTTTATTTATGAAGGAAGAAAAAATTTTCTATTTGTACTTTTTAAACAAAATGTATCGTGCTCTTGAAGATCAAGAAATTATCGATAGCTTTATTGTTCCTTCAGTAGCTCTACAAGAGCCAAGTAGTTCACAAATTTTAACGGTAGGGATTGATTCAACACACAGCAGTTGTGAATTTCTTGTATGGGGAAAATCAATTGATAAGGTACTTGCTGAATATGAAACTGGTATTAAAAATATTTTGATGAAAATGTCAAATTCAAGCGAAAGTTCTAGTTTTCAAGAAAGTATAGCTATTACGCTAGACGTATTAAAGTCTGTAAACAAACAACCTAGACAATTACTTGTAAAAGTAGGTGGTTTTTCGTGAGAAAAACGATAGAACGTCCAAAAGAAGCTATTACAAAAGTGAAAACAGGTAAATTAGATATGAAAGATGTATTTATCATTTTTGCTGCGTGGGGCTTCGGCTATTTAACAAAAGTTTTTGTCGCACCAATCATAGAAATAGGGTATGTGATAGCATACCCTATTTCTATGTATCTTTTATTATCTCCAAGTAATGTTCCTGCAAAAAAAAATATTCAAGTGGTCATTCAATTATTTTTAAAGGACAAAACAACTTACCATTCAATCCTTCCTACAAAGGAGCAAGAACATGAAATTTGATGCGACAGAACAAAGAAAACAGCAAGAACAAAAAAAGCCAAGAAAAGTCCGCAAAGAATCAGCTCGATTGACAAAAGTCTATCCTGTTGCAGGAACTAAGAATGAACATACTGTAAAAATTACGATACGAGGAAAAGAAGTTTTTGCATATTTTTTAGATACAAAAAAATACGATTTAGAATTACTTGACGAAAAGAAAGCGGATTTTGTTACAGAGAATTATTGGAGTTTTCACCGTCAATATGCAAGTTCATTGAAAGAAATATTTATGAATTTTCCAGAAGATAACCAGAAGCAACAAGCGTATATTCGTTACAAGAGAGACAGAGCAAAAAACGTCAATCAAATGCGTATTCTACAAACAGAGTTGGAAAAAATGAAATATATTGAAAAAGAATACAAAAAGTTTGCTTCATACTTAGTGATCTATGGCGAAACAGAAAAGGAACTGAATGAGAACTTTGCGATAATTAAACGATTTTCGGAATTATTTGAACCACAATTATTAAAACGTGATCAAATAAAGAAAATTTTGGCACTTTTAAACAATACTGGAGGTGTAATGCTAAGTGACGAGAAAGAAAATAGTCATTGATGAAGATGTTCAATTTATCTATGATACACAACCCAAGGGAGGAATTTCATTTAAAGAGGATTTCTATAACCGCATGGGGGATGGGTATCGAACATGTATTCATGTAATAGACACGCCAACAATTATGTCGGAATTTTGGTTACTAGAAATAACGAGTTTAGAAAATTCTATCGTAATGGTTGATACACGGCTCGATGGGGATATAGCCTACAAAAAGGGAATTAGTGATACTATTGGTGAGCTAAAGACACGAATGAAGAAGGCTACAGAAACCGAACAAGACGATTTAGCAAATGAAATTGAGATTTTACGTACCCTTTCTTTTGAAATGGGGCAACAAGGGGAACAAATAATAAAAGTCGCCATACGTATTTTCTTAAGCCAACCAACACTAGAGGCGTTGGAAAAGCAAGTAAATATTGTTTTAGGAACATTGAACTCGGATGGTTATGATGGCACAGTGCTTTTAGGCGAACAAAAAGAAGAGTGGCAATCCATGTTTCTTCCTTTATCAGAACAGCGTAAGTTAAGAAATCGTCGTGAGGGAATGGATATCCAAGCCGAAGCGTTGGGATTGGGTTTTTCTCATAACCAAACATTTTTAAGTGACGAGACAGGTTTTTATTATGGCTTTACACAAACAGGTGGGGTTGTATATTGGGACTTGTTTTTTAAATCGAAAAAACGATTGTATTATAACTTGTTTTTAGCAGGGGATATGGGAAGTGGCAAATCGACAATTTTAAAGAAAATTCTACGTGATAATGCAGCAAAAGGACATTATATCAGAGGGTTTGATAAGTCAGGAGAGTTCTTTAATATTGTGAAAGAGTATGGTGGAATTTCTATCCCACTTGACGGACAAAGAGGTGTGATTAATATGTTCCAGGTTTATCCACTTGTTTCTAAAGATTCAGAGAATGATTCAGACGCAGTGGAAGTAGATATAAGAGGGTCGTTTGTTCAACATATCTCGATGTTAGGAATTTTATTCAAAATAAGGAACAAAGCAGCAACAGATGAATTAGTTAGTATTTATGAAGATATTGTGTGGGATTTCTTTACTGACTTTGGTATTTGGAAAGAGGACGCGTCTATTGATATTACAAGTTTACCGAATGAAGCTTATCCTACTTGTACGGACTTTATGAACTATCTTGAAAAAGTAGAAGAAACCATTGATGAAGAACGAAAAGGCTATTTACAAAAAATAAAAATTACGATGAAACCACTTACGAAACAATATAAACATATTTTTGATGGAAAAACTTCTGTACCTGATTTAGGTGATAATCAGATTGTCTTTTTTGATATAGCAGGTATTTCTCAGCTAGGTTCTGAAATTTTTGACAGTCAATTATTTATTGCGTTAAACCATATCATGGGAAATATTACTCGAATAGGGAAGCGTGAGAAAGGGTATTTTGATCGTAACGAAAAAGATTGGTGGGACATTATTCGGTGTTTGGTTGTTGTAGACGAGTGTCACAACATTTTAAACATTGAGAAAGCCTATGCAGCAAAATGGTTTGTTACCTTGATGTCAGAAGCAAGAAAGTATTTCACTGGTATTGCACTAGCAACACAGCGCGTACAGCGTATGTTTCCTAACGCAGACAATGCCCAAGACAAAGATACAGTAGAAGCTGCCAATAAACTAAAAGAAATATTTGGTTTGACTCAATACAAAATTCTCTTAAAACAAGATTCTACTTCAATTGGCTTTTTAAAAAAAATCTTTGGGAATACATTTACAGAAACAGAATACAACCTTATACCTGCCTTTGAAACAAGCAAAGAGGTAGGAGGTTCGCAAGGTATTTTGAGCATTTCTGGGGATCAAAACATTCAAATGACTTTCCAAGTTACTGAAGAAGAGCTAGCTCTTTTCAATGGTGGTGCATAGAATTGAGGGAATGCGTATGATGAATTTAGCAAAAAAACAACTGCAAAAAAAGGTAAAAAAGAAAGTAATTGCGTGGTTAATTCTGTCGAATTTATTTACGCTTTTACTTATTTTTTTCTTTTGTATCTTAATGGTAGGCCTGTTTTTCTATAATACTGTTAACCAAAATAACAGTAAAGGGAATGGAAACTTTGAAGCGTTTAATGGTGTTTTTACTGAAGGCCTTCCAATATTTAGTGAAGTAAAAGGTAGAGGTCAAATATCTGACGAAATCGCACAATATGCTGTTGGTGTAGGCGTGAAGTATCGTATCTTACCTAGCCTTGCGATTGGTCAATGGGCATATGAAAGTGCTTGGGGAAAATCTGCTACTTCACAATCAGATAACAATTATTTTGGTATTACATGGTATGTAGGTAGTCCGTTTCCACGAGGAACACCACGAGGAATTGGCGGTAATGAAGGTGGAAATTACATGCGTTTTCCAAGCAAAATGGAATCCTTTAACTACTATGGTTATATGTTAGCCAAGCAACCAAATTTTAATAAAGTTGTGGGAACGAAAGATCTCGGAATGGATTTAGATATTATTCATGCGGGTGGATATGCAGCAGCAGGTACAGGAAAAGGTACAGCCTATTATCAAGCGATGATGGACATTTATCAAAAAAACGACCTAAAAGGCTTGGACGATTTTGCTATCAGCAAGTGGGGAACGCAACTGCCTAATAATCAATCAATTGGGAATGGAAAAGGTGATATTAGCGTTCTAAACAATGTACTAGGAACAACCGTAAATGGTGGTCAGTGTTATGGATTAACTGCTTATTATGTGGAAAAAATGGGTGGTTCGCAATTAATAGGTAGCGGCAAAATGTTTGCTTCCGCTATTGGCGAAGATTACGATTGGTCAAGCTATGGATGGCAAGTCATTCGCTATCCAAAAGCAGAAGATATACGTGCAGGAGACATTCTTAATTGGGAAACAAGTGGGACTTTAGCTACCTCGGTTTATGGACACACAGGCGTAGTAACGTCTGTAAGTAATGGTGGACAGTCTTTTGGAACAGTGGAACAAAATGCAGGTGAGACACGTTTCACTATAAGTGGTTAAACACGAAAAGTGAGGGCTATATTAGATAGTTACAATGAATGATTTGATAGTTGGAATGAAAATCGTCATGTCGATTGAAACAACTAGTCTGATACTCCTACATGCGTAAAATTTTGACAGAGATTTTGGGTATGGAACTAGGGAAAGTCGGCAGAACAAAGTCTAAGTGAAGTAGCTAATTCATAAGGCAATGGATATGCCGGGACGCTATAAACTATCTATGGTGAGAATGTTCCGACGGAACTGACGAACTTGCGAATGTACGGGTCTAAATTTGTTCATATTCTGAAAAGAATATGCTTGTTTATGCAAGGAACATTACCGAAAAGTAAGAATCGGCATTATGAAATTCGGGATCGCTAACAATGAGGCGATAAATGTTCAGGCTCATAGTAAGCACCTAAGGATAGATATGAAAAGCTAGAATCATTTGAACGTGGAAAACGAGAGACACTCAATCAAACGGCTGTCATCGGAGTGGTGAATATAAGGAGAAATCTGAAATTTCTTAGCTCTCGTGAGAGTAGGGGCATAGTACCTGTGAAACGTCTAATCAACGTATAGGGATAGCCCCAAGGCTTATTAATCTAAAATAAATATAGATAAATGAAACTCACAAGGTCGAGTAAGAGGATAGGACTAACATAGTTAGGAGTAATAATCTATCAGTGAGTACGAAGTTACGATATTTTGAGTATTATGATATGCAAAGTACTTTTGATTGGCTCTTTCAGCGGAGCTTAAATAATCAAATGAAAGGTGTTAATCTCTATAAAATCATTGTTTCCGATAGAGATTCATGCAACTCAAAAAGAAACGATTGAAAGATACGTATGTTTACTTGAATTGTCAGAGAAGCAAATACAAAAAGTAAATGATTATCGTAGAAAATGTAATTTAGCTGATATTTATTAAAGAAAATAAGTTGGAACGCCGTATGCGGTGAAAGTCGCACGTACGGTGTGGAGCAGGGGAAAAGCTGGAGAGCGAACTATTATCATTAGCTAAGGTAATAGACAATCAAAGGTTTACCTATTGCTATAAAGAGGACAAATTGTATCACAGTATCAACGAGCATTTGGATTATCAACGATCAAAAGTATTGTACGCAAAGTTAAGTAATTAATGGAGGGATTCTAGTGAAAAATTATGTGGTAAAAGCAGGAATAGGTGTAGCTGTATTTCTTTTAGTTTGCATTGGAAGTATACAAATCTACACAAAGTGTCAAGGAAAAAAAGCAGAAGAAGAGAAACCAATTTCCCTAAAATCTTCCTCTGAAACGGTCTCAAAAGAGTCAAGTGAGCAATCAGAAAAAGAGCAAATATCACAACAAGATTATGGCACTTTCTTACAAGATTTTGGCGAAAAGTTTCTGAACTATTCATCAATTGATGAACGAAATAAAAGTGTTAGAGACATGTTCACTGGAGAAGCTAGAGCAATCAATGGACTAGATACTTCTGTAGATATAAATGTTGAAGGAAAAGGAAAAGTGAAAGCAATCTATCGACAAACAACTGAAGAAATGAAGTACGTCATTGTCGGAACAGACGAAGCAAATGGCAATAAAAATGGCATTGTTTTGTTTGTAGAATTAACGAACAAAAATGGTGAAACAAAAATTAGTCAGCTGACTGTTTCTTATATTCGGCAGGCCTATTAAGTGAGGGAAAAAGAATGGTAAAATCAATTTCTCTTAAAAAAAATGAGCGGAAAAAGTACAATAAATTGGTTGGAATAATTGCTGTTGTGTTTCTTGTTTGTTTTGCTAGTCGGCTTTTTGCTCCAGCAGTTTCTTCTGAACAATCAACGCAAATTGGTAAAATTATTAAGCAAGATACGAGAGAATATCAACTTATAGATCGTGCGTATTTTCCGAAAAATAAACGTTTAGACGTCTTATTTTTTTCACCAATTAACAGTTCAAACGTCTTAGACGAATTGTCTGTAACGGTGAAAAAAAATCGTACAGACAAGACACGTTACGACACCAAACTACAAAAAATTACGGAAGAGCTTTACCTCTTGGAAATTAACAATCTTGAAGAAAAATGGCAAAATTTGCAGATTGCTATTTATCCAAAAGGATACAGTAAGGATACCTTAACAAATGAACAGAAGTTTCATTTTGTCCACAAAGAATTGTCTGACAAAGAACTGCCCGCGAAGAATAAATCAAAGGAAGATTATGAAATTGACTTTTTAAAATTCCAACTGAAAGAAACGCTACAAGCACAAGAGAAAAATAAAAAAGAGCAACAGCGTTTGTCAGCAGATGTTGAAAAATTGGATCAAATTACAAATGATTTAGAGGATACCTTAAAAGACAAAACCGATTCAGAAAAACAAGAACTACAACAAACAATTTCTCAAAATAAAAATAAAAAAGAAGAATTACAAAAAACAATTAATGAGCGAGAAAAAGAGTTAACTGAGCTAAATAAAAAGCAAAAAAACCTCGAAAATCGAATCAATGAACGGTCAAAAAATAGTAAAGAATAAAAAAAGATAGACCATGGTGGTAACAGGGTCTAACTTTTTTTAGACTAAAATGACCATGTTCAGGACATGGTGGAAAGTATTTTTAGCTGAAAATGACCATGCTCTCACCATGATAGACAAAAAAATGACCATGTTCTGACCATGGTTAGATAATTTTTTACAAATTTTGACCATGTTCTCAACATGGTCTGCTTGTTTTTTTTGAAAAATAGACCATGCTCCCACCATGGTTCACAAGATTTTAAGATATCACTCAGAAACAAACCGCACTGCGGTTTATATCATTTATGATATCAGTTTCCCCTTATGCTCTTAAAAAATAGCCCTCTCTTTGTTTCACAAAGTCGGCCTTTTTTTAATTTCTCGAGCAAGCTCGTTCAATTTGTTATGATAAATAATAACGTAAGAGAGGTGTCGTATGAAACAATTTATGGTGAGAAATATACCAGAAAAAACAATTGCGGGCATTGATGATTTAGCTAAACAAAATGGTCAATCGCGTGAAGGCTACATTCGCGATTTATTGAACCACCACGTCCTTTCTGCAGAGGTAGAAGGCCTTAACATGAAATACGAAACACTCGTTCAAACAATGAGTCAGGAATGGATCACGGCGCTAAATGCTAATACAAAAGCATTACACAAATTTTTAGAAATACATGGGGTGAAAATCGATGATTAAAAAAGAAATTAATTTTAGAGAAGCGGAAGAATCAGCTTACGGACTAGCCTACCTTCAACCGTATTTAGAAAATTCACCAAGCAAACCGCTTTATCTTGTATTGGAGCAAATTTTTCGCGAACATGAGATCTACAAGGGCATTGTAGACAATATGACGACCATGCACGAAGCTACAACAAAACAGTTAGATAAAATTCAAAAAGAAGTTCATTATACGTTGCTACGAACAGGTGATGCAGAAAAAAATGCGCGCACTCTTTTACAATGTTGGAATACCTATTTCTATTTGAATAATGTCACGAAATATCTTGGTATGGGAGAAATGATCACTCCACCTATGGAAAGTGCAATCACAGAAGTCGCACACTATTATCGACAATTAGCAGAGAAGAAACGTAGTCGTGCAGAAGCACAGGGGCATATACAAGAAACAATTAGTAATCAGGACAATGTTCAATCAATTTTATCAGAAAATATTCCTGAAAAAGAAAAAACAAATACTCCTCAATCTAGTTCTTTACCACCTGAAATCAAGGATATGTTTGAATAACAATGGTAAAAGCAGCGATTGTACAAAAATGGAAATTTGTTTCTTCAAAAAATAGAACATTTTCTAAATATATTGATTACATTGACCGTGATGAAGCGACACGTACAAAAGAATTTAAGCAATACAACTTGCTTTCTACCGATGGATACAATCATTACATGGAAGATCCTGAAAAATCGTCAGGACTCTTTACAAGTAAGAAAAATCAATTAACGAGTGAGGAACGTCGACAAGTCAAAAAAGAATTTCTAAAAGCACAAAAAAATGATTCGATTATGTGGCAAGACGTAGTAAGTTTTGACACCAATTGGTTGATTGAACAAGAACTCTATAATCCAGAAGAAAAAGTATTGAATGAACCAAAAATAATGAACGCTGTCCGCGCAGCAATGAAAGAACAGCTAAACAGAGAGGGACTTGCCAATAGTGCCATTTGGACAGCGGCAATTCATTACAATGAGTTACACCATATTCACGTTCATATTGCGATTGTTGAACCAAATCCAACTCGTGAGTACAAAACATTTTCAAACAAAGATGGCTCAACCTATCAAGCAAGACGTGGCAGTCGTTCAAAAAAAAGCATTGATCGTTTTCGTAGTCAAGTTGCCAGTCAATTACTTGATCGTGATGAACCATTGGCCAGAATTTCCTCGTTAATTAGGAATGGATTTGGTAAACAAACAGGAAACTTTTCACGTACACCAAGTGAGGAATTGCAGTATCTTTATGGAAAGATTTATCACTCCTTACCACCTGATACGCGAACATGGAAATACAATATGAATGCGTTACAAGAAGTACGTCCACTGATTAATCGTTTCATAGATACGTATGTACAAACTTATGATGAAAAACCTTATAAAGAGCTTCAATTATTGTTAAAAGAAAACGCGCGGTTTTATGAACGGGTCTATGGAACATGAACAAAAGAAGCAGATCGTGCCAATGATTTTATTACCAACAAAAATGAAGAACTTTATGCAAAATTAGGTAATGCATTGCTAAAAGAAATGCGTGAACAATATAAACTAGAAAATCAAGAAAAGGCACGGCAAGGACAACCAAACTGGCAAGAACTTATCTATCAAGATAAGCCGACTGTAAAGCCTATTAAAGCAGACTTAGGGAAAATAAAAAAAGCTTTTCGTAAAGATTTTGAGAGTATGAAGAACCAACAAATTTACTTGAAAAATTTACAAAGACAGCAACAAGAAGAGCAGGGACCTTCTCGATAACGCTTGACTTTTTTTTGATATGTATTACAATGTAATACATAAGAAAGGACTGATAATTATGGCTATGATTACTGTAAGAGTGAGTGATGAAGAAAAAGAATGGCTTTCTTACATGGCAGAATTTTTCGGTGTGACGTTGTCGGATTTGTTAAAAAGCTATTCAATGGAACAATTAGAAGATGAGTACGATAAACAAACAGCAGAAATTGCTCACAAACGATGGATTGAGCAAGGGAAAGAAACAATTTCTATGGACGAAATATTAAATGAGTTTGGTGGATTATAATGTCGTATCGATTAGAATTTACTCCTGATGTAAAAAAACAGTTAAAAAAAATGGATAAATATCAAGCGACATTGCTAACAAGATGGTTGTATCGAAATATTGATGGAACGGCCAATCCTAGAGAGCATGGAAAAGCTTTATCAGCAAATCGTGCAGGTCAGCGGCGATATAGGATAGGTAATTATCGTGTCATTGTAGAAATAGAAGATGAACGTCTTGTTGTTACAGCCATTCAGGTTGGCCACAGAAGAAATGTTTACGACAAATAAAATAATTGGAAAGAATCAAGTAATGCTTACTTGGTTCTTTTTTTGTACATGGAGGTGCAAAAATGAATAAAGAGGACTATCAAAAATTAATGGAACAAGCAAAAAAAGTGACAATTACGTCTGTCATGGATGAGCAGGGAATGGACTATATTGATATGAGGAACTTTGCGCAGTCTGTTGAGCATGACAGCTTAATGATTGACAAACGAAAGAATCGTTTTTATTGGAACTCTCAAATTGAAGACAGAAAAGTAGTTAGTGGAGATACAATTGATTTTGTCAAACGTTTTTTTAACAAGAGTCATATGGAAGCACTGACTTATTTAGCAGAGGAAGAACATGAAAAGTTAACAACGCAAGAAAAAATGGCAAAACCTAAAGAACCGTTTCAATATTATTTCCAACACGCCAATACCTTTCAAGAAGCAAGAAATTATCTTGTAAATGAACGAAAAATAAGTCCTGTACTAGTAGATACTCTTCATAAAAAAGGGTTTATTCAACAAGATAAATACAACCAATGTGTGTTTGTTTGGTCGGATACAGGAAAAGCAGTAGGGGCGTCTATTATTGGGTCAGAATATAATCCTGAAAAGTATGGGAAACGTGGACGATTCAAAGGAATTGCTAGAAATAGTGAAAGTAATTTTGGTTTTAATGTCACACTAGGAACGCCCAATCGTTTGTATGTATTTGAATCCCCGGTTGACTTGTTAAGTTATTGGACGATGAACCCACAATTAAAAAATTGTATGTTAGCTGAAATGGAAGGCTTGAAAGAGCAATCCGTTTATAAATTTATGAATAATATGATTGTTTCAAAAGGCGCTACCCCGTATGAAGGTATTTATCTAGGAATAGATAACGACCCTGCAGGGCAGCGCTTTTTTGATAATCTTTCAAAGCTTTCTTACACAGACAAAGAGGGCAGAGACGTCGAATTTAAGCGTTGTGTGGCACATGACTTGGATATTCCCAAAGCCAACATTCCAATTTATTCAGAAGTAGCGAATCAGTTTCAAGTAGATTGGCGAATGATCGCTGCAACACATAAAGCATTGACGAATTTTTCTCCCGAAGGAAAAACCGCTAATGCTTGGGATGTCCAAGAATTCTTTTCAGGAGAAGATTTTGATTTAACTTTGGAAAGTCAACGTGTCGCTAAAAAGTTAAGTGAAATTGAATTAGCACCACAACAATATGATATTCCACGACTTTTTCAAGTACAGGAAGGATTAGATCCAATTAAATTGCGTGGTCTGCACCGAAAAGTGAGTACTTACTATGAAGATTATCAAAACCTTGGCTATCGACCAACAGATGCTTTAGTGAAAGATTGGAACGACGCTTTACAATATCAAGTATTTACTCTACAAGAACAAGAAGCAAGATTACTGGAGGCTGTATACCAACGAAACAATGAAGAAGAAATGAAAATAATCAAAGATGAACAAACGAAAAAGTACAAAGCACTCTCATTGTCTCAGCGGCAGTTTGAGCCTTTCTTTGAAGCAGACAGTCCTGCTGAAGCAGCCATGTTTGTGAAAAACTATGGCTTCCAAGCGGTAGACAAAGAAGATCGACAAAAATATCAAACAAAACGAAGTCCAGAATCGAAAAAAGAAACTGCATGGGCTATGAGTAGATAAGGAGTGAATGAAAACAATGGCGCTATTTGAACGATGGAAAGGACAATCAGACAGTCCAATACACCAAGAATTAGAACAACTGTATCGTATCACGGTGCAAGAACTTGTAAGGAATCCAAATGAATTACACCAATTTTTACGTTTTTCAGGCCAACTGTATAAATATGATATGGATAGCTTATTAGCTATCTATGCACAAGCGCCGAATGCGAAGTTTATTGCTGATTTTGATACGTGGAAAAGAGTAGGTCGTAGTGTCACTTTAGGATCAAAAGCAATAAAAATTTTACGTCAAAAAGAGACAGGTGCTTTTTATCATGAAAATGTATTTGATGTTTCTCAGAGCACAGGGAAAGACGTTCCTTTCCCTGATTGGCTGCTGAGTAAGGAAACCTTTACTGAAACGATGACCAAGTGGGCGTCAATGCGTGAGGATGAAAGACTCGTAGACGAACATAATCCTCATAAATTGCTAACAGAAGCAATCAAAGGAGCTATTCATGAACAAATTAATGGTATTGATTTAGGAATAGCGGAAGATTTAACAGCTGTTTCTAATTATGTTCTTCTTTCTAAGTTAGGACAAGCCCCTAGCTTTTCAGGAATTAAAGAAAGTGTACAGCGCTTATTTGAAAATGAAGCATTACTGATTGAACATTATCCCCAATTATTAACCGTGAATCGTATCACCTTGGCAGGCATTCGCAAAGCTAAAAAAGAATTGTTAGTTGAAAAGGAGACTGAAAATGAACGCATTAGAGAAACTAAACGCTTACGAGAAACAGAGAGACAAGGAAGAGGGAATGACACGGAGAACCGAGCCACTTGTCAAACTAACATACAAAGAGGGACTCGACGGTCTGATGTATCCAGAAATCAACGAACCGAAGAACAATCACACCTTATCGCTAATGGAGCAACGCATACAACAATACCTGATGACGTATCAACCAAACCTATACAACGAACTCTTACTAACGCAAGAGTTGATGACGGTTCTTCCTCAGATGGAAGCCAAGTATCACAGCCAAGTAGCAACGAACTTCGAGACGCTCAATCAGAACGAGAAACCGAAGGAGCAATCAATGGAACGAGAGAAACAACTGAATTACCTAAAAACACAGGCGATGGAATTAGCGAACAGTCAACTATTTCCGACCAATTAGAACCTCAAAAAGAAAAAATAACCACCCATGAAATAGAACGAACGTTAATTAAACATGGGACTGGCATTCAAGAAGGAAAATACAAAATAATGGACTTCTTTCAAAAAGAACCGAATGCGCTAAAAAGACGGTCTTTTGTGAAAGAAGCCTTTGGTATTGGAGGAGCTTCTGGTTATGGCAATGGCACGGTTGCTATTCGATATAATCATGAAGGGATTCAATTCTTTAAGTATAATACAGCCCCACCTATCGAAATAAAAAAAACATGGGCAGAAGTGAGTACCCTCATTCGTAAGTTAATCGAAACCGATCAGTATTTGAATGAGGAAGAAAAAAAAGCCTATACACACTATATTCAAGAAAAAGAGACCGTACAAAAACCATTAACAACGGAACAAGAAAAAGAGACGGTTCTTTCAGATGTGGAAGTGGCTTGGATAGAATTGCCTGAAACCTATCGCTATCAACGGCTGTTTGAGAAAGCCTATTTAGTCAACGAAAAGGGAGAAATGGAAAGAGAAGCCGTTGAGATTCTCTTACAGGATGGAAAAACCTATTATCGTCCGTTTAACAAGCCTGCTGCACCAGTTGTTGAAAACGAAGAGAAAAATCAATCTGAAAGTGAAGAATTAGATTTATTCGCCTTTGATTTTGGGATAAAACAAGCACTTTCTGAGACAAAAGAGCAAAAGGTAAAAGAAAAAACGTTTGTTGAGCAAGAAGAACGAACAGCCATAGAATTTTCGTTCCCTGAAGAAACCACAAACTTCTACAGTGATACACCAAAACAAAAACTAGCAGACAATTTAGCTGCTTTACGCTTACTGAAAACCTTAGAACAAGAAAACCGATTAGCAACCAGTAACGAGCAGCAAATTTTAGCAAAATATGTTGGTTGGGGTGGGTTAGCAGATGTTTTTGATGAAACCAAAAGTAATTTTTCACAAGAAAGAAAAGAATTAGAAACCTTATTAACAGAAGAAGAATATGCTAGTGCGAGAGAAAGTGTATTAACCGCATATTATACTGACCCACTGATAATCAAAGAAATTTATCGGTCATTGAAACGCTTTGGTTTTTCTTCTGGTAGAATTTTAGACCCTGCTATGGGAACAGGAAACTTTTTTGCGGCAATGCCTCCAGAAATGCGTGAACAAAGTGAATTGTACGGAGTGGAAATTGATTCGCTTTCCGCTCGATTATCGAAGCAATTGCACCAAAAAACAGTCATTCAAGAAAAAGGGTTTGAAGAAACGCTATTTACTGAAAATAGTTTGGATGTGGTTGTGGCCAATGTTCCGTTTGCAGATATACGCTTAACAGACAATAAAACACTCAAAAAGTATTACATTCATGATTATTTTATTAAACGTTCCATTAACCTTGTACATGAAGGTGGAATTGTCGCAGTCATTACTTCTTCTGGAACAATGGATAAAAAGGACGCGTCTTTTCGTAAAGAGTTATCTCATAAAGCCGATCTAATTGGTGGTGTACGTTTACCAAACAATGCATTTAAGCAAATTGCAGGTACAGAAGTAACTACGGATGTTTTATTCTTTAGGAAACATAGCGGCATACAAGAACAAGCAGAAGAACAATTACTTGAGCGTAGACAAGCACTTTGGGTTGAAACTACCAATGTCCCTTCAGGAATTACAAGAGAAGATGGGAGCGTTCAGCCACCGATGACCATGAACAATTATTTCCATAAACATATGCTGACGCATACGTTGGGTAGGTATCATTTCAAAAACTACCGAGGAGGAACGTATACGCTTAATCCAAGAGAAGAAAAACCTTGGCAGACAGAATTACCAAAGGTTTTAAACACGATGGACGGTCAATTTCTCTCTGCAAAAACAATGAAATTATCCTTACCAGAGGTATTGCCGACTGTAGAAGAACAAAAAGAAGCTACTATTGATTCAAATATTCCTAAATTTAGCTTTGATGAGAAAAATGGTGAAATTTATTATCACGGTCTTGATGGAGTAAAAAAACAGGAATTAAAATCAACACAGAAAAAAAGGTTGCAGCAAATGATTCAGCTTCGCGATCTTGTTTCTGAGGTGATTGATTATCAACAAGACTTGGATTTTGAATCGTCGATCTTTGAAGAAAAACTCCACCGTCTAAATGAATCTTATGATAAATTCGAACGGAAGTATGGCTATCTAAACAATTCAACCAATACTCGTTTGTTTTATGAGGATGATCGATTTGCACTTTTAATGTCCATTGAAGTGCCGCAAAAAGATGGTTCTTATACCAAGTCTGCCATTTTCCGAGAAGCAACGATTCGTCCAATTGAACCTGTTATAAGCGTACACTCTGCTTTAGAAGCACTCAATCATAGTTTAGCTAAACAAGGGAAAGTAGATATTCCTTATATGACCAAACTCTACAATGTTCCTGAAACACAGCTGCTAGAAGAATTGAAAGGGCATATATTTGTTGATGTAGAGAAATATATCGAAAATGATGAAAAACTAGCCAACAGTTATGTAACAAAAGAAGCCTTTCTTTCAGGAGATGTGAAGAAGAAATTAACCTTATCAAAAGCGTTGGCAAAGAAAAATTCTCTTTTTGAAGAGAATGTAAAAGCCTTAAAACCTGTTATTCCTAAAGACTTAGGTATTGAAGACATTTCTTACGAGCTTGGAGCAAGTTGGCTCCCACTAGAAATCTATCATGACTTCATGGAAGAACGGTTTCAGTTACCTCCGTTTTATATTAATAACCAACAAGTAGCAATAGAATACAATGAGTTTACAGACACGTATCATGTAAAAGGAAAATCCGTTCACCGTTCTATTCTGGTTACTAATGAATATGGAACGGAACGAGCAAATGCGTATCAATTGTTAGAAAAATCTTTGAATTTTAAAACAATTTCTGTTTATGATCAAGTAGAAAAAGATGTCAATGGTGAAAGGAAAAAAGTTTCTGTTTTAAATGTTGATGAAACCATGTTGGCACGAACAAAACAGGATCGACTAAAAAAAGAATTTAAATTATGGGTTTTTTCAGACCCTAAACGTGCGCAAAGACTTTTATCTATTTACAATGAACGATTTAATCGGATACGTCCACGAACCTATAACGGTGAACATTTGCTTTTTGAGGGATTGAATCAGCAGTTTACATTACGACCTCATCAAAAAAATGTTGTGGCGCGAATTGTTGAAACAGGACGTGCTTTGATGGCGCATGAAGTAGGTGCAGGAAAAACTGCAAGTATGATTGCTGCTGGAATGATGATGAAAGACCAGGGGTTGATCAAAAAACCAATGTATTGTGTCCCTAATCATTTAACAGAGCAATTCGGGCAGGAACTCTTGCGTTTTTATCCCTCTAAAAAGGTTTTAATCACTACAAAAAAAGATTTTGAAAAGAAAAATCGACAAAAATTTATTTCTCGTATAGCTACAGGTGAATACGATGCTGTCATTATCGGACATAGTCAAATGGAAAAGATTCCTTTAAGCAAAGAACGTAGAGAATCACTAATTAAACGAGAATTATCCGAGGTTCGTCAAGGAATTAAAGAATCAAAAGCACAAGCAGGTGAAAGTTGGAGTTTAAAGCAAATGGTTAGTTTTGAAAAACGACTAAAAGAAAAGTTAGAAGCTTTGCAAAATGAAGAACATAAAGATCACTTGCTTACGTTTGAAGAATTAGGAGTAGATTTCTTATTTGTTGATGAAGCACATGCATACAAAAACCTTTATACGTACACAAAAATGTCGAATGTAGCAGGTGTAAATACGTCAAATAGTCTACGTGCGAGTGATATGTATATGAAGTGTCAATATTTACTAGAAAAGAATCATGGACGTGGTGTCGTATTTGCTACAGGCACGCCTATTTCCAATTCAATGAGTGAATTGTATACCTTACAGCGGTTTTTACAACCTGACGAGTTAGCGCGCATGCGGTTAACAACGTTTGACCGTTGGGCGTCCACTTTTGGTGAAGTAGTAAGCGCACCTGAAATCAACCCAGAGGGAACGAGCTTCCGAATGAAAAATCGGTTTGCGAAATTTCACAATCTTCCTGAATTAATGCGATCCTTTCAATTAGTGGCAGATATTCAAACAAGTGAACAGTTAGCGTTACCAGTGCCTGCTATTCAAACAGGAAAACCACAACTTATTGTTTCTGATCCAAGTCCTTATCAAGAAGAAAAGATGATTGAACTGGGAGAACGTGCAGACGCAATTAGGCAAAAATCGGTTGAACCGCATGAAGATAATATGTTGAAAATTACTCACGAAGCCAAGTTAATGGCAATTGATCCACGCTTATTAGACCCAACCGTTCCTGCTTATCCAGAAGGAAAATTATTTCGGTGCGTAGATAATGTCTATCGTATTTGGAAAACATCGGATCTTCAACATTCTACACAAATAATTTTTTCTGATAGCGGGACACCAAAACCAAATCAATTTAATGTTTACGATGAAGTAAAACAACTGTTAATAATAAAAGGAATCCCTGAAAAAGAGATTGCGTTTATTCATTCTGCAAAAAATGACCGTCAACGAGAAGAATTATTCGAAAAAGTCCGTCAAGGAGAAATTCGTATTCTCTTAGGAAGTACCGAAAAATTGGGGACAGGCACGAATATTCAAGATAAGTTGCTCGCTGTCCACCATGTGGATGTCCCTTGGCGACCAAGTGACTTAACACAGCGTGATGGACGAATTGTTCGTCAGGGTAATGAAAATAAAGAAGTCCAGATTTATCGTTATGTTGCAAAAAATAGTTTTGATTCTTTTTTGTGGCAAACACAAGAAAACAAACTCAAATTTATCAATCAAATCATGACAAATAAAAGTATTGCACGTTCTGCTGAAGACATTGACCAGACGATGATGTCTGCTGCTGAAGCAAAATCAATTGCTACCAATAATCCATTGTTATTAGAAAAATTAACATTAGATAAAAAAGTGATGGAGTATCAGCTTTTACAAAGTAGTTGGCAATCTTCACGCATTTCTTTATTGGAAAAAGTGGAAACACGTTACCCAAAACGTTTAGAGGAAATTCGTCAAACTTTGGAATTATACGAAGAAGATCGTCAATTGGTTGCTGAGGAACTAAGTAAAGAGTTTTCAATTGAGTTACAAGGGACAATTTACACAGAGAAAAAAGAAGCCTTAGACGTATTCAATCAACTATTGCCTGCACCAACTGATGGGACACAAAAAAAAGAAATCGGACGGTATCGCGGACTAGCCTTGTCCGTTGTTCCTTCACAATTAGGCCAAGTCATTGTTCTTCTTGATGGAAAAGCAACTCACAAAGCAGCAGTTGAACGCAATGGAACAGGTTCTTTTATTCGATTAGACAATGTATTAAAGGCAATCCCTGAAACAATCAACGATCTAAAAAATGAACAAGCAGATATTCAATTAAATGTAAGACAAGCGAAGGAACAGTTAGAAAAAACATTTGAACACGAAGATGAATTAAAAGTGTTGTTACAACGTCAAACCACTTTAAATTTATCGATTGAAATGGGGGAAGCGACATTACCCGAAACCGAAAAAAGTGTTGTAGTGCCTGTGTTGATAAAACCTAAACAATTAGAAGATAGTCAATTGCAGCAAGAAACGCACAACTTATCCCACTAATAGAATAAAACATGTCCTTTTTATAGGTATTGCTTGATAGATACACGTATACGTGTTATCATTTAGTTGTACTAAAAGAAAGGGCGTGTTTTTTTTGAGTTATAAAACAAGTGAAGCACACAGACGTGCAAGTAAAAAATATCGTCAAGAAAATAAAGAAACGGAACGTATAAACACGTATCGGCGTACTGCGCGTTTATATATCAATAAGCATTCGGATATTTTTGATCTTTTTCAGCTGCAAGAACTATTAAATAAACGCTTTTTAACATTGCTTGACGATGAAAACCTAAAGGATAAAGATGATCTGTTAAAAGAATATCTATCTCGTCAGAAGGAAGGTCTAAAAAAAAGAAGATAAGGAAGGTGATTAATATGTTTTTTATTGAGTATATTTTTACCTGGTCGGAGAAAATTGTAGATTTACTTATTGGTTCATTATTGAAGCTAGTTACTTGGATTCTACAATTAATTGGACAGGGTTTTACCTACTTGATAGGGCAGACAAGCCCTACTTCAGCCACACACGGTGCGCTACTATTTTTAGCTTTTGTTTTAGTCATTGGTTTAGGTATAATCGCTGTTTACCTGTTACCGTTGTTAGCAGTGGGATTGTTTATTTTTTTACCACTTACGTTAATCGCTTTAAAATATACGTTAGGATGGGTCGTTTTATTCGGAATTGCTTACTTTGCGTATCGGATGATAAAAAAACTCATTCATTCTATCATTTATTTTTTTAAGGCAAAAGAAGCAACAGAATAATTACTGGAGGAGATTTTATGAAACAAACAGTACATGCGGTTTTATATACAAAACCACATTGCATTCAATGTAAAATGAGCACCAAACTGATGGACGAATTAGGATTACCCTATGAAAATACGTACTATGGTAATTCAGAAGAAACAAACTCAATTGAGGTGGATAGTCAGAATGATCGTAAAAGATCATGGAGTGAACAGAAAGTAGAAAAGTTAAAAGCCAAGTATGGTATTCATAGTTTGCCACTGATTAAAATCATTGATGATGAAACAGAAGAAGAGTTAGAATATTGGGCAGGATTCAAGCCAGATCGTATTAAATATTGGCAGGCTATAAATGTAAAGGACAAGTAATTGATGGATAAAATGATAGATCTCATTGAGAAATGTTTTGCGGTAGGTTGGACAATTTTTTTTGGTGGATTTTTTGTATTTGTGACAGTTGGTATGTGTACGTCTGTACTTGATGATAGGTGGCTATTATTTTTTGGCTTAGTAGTTTTATTTCTATTTTTCTTAGGTGCTTTCTTGTTTGGATTGCAAAAATGTATTTCATTATTTTCCATCAGGAAAAGTACACTGAAATTAAAGAAAGCTGCACACTTTATTAGTATAAGTGCATTCTTGTACATGGGCATTTTTTACAGTGTGATTTCGATTACGAGTCCAAAAGAAAATGTAGGAAAGTTAGCAATTTTTGGTTGGGTTGCCTTTGTTTTTACAGCTGTTTCATATTGGCATGACTATAGACAATTTAAAGGAAAAAGATAACATGGAGAATAAAATGGAAAATACAAATGACAGAAGGGCCAATTATAAGGATAGTGTTAAAAAGAGACTCACTGAACTAGAAATTGGCCTTAGAATACAAGATAAACAAATTGTAAAAAACTATAAAATGAAAAAAGCTAAAGCAAAAAGAAGGGATTGAACGAAAAATGATTAATAATGTTACGTTAGTTGGGCGTTTAGCTAATGATGTGGATTTAAGGTATACATCAAGTGGGATTGCAGTTGGACAATTTCGTTTAGCAGTCAATCGGAATTTTACCAATCAATCTGGGGAGCGAGAAGCGGATTTTATTAGTTGTGCGATATGGCGTAAAGCGGCAGAATCGCTTGCCAATTATGCACGTAAAGGTAGCTTACTTGGAATTACTGGTCGTATTCAGACGCGAAACTATGATAACCAGCAAGGACAACGTGTTTATGTGACAGAAGTGATTGTAGAAAATTTTCAATTGTTAGAATCCAAAGAAATAAGCGAACAACGTCGGGCGAATGCTTCTGCGCCTGTAACCAATGGGCAGCAGGCCAATAACCAACAGCAGACACCACTTCCTGATCCGCTTGATCCTTTCTCAAAGGAGTCTAGCCCAGTAAATATTTCGGATGATGATTTGCCATTCTAAGTGTTTTTCAATCAACGAAAGGATTGATTTCTATGCCTAAAAATTACAAGATAATTTCTTTAGATTTTCAAGAAAAGACTGTTAAGTTTAATCCATTACAAGCGTGGAGAGACGCTTTACAGGCAGATTTAGAAGCAAAGAACTATACGACGTTTGTGCCAGAAATGTATTTCCCCGACGCACCAGTCGATGAGTCTATTGATTTATATACACTTAATAATAAACTGGCTATTTTGGAGCCAACTAAACGACTCGTGATGTTTCGGAATATGCACTTTTCGATTGTCTTTAACCAACAGACAGAGGATCGATTGTTGTTAGAAACTAACACTTTGGCGTCTGGTATTGATGCGATTTTATTAGCCAATAAGTTTCAAGAAGAGAAGGAAATCATTGAGAAACATGCCAACATACTACTACAAATGTTTTTATTGGAGGGAAATGAGGATGAATAAAAAATTATTAGGATTGGTATCAGTAGCTATTTTGACCCTTTTATTTTTAGGTGGGTGTGGAAATAAGAACTTGAATGAAGTTCTGACTGACGGAACAGGTAAATGGGAATTACAGTCTTTAGATGACACGTCTCATTCTGCAAAAATAGCTTTTTTTACTACAGGAAAAGCAAACTTTTTATCTGGAAACAATGAGATTGAATTAGAGTATAAGGTTAATGAGAAAAATACAGAAATTGAATTAACTCGGCCTAATTCTACGGATTCGATGGTTAAGCTAACTAGTATTAAAATCATTGACAATAAGACAATTGAAGCAGCAAGTCAGCAAGGGGGATCGGGGGAGCAAGAAAAAGTTAAGTTAACAAAAATAAATAACTAAGAATGAGCTCTACACTTATGATTATAAGCTTTAAAGCCTAATATTCTTTAGAAAAATATGTACTTGGAATAAATATAGGATTGGAGAGAACTAGTGATAGGTAAAATGGAAAAGATAGATATTTTAATTCTCAGTAGTTTTGTTTTTGTGGTAATGTTAATTTACAATTTTGGTATTAAACAAATGGAATTTGGGGACGATGCGTTTTTCTTAAAGCAGTTTACACATGATTTTCAAAGTAACTATTATGAATTTTTGAAGTTTAGGTACAATGAATGGACGTCTCGATTAGTGATTGAAATAGCTCTAACACAAGCGGTACAACACGTATTTTTGTGGAGAGTTTTAAATGCTATAGCAATGTCTATAGTGGCAATTGCCCCTGCACTACTGTTTAACTCAGATAATAGTCGAAGAGGATTAATTATAGGTACTGGCATGTCATTATTAATTCCTGCTTCGATGATAAATAATGCAGGATGGATAGCAACAACAACAAATTATGTTTGGGTCATGGCAGCGGCGTTGTTAAGTATTTGGCCTATTATGAACTATATAAGAGGAAAAAGTGTAAATAGGCTATCCTTTATTTTATCGTTGGTGTTCTTGATGTATGCTACAAACCAAGAACAAATGGTAGTCATTATGTTAGTTTCTTTATTAGTTTTGGCAGGTATTCTATATTTATCTAAAATGAATATCCTGATAACTTTACCTCATATTGCTATTGTAATCGCTAGCTTTGTGTTTATTTTAACATGTAAGGGGAATGTGGCAAGAAACGTCCAAGAAACGAAACAATGGTTGCCTAATTTTTCTAGCTACAGTATTTTTGATAAGTTACAAATAGGGTATTCGTCCACTTTGAAAGCTTTATTTTTTGAGTGGTCTCCATTGATGTTAGCTTTTGTATTGCTAATTCTTACTGCTGGACTAGTAAAAAATGGGACATTAGTCAAAAAGATGATTAGTGGAATACCGCTATTGACGTATTTGATTTGTACAAGATTTAATACGATTATTGATCAAACTTATGATATAGCTTCAGGAAAAACATATATGTCACTAGTAGTTCTTCTTACTGGGTTGGTTTTTCTTTATGTAATAGGGATTTTTGGGGCAAGTAATAATCCCTTAGAATTTTTATCAGTTATCTTTCTTCTTATTTTGGGTGTAGGAAGTCGTATTATGATGGGGTTCTCTCCTACCATATGGGTATCTGGATCAAGGACTTACTATTTCACTTATGTTCTTATAATGATGTCAGGTGTCTATTTAATAAGTCAGCTACCTGAAAATAACCAAAGTAGAACCTTTAAAGTGCTATGCGGATATTTTCTGGTATTGCTCTATTATTAATAATGATGTATACAAAAATATTGTAAAATGTTTTGCTAAACTTTCGACAGTTGTTGAAAGGCTAGTGTGCATACTGTAGAATAATTACAAGTCACTTCAGATTTAACTATTATCTTACAGGCTGAATGAATTGATCGTTCAGTTCTATGAATGATTATTTGTTAGAAATGAAAGGCTAAAATAAGTTATAACCTTAGAGACTGTCTCCCCCCAAGAGACAGTCTTATATATTGTTTAATAGATAATTACTTTACTGAAATAGGATAAATTAAATCAGAAATGTATACTTTGTAAGGAAAAATCATAGCTGTTTTAGGATGTTATTTGCTATTTTATGTATTTGCCAATTACAATGGTATTGTAAATAAATACATAAAGTAGCATTAGTAGGTTTGGGGGGATATAGATTTGGAAAATATTTTTGATTTAAACAAGGGATTGTCAAGAAGAAAATATTGGTATTATCAGTGTATACTTTTTGTGTTTGGATTAGGGATAGAGACTTTTTCAATGCTTTTATACAAAAAGTCTTTGCTCGAAAACAATTATTTAAACTATTTTGTGATAAATGGTCCCTTTGACTTTTATAATTTTCTTAGGATCGTGTTCTTTATAATGATTATTATAGGTTTTCTGTTCCAAGCAAGAAGGTTTGTTGATATTGGGTGGTCGAAATTTGTAGCTTTACTAAGTCTGTTACCGTTAGTTGGTATTATCACAACAGGGATTTGTTTATTTAAAAAGGGAAAAGACAATAAAACAGATAGCAATCAAGTTTCTTGATTGCTATCTGTTTTATTTATTAAGAGTATTGTCTATTAAATGAATGACAAAAACTGGCATTGTAAGCAGCTTGAATCGCAGCTGACCATGAAATTTTATGGAATGATACTGCAGACCAAGTTCCTTCATAATAAAAGCTCCTTATTTTACTTTAGATAATATGAAATAAAGTTTATTTTAAATGATAATAATTTATCATTTCATTGATTTCACTTTGTCATTTTAAGTTATTATTTTATACTGAATTTGAGATAAGCGCTTTCTAAAATCTAATAGTAAAGGAGGAACGTTTGAAGAAAACAATATTAACAATCTTATGTTTCTTTTGTAGTTTACTATTAATTGGCTGTAGTAATGAGATCAATACTACAAAAAATTCTATTACAAAGGAACAAGCGATAGAGAATAAAAAATTTACAAAATATGAGAAAGAGGTGGAAAATTTTAACAAAGTTTCTAGCAAAGAATTACTAGTAGATAAAGGGAATGAAGGAAAATTTATATATGTTGGAAGAAAGACATGTAAGTATTGTCGTAAATTTGTACCAAAATTAAAAAACGTATTTGAGCAGAAAAATATTGAATTAAACTACTTAGATACAGAAAGCCTATCTGAAGATTCAAAAAAACAAATCATTAATAAATACCAATTAACAGGGGTTCCTTCATTAATATTTATTAACAAGGAAAACAAGACAGTACTTTATAACGAAGATGAAATTCGGTTAGATGTTTGGGTAGAGAAACAATTAGAAAGTTAGGAGGATCAAGGAATGAAAAAACTAGTAATGTTTTTATTGGGCGTTGTTATGTTAGGGGCATTTGTTTATCCTGGAGTAGCATTTGCTGAGGTAGCAAATGATGAAAGTATAGCAGACCAAGAAATTACTCTTGATGATGTTGATTTTTCAGTGGATGGAGATTCGGGGCATGTTATACAACCTCGAGGTCGTGGAGAATGTCTTTCAGATGAGCGTTTAGGAAGAGTACCTCCAGGATACTGCAGTAGTGGTAGAATTACAGTAAAAACAACTGCTGCACAGCGTAATTGTTTGGTTAATTTATATGGAAGTGCTGTACTTTCCACCCTTGGAGGAGGAGGAGTTGTTGTCTTATTAGGCGGCGCTGCTTTAGGATGGTGGAATAATTGTAGGTTTAAATAATTATGAAGAAAAATAATATTATTTTTTCTAAAAAAGGTGTACTGATTTTTTTCGTAGTGATGGTTTGGAACTTTATTACGCAAATCTATTTCCTTGGATTTAATTGGGAGAAGCTTTTAGAAATATTCGTTTCTACAATAGTTCTTTTTATAGTACTAGGGTTGCTAGAAAATATTTATTACTACTTTAAAAGAAAGTAGCACACAAAAGAATCAACAAGGCATGCTTTGTTGGTTCTTTTTTATATTCCAATTTTTACTAGGTATATAGTAGGATACTCAAGTTGGTAATACTTGATTTGTGTAAGTTTTGAGTATACTCATACTTTACATTTGCTAGTCCTTGTTTATCAATGTTTTTAAGCTTAAAATATACATGTAAAATAAATGTTTTTGAAATAAGAAGGAATTATCAAAGATAAAACAAACACTGTATTATGAATAACTTTAACTTAAATTTAAAAAGAAAGACAAGGTGCACCTATGGACAAAAAGCAGGTTAAAGAAGTGCAAAATGAGATTAATGGTTTTGTTAATAGCTCGCATGAAATTGTTACATGTATAATTGATAATATTTCTGAAAATGACAGTAACAGTTCTGAAATCGATGTAATATTAGCATGTTTGCAATGAATATGGTTGACAGGGCAGAGACAATTTGTAGATTGTGCTTGTTAAATAGATATGATTCAGTAGGTGTTTTGACTAGATCAATTTTTGAAGTATATTTATATTTACTATATATACTTCAAAAAGATACAGATAGACGAGGAAAGGCATTTTTTTATCATAGCAGACTGAATAATATTACATGTATGATAGACTTTGAGAAAAACAACAGTGGCGAACCTTCTCAATATAGCTTAGAAGAAATTTCTGCAGAAGTACCTGGAGCAGAATCATTAAATGATATGAAAGCACATTATGAAAAACTATTTATAAATCTTTTTAAATATAAACCCAAAGATTGGCGACATAAACATTGGTATGATTTAGACCAAAGAAAGAAAACTTCTATTCCAAAACTAATGAAGCGATTAGAGATTGATCACAGTCTTTATTCAGAAGTTTATAAACTTTATTCGATGGATGTACATGGGGCAGGGTTACTTAATTATACCGCAGCATTAGTAGGGAAAAATAGTGGATTAAATTTAGCTACTATGGATAATTTAGCTAAGATAGTTGTTAGAAATTCTTTAGACGCTATTTTAAAATACTATCAGTTAGATGCGCAGAATCTAGCAGAACTCTTTGTAATATTAGAAAAATCAATTGTTAATTGAATCAGAATTGAATATTTTGGAGTACAACTTATAAAAAAATAAAAAAGGAGTATTTTAGGAGGGGATTAATTGAGCAATCGTAGAAAATAGGATCATTATGGAATAGAAATCCAGAGGTTGAATCGAGATAATATTGTAGAAAAAATAGGTTGTGATTGTGGCCAACTAGCAAAAAAGTAATAGGCAAATATGAAGTTTTTGAATGTGCGGAGTGTAGACGTGTTTATCATAGAGTGTTAGGAGACTATGTAGTCATGATAGATAATTAGGAAAGAATAGGATAGAGTAAAGCGATAAAACAAATGTATAACTAAATGATAATATTTTATTGAAATGATATTTAGAGTTGTAATAGATACAACTTAAGATTTTGGGGAAAATAAGCTAAGGCAAGAATGGAGAATAAAATGAAATTTATAATGTTATGTGTACTTGTTTTATTTTTTTCTGGTTGTTCTAAAACAGAAAAAAATAACGAAAATCCGCAAGTAAAAGAAAATACTAGCTCGTTGTATAAAACAAATTCCAGTAAAACGAATACAACTGAAACGAATAATAGCACTGTAAATAAAAAAGAGGATAAAAGCTCGATAAGTGAATCGTCAAAGAAAGATAGTGAAGAACAAACAGTTATAACTTCAAAAAATGAAAGTACGAATGAATTACCAAATACTGTGCAATCAGGAAATCAATCTGTGGATGCGCCATATGCTGTATCATTACAACAAATAGCAGAACTAAAAACGTTTGACCAACCCTATATGAGTGGCTCGTTTGCTGTAGATTTGATGTTAGATAATGCTGATGACACTAAAGGCGTGCTTACTTTTCACTCACGTTCTCGTAAAGAACCTGAAAAAATAGAAACTAGAGAATCTTCATTTGTTGTAAATACAGTACCAACAAAAGAAATCAGAGTATTTTCCAATAATAAGATTGGTTCAGGAATAAGAACTGTAAAAGTAAATACAGAAATTATATGTGATAACCAAGAGAAAATGTATTTATTTAAAAACAAAGAAGGGTCTATATCTCTAGCAACCGAAAACCACGTTGGAAATGTTTCAGAAGATCAATTAGATGTTATGATGGAGAATTTACAAAATAACTAACATATCATTATCAAATAATTTTTTACTTTTTTGTCACAAAAAAGATTATTCAACCACATATATTGGTGTATACGAAAAAAGTCGCGACAAAAAATATGAGGTGAAGTTTATGAATTACAGTCCAAAAGCAAGCGATCTTTGTAAAAAGCACTCAAATTTTTTTGGAAAAATAGTATGATAAAGAATGAAATATTTTTTGAAAAAAAAACGTTTTCTTGGTAGAATTATAATTATCAAAAAAGTGAGGAGTGATTTAATGAATAATTATGATTTATGGAAATGGGTAGCTGGTAAAAGAACAGACAAAAATAAATATGACACGTATAGTAAAAAAAATTGGTTGTATGTATTACTCATGTTGGGGTTGTATATTGGAATAATGCTACTTCATTATTTAATATCCCTCGTATGGAAATGATACAAAAGAAGAGTTCATAACATATAAAATATGTGACTCAGTAGATATTTTATATGTTAATTTTTAACGAGAGGTTTTGAGGTAACTACATGAGAGTAATTAAACTGTGCCTAATAGCTACTTCTTTTTTTATTTTTGTAATATGTGTATTTGTAAAATTTTTACCAAAGTATATAGATATTGAGACGAGAGGTTATGAAGCACTTCAAATTATGGGGAATCATGGAATCATTGAAAATGAAGATCGGTTGAATGCTATAATGAATGATACAGACTTTGGGAAGAACATTGAAAATGCTGATTACCTTAGCTACATTTTACGAGATCTTAATAAGCATAGTAAAGCCTACCAATATACTAAAAGTTCTGAAGAAGAATTGGTTCAAGAAGAGTCTATAAGTTTGCCCACACTTTCTAAAGTAGGTAGGTACAATATAATTACTATACCTGGAATTTACAGTTTGTCAGAATCTATGATTAGTAAGTATATAAATACATTGTCCAATCTAATAGAAGAATCAAAAGAAAATATTGTTTTAGACTTATCTAATAATCCTGGTGGAGATGTAGTACCAATGTTATTAGGAGCTAGGTCTTTAATCCCTGATGGTCTGATTTTTAAAGGCGTAGATCATACAGGCAATAGAAGTCCTGTATATTTATCTTCAAATAAGTTAAAAGGAGGGATTTCAAATGTTCTAGAATTAGAGTCGGATAGCTTAGATATTCCTATGTGTAAGAAAACTTTAAATAAAAAAGTGGCTATTATAATTAGTGAAAAAACAGGAAGTGCAGCAGAAGCATTAGTTTTAGCTCTAAAACACAATAAAAATATCAAGGTTTTTGGCACTCCGTCAGCAGGATATACAAGTTGGAATATAAGTAGGGAGTTAAGTCGCCCTGACACCGATAGCATTTGGGTCATATCCTACACGATTGGTTACTTTGAAGTTAACTATGGCAATTCAGAAAAAGACAAACAAATTTATAATAATAAAAAAATTAAACCAGATATAGAAGTAAAAATACCGATTTTTAATGAAATAAATGACGAATTAATAACAAAAGTTGACAACTTTTTCAAAAAAAAATAAAAATTGAAAAAAATATATTGAAAGCGTTATCAAATTTGTGTATTATAAAATAAGGATATATATGTGAATCCGATCACTAATATATTACTTAGAAAGAAGGAGTGTATCTAAATGAACTTAGGGAAAAAATTATCAGAAAAAGATTTAAAAATTATTGTTGGGGGACAAGGGAAATTTCATGGACCAAAACCTAGTGATTGGGAAATGGCTTTAGGTGGTACTACTTTTCCTGTACAAGGGGCATGCCCAGCGGGCTCTAATCTAATTGGTTATATTGGTGGAGGCCAGAATTTGTGTAAGAAGTATTAATAACACAATTTTAATTTTTTACATTAAGGGAAATTACAAATGTGGTTTCCCTGTTTTTATTTATAAATATATTAGCTTTAATAAAGAAAAAGTCTATACATAAAAATTATAAAGTTAAAAGACGTTACTATATATTTACCAATTGGGTAATCAAGAGTTTACAACCAATTATGAACGTCAGTAATGGGAAACCTAAATTAATTAGAGAGACTTTGAAGGGAAACAAAGTCATGTATAGTGATGGAATTATGTAAATCTGCACACATTTATGTCTGCATGTACTGAAAAAATTAAGGGCGCTCTGAAGTAAAAGAACATCAAGCATAGGGAACAAAAAACTAATGTTAAAAATCAATAAAAGGAGGCTATTGGTATTAATGATAAATTAACAAAGGATTCTAATTTAGTTGCTTATATATTTTACTTTAATAAAAAAATATTTTTTATTAATTATTATTGACAGATACACATAGACTTGCTTTAATTAACTTAAAAATATGAGTGCATTTTTATTTAGTGGTAACAAATAAATAATGGGATTATAAAATGAAAAAGATACGACAATAGATTTTTCATGTTACGATGGACAAGATTTAGAGTCAATCAAGCAGTTTTTCTCTGTTGATTTATTTAAAAAAATTGGCAATAGTGATAGTAAAATTATTATTTATACACCTAATAATTTTAAAGATTTGATTGAAAACTAAAAAAAGATCAATAGGAATTTCTTTGTTTTTTTCTCCTGTAGGGGCAATTACAATATATATTAATTAATACAAGAACGATATTTGTCAGATGAAATATAATAATTTTTCATAAATATTAAACAGCAAAATATAATAGATAAAAAAGGAGGAATTAAAATGAATGATAATCAAAAAAATATTACGATTAAAAATATTTCAATACCTTTTTGTTTCGGGAAACCACAATCAGTTTTTCCATTACTTTGTCTTTTCGTTGCTCCCGGTATAATATTTGTCTTTTCTTTAATATTTTTCAATTTATTTAGTATTGTATTTGCCATATTATTACTTTTCATGATTTACGGCTCTGGTTTTTATGATTTTAGAAGGTATTATTCATATTTTGTAATTACGGATCAAGGTATTATCTATAGTCCTTATCAAAATAAATATACATTCTTTCCGTTTGTAGAAATAATAAAGGGTGCCATCGGGAAGCGGAAAGAGGCTTTTGTACCGTTTAAAGAAATTAAGTTTGGAAAAATTAATTTTGACACTGATGGATTTAAAGGCTTCAACACATCAGTAATATTTCGTCCTAGATATTTATATTTTGCAAGGGAAGAGTTTACTTTTATAATTATTCAGAAAAATCAAAATAGAATAGCCCTTAACTTAGATGTTGCGTTTTACCCAAACTCCTTAGAGAGAAAAGTATTTTGTGCATTGTTTAAATATATCAATTCAAAGGGAGTACAAATAAAAGATAGATACTCTATCATAAATTCTTTTTGTGCTGATAAAAACTTTATAACAGAGGCATACAAAAATAAGACCAATATTGATTGACATCAATAAGAAGATGATAGATAATTTTAATATCTTAGCATGAGGAGGTGTATATATGTTCAAGGAGCTAGAAAAGAAAGCGTTATCAGAAAAAGAGTTGAAAGCGACTGTAGGTGGAAGTATTATTAACCCTAAAAATGCAGACAAATGGAACAAATTTGGTACAGCTTTAACTCAAATTAGCGATTCTTTTGAAACATACTATGGAGGTCGCCATTAGAACTAAATAAAGAACAGAGCCTAGCTCTGTTCTTTATTATGATTATATTTTAAGGAGGCTATTTTTTGAAAGTTCTTATAAAAAATATTATAGAAGATACCCAACAAATCTCCAGATGCGATTCTTTCATAAAAATCTATCACATAGTTAAAAAATACATTCAAAATTCAGATAATTTAACTATAGATATTCCTAACAATCTGTCAATAAATGCTTATTTAGAACATTTAGAAATGAAATTAAATACTACAAATTTAGAAATTTCAGGCGTAATCATGGTGAAAAATCAAGAACAGTATATACATAATTGCATTAGTAGTGTTTTGCCAATTGTAGATGAACTAATTGTTATGGATACTGGCTCTACTGATAGAACACTTGAAATTGTAAAATCTTTTGAAGATGAAAAAATTTGTATAAAAGAAGATGCCTGGAAGGAAGATTTTGCTTTTATGCGTAATAAATTAGTATCCTATTCGTCACATAACTGGATATTTGTAGTAGATGCAGATGAAGTCGTATCAACGATAGAAAATCCAGATGAATTAAAAAAAGTATTGTTATTTTTAGATTTAATTTATGGGCAAAAAAAAGATATAAAACTAAAAATAGAAGCACATTACCCTAACTCCAATAGATATGTACTTCCTGATAGAATATTTAAAAAAACAAATTCAGTGGTATTTATTAATGCTATACATGAAGAATTAATATCTAAAAACGATATCATGTTAAATTTAGTATCAACAATTAAATTTACTAATTATGGTACAACTCTTGAAGAAGACAAAAAATTTAATAAAAAATGTAGATATGGCAATTTGTTATTAAAAATGTTAAAAAATGACTACAGTAATCCAAGATGGATAGTGTTATCTACTAATGAATTAATAATGGAAGCATATCCAGACTTGAATTTTGAGGAAATTTTAATTACACATATAAAAAAAGATTTGACTTTACCAATTAATGATGTAAATTTACAAAAACACGAGTATGTTTTTCAAATAATGGAAAAATTAATTGTTTATTATATAAATCAGAACAGATTTGTTGAGGCAAAAAATTTAATTTCTTTTTGTAGAATAAAATCACCTTATAATGTTAATTTAATTGCATACGAATATTCAAATAAATTAAACAAAATTAATGACTTTATTGAAGAAATTTTTAAATCGTTTATTTTTGATGTGAATACTTTAGACTCTGAACAAGTGAAATTTTCGTCTCAAAAAGATGAACAAATTTTAGAGGCTTTGGGGGTAAAATATTTAATAAAACTAGGTAGGTATGAGGAGGCTGCAAACTATTCAAAAAATATAACTGATGACTTAGCACGAGATTTGATTTTAGATGAATTAATTTTAATAAACAATAAACTATAAAAAGAATGTTGGTTGAAAACTATGAGTTTTAAAAATAATAAAAAAAAATTTGATTTTATAGCTACTGAAATTGAAAAAAAGATAATAAACAAACAATATGTTTCTTCGCAAAAGATTCCTTCTGAGTATGAATTAGCAATGGAATTTGATTGTAGTCGATTAACAGTAAGAAAAGCTATTGAGTACTTAGTAGATAAAAATATTTTAATAAAAGTACCGGGAAAAGGAGCTTATATAAAAGTAAAAAAAGAAATAAATAGTAAAAAAAGAAATATTTGTAAATATATATTAAGCTCAGACATAAATTTTCAGATAATGATAGAGAATGAGTTACAGAATGTATCATTTTTTTTAAAAAATATTTTTGAATTAAGTAATAATAAAAGTGTTTACTATATGAATGGTAAATGCTCTGTAAATGATGAATTAATAGGATTTTGTGATATTTATTCTATAAAGAAAGTTAAAGCTATTGATTTAAAAAGTAACTATACTAATCAAGAAATAGAAAGTTCACTAGCTGATGAATGGATTTCAAAATGCTTAGGTATCTCTAAGGGATCTCCAATTTTGAAATTACATATAGTTGGCTATTCCAATACAGGTTATCCAACTTTTTACAAAATATATTATTGTGATGCTAATGAATTCTATTACAAAGACGACGTTTAGTTTCATTATTTTATAAAAATAAATAATAATTTTCAGAGCCACAATAGGAGATTATATGAAAAAAATTATCTATCAACAGGATGAAAAAGACTGTGGTGTTGCTTGTGTCGCTATGATCTTAAAACACTATAAATCAGAAATTCCAATTCATAAATTACGTGAATTATCAGGGACAGACTTAGAAGGGACTTCTGCTTTTGGTTTAAAAAAAACATTTGAAAGAATTGGATTTGATGTGTCTGCTATTCAATCAGGTAGCGAAGTGTGGAAAGAAAAAGATTTGCCACTGCCTCTGATAGCGCACGTGCTAATCGATAATAAATACATGCATTATGTTGTTATATATGAAATAAAAGGAGAAACATTATTGATTGCCGATCCTGATCCAACGAAAGGAAAAATCAAAAAAACAATTAAAGAGTTTTCTAAAGAGTGGACAGGTATATTACTTTTACCAACACCAAAAGAATCGTATTCGCCTACTCGAGAAAAAGTGGCAGGATTAAGTTCTTTTTTGCCCATTATTTGGCGTCAAAAAGGATTGGTATTCCATATCGTTTTAGCTTCTCTCTTTATTACTCTTTTTGGTATTGGTAGTTCTTATTATTTTCAAGGACTGTTAGATTACTTTATTCCTAATCAAGCAAAGTCCACGTTAAACATTGTTTCAATTGGACTTATTGTAGTCTATTTGTTTCGTGTAGTATTCGAATATAGTCGGAGTTATCTCTTAGTTGTATTAGGTCAGCGTATGAGTATGGCCGTGATGCTTCAATACTTCAAACATGTACTCACGTTACCAATGAACTTTTTCGCAACCCGGAAATCAGGAGAAATTATCTCTCGCTTTTTAGATGCAAATAAAATTATCGATGCACTTGCCAGTGCTACTTTATCTGTTTTTTTAGATATAGGTATGGTGCTATTGGTAGGAATTACCTTGGCGATTCAAAATGGAACGTTATTCTTACTCACTTTGACTTCATTACCCTTTTATGTAGTTGCTATTCTGACTTTCGTCAAGAGCTATGAGAAAGCCAATCAAGAAGAAATGGCTGCCGGTGCTACCCTAAATTCAAGTATTATTGAAAGCTTAAAGGGTATTGAAACAATTAAAGCTTATAGTGGGGAAGAAAAAGTATATGATCGAGTAGATAGAGAATTTATCAAATTAATGAAAAAATCCTTTCGGACGGTTACCTTAGACAACGTACAACAAGGAATTAAACAGACTATTCAATTAATTAGCAGTGCACTTATTCTGTGGTTAGGTTCTTTTTACGTGATGAAAGGAAAAATTAGCCTTGGTCAGCTTATTACTTACAATGCATTATTGGTTTTCTTCACGGATCCTTTACAGAATATTATCAATTTACAAGTTAAAATGCAGACAGCGCAAGTAGCTAATAAGCGCTTAAACGAAATATTTGCAATTGAGCCAGAGAAAACAAATGATTCTTCATTCGGTGAAATTTCCAATCAAATATTCCGAGAAGGAATTGCTTTAGAGAATGTATCCTTTTCTTATAACATGAAAGCACCAACGTTAAACAATATTTCTTGCACGATACCACCTAAAAGCAAAATTGCTTTGGTAGGAGTCAGTGGTTCGGGGAAATCAACTTTGGCCAAATTGCTGGTCAATTTTTATGCTCCTTCAGAGGGAGTTATTCGTTATGGGAAGATGAATCATTTAGATATTCCGTTTCAGCAATTGCGAAAACATGTTACCTATGTTCCTCAAGAATCCTTTTTCTTCAGTGGAACGATTGTTGAAAATTTAACTTTTGGCTTACAAGAAATCCCTAGTTTTGAGCGAATTATCGAAGTTTGTGAAGCGGTTCAGTTAAGCACATTTATTGAGCAACAGCCTTTACGTTATGATACGATTTTAGAGGAAGGAGGCACTAATCTTTCTGGAGGGCAAAGACAAAGATTAGCGATTGCAAGGGCTCTTTTGAAGAATACTGATATTTTAATTTTAGATGAAGCAACAAGTGGTTTAGATACATTATTAGAGCATGCCATTCTTGACTATTTATTAACGTTAGAAGATAAAACTGTACTTTTTATTGCCCATCATTTATCAATCGCTAAAAATTGTGAGCAAATTCTAGTTCTTCATGAAGGACAACTAGTCGAACAAGGGACCCATGCTGAACTACGCTACAACCAAGGGATATATCAGCGGTTATGGGATATTTAGGAAAGGACTAGAGTATCTATGGAACAAAAAGATTGGTTGGATCAATCAAGTATTTATAGCCAACAACACCATACCTTTTATCGCTGGGTTTTATATCCAGTGATTCTTTTCCTTTGTTTAGGTGGTTTCTTTTTAGTTTTTGCAAAAAAAGAAATTGTGATTCGAACGCCTGCTCAACTGACAGCACAAAAGGTAGAAAAACTACAAGTACCAATAGAAGCAAAGATAAAAGCAAATAATCTAAAAGAAAACCAAACAGTAAAAAAGGGTGAAATATTGGTAACCTTTGATACAACCTCCTTACAAAATGAAAAAACACAAATAGAACAAGAAAATACTACTATTGAACAACAAAAGAGTGCTGCACAAATGTTTATTGATAGTTTGATGAGTGAACAGAACTTGTTTGAAACAGAGGATGACTTTGGTTACAGTAATCAAGTAAAGAGCTTTCTTGCTGAAAAAGAAGCGACGCTCTACGCTTTAAAACAAAGTGAAGTAGCCACACAAAAGGAACAAGAAACATACGATAAAGCCAAAGAACAACTAGAGAAACAGCTTACTATGCGTCAAAAAGAACAACGAGAATTAGAACAAGTACGAACGGCGTGGATTGATGAACAATCCCTAGAGGGATTTTCACCTGAAATCACTTCTAAATATCAGCTGTGGAAAGTTCAGTTAACTGACACACCAGAAGAACAGAAGAAGCAGGTAAAAGCAACAATATTGGCTACAATTGACGAGTTGATCACTCAGAAAAAAAAGGAAATTGAACAATTGCAGGTAGAACAGGCAAAATTAGTAGTACCTAGTACGACTGAAAATGAGATAAATAGCCAAAAAGAGAAAGGAAAACAAAGTAAAGAGTTAGCTTTAGCGACAGCTAAAGAGAAAGTAATAGAACTAACTGGAACCCAAAAGAAAAATGACATAGCATTGAAAACAATCAATGAGCAGCTCACACAAAGTACATTGAAAGCACCGATTACGGGAACGATTCATTTAAACGCAGAAGTAGAAAACCAGCTGGAAGTTCCTAAAGGAACGACGCTTGCAGAAGTTTATCCGGAACATAAAAACTCAGAACTTAGCTTTACCGCTCTCTTACCTACTAGTGAAAGTATGAGAGTTAAACCAGGAATGGACATTCACTTTAAGCTAGATAAAAAAGGTGTTGCCACTAAAACAATCAATGGTACGCTAAAAGAAATTTCAGAAAACAGCACAACCACTGACCAAGGAACATTTTATACTATAAAAGGAATTCTAAATCCATCCAATAATTTTACCAGTCGTTATGGTCTTACTGGTGAGTTATCCCTTATTATTGGGAAGAAAACTTATTGGCAACAAATCAAAGACACTTTGCTAAATCAGCAATAACAAAAGTAAAAGAGTTATTTAGCAATGAATTAGAAATAGAAAGTTTGAAAGAAGCAACAGATTAGTCTGTCTTACAAAAAATTGTGTAAATAATTTTCAGAATATGGTCTTAGAAGAAGGAATGTTAGTTCGAGTTTGTTATAATAAAAGTACACTAGTGACGGAAAGAGAGGACTATGGCTGAATATTTAGAGAATAAAGTAATTGGATCATACTTTCGGGCACCAACAAATCAATTTTACGGAGTAATACGTATTTTTGGAACATATACAGAATATCGAGTGATAGAGGGAATTCCTGAAGAAGGGGTTATGTTAGAAGTCGTAAATGTTCAACATGGAGTACTGCATACGAGAGTTAATAATATATTATTTGAAAATGGAAGAGGGTTTTTGTTATGTTAGCTATAATCATTATTGTTTTAGTACTCGGTGTCATTCTTATTGGCTTGTTGGTAAGCTCAGTTGTGATTGTCCGGCAAGGTGAAGTAAAAGTGATTGAAAGTTTTGGTAAATATGTGAAAACGATTGATCCAGGATTACACTTTTTAATACCTATACTCTATACAGTCAAAGAAAGTATTTCTTTAAAACAAATTCCTTTAGAAATTGACCCACAACGAGCGATTACCAAAGATAATGTAATGGTAGAAATTGATGAAGCAATTAAGTACCATGTAACGGATGTCCGTGCGTTTGTATATGATAATGAAAATTCGGTCGTTTCTATGATACAAGATGCACAATCTAATTTACGTGGGATTATAGGAAAAATGGAACTAAATGAAGTATTAAATGGGACAGAGGAAATTAACGCGTCCTTATTTGCGTCCATAAAAGATATCACAGCGGGTTACGGTTTGGCGATTGATCGTATCAATATCGGAGAAATTCAAGTATCTAATCAAATTGTAGAATCGATGAATAAGTTAATCACTGCATCAAGGGATAAAGAATCAATGATTACACGTGCTGAAGGGGAAAAATCTTCAGCGGTTTTAACAGCTGAAGCAAAAGCTTCTCAAATGACAATCGATGCGGAAGCTCGCGCAAAACAAACACAGATAGACGCAGAAGCTAGAGCGAAACGTGTTCGAATCGATGCAGAAGCTGAAGCAGATCGTATTAATAAGATTACTGATGCTGAACGAAATCGTATTCTTGTATTGAACGAAGCAATCAAAAATAGCCAACTAGATGAGACAGTATTATCTTATCTTGGTATTGAAGCATTTAAAGAAATTGTTAACAGTAAAACCAATACCGTGATTTTGCCTTCAAATATGACAGAACTAGGGAACATTCCTGTAGCTAAGCAATTATGGGAAACTGCAACATCAAGACCTAACGAACAAGAATTATTGGAAGAAGAGGGAACCATGAATTAACTTTATCGTGTGTAATTTTGAATTTAAATACCTTTTTATAGATGTATAAATGAATTTGTATACTCACGTTATAAATTATACGGACAAGAATCACATACAAATGTTGGTTTTGGGCATTGACATGCGTCAGTTAAAAAATAAGACTTTAGACTGTTATATTTCTTGATTTATTTGTTTTATAATTAATGTGTACCATAAAAAAATTGATATACGGAGGTCGAAGAAAGTTGAAAAAGATTGTATTGGCAATTGCTGCCGGAGTAGCTGTATTCTCATTAGCTGCGTGTGGCGGAAGTAAAGAAAAGAAAACAGAGAATTCTACAGATACTTCTTCTAAAGTAGAACAGGCAAAGGAAAAAGGAAGCAGCGCGCTTGATGAAGCGAAAGATAAGGCTAGTGATGCTGTAGAAACCGGAAAGACAAAAGCCAGTGAAGCAGTTGAAAAAGGCAAAGAAAAAGTAGAAGAAGGAAAAACAAAAGCTAGTAAAGCCATTGAAGGTGCTAGTAAAGAATTAGAGTCTTCAGATACAAACAACTAACAAAAATAAAATATCAGGAGGAATTCATTATGACAGATAAAGGAACGACAGATAAAATCAAAGGAAAAGCAAAAGAAGTGGCAGGAAATGTGACTGGCGATGATCAACAAAAAGCAGAAGGTTTCTTAGATCAAGCTATCGGTAAAGTTAAAGAAGTGGCTTCTGATGCGAAAGACAAAGTTGAAGATGTTGTTGAAGATGTTAAAGAAAAATTGGATAAATAGTTTCTTTAAAAGCAGGCCTTGAGGTCTGTTTTTTTTAAGGATTTTAACTGCTTAAAAATATATTTATGGATGGTCAGTTCAAATTTTATACGAAAAAAACAGAAGCACTACTATCAGGGCTTCTGCTACCTGAAAAGTTCACAATCTTCTTTCCGATAATAATGTCGTTAAAGTTAAAAACATGCAAGTCTAACGTTTCATAATAGGATAATGAAAGTACTGTTGGAATGTTGAAAAAAGAAAAAAACACCACGAATGTATATACTTGTATATCCTTTCGTGGTATAATGGACGAGAAGAGGTGATCATATGTTAGTTAAAGAAATTGAGCTAAAAAAGTGGGGTAATTCTAAGGGAATTCGATTATCTAAAGAAGAATTAGCAGAGCTAGGTATAAAGGGCCAAACAGCCAAATTTGAAATGGTTATTAGACAAGGTCAAATTATCCTTACACCCAAAACGACATTTCCTAATACGCTAGAAGAATTATTTTCAGATTATAAAGGTGGAGATTTAAATGAAACAGAGTATGATTGGGGCAGTCCTGTAGGAGAAGAGTTATTATGAAAAAAAGTGTAAATGAATTAAAGCAAGGCGATGTTGTGTATATTAATTTAAATCCAACTAAAGGACACGAACAGCAGGGAAAGCGCCCATGTATTATTCTAGGAAAGCGCCTCCCATATCTAAAAAATATGGTATCTGTTGCGCCTATCACAAGTAAAAGAAAATCGTTTCCTCTGCATGTACCTCTTACTAAAAATATGAAAATAACAGGCGAAATATTGCTCGAACATCATAGAAGTATTGATATTGTTTCAAGAGGTTTTGATTTCGTTGAGGAAGCCCCTGAAGAAGTAATCGAAGAATGCTTAGCGAAAATTAATCTTATTTATAAGTGAAATGAATAAAAATCAGAGGAACAGGCAAAATAATTGTTTGTTCCTCTGATTTTTTCATCAGTTTCAAAAAGTATACTTTTTGACATACCTTGATTTTCCTTGTTTGTGTATGGCATAATACAATTTGAAACGTTTCTGATTTGATGTAAGTTTTTTGAAACACCAAATGTCAAAAAAAGTCAAAAATGAAGAATCCCTTAAACTAGGGGTTCTTTTTTTCTCAAACCCCTTCTTAAAATCAACGTATCAACTATAAGGGTCACTGGATCACATAGAAATTAGCTGTTACTTTATCTGATTTCTGTTAAAATAAACCTGTGAGAGTAAATAATTCTATCTTCGCAAGAAGGGGAGGTTGTTAAGTGGATATAACGGACAAAGAAAAGTTTCAAAAACAGATGGACTTTCTAAAAACACATAATTTTCAACAATATATTTATCAGTATTGTTGGTCGTTTTTATTTATCCCATTACTTGGTCTTTTAGATCTTGTTTTTGATGGAATTTCTTGGTGGATAGGAATAAAAATTGTCTCATTAATCAGTATACTGATTAGTGAGTATTATTTGATGTATCATTTTTTCAAACCATTTGCTATGGGTAAAGGGCAAATCACTTCAAGATTCCAGCTATTTCTTGGCCTTTTATTGTGTAATGGTTTATTTATGTTTGTTGTGCTAACAAACTTTCGTCAAGATTTTACAAACAGTAATTTTAATATTTTGGGTTCATTAATGGGTTCAATATTCTTTGGGTTAATGATGAGCGGCCTCTGCGTTTCTTGCTTTAATGAACAAGTAAAGGATTACCTGAAGACAACTAGCACCACGTGTAACTAATAAACTTTTAGATACGAGGAAGGGAAATACTGATGAAAAATAAATATACAAAATTAGAAAGAGGATTAATTCTGTTGGGAATTTTATTTCTTGCTTTCTTAGTGTGTCCGCCAATTAGACACTCAGTTCTTGGTTTTCTTGATGGGTGGGAAGGACTCCCACCAAGATTTATTCAGTAAAAGAGATTACGCTCTTTAACTTTTACAAAGAAGGTATAAATAACAGAATAGACTTAAGAAGGATTGGAGAATTAAAATGTACTCAAAAACCGTTAGTTCTTGGATTAGTGAAACAAAATTAGACTGGAAGATAAATGATGCTGTAAATGAGTTACTCAATGCAGAACATGAAATTATTAATATTCAGTATCGTCCAACATTTTGGTATTACAGTGCCATGATCGTTTACAAATAATTGGGTAAGTTAAAATTTGAATGAGTTTAAGGAGAGAGAAAATGAAAAAAATACATCAAATTCAAGGAGAAGTAACATTTGTGAGAGCCATAGGAGATTTCTTTAAAGGTTATTTTGATTTTAAGGGCCGCACAACTAGAGCAGGGTATTGGTGGGTAGTACTTGTTTTAAGTATATTAATACTATTTGGGAGCATATTCTTTTTACCACTCATTGTTTTTTTGGGTTCACAGTCTGATTCGGGGACAAGTATATTCGTATACCTAATTATTACGTTGATAGTTTTCCTTGCATTATTGATTCCTAGTTTTACATTAGCTATTCGCAGATACCGAGATTCAGGGTTAAGAGGACGAGGCTTTTTAGTTCTTTGGATTCTATCGATGGCTGCTAACTATACGAATATAGAACAAACTATCCAAAATATCTCAGTAGGCTCAATGCTTAATGACTCTGGGTATATACAATCTGTACAATCTGGAAGTGCAATAATTACATTTCTAAGCTACTTAATTGGTTTGTTGTTTTTCGTTTTAACAGTATTACCTACAGATACTCTAACCACAAAAAGTAAAAATGAGATTGTTCTTTTTTTTCTACGTGAAAAGAATAATTAAGTCTGAAATCACAACAGTAAATCTTCATTTAATATTCGATACTTGAGATAGTCAAAAACTTTTTAATTTTTGACTATTTCTTTGTATATTTAGGACGATCCATTTGTAAATTATGGGTATACTCAAAATTTATATTTACTAATCTCTATTTTGGGATATTTTAGAGTATTAAATTTACATGTAAATTAATAGGACGAAAGAGGGATTGGAAACTAGAGAATTACGATCTCTTAGTTTTGTCTTTCTGTACTTTAATATGTGATCAGAGAGTCTATCTTATAAAATATGACGAATTGTGACAGAATTTGGCCCAAATTTTGAACCTTTATGGTCCATATTTGTGATATCCATGGTAACAAGGTACAGTATTTTTAGTAACGATTCGTATGGAGGGAAGTCACTTTTCGCCTTCGTTGAATTTTGTAACTGCTCTTAAATTAAACATCACAAGGATTGCTAAGAAGGGACACCATAGAAATCCTTGTGATGTTTTGAAATTTTAGTTATTAGAAGAATCTTGTTGTTCTGAGATATAGTCTTCCATTGGATCATTAGGTGTGATAACTTGATTTAGCTTTTTGAGAACAAAGCCATACCCATCTTCTTTTCCACCAAATATTTTAAATATCTTATCTTTTTCATCTTGAGGAACAGTAGAATCATTAATTTTAGTTACTAAACCTTCTACATTTTGATGGACAGTTTGATAAATTGACTCTTTTTCATTTGGAGCAACCTCAAGCAATGCAGCATTATCGTATAAATATTCTTGAATATTTCGATAATCGTTCTTAGTAATTTTTTCATTTAAAATGGGAGTAGACAGTAATATTTCTGTTTTATATTTCTTGTTATATTCATAATCAATTTGACTAATAATGACTAAAAAAGGCATCGTATCAACATACATGGAGAAATTTTCTGTATCTAATTTTAATTTTTCCCCATAGATAACTTCTAGAATTCCTTTTTTAGCAAAGAAATTTGGTGTAAGTGTTGATTTTACAATACTAGATTTTGTTTCACTTTGGACAATCTGTTCTACAACTGAATCATAGGATATAGGGGTTAGAATAACTATACTGTTACGTTCTTCTCCAAAATCAAAATATACTTTACTAGGAATAAACATTAAATAAGATGGAGAAGGAATCCTGTCTAGTTTAGAAGAGGCTTCGTTAACTAGTTCATAGTAAGGATTTTTTGTCCATAAATTTTGTATAATTCTAAAACTAGGAGCATTTTCTCGTTCGGACATTTTTACAGCTTTTGAAGAATTGGAATATGAAATAACCGCAACGATGATAGTAATAAAAGGGAGTATGTAGACGATTACTCTAGATACATATTTTTTTACCTGATTTTTTGTCATTCTTTATTAGTCACCACTTTTCTACTTATTGTCATTTCGTAATAAACTTCTTTTTATTTAGCAAATACGTTTCAATTCAATGATTTCTTTTTAATACCTAGTTATTCATTGCTTTAGGAAAGTCACCCTTTCTTTTATAGGATATATTTTATTAATTAAAATGGTTAACTTTTCTTCTTCATGTGCACGAAAAGCAGTATCTTTTGATTTGCTGGCAATCTTCAATAAATAATATAATTTGTTATCTTTGCTGATAGAATCTAGAAAAAATAATTTATCAAAAATTACAAGTAAATCAATCCGATAAAGTAGTAACTTAGTATTTTCAAGTGTAATGTGTATTCATAATAAATACATATTTTCTTTTCTAGTTTCTATTGTATGTATTTGTTGTAAATAAGTAAACAATCTGTTTGTAAAAAACAAATTATATCGATGAAGCTCCTTTTTAAGGGAGTACTTTTCCTTTGTGAGTAATAAAGAATCATATCTGGAATGGGTTAATAGATGGATCGTTAGCACAAAACGCAGCATTTAAACTAGGATTTCCTTATGGAGCGACTATTTACTTTGCCGTTGATGTTGATATTTTAGATGGTAACATTCCAGGAACGGTCTTACCGTATATCAAGAAAGTAAAAGAATCTTTAGATGCAAATGGCATGTACAAAACTGGAATTTATGGTACACGAAATGTCTGCCAACAAGCAATTGATGCTGGATTTGTTGAACATTGTTTTGTATCTGATATGTCTACAGGATTTAGTGGAAATCTAGGTTTTCCAATGCCAAAAGAGTGGGCATTTGATCAATTCTATGAACATAGTGAATTAGGGTTTCTTATTGATAAAGTGGCCGTATCTGGAAGAGACCATGGGACCAAGGCATTTTCTACAACAATCGGTAATTTAATCCAGTTAGAAACAATTAAATTACTGAATGCTTTAGGGAAAAATTTTACAATCAAAGATGTAGGTATTAAACTTGATACTCCTACACAAATTATTAGTTCACCAACTCTTGATGTTTATTTTAAATCAAGCGCCTCTTGGACAAATAAAGTAGATGATTCAGGAATGTCTATTAGTATTAAAAACGGTAAAATTGATACAAAAGTATACGTAAATCCGATAAAAGAGTCTTTGAATTCGTATAAAGATTTACTAAAGAATTATAATGAAAATCAAGTTGATGAAATGCTTAATAAGCTAGCGCCAGTTATTAAAAATGGGTATATTGAAACTGGTTTTTGAGCTATAAATAATTTAATTGGAACGAAATTGGTAATTAAAAAGGAAATCGGAGATTCTGAAAACAAAGGAACTTTACAACTTGAAATTGAACTATATCCTAAGCCTCTGTTACCAACTGATATTAAAATACCTCAACCCGATTATGATAAAGCATATAGAGATATTAAAAATGGTCATGTTCCACAATTAAATGTAGAAGTTATTCTAAAAGGCGTTCTAATTGGTGCGCTAGCAGTGGTTATTATTATTGGAATAGCTTCGGGAGCAGCAGAATTAGCAGGAGCGATAACAGCATTTTTTGCTGCATTAGCTTAAGTTATTTCTCGTTGAAAAAGAGCAACTCTTGTGAAAGAGTTGCTTTTATAATTTGTAAAAGAAAATTTAAATGAGTATAATGAAAATAAATTTAAAGGAGGGAAATTATGAATAGTATTATAGGGGAAATGGATTTGACGAAATACTTTATTCTTTTAATTTTTCCATTTTTTTTACTGTATATATTTAAATTTTTTTTAAATCAATCATTTGTTAGAAAGAGTAATATTCCGAAGAGAGAATTAAAAGAACAAAAAATAAATCTAATAGAGTTACAAAAGAAGAGTTTTGTATACTACAGCTTTTTAATAAATATATATTTTGTTTTGCATTTGGTAATGGTTATTTTTTTAGGGATGTTTTTAGGATCTTTTTATGAATATGGATACTTTACAAATCAATCGAACGCTATATCATATGCTTTTTTGACTTTGGTTACAGCTCTAATTATTTTATTAATCAACTTACTTGTAGCAATTTTAAGAATAAAATTTTTACATACAGATCAAGGAAAACTGTACGTAGAAACACATAAAAATGTATTTTTACTAAATAGTAAGCAAAAAATTGCTTGGTTTTCAATACACATATTATCTGTGATATTGGCAGGTTTTAATATATTATTATTTCTTAATTCTACTGTGTATTAGAATTGGTATTTTTTGTAAAATTTGTGCACTATATAATCTTATACCCGTATTTCAAAGGAGGTTATGTATGACTTTTGACTATAATTTAAAAGAAGATGAATATTTAAAAGCAATTAAGCTATATACTAGAAAATTCACTAAACCCGGTAAGCGTAAAATAAGAATTACTTATTTTGCTGGACTAGTTTTACTGGTTACTTCTGCGTATATGTTTATATCGATATTTAAACAATATCTTTCTTTCAAACAATCACTTCCTGACTATGTAGTTAGAGAACTACTTAATAAATTATTTACGCAAGGTTTTGGATATATATTAATAATTATTATATATCTGTTATTGGGTATTTTTTTTCTATACAGTGCATATACTTATCCAAGTGCTAAGATTATTAACAAAAATACAGACTCGAAAACTTTAGAACCAAGAAAAGTTAATATTAATGACTTGGGAATTGTATACTGGCAAGCAAATAATGAAGCAGATAAAAAATCATATATTTGGGATGACATAGAAAATGTTTTTGAGAATGAAGAATTTTATTTAATGACAGTTGCAAAAAACAAAATTTTTATTTTACCTAAGAGAATGATTTCTACGAAAATACAAAGTGAATTTATAGAGAAACATGTTACGAAATAAAATGTATCTCTATATTGACAATTATTAGATGCTGAAAAATGTAAATAAACAAAATATAGAAATTATAATACAGGATTATTTATATATTTTTATAAAGTTTGATATTGTGTAGATTTTATTATAGTTTAAGGAGTGAATAAATATGAAAAGTGTAGTATGGATTTATACAGTAAATACTGATGGAGTTGTGATTAGAAGCAGTGGTTCTGGTATGATGTGGATTAGCTCAAAAAAATTTCAAGATAAACTAAAAAAAGAATTACTACCAGAATGGAATTTATCCGTTATTAGTTATGATATAGCTAAAAATGATATGCCTGATGCAGATATTATTATGTACAATGAGATAGATATGGCATATCTTGATGAAAAAATAAAGAACACTGGATTTCCTGTATCATATATAGATTTACAAACAAAAAATGCTGATAGTATAAAGAAAAAATTAGAAAACTTTGCTAAAAATAAAATATCAAAATAACTACCATAAGTTACTGATAGAAAAGAACCAACAGGGTATACCTTGTTGGTTCTTTTCTTATGGTGATTACTGTTAGGAATTTAGTAGGTCATTCAAGTTGAGCATACTTCATTTTTGTTCCAAAAGACAGTAATTAAAATAAGACAGAATCATTCAAATAAGTATAGTTTTCTAGTCACTTTTTAGGACTGAAATAACAATTTTAATGGTCTCTTTTGTCTTTATTTACTAAAATAGAATTGAGTAAAAAAAAGGAGCGATATTATGTATATTGATATTTTTTTAAAAGATTACGGTAAGACAAGATATGAAGTATCTAAAAAAACAGGGATATCAGAACAAGTTTTATCAAAAGCCAACAATAGAAATCCAGAAACTTACAGTATAAAAATAGTTGAGTCTCTTGCACAGGCTGTTGGAATTCTACCAGAACAAACTTTGAGGAAATTATTAGATATTAAAAATGAAAAAAAGCTATACGTAGCTACAAATGCTAAAGAAGTTCAACAAGCGCTGAATGCTAATGCAGTTCAGTTTATTGTAAAGGGACCGATGAATGCGTTAGCTAAAGACATAAAACAGTCGGATGTATCTGAGGATGCTAAATTTATAGTGGATGCTGGAACATATGGGGGTGCTACGTTTGTTTCTTGGCTTATGCTTATTTTATCAAATATGTTTAAAAAAGAAGAAGAAAAATTATTGAACAATATAAGGGTTAAAATTTTCACATTTTATAATATAGAACCAATAGGTTCATATAGTGCCAAGTTAACAGCTAAAGATTTTATAAATAATGATGAAAATAAGTGAAGTAAACAGATTACTGTTAGCCTGTACATGTTTATTACTATTAGATATGCTTGGTTGTAAATTTGTATTGAAGTACAATTTATTTTAAGAGTATATTTGTAATATTTTGCATAAGGAATTATTTAAGGGAGGGACAAATTTAATGAACAAGAAAAAAATAATAAAAAATTTAAATTTTGTATTCTTACCATTGTTATTAGGAGTTTGTGGTTCATTAATATGGAATATACCATTTTTTGCTATTTCTGGAGCTATTTACTTTGTGCTTTTAGTTTTTTTGGTTCCGTCAGTTGACTTTGCCTTTACAGATTTCAATACCATACGAATAAATCCGTACTACAGAGGAAGAAGAAAGATAATTTTATCCAATGATATATTGACATTAGTATTAGTTTTAATAGCATTAATAGTATCTGTGGTACTATCATATTTTTATTATAGATAAGAAGTATAATGGTAAGAAGGGATATAAAAAATCAAATATAAATCATAAAGATAGATAAATATTTATAAGTTCAAAAACTTTTTAAGTTTTAAACTATATATTTTAATAATAAGACAATGTATGGAATAAGATACAAGCTGGTTGTGTCATTTTTAACTAAAACAATCAAAGTTAGAAACATAAAATAAAACTTGATTTAGGACTTTTGTATGATTTATTCTAACTGTATTTATGATTTAATAAAACTAACTATTATTTCTTATTATGTTCGCCTTTTATGAAAGCGCTGTTTTACGGTATGCTTCTTCTATATTAACAATACTAATAAAAAGAGGATTCATTTAAAGTGAATAATAGGCAAAAAGTCGATAGAATAAGCAATAGTAATCGTTAAAAAAGGGAGATGCTGATATGGATATAACGGATAAAGAAAAGTTTCAAAAACAGATGGATTTTTTAAAGACACATAATTTTTACCAGTATGTTTATCAATTTCGATGGCTATTTGTGTTTATACCAGTACTTGGTTTTTTTGATCTTATTTTTAGCGATTTTTCTTGGCTGATAATAGTGAAAGGTATATTATTAATGGGAATATTGATCAGTGAATATTATGTTATGTATCGTTTTTTTAAACCAATTGCTCTTGATGAAAAACAAGATTTCTCTAGTGTTCAGCTATTCCTTAACCTTTTTATATTTAATACTTTATTCATGTTTGTTATGCTAACAAACTTTCATCAAGTTTTTGTAGGAAAAGAATTTATTATTTTTGGTTCATTAATAGGCTCGTCGTTTTTTGGTAGTTTCATGGGGGTAATATTTACGATTTGCTTAAAGGAACAACTAAAAGAATACCAGAAGCTAGTGAATCAATTTATAGATATAAAGAAAGAAGTGCATTGATGAAAATAAAATTAGTTAGAACAGCCATGTATAGTGAAATATTGCAGTATATTACTTGTTAAGGACGATGAACAGGATGAGTATCAAAAAATATTTACTTTTTTATATTATTAGCACATGTGTCATTATTTTTGTTGCTCTTATTTTTTTCTTTTTACCTCTAAAATCGATTGATTCTAGAAGCTATGAAGTACTTCATACGATATCTCAATATGGAGTAATTACTAATAAAGATGATTGGAGAAATATTTTAGAATTAACAAGATACGGTAAAAAAGTAACTAATGTGGATAATTTAAATACATTAGTATATGGTGCTAACAAACATAGTTCTGTAAAACAAATAAGTAGTGATAAAGATATGGAAGATATGGAAACTCTTAAATTACCAAGTATTTCAAAGTATGAGGATCTTACAATTATTAATATTCCAGGTGTCTATAACAATGATGATAACTTCTCAATTAAATATGCATCAAAGTTGACAGATTTAATCGAAAATATTTCTGGCAACATTGTTTTAAATTTATCAAATAATTATGGCGGACTGAAAGAACCTATGATTATTGGTGCGAGTTCTTTAATTCCCGATGGTATGCTCTTTAGCAATATTAATAATAAAAAGGAAAAGTATCCTGTTTACTTAAAAAATGGTAAATTGTTTGGTGGTATTCCAGGAACGATTAACGAACTGAATCTTTATAAATTATCATTACAAAAAAAGAAACTAGGAAAAAAAGTTGCAATTGTAATAAACAATAACACAGCAAGTGCTGCTGAAAGTTTACTTTTAGCGTTAAAGAACAATCCAAATGTAAAAGTTTTTGGTATGCCTTCTGCGGGGTATACTTCAGTTAACTTAGGACGTTTTTTAACCAATCAAAATTCCGATAATTATTGGTGGTTAGTATATACTGTTGGTTATTATGAGACGATAAAGCCCATAAAGGGACAAAGGTTGTTTAACAATCAACCTGTCCCGCCAGATTATTATGTAGATTTATCGATGTTAGATAGAAATAATCAAGATATTACACAATTTTCTAATAGCAAGAAACTATTTAAAGAAATAAAAAGTTGGATTAACTCTGATTGAGTTGAAGCTACATTTTAATTAACGGTATTTGTCTGAAAATAGGAATTTTAGAATAGATTTAAATTTATTTATAAATAATAAAATTGTGGGTCAAAAACTTTTAAGTTTTTGACCTCTTTGTTTTTTCGTGCTATACTTGGAATTATCAAGTGTCAAAAACTTATGTTCAGAAAAGGTGAGGGAAAATTGGCCATTTATGGGTATTCACGAGTCAGTACCAGCAATCAAGATTACAAAACCCAGATTCAAAAACTAGAACAAGCTGGAGCAGAAAAAATCTTCAGTGAAAAATACACAGGGACTAAAAAAGAAGGAAGAAAAGAATTAGAAGAGCTGCTTTCGATTGTAAAAACTGGCGATAAAGTTTTAGTGACGAAAATTGATCGGCTGGCTAGAAGTATCGTTGATTTAAATTCGATTATCTCTTCTTTAAATAGTTCCGGAGTGACTATCACCTTCTTAGATAATGCCCTAACCTTTGAACCAAATAAAAGTGATTCTATGCAAACATTAATGATGAATATGCTGGGTAGCTTTGCGCAATTTGAAAGAGATTTAATCGTGACGAGAACGCAAGAAGGAAAACAGTGGCATCGAGCGAATAATAAAAATTATCGAGAAGGACGTCCGAAAAGAATTCTAAATGATAAATACAAACATGCACTAGAGTTAATGGAAACAAACAGCATGCGAGAAGTGGAAAGGAAAACAGGTATTTCTTTGTCTACTCTCAAACGAATCAAGAAACAAGCAAAGGAAGAACAGTTACTTAGTGAGAAATAATACAGGAGTAGTTATTATGGAAAATAGAGAGAAAATTATTCAGTTGTTGAAAAATCCTTTAGTAACAGGTTATGGGATTGAGATAATGTCAAATGGGCGACTCTATTCAGCAAACTTCCAAAGATATAAGAATCGAGTAAAGGAAGAAGAGAACCCATTGATAATTTTTGAGAGCATGACAGAAAAAGTTGAGCAGGTATTTTTAGAATTAGCTGAAGAAGTCATACGAACGAACCCTAAAACAAAACAAGAATTCAAGGAAATGATTAGAGAATATAGTTATAAGGAGAATAACAAATGATAGCTCGAAAAAAATATGATCATTTTGGTATTGAAATTGGTATGTGGAACCGAGACAATGTAGTAAATAAAATAGAGTGTGATTGTGGCCAACTGGCCAATAAAGTACGAGGCAAGCATGAATTTTTTGAATGTGCTGACTGTGGTCGTTGTTACCATAAAGAACGTGGAGAGTATGTTCTACTTGAAAATAGTAATAAGGGATAAAAAAGAAAGAAGGATAATAAAATGGAAATCAAATTAAAGGAAATCATGGATAAACAAGGAATGACACTTGATGAATTGAAAAGAAATGTACAAATAGACCCAGTATTACTAGACGGAATGTACAATGAAGGACTATTTGATGATACAAAAGTAGGTGTACAAACAATCAGTGAGTTAATAATTGCCTTAAATATTTCAAAAGTAAATGAATTAGTACCAAAAGTAAAATAAGAAACTAGAATTTAGTTTTGAGAGAGAAATTCTAAGCGATTTTCAAAAATATTGATTGGTAGTTATGCAAAAAAGATGTTTTAACGTTCGCAGGCGGAAATAATAAAAATATTTCTATTTAAACACGAATAATTTTTTATACCAGGAACGTGGCCAAACTCGAAAAGACGAATAACTGGTTTCGCTTTGCTTAACTGGCCTTCGATGTTTTAGTTTGGTTTCCCTTTCGTTTAGTCAGCTCAACCAAATGAAAAGTTCTTAGGTTGGGGGAATCTATACGACGGCCCGAAAATAGTAATAAGAGATAAAAATGAAAAAGGACATAACCTTTAAAACTATTCAAGGCTATGTCCTTTTTAAGACTAAATTTTGTGATCAATAAGAGGATGTCCATATCCTGCCTCTTGTTTTACTTCAGTAGTTAAAGCAAAAGATGTCCCAATAACACCTATAGCAACTAAAAGTAATGAACCTAGTGCTAATTTTTTCATAAGAAAACTACCTCCTTTCTTTTTCATTATATTTATATTAACATGTAATTATATATATGTTAATATAAGATGAGAAAAAAAGGGGTTTAAACATGAAAAAAAATATTCTAGAAGAATATAGAGCTACTAAAAATAAAGGAGAAGATTTTTTACATTGGTTATTGGTTAGGAAATTGAATACCTTTGGAAAAGTAGTTATCGCGATTATATTATGGCTTTTGTGGTTAAAATACGCATTCAATCTAGTATTCATGGTAAACTTTCTAAAAGTAATAGTATTAATTACAATTATTTACTGGCTGGTTGATATTTACTTGCGCGTTAAAAACAAACTAAAAAAAAAATGACTGTAGATTTCTGAGCTACTTTAAATTCAAAATAATTCGGAAAAATGAAATTTTGTTGTTGCAAAACAGAACGTTAGTTCGTATAATGTAACTCGAAAGGACGGTTTTTTGCATGAAATTTGATTATTCCAAAGAACCCCGGAGAGATGTTCTATGTATCGATGTAAAATCCTTTTACTCGAGCGTAGAATGTGTAGAACGTGACTTAGATCCCTTCAAAACAATGCTTATAGTAATGAGTGGTGCGGATAATACAGGTGGACTTGTGCTTGCTGCTTCGCCAATGTCAAAAAAAGTCCTGGGAATTTCTAATGTGACTCGTAAAGATGAGGTGCCTGATCACCCAGATTTGAGTATTGTTCCACCAAGAATGAATTTGTACATGAAGAGAAATAGTGAAATTAATAATCTGCTCAAACGGTTTGTGGCTGATGAAGACCATTCTGTTTTTAGTGTGGATGAAAGCTTCATTGATATTACTGCTTCTTTGAAGTATTTTAATTGTGATACTGCTTATCGATTGGCCAAAATTATTCAACGTGTCATTTATAACCATATGGGGCTATACGTCACGATTGGCATTGGAGATAACCCATTGTTAGCCAAGCTGGCCCTAGATAACGAAGCAAAAAATACACCAGGTTTTGTTGCAGAATGGCGATACGAAAACGTAGAAGAAAAAGTTTGGGCGATTTCCCCTATCACTAAATTTTGCGGGATTGACAAGCGTATGGCAGCTCGTTTAAAGATGTCAGGAATTGAGTCGATTTATGATTTAGCACATGCAGATCCGTACATTTTAAAACAACGTTTTGGTGTCATGGGTTTCCAGCTGTACGCTCATTCTTGGGGTATTGATCGAAGTTTTTTAGGAGAAAAAAGACAAGTTGCTAAAGAAAAGTCTTTTGGAAATAGTCAAGTATTACCTAGAGATTACGCAAGAAGAGATCAAATTGAATTAGTGCTGAAGGAACTTTCAGACCAGGTAGCAACCAGATTGAGGAATGCAAACTGTCAAACTGAGTGTGTTTCAATTTTTGTTGGTTATTCTAAAGGACAAGTTGATGGACTGGGTAGGTCTGGTTGGCGAAAACAGCTTAAAATCGCTCGTAGCAACAACACAAAAGTGTTAACCGAACATGTTTTAAAGCTTTTTCGAGAAAACTATGTTCCTGGAATAGACATTCGTAATTTAGGCGTTTCCTTTGGAAAGCTGGTTTGGGATACTACCCTTCAGTTAGATCTCTTTTCTGTTCCTGAAGAACAAATTGTAGATAATCAGTTGGATTATTTGATTGATAAAATACGTCAAAAATTTGGCTTTAAAGCATTGATACATGCTTCTTCTCTTTTGGATAGAGCAACAGCTGTGAATCGTTCGGGCTTAGTTGGTGATCATGCAGGTGGTAACGTCGGTCTTGGAGGTTAACAAATGAAGAAAACTAAAAAGGAATATACACCTTATAACGATTATGTAGACCGCCCTTTTGATTTGAAGTGGCCAACTGCTTTCCCTTTAGGGGAATTACAAGCAGCAATTAAAGAGACGAATGATTATCATACAAGAGAAATTGAACGTTTACCTCAGCAGTCACAGGCTCAAATAGAACACTTGCTAAGTCGCTCAATCAAACAGAATAAGGTCCTAGAAATTCAGCTGAATTCGATGACGTACTTATTGGAGATCAGCAAATAGATTTCTATGATATTAGGCACATACAAATACATGATTTTTATAAATGGTCGGAAAACGAACCCGAAAAACCGATTGTCACTTTTCTATTTAAATGGCAAAAATTTCGAGCAATAAATGACAAAAGCTACCAACTTTTGATAGCTTTTTATATGCCTATCACTAAACTATCTCTTGCTGCTTCGACAACTTCTACAGTAATTTTATCCATTTGATTAATTCTTAAAATACGATCAATCTGTGCAAACAAACGATGAATAAGTCGAAAATTCCCTTTTGTGATTTTAATGATAGTTGTGATAGCTTCATAATCAGAAAAATCTTCTAGCTTTATATCAATTCCTAAATCTGCCCATTTGTATTCCAAGATATGATGCGTTTCGTCTTTACTAAGGTTATCAAATTCATGTGCGAAACCTATACGCGAGTACAGTTGAGGATAACGAGATAATCTTTTTTCAATTCCAGGCATACCGATAAGAACCATTGCTAAATCATTTCTATCATAAATATCTCTTAGCTGTTCTAAATGTTGAAGTTTTAATCGATCGATTTCATTGACAATAATTAAATCAATTCCTTCATAAGAATGTGAAGCATAAATTTCCTTTTGATTGTATTTAAAAACTAAATGCATTGTTTTAACCATATCAATCCTAGTTGCTAATGTATGGATATCTGAACTAATACGAGTCATTTTTTCAGCTGGAGAGGTATAGAATATTTTATTTACACTTAATATTTCGTCTGTCGCATCTTTTCCAATATCATCAGCACGGCGATAGGCAATTTGTTTTTCTATATTATCCCAATTACAGTAATACCTTGAAGATAACGTCTTGCCTACGCCAGGAGCACCGTAACAAATTCCAATATACTTATATTTAATACATGCGTCACAAAATTCAGCAAATCGTTTATATTCTTTTGTTTCAATAAAGGTTTTATTCATTATAGTACCTCTTTAAAATTGATTTCTTAGGTGGGGGAGTTATTTCTTCATATTTTTTCTCTTCAATTAGTAATTCTACAGAACTTGGTACTAGTATTTTTTGTTTTAGTAATTTTTTTCGTTTATTTCTAGCAAAAATTAGATCATCCATATTGATTTCATAATTTGAAATATCTGGAGAAATGGCATTACAAAGAAATTGATTCTTATAAAATACTCTAATTTCTGCTAAATCATTTGGTGTATAACGAATTAAAACAGGTTCTCCAACAAACGCAGATAAATTAGGGTTGGTATATCGTAAACCTTGGAAATGAATCCCATCAGAGTGAACTTTTCGAGTTTTTGGTATTTCTAACAACAATAAATCTAGCTCTTCTAAACTATTAGGCATATTCGGTAAAAATGATTGCTCGCTCCATTTTTTTATCGGACTTGCTTTAATAGAAGAATGATTCGTTTGATTATATTCATTGATAAGAAAAGAATGTAGTTTCTCTTTAAATTCTTGAATCGTTAATAATTTTTCGTTGCAGTTATTTTCAACATATCCTGGTAATCCTTCTAAAAATACTTGGTTAATCGTCTGGAAAAAACGCTCAATTTTTCCACGACCTCTTGGAATTCCTATAGAAGAAAAAATGAGATTTATTCTCAAATCAACAGCAACTTGTTCCATAAAATTTGAAGTAAAATCACTTCCGTGATCAGTATAAAAATTTTCAGGAATGCCACATATTGGCCATGAAGAATCCTTTTTTGTCCAAATAGCTTAATGTAAGGTTAAAGCGGTATTGATTGCTGAAGGGGCAGAAAAACTCAAATAATAACCAGCTACTGTTCGACTGTAATCATCTAATATAATAGTTAACCAGGGGCGATTGATATTTCCTTTTTCATCAAGTAAATTGATATCTAATAAGGTATGATCTGCTTGCCAAATTTCATTTGGTCGTGTTGTTTCCCTTATAGCAATTAAATCATATTTCTCTTTATATGTTTTCTCTCCCTCATGAGCTAACTGAATAAGATTTTTGGGAATCCGTTTCCTTAATTTATAAATTTGAGAATAACTCGGTATATCCAGTTTGTTCTCTTTACAATAGGAAGTAATTTTTCGAGACAATGTCTTTGTACTTATTTTTTTGTACCTCAATACAAATTCTTCTATTTTTTTGCAAACTTCCTCTGAAACCTTAATTTGCTCAAAATCAGTTCGTGTCTTTCTAATTAAACCCACTAAACCATCATGTTCATATTTTTGTACCCAACGATAGAGGGTACGAATAGGTATTTTATTTTTAATAGATATTTCTTTTATCGTTTCTTGTTTATTAAGATAAGGCTCAATAATTTTATATTTTTTCATCGCATCTGTTCTTTGAGGGTCTGAAAAACTAGTGAGCATTTGTCTTTCCATTTTTTTCCTCCATTTTATCTAAATAGCGATAAATCGTTGTTCGAGAAACATTCCAACGTTCGGCAATGGTTTTAATCGGTGTTCCACTATCAACTAGAGTCTTTAGTAATTCTAAGTCTTGTGCTTTTAATTTTTCAGGACGGCCTCCAAATCGTCCTCTTGCTCGAGCTGCCGCTCGTCCTGCCGCAGATCTTTCTAAAATTAGATTTCGTTCAAATTCCGCAAATGCTGCAAACAAATGGAACATAAGCTGTCCCGTAGAACTTGATTTATCCATTGTTATATTTTCTTGAAGACTATGAAAACTAACACCTCGTTCATTCAAGCGATTGACGATTGAAATCAAGTCTTCCATATTTCTGCCTAGACGATCTAAACGCCAAACGACAAGTGTATCTCCAGATCGAACAAAATCAATGGCTGTTTCTAATCCTGGCCGATTACTTTTTGCACCACTCATATGATCTGAAAAAATTTTTTCGCAGCCGAATTTATTTAAGCTATCTTCTTGTAAATCCAAATTTTGTAAACCAGTAGAGACCCGGGCGTATCCTATTTTCAAAAAAATCACTCCTTTACAAAATCTATTGTAACATAACTTTAAACAACTAGTATAATTGAACATAGAATTTGATATGAGTTTATGGACACAAAAAGAAGTTAAAAATTTAAAAACTAGATAAAAAAACACTGTGTACAGAAACGGGTGATTTTCTGTACACTAACCCTCAATATAGAAAGGGGTTTCAAAAAAAGCGAAAGTGTTGTAGAATTAATTAAAAGAAGAACATGGAGGATAACTATATGGGTAGACCAACTTTTTTTGTTAAATAATTTCATATTATTTAATAAGGAGAAAAAATTTATGAGCTTAATAACATTAAAACCTTCAACAGCCGTTGAAAAAAATGCTCTCAATGGCATCTTTGAAGATGCAAAGCCACATTTCAACAATGTGGAAGGTCGTGATCCCATACCCCCTCTAGAAAATATCGAAAGCATAATCCCTGAACTTTCGAATGATGTTTGTCATTGTTTGAGTATTTTTTATTTAAATACGATAATTGGGTATTTATGGGTATTTGAAGACTATCCATCAAGCATGTATATTCTTCATTTCTATATAAGTAAGAGATATAGAAACTGTGGATTTGGTAAACTTGCTATAAGAGAATTGGAGAATCTTTATGCTGAAAAACAACTAAAAAAAGCAGAGCTTGTTGTATCGACCAATAACTACGTAGGTTTAAAATTTTGGAAATCCACGGGTTTCGATAAGATAATAAATATCTATAACGTAAATCAAATAGAAACAAATTCTGTTGAAATTGAACTTCAAAAAAAACTTACAAATGAACCTGAGGACTGGATTCATTTACTTCCAGTGAATGAAAAGAATTCTTTCTTAGGAAATAATGTAGTTGTTACCAGTGAACAGATACATTCAAATTTAGTTTTATCAATCCCAGAGGCAATTCAATCCGCTTTTGTGACTGAATATGCAGAACCTTATTTCATTTGTTTGAATAATGAAGTCATTGGCTACGCTGCTCTTGTGTTTGATCAAACGATTCCCAATGAAGAAGATCGATATTGGCTATGGCAATTTACCATTGATAAGTCGTATCAAAATAAGGGATACGGAACAAAAGCATTGGAAATCATTGTTGAACATTTTAGAAGCAAATCCATTCCAGTCATTACTTTATCTACAAAATCAGATAACGACAATGCATTACGCTTATATAAGAAATTTGGCTTTACTTTAACTGGTGAAACAAACGGCGATGAGGTTATTTTAAAGAAATATATTAACTAGAAAAAAAGGATCAATCCTTGTTTATTGGGATTGATCTTTTTGCAAATAAAGCGAAAAATATTTTTTATCACTACACGAAATTACATAGATTTTTTGCCATCTAGAAAATAAAATTATTGCCATTTAAAAAGAAAAATGACAGTCTTGTGATAGGTATTTGATAAAAATGGCATTTAAATACAAAAGTCACACCAGTAGATCCAACTAAGTAAATTATTTCTTGTCCGATTCCTTTGGCTAATTAGACTCCCCATTTGGCTGCATCTAATGTTGCGGTGAAGTAATTGAAAAGTTATTTGGTAATGAAACGGTCAATATTCAAGAGAATTACCAGATTAATGTGGTAACAATATGTTATTTATTCTTAGAGGAATATTCCCTAATATATAATCAAGGAAGCGCTTCCTGGAGGTGGTAAAGTGGAATTAAGCAGAAGAGAAAAAATATTGCTCCAGTTATTGTTGGCACAAAAGGATTTCAAATCAGCAGCTTTTTTTCAAGAAAAACTCTATGTCTCTTTGAAAACAGTTTACACAGACTTGGCGATTCTTGAAGAAAAAATTAGTTCGGATGGACTAACGATCTCCCGTTTGCCCAGAAAAGGTGTCAAGCTAGAAGGGGGTCAACAGGCTCGTGAAAAGGCTGCTAAGCGGATCGTTACTCATGAGAAAAAGATGGACGAATACGCTCCAGACTATCGCAAACTATTTATTTTTGTGAATTACTTCTTTTCAAAAAAGCCGATGCATTATCAAGCATTTGCGGATTACTTTTATGTGAGCTACCAATCGATCAAAAAAGATGTTGATGAGATCATTGCGTTTTGCCGCAAGAAAAATGTTTCGGTAGGAATGACGTATAATGGGTTGAAATTTAATGAATCCGAATCTGTGCAACAATCGACTTTTAAATCTTTTCTTGAGAAATACATCGATTCAGCAAGACTGGATCACTCAGCGATCCAGTCATTATTTGAGCCAAGAATTGTTGAGCTGACAATGGCATTGATTTCGGAGATCTCATTGACTCTCAGGCGACATCTAAATAGTTATTTTGTGGAATCATTGACAGTTTCTTTAGAAATTTTTCTTTCTCGTATTTGTTTAGGGAGTCATCTGGAACAGCAAGAAGAGCTTATTTTTGAAAAAATAAAGCAAATGAAACTTTATATGGTGGGCATTTCTTTTTCAGAAAGAATCGAAAGAGAACTTGCTGTTTCACTAACAGATACCGACATTCACTATCTTTGTTCGTTGCTTTTAGCCCACGGCATTGAGCCTTACATGCAGATTACAGAAAAAAGAACAGACAATGTCATTGTAGCAACGGAAGATATGATCAAAAAGATGTCTCATTTACTGGATATAGATTTAACGCAAGACCGCTTGCTGTTACAAGCGTTACTTTCTCATATCGTTCCAATGATCCATCGTTTGCAAAACGGGATGTTGGTCAAAAACCCATTGTTGAAACTGATCAAGAAACAATATTCCACCATGTTTACATTAATTAAATATGCTGTTGGCGATTTAGAAAAGAATTTTGCTTTGTTTTTAACTGAAGATGAAGTCTCATTTTTGACCATTCATTTCCAACTGGCATTTGAAAAAGTCAAAGTCACAAAGCATGTACTGATTGTTTGCAGTTCTGGATTAGCAACTTCTGAGTTGATTTTTAACCGTATCAAACGTATGATCTCTGCAGCGACTGTTTTGGAGATCATAAGTGAGGATAAGCTGGCAAGTACATCACTGGAGATGGTCGATCTGATTATCTCGACTGTGCCTATAGAAGAGGTGATACCGCCAGTGCTCTATGTCTCACCACTACCCACCACTGAAGAAATTGCTATGATATCTGCCAATCTTTCGAATATTGATGAAAATGAAAAAAAGTTCCATTCCGCCAAATATCAGTCATCGAAATTATTGCAAAAGTATCTAGACCCAGCCTTCTTATATATCAAACAGCCTTTTGGTTCAAAAGAAGAAGTGCTCGACTTTCTTGCAGAGAGTTATTTGAAACATCATTTGGTCACAACTGATTTTAAGCAGTCACTTTATGCACGGGAGGAATTAGGCAGTACTGGGTTAAAAACGGGGGTAGCTATCCCACATGCCGATCCGCAGACTGTCAAAACAACCAAGCTAACATTTGTTACGCTACCTAAAGCCATTAAATGGGGAGACACGGAAGTTCAATTAGTCGTTCTTTTGGCAATCGCCGAAAAAAATATGTCAGAAGCAAAAGAATTGATTGCGTCTATTTACGATTTATTCAACTCTCCTGAAGAAATACGATGGGTGGTTAGCAGCAAAAATCGAGAAGAGCTTTATCGTAAACTTGTAAGAGGAGGGACACAGGATGTTTTTTGACCGGAAAATTGCTTTATTAAATAAACAGGTAAATTCTAAAGAGGTAGCATTTCAGATGCTTGCTGATGAATTTTTGCAGAATGAATGTGTGACGGAAGAGTACTTCGAGAATGTTGTGAAAAGAGAAATAGTCTTTCCAACCGGATTGATGATCAATGGGATCGGTGTGTCGATTCCTCATACTGACAGTCAGTATGTAAATAAATCACAAATTGGTTTTCTTTCCTTAGAGACCCCGTTGACATTTATTGAGATGGGGACGAGGGACAAAGAGATTCCAGTTTCGTTGATTTTCATGTTGGCTTTGAAAGAACCGCATGAACAACTGCAAATGTTGCAAAATTTAATTGAAATGTTTCAAAATAATGGTGTTTTGGAGAATCTAATGGCTATCTATCAAGTTGATGACTATTTTAGAATTCTTCAACAAAATGGATTGCAATAAGGAGGGAATATCATGTTAAATGCGTTACAGTGGTTTGTTGATTTAGGGTCAATCGTTGTACTCCCAATTTTGATATTTATCTTTGGTCTTATTCTGGGAACGAAACCAGGCAAGGCATTCACATCTGCTTTAACAGTCGGTGTCGGCTTTGTTGGTTTGAATCTAGTGATCGATCTATTAAGCAATAGCTTAGGACCAGCAGCCCAACAGATGGTTGAGCGATTTGGCTTGAATCTGACGACGATTGATGTAGGATGGCCGGCAGCAGCTGCGATTTCCTATGGGACGATTTTAGGAAGTCTAGCGATTCCGATCGGTGTTGTGTTAAATGTTGTTTTGATTATTTTTGGTCTGACGAAAACATTGAATGTCGATATTTGGAATATTTGGCATGCGGCATTCATTTCTTCGTTGGTATATGCCTTGACTGGTAACTTTGCCATGGGTATTACTGCAACCGTCATCTATCTGATGATGATTCTTTTGATGGGAGATATTTTAGGTCCAATCATTAATAAATTCTATGGCTTCCCGAATATCACCTTCCCCCATGGGACCGCTGCTCCAGGATTTGTATTTGCTTTGCCGATGAACTGGTTATTTGATCGTATTCCTGGATTGCGAGATTGGAAAGCTGATCCTGAATCGATCCAAAAACGTTTTGGTGTCTTTGGGGACTCAACAGTTATGGGCTTTCTGATTGGGTTGATCATCGGAATTCTCGCTGGCTATGATGTGGCAGGCACTGGTCAATTAGCAGTCAAAACTGGTGCAGTGATGGTCATTATGCCAAAAATGGTTGCTCTATTAATGGAAGGGCTTACGCCAATTTCTGAGTCTGCCAATGACTTTGTGAAGAAACGTTTCCCTGGAAGAGAGCTTTACATTGGGATGGATGCGGCGCTTTCTGTCGGTCATCCAGCGGTATTGTCTTCGTCATTGTTACTTGTACCAATCACGATACTATTAGCGGTTGTTTTACCAGGAAATACGACATTGCCTTTTGGAGATTTAGCAACGATTCCGTTTCTTGTCTGTTTGATGGCAGCAGTATTTGGCGGAAATATTATCCGGACGGTTATCGCAGGGTCAATTTATATGACCAGCATCTTGTATATAACTTCCTGGGTTGCCCCATTAGTAACAACTGCTGCTAAGTCTGCAAATTTTGACTTACAAGGAAATTCAACGATCACAGCTCTAGCCGAAGGCGGACTATGGACCACATGGCTTTATGTTGGCTTGACCAAAGTGTTGAGCTGGGGCGGATTAGCGATCATTGGTGCGATCGTTGTCATTGGTCTGATCTATGTTAACAAAGTATTACCTAAAAAATAAAGTGTCAAATAGGAGACTAACTATATGAAGTCAAGTGATTAAATCATTTTTTAAATAACAGTATTATTTTTGAAAATATGTTTATAAGGGCATGTCAAATAAGCCAAGCTTACTATGTGATTTTTTTACAGAGATTTATCTAGGTCAAAGTGGTTATTCGTTTTTAATAATTGAAAGATGACTCGGATTAGTTTTTTCGCTACGTGGCTTAAAGCTATAAAATAATGTTTTCCTTCATTAAGTTTTTTCTGGAGATATACATGAAATACCGAACAACGCATAGACACATGCTGAGCGGCTTGAAGTAAAGCTCAGCGCAAATATTTGGAACCTCGTTTAACCATGCGACCATTGCCAGAGAATTGTCCTGATTCATAGATAGAAGTATCAAGTCCTGCGAAGGCTAGTAGTTTAGAGGGAGAAGTGAAGTAGTTAATATTTTTGATTTCTGAAAGAATCACACTTCCTAATAGAAAAGAAATGCCAGGTATAGAAAGAATTGGAGAAGAAAATTATAACATAATCTCTTTAATTTCTTTATCAATTATCTGAATTTGTTTAGAGAAATGTTCAATTGTCTCAATGATAGATATCAGTTCGATTGAATACCCTATTGAAGCAGTACCGATTGAGTTCTTCGCTAATTCCCGAATCTCAGCTGCTTTTACTTGTCCATATTTAGCTCTGGAGGATGTTTTAAGAATAGTCGTTAGGGTAGATAAATGTGCTTTGGCAATCTTTTTAATAGAGGGGTAAGCTTTTAAAAGTTCGTAGACAGATTTTTGGTTGACAGACCACACAGAAGACGCAAGTTCGGGAAACATTATTTCTGTTATTCGTGAGAATTGAACTTTTTCTTGGCTAAGTTTATATCCTAATCTTTGACGGTGCCTAGTACATTGTTTTAGATCGTCCATCAATTCTATTCTAGAAAAATTTTTTTCTTCATGGTTTGTCAAAAGCATAAGAGCGATAGCTTTAGAGTCTGTTTTATCTGTTTTTGTTTTTCTTAAAGACAAAGATTTACGAAATAGATTTATGGCAAGGGGATTAAAGACTCTTACTGGAAATCCTAAAGAATCAAGGAACAGTAAAATATTATTACTATAATGGTCTGTGGCTTCAAGGGCAAAGGTAACCTTATCATCAGTTGTTTCTTTTTGAATACGAGTGACATTTTCAATAAACGCCTCAAACCCAGCCTTGTCATTTGTGATGGTCAATCCATCAAGTAAAACAGTAGAAAATTGATCAAGAATACAAATATCATGCTTTTTACGTGCAACATCAATTCCAATGTAAATCATACAAATACCACTTTCAAAATATTTACGCTGCTTTGATTCCACGCACTCGCTGTTAAATGTATCCTTGTTCTATATAAAGCGTCTTTGCGCTATCTAACTAATTAACAAATAAACAACTAGCTGTGGCTATAGCCTCCAAAGGTACTAGTCAGAAAAAATCTGCCATAGGGAACATACTAGTCCACAGCGTTGAAATCATTATACGACTAAAAATAACAAATTTAGGAAAGGAAAATGTATTATTCGCCGTATAGGTTAATAATACAAGGAAGAACAATGAAAAAATTATTGATCATGTGCGGAACTGGAGTGGCTACATCAACAATCGTAACCAATAAAGTCAAAGAATGGCTAACAGAAAAAGGACTAATCAATGAAGTCAAATTGTATCAATCAAAAGTTGCGGATGAAATGAACAAGATCGATGATTACGATATTGTCGTTAGTACCACGGTAGTTCCTGATTCCATCAAAGACAAAGTTATCATGGGATTGCCTTTATTGACAGGGATTGGTACCGAAGAAATGTATGCAGAAATAGAAAAGAAAATCAGAGAATAAAGGAGTCTTGCAAAATGCTTGTTACCACAAAAGAAATGTTTGACCATGCAGAGGAATTAAACTATGCCATTCCCGCAGCCAACTTTTTTGATCTAGACAGTACCCGCACCTATGTTGAAACGGCTGCTAAGTTAGGGTGTCCATTGATCTTGGCTTTTGCCCAATCACATATGGATATGCTGAGTTTGGAAGAAGCAGCCCTGATTGGAAAGTATTTGGCTGAAAAAAGTGCTTTCCCCGTAGCGTTGCATTTGGATCATGGTCAAGATGAGAAAGTCATCAAAGAAGCGATTCGTTTAGGCTTCACTTCTGTTATGATCGATGCGTCAGAAGACCCACTTGAAGAGAATATCCGCCGCTCCAAAGCAATCGCCGATTATGCCCATCAATATGGGGTGGTCGTAGAGGCAGAAATTGGGCATGTCGGCTCTGGCGGCAGTTTGGAAGCAACGGGGCTTTCTGATTCGTTTTATACCAACTTCCATGAAGCAGTAAGATTTGTTGAACAAACGAATGTTGATTCACTAGCTATTTCAATTGGCACAGCTCATGGGCATTACCGAGGGACGCCTAAGATCAACTTTGACGTATTAAACGAGATACACCAAGCTATTACTATCCCGTTGGTTTTACATGGAGGTTCTTCTTCTGGTGATGAAAACCTTGAAAAGTGTGCACGAGGCGGAATCCGAAAAATCAACATCTTTACAGACTTCGTTACAGCAGCGATGACAAAGATTCAAGAACAGCAGCCTTCTAACTATTTTGAACTAAAGAAAGCGGCAAATCAGGGGATGGCAGATACGCTAGCACATTACTATCACGTTTTTCATACAAAAACTTGTTAGGAGGATAAGCATGAGGAAAAAACAGTTAAGAGAACCCTTTTTTGTAGTCAATACCAAAGCCTATTTATACGGAAAAGAATCATTGGCGCTGGCAAAAGTAGCCGATCAATTAGCGGAAAAATATGATATTGATATCTTGTTCACGGTACAGCACGCAGATGCCGCAACGATCAAACAATCTACGAATCATTTATTCATTACGGTTCAACACATCGATGGCATGACCGTAGGACGGGGAATGGGCTACGTATTACCTGAATCTGTAGTGAATGTCGGTGTAGCAGCAACATTTCTCAATCACGCAGAACACCCAATGACATTGGATGAACTCGCAAAAGCGATTAATCGGGCAGATGAGTTGGGGCTCATCACGATTGCTTGTGCGAATTCACTACAAGAAGCTAAAGCAGTGGCTACTCTGCAGCCTGATATTATGGTTTGTGAACCAACTGAATTGATTGGTACCGGTCAAACGAGCGATGCTTCTTATATGGAAGAAACCAATCAAGCCATTCGTACCATCAATAAGGAAATTAAAATTTTACAAGCAGCTGGTATTTCAACTGCAGACGATGTGACAAAAGCACTGCGATCAGGAGCTAACGGAACAGGCGGCACAAGTGGTATTGTCTGTGCGCCAGATCCGCAGAACGTTTTGACGGAAATGATTGCAACAGTTGCTGAACTAAGAGATGAGGGGATTAAAAGATGAAATTCGCAAAAGAACAACTGACACTGACATCAAATGGCAATCGGGTATCTTATCATAATATTACACAAGAAGTGAAGGATTTTGTAGAGAGAAGTCAAATCAAAAATGGTCTTTGTTTAGTCCAATCTCCACACACAACTTGTTCCGTAATTTTCGAAGAATTCGTGCATGATACTGATTTTAATGGGGATGAGTTTTTACAAGTTGATTTAAATTGCATTTTAGATAAAATAGTGCCCAGAGAACTCTCAGAAAATACAAATTATCGATACCCTGGACCGAAACATTTGGAATTTCTAATGAGCTTAGATGATCCTAACTACCCGACAGATCCAGCAACGATTTTAAATGGCGACGCCCATATCCGTTCTTCATTTTTCGGGACGAGTGAAAGTTTTATTTTACATGAAGGAAAGCTTGAAATTGGCTCAGTAGGGTATATCTATTTCGTGGATTTTGATCAAAACCGCGTCAGGAATCGAACCTGCTATCTTATGTTAATGGGTGAATAACACCTCCATAAAAAATTTTGATTAATAGTTATTCTACAAAAAATAGCAGACTGTGACAGGTCTTTGTTAAGGAAGACTCAGGACATATTGCTGGCTATACGATATTGACCCCTTAAGTAAATGCCGATCGCTTTAAGAACAATGGCTACCCGGAGATCACAAATCTAAATGTCCCTAAAAACTTTCAGCAGCAAGTAATAGGCGGTAAGCTGCTCCAAGCTGCAGAAGAATAAGCCAAAACATTTTTGTTTGTGATCATCATTAGTGTGGGGTTCATTCTGGTTATGGTCCTGAACAGCGACCGTATCTAAAAAATGGGTATTTACCTGATAGATCAGAATCCTGGTTTGAGAATCAATTCTTGGCAATGGGTGCTTCTTGTTACAATAACACCGATATTGTGCTCTATTTCTATAAGTCCTTTTGACAAGCAACCATCATGTTATTTCTATCTAACAGGTATAATCTACAGAAAATACGATGAACGTCAAGGCTAGTATGCTACTAGCCTTGACGTTTTTTTCTATGATTAAACAAGCTTCGAGGTATCTCGGTCTTACTAGAAATCTTAGGGAGAATGGTATGCCCCGCATATTTGTTCGCCAAAGACAGCGTTCTTCCTTTTGATTAGAAAGGACGAGCGCTGTTGATAGTGTTAATAATTTGTTGGAACGGAAACGGCAATTAAAACAAGATTATATTGAAGTCTACTTAACGGCCCTTAGTTCGGTATTTGAAAAGTAAGTACTTACCAATGACTATGAACTTGCACTGTGGTTACCTGTAGCTATCCATGAAGGAGTCTCAAAGTTAGGACTGGTTAGAGGGAAAGATACCTCACACCAGGTTGAAAACATCAATGCTTTTCATTCTGGTTACTAGGAAGGCTGGTAGTGTAAGAGTAAAGAGTTAATCAACTAATGACGTTTTTTATCCGGAAAATAAAAATAGCTAGCTGTTTTACGCCAACTAGCTAAAGAGATAGATTTGTAAAGAAGTGATTTGTGCTTCCTACAATTCTTTTATATCATGTAATGATTTGTTCGGCAATTATTTCATTTAAACAGTTTAACTAGTACCAACAGAAAACAATTCTAATTATCTATCTAAATTTTGATCTATATTACTCACATGTATATAACCTATTTTTGCTATAATAATACTATCCATTTTAAAATTCTGTTACCTAACTCTCTCACTCTTTATAAATCTAATTATGCTATAAATTGTTATTTTAAAGTGGCAAATGTTTTTATAAAGAACATCTATTATCTATAAAACAAATACTAGATTTTATTTATACTTAGCTTAGTATTACATAAAAACTAATTATTCAAAGTAGTGTAAAAAGACTGAATTATAACATCAAATGCGACATTATATAACTAATCATCAAATAGGCTTTAATTTTATTAGTTCTTTTTTTAATGTATATTCAGCCGTTTTCCAACAATGAATTTTACGTGGCCGTTTATTAATAGCCTGAGTAGCCAAATCTAAGTCTTCTTGAGAGATCTTAATAAATGTTGTTCCTTTTGGAAAGTGCTCACGCAATAAACCATTACGATTCTCTGTAAAAAAGGTAGCTTATAGGGAACTTTACTTATAGTCATTTACAATTAAGAATGATAAAGAAAGATGATGGCACTTGGTTTAATTCAATTCCTATACTTCAAGGTGGATTTATGCCCACACCTTCAAATCCGTGACTAAAAAATTTCACAACACTGGTGTAGGAAAAGAATTACACGTAGAATTTAAATAGTTATAAGGCATGCAAAATAACGACTTACTTCATTAAAAGTAAGTCGTTATTTTTATATTATATGTTTTTTTATTAGCGTATTCTTCAAGTTCTTCTCGTAATAGTTGGAATATTCTTTTCAGTTTCGTAAAAAGCAATTATATGGCCAAGTTTTACTACTTGTTTAAAAGTATTTGTTGCTTGACCAGTTATCTGTGCACCCATCTCTTCGCTGACTAAATGATTAGACAATCAATTTACTACTTTCTTTTTGGTTGTTTCGTTTGATAAATTAAAAGTGTATTTGGATAAAGTTAACTAAAAGTCTGAAGAAGACCAAATAAGTAGTGGAATATATTTATAGAAAAGCCCATTAACTGTTGGTGCTAAGAAGATATCTAGCGATTACAGGTCAGTAAATATTTTCATTGCGAGGTTAGGGTTTATAAATTCTTATAGGTGTAAGATTATTATTAGTAATCGCGTAACTTAGAAATACATTCTTTGTTTACCGATGTCTAAATTATACAGCTGAATATTTTAAGACTTATGTCTCACTTTCATTATTATCTTTCTTCAGGATTTGTATACAATTGAATAATTTTTTAGGAATACGCATAGTAGAAGAGTAAATAGTATAGAGTTCATAAAAATTCTATAAAAAATTTTAAACAATTTTAAACAATATAGGGTTTAGCTGTGACTAAAGGCTTTTTTTCAGAAAAATTAACTATAGTACATAAAAAAGAACAATAATATTTTGTGAATAAGGCTAGACAATATAAACTTAGAAGAGTATATTATTTATCAAGAAAATGAAATTTTGGTTAAAGAAAAACAATTTATATTGGAATGGGGATGTGTATATGGATTTTGGATTAAATTTTGATGGGAAAGAAAAGCGTGTCAATGTACTTGTTTACTGTAAAGAGGCTGATTTTAACGAAATATCTTCATTCTTTGATGACAATCAAGAATATGAAGTAGAGATAGTTTATGATTTAAATGATTATGTATGTGATAATAAAAAATACTATTTAGTGCTTTCAGACACGTCCATAGATGTTAATTTAGAAAATTTTATATCGCGTAATAGTGACCTAAATATAAGTTATCTTCTAGGACACAACAGAGATGAGTTGTTGATTTTACTTAGTAAATGTGGTAGTAAGAAAGAACTAAAAGGATCTAAAGATGTATATTTAAATATGATTGATCCAAAAGTCCAAGATTATAATAGTGAGGTTTTTTCGATAATTAATAGAAAAAACAATCCGCTTACAAAATTGAAAAATTTTAAAGAAATATCGAGTCTCTCTATGATATTACATGGGAATGGTGAAATTCTTTATTTTGGCAAAGAGAAATTAATATCTAAAGGATTGACGGAAACGTATAATTCAGATTCATTTTTAATTTTTTTGAATATTCATAATATACAATCGTTTTTTTTAGGATCTTGTTTTGGGTTAACTTTTACAAACAATGCTCTTTATCATGACATAGTAGAGTCCAATATTCTAGAATCAATTTTATATAGAGGGCTGAAGGATAACTATTTCCCAGAATGTATGTGGTATATAGTGCTGAAAAAATTTGGCTATAGTTTATCTCAATTAACTCGGATAATAAATAATAACATAAAAGAACGCTCTACAGATTTACCAAGATATGTTGCTATAGGAAACCCGTTAAATAGTAGCTTAAGAGAAGACGTGTTTCTGAAATTTGAAATACGCGAAGACTATATTGAAGCAAACGAAGAAGAAATTGCGGAAAGTAGATTTGGCTATATCGAAGGCCATAGAGAATTTGAAAAGTTAAGTAAATGTTTATTTGTAAGCAATGTTCGTATTACCTGGGTGTTGGATAGTCTATCCGAACGAATTCTTTTTTTCTCAGAAACAAAAGTTCTTCCCCAAAAAATATACTTTGTGAATAAACAAAAGTTTTTTGATATTGATAATTATCAAATGGTGGAAGAAATAATTGAGCTGAAAGGTAGCATAAACAATAAAGAAAAAAATGCGCTAAATGATTTAAGAAATCAGTATTCTAGTTTAGAAAAATCATTAAATAATGCCAGTTTTTTTTCTGATGAGGCTAAAAAGATAATTACCAAAATAAATAAAATTAAAGAGAAAGAAATGAGTTTGCTTTTTTCTTTTTTAGACAACATAGTTAAAAGTAAACAGAATGCTCTCTCTCCATTAAGTGAGACATATGTAGATATCTTTAAACTAGTAGATGTTAATAATGGATCAGAATGTCCCTATTGTGGCTATAATATTTTAGAGAAGCATGTAAAAAGACATTTAGGACAAATGAATAGAAAACAAGAATATTGTGCAAATTGTGGACAAATTACTGATATAACTGATCCAAACATAATAAAAGTAACAATTCTTAGTGAAGAGTGTCTCAAAGAAGAAAAGTTGTTAGTTAAAGTGAAATTGGAAAATATTTCTGAACCTGGCTTAATAGCTATTAGTTTATTATATGACGAAGAAATGGAGTCTCCTATAATGATACAGCCAAATGATAAAATGGAAGCATTTCATCAATACGAATATGAATTATCAAAAGTTTCGTTAATAAACTCAATTAAAGTTTACTGTATTTTCAAAAATAAATTAAACATTTACAGTAAGCCTTTTAGAAAAGAAATTTGAAAGGAAAATCATACTATGGATAAGCAAGCACAAATATTTAAAGATTTTTTTTCTAATGTGGGGTGCTCTAAGGATAATTTAATTGCCGGACCTTGTTCTATTGAATCGATGGAGCAGCTTTTTTCAAGTGCAAGTAATATTAAAAATTTAGGTTATAAGTATTTTCGTGGAGGTGCTTTTAAACCAAGAACTGCTCCCAGTAGCTTTCAAGGTTTAGGAGTACAAGGACTAGAGTACATGAAAGAAGTAGCAGATAAGTTAGAATTGATATCAGTATGTGAAATTATGTCAAAAGAACAACTAGTATGTGGATATGATTACATTGATATTATTCAAATTGGTTCTAGAAATATGCAGAATTTTGAGTTGTTGAAGGAAGTATCAAAGATAGAAAAAACAGTTATTTTAAAAAGAGGGTTAATGTCCACAATAGAAGAGTTCGTAGGAGCTGCAATGTATCTTCGTGAACAAGGAAAGAAAAACATCATTCTCTGTGAAAGAGGTATACGTTCTTTTGATGTTGAAACAAGAAATACTCTGGATATAATGTGTGTCCCTATTATGAAAGAAAAAACTGGACTACCTATAATAGTAGATGTTTCGCATTCTACAGGTAGAAAAGACTTGCTTTTACCTGCTGCAAGAGTAGCTAGAGCGGTGAACGCTGACGGTATAATGATAGAAACTCATCCAAATCCAGAAACTGCTTTATCAGATAAAGAGCAACAAATAGACAATATAGAATTTGAAAAATTTTCAAACGACTTATGGAGGGATACGTATGAATACTGAAAACTTATGGTTAAACTTTACTAATATTAATAATTTTGATGAAAATCCTTTTGTTATTAATAAAGCAGAAGGTTCTTATGTCTATGCAAATAATGGAAATAAATATGTAGATGCAATATCTGGAATTTGGAATGTTTCTCTAGGATATTCTAGGATAGATATTATAAATAGAATTACTTCTGCTTTGAATTATTTGCCTGCGACTGCTTTATTTGGCCGGACCTATCCAGATTTAATAGATTATTCAAATAGATTAATAAGTAAATTGCCAGAGTTCGATAGAGTATTCTTTGGAACTGGTGGCTCTGATAGTGTAGAAACCGCCTTGAAAGCTGCACAAAATTATTGGTATCTTAAAGGGTTGAAACAGAAAAAAAAGATAGGACATTTTAATTACAGTTACCACGGTGTTTCATTAGGCACAATGAATGTGATGGGAGAACGTCCTAATAGAGAAGGTTGTGTTTTGGATGAAGAGAACTACTTTACTTTAGATTTACCCGACCAAATGTCAGATGCTTCAATTATAGAGCAAATTATTAGTAGTGATGTAGAGCAGATAGCAGCAATTATTGTAGAACCAATTATAGGTTCGGGAGGGATATACGTTTTTTCTGCAGAATTTTTACAAAAATTAAGAGACTTTACAATTCAAAATAATATTTTACTTATTTTTGATGAAGTTGTGACAGGATTCGGCAGAACGGGATCTTTGTTTGCATATCAGGAACTAGGGGTAATCCCTGACATACTTGTTCTGGCTAAGGGAATTACTGCAGGGTATGCACCGTTAGGTGTTACAGTCTTTACAAGTAAAGTTACAGAGCCATTTAAAGGTGATAAAAAATTTTTACATGGGTATACTAATGCTGGATCTGTAGTAGGTATAGCAGCTGCTCAAGCAGTGCTAGATATTTTTGAAAATGAAAATATTTTAGAAAATGTCAATATACAGTCAAACAAAATATTTAAAAAATTATCAATGTTAAAAGAGAAGTATCCAAGGAGTATTAAAAGCATTCGTGGTAAGGGATTAATGATCGGAATCCAATTAGTTGAGCAGAGTCAAGAAGGCTGTGAATTGGACTATTTTTATCAGTTGCTAGAAAAAGAACATATTATTAGTCGTTCAGCATACCAAAATGTAGTAGTTCTAATGCCACCACTAACTTCAGATGATCAATTTATTACTGACTTGCTTGAAAGAATAGAAAGAGTGGTAGATCAATATGGAGAAAAATACGAAAAATAAAATAGCACTTGTAACAGGTAGTTCTCGAGGAATAGGAAAATCTATTGCTCAAAGTTTAGAAAAAAAAGGATATACAGTAATTTACCATGCTAAAAGTAAAAATTCGTTGGATTTTCTTCCAAGCGATAGTCAAATCTTTATTTCTGATTTTTCTAAACCCGAAACACTTTTTGATAGTTATGAGAGACTATATAATAAAGTTGGTAATATTGACGTACTTGTTTTAAATGCAGGAATAGGAAGGCCAGAGCAGTTTTTAGAAGAAGATAGCTATTTGGAGGAAATTATTAAGATTAATTTAACAGCTCAAATAGTGCTATCTCAAGCACATTTAAAAATGCATGCTAATAATTTATCTGAGGGTCAATTAATTTATATATCTAGTATAGCAGGAAAAATATTAAGACCCAATTTCCCCTTCTATTCTATGACAAAAGCTGCAGTATCTCACTATCTTAAAATAATGAGTCAGCTCTATTTAAAACACAGAGTTAGAATAAATATCATATCACCAGGATCTATAGAAACAGATATGACAAAAACTGCAGTTAATCAATTTGCTTTGGAAAAAGACATAACTTATGAACAAGCAGAAAATGAACTGTATAAAAATATAAACTGTCAAAGTAGATTGGGGAATGTTGAGGATGTTAGTAATATGGTAGATTTCTTGGTATCTGAAAAATCTAGTTATCTCAATGGTGAAGATATTAGCTTGAATGGGGGATACAAGTATGCTTGACGAGATAAAAATAGAATCAAATTTAAAAACTTATAAAGTGATTTTTTGTGATACTCCTAATGAGTATTTAAAAAAGAATATTAATGAGGATACAAAAATATTCTTAGTGACAGATACCAATGTATATTCACTGTATAAAAGTTTTATTGAGAAATTAAGTTCAACATTTTGTGTTGAAGTGTATATTGTTGAAGCTGGTGGAAATAGCAAGAGTATGAGTAATGTATCTAAAGCGTATTCTAAACTAATAAACAAAAATTTTAAAAGAAATGACATTACTTTAGCTTTTGGAGGAGGAGTTATTGGCGATTTAGCAGGATATATCGCAGCTACTTTTAATAGAGGAATGAGATTTATCCAAATACCTACAACATTGCTAAGTCAAGTAGATAGTTCTATAGGTGGAAAGGTCGCTATTCACTTTGAAGAATTGACCAATATGATAGGGACAATTTACCCACCTGAAGTAACTCTAGTTAACACAAAATTTCTTAATACACTTCCTGATCGAGAACTATACTGCGGATACAGCGAAATTATAAAAATAGCCTATTTACATGATCACAAATTATTTGAAATTTTACAATTATATTCAGATGATCTATTAAGACGTACAAATGATTCATTGCTTAAAAGAGTTATTTATCAGGCAATAGTATTAAAAAAAGAAATTGTAGTAAATGATGAATATGAGAAAAAAGAGCGATTAAGCTTAAATTTTGGCCATACATTGGGTCATTGCCTCGAGACAGTTACACAACACAAATCCCTTCTACATGGGGAAGCAGTTGCAATTGGGATGTCTTTTGAAGCAATGTATGGATATCATATCTATAACTTAGAATACTCTCAACTCAATTCATTATTAGATGTTTTAAAGATATACCATTTACCCACGACATTTAATATTATAAAGAATAAGAATTCAGTTGAGAACTTATTAGAAATAATGAAAACTGATAAAAAAAATGTTGGAGATGAAATAGCTTTAGTTATTCCAACAAAAGAATCATACAGAATAGAAATGTTAGATTATAAATCAAAGATTTTAAATAATGAATTAAAAATATTTTTAGGAGTTTAACTATGAAAATACTTATTGCTAAAGGCGGATCAGAACAAGAAAAAGATATAGCTGACAGTGCGGCTCTACGTATTGAAAACGAGCTAAAAAGACATAATATGGAGGTTTCTACTGAGGAAATAGCAAATGTATTGAAGAATACGGATATTATTACTGAGTATGATTTTATTTATATTATTTCATATGGCGGTATAGGAGAGAATGGGGCATTCCAGGCAATCGTTCAAGAAAAAGGAGTACCATATTCTGGATCAATAGGTACAGTAAGTGCAATGTCCAAAGATAAGTATTTTTTCAATAAAATATGTACTTTACTTGGAATTAATATTCCTAAATTTTTTTCCATATCTTCAAATTCATGTAGGAAAGAATTTGCTTTAAAAATGAAGGAATCAGGTTTGCAGTATCCTGTGATACTTAAGCCTAGATTTAATGGAGGTTCAAGTGTTGGAATAAAAAAAATATATAATGAATATGACTATGAAGAAGCTATTTTAGAGAATAAATTTATTGATGATTACTTTTTAGTACAGGACTATGTAGATGGAGATGACTATATTAGCGGAATCATTAGGAACAATCAAAAAGTTGAATTGATTTCTGTGGGTAAAGCGAAAATCAATAAAGATGAAAATTTTTATTGTAGATACACCAGCGGCTCCCCTCTTTTCACTCTATTAAATAAACAGAATGACTTTTTAATAAGTGAAATAAAAAAAATAAGTGAGAAAATTGCTGATTTTTTTGAAATTGGTGGTATGGGATACATTGATTTTCGAGTGAAGAATAATATTCCTTATGTTATTGAATTAGGCGTTATGTATGGGATTTCAGAGTATAGTATTATACCGTTCTCTGGTCGAGAAGCTGGATTAGATTTGTATGATTTAATATGTTTCGATATAAAACAGTCATTAAGGAGATGTGGGGTGAACTATGGACAGCTCTAAAAGAACGTTTTATTTAATAACGTTTGGAGAATTTATTTCAAACATTGGTGATAGATTTCAAAAAATAGCATTTCCTATACTAATATATAATATTACACAGTCCTCTGCTGCATTGAGCAGTATGGTCATTATAGAAATGTTACCACAACTTTTTTTAGGGTTTATAATGGGGTATATTCTTGATAGGTATAACCGAAAGCTTAGTATGTGTATAGCAATTTTGATTCAAATGGTATTGTGCCTATCTATACCATTTGTTCATAAGTATGATGGTGATTTGTTGTTATATTATATAATAGCATTTTCATTACCTGCATTTGCTATATTTTTTCAAACTAGTTTTTCAGTGGTTTTGCCTACTTTATTTTCAAAAAATGATTTACAAAAGTTTAATTCTCAATTTCAAACAGTAAGAACCTTTTCTAAATTGCTATCGCCAGGTATAGCAGGTATGTTAATGACAAAAATTTCTATTGACTTTATGTTTGTGTTAAACGGCTTAACGTTTTTAGTATTATTGATCATTTTAATAATTTCAAAAATTCCAGAAATTGAAATAAATGAAGAAAATGAAAAGCTTAGTACAATATTCAATGGATTTATAATCAACTTTAAAAATTACTATTTAAGAATTGCGTTGCTATTTACTATTGTAATAAATATATGTATGATAGGCTTTAATTCGTCTATAATTTATTACTTAAAATCAGAATTGATGTTGAATGATCAGTTAATAGGCATAGTTTATTCTATTTCTGGTTTAGGTAGTCTATTAGGAGCTGTATGTTTATCTACAATTTTAAAAGATAAATCAGTGATGAAAACATTAACCATATCTATGTTAATAATTCCAGTATTTGTAATAACAAGCGCGATATTTAATAACTGGATTATTTTTGCAATTTCGTATGCATGTATGAGTTTTATGATTACAGTAGCTTCAGTATCTATAACGACTTTACAGCAGCAGCAAAGCGATGAACAAAATCTCGGTAAAATTTTATCTAGTGCTTTTGTTATTTCAATGACATTAGCGCCTCTTGGTGGGATTATCAGCTCTTCTGTCTCAGCGAATTATAGCTCTTCTTTTAGTTTGATTATATTAGGAACAGGGGCATTAGCATTAGTACTATCGATATTTATTATTAATTTTGGGAAGTATAAGCAGGTGAAAAAATGAATATTAAAAAATTTGAAGATTTCAATATAGAAGATATTTATTTAGAAATGGAATCAGGTTTTTGCATAGAGAAACATGAAGTAAATCATACACTGATTATACAATTATTTAATGGTGATATTGATCTTTTAACAAAAAGCTATTGTAAATATTTTAATTATGACAGAGTTGTTGTTAAAGATTTAGAAGAACTTTTTAATGGAATAACTATAGACTATGAATCTATTATTATTGTTGATTCTTTTAATTCTTTAGACTATCAAAATTTGACTAAAGTTGTAGGTTGGTCATGTGAAAAAAACATTTCAGTTGGCCTGATAGTTGGGAATGAAAAAGATATTGCATATCAGATGTATAAATCTATAAAATATTCGAAAAATTTAGAGATTGTTAATAAAAGAATGGTTTTAACCCCAAAGTACACTGATATTCAAATGGGAAATCTAACTATATCTTCTGTTTATAGTCCCATAGTAAATAAACACTTTTTTTCTAAACAAAAAATTTTTACAGGAATTTTTGGAGGTGGCAGAATAGACCAGCTTTCTATAGGTAGCAGGTTAGTACTAACAGCAGAAAATAAAGATGAGTCTACATTGCAACCTGATAATTTAAACACTGAATTTTTAATGATAAATGGTTGTGTTTTAGGTAATACGTCTCCAAAAAAATTTGAACGAAAAGGAAGAAATATTTTATCAAGAGATATATTAAGAAGCAATATTGTTGGATATATTGCTCCTTTTGCTACTAAATTATCAGATGAGGAAGAATTGGAAATATCTCAAGCTATTTTTGAATCTGGTTTTTCTATAGGTATGACAGCTCTATACAGTAATTTATATTGTATCTCACATAACTTATCACCAGTTTATGCATATTATGGGGATCCTAATCATATAGAAAAGAGATTAGATAATAATTACTGCGTTAAAAAGATAAAAAAAGAATCAAAACTAATGACAAGTAAAACTAAATACTTTTATTTCGATACTAACATAGGGGAAGAAATAGTTGTAACGAGAAAGAGTACTGGGAATTTGATTGATAAGATAGAATTGATAGATTTCAATTATAATCAAACAATTTATGATATCAGTCGGTTCAAAAAAAATATAAAGGCTAATCAAAGCATAAGTAAACTATTACCGAATACAAATGAATTCAAAAAAATACTAGTGAAAAATCAAGAGCTATATTATAATCTCGAAAAAAATTTTTACCTATTAGGAAGTAATACAGCACATAATAAAGATATTGTTAACAAGATTAGTAATATACAAAAAAGCAATGAATTATTAACTGATAATATTATGGATTATTGGGAAAAGAATATTGCAAAAGATAAATATAGGTTGTATGATTTACACTTCGGATATAATCAGCGAAGTGAAGTGCAAAAAAAATATGTATGTCCAGTTTGTAATGATTATGAAGTTAGTGAAATATTAAGTATAGACTACTTCGATTCATATAGTAGATATATTAAAATATGTCCCTCTTGTTCTATTATAGATGATCAAGCAGATAAAACGCTTGATCTAAAGGTTGTTCAATCTTCTCTGATAGATGATATGGTTGAAGTAGATGTTAATATGTTTAATAATTCTAACTTTAAAATTTGCGTTACTGCTTCCCTTTGTGTTAGAGGTATGAAAACAGTGAAACAAGTAGAAAATGAGAGGTATGAAATTGAACCACATTCTTATATAGAGGTGAATCTGAAACGGAAATTTAAACAAAGTGATTTACTCAAAGATATTGTTTATGCAACAATTTTATGCTTAGTTAATGGTGGTATATATTTATTTAAAAGACAGTTCTATGTTTAGGAGGCTATTGAGATGAAATTGGGAATTTTTTTTGGAGGTCAGTCAACAGAGAGAGAAGTATCTTTTAACACTTGTTATAATATTTATAAGGTTTTATCTGGAGAGATAGATATTGAGCTGTTTGAGTTAGACCTTGAAGGAAAAATATGGATGATAGACAGTACTTTTTTTACTAAATCAAATTGGAATTATAAGGATATTGGAATGTACAGAATGAGCTGTGTTGCTGAATATGACGTGGATATATTCATGTCACTAATACATGGAAATTTAGGGGAGGATGGCGGACTACAAGGCCTGTTTAGAAGTTTAAATAAACCTTTTGTCGGCTGCTCTACATTAGCATCGGCACTTTGCATGGATAAAGATATTACTAAACGTATTCTAGATTATGAAGGAATAAATGTTGCTGATTGGTTAGTTATGAAAACAAAAGAGTCCTACACTTATGAGGAAATTATTGAAATTTTAGGGTGTCCTTTTTATGTGAAGCCTGCAAGCTTAGGGTCATCCGTAGGAATATCACGAGTAGCCACAAAGAAAGAATTTTTGGAAGCGCTAGATGTAGCATTTACCTTTGATAAAAAAATTGTTCTGGAAGAAGAAATAAAAGGTATAGAGATAGAATGTGGTGTAATTGGTAATGAAAAAGTAATTGTAAGTGAAGTTGGAAGTATTGAAACAGAGGAAGAAGGGTTTTATGATTATACAAAAAAATATGTAGATGAACATGGCGCCATCTTAAATATTCCAGCTTCAATATCTAAAAACTTAAAAAAAGAGATACAGGACTTGTCAAAAAATATTTATGGTATGTTAGAATGTCAAGGTATGGCAAGGATAGACTTTTTTGTTGATCAAAATGAGATGATTACGGTAAGTGAAGTTAATACAGTGCCAGGATTTACGAACAGTAGCATGTTTCCCTTACTGTTCAAAGAAATAGGTATTAGCTATAAAGAATTACTACTAAGTTTAATTAACTATGGTTTTGAAATGTATGAAAATAATAATAAGGTTAAATATGAATTATAGTTTGACAATATAAATATTTGTGTTGTATAATTTATGTACCGGGTTGGCGGAACTGGGATACGCGCTTAGATTACAGCTAAGTTAGACATGAAATGTCTTTTGGGGGTTCGAATCCTCCACCCGGCATAAAATTTGAACAGTAAAGTACTGTTATATAAGTATGTCTACTGATTTAGAAATTATACTTTTTTTGAAAATCGTTTAAAATTACTCTCAAACTATATAATATAGTTGAATTTCTTTTATATTTTAATTATTTTTTGAGGTACATAAAATATCTAAAAACTCAGGCTCTTTGTCACTTTCACGACCAGTTAAACTGGTTTATTTTTTTCGATACTTTCTATCTGAGAACGGATCTTCATATTCTCTTACGCTTAATTTATCAACTGCTTGGTCGTGTTGCTCCTGCTCTCGAATATACTTTGCGATTGTTTTTTCATTCAATCCCACCGTACTTACATAATAACCTTCTGCCCAAAATTTTCGATTTCCATATTTATATCTCAAATTTGCATGTTTCTCGAAGATCATCAAGGCACTTTTTCCTTTCAAATAACCCATGAAACTTGATACGCTGATTTTGGGTGGGATGCTTACCAACAGATGCACATGATCGGGCATCATATGTCCTTCTATGATTTCTATTTTTTTGTATTTACACAACCGCTGAAAGATTTCTATCAAGTCTTTTCTCACTTGATTGTAGATAACTTTTCGTCTAAACTTTGGAGTGAAAACAATGTGATACTTACACATCCATTTTGTATGCGCTAAGCTATTTGCTTTGTTTGCCAAAAATACCATTCCTTTCTTTTTGAGCCTGAACACTCTTGTTGTAAAGGAATGGTATTTTTGTTGGTAAAACCACTTGTCTCTACCCGCATAGCGGGTAGTTTATTTGTTTCGGACAAAGTTCGTCCGAAACTGGGCATCTAGGCCCATAAGTAAATCAAATCTGGGTCAGAATGAACCTCATTCTGACTCAGATTTTTTGTTAATGACTTTAGTCAGTTGAAATCTCTAAAGAGATTTCGACAAAAAAACCACGCGTACTGCGCGTGGAGGTCAGAGCTTTAGCGATAAAAACTCCTTTCGATATAATAGATAAAGGCTACCAACCGTTATCAAATCGAAAGGAGTTTTTGAATGTCGAACGACGATAAAAGTTTAGCACATACTCGTTGGAATTGTAAGTATCATCTTGTGTTTACACCAAAATATAGAAGAAAAGTAATCTATGGTCAATTGAGGCGAGATATAGGGAAAATACTAAGAAAATTGTGTGAGATGAAAGAAGTCGAAATCATTGAAGCGCATGCAATGCCCGACCATATCCATATGTTGGTAAGAATTCCACCGAAGTTGAGTGTATCAGGTTTTATGGGTTTCTTAAAAGGAAGAAGTGCAGTAATCATTCATGAACGTCATGCGAATTTAAAATACAATTATGGAAATCGATCCTTTTGGTCAAAAGGCTATTATGTGAGCACTGTAGGACTGAACCAAAAAACGATAGCAAAGTATATACGAGAACAAGAAGCAGAAGATCGAGTAAGGGATAGTATAAACAAAAGAGAGTATAAAGATCCATTTAGGAAGTAACAGCTAGATAAGAATAGAAAGGTAGCGGTTGGCGGTCTCTAAAAAAAGCTCCCTTAAAGGGAGCAGCAGGTAGCGAGCCCTTCTAGGGCTATTAAAAAGCCACCCGCTATGCGGGTGGATATTTACTCTATAGAAGTAAATAAATAAAATAAATAGATTATTAAACAATATGTGAAAAAATAATCAATAGAAACGTGAAATTAATTGCTGATTAAAAATAAAGCGTTTACAAAAATTGTTGAGGTTCATATAATTTAGTTGTAAAATTAATGATTTATTTCTACTTCTTGTAACTAATTGCAGAGGGGGAGAGAGGTAATGGACCTAGAAAAAATTCATTTTATGAAAGAAGTAGCAATAGACTACTACATTAATAATTTACGTCAGAATCAAATTGCCAAAAAACATAGCATGTCTACATCAATGGTGTCACGACTCTTAGATGAGGTAAAAGCAGAACAGTACGTGAAATTTAAATTTGATTTTCCAACAATATCTGATAAAGAGTTGTCTAATCAGTTAATGAAAAAATATAATTTAGATTATGTATTTGTTGCACCTGAAAGTTCAAATAATTTAAATCTTGTTTTTGATGATTTAGTTTTAGGCTTAGGAGACTACTTATTAAATATTGTAGAACACAATCATAATATTGGAGTTTCTTGGGGAAAAACAATGTTTCAACTATCTGAAAGGTTAAGAATAAAAAAAGAGTTAGAAAATGTGAGTGTTTATCAGTTACATGGTGGTGTTTCAAATATTAAAACAGATACAAAAAGTTTTGATATTGTAAGAAATTTTGGGAATGTTCTCAATGCCGAATGGTTTACTTTACCAGTACCATCAATTGTAGATAGTCCTGAAATTGCTTCAGTTTTATATCAAGATTCATCTGTAAGAGAAGTAACTAAAATGTATGAAAAGCTTGATGTGGCTCTCTTTAGTGTCGGAACAATGTCAGAAAATGAAATGGGAGTTAAGGCTGGTTACTTTACTAAAGAAGAATTCGCAGAACTTAGAAGTGAAGGCTATGTAGGTGATATTTGTTCCAGATATTATGACAGAGAAGGAAATCACCCGAACAAAAAACTATATGAGCGAATTATGGGAATTGATTTAGAAAAACTAAAGAAAATCGAACATCGTATTTGCGTAACGGTTGACTTTAGAAAAGAAGTAAGTATTCGTTCAGCTATTAATTCTGGATTAATCAGTTCGCTGTTTATTGATCATCGAACTGCTAAATTATTAATTGAAAACAATTAGGAGGATGGACAATGGGATTTTTAATTGGAATTGATGTGGGGACTTCAAATGTAAAGGCAGTTCTTTTTGATAAAGAAGGTCACGAAAAGAAAGTGGCAATGAGAAAAAATGCCCCCCTCCACCTAGGTGATAGTAAAGTTGAACAAGATATGAATGTTTTATGGGACAAGGTATTAAGTTGTTTGAAAGAAGTGTTAGAATTTGCAAAAGTTAACAAAATTTTAGGAATTGGGTTAACTGGTCAAGGAGAGGGATGTTGGTTAGTTGATAAAGAAGGAAAACCTATATCACAATCCTTATTATGGAGTGATGGTCGCGCTAAGGGCTTGGTAGATAAAATTGTAGATAATAAAGACCTTTATAATACTATTTATTCTCATACAGGAACACCGCCATTAACAGGAACAGCATTAACATTATTAATGTGGAGTAAAGAAAATCGTCCAGAAATTTTAGAAAAAGCTGATAAGATTATGTTTGCTAAAGATTGGATTCGTTATAAATTAACAGGTGAAATCGCTCTTGAATCATCGGATGCAGGAACATCATTATTAAATATTGATACTTTAAAATTTGAAGAAAGCTTATTTGATAAAGTTGGATTGTCTGAGTATAAACATCTAATCAGTTCAGTTAATAAATCATATGAAATTGCTGGAAATTTAACACCTGAAGTGGCTAATGTACTTAATTTACCAGAAGAAACACCTGTTTCATATGGCGCGTTAGATGTTATTGCAACAACAATGGGTGTTGGGGCAATACATCCAGGAGATATTTGTACTATTTTAGGAACAACTTGTGCAACTAATATCGTGACTGATGTCATTGAAGCTGGAAAAGAGAATTCACGTTTTGAAAAACATATTTTAGATAATATGTATGTTGATTTGAAACCAACTATGTCAGGAACAACTAATATTGATTGGTTATTCCAAACTGTTGCAAAGGATTTATCTTATCAAGAAGTTGATGAAAATTTAATTACTTTACCACCAGTACCTACAGGAGTTATCTATCACCCGTACCTAAGTACTGCAGGAGAAAGATCCCCCTTTTATGATTCAAATGCACGTTCTAGTTTCTTTGGTTTAAACAACAGAACTGATCGCTTCTCAATGATTAAATCAGTTTATGAAGGAATTGGATTTTCAATTAGAGACTGTTTAGAATATGCCAATGTAAATGAAAATAGTGTTATCTATTTAGCAGGTGGTGGTGCTGCAAGTAAAGCATGGAAACAAATCATAGCCGATATTACAGGATTAACGATTGTTGTTTTAGAAGGAACTGAGTTTGCTGCTAAGGGTTCTGTAATGGGGATGGCAGTTACTCTAGGATTATATGAAACTTTTGAAGATGCAACACGCTCAATGACACATGCCAATGAAATTTATCATCCAATTAATGAAAACGCTGTTATTTATAATGAGTTTTATGGATTGTATAAAACATTGCGTAATGGCTACACGGATTTATGGGCTGAGAGAACTAAAATCTTAGAAAAATTAAATCGAGGAGAGTAAACATAATGAAAATATTATTTACAGCTGAATATGATCCATCATATTTAGAAAGATTAGAATCATTTGGAGAAATTGATATTCAAGGATGGGCAAAAGGTATTGCTAAATTAACTGAACAGGAATTAGTTGATTTAGTAAAAGATAAAGACATTATTATTACAAGTTATGATGATATCACAAAAAATGTTATTGATGCAGCGCCAAATTTAAAATTAATTGCTTGTACAAGAGCTACACCAGTTAATATTGATACGACATATGCTAAAAAGAAAGGCATCAAAGTAATTTATACACCAGGTAGAAATTCTGATTCAACAGCTGAACATACAATTGCTTTAATGTTATCAATTTCTAGAAAAATTCCAATGGCTTATAAAGCGTTAAAAGATGGTAAATTTACTTCTGAAACAAGTGGGAAAGAAGCTACAAAAGACGGTTTACGTGAAGATGTTGTTTGGGGATTTGATGATAATAGTCCATATGTAGTTTTTAAAGGATTCGAATTAAAAGGTAAAAAACTAGGAATTGTTGGATTTGGAAGTATTGGCCGAAAAGTTGCTAAGCTAGCTCGTGCTTTCGGGATGGAATTACTTATTTTTGATCCATTTGTAGCTAATATTGATATTGATGAAGTTGGTCAAAGTAAAGTTGATATGGATACATTATTAAAAGAATCCGATTTTGTAAGTGTTCATTTAAAAGTTACAGACGAAACAAGAGGCATGTTTGATAAGGAAGCATTTGAAAAAATGAAGGATTCTGCATTCTTTATTAACTGTGCTCGTGCAGCAATTATGAATGAAAGTGATTTAATTGAAGTGTTAAGGAATAAAACAATTGCAGGAGCAGCTGTTGATGTGTTTGAAAAAGAACCAGTTTGGATAGAACATCCTTATATTACTGAGTTAGATAATATTGTGATGACACCGCACATTGCAGGAGCAACTTATGATGTTTTATCAAATCATACATTAATGATTATTCAAGAATTAGAAAGATTTACTGCTGGTGAACCATTACTTTATGAGTTCCGTTAATCAAAAGGAGAAAATAAAATGACATTAATTACAATTTTAGCTGCATTTGGTGGCGGAATATTTGGTGCTTTAATCAGTGGTACTATTTCATTTATTTTTACAGGGATTGTTGCTTTATTAGGATTTGCTTTGGCTTTAACAGTGGACAATCAAATGGTACTTTCACAAATTGCTTTTGGATCTTTCTTTGGTCCTCAAGTTGCCTTTGTTGGAGCAGTAGCAGCGACAGCATATGCTGGACGTAAAAATAAAATGGCAGGATTTGATGTAAATACGCCGCTATTTGTAACAAAAGATGTAGGAAGTTTATTAGTTGGTGGTATTTTTGGTGTATTAGGTTTTGTGACCAATCATTTCTTAAGCCAATTTGGATTAGGAATTGATTCAATCGCGATTACAGTAGTTCTATACGGATTAGTTACTCGTTTCTTAATTGCTGGAGATGGACTTGTTGCTAAATACGAAGATGGAAAAAAATGGTCAGATGGTTTCCTAGATACGATATTATTTGACTCTGTTTGGGCATTGGGTCTTAGTTTAGTAGTAGGTTTTGTTGTTATTACAACAGGTCTAGCTAACTTTGGCTGGGCAATCAGTGCTGTATCTTTAATATTCTTATTCACAACGGTAAAAGGTTTTCCAGTAAGTCACCATGTAACAATGGTAGCAGGTTATGCAGCAATTACTTTTGGAAATATTTATATGGCAGCTCTCTTTGGTGTTTTAGCAGTTATTATGGGAGATTTCTTTGTTAGAACAACTAATACAAATGTGAAAAGTCACTTAGATATGCCAGCTGTTGTAATTGCGATTTTAGGGTTTATCATCTTAACATTCTTTGGATAAAAAATAAGTAAAAGAAAGAAGCGAAACAATCATGAAAATGTTAAAGGAACGCGAATTAGTAGTAGAGTATGGGAAAAAATTAATAACAAGTGGTTTAACAACTGGAACAGGTGGAAATATTAGTATTTTTAATAAAGAAGAAGGTTTAATGGCGATTAGTCCTAGTGGAATTGATTACTTTGATACTAAACCAGAAGATGTTGTTTTAGTAGATTTGGAAGGTAACATTGCAGATGGTGATAGAAAACCTTCTAGTGAATTAGATATGCATTTGATTTATTATCAAAAAAGAGATGATATTAGTGCAGTCGTTCATACTCATTCTATATATAGTACAATTATGGCTACAATGGGATGGGATTTACCAGCATCAAACTATTTTATCGCAGTAGGGGGCGGTAATAATATTCGTTGTGCTAAATATGCCACTTTTGGAACGAAAGAATTAGCAGATGAAACTTTTATAGCAATGGAAAATAGATATGCTTGTTTCTTAGCTAATCATGGTTTGTTAACAGGATCTCAAAATATTGCTCAAGCTTTTATGATTGCTGAAGAGACAGAAAGAATGGCCGAAGTTTATTATAAATGTCGCTGTGTTGGAGAGCCAATGTTATTATCAGATGACGAAGTAGATGTTATGTTAGAAAAATTCCAAACATACGGACAAAGAAAATAAACAGAAAAGGCTGTGACATAAATCTTTGAATAAAATAAAGAAACTATCAAATTTTTTAGTGACTCAAAAATGTTAAATTTTTTATAGAGTGGACTTTTTTGGAATTTTCAAGAAAAACTAGACACTTAGTTAAGAATAAGCTGGAATGGCAAGACTTTAAAATAATCAAATCTAGAAGTTTGTGATTCTAATCTAAATTTAATATTTTGATCGAAAATATTGCTCGGGTAAAACTTAGACACATACAAAACATTCCTCGACTTGAACTACAAGAAATTTTTCTCTTTATAAATAGTCAGGAAGATTAAAGTAAGTTATCAAAAAGTAAATATTACGAGAAAAGCAATGTCCCGAAACCAACATTGATAAGGGACATTGCTTTTTATGACTTTGTATCGAATTCTTCCAAGAGTACATCGAGAATATATTCCTCAACGCGGTTATAATTACTTTTTTTTAAGCGACTTAACATTACTTTCCAAGGAATGGCTTGTTTAATTGGAATGGCTACAATATCTTCAAATGAATATTGTTCAGCAATTGGAACAGGAAGGATGGAAATCAATTCATGATTAATTCGCGCAGAGTTAAGTAAAAAATCCCATGAGCCAGATTGAAGGATAATATTTTGGTGGATATTATTTTGTTCAAACTTAGCTTTTACTAAATGATGAATCATAAAGGTATCATCAAAAATTGCCATTTTTTCATTATGTAAATCCATCCAATCTAGCAAGGTATGGTTTGCTAAACGATGGTTAGTAGACATAAAGACAGCTAATTCTGAAGATTGTATTTGATAGGAATCAATTATTTTTTTTGAAATACCTTCTGGGTGTAGTAAGACAGCAATGTCGACTGTTTCTAATAAAAGATCCTGACGTAATTGATAGGCACCCGATTCCTTGATGGTAAATTGAATATCAGGATTATTTAAAATTAATTTTGGCATAATTGTTGAAAATACAACAGATAAAACTAAAGGGGGAATTCCAATAGTGATGTTCCCTTTTATATTTTGTTCATGGCGATGTAGATTTTCTTGCATATCATTATATTTTTTTATAACTTCTAAGGCATCTTGATAATAGTAATTCCCCGTAAGAGTCAATCCAACGAGTTTGCTTTGTTCTCGATTAAATAGTTTTATACCTTGTCTAGATTCAAAATCATTAATCATCATACTTAATGTAGGCTGAGAAATATATAAATTTTCCGCAGTACGACTGAGGTTAAAGTCATTTTCAACAACTGCAATGAAATAACGTAAATGCTTAATATCCAAAATTAACACCCCCAATTAGTTTTCTAAAATAAAGACTAAACATTTACTAAGATAAAGTCAATGGATTCATGGTATAAAAAAAAATTATACATACTAAAGAAATATATATTTTTCATTTCAAGTATAAGTTGTTATTCTATGAACAAGAAGGAAGCGCTTACTTAAAAAGTATGAAGGAGTCTTGTAAAATGAGCAAAGAAGTAGTAATTACTGGTGCATTACGAACCCCTGTTGGATCATTTGACGGAATATTTAAATCAGTTTCAGCTGTTGAATTAGGAAAGACAGTAGTAAAAGGACTAATCAAAGAAAATGGATTCGATCCATCTTTAGTAGATGAAGTTATTTTTGGGAATGTTCTTCATGCCGGTCTAGGCCAAAATGTAGCTAGACAAGTAGCTATACACGCCGGTATTCCTGATACGAAACCATCTTTTACTGTGGATATGGTTTGTGGATCAGGTTTAAAAGCAATTGAATTAGCTGTGCAAAGTATTCTCTGTGAAGATGCAGAAATTATTGTTGCAGGTGGAACAGAAAATATGAGTCAAGCGGGTTATGTTTTAAAAGATTATCGTTGGGGTGGTCGATTAGGTGATGGAGGAATTATTGACACGCTAGTAAATGATGGATTAACAGATGCATTTCATCGTTATCATATGGGCATAACTGCAGAAAATATTTCAAAAAAATATGATATTACTCGTGAACAGCAAGATCAGTTTGCATTAACTAGTCAAAAGCGTGCTTCACAGGCAAGTCAAAGTGGTCGTTTTAAAGAAGAAATTGTCCCCGTTTCAGTGCCACAGAGAAAAGGCGAACCGATTCTTGTTACAGAGGATGAATATATAAAACCAGGGACAACTTTTGAAAAGCTTAAGTCTCTACGACCTGCTTTTCTAAGAGATGGAACAGGAACGGTTACAGCAGGAAATGCCTCTGGGTTAAATGATGGAGCCGCCGCCGTTATCTTGATGACGAGAAGCAAAGCAGAAGAATTAGGGTTACCTATACTAGCAACAATCAAAGGATATGCAAGTGCAGGAGTAGCTCCTGAAATTATGGGGACAGGCCCCATTCCAGCAACAAATAAAGCATTAGAAAAAGCTGGTTGGAAAATTTCTGATTTAGAGCTAGTAGAGGCGAATGAAGCCTTTGCATCACAAGCATTGAGCGTGGTTCAAGAATTAGGATTAGATCCAGAAATCGTCAATGTAAATGGGGGAGCAATTGCCATCGGTCATCCAATTGGTGCGAGTGGCGCAAGAATCTTGGTAACTCTATTACATGAGATGGAAAAACGATCAGTAACTCGAGGACTTGCTACACTTTGTATTGGTGGCGGGCAAGGAACTTCCGTACTGGTAGAAAGATAGGTAGGAAAAATTATGGGAAAAGTGATTGGAATTCAACAAGCCGTTGATTTAGTAAAAGACGGAGACACGGTAATGGTGGGCGGCTTCATGACGAATGGCACGCCTGACTTATTAATAGATGCCCTGGTAAAAAAAGGGATAAAAGATTTAACTCTTATCTGTAATGATGCAGGCTTACCGAGTAAAGGGGTAGGTAAAATGATTGAAACACACCAGTTTTCTAAAATTATTGCCTCTCATATTGGGTTAAATAAAGAGGCTGGACGCCAGATGAACGCGAAAGAAACAATCATTGACTTAGTTCCTCAAGGGACACTCGCTGAACAAATTCGTGCAGGAGCATTTGGATTGGGTGGATTTTTAACACCAACGGGTATTGGAACATTAATTGAGGTAGGTAAGCAGAAAATTGAGGTAGATGGTCAGATGTATTTATTAGAAAAACCATTTAAAGCAGATGTTGCACTTATTTTAGCGGATGTAGCAGATGAGCTGGGTAATTTGACCTATCGAGGATCAGAAAATAATTTCAATCAATTGATGGCTGCTAATGCACAAACAACTATTGTTGAAGCACGAAAAATTGTACCAATAGGAGAAATTGATCCGATTGCCGTCCAAACACCGAATATATTTGTAGATTATCTTGTTGATGGAGGGAGTGGGAAAAATGAAGGAACTAACTAAAGATGAAATTCAGGAGCGAATTGCTAGACGTGTTGCGTTAGAGCTACCCAATGATTCATTAGTAAATTTAGGGATTGGCTTACCTACAAAAGTGGTAAATTACCTGCCTGAAGGGATATCGATTACACTGCAATCAGAAAATGGATTTATTGGTCTGGATAAGGCGGGAGAAATCCCTGATCCCACGATTGTAAATGCAGGAGGTCAGGTAGTGGGAATCGCTCCGGGAGGTGCATTTTTTGACAGTGCTACCTCATTTGGAATTATTCGTGGAGGGCACGTAGATGTCACTGTTTTGGGGGCTCTTCAAGTAGATGAAAAGGGCAATATAGCTAATTATCTGATTCCTGGGAAAATGGTTCCTGGAATGGGAGGTGCCATGGATTTACTTGTCGGTGCTAAGAAGGTAATTGTTGCGATGGAACATACAAATAAAGGTAAGTGGAAGATTTTAAAAGAATGCTCTCTGCCGCTGACTGCTACACAGGTTGTAGATAAAATTGTTACAGAAATGGGTGTGTTTGATGTAACACCTGAAGGAATTGTTGTAGAGGAAATCCATCCAGATTACACATTTGAAGAAGTTCAGGAAGCGACAGAAGTACAATTAGTAAAAAAATAAAAAGTGAAAAGAGGAAAATATTATGACTAAACAAGTTGTATTTGTAACAGGTGCAGCAAGTGGAATTGGAAAACAAATTGGAGAAACTTTTTTAAAAGAAGGAAAGAGCGTTGTCTTTTCAGATATTAAGCAAGAAAAATTGAACGAAGTCGTTAAAGAATACACAGCAGAAGGTTATGCAGCAGATAGCATGGTATGTGATGTAACAAGTGAAGAAGCGATTAATCAAGCAATTGATTCAACAGTTGAAAAACATGGGCGCTTAGACATTTTAGTAAATAATGCAGGCTTGCAACACGTGGCGATGATTGAAGACTTTCCAACAGAAAAATATGAATTTATGTTGAAAATCATGCTGGTTGCACCATTTATTGCTATCAAACGCGCATTTCCAATAATGAAAAAACAAGGATTCGGTCGTATTATCAATATGGCTTCTATCAATGGTGTGATCGGATTTGCGGGTAAATCAGCATACAATTCTGCAAAACACGGACTGATTGGCTTAACAAAAGTTGCTGCGTTAGAAGCAGCGGATACAGGTGTGACAGTGAACGCCATTTGTCCAGGTTATGTTGACACACCATTAGTTCGTGGACAGTTTGATGATTTGTCAAAAACAAGAAATATTCCGTTAGAAAAAGTTTTAGAGGAAGTTCTTTATCCACTTGTTCCTCAAAAACGTTTAATTGATGTGCAGGAGATTGCTGATTATGTCTCATTCTTAGCAAGTGAACAAGCCAAAGGAATTACTGGACAACCAGTTTTGTTAGATGGTGGATATACAGCACAATAACTTACTTGTAAGAATAAATGGAGAAATGAGACGAGGCCTAAGCTCTTGTCTCTTCTTCTAAATAAAGGAGTCTATTTATGGAAATTATCGCCCCAATTGGTGTGTTACTAGGTGTAGCTGCTATCATTTATTTTTCAATAAGAGAAATTAATATTATTGTTGCCGCACCAATGGCAACGATTTTAGTAGTGTTATTGAATAATATGTCTATTGTCGATTCCTTATTGGGAAAAGAGGCAAACAATTACATGGGTGCACTATCTACCTATATTATGAATTACTTTGCTATTTTTCTACTAGGATCTATTTTAGCCAAACTAATGGAAACAAGTGGTGCAACTGTCTCTATAGCAGAATTTATTTTAAACAAAGTAGGATATGATAATCCTTATCGTGTATTGGTAGCCATATTTTTGATTAGTGCAATTTTGACATATGGCGGGATTAGTCTATTTGTAGTAATGTTTGCAGTTCTCCCATTAGCTCGATCATTATTTAAAAAAATGGATTTATCTTGGAATTTGATTCAGGTTCCATTATGGTTAGGAATTGCAACTTTTACAATGACTATCTTACCTGGAACGCCAGCAATTCAAAACGTCATTCCCATTCAATACTTAAACACATCATTAACAGCAGCGCTGATACCAAGTATTTTAGGTAGTATCGGCTGTATTGTATTTGGCTTAATTTACATGAAGTATTGTTTAAAAAAGAGCTTGGCAAAAGGTGAAACCTACGCAACTTACACAAATGGACATGAGGAAGACGTAGTCAGCAAGAAAACGCCTTCGTTTATTGCTAGTGTTGCTCCTCTGGCATTGCTGATTGTTGTAGCGATTGTTGGGAGTATGGTCGGGAATGAGTTTATGAAAAAAAATATTATTTATATCGCTTTACTGACAGGAATTGTTACGGCATTTATCTTGTTTTATGGGTATATAGATAATAAAATCTCTACATTAAGTGTTGGTGCAAGCGGCTCAATAGGACCAATTTTTGCTACTGCATCTGCTGTTGCCTTTGGTGCAGTCGTTATGATTGCTCCAGGATTCGGTATCTTTTCAGACTTGATTTTAAATATTCCGGGGAGCCCGTTGATTAGTTTGACTGTATTAACGTCAGCAATGTCGGCCATTACAGGTTCTTCATCAGGTGCTTTAGGGATTGTGATGCCAAACTTTGCTCAATATTATCTTGATGCGGGACTTAATCCAGAAATGATTCATCGAGTGGCAGCAGTGGCTTCTAATATTTTAACTATTGTTCCTCAAAGTGGTGTTTTGTTGACCTTCTTAAGTTTGACTGGACTTAATCATAAAACTGGATTTAAACAAACATTTATTACGGTATTTGGAAGTACTTTAGTGGCTGAATCTATTATTATCGTAGTAGGATCTTTTTTATAAAAAAACAGATTAATTAGCTTAAAAACTTAATAAGCAAAGGTATTTAAGAAAATGAAACAAAAAATACTACTAAAATACTACTAAGAAGAGTCTGAATACAACAAAATATAAGCATTAAAAACACTGATTCATTAAGATGGAAATAATAAAACAGACAAAAGATAAATATGTCTATTCAAAGAATTTTAATGTTTTATCACTATTCCTAACTATCTTATTAAAAATGAAGCTCACAGGAAACAGGCGAAAGGAAAATAGAAAGATTGACAAATAAACAATATATAACATTGTTTGTATAGTGTTTTCATTTACTCCCCTATAGAATAAGATAAGTATCAAAATTTCTCTAGAAATTCTCTAGAGGTTAATAGAAGGAGTAATGTAAATGAATAAAAAGAATATTTTTGTTGCGACGGGAATCGTACTCATCGGTATGTTTTCTTATAGTCCTTCAGTTTTAGCTACTGGACAAGAGACGACAGCTACAGTAAATATGAAAGCAGGAACATTAACTGTTAGTGTTCCTGAAAATGTAGAAATGAGTTCGCATACTATAAATGGATCAAATGGTAGAGTTGGAGAAGTTACACCGTCAGTTATCGAAGTAAAAGATTATCGTGGTAGTTCTACAGAAGGTTGGGCATTAAACGCTGTAGCAAATTTTCAAGACACAACTGATATGCAAGTTGCTGTGTCACCTAAACTATTATCTAACAATACAGTTGCAGGTGTTTTACCAGCATACACAAGTATAAATTGGCATAAAAAGGTTGTTGTTATATCTGATGACTATATTGCTAATGCTGAACCAATTACTAGGTTTAATCCAGGGTTCGAATTTTATATTCCAGCCGATACTAAAGCAGGAACTTATACAGCACAAATTACTTGGGATTTGGTTACTAGTCCTACAGTTTAGAGATTTTTTAAATAATCAACCCTATCGTTTAATTAATACGCCAAAAGTACTGCGAAACCGAAGCAGTACTTTTTTGTGTAGACAAGATAGTAGAACTATGCATATAGACATAAGATGATTGCTTCGTCAAATTAACAATTATAAATTGTTTTGGACACCTACTTTCTTTTATTAATATCAATTGAAAAGCTGATATTAAGATAAAGTCCTTTATTTAGTTGAACAAGGCGAAGAAATATGGAATTTATTGTTATTTGTATTTAGTATAATGTTCTTGACTATGTAGAGGCCTACTTACAGTGGAACTATTTTAAAATAATTTGATGCTCTTCTCTGTTATTAATTAAGAATACAAATCGTTTTAAGAATAGGAAGTAGGTTCTCTATGTAGAACTTATTGTTGGAAGGGAGTTATGACCATTGGAATGATGAAAAAGTATAGTAAAAGACTGTTTTCTGGCTTGATGGTTACTCTGTTGCTAGGAGGAAATCTTATTAGCTCCGTCGGAGCCTATGCAGAAACAGTACCAATAGAACCAAAGATTGGGGAAACAACTGGTGGTGAATCACCTACACCACCAAATGGGGAAAAGGAAACTTCATTTCCTGGTTTGCAAGACAATCTACCAAAACCAGCAGAACCACCAGTAAAAGAACCAACAAAGGTTGAATCACCTACTGAGGCACCCAAGGCCGAAGAACCAAAAGTGGATTCGAAAGCTGAAGCTGAACCAAAGGAAGAACCTGCTAAAGAAACCGAATCAGAGGAAGATGATGAAGAATTACCTCAGCTTTCTAATCTGGAAGCAGGCGATAGCCCTGAGGCACCTAATGAAGGTTCAGAAGAAGTAACGCTATATGAAGCATATATAGGTTCGTCCCATATTTGGATATCAATAACTCATCCAGACAGAATAATAACTCTTCACATCGGTGCAGGAGATTTTAATAACGATCCAACCCGAACCCATGCTCCTTGGGAGCGTGATTGGCCTTTTAGAGATAGACAAGGGATAAACAAAATTAAAATTGAAGGGCCACTGATTTTACCCGTAGATTCAAATAGAATATTTGCAGGATTTAGTGACGCTGAAGTATTTGAAGGAACCAATTATTTAAATACTTCTTATGTTGAAACCATGCAGGAAATGTTTTCTTATTCAGGCTTTAAAAAGCTGAATTTATCTAGTTTTAATACGTCTAATGTTGTCTATATGGATAGCATGTTTGCGGGTGATACTGAGTTACAAGAAGTAAACGTCTCTTCATTTGATACAAAAAGGGTTAGAAACTTTGACTATATGTTTTGGAACACGAAGATAACTAGCTTAGACTTATCACCTTTTGATTTTACTAGGAAAACAGCAACAGACTTTGTGGGAGGGAAAACTGCCCTAACTAAAATAACGCTTGGTCCTAATACACGCTTACGTCCAAATCTAGATTTGAATATACCACCAAATAAGGTTTGGTTGAGCACATCTGAATACAGGGATCCTATTACTACAAACATACTTTTAAGTGCATATAATAATTTTATTGAACAGTTGATAGGTACTTGGGAGCTTGGAGATGGAAACACAGCCAACATTTTTACAAAGGATTTAACTTTGTATTCGGATAGTAAAGGTGTTGCAGTAGGAAGCTCTCTAAATACAAGTGATAGTTTATACAGTTGGGAACCAAAAGATAGCTTTGTATCTGCATATGATAGTTCGGGTCGTCCTTTAAATTTTTCGCAAGTAAAAGTAGACTCTTTTAAATTAAGCTAGCGTCCAGGAACCTATCCAATTACTTATAGTTTTGAAGGAATTACAAAGACGGCAACAATTACAGTAAAAGATATTTTAGAAAAACCAGTAACTGTTCATGTAAACTATGTTAGTAATGAATTTGATGATATGAGGCCTATTAAGGAAACCACGTTAAAAACAACCTTTGGTAAACCTTATAATGTCATGGGGGATGTTAAAGATCCATATATGTATGCTATTGAAGGAGCAGACCTGACTGACAATCTAATAGACAAAGTGCCGAATGCCATCAGAGCAAAGCTTATATACATGCCCTATGATGATAAAGATAAAGCTTATCGATACCTTGCATATTTACCTTCTTGGGAAGATAATCAAACTGTAACAATTGTATTGAAATCTAATCAAAACACACCAAAGATAGAGATAAAACCGTTAACCTTTAATTTAGGACAAAGTATTCCTAATAGCTTTAATAAAGAAATAACGAGTATCAAGTTAGATTGGGATACAAGTAACTTTTATGTTGATAGAGTTGATAAGGATAACCACCCAGTAGGAAGAGGCAGTGTATCTTATCCAACAGATGTTGAGAAACCACCCGCAATAGAGATAAGTAAGCTATTTGAATATTCATCAACAGTTAATAAGTTATTTGATTATAGTGCCTTAACAAGCACCGTAGGTGCTAAAACATTGAATGTATCTGTTGGAATAAACATGCGCTATTCTTGTAGTAAGCCTTTAGTTGATGGTGTATTACCTTACGAAGCCCCGTTTATTGATACTAAGGTTGTTACTAATGTGGATGTGCCAGTAACTGTGCAATTGGGTAATGCTTTAGATTTTAAAGCTAGTTATAATCATCATAATTTTAGTTTAGTATCTGATTGGAATTCTGACCCAGATAAATTTTATATAAAAGCATTGTTAGCGGGCGCACATAGTAATACAATAATTCACCCTAGTTATGCAACTCCATATTATTCTATAGGATATTATTCTGGTTCTGGAAATCTTTCATTGACTAATAATCCTTCTGAATATGTAAGTATAAATGGAATTAAAACAGCTGGCTATGCGGTTAATGCTCTTGGCGTACACACATTTAATAAAAGTGATACTAATATTATTAAGGTCTATCATGCTGAGGTAATAGCGTGGACTAATACGTTTCATTTAATTACTAATAATAAATCTGTAGCTGTTAAAAATCTAGTTACTCCTTCTTTAATAAATAACAATACTTTCTTTGAAATGACGGCAGATGGCTATAAACTGTTAACTCTAAATCAGTTAACATCGAAAAATAATCAATCTATCTTTAAAAACGCTTCACATACTTATTTAGATACACATGTGAAAGAGTTTATTGATATTGATAGATATCCTGGCTTAAGTGTCAGATGGTCGGAATATCCAGATACTAGCACCGAAGGTGCTAAAACAGGTAAACTACTAGTGACACAAAAATCGTCGACTGGTAAGGACTTAACGTATGAATACCCGGTGAATGTAAACGTAGTTCCTGGTTCCGTTCAACTACAGGTATCAGATATCGCTCATTTTGATGATATCACCATTGATGGGAAAGCTAAGCTCATCAAATCGCCAGATTTTAACGCAAAGATTATCGATACTAGGTATGTTAGAGGAAATGATTTGAATCTAGAACATAGATATCCTGTTGAAGCCACGTATAACATCACTGCAAAGATCGCTGATAAGAATGAAAACTTAGCTCCATATCTTTCTTATACTGACGTATATTATTATAGGGACGTCATAAAGCAGGAACCTGGTTTTAACGAAGCAGTGAATTCTGACAATGAAGATGAGTTATATAATTTTATGGTTAAAAAAGTCCCTAAAATAATAGATACGATAGATTATAGTATATCTCCTATTATTTATGCTGATTTAGAGGGTGAGCCGCTGACAACTTATTTATTTACAGGTAGACATACTGATAGTTTTGACGAAGAGCTTTTGGGACATGGATTAGCAATAGCAATCCCAGAGAATGCCCCACTAAAGCCAGGTAAATATAGTGCTACGATTTCGTGGGATATTGCGGAGGTGCCTTAGCGATGAAGAGAAAACAGTTTAAACAATATAAACAATCATTGTTGCTTTACCATAATGAAAAATATTAAAACAACCATTACATTAGCAGGATTAATTACTAAATGAAAAAAGCAAATGCAAACAAAGAATAGCGTTTTCTATCATAAACGAAAGGAACAATAGTAGAATTCTAGAAAAGCATTTCTCTATGAGTAGTGCAATTCCTACTCATTAACAAAAAAGATTGGAATGACTTCTCAAACAAACCAGCTCAAAAAAATCGAAAACAAGAACCGCCAGACGAACGCTTGTTTGTTTGGCGGTTTTTTAACTAAATCATATATGATAGTTTTATAGAAATTAAAAGAAAGGAACCCCCGTTCATGAGGCAAACGAAGCTAGAAAAAGAACGGTACCAGAAAAAAGTTGAATTATTACGGTAAGTGCTAATAGGCATTTACATTTAACTTCTCTAAGTATTCTACTAGGCAAGATACTCCCATGTTAGATAGAAACAAGTACAGGGAGTTCATATAGATATCATTCAAATTAAAAAGCACTAGGAATAGCTCTATATAGCCATTCTTAATGCTTTCGTATTAGTTTTCATTCGTTTCTCTTTGTACTACTGGTTATCTAAGGATTGATAGGTGGCACTACAAAAAGGACGAAAATTGCGTTTTGCGGGATTTTCCTGTGTGGGGTAGGTCAAGTGTAGGGCAACGTATTTTCGGACGCTGAGGATAAAATTTGGGTTGTTTTTGATGGTCGAATAGCCAAGGAAAGGCTGTACCATGCGGATTCACACCACTATTCGTCCTTTTAAGATAAGGACTCCTGAGTGTGAGGAAAGTACTATAATATTTTTTGTTCTATCGATTAAATGTTTATCTGTCGAATCTATTTCTGTATTTTCTGTAGTGCTTGCTGTATTTGCGATCGTATTGTGCATCTTTCTTGACCATATTCTTAAAGAGCATGTTTTTAATGCCGATTACCATGACTTATAGTAAAATGTCATAGAATAAAACACTGCCTACTGGTGCACCTGTAATGACACCAAAGAAAAATACCCCGACCAGGAAAAGAATGAGTAAGTTTTTCAAATAATCATATCCTTGATAGGTGGGGAATCGGAGATATTAGAGATAAATAAACTTTCTTATTAAGATATGGTTACATTCAATTTTGAATATTAGGATAATGATTTGGTTGTTTACAGATAGTGGAGTTTAATATATAATGAACTGTACTGCGATTGATGGAGGTCTGGAAATGAGATTAGATAAGCATAAAATCTTGTTAAAAATGCAAGATTTAAATATAAGTACTCAGGAAGAATTAGCTAACGAAGTTGGAATTAGCAAAAGTCAACTTTCATCCATGTTTTCATCTAGTTATAATCCTGTTAAAACTAGAGTGGCAAAGTTAGCAGAAGTGTTAAATACATCTGTGACTAATTTACTTACTGAAGAAAATGAAGAAAGTGAATTTAATAGATATGATTTTCGATTAGAAAAATACGGTGATGTGAAAGATGTTGTACCAAACAGAGATTATAGTATTTTAGAAACCTTTGCAGGTGCAGGTGGTCTAGCTCTAGGGTTAGAGAAAGCTGGTTTTAAATCAAAAGGACTTATAGAAATTGATAAGCATGCCACTGAAACACTAAGAAGAAATAGGCCTTCTTGGAAAGTATTTGAAGGTGATATTGAAGAAATATCTAATATTGGCATTAAAAATTATATCCAGTCTGATGAAATAGATGTTTTGAGTGGTGGTTATCCGTGTCAATCCTTTAGCTATGCTGGTCAAAGAGAAGGATTTGGAGATACTCGAGGGACTTTGTTTTATCCTTATAGTAGAATTTTATCTGATTTAAAACCTAAAGTTTTTATTGCTGAAAATGTGAAAGGTTTAGTTAATCATGATAAAGGTAAAACGTTAGATACTATGCTAAAGGTGTTTCAAAAAGAAGGATATACCGTATATTGGAATGTTTTAAATGCTTGGAATTATGATGTAGCTCAAAAGAGAGAAAGAATTGTAATTATAGGCATTAGAAATGACCTAGTCTCTAAAGAAAAGTACCCCTATGTCTTTCCAGAAAAGCAGTCTTATAAGCCAGTATTAAAAGATGTGTTGAGTGATGTTCCAAGAAGCTTAGGGATGGAATATTCTGAAAGTAAAAAAGCCGTAATGGAATTAGTACCCCCTGGTGGTTCATGGATAAATTTACCTGAAGATATAGCTAAAAAATACATGGGAGCAAGTTGGTATTCTGGTGGAGGCAAAAGAGGGATGGCTCGTAGATTAAGCTGGTTAGAACCTAGTTTAACTTTGACCACATCACCTAGTCAAAAGCAGACAGAACGCTGTCACCCTGATGAAACTCGTCCATTTACTACAAGGGAGTATGCTCGAATTCAGTCTTTCCCTGATGATTGGGAATTTAGCGGTGGAGTTGGAGCTATCTATAAGCAAATCGGAAATGCAGTACCAGTGAATTTAGCTACGTATATAGGTAAATCAGTTATTAATTATCTAAATCAATTTGAAAACTAATTGGAGGTTAATTATGTGGAATCTTACATTTATTTCTGAAGAACAATTAACATTTCATGTTAAAGAGACTATAAAAAAGTACGGTGAAAAGTTAAAACCATTTGACTTAAAGAAGTTTAACAGCAATATTATTGACCCTATAAAACTAATTTTTGATAAAAATGTTTACCAAATGTCTTGGGAAGAAATTATTAAGAATGAGATTTTACGACAAAGAGATAAATCTAGTAATAATGATATTGGTTACTTTCATCAAAATATATTTCAGTATATAGAAGGGTGTGTTGTTCCTAGTAATGGCTGGGATGTTATATATACGAATGAAAATGGAATTGATATTCCAGATGGAAATAAGGTTAATACAGTTTTTGTTGAAATGAAGAATAAGCATAATACTATGAATTCTTCCTCGGCTGCAAAGACGTATATTAAAATGCAAAATCAAGTTTTACAAGATGATGAATGTGCTTGTTATCTTGTTGAGGCTATTGCAAAGAAGTCTCAAAATATTAAATGGGTTGCTACTGTCGATAAGCATAAAGTGCAACACAAATTGATTAGACGTGTAAGTATGGATCATTTTTATTCATTGGTAACAGGTGAGCAGGATGCATTTTATCAGTTGTGTATGGTTCTTCCTGATATAATTGAAAAAGTGTTGTCTAGTTCAACAGAGGTTGTTGCACCAAAAGATTTAGTGTTTGAAGAATTATTAGAAATATCAGACCAGAAAAATATTTCTTTTGTATTAGCCATATATATGCTTGGTTTCAAAGATTATTTAGGATTTAAAAAGAAGTAATCTGCTATTACTCTATATGATTAATGAGCTTAGAAAACTATTTTGTTGCCCGTACCCAAATGAAGAAACCTACTTTTGAGATTTGTACAATTGTCAGCTATGATTTATACCTTTCAAATTTGGTATATCTGTTACGCATGGTAAATTTAAAAGTCTTACTCACTGGGTGGGGTGGATTCAGTATCTAATCTTGAGCTATGGAAAATATCTTTGGTTTTCTAGTGATTTGATTTATCTGATTTTATTTACCATACTTGGAAAGTTTAATAGTTTTATTGATTGAATTCATTATTTCAGTATCTACAAAAATACCCCCACTATCTATGGCATGAAATAGTGGGGAGAAGTAGAACAACTTATCAAAGAGGATTGAAAAGCTAAAAGGAGAAAATACCTATTTTTCATGATAGGTAAATTTCCTCCTTACATTAAATTAGCCTTAATCTACTGAAATTCCATTTGTTTTATCGTTAGTATATTTATCAGGAGTTAGAGCTCTGATAAAAACTTAAAATGGATAATTTTCTGAAATCTCAGAGACAAGACTCTTGATATTCCTTTATTGTTAATGCCCATAGTTCCAAATCAATCCCTTTTGGAACTAAAGGGATGATGTTAGCTTGTTTAGTGCTATCAAAAGAATTCATTCTAATTTTGTGCTTATTTCTACGTATCGTACTTTCTAAATAGCTATTAATTTCAAGGTAGTTCGTATCCATTAAGTACCCCCATTGAGGTGCAGTTTCATCTAAGAAGTCGTACACAGTACTTATCTCTGAGATCCCACTCTCTTTAATAAAGGTACGAATCAGGCGTAGACCTTAGGATTCTTCATTTTGCTGGTACTTAGAACTATATCTACTACTGTTGATATAGTCTCTGATACCGCAGTGGTATTTATTGATGACGTAGCTCCATTAGGGTCTTTCTTTATCTGCATAGTCCATAAAGTCTTTCAACTCTTTGATATTGTTTTCTCTGATGAATGCTCTTGCTTCTCTCATCATGGCAGTTTGTTCTGTCTAACTTGGTCTTAGTATCTCTCTGATATCTAAGCCGTTGAAAGCTTTAATATCTTCTTTCTCATCTTGATGCTTTTCAGGGTTATCAAGATGGAGCCAATACCTTACTGTGCCTACAATAGACTCACAGGGTTGCGGATTTGGTGCATGGAGTTTGCCAGTTATCTTTAGGATTTGTCTGTAAGACTTTAAGATATTGAATTTGATGAGACAATGGTAGTGGGGCTTTTTAGCGCCACCATATGGATTCTCATCTTTATCATGCAAAGGACTATGACCCCATGGAGTCCCGATATCTGTTACAATATATCTCCAATTCTTGGGCGCTGAAACTGGATAGACAATAAATATCCAGTTTCTGTGTCTCTCTGCTTGTGATTTATTCTTATTATTCATTGTTTTAATACCTGCTTTCTTAGTTTATTTCTCTAGCTTCATGGTACAAGCAAGCTCTATGCCTAAAGAGCCTGAATCCCTTGATCCACTCGATTTCTTCCTTAATAGTTGCCACAATCTTTTGTGGGAGTAGTAGTGACAAGGAAATGTTCAGCGTTCAGCCTAGTACTAGAGTCTTGGTTTTCGGTACCCCACAGACAAAGGCTGAGACAGCCACCGCCAATGGAGAAACGTCTCTTGACGTCCTTAGAGCGCTTCTTGGTGTCCTAAAGAAAGAGAGAATCTCTTTCTCTTTCCTCGGAGGAAAATCTGCCTTGCGTCCTTTTTGGCTCTACAGTACCTCTACTCTATTGGGAGAAATGCCGACAAAATGGCTGAAACGAATCTGCCAAGCCTCGTACTACGACCCCAGTAACATACTGATCACTATTCAAAATAGTTGAAAGCCAAGTGTACCAAGGGGGTGACTCTCTTGGTAGGTAGAAAGTCGGTTGTACCAATGGCTAGAGTTATTTTTGTTTGTTCTTTCTCTGTCCTAGTGACTTTTGGCGCCAAAAGTGTGGAACAGTTTGTTGTTTGTCAGGTAGCTACCCTACAGATATTATTTAATGATAGTTACTTCTAGGCAACCCAGTCTATACCACGAATTTTAAAAGTTTTGGGTGGTGAAACCCGTATCTAACTGGTGTTATTTAAGAAGTCATATACGAGCCATTAAAGTCGCTTGACTCAATTTCATCTAGTTATAGGGATTTTGGGTCTTGCCTTATTTACCAGTTGGACTCCTTTGGGTGTTTATTTTTTGGTCAACTCCTTTCGTTATACTGGTTAGATCTCCTATGTCTCTTCTGTTAAAATCTAGAGATAAAATTTCATGTTGCCTATATATTTACTGGAGGGTTGGGCTTTAGGAGGAGGGAAGTATCAAGTTACTTATTTAATGCTTTTCTTCCTGTGATACTGCTGGCTTTAGTTGGCTAGAATAGTTATCTATATGCAGGCTTGATAGTCAGATGGATAATAGAAAAGATGTCAAGCATTTGAGCAAGAATTGAAGGAATAGATTCCGTATCTTACTTAAAATCAGCTTGGCTTTGTGCTACTTTCAGCTTATCTTGAGTCAATCAGCTTAGCTGATGGTTGAGAGGCTGAATTTAGGTGGCTTAGCTATCAGTGGGTGGGAAAGGGTATTTACAATAGAAGAAACTTATATGTATTTGATAGCTGAAAGAAGAGCGGGGAGAAGCAAGAAGCATGGTTGCCTAGAAAAAAGGGAGTACCAATCGGTATCTGTGGTTATTGCTAAAATTCATTTCAAGGTTGCCTGACTGCATCACTGGTGGTGGTTGGAGCAGATGGCTCAAGTAACCATAGCTACATAATTATTTTTTTCATTGCCTAGCAAAGAAGCTGATTTAAAGAAAAAAGTGATGTGGGTGGGGGGTGAATAATCATGTTGCTGGAGATGAAAAAATTATTGGTGTCAGAAGTGATTTTCATCTTCATCTCACAGAAGGTGAAAAAATAGGGTAGCAGATTTCGAAAGAAAACTAGCTGATTTGGTAAGAAGTCCCTCAAAGAGGTAAACGTACCCCAAGTGTGTATCTAAGGACAAATATTAGAGGTTCAAAGTTTGATGTACAAAAAGAGAGTAATGTGGGTTCCTCTCTAATGGCGAAAGCAGAGTGACTAGAAGAAAAGAAGTGATTCTTCTGTTGGTACCCAAAATATCTACGTCATGAGAAGAACCCCCCTACTACACTGTCAGAAGCCGAAATGAAACGAATCAATAAAGAAAACGTCTTTCTGCCTGATGACTTTTACGAGTTGCTTTCGCTACTGAAAAGAGCGGAAAAAGGCAATTATATGGGGTGTGGGTTCTGCACTGATTCAAGCGTTAGATACCCAATGAGTTTCCGACCGTCTACGTATAGTGAAAGTCAGTTTGAGCCATTCATCTTTGTTAGAAATGATTCATCTGGTTAAACTGAATGAGGAAGATACGAGGACAGCAATCATCTAAGGAGATTAATGACATTTTAGATGCCAATTGAGAAATGGTTTGTTATAATTAAAGTGTGTAAACCAATCAGTGGACATATTAATAGGGGGGAAGAATAGATGAGCAACTTACTAAATAATCGATTGTCTGTTTTGATGATTTTACTTTGTATAACAGCTAGTATCTGTATTTGGTTGAAATATCTATTTTTCTACAATCCATATCATGGATCTTTTGACCTTTTAAGGGTAATACTAATTAGTTTAGTTGGAATCATTCCTAGTCTCTATATAAAAAGTATTGGATTAAGGTTACTGTTAATAATCGTCAATGTTTTTTAGGTGTTAGCTTTCTTATTCCGTGGGTATTTTGGGGTATACTAGGGGCATAGTAAGGGTGATTTGTTATGAGTTAATAGTTAGTTTCTTCAAATTTAGTGTATATAAAGAGGATTTAACTTATAATAGTATAGTTTAAATAGGCATGTTCAAGTGTAAAATAAAAGACATTTTAATGAATAGGAGAAAAATATTGAAACGAATAGCTAAAATATTAATAATTCGAACTTTTTAATTTTTATTATTTGTTTTATATATATTGATAATTATCAGTTTTTTTACCGATAGTATAGAGGAAATCAACCACCTAAAGAGTTATAGGACAGTTCTTATTTTTGTATTACTTGGTTTTCAAGTAATTAATACTCAATTTTCCACAAAAGATTCATCAAAACTTGTAAAAACTATGACTGATGAGTAGAGCTCAAAGATGATATAGATAAAAAGAATTAAGTAGGAGAGCAATCGCATGGATAACAGAGAATTAGCAAAAGAGTATATTCATAAACTATACAATCTTTTAAATAAACGTAAAGATAACACATCTGAATTATTGGATATTACTGATGTATTATTACAAGTATATAAAAAATTAGATTCTGTAGAAAATCCAGAAGCACTAGTTAATAGGCTAGTTAATTATATTCGTAGTATGGCTTTGAAGGGAAGAATCCATTTCCCGTCTACAGAAGAGCATCTCATGATAGAACTAGGAGTTATTGGACAAAAAGCTGGATTGAATGGGCTGTACAAAGCGGATTACTCCGATAAATCTCAATTCTATAGTTATTCTGAGTTGTCTCAAATGCCTCGGAGATAGTGATTTGTTTAGCCCTACGCTGACTTTAAATAAATTTGATTATTCTGATTATAAAGACATACCTAAAGGAGAATTGACGTGGGAACAGATTCAAGAATGTAAAGTAAATGCGCCTCTCTTTGATTTGTGGGGTCAAGGATTTGTAACAGTTCGTCGTTTGAAGAATGCAGATAATGTAGGAGCATATTTGACTGCGTATATGGCAGATCTGCCTTTAGAAGATTTAGATGTTCCGTATAACATTGATGAAAATGGAGAAGTCTTATTTGAAGAAGAGTATTTTGAAGAAGAGACTTATGAGCGCTTAGATAAGGCGTTAGCATATACGAAAGGTGTTCAAGTAACAAAATCAAATCAAAAAAAGGCAGTAATTAAAGGAGGTCGTTTACGGTTTTATCCTAGAGGAACACGGTTATTTAATTGTGTTAATTGTGTGGAACCAACGCGTCAAGAAATGTCGTATAGGCAGTTTAAAGAAGTGTTTGGAATTAAAAATACGCAATTAACGTTGCGGAAATCGGTGAAGATAGAAGATGAAGAGAAACGGTATTCTTCTGTCTTAGTTAAAGAACAATATTCTATTGGTACGTATTGAAATCTGTAGGGAAAATTTATTATTAGTGAAAAAAAATGATCCTTTTTATCCTAGATTAGAAGCAGAACTCTATGCTTTAGAAAATCGAGCCTATTTACGAAAATTAGAAAATGAGTATGTAAAAAATCGAAAAGTATGATAGGTTTATTTATGATGTCCTAAATTTATAGAATGGTACTGTTTAAGCTTATTTGTTGATTTTTTTGAGGTTTGTATAGAAGGAGATTCTGGTTTTGAGAAAAAAAATAATTTTGTTTTTGTTTATAGTAGTGTTGTTTGTTAGTTTATTTTTTGTGGTGAAATTGGTAGATAAAAATAAAAAAGAAGCTACATTATCTAGTGCTGTTATGGAAACTTTGAAATATAAAGAGAAAGAAAAAAATTTCTATAGTATAATTAAGCTTAGTAAACCGATCTATATTGATTCAAAGTTGTTAGAGAGTAATTTATGGGTTAACGATGTAGGTAATGTATTCACTAAATTTACTGATGGAGTACGTTCGTTAGATATTTATCGCAATAAAAATAATAAAGAGAATATTGGAGAAGGTGCTTATCAAATAGACGACGAAGGTAAGTATAATGAGGAGTTAATTATTAATGGGGTGAGAGTATTAAATAATTACAATGTAAAATGGGAAAAAGATTATTTATTATTTGTTCCTTCTGATAATATGCCAGAAAAAGAAAAAAGGTCTTTTAAATTGTATCCAGTGAAGATAAATTAATATTGTTAAGGCTCACATTTTATTATTGATGTGCTATTATTAATTCATAATAATACTTATTGGAGGGGTTGTTTTGAAAAAGATTTTTCTGTTATGTTTAGGATTTGTTGCTTTTTTGGTAAGTGTTGATGCTATAAATTTTATGGAAGCCAGCGCTGAAGCGTTTGATGGCCAAGCAGAAGTAAAAATTGTTAATAAGGAGGCTAATGTTGAGGCAATCGATATCGCGAAAAGTTTGGGGGCTTTAGAAAATAGTCCTGTGCCAGTTGAAAATTTAACAACAGAACCTCCTGTAGGAGAAATTTTGTATGAAATTAGACCACAATTACGCGCTGCAAAGCCTTATAAAGAGTATGTTTATCAAGAAATGAGACATAATGGATTTCAGAATGAGCTTAGGTGTGATTATTTAGTTCCAGTAGGGTTTAATTGGGTGGAAAATGGAATTCCGTATTTAAGCATTACGCCAACGTCTTCGTTTACTTTTAGATTTACTCCATATTATAGCGATAGTGGAACAGGTGGTTATGGTACAGGAGGATATTATTGGCGTTTATTTAACATGAAATATCCAGTTAAAAAGGGATATAATACTCAGTGGTTAAGTAATTCAGTTTGGTTATCAGCTTGGAATGGAATTCATTTACTTTATGGTGGTTAGGAATAGTGGTATTTTTGCCCTTAAACTAGAAAGGGCGATAGATTGAGATTAAGAAGTTAATCTAGTACAAGCTATCGGCGCAGGACGAGAAAGGGCAAAAACGGAGAGGGTCAAGTATAAATGTCTGACTGACCAACGGGAAGGAATTTATGCCTTGAGGCACTCCGCTACATAAGGAATTAAGAGAATAACTAGGTAAGCAGGAGGCTCCAGGGAGTTTGAGGGTGGAAAGCCCTCAAGGTTTATGTAATTATTTCTTGTTTGTTTCACGAAAAAGAAGTAAAATAACAGTAATTAAATATTTGCGCATGTTGAAATATAGGCATAACAAAAAAGCCTAGCCAAAAAAAAGAAACAGACCTTCTTTTTTTTGAAATTTCGATTGATACTTGCCGGTATCAATGAAACCACTTCTAAGGCTTTAGTTAGTGAATGACTAATTAATTTTAGTTTCATAGCTAGTATAAGAGAATTAGAAGGAAATTTCAAGATATAAAGAGGAGTCAGTCGAAAAAAAGGCGGATTCCTCTTTTTTTGGTGTTTTTATAACGTGGCAACATGGCTGCGCGAAGATTGTAGCCGCGTCCCCTGCAGCAAGGCGTACACATATCTTCCGTCGACGGCTGTGTTGGCCAAGGGCGCTATGGTCGCCCTTGAGGGAGCCTGAAAGGCGACTAGAAAACGGAGCGAACATGAGTTTAGATGATCCTGACTATCCTACAGATCCAGCAACAATTTTAAATGGAGATGCCCATATCCGTTCTTCATTTTTTGGTGCGAGCGAGAGTTTTATTTTACATGAAGAAAAGTTGGAAATCGGCTCAGTGGGATATATTTATTTTGTGGACTTTGACCAAAACCGAGTAAGAAATAGAACCTGTCATTTCTTGTTGATAGGGGAGTGATTAAATCAGTATCAATAAATTTCTAAGGTACTGATATTCTTTTTAAAAGTATTAGGAAAGTCAAACATCTGGATAAAGATGTAGTACAAACAATGAAAATTAATCAGTTATTTTATTTTAAAAGTAAGTATTAGCATGAAAGTTTTTTCTATTGTTAATAATGACGACCGAATTCTATATCTTTCAAAGAGCTTCTGGATATAAACGAATATAGTAGATCTAACTATTGTTAGATAAATAGTAAAATGACGTAAAAGCTAGTACAACTAACTTTGATGTTTTTTGTATACATTGAAAACGAAAATCTAGTAGTTCGGCTTTTTGTCAATAAGGACTGTGAATTGTACAAAAACAAACAGGGGACTGAAGGATTAATTCTGATTCTTCAGTCCCATAAATTATAGATCCAGTAGTTCAGCATAGCTTCTAAAAAGATATTAAAAAGCTTTTCAAATTATCAAGATATGTAGTGAGACCCGAAAGTTAGACCGAATACCGACTGGAGAAATCTGGTCGGTATTTTTATGCGACGAACCGTTTACGGAATTGAACGGGACTGCACCCTAGTTTTGTCTTTATTCGTTGATGATTATAATAATCAATCCATTCCTCAATTGCTTGTTCTAGTTCTTCGAAACTAGAATAAATAATGCCATGGTAGGTTTCTTGTTTTAGTAAACCAAAGAAATTCTCCATAGGAGAATTATCAAAACAATTGCCTTTTCGAGACATACTTTGAAAGATCTGGTGACTGGTTAATTGCTTTTTGTACTGCTTCATTTGGTACCCCCAACCTTGGTCAGAATGAAAAGTGCGCCGATATGGACAATCTTGCGTTTTATCAATGGCTTCTTTTTGTGCCTCAAGAATTGCTTTGGCATTCGGCTGTTTAGAAATACGGTAAGACAAGATTTCACCATTAAATAAATCAAGAAAAGGATCTAAATAGAGTTTTTTTATTTGAATCTTTCCACTTTGATCACGTTCATAATACTTAAATTCAGAGGTATCTGTTGTTAGCTTTTGATGGGGTACTGAAGTGTAGAAACGACGATGTAGACGGTTTTTTTCGCCATAGCCAACGGTTCCTTTGTAGGAATTATATTTTCTTGATTTACGAATAAATTTTGTCCCTTTTAGGCCAAGTTTACGCATAAGACGACGAATTTTTTTATGGTTTACGTTCAATCCTTGTTCTTTTAAAGCTAATTGAATACGGCGATAGCCATAGTTTCCTTTGTTTTCGTCAAAAATTTTCTTAATCAGGGCTTCTAATTTTTGATTGGGATTTTTTCGCTCAAATCGCTTTTGCCAATACATATACGTCGCTTTAGGAAATTTGGTTGCTTCCAGTAAGATTGTTAATCGGAATTTTTTTCGGAGTTCGTGGATGATTCGGGCATCTCGTTCTTGAGTCGTTCCGGGATATTCATTCCTAAAGCGCGGAGCTTTTTTATGAAGGCTAGTTCCGCTCGCAATAGTTCATTTTCATGTTCTAATTCTTGTTCACGTGTTCGTGTTTTTTTCACCTGAACGGGTTTCTTTTTCTTTGACATAGAAGGTCTTCCTTTCTGTTTTGGTGAAAGCCCTTCTATGCCTGTTTCTAGAAATTTCTGGTGCCAAGCCAAGACTAAGGTATCGTTTGGCAGACCATATTTCAATGCGACAGTCAGATAAGAGTCACCACTCGTTAAATAATAGTGTATGACATCCCGCTTGAATTTGGAAGAGTAATGTTGGTAATTTACTCTTCGATGAAGTGCGTTAAATCCAAATTTCTCGACTGTTTTAACCCATTTACGAACAGTCGAAAGTGAAGCAATATCAAATTGATTCGCTAGTATTCGATAACCTCCTGCGCCATTTTGGTAAGCTTCTACTACTTTTTTCTTGAATGCATAATCGTATTTTGCCAATTTAAATACGCCTCCAAAGTTAGATTTTTTGGTCTAACTTTGGGGGCGCACTACAATATAGTTGCTTTCCTAATAATTCTATATTCAATCATGGTATTATAAATAATGTATAATCGGTATGTAGAAGCATTGCTTCCGTAATGAGGTAATGCTACATTGTTTTAGTCAGTGTTTTTAAGGTATAGTAAGCTGTTCATTTGTTTAAAAAGAGTATGGCTAATAATTTTTTTAATCTAGTATAGAATATAGGGAATACCAACTTTTTTGATTGTTTGGGATATACGTGATGTCGGATACTCATTTTTTAGTAGAAGAGGCTCGATTTAATGAATATTTTAAGTTTATAATAAAAAATATAATAAAAATGTATGAATTACACACTATTTTTAATAAATTACTTACTATAATATAAAACATATTCTTTTGGCTATTTCCAAAAGAACGTTTATTTTATTGATTTAAATAATCATTTATTTGAAACTTTCTTCATGTTGAATTATAAAAACTCATTTTTCTTAGCTAGGTTTAACAATATCTCCTATACAAAAACATATTTAAGATTTGATAATAACTGCAGTAGGCAACTCTGATTTTTGTATCTAACTATTGCTTTTTATTTACTCAATCCTTTTATCAATTATAGAACGTAAGACTTTTTCTCTTAAATCCAATGAATTAATCTTGTTATTTTGTTCATACTCATGTACTAACAAATCACAAATATAAAGTTGTGAAATTTTTCCAGCTAAAGAACCACCATTTAAAAATTCTTCGATTGCTGTTTGTAAAACTAAATCTGCAGATTTTCCTATTGGTGAATGAATATAATTTGTTATAGCAAGTATTTTTGCTCCATTATTTTTTGCAATTTTTAATGAATCATAAGTATCTTTTGTTTTTCCAGATAAAGAAAAGATAATAACTAAATCTTTATCTGTTAACAAAGAAGCAACTTGAGCTTGAAAATGAGGATCTAATACAGCTTTAGCTTGTATTCCGACCCTCAAAAACATACTTTCCAAATCAAGACTAGTATTTCCACTAGATCCCACACCAAAAATATATAGGCTGTTTGCTTGATTAATAAGTTGAATTGCTTTTGTTAATTTGTCTTCATTAATTAAACAAGAAGTAGACTGAAGTACTTCAATCAAACTTTTAGCAACTTCATCGTGGTATTTACCACTAGATGGTTGTTCTTTTTTTTTGCTAAAATCTTCTTTAGCAATTTCAATTTTTAGATCAGAAAAACCAGAAAATCCAAGTTTTTGACAAAAGCGAATGATTGTTGCATCGCCAACATTCGCTTTTATTTTAATATCATTCATAGTGCTGTAAATAATAGATTCTCCAGAGCTAAGGATAAAATCAGCAACTTTTCGTTCCGATTTTGTTAATAAGGGATAATGTTCATTAATTAAATAAATGTAATTCATAAAATCTCCTCTAGAATGTAATTTTTGTTTATTATACACTATAAAAATTAAAAAACTCCAAAAATCTCCATTTTTCTTGACAAAAATGTAAGCGGATGCTAAACTTTTTTTGGAGTAAAAATCCTAAAAAATATAAAAGTGGAGGTTTGTGGAGTTTGAACAAAGCAAAATTCTTAGAAGCAATTTCAGGCGGTTTAATTGTTTCGTGTCAGGCGCTACCTGGTGAACCATTTTATACAGAGGAAGGAGGTTTAATGCCATATTTTGCATTAGCAGCTAAAAATGCTGGAGCTGTTGGTATACGTGCAAATTCTGTTCGAGATATTAAGGAAATCAAAGAGAAAGTTTCTTTACCGATTATTGGCATAATAAAAAGAGCTTATCCTCCTGAAGAGCCATTTATTACAGCAACTATGAGAGAAGTAGATGAATTAGTTGCTATTGGTGTGGAGGTAATTGCTTTGGATTGTACTTTACGTAAACGTCATGACGGCTTATCTATTAATACTTTTATAGAAAAAGTAAAGAAAAAGTATCCTCAACAACTATTAATGGCTGATATTTCTACTTTTGAGGAAGGAAAGAATGCTTATCAAGCTGGTGTGGATTTTGTTGGTACAACCTTAAGTGGCTATACAAAGGAGAGCAAAAAACAAAATGGCCCAGATATGAAATTAATTAAACAATTAGTACAAGAAAATATTTGTGTTATTGCTGAAGGGAAAATTCATACACCTGAACAAGCAAGACAAATTAAAAAGCTGGGTGTTGCAGGAATTGTCGTTGGTGGTGCAATTACACGACCACAAGAAATTGCTAAAAGATTTGTCGATGCATTGAATAAGGAGGAAAAAGATGTTTAAGAAGTTTTCACAATTAGGTCGCGCATTTATGTTACCGATTGCAATCTTACCAGTAGCAGGTTTACTTTTAGGCCTTGGTGGTGCTTTAACAAATGAAAGTGCAATGAATGCGTATCCAATTTTAGAACAGCCATGGATCCATACAGTATTAAGTATTATGAGTTATGCAGGAAATGCTGTCTTTACTAATTTAGCATTGATTTTTGCTATAGGTATTGCTGTAGGGTTAGCAAATGGGGATAAAGGAACAGCAGGTCTAGCCGGTGGAGTATCTTACTTAGTGTATACAGCAACGATAAGCGGATTTCTTGCGTTATTTTCTGCTAAAGATGCAACTCTTGATACTGGTGTTGTCGGATCTATTGTAATTGGAGGAACTGTTGCATTTCTACACAATCGATATCGGAAAATTGAACTACCGCAATTTTTGGGTTTTTTCGGCGGATCGCGTTTTATTCCAATCATTTCTAGTTTAGCGGCAATTATTATCGGTTCTTTCTTTTATTTAATTTGGCCACCAATTCAAAATGGATTAGCAGTAGTTGGAGAACATATTGCACAAATGGGAAGTCTAGGTACTTTTTTGTATGGATTTTTACTTCGTTTGACTGGCGCAGTAGGATTACATCATACTATTTATCCACTTTTTTGGTATACGTCTTTAGGAGGTACAGAAAGTGTAGCTGGAGTTACTGTTTCTGGTGCACAAAATATTTTCTTTGCGCAACTAGCTGATCCAAACCATACAGGACTATTTACTTATGGTACTCGTTTCTTTGCAGGTAGATTCGCGACAATGATGTTTGGTTTACCAGCCGCTTGTTATGCTATGTATCGTGCTATACCTAAACAAAATCGTAAAAAGAATGGTGGACTTTATTTTAGTGGTGGCTTGACTTCATTTTTAACAGGGATTACTGAACCAGTTGAATATATGTTTTTATTTGTAGCCCCATGGTTATATATAATTCATGCATTCTTAGATGGTCTATCTTTTTATTTTGCTGATATTTTAAATATCCGAGTAGGAAATTCATTTTCTGGTGGATTAATTGATTTCTTATTATTTGGTGTACTCCAAGGAAACGATAAGACAAATTGGCTGAAATTAATTCCTTTCGGAATTGCTTGGGCAATTGTTTATTTCTGCGTATTTACTTTCTTCATTAAGAAATTTAAAGTAGCTATTCCTGGAATGGGAGAAGAGTTGCCAACGACTACTGAAAATAAATTAAATAAAAAAACATCATTAAATGATGAAGCTCAAATAATCATTAAAGCTCTTGGTAGTAAAACCAATATTGAATCCGTTGAAGCTTGTGCTACTCGTTTACGTGTAGCTGTTGTAAATGGCCGAATGGTTGACAAAGAAACTATTAAACAACTAGGTGCTACTGCTGTTTTTGAAGTGAATGGTGGTATTCAGGCAGTTTTTGGCGGTAAAGCTGATTTACTTAGTCAAGAAATTAATCAAATTTTAGAAATTGAGAATTAGGAGATATCTTATGTTTAATCTATTTAAAAAAAAAAAACAAGAAGGAATTTCCATTACTGCTCCTTGTTCAGGAAGGATTATCCCTATTTCAGAAGTAAATGATCCAATATTTTCAAAAAAAGTACTTGGAGAAGGATTTGCAGTTGTTCCCGAAGGTAACAAAATATGTGCTCCTTTGACTGGACGAATTGAAGCTATTTTTCCAACAAAGCATGCAATTAGTATAAAAAGCGATGCAGATATTGAGTATTTAATTCATATTGGTATAGATACAGTTGAATTGCAGGGTAAACCTTTTTCAATTTTTGTTAATACAGGAGAGAAGGTTACTACCGAAACATTATTAGCCGAAGTTGATTTTGATCAAATTAGACAAGCAGGAAAAGATCCATCTGTCATAGTTGTTTTTACTAAACCTGAACAAGTTAATGAAGTCATCTTAAATAGTTATACAGCTATATATGGTGATTCGTGTGGTAAAATTATACTTTGATGTAGAGTTAAGTATGTTATCGGATTAAATTTAAATGAATAAGCTAGATATTAAATCCGTGATGCGACATAAGTTATTATATAGAATAGTTAGACATATTAATAGGTATTAAAATTAAAGTATCTATTAGTAACTGTTCATTTTGAAGTATTACAGATTAATTTTATAGAAAATACAAGAATTGAATATATCGTAATGTATTTATAAAATTTAGAATAAAAATCTTTGTAAGGAAAAATAATAGCATCCTTAGAGACGTAGGCATCTAGAATTGATCAGCTAGGAAGCGAGTCAGAGCTTGTTGTGTAAGTTGCTTTATAAATTAGATTACTCAATTGTTGAGTGGTCTTTTTTTATGAAAAAAGACCGCTAGAATATGGGTTCTAGCGGTTAGGTAGCAAAATTATGTGTCAAAGTAACTGAATATTATTAAAAGGAGTTGCTACCTTAAAGGGAGTATAACAGATACTAATTAAAATGAACAGGTATTGTTTAAAATAGTTTTTCCAGAAAGGGTTATTCATTCTAGTGGTCTGTTTTCATACAAAAAAACCGCTAGCATTGTCTACTCTACTAGCGGCTAGGTAGTAATATTTAGTTTTAAATACACTTTCGAAATATGAACTGAAGTTATAAAGGGAATTACTACCCAATAAAAATATACCAAATAAACTATTCGCTGTCTTTAAAAGTCTATATGCCATGGACAGAATTTTTAGATAGGAGGGATGACATACCGGATTATTACAATAAAAAATACTATCTAAGTTTAATACGGCTTGAAGCAAAAAAGCGCATTGAAAAGGGAATTTATTGGTACATAGCTTTAAATGAAGTTCATATTGATAGTGCGCGGATTAAAGGTATTCAACGCTTAACAAACGAAATAATTGTTGATTTAGAACTGGCCTCACGCTAGCCAAAATTGATTGTTATAAGTTGATGTATTGTAGGTAAATTAACCGTTGAATGGAAGGTAACTTTACATATTTTATTCATAGATTTAAAATAAAGGTGGCTCAATAATTACCTATAGTTTTGTGTTCACCCCGAGAAAATAACTTTGTTCATGCAAGGCTATTTTTGGTGTGAGTTTAGTTAATAATATGATATATTTATTTCATAAAATGATGCATACACACCACCACTCACTATCAACTAGAATAGTGAGTGGTGGTGTGTGATTGGATCCCTAGCTCAGTGGGTTAGAGCGTCCGGCTCGCTAGTTCGAATCCATCAGGGTCCATAAGTATTTGTCCAACAAATTGAGAAAATATTTACAAAATATGTAAAAGGGGTTATTATAAAAACAACCTAACAAAGTAAAACCTTTTTCATTTTAACTCCTTTTCTAAAGGAATAGGCTGGAGCTTGGGACATAAGTTTCAAAAACCATAAAACAGAAGACCAAAAATCTTTTTTACGATTTTTGGTCTTCTGTTTTTATTATTATTGGAGTAATCTTTCTTAGTTATAGGCATGTTCAGGCTATATTTCCTTAAGTTAACTGCCATTAACGCAAAACCAATTTCATTATGTGTCTGTTGTTTTAATCGGACAGAGAACCGAGTAAAACCTAAACAAGCCTTCAGATGTCCGAAAGCTGGTTCAACGTCAATTTTTCGTCGATGGTAGATTCTATTCGTTTCTTCTTTTGAAAATAACTGTTGAATCGTTGTTTTAAAATATTCCCAGTTCATGTTCTTTTGAATCTCACGATTCTTGTCACTTTTCGCTTTTGTACACTGGTTTCGAAGAGGTAAATTTGAGTAATCTTCACATTCATAGCACTTTAAATATCGTTTAAATCCATATTTATCTGTACGAATAGAATAATTTCGAAAGTTCATTTTCCGACCAACAGGACAAAGAAACGTATCTTCTAATTCCTGATATAACCAATTTTTGGAAAGAATTGGGTTTTATTTGATTTTTTTCTTTTGTTCTCTATGATATATAGCATACGTAATGAGGGGGATCCGTTCATGGTCTTCTAAAACAGCCTGATAATTTTCTTCCTTGCCATATCCCGCATCTGCAATAATATAGGTTGGTAACTCAAAGAAACGCTCTTTTAAAGTCATTAAAAAAGGGCGTAGTGCCCGTGTATCCGTTGGATTTGGGAAAAGATCGTAACCTAAAATATATTGACTATTTGTAGCAATTTGAAGATTATAGCCAGCTTTCAACCGACCATTTTTCACATGGTCCTCTTTCATACGCATAAAAGTGGTATCTAAATCTGTTCTAGAGTAGCTGTTTCGTTGACTTAAATTCTTTCTATGATTTTGATAAGTAGCTTTTCTTTCTTTTAAATTCTGAAATAGTTTAATAATTTTTTAGGGAACTTTTCGCTTCGTACGAAACGTTTTTCTAGTGTGTCCCTCTTTTTCCTGCCCAATTTTTTCTGTAAATTTATCTACGATTTGAACAAGCTGTTCTTCAATTTTCCCTAATTCAGAGACAGATAATTTTTTTGGACTCCTGTTCAATTTCAGGAATAATTTCATTTTTTACCAATTCATCATAAATAAACATTGATTTTTCAGTAAGACTCTTATCAAAGTTATCAATCGATTTTTTCCAAATGAAGGTAAATTTATTGACATTAGCTTCAATCTTTGTGCCATCAATAAAAATAGCTTCTTCATCAATTAATTGTTCCTTGACCAATTGGCTACGGAAATGGACGAAACACTCCCGAAGGAGTGCATTCACTAAAGGGTTCACTCGAAAACGATTAATGGTTCGATAACTAGGTTGATACTGTTGTGTGAGCCACATCGTTCGAATACTGTCTTTCATCAATGCTTCAATCTTGCGATCAGAAAACACGAATTGCGTGTAGGCGCACAAAATCATTTTCATCATCATTTTTGGATGATAAGAAGAAGGCCCTGTTTGATGGTAAAAAGGGAGAAACTGCTCCTCAGTAATACTTTCAATTAACGCATCTATGGCGAACACGATATCATTTTTTTCTAACTTAAAACTAAAATCTAGAGGAAGAACGACTTGATTTGTGGTATAATTTTTAAACATAAGAACACCTCACTATTTTATTTGTTTAGTCACTTTTATTTTGGCAAAGGTGTTCTTATGTTTATGCAAAAAAATGATCCAGATACCATTCAATCTGATTAATTGGTATCTGGATTTTTTGTTAGGACTTATGTCCCAAGCTCCTTTTTTTGTGTATGTGTACAGAATGATTAATTATTAGGGGACAATTAAGTTATGCAAAATAGTTTTATTTATCCACAATGCTTTAAATATTTAAAGTGCTTAAATCATGTTCAAGCATATCTAATGAATATCTATGAGAATATAATTTAGCTTGTACATATATGAAATTAAAAGAACTAGAATTATTATTTGTTGAGTTTCTGTGCAATACCAATTGGTTATGGTTGTTTTTATATTTACAATACAGATCAAAATTATCCATAAAATATAGAAGATTGATAATGCTATATACGTCTGTATAATAACTTATATCCAATTGTTGTGTATTATAGAATCCAGGGGTACCCATGATAATGGAAGGTGGATTCCACTGCTTCAGATCGTAGGAAAATTCAAAATCAATCAAAGAAATTTCCATTCTATCATCAATTAAAACATTATCGAATGATATATCTCTATGAATAATATCATATTTTTCATGGAGTATTTTTATTATTTCAATTAACTTCAAAATAACAACCATTATTTCTTTAGAGGATAATATTTCTTTGTTCATATACTGGAATAGAGATATCTTGTTTAAATATTTTATCACCAAAAAATAAGAATTATCTAAATAAAAATCGTCGACAAACTTTGGGAAATGGTTTTCTGAACTGATTTTTAAAAGACTTCTCTTTTCTAAAGATAAAAGATTTATCGTATCTACATTATAAATCGTTAAATCTCCTTGATTCATACCTTGTTTTAATAATACTAATTCGTTTCTTTTTAAGTCAAGACATTGATATATTCCCCCTTTACCTGTTTTTTTTATAACTTTTAATAGTAGTAAGTGTTTAGGAAGTTCTTTTAACCTAGGGATATAGTAATCCTCTACAGGTACATTTATATCATTTGGAATAGTTTTATCTCTAGGATCAATATAATTAGAATCTGTAACTATTTCTCCATACCTGTAATTAACTACAGAACTTAACATATATCTAAAATCTGAAGGTATCTCAGGAGATAAGTCTGATTTAAAAATTAATTCTAACTCATTAAGTATACAAAGAAATTCAGTATTGTTGTTTGGATAGATAGTAATAAGTTTTCCAACTTGAGAATATCCCAATGCACCAGTATTTTGGATGTCGAACTTGGCTAAAGTAGAAACGATTTTGAAATCAATTTTTTTAATCTCATTATATTTAAAGAATTTTTCAGCTATATTTACGGCATTATTAGTATTTGCACTTAAATGAATCTTGAAACCTTGCTTTTTTATGTTTTTTTTTGGGCAGTATTTATAGATCCAATGATCTGTACCAGATGACTGTAATCCATATTTACGTAATAAATTCAAATAGGTTTCATGTTGCTTTTTTACTCGATTTAAATAATTCATATTAGAAATCCTTTGCCATATATTTTCTTATTATCGTTTAATGCCAATACATAGAGTGAATGAGCATATACATTTATTAATAATTTCACTTCAATCCCTTCCTGTAATAATAATTCTGATAACATGGAGATACTATAACGTTTTTCTCTTTTACTATGGTATGATAAAATTATAAAATCATAAAATAATTGGGAGGTTTTTGGTGTGAGATTGCGACTATCCTTATAGGACTCAATAAAACTTTTTAAAATATTCTGAATTTTCTTGTCAATGTTTCTTTCAGTCATTTTGTGTTTTTCTCCTTTAAGTAAGATTTATTTAATTATACATTAGAATAGAGGTTTAGTAATGAAAAAAAATATATTAGAAATAAAAGATGTAAGCCTTAAGTATGGAGAAGCATTCGCGATAAAAGATATCAATCTTTCTATTTCTACAGAAGAAATAGTAGCGTTAGTTGGACATAATGGAGCAGGTAAATCAAGCTTGTTCAATATTATTGCGGGGATTCAGGATCCAACGAATGGTTCTGTTAGTTTTAATCAAGATTTTATAGAAAAACGATTGTTTGCAACTATAGGTTTTTCACCACAGTCTCAAGTAATGGATTGGTATACAAATGTTTGGGATAATGTTTATTTAGGTAGTCAACTGGCTGGAATAGACACTAAAGCAGGGAAGAGATTGACTGAAGAAGCACTAGATTTATTAAATATCTTGGAGTTAAAAGACAAACCTGTAGATGCGTTGTCTGGTGGACAACAACAGCGTGTACAAATCGCACGTGCCATTGTCCACCAACCTGATTTCTATTTGTTAGATGAACCCACAACAGGATTAGATGCAGAAACTTCAAATCGCTTATTGTTATTTTTAAAGAGAGAAGCAGCTAAGGGTAAATCAGTTTTTATATCTTCGCATGACTTACACTTATTAGAAGAATTTTGTAATAAACTAGTATTAATTGACAAAGGAAAAGTTTTGTATGAAGGAGATTTAAAAAAATTCTTAATCGAAAATGCTCCTAAAAAGAGTTACAAGATTACTATTGATAGATTACTTAATAAGGAGGTTATTGATCAGTTGAAAGGAAAAGGCATTTCTATAGCTGGATTAGAAGACTATCAATATAGATTTATTTTAAATCAGAACAGTGATTTAACACAATTGTTTATGGATACAAAAGAATATTTTAGAATAGAAGAAATTGTTAAAGAGACAATGTCATTAAGAGATTTGTACATTCATTATAGAGAAGGGGGTCTTTAAAATTGATGCCAAATCAATTTAGGAAACAGAATTATTTAGGGATAAAAGGATTAAAAATTATCATAAGAAACGAGCTAAATGCTTTCTTAAGAAATAAAGGGTTGATCATTTCACAATTAGTTCAACCAATCTTGTACTACATTTTTATTGTTTTAGGAATCAATAATTTCGTGACTAAAATAGAATATGAGGGAAAGACAATTTCTTATGCTGATTATGCTTTAACTGGTATTTTGGGTATATTGATTATTTCACAGATGACGCAAACAATCTATCGGATTACTATAGATAAAAGATATGGGTTATTGGCTTTGAAACGTCAAAGTGGTGTCTCTCCGTTTTATTATATTATAGGAATGAGTATGTATCCTACTATTGGAATATGTATTCAATCTATTGTGTTGTATATAATTGCTACTTTATTTGGAAGCGCAATAGGTTTAATCAATTACTTAGAAGGGATAATAGTTGTCCTAATTATTTTGTATTTTTGGACGTCTATTGCAGCATTAATTACTATGAAAATTAATGATTATCAACGAAGAGATTCAATTATTTCATTTATTATTACTCCATTAGGTTTCACAGCTCCTGCGTTTTATTTAATCACAAATGTTCCAACATTTATTAAAGTTATTGGTTATTTTAATCCGCTAACTTATCAGTTATGTGCAATAAGATCTGTAATATTTGCTACAACTACGAATAGTTTTTTTAGTGTTATGTTGGTATTTTTGACTACGTTGATTATGATAAGTATTTCATCATTTGCTGTATCTAAGATGAGTTTAGTTCTAACAGAACGATAGAAGGTGATTGTTTGAGAATCTTACGAATCTTTTTAACCAATGATCGAAATTGTATAATCATAACTGCACTAAGTGAGACAGGAACGTATTCTCTATATTATTCGTTGTATCCGTTTGAAAAGGAAACTTTAATATATGAAAGCTCTTCTATGTTAGTTCTATTAGGTATAAAGAAAGGAAGGCTTATTTATAAAGAAAAGAATCAAGTGAATAATTTTAATGTACCTAATTGCAATGCGATTGGTTTTCTAGATAACGTAAAATCACTTGACTACAATACCTTACTATACGATACCTATAAAGATTCAATTTTGTCTGTTGCGGAGGAAAAGGGAGGGAATATAGCATTCGTCAATCAAGAAAAGTTAAATATTCCAGTTCATTTTATAATAAAAGACGCTTATTTTCTTGATCAAAAAACATTGATTATTTTATGTAGTACAACATTGAACAGTTCAATGTTTCTTTTTTACAGTATTACTGAAAGAGAATTAAATTATTCAAAGATAAACAATCAGTTCGTTTTCCCTCTTCCTTTATTTAAACATCAAATTATTGGTGAAAAAAAAGTTCCTTGTTTAACTCATACTAATAGAGAAAACAACACGATTCTTATATGTTTGCATGGAGGACCAAAATATCATTATAATCATGAATATTTGGATATACTTTTTGATTTCTATAGTAATTTCAGTAACATATGTTTGGTGAACTTTCCTGGAAGTACGGGGTATAATCAAAAATATGAGAATGAATTAATAGGTCAAGGAGGGGTTGTTGATATTGAAGCTGTAAAATCAGTTATTAGTTATTATGACTCTCATGGATTTAAAATAAAAATATACGGCGAAAGCTATGGAGAGTACATTGCAATCTGTCTCTCTCAGTATATTCATTTTAATATAACAAGAATAGTATCTGTTAGTGGGTTTACAAATTTATTTTATATGTATTTGTTTTCAGATTCGAGGAAACTTATTGAACAATATTTCTCTGATTACAAGAAGTTTTCTCCAGAAATAAGTCTAAAAGCAAAGGAATTGATTCCAATAAGATTTCTTAATGGAGATAAAGATACAACATGTCCAATTTTACAAGTGAAATATTTTATAAAAAAGTACGAGAAGATGCAATTAAGTGTTTTAGAGGATTTTTCTCATTATGAAGTGAACTTTAAAAAAGAAAAAATCAGAAATGAAAAAATAATCAGACTATTGAAATAATTAAATGAAAATATTAACATATAATTATAAAAATAATGGAGGTGCAGTGTTATGTCTAAAGAATTGATGAAATTGGTTGCAGATTTACAGGGAAACATGGATATTGTTGGTGATTTTATGGATAGTCCTGAAAGCGTTTTGGACAAATACAATGTACAAGGCAAAGAAAGAACTGTGATGTTAGCAAAAGATAGCGAAGGGTTGAATAAGTTAGGATTTTCTGCACAATTAGTTGAAGGAGCGTTGTCTGGCGCTCACAGTCAGCGATGCAATGGAGGTCTATAAATAACTATATTGTTCATATTTCCGCCAACTTATATAGTTACTAAAATTTCAATTATGATGTGAATATAGATGTAATAACTAGCTATGTAATGTCAAATAAGAGTTTGTGGTAGAACAACCGAGTGAACAAAAAGGAGAATAAATCTATGAAATTACGTGATGTGCTTTTGAGTAGTTAATTAAATAAAATCAAAAGTCTAGAAAAGAGCGATTTCAATGGATTGATGTGTATTTTTCCTGAGTTTAGAAATCAGAGGATAGTCCTAGACTATCCTTTTTATATGCTCTTTTATTGGGAAGAGAGAAGGGGAACCATGGAAAATTTATCAATTAAACTTATAAATGTTCGAAAAAACTTCGATGTAAAAGAAGTAATAAATGTACAAGAATTAACAGCTTACGAAAACAATCGTATTGGTATTATTGGAGATAATGGAACAGGAAAGTCGACCTTATTAAAGATAATACAAGGAGAAATAGCACCGGAAACAGGGGATATTCAACGAGAAATATCCTTCAGTTACTTTTCACAAATTTCAAGTGTAATCAATACCAGTGATTTAGAGAGTGTGGATTGGGAATTAGCCAGTCGTTTTAACGTACCGAATAATGAAACGAGTACATTGAGTGGGGGGGAAGAAACCAAGTTTCGTTTAGCCCAAGTTCTCTTCACATACAAAATGGGTTTGCTTCTGGATGAGCCAACAACTCATTTAGACCGCAATGGAGTTGATTATTTAATAGAAGAATTGAGATATTATTATGGTACACTTATTTTTGTTAGCCATGATCGTTACTTCCTCAATAAATTAGCAACAAAAATTTGGGAGGTGAAAGATGGTCAAATTACTGAGTACATTGGAAATTATGATGCGTACAAACAGCAAAAAGAAATTGAAGAATTAGAGCAAGATCGATTAAATGAAAAATATATAAAGGAAAGAAACAAGTTAGAAGTTGCTATTTCAAAAAAAAGGAGCAGGCAGCTAAATCTGAAAAAGTATCATCCAAGAAGAAAAAACAGAATGTTCGTCCTGACCGTTTGTCTTCCTCGAAACAAAAGGACACAGTACAAAAAAGTCTTAATAAATCAGCAAAAGCAATGGAGTCTCGTTTAGCTAAGTTAGCTGAACCTATTCAACGTAAAAATAAAAAACAAATTCTATTTCCGAAAGTTAAATCAGTGGAGATTCATAATAAGTTTCCTATACGTGGAGAGGGGATTTCTTTAAAAAAAGGTGAAAAATGTTTACTTGAAAATTGTGACTTTCAATTTTCGTTGAATAAGAAGATTGCTATCATTGGAAATAATGGTGTTGGAAAAACAACGCTTTTAAATCATATAATATCAAATGGTAAAGGAATTATTCTTTCACCTAAAGTCGTCTTTTCAGTGTATCGTCAGATGGATTATAAGTATAATGAGTCAGAAAACGTTATTAATTACTTAAAAGAAAAAACTTCTTACTCAGAATCAGTTGTTCGAAGTATTTTAAGTAATTTGGGATTTACTCAAGAAGAAATCGGCAAATCAGTGAACGTTCTAAGCGGAGGTGAATCAACAAGGCTTTCTTTAGCCTTAGCCTTTATCAAACCTTCTAATATCATAGTTTTGGATGAACCAACCAATTTTATAGATTTGACAACGATTGAGGCACTGGAAGAATTAATTGAGGCATATACAGGAACTATTTTATTTACTTCTCACGATTCATATTTTGTTGAGAAACTAGCCGATGAAGTATATTTACTAGATCATAAACAATTGAAATTGAATTGATCTAATAATTGTTAATTTAAAAATTACTGATTTTCCTATTCTAGTTCAATTGTGAATGATAGGGAATTAGTAGAATTAAAAGAAGCACCATCATATATGATTGATGATAAAAATATAAGAAAGAAAAATTTTATCAAAGATGAGTATGATAACTAACCCAATAATCAAGTAGAGGCATGCCAAAATTTTGGCTGCCTTTTTTCTTGCCATTTTACTTTTTGTAAATTTTGTTCGGATTCCTAGTGCACATTTTTGTTTCTATGTTCCATATACTCCTTATATAGTGTTTTTTAACTAACAAATGGTAGATAGTTATTCTAAATAAGAAAGTTTGTTATTAAAAATAAGTTTATAAGATTAGTGTTAATTTTAATGGTATGATAGTCATAATAATAATATAAAATAAAAACATTATACAAGAAAGGATGATTTTTATGTTAAATAATCACTATCAAAAATTCGTAAATATGCATTGAAAATGGAATCATCTTATTTTATATAATTGCTGAGATGTTTCACCCACAAAATTGCTCGAATCGACTAATCATGAAGTAATTGAAACCTCTAATCATGCTATGGCAGACTAACTTGTATACAAGGCAGGAGAACAGCTACCTTTGGATCTTCTTCTATTATTAGTAAAAATATAGTTGCTAAGACAAATATTCCTATATTAGTTGACATAGAAAAATTTCATGGTGGTAACTACTTAAAAAATATATGGAACTTAGCATTGTTAGAAGTATTTGGTATAAATATTGAGATTAGAATTTGTTTCTACTAAAAAGCAAAGTTAGAAAATTAAATCAATAGTAAAATATTGTAATAAAAACGAGTGCAACCTTTTTATTAATGCTTAAAATTATTTTCAAATTAAATTAAAGATAGGAGATAAATATGATTAATGGTACAGAAATAATAAATCACTATTATGACATGTTAATTGAAAAAGATCCGAGTTATGAAGGTATTTTCTTTGTAGGTATAAAAACAACAGGGGTATTTTGTAGACCTACTTGTCCAGCGAAAAAACCATTATTAAAAAATTGTGAATTTTTCAATAATGCACAAGAAGCATTATTAGCTTCTTATAGACCATGTAAAAGATGTAAACCATTAATTTCTCCGTCTAGTTTATCAGATGATGTAAAAAAACTTGTTTATGAAATAGAAAATAATCCACAAAAAAAATGGACAGATAAAGACTTTGAACAGTTATCAATTCATCCTAACACAGCTAGAAGACAATTTAAAAAACAATTTGGCATGACTTTTATCGAATATTCAAGAGCAAGAAGGCTAGGATTGGCCTTTAAAAGGATTCGAGAAGGAAATTCGATAATAGACACTCAATTAGAAATTGGGTTTGGTTCAGGAAATGGTTTTAGGGATGCTTTTTCTAATATTATGGGCGATATTCCTTCTAACAACCGAAAAATTAATATTTTATACTCCTCATGGTTAGAGACTAGGTTAGGCTCTATGATAGCAATTAGTGATTCTAATTATTTGTACTTACTAGAGTTTGTTGATAGACGCGGATTGGAGAATGAAATTAAGAATTTACGAATAAAAATGAATGCCTCTATAGTGCCATCTGAAACTAACATAATCAAACAGTTAAAGGAAGAATTAGATGAATACTTTGTAGGTGAAAGAGCACAATTTGATACACCTATTTATATGATAGGTTCTGATTTTCAAAAAAAAGTATGGAACGAATTGATAAAAACTCCAACTGGTAAGACTCTATCTTATAAAGAATTAGCCAGTAAAGTAGGGAATCCATTAGCATCTAGAGCTGTTGCTAGTGCAAATGGTAAAAATCAAATTTCTATATTGATACCTTGTCATCGTATTATAAATAAGAATGGTGGTTTAGGCGGATATGGTGGTGGAATAGAAAGGAAAAAATGGTTGATTTATCATGAAAAAAGTTTAGTTAAAAATTTTAAAGAAAGAGGAAGTAGATAATATATGAATGACAGAGAATTACAAAATCTATTTGAAAAAAGTTTCAATGGTTATGCTGTGAATTTCTGTTATAAACAAATTCTTTCAAATTTAATCGTCTTTTTAAGCTGAAATTCCCAATAATATTTTGATTTCAGTACAGACTTAAAAGCCGAAGAGATTTCCTTCTTTTCGGCTTTTTTATAGATTTCTCGAATGGCTTTCATCCCTTTAACCGTAGCTTAAGCCGTTAGAAGACTTTGATAAAATTTATCGAAAGCACTATTAATAGAAATGGCTTTGTCGATCACTAAGAACCTTTTGTTCTCCAGATTGTTTCTTAAAACTTTTAAAAAAGGTCTACGCTACGTGGGTATCATAATTTTTATGTATTAAAATATATAAAGCCGGTTTGTCTGTGTTAACAAAAGGATATAATTTGATCTAAAAATAATAATTTTTTATTTAAATTTAATTATATATAATATTTCGGTCAATGCGAATATTTTTTATTGTGTTGATTAATACAGTATATATTTTACTTTATTACACAAACAATTTAATTAAGAATTAGAATATGTATTGACAAAGTGTCTGATAATTTCAATGTTTGAAAAATATTTTCAGACCAAACAATCTTCTATTTACAAATTTATTTTTAATTCTAGTGAATGTATCAGCGTTCCGTTAATCAGTTCACCAGCAACTTCTTCTAACTCGGGATGACGTTCCTTGACTGCAGCAATATATTTTTTGATTAATTGATACTAAATTCATGATAAATCTGAGAAATACTAGCAGCTTGTTCAAACTAATTTGGAACATACCCAACTTTCATGTAATCACTGAACACTTCACAAATCTGCATTCCATATAGCATATGGCGAACGATGCTTTCACCGAAAATCATCAATTAATCGGTTTGGGTATACCAAAGCCCAATATTGAAGAGAAAAATACCATCCTAAAAAATTTTAACCGTATTCGCTCAAAATAAACACTAACGATGCATTTTAATTTATTATTATATTTAGATTAAGTTGAGCTCGCAAAGCGATTGAAACAGAAAGCCCCCTGATATGTGGGTGGGGAATAAATGGTTCTAAAAAAAGGTCTTCACCGCGGTAAAATATGATTAGTCAGTTGAGATCTTTAAAGAGATTTCAACAAAAAAACACGAGTACTGCGCTTGGAAGAGCTAGCTTTAGCGATAAAAACTCCTTTCGATATAATAGATAACGGCTACAACCTTTATCTATTATATCGAAAGGAGTTTTTGTATGTCGAACGATGATAAAGGTTTAGTACACATAATCGTTGGAGTTGTAAGTACCACTTTGTGTTTACTTAAAAATATAGAAGAAAAGTAATTTATGGTCAGTTTAGGCAATATATTGGTAAAAATCCCACCGAAGTTGAGTGTATCAGGTTTTATGGGTTTCTTGAAAGAAGAAGTGCGTTAATCATTCATGAATGTCACGGAAATTTAAAATATAATTATGGAAATTGATCATTTGGGTAAAAGGATATTACATGAGTACAGTAGGACTAAACTAAAAGATGGTAGCTAAGTATATACGAGAAAAAGAAATAGAAGATCGAGTAAGGGATAGTATAAACAAAAGAGAATATCAAGATCCATTTAGTAAGCCATTTAGTAATTAAAAACTAGGTAAGAATAGAAAGATAGCGGTTAGCGGTCTCTTAAAAAAAGCTCCTTTTAAGCGAGCAACAGGTAGCGATTCCTTAAAGGCTAATACAAAAAGAGTGGAACAATATTCAGAAAAAAATGATAATTGCTCCACTTTTTTGATTTTATGGTACACAAAAAGCATTCATCCATGTAAGATCGAAGTGACGAAACCCAATCAGAAAGGAAATGAGTGCTTTATGTTTAAAAAATATACCATCAACCAAACAACTTTACCATTAGATATGGAACAATATATTCCAGAAACAGATGGCGCTTTTGCGGGCAATGCGTCGTTAGTTGAAGCGATGCCGTAAACACTCTCTAACGAATTGAAAAAACAATTAGGTCAACCGGTCTATCATCCGAAGATGCTATTAAAAATTATTCTCTATGATTATACCCAACGTATCTTTTCAGGTAGAAAAATTAAGTTTCAGTTAGATGATAGTTATCGTATGCGTTGGTTGTTGAACGATTAATGACTTTAGAATCCATGATACAGCGGCTCATATTTTAGTCGAAGCATTTATTTTGTTTCGTCGACAGCTCATTACCAATCAGATTATTGATAATGAAGCGATTTTTATTAATGAAATAAAAATTGAAATTGTTTGCTAAAAATAGTATTTTTTTATGAAGAAAATTGTTCTAGAGTTCTTGACATAGAGACTAATTAGAGAAGGTAATAATAAGTCTGGTTGATTAATTGAATGGCCATATTAAAAGTTTTATTCCTTAATACAAAATTAAGCAGGGATGAATTTTCATTTTAAATAATAAATAAAATTTAATTTAAAATAATAAAAATGATATTTGTAAAATTTTTAATCTGCTTGAATAATAGTAGTAAATTGTTTAAACTCCTGCAGTTGTTGAGGATTAATTTGTTTATCAGTAATAACGGTATCAATCTGATCAAGAGCATAAAAATTAAAAAAATCATAGCGATTAAATTTCGAACTATCAACAAGTAAAATTTTTTCAACAGCGTGATCTAATGCTAATTTTTGAATCTCACCTTCAACATCGCTATATGTTGCAATCGTATTACTTGATACGGCATTTGCACTTACAAAAGCTTTAGAAAAACGTAAATTTTTCAGATTAGTTATCGCCATTGAGCCATAAAAAGTACCGGTGACTTTACGATATTCTCCTCCTATAAGCAAAAGATCAATTGATCGACTTTTAGCTAAGATAAGAAAAACAGGAAGACTGTTTGTAATAACTCGAATATTTCGTGACTTAATTTCTATAGCAAAATGCTCTAATGTTGTACCGGGCCCAATAAATATTGTCTCTCCATCTTTAATAAGACTATTTGCTTTTTTTGCTATATATTTTTTTTCTCTTGTTTGAAGTCCCTTTTTTTCAATATGAGTTTTTTCATGAGGTTCTTTCTCATTATAAATTCGTTGAGCACCACCGTGTACTCGTACAAGAAGTCCTTCTTCAGATAAGGTATTAAGATCGCGTCGGGCAGTCATATCAGATATATTCATCTCTTTCATAATATCTTTGATAGTTATAATTCCATCAACTTTAAGCATATCTAGAATTTTTTCATGTCTCTCTTTTTTTATCATAGCCAAATTCCTCTCTTTAATTTTAAAACGAATTTTTATTTATACTTTATTATATAGAAATGTTTGTATACAATCAATAAACGAACAAAAAACAATAAAAAACACTATAATATTTGCTAGAATACTAATTCATAATTTATTATTAAAATAGAGAAATATAGAAAATTATACAGTCATTCTTAAATCTTTTATGAGTGTTTATGTAAAGTATATTAATATTTATTGTTTGAAAATGATTATAAAACAACTATAACAAACATTCTTGGTTTGTTTTTTAAAAATAAAAACAATCTTGTGTTGACTTTTGTTTTTTTTGTGATATTCTAAGGATAGAAAAATGAAAGCGTTATTTTAAATGATTCAGAAAAATTAATATATTTTATCTATTTAAATATGGTAAAGATTCATTAAATTAAGAGAGGAAATTAATATGAAAATTATTATTGGTGCCGATAAAACAGGTGAAAAAATGAAAGATGTTATTAAAAGTTATCTTAATAGCTACGATGTTATTGATGTTAGTGAAAATGGAGAATATGACTTTGTTGAAGTAACACTTAATGTTGCTGCAGAAGTTGCTAAAGAGGAGGAAAATCTAGGTATTGTTATTGATGCTTATGGTGTGGGGCCTTTTATGGTTGCTACAAAGATTAAGGGAATGATTGCTGCAGAAGTCTCAGATGAACGCTCTGCATATATGACCCGAGAGCACAATAATTCTAGAATGATTACTATTGGATCAGAAATTAGTGGTCCAGGAATAGCTAAAAATATTGTAAAAAGCTTTATAGAAAGTAACTATGATGGTGGTCGCCATCAAATTCGTGTTGATATGCTTAATAAAATGTGTTAATGATGAGGAGTGATAAGAATGAAAATTGCTATAGGTTGTGATCATATTGTAACAAACGAAAAAAATGCTGTTGTAGATTATCTTAAATTACAGGGATATAAAGTACTTGACTGTGGAACATATGATAATGTTCGTACCCATTACCCAATCTTTGGTAAAAAAGTCGGAGAAACTGTAATTAATGGAGAAGCCGATTTAGGTATTTGTATCTGTGGAACAGGTGTTGGTATCAACAATGCTGTAAATAAGGTTCCAGGTATTCGATCAGCCCTTGTACGTGATATGACATCCGCTCTTTATGCTAAAGAAGAATTGAATGCTAATGTTATAGGGTTTGGCGGAAAAATCACCGGTGGACTTCTTATGAATGATATCATAGAAGCATTTATAAAAGCAGAATATAAACCAACTGATGAAAATAAGGAATTAATCAAAAAAATTACTCATGTTGAGACAATCAACCAAGAGCAAAATAGCCCGCATTTCTTTGATGAATATTTAAAGAAATGGGATTGTGGTGAATATAATGATTAAGAGGTGAATTTATGATTTTAACTATAACTATGAATCCATCAGTAGATATTTCTTATTCATTAGAACAATTTACATTAGATGCTGTTAATCGTGTAAGTAGCATAAGTAAAACACCAGGTGGAAAAGGAGTGAATGTTACTCGAGTCTTATCTCAGCTGGGTGATGAGATAGTTGCAAGCGGTATCTTAGGTGGGAAAATGGGTGAGTATATCGAAAACGAATTGAGTAAAAAATATTAAACATTGGTTTTATAAAATTGCTGATGATACCAGAAATTGTCTAGCTATCTTGCATGATGAAAAACAAACAGAAATTTTAGAACAAGGTCCTATGATTAAAGTGGAAGAGGCAGAAGGATTTTTAGCCTATTTTGAATCCATCGTTCCAGAATTAGAAATGGTTGTTATCTCAGGTAGTCTTCCTAAAGGACTTGATACTAATTATTATTCTTATATACTAGATATTTGCATAAAACATAATGTTTCAGTTGTTGTGAATTGTTCTAGTAAAGCTCTGTTTGAAGTATTAAAAGGAAATGCAAAACCAATAGCTATCAAACCGAATGCTGAAGAGTTATATCAACTGTTAGGAGTTAAAGTAACAGATAATGTTAATGACATGAAAAAAATGCTTCAAAACTAATTATTTGAAGGTGTTGAGTGGGTTATTGTGTCACTTAGTTCAAAAGGGGCTTTTGCTAAGCATTATAATACTTTTTATAAAGTTTTAATTCCAGAAATTACAGTTATCAATCCAGTCGGTTCAGGTGACTCAACAGTTGCAGGGATTACATCCGCTATAGTTCAAAAAGTTAGCGATCAAGATCTTTTGAAGAAAGCAAGTGTCTTAGGGATGTTAAATGCTCAAGAAAAACTTACTGGTTATGTTAATCTTGAAAATTACGATGACTTATTTAATAAAATTGAAGTAATAGAGGTGTGAAAATGGTATTAACAAAACAAAAACAGTTATATATGGAAAAAATAAGTGATACAAATGATATTATCTCAGCTTTAGCTTTTGATCAACGTGGAGCATTGAAGAAAATGATAAGTCAACATCAAGTTGAAGAACCTACCATTGAACAAATAGAACAGCTGAAAACAATTGTTTCTGAAGAATTAACTAAATATTCGTCATCAATTCTTCTTGACCCAGAATATGGTCTTACAGCTTCTAAAGCTCGTGATAAACAAGCTGGTTTATTGTTTGCATATGAAAAAACAGGATACGATGTTAACTCAACAAGTAGATTACCAGATTGTTTGAGCGATTGGTCAGTTAAACGACTTAAAGAGCAAGGGGCAGATGCTATTAAGTTTTTACTTTATTATGATGTTGATAGTGATGAGGAGATAAATCTTCAAAAAAAAGTTTATATTGAACGTATTGGAAATGAATGTAAAGCTGAAGACATTCCTTTTTTTCTCGAAATATTATCTTATGATGAAAAAATTACAGATAATTCTAGTATGGAATTTGCCCAAGTAAAACCTTATAAAGTAAATGAAGCGATGAAAGTTTTCTCTGATGAACGTTTTGGTATTGATGTTCTTAAAGTGGAAGTACCAGTAAATATGAACTTCGTAGAAGGGTTTAGCACAGGTGAAATTGTTTATACGAAGGAAGAGGCAGCTGAGCATTTTTATAATCAAGAGAAAGCAACTAATATCCCATATATCTATTTGAGTGCAGGCGTCTCTACGGAACTTTTCCAAGATACATTGATATTTGCAGCAGAATCAGGCTCAAAATTTAATGGTGTCCTTTGTGGACGTGCAACGTGGGCTGGAGTTGTTCCGATTTTCATTGAACAAGGAGAAGAAGAGGCTCGTAAATGGCTACGTACATCTGGGTTTAGTAATATTAATGAATTGAATAAAGTTCTAGAAAAAACGGCTAGTCCTTTGGTTGGCGACTATAAATAACAATTTAAGGAGGAAAGAATTATGAATAGAGAAGAAACGACCCTTTTAGGTTTTGAAATTGTAGCCTATGCTGGCAGTGCTCGGTCTAAGTTTTTAGAAGCGCTAAAAGCAGCGCAAAAAGGAGAGTATGATGAAGCAGAAGAATTAATTGTAGCTGGTAGCGGATACTTAAATGATGCGCATAAAGCTCAAACAAGTCTTTTACAAAAAGAGGCTGCTGGTGAAGACCTGGCTTTTAGTGTAACACTTATGCACGGGCAAGATCATTTAATGACGACTGTTTTACTTCAAGATTTAATGAAACATATGATTGAGCTTTATAAGAGAGGGGCTAAGTAATGAATGGACTAATTACTCAAATTGAGAAAGGAAAACCTTTCTTTGAAAAAATTTCTCGAAACATTTATCTTCGAGCTATTCGTGATGGTTTTATTGCTAGTATGCCCGTTATTTTGTTCTCAAGTATCTTCCTTTTGATTGCTTATGTACCAAATATTTTTGGATTCACTTGGAATGAAAGTGTTGTTGCATTACTGATGAAGCCTTATAACTATACTATGGGAGTGATAGCTCTATTGGTGGCAGGAACTACGGCGAAGTCCTTGACAGATTCTGTCAATCGTAAGTTGGAAAGTACAAACCAAATAAATTTTATTTCAACCATGTTGGCTTCTATCACAGGCTTCCTTCTTCTAGCTTCTGATAATATTGAAGGAGGTTTTGCAAGCGGTTTCCTTGGTACGAAGGGACTTTTGACAGCATTCATTGCAGCTTTTATTACGGTTAATATTTATAAATTGTGCGTAAAAAATAACGTAACTATCCGTATGCCAGAAGAAGTTCCACCTAATATTTCTCAAGTATTTAAAGATGTTATTCCATTTACACTTACTATTATAATTCTTTATATTCTTGATATTATTGCCCGAAATACTATGGGAATAGGATTTTCTGAAGTGATTGGAACTCTTCTTGCTCCATTATTTACAGCAGCAGATGGTTATCTTGGTATTACTATTATATTTGGGGCGTTTGCTTTATTTTGGTTTGTTGGAATTCATGGCCCATCTATAGTAGAACCGGCAATTGCAGCTATTACTTATGCCAATGTTGAAACAAATTTTCAGTTGCTTCAAGCTGGTGAACACGCAGATAAAATTTTAACCTCTGGGGCACAAATGTTTATTGTTACAATGGGTGGTACAGGAGCCACACTAGTTGTTCCATTTATGTTTATGTGGATGACGAAATCTAAACGAAATAAAGCTATTGGACGTGCGTCTGTCATACCAACTTTTTTTGGTGTTAATGAGCCTATCTTATTTGGAGCACCACTTGTTTTAAATCCAGTATTCTTTATACCCTTTATTTTTGCTCCAATTGCTAATATTTGGATTTTTAAATTTTTTGTCGATGTTCTAGGTATGAATAGCTTTAGCGTTAACTTGCCTTGGACAACTCCGGGTCCACTTGGAATTGTAATGGGTACTGGATTTGGGATTTGGGCATTTGTTCTTGCTTTGGTATTGATTGTTGTAGATATTTTGATTTACTATCCTTTTTTGAAAGTATATGATGAGCAAATTCTTGAAGAAGAACTTTCAGGAAATTATTCTGATGAGTTAAAAGATAAAGTTACAGCAAACTTTAATACAGCTAAAGCAGATGCGATACTTGAAAAAACTAGTACGATTGAATCTAAAAGAACTAAACAAACGAACATTTTAGTTCTTTGTGCAGGTGGCGGGACTAGTGGCCTGTTGGCTAATTCTTTGATAAAAGCTGCGAAAGAATATGGTGATTCAATTACTGCAGTTGCAGGAAGTTATGGTTCTCATCGTGAAATCTTGCCTCAATATCAGTTGGTTATTCTTGCTCCTCAAGTGGCCTCAAACTATGAAGATATGAAAGAAGAGACAGATAAACTTGGTATTAAGCTTGCTAGAACAGAAGGTACCCAGTATATTAAATTAACTCGTGATGGGCAAGCAGCTTTGGACTTTGTGAAACAACAATTGGAAGATTAAGATGTTTGACAAGAAAAATATAGTGGAAATTGGTTTTTATATTTACGATAAAATAATTTAAAAGAGGTTTTCTTATGACAAAAATATTACCTAAAGATTTTATTTTTGGTGGAGCAACAGCAGCTTACCAAGCAGAAGGAGCTACGAATACAGACGGTAAAGGGCCTGTGGCTTGGGACAAATATCTTGAAGATAATTACTGGTATACTGCGGAACCAGCAAGTGATTTTTACAATCGTTATCCAAATGATTTACAATTAGCAGAAAAATATGGAATAAATGGGATTCGTATTTCAATTGCTTGGTCTCGTATTTTTCCAACAGGACATGGGGAAGTCAATTCAAAAGGGGTAGAATTTTATCATAATCTTTTTAAAGAATGTGAGAGGCATCATGTAGAACCTTTTGTAACTTTGCATCACTTTGATACACCAGAAGCACTTCATTCAAATGGAGACTTCCTTAATCGTGATAATATTGATCATTTTGTAAACTATGCGGAATTTTGTTTTAAAGAGTTTTCAGAGGTTAACTACTGGACAACCTTTAATGAAATAGGACCCATTGGTGATGGACAATATCTTATTGGAAAATTTCCTCCCGGTATTAAATATGATCTTGTTAAAGTTTTTCAATCTCATCATAACATGATGGTTTCACACGCTCGTACTGTAAAAATTTTTAAAGATGGTGGGTACAGAGGAGAGATTGGTGTAGTTCATGCTTTACAAACCAAGTATCCATATGATTTATTTAATTTAGAAGATGTTCGTGCATCAGAATTAGAAGATATTATTCACAATAAATTTATTCTTGATGCAACTTATCTTGGAAAATACTCTAAAGAAACAATGGAAGGCGTAAATCATATTCTTAGTATAAATGGTGGTGAACTTGATTTGCGTGATAAAGATTTTGAAGTACTTGAAGCTACAAAAGATTTAAATGATTTCCTTGGTATTAATTATTACATGAGCGACTGGCTACGTTCTTTTAATGGTGAAACCGAAATTGATCATAATGGAAAAGGTGAAAAAGGAGGTTCTAAATACCAAATAAAAGGTGTTGGACGCCGTGAATTTGATGTTGATGTACCTCGGACAGACTGGGATTGGATGATTTATCCCAAAGGACTTTACGATCAGATTATGCGAGTGAAAAAGGACTATCCAAACTATAAGAAAATTTATATTACTGAAAATGGTTTAGGGTATAAGGATGAATTTATAGATGGAACAGTCGATGATGATGCCCGCATTGATTATATTAAGAAACATCTTGAAGTTATTTCAGATGCCATAACTGATGGTGCTAACGTGAAAGGTTACTTTGTTTGGTCATTAATGGACGTATTTTCATGGTCTAATGGTTATGAAAAACGCTATGGTCTTTTCTATGTGGATTTTGAAACACAAGAACGTTATCCTAAGAAGAGTGCTCATTGGTATAAGCAGATTGCTAAAACACATTGTATTGAATAAATGGCTTCAAGAATATTTCTTATAATATTTAATAAGAAATGGGAGATAGTGGGACAATAGTCATTTTTCCAAAAGAAAACAAGTCCGATTTTGATGATTACTTTCAAAATCAGACTTGTTTTTTCGACGCTTACCTTCAAAGTTAAATAAAACTATTTTTAATAGAAATACATTAAAAAAATGGAGTAGTTTAGCCAGCCGTTTTAATGAATTAAAGGGTTATTTTAAATCTATACAATCATTGTATATTGTCATTAAATTAATCATTTCTCTCTATACAAAGGGATTTCGGTTTAAATTCTATTTTTTGTTTAAACTAAGTAACCAGATATATAAGAAATATTCGAGCTGTTCTATATATACTTAATACATATGTATATTAGAATTGGAGGAGTTATTTAGATGAAAATAGTGATAGTAATTATTGGATTGTTAGTGGTTAGTGGTCTCTTTGGACCAGTAAGATCAGTATTAGCTGTTACTGATAATCATCCTGACGTTACACATGACCATTTCTGGCTAGAAAATAATTTTAATTGCGAGCTTGGAGACGGTTCTTGGGGAACTGTATATTTAGTATATGGGATTAAAGATTCTGTATTGTCTGCAGGGTATATTGATGTACCTTCAAAAGTTTATTGGTATCATAAAGAAAAACCATCAGATATTATTAACGTTCAAATATCTGATGATTTTTGGAGCTATTTAAGAGGTAAAAGTCAAACACTAAAAGATAAAGTTACAGGTGTTAATTTTTCAGCGAACGAAGGTTATAAAATTAAAGCAGGGAATGATAACCGGTGGGATATGACAGGGGCATTTGCCGATTTTCATAATTTAGAAAGAGTTAATCTCAACGGTTTAAACTGGAACTGGGTAAATGATGCAAGTGTCATGTTTCAAAATGACTCCAAATTAAATACAGTTAACCTAGGTAAAAGAAATGACTATTCCAATATCGTTGATACATCATACATGTTTAATGGATGTAGTTCCTTACAAACTGTTTAGAAAATGCTGATTTTTCTAATGTTACTACTATGAAAGCTATGTTTCAAGGTACCTCACTATTACCAAGCGTACCAGTAGAAACATGGACGGTAGGAAAAGTTACAGATACAAGTTATATGTTCTGGAGTTCTGGCATCACTCAAGCTGATTTAAGGCCTTGGTATATTAATCAGATTACCACTATGCAGTCAATGTTTAGTCGTTCAAAAGTAAGTGAAGTACGTTTTGGGCAAGCTGGAAGTATACCTTGGCAAGTCGCTAATATGAATAGTATGTTTTGGGGCACACTCAATCTAAAATATGTTGATATAAATTTATGGAGAATTGATAATTTAGCATCTGCAACAAATATGTTTGAAGGTAGTGCAATTGAAAAAATTGATCTAAGTACATGGCACCCAACACAAACAGGAATCAATATGTCTTATATGTTTAACAATATGCCAAAATTGGGGCAGGCAGATATGCGTGGTTTCACCAACTTAGATAGTCAGATAACCACAAACATACTAGGAACAGGTCAAGCCGCAAATCCACTTATGTTAATTGTTCAAAATGTACCAGGAAATAATGCCTTTTTAACCCGTGATTTGGTGAAAGAATCTGGGCGTAAGTTTGTAGAATTTCCTAAACTAATCTCAAATGGTGGGAAATTTAACGATAACTCAAGACAAAAGAGTTACTTTGAGAAAATTAGTGTAACTCCTGAACAATTGGATATTCAACAAGTTGAGAAGTTTCTTTCAGCTAATACGCCAACAAGAGGGGCTCACAACTTCACTGGGTGGGTACGATCATTACTGGAAGGAAGTACAGTAAATAGTCTGTTTGATTTGATAAGTAATCGTGTAACTTATACAGCCCAATGGGCTGAGAAAGACGTCTCAACATCCACAGACAATAAAAAAGAACCACATCAAGCAAGTTTAGAAATTGCTTATGTTCCAAAAGACTTTTCTCTTCCTTATACAACGTTAGGCGCGCAAGGAGAGGTAGCTATTCCAGTTGCTAAAAAAGATAGTTTTAATTTAGGTGTAAGAGATACTAATGGAAGAAATACTCCGTGGACTGTTTCAGCTCAATTGACATGGGTAGGACAAGAAGTTCCAGGAGGATACATTCAATCAGTAAATACTGCTGGAACTGTAAAATTAAATGAAAGCGATGGAACGTATAATACTGCGACAGATTTAAAGGCTACTTCAGGAGAAGTAGCTGGGACTCAATCAGTAAAAATTACTACATCAAAAGACATAGTAATGCAAACAAAACAAGAAGGTGATCGTGACGGAGTATACGATTATGACTTAGGCAATGCGCAATTGACAGTGCCGGATCTTTCAAAAGTTCCACAAGGTAAATATACCGGTATTGTAGAGTGGAATTTAGAAACAGCTGAGTAGTATTGGGATATTCGATAGTATATTCTACCCGATGTGCTAGTTAAATTTAAAAATGAAAAAATCTAGAAAACACATAAAACTTTGCATAAAATTAACTCAAAACCAATAAAGAAATGAGTGTTAATTCCATGCAAAGCCAATTACAGAATACTAATAATCCACTCGAATATCAACATACTTTTTCCAATGTTCTTGAAAAAGCACAATCTTTGTATGAACAATATGTCCCTAATTCAGTCAAAAACAGACGGAATATCGATCGGCAAATCCAACCGGATTGTGTGATTATATCAGCGATTATCTGGGCTTGCATGTTAGGTTTTACGGATCAAACGAATCAATATAAAGCGATCAAACTTTTTCTTTTTCAGGATCAATTCCCCGAACGATCCAGATACTCACGTATCTGTGCAAATCTGAAAGACGTAATTAAAATGATTCGTTGTGGTTATATCCAAGAACTGCACCAAAACTGTCCGTTTCCCGTGATTGATAGTATGCCGATTCCTATATGTGCAACAATTAGAAACCGACGTGCAAAATTATTTACTGGGACAGCAGATATTGGATTTAATGCTACGAAACAGCTGTTTTACTACGGTTTAAAGCTTAGTGTATCCGTTAATCATAAAGGGTTCCCGATTGGATACGTTGTTTCATCTGCATCCATTCACGATATTCATGTGGCTCCGGAATTGGTTGATCAAGCACCTACGCCACAAGTTTTATCTGACAAAGGCTACGTGAGTCAAGAGTTAAAGCGCTATTTTTCTGAGCGTGGCATTGACTTTTGGACACCTAGAAAAAGCAATTCAAAACAACCAAAGGTTGTAAACGAGTACCTTCTAAAAAGACTTAGAAAACGGATAGAAACCATGTTTTCGAGCTTTTATACCTTGCTTGGAAAAGTCAAAAATCGTTCTCTTGCAGGTTTTGAATCGAAACTAGAGGTTGTGTTATTAACATACAGTTTTATGCTGGAACTTGTTCAGAGATTCGAAGCCAACTCACTAAGATATTCTTTGGGGCAATTCTAAATTTAACTAGCACATCGGGTAATTATAATTTGAATTTAATGTTTCTAATCAAAAGTGGTTTTCGGTTAAAACGTAGATACATACGATTATTTAAGTTTTCTTTTTATTACGTCGTGTTAAGGCACTAGAGTAGTAATAGGGTAGTATTTTTGATTTTTGTTATGTTAGTAGTCCCTTTAGGGGTAGTAATTAAGCTGATTTTTTCTATGTATTTATACAAAAAAGTCTGAATATTCTGTTGACATTTTATTAGAGTTTGGTTATGATTATAAACACCTAAATTAAAAATATTTAATTTATCTAATTAATAGGGAGGAGCTATTATGAAAAAACTTATGGGAACACTATTTGCTAGTGCTGTTTTGCTTTCAGCATGTGGAGTGCCTGGAGGAGGCGGGGCAGCAAATGAAAAAGAAGTGAAAAAATCAGATTCTGATACGATAAAAATTGGGCTGAACTTAGAGTTGTCCGGAGCAGTTGCAGCTTATGGCAGCCAAGAAAAAGAAGGCGCTGAATTAGCTGCTGAGAAAATTAATGCTAAGGGTGGCATCAATGGTAAAAAAATCGAATTTATCATTAAAGATAATAAATCAGATACTGCTGAGGCCGCATCTGTAGCTGCTAACCTTACAACAAAAGAAAATGTAGTAGCTATTATTGGACCAGCAACATCTGGAGCTTCTAAAGCTCAAATCCCTAATGTAACAAAAGCTAAGGTGCCAGTCATTACACCTTCTGGAACAGACGATGCGATTACAGTTGTTAATGATGCTGTTCAAGAATTTATTTTTAGAGCATGTTTCCAAGATTCTTTCCAAGGAGTTATTTTAGCTAATTATGCCATGAATAATTTAGATACTAAAAAAGCAGTTGTGATTGGAGATGTTTCAAGTGATTATGCAAAAGGTTTATCGAAATCATTTAAAGATACATTTACAGGTGAGATTGTAGCTGATGAGAAATTTAATCAAAAAGACAAAGATTTCAAAGCTATTTTAACTAAAATCAAAGATAAAGATTTTGATTTCATCTATCTACCAGGTTACTACGAAGAAGCAGGTTTAATTATTAAACAAGCTCGTGAAATGGGAATTGAGCAACCAATCTTAGGAGCTGATGGTTTCTCTGATGAAAAATTAGGTGACATTGCTGGAAAAAATAATATGAATGATATTTACTACACAGCACACTTCTCAGATCAAGCTCCTGGTTCTAAAAAAGTAACAGAATTCATTGACGCTTTTAAAACTAAATATAATAAAGCTCCAAGCTCATTTAACGCTTTAGCTTATGATTCAGTTTATATGTTAGCAGAAGCAATTGATAAAGCTGGTGAAGCTGATAGTGAAAAAATTACAGAACAACTTGCAAGCTTAAAAGATTTTGATGGTGTGACAGGTAAAATGACAATGGATAAAAATCATAACCCTGAAAAAGCAGCTGTCGTTATCGGTTTAAATGAAGGTAAAGAAGCATCAGCTGATGTTGTAAATCCATAAAGGATTAAGAAGTAAGGGGGCAATTTAAAAGCTTCCTTACTTTTTTATTAAAGAGGAGGTAAACTCAAATGGACTTTTTTCAACAATTAATAAATGGTCTATCTCTCGGAAGTATCTATGCTTTATTAGCATTAGGCTATACGATGGTTTATGGCATTATTAAATTAATTAACTTTGCGCATGGTGAGATTTATATGGTAGGAGCATTTGTAGGCTATTATGTGACAAATCAATGGAAACTTAGTTTAATTCCAACCTTATTAATATCAATGGCAATTTGTTCTGTTCTAGGCGTTTTAATTGAATTTCTTGCCTACAGACCACTTAGAAAATCAACTAGAATAGCAGCACTTATTACGGCTATTGGTGTTTCATTTTTAATTCAATCATTAATGATTTATTTTATTGGAGCAGATACAAGACCATTTCCACAAATTATTGAAAATAAAAATTATGATGTTGGTTTATTTACAATTAGTAAAATTCAATTAATGATTTTAACAACGTCATTAGTTTTAATGTTTTTACTTCAAGTTATTGTTAAGTACACTAAAATGGGAAAAGCAATGCGTGCAGTTAGTGTGGATGCTGATGCGGCTCAGTTAACGGGAATTAACGTTAATCACACTATCTCTTTCACATTTGCTATAGGTTCATCATTAGCAGCAGCTGGTGGTGTGTTAATTGCTCTTTACTATAATAGTATTGACCCAATGATGGGAGTTTCTCCAGGTCTTAAAGCTTTCATTGCTGCAGTATTTGGAGGAATCGGAATTATTCCAGGAGCTACGTTAGGTGGCTTTTCAATTGGAATTATTGAAACCTTTGTAAGTGCTCTTGGTTTTACAGCTTACCGAGACGCTGTGGTGTATGCTATTTTGATTATTGTCTTATTAGTTAGACCAGCAGGCTTATTAGGTAAAAATTTCAAAGAAAAAGTGTAGGTGATTAAAATGAAGAAAAATATGAAAGCAAATCTTTCGTGGCTAGGACTAATGGCAACTGGATTTATTATATTAGCAGTAACTTATTCTACAGGTTTGATGTCACCTGTTATGGAAAATGCTTTAGTGATGATTGGAATAAATATTATATTAGCAGTTGGCTTAAACTTAGTTATTGGTGTTTCTGGTCAGTTTTCTTTAGGACATGCTGGATTTATGGCAATTGGTGCTTATGCTACTGCCATTCTTTCCATGAAGACACCAACACTAACTGGATTTTTAACAGGTCTTTTAGTAGGAGCTTTATTATCAGGATTGGTAGCTTTAATTGTTGGGATACCAACACTGCGTTTATCAGGAGATTATTTAGCAATTGCGACATTAGGTGTTGCAGAAATTATTAGAACATTAATTATGAATTTAGATCATATTACAAATGGTCCAGCAGGTCTGTTTGGGATTACACCATTTGTTACTTGGTCAATGGTTTACGTGATTGTCTGTGTTACAACACTAATTACTACTAATTTTATTAATAGTCCAGCAGGTAGAGCCACACTTTCAGTTAGAGAAAACGAAATTGCTGCTGAGTCTATGGGAGTTAATACAACGAAATATAAAGTAGTAGCTTTTGTAATTGGAGCTATGACAGCTGCGATTGCAGGTGGTCTTTATGCTAGCTACATTCAGACTATAGTTCCTGGAAACTTTGATTTTATGAAATCAATTGATATTTTAATTATTGTTGTATTTGGTGGAGTTGGTAGTATTACAGGTACATTTATTGCAGCTCTTGCTCTTGGGTTTTTAAATATGTTTTTACAAGATGCTGGTGCTATTCGAATGATTATTTATGCGTTAGCTCTTGTTGTGATTATGATTTTCAAACCAACTGGCTTACTTGGTACTACTGAGTTGTCCTTTAAAAAAATATTTAATAAAGGAGGACAAGGTAATGTCACTTCTAAAAGTAAATAATTTAACTAAAAACTTCGGAGGTTTAGCAGCTGTTTCTAATGTGAATCTATACTTAGATAAAAATGAATTAGTTGGCTTAATTGGACCAAATGGTGCTGGAAAAACAACTTTATTTAACCTTTTAACAGGTGTTTATGAGCCGAGTGAAGGAGATGTTTTATTTGGTGATGGAGAAAGTACTAAAAGATTAAACGGCATTAAACCTTTTAAAATTGCTAATCTAGGATTGAGTCGAACATTCCAAAATATTCGTTTATTTAAAGAGTTAACAGTTTTAGATAATGTTTTGATTGCTATGACAGGCCGAAAAAAAGTAGGTGTTTTAACAGGGATTTTAAGATTACCTAAGTATTTTAAAGTTGAAAATGAAATGGAAGAAAGAGCACGGGAACTGCTTTCAATTTTTGATTTATTAGATAAAGAAACTTCAAAAGCAAAAAATTTATCTTACGGAGAACAAAGACGTCTTGAAATCGTTCGTTCTTTAGCAACTGATCCTAAAATTTTATTTTTAGATGAACCAGCAGCTGGAATGAACCCACAAGAAACTGCTGAGTTAACAGAATTAATTAAAATAATTCAAAAAGAATTTGATTTAACTATTCTCTTAATTGAGCATGATATGTCGTTAGTAATGGATGTTTGCGAAAGGATTTATGTGTTAGAGTATGGTCAGTTAATTGCTGAAGGAGTACCTGAGGAAATTAAGACCAATAAACGAGTAATCGAAGCGTATTTAGGTGGTGAAATGTAATGTTGAAAGTTAAGAATATATTTGTTCATTATGGAATGATTCAGGCGGTAAAAGGGATTTCTTTTGAAGTAAAAGAAGGAGAAATCGTTTCTTTAATTGGTGCCAATGGGGCTGGGAAAACAACTATTCTAAGAACAATTTCTGGACTGGTTAGACCGAGTAAAGGAACTATTCTTTTTGAAGGTAAAAATATCGAAAAGGAAACATCACCCAAAATTGTGGCTTCAAGATTAGTTCAAGTGCCAGAAGGTCGTCATGTATTTACAGGAATGACTGTTATGGAAAATTTAGAATTAGGTGCTTTTCTTTATAAAGATAAAAAAGAGAGTCAAGAGATTTTAACAACGGTGTTTGATAGATTTCCGATTTTAAAAGAAAGAAAAAATCAAGATGCAGCAACACTTTCTGGTGGTGAGCAACAAATGCTTGCTATGGGAAGAGCTTTAATGAGTCGCCCTAAATTACTTTTATTAGATGAGCCGTCTATGGGGCTTGCACCAATTTTTATAAAAGAGATTTTTTCTATTATTGAAGAAATTAAGAACCAAGGGACAACGATTTTACTAATTGAACAAAATGCCAAAATGGCTTTAGAGATTTCTGATCGAGGATATGTTTTAGAAACAGGGAAAATTGTTCTTGAAGGTAGTGGACCTGAATTATTAAATAGTCCAGATATTCAAAAAGCGTACTTAGGAGGATAAGAGATTAGTTGGTTTAATCACTGAGGGAACGATTCAAGAAGCAATGCCTTCAAAAGCAACTAGCTTAAGTGTTTATGAAGCGAATTATTTACTAAATAAAACAGTAGTTGAAGACGTTATGATTAAAGAAACGTGTTTACTTGAGGATGACATTTTTTAAATGCGAAAATACAAAATCAATATCTTGCCAGTTTTAAATCAAATGAATAATGTAGTTGCAATTATTACTAATGTAGTGAGACCCGAAAGTTAGATCGAATACCGACTGGAGAAATCTGGTCGGTATTTTTATGCGACGAACCGTTCACGTAATTGAACGGGACTGCACCCTAGTTTTGTCTTTATTCGTTGATGATTATAATAATCAATCCATTCCTCAATTGCTTGTTCTAGTTCTTCGAAACTAGAATAAATAATGCCATGGTAGGTTTCTTATTTTAGTAAACCAAAGAAATTCTCCATAGGAGAATTATCAAAACAATTTCCTTTTCGAGACATGCTTTGAAAGATCTGGTGACTAGTTAATTGCTTTTTGTACTGCTTCATTTGGTACCCCCAACCTTGGTCAGAATGAAAAGTGCGGCGATATGGACAATCTTGCGTTTTATCAATGGATTCTTTTTGTGCCTCAAGAATTACTTTGGCATTCGGCTTTTTAGAAATACGGTAAGACAAGATTTCACCATTAAATAAATCAAGAAAAGGATCTAAATAGATTTTTTTTATTTGAATATTCCCGTTTTGATCACGTTCATAATACTTAAATTCAGAGGTATCTGTTGTTAGTTTTTGATGGGGTACTGAAGTGTAGAAACGACGATGTAGACGGCTTTTTTCGCCATAGCCAACGGTTCCTTTGTAGGAATTATATTTTCTTTATTTACGAATAAATTTTGTACCTTTTAGGCCAAGTTTACGCATAAGACGACGAATTTTTTTCTGATTTACGTTCAATCCTTGTTCTTTTAAAGCTAATTGAATACGGCGATAGCCATAGTTTCCTTTGTTTTCATCAAAAATTTTCTTAATCAGGGCTTCTAATTTTTGATTGGAATTTTTTCGCTCAAATCGCTTTTACCAATACATATACGTCGCTTTAGGAAATTTGGTTGCTTCCAGTAAGATTGTTAATCGGAATTTTTTTCGGAGTTCGTGGATGATTCGGGCATCTCGTTCTTGAGTCGTTCCGGGATATTCATTCCTAAAGAGCAGAGCTTTTTATGAAGGCTAGTTCCGCCCGCAAATAGTTCATTCTCATGTTCTAATTCTTGTTCACGTGTTCGTGTTTTTTTCACCTGAACGGGTTTCTTTTTCTTTTACATAGAAGGTCTTCCTTTCTGTTTTGGTGAAAGCCCTTCTATGCCTGTTTCTAGAAATTTATGGTGCCAAGCCAGGACTAAGGTATCATTTGGCAGACCATATTTCAATGCGACAGTCAGATAAGAGTCACCACTCGTTAAATAATAGTGTATGACATCCCGCTTGAATTTGGAAGAGTAATGTTGGTAATTTACCCTTCGATGAAGTACATTAAATTCAAATTTTTAGACTGTTTTAACCCATTTACGAACAGTCGAAAGCGAATCAATATCAAATTGATTCGCTAGTGTTTGATAACTTCCAGCTCCATTTTGGTAAGCTTTTTCTAAGTAAGATAGAATATAGGTGAATAAAATGGGGTATGATTTCTTCAAGAATCCAATATATTCAAAAAAAGTCAGATACAATAAATATGAAACCTATATATAGATTGTAGATATGGAGAAATAGCAAGGAAACAGTATAATAAAAATATTTATTTGTGTCCAACATGTGGACAGTCTTATACAATACAAAATAATAAATATTACCGAACTACGCATTATGTAGGATTAAAATAAAAACTTTATTGCATCCTACTATGAAATAAGTAACATGATGCTAAATAATTTTTTATTCCCATAATTTTTTTTATTCGTATAAAGGACTTATCCGGATGTTGGCTAAAATCCATAAGTTAAAGATAGGTATTTGTCCAACACATTAAGAAAAACTTTACATATTTTATTCATAGGTTTAAAATAAAAGCTACCTCAATAAATGAAAATTTTTATAGTTATACCTTTTTAGGAAAAATACTTTCTCATTGAATCGACATACAAAAAATGTAACTTTTTGTATGTCGATTTTTTATGTATCTTTTTTTATGTATCTTTAATATACACTTTAAGTGCAACAGCTAATAACAAAAAGACACATAGCTAAATTCCGGGTAGAATAGGTTTGTCTAGAATACTATTTGAAAGGAAGATAGCTATGTGTTACTATAACCATTTTACAATACTTGAACGAGAAAATATATTTTTATTATTCAATAAAGGCTATTCTATTCGTGCTATTGCTTCTAACATAAAACGTAGCCCATCTACAGTTTCAAGAGAATTAAAACGTAATACAAAAAATAATACGTATTCTTTCACAGTAGCTCAAACCTTGTATTCCTATAGAAAACAGAATGGTGGTTAGAAACTACTAATAGCTAACGTATCTCTTTGGAAACTTGTTCGAAGACTATTCGTTGAAGAACAATTGTCTCCTGAAGAAATTACTTATCGTTTGAAACATGAGAAATTTAATATCTCAATAAGTTATACAACTATCTATCGTGCTATTTATCATGGTTTATTCGAAACTGAACCTTTAAATCATGGAAATCGTGGATTCATTCGTTCTCTTAGACATCATGGGAAAACTAGACATAACAAAAAACATGTTGAAAAAAAGGGGAATATAAATATCAAATACGATTCATGAACGTCCTTCATCCGATAATAATCGTTCAGAAATAGGACATTGGGAAGCAGATACAGTAGATGGTAAAACTGGAGGTGTTTGTTTAGTTACTTTGACTGATCGTAAGTTAAGGTATTTATTGGGAGGAAAATTAATAAAAAGTTATCCCTATTAGTTCGTGATAAAATAATCCAATTATTCTCTCTTATTTCTTCAAAAAAGTGAAAACAATAACTCCTGACAGAGGAAAAGAATTTTCAAAACATTCAGAAGTAACTAAGGCATTTAATAATATTCAATTTTATTTTTCTGACCCATATTCTCCTTGGCAACAAGGAACAAATGAAAATACAAATGGATTGCTTAGAGAATATTTTCCTAAAAACAAAGAAATGGGTACTATTCCTGATAGCTATATTGAACAAATTATTCTTAAGCTAAACTTACGACCAAGAAAATGTCTAAACTGGAAAACACCCTATGAAGTATTTTTTGATAAAATTTTGCACTTAATTTGACAATTCAAGATTTATTAGGCGAAAAAGGGGTTTCTGAGCGAGACGAAGGAATTGGGTATCTATTTTTAGAAATGAAGAAAGAAAATAGAGAAGGATATTTGACTATAGGCATTGGTATGCACGCTAATCGTGGTGGCTCACTTAAAAAGTGGTTTTTTGCTATTGAAAATAATCAGCGAGTAGGCAAAGATTTTGAGCTTTACGAAGAACTTCACCGAGAGGAATTAACTCCCTTAACAAAGGCAAAATTAAAAAAACGTTTAGCTGGAAAAGGACGTATCTTTAATTTGCAAAAGGAATATAAACAATTTGTCAATCAGCGGATTTTTGGGTTTGATAGTTTGGAACAATTAGATGAGTTGATTGTCTTACTTTTGCAGTTGCGTTCGCCGAAATTATCGAAGGATTTTCGCCCCTCTGTGATTTATGACATCTTGAGGAATTCTTTGCCAAAAATGAAAGAAGATGAATTATTAACCTTATCAACAACGATTGAGCGCTTGAATCTTTATCGGGAACGGATGGAGGATTTAGGTCGTGAAATGAAAGAATTGAATGCTTTTGCTAAAAATTATCATAGCTTGCATGATGAGTTGATTGCTCAAATTACTGGCAAATGGCATCAGATTTTCAATGAACTGAATCAATTAGAAAAATCAGTTACACAGCTTAGCCAACAATTGGTAGTACATCAAGAGACACTATTGGAAAATAGGCAGGATTTCGAAAAAAATGAATAGCAAATAGAAGTATTGACGACCACTATTTCACAATTAAACCAACATGAAGGGATGGACTTAGTAAATCAGGGCTTAGTGCTTAACCGGCAATTGACACAAACCACAAAGGATTTAGCAGATATGAAAGAGCAGTTACGGGAAAAAGAACATAGTTTGAAGGCGGAACAAGCGGAATTAGAAAATCAAAAATCCTTACAAGATACTTTGGCCGATGAAGTAGAAGAGCTGATTCAAGATAATCAACAGTATCTTTCCTATTTGAATTTTGAAGAATTAGATGCGGTCTATTCAGAAAAACTACGAAAAAAGATGACAGATTCTGAATGGAAGTACTGGTTGGCTAACGATCCGTTCTATTTGTCAAAAAATCAGTATCAGCTGTTACTTTATCGTATGGACTGTTTGTTAGAAGTGGAAGAGCGTGAAGAAGAAGTGCTAGCGCCTTTGAGAGATTGTTATCAAGAGAATTTGACACAGTAAAAATTAACCTTACTTTCGTTAGAATCTCGTTTAGAAGAAAACAAAAGTAAAAGAGCAGAACTTCAGTTAGATATTGAAGATTGGAAAGCACAAAAAACACCAAAACCACATCACAACGAAGGAAGAAAAAATAATCGGAAAAATTGGACAGATACTGCTGAATATGTATTATTTTATGAAGGCGCCGATTTTCAAACGACTGTGACAGAAGAAGAACGGAATCGAACTGAAGGTGCGTTATTTGACTCTGGTATTTTGGACAGTGTAATCAGTGAGGAATCGCTACAGCTAGCGGACGATTTGATGATTAAAGCCAGTCCACAGTTAATGACCTCGACTTTAGCCAGCGTGTTAACTGTTAATCAAAATTTATCTCTTCAGTTACAAAGTCAAGTTGCCAATATATTAGATAGTATTTTTTATCATGAAACAGATCCAACGATAGATATACCCATAATTAATCAAGATGGTAGCTTTCAAATAAGCAATCTTAATGGGGAGATGCCTGTTGCTTATCAAGCTTCATTCATTGGTGCAACCAGTCAAGAGCGATATCGTCAAGAGCAAATTGAGAACTTAACAATAGAGATACAGCGCTTAGAAGAAGTTAGTCAGGGTTTGCTTAATCAAATTAAACATCAGAATGAAAGGATTGAATGGATTGAAGCGGTCTATCAAGAGCGACCTAAAGGAATTGAAGTGTATCAAACCTATAGAGAAACAAAAGACTTAGCCTTCGCATTAGCGTTCAAGGAAAATGAATTAACAACCAAAAATGCTGAATTAGCAGCTATAGCACAGCAATGGGTCGCACAAATGAATGAACTACTTCAAGAGCAGAAAAACTCTTCAGGGTTATCTTTAAGTATCAATTGGAAAGGGATATCTGCTACTTCTGAGCAAGATCTTAGCACGAATCAACTTGTGCATCTCTTAGAAAAGCCAGCAGAACTGTTGTCAGAAAAGGATAAAGAAGCCGTTTCTATACATTTTCAAGAAAAAGTTTGGTTAGCGCAAGAGCAATTGCAAAATCAAATCGATGATCGTAGTACATTATTTCAAGCGATTGAAAGTGTGCTAGATTATCGAGACTGGTTTGAATTTGAACTGAAATATAAGCGGTCAAACGAAGGGTATCAGCCACAGCCATTAACCGATCGACGTTTCAATCAATTTTCTGGTGGAGAAAAAGCAATTGCGATGTATTTGCCACTGTTTGTTGCAACCTATTCTCGTTATGAAGAAGCTGGAAGTCAATGCCCACGAGTGATTACGTTGGACGAAGCCTTTGCTGGTATTGATGGCCAGAACATTGCAGAACTATTTAAAGCCTGTGAACAGCTTGATTTTAACTATGTGATGAATTCGCAAGCGCTTTTTGGAGATTACCCTACTGTGTCAAAATTAGCTGTTTATGAATTATTGCGACCACAGAACGTTAATTTTGTGACAACCATTCGCTATTATTGGAATGGACAGAAGAAACATTTGTTAACAGGAGGTGAGTATCGTGTCTGATCCTAAAACATACTTTAAACAACCTGTTTTTCATTTGTTAGGCAAAGAGTTGTGGCGCCGATATTGGCTAAAAGGAACATTTGGAAGTAGTCTTGGGTTAGGGATTTTTCGAAAAATAGACAGTGAACCGTTGCGCTCTTTTTTGGGAATATCAATCTTAGATTGGAATCAAAAAAACGGATTCATATAAAGGATTTAGAACAAGCTTTTACAGATAGTATCATGGCTTGGACATTATTGGATTTTATTGTTTTTACGATGCAGAAGCCCTTGGCCTTAAAAACAGAATTTGAAAAGTCAGAAGCCCTGGCTTTTCAACAATTTAAAAAGTCGATTGAAAACATTAATCCTTGTTTCACAAAGTGCTTAACATCACGGCAATTGAAAGAATGGTGGAAGAAAGAATTACCGACTTTACTTATTTTTAGTCAAGTATCAAAAGCGTTGGCAAGTTTGCCTAAATGTGAGTTTATTCGCATGCCAGTATTTTCTTATAACGTAACAGGCAATCCACATACGTTTGATGAAAATCAAGAGGCTGGAGTACTTTTGCTTCAAATGCTGACAGCACTATCGACACGATTACCAGAGGAATTTCTTGAGATAGAAAAGGCGGAACAACGCCATGGTTTGTTAAATGAATTTTACTTATTAAAAGATGACAGCATGAATTATGCTGCAATTAGGGGATTGACTGCAAGCAATGCCCAAAAGAAAGAAAATCAAATGTGGCGTCAAGCTTGTCTCGAAGATATTAGTTGGAATGTACCACTGAAAGAGATTTTAAGGATGGAAACGATTCAACCTTATTCTAGAAAAAAGGTTTTGGTCGTAGAAAATTCCGGTATCTATTCAATATTGGTGGCATTACTCCCAAAAGCGCCTATTCTTTGTTCCAGTGGACACTTTACCTTTGCAGTTTGGCAGTTATTGCGTAAATTAGCAAGCAGTGGAGCAGTTATCTACTATAGCGGAGATATTGATCCGGAAGGTTTAGTAATGGCACAAAAATTAAAAAATATCTTTGCTTCGCAGCTTAACCTGTTAGGTATGGACCAACAAAACTTTCAATTTGCAAAATCTAGTATCCCTTTAAGTGCCAGTCGTTTGAAAAAATTAGCTAATATAAAGGAGCCATGATTGGTGAATTTGGGCCAGTTGATTTATCAAAATCAAAAAGTTGCGTATCAAGAAGGTTTTTTTAAAGAATTGATTACAGAGGTTCGCTATAAGTTTATTAGCGAAATATAGCAGAGCTATTAAAGTCTGATTTTTACTAATTAGGACATTGGTCTCAGCTTATTATGTTAGAATATCGTATTATTTATCGATAATCTTTTTTGAGTAAGCGCTAATTTTGGTCATTTTATTTACAGAAAAATTTTAATATTTATTGAAGCTTAGAATAGAGTTAAGTGAGACAATAAAAAGAAATTGCTGTAGAAGTTGGGAAAATAAATGAATCAAAAATTTTTAGCATGTATTGCAAAAAATGCCTATTAAATGTTTTACTCAAGCAATTTTATTTACCCGCACTGAAACTGATACTGCTGGCTACCCAAAATTAAGCGGAAAGGATTAGTTTAGGATACGTTGTTTTAATGAGGTCAGGACAAACACCCATAAGGGCTAACCACCCTCACCAACCATAATGAAAACAATCGACCTAAAAACCATTTTGACTCTATAATTTCAGACAGGCACCCTCTATTTTATCATGTTTAAAAAGTACAAAAATATCTAAAACCTTGTCGTTTAACAAGAAAAACTCTGTAACATATTTGTAATAAAAAAATTCGCATTTCTATTGATAATCTGCCTTATACTTGAATAATGGCCAATAAATGCTAAACATTGACAACTGAAAAGAGAACAAAGTGATTTATGGGGAGTTAGATCCCTTGAATCGGACAACGTTTGTGACGGTCTATCTTGATAAAAATAATTTAGGACGTTCTGAAGGGCGAGAACGTCAAGTATGTAAACCAGGCTGGCACTAAAAAGGTCGATGGGGAACAGATTATTAATCGCGGCATTTACTTTCCTATACTTCAAGCTTTAACTTTGATATTGACGGAAACTTTCAGATAGATGAAAATGGAAGTCAAGATAATCCCAAAAACCTGGCGACACAAACTACTTTTTCCAATCAAAAAGTGAAGATGTACTATGAAAAACTGATAAGAGATGCACAAAAAATTAAAGGAAATAGAATTCTTTATCAGATTGTGACAGTTTTTCATGGAAATGAATTAATGCCTCAAGGTTATTGGCTACAAGCGGTTGATAGTGCGGGTACGCTGAACTTCAACGTTTATGAATACAACATGCAGCCATACGTCGTGTTTAGCTACGAAGATGGCATAAGTAAAATTGATATAATAATGAAAGTGAGTTGGGGATCATGACTAAAGAAGAAAAAATAATATTGATTGTACGAAACAGTGACTTCACTTATGAAGAACTAGAAAAACTATTAATGACTAGTATTGATAGCCTATATGTGGCACATGTTTTTGAAAATAATGGGGAATAGTTTATCGTTTGTACTAACTTTGTATTGATAACTTAGAATTTATTTAGTACAATGTTATTACAAAAAACGAATGGAGGTAATTACATGTCTCAATCAACAATTACATTTAGAATTCCTGATGATGAAAAGGAACTGGTATTAGAATATGCAAAAGCTCATAATTTTTCATTAACCGAACTTTATCGGAATGCTGTACTAGATAAAATTGAAGATGAAATTGACTTAAAAACTTTGCGAAACGCAATGAAAATTTCCAAAGAGAAAAAAGAAGTTGGGATTTCTCAAGAGGAAATGGAGAATTTGTTAAATGAAATATAAAGTTATGTATATGCCACAAGCACAGAAACAATTAAAAAAAATGGATAGAAACCAAGCCAAAATTATAGTTGCATGGATTAGAAAAAATTTAGAAGGTATTGCTGACCCTCGTCAGCATGGAAAAGGGTTGATAGGAAACAGAAGTGGAGAATGGCGTTATAGAATTGGAAATTATAGGATATTGGCTAACATTTGTGATTCTGAAATTGTAATACAAATATTTTCAATTGGTCATAGAAGTACCATTTATAAAAAGTAGTTTAGCGTCTCAAAAACGTTCATTTTTGAGACGCTAAACTTCAACACAAATAAAAACATAAGAATCCCTGATTTAAGTTTTTTTTATGTGCGCCAGGCATGGGCACTATCTAGACGGTGAAAGTCCGTTGCGGGGGTACACATCAACTAACCGCTAGAGAAACGTAAGTTGTCACCCGTGAGGGTGTGGCTGAAGGAAGCGTGTATCAAAATCTTGGCTCGACGAACAGAAATCTGATAATAAGGCTATATAGGTGGAAAAGGCTCCATAACAAGCTAAAATTCTAAAGATGTGCGTAATCCTATCTGGTAAATAAGGAGAGTAAAAGAGGAAAGATAGTGGTCTTATCCTGGTAGATCTCACGGACGACTGAGGATAACCCTAATAAGAAAGTCGGTCGAAAATGGTTTGTCGTGAGAAGTCAGCCGAGGCCATAGTAGTTACAAATAGTTGCGAAGGGCTGAACAATTTATAGTGTTTCTACACCATGAATGCATGAAGACAAACCACAGAATGTGTTAATGACGGAAATTTGAGCGTATCCCAAAGGATAATCAAAAATGTGGAAATCTTCATTAAGTAAACGGAAGGAAGAAACGAGTATGGAACTGTTAGAAACGATTTTAGGAAATGTGAATATGAACCAAGCTTACAAACGTGTTTACTAGAACAAGGGGGCAAGTGGAATTGATGGCGTCACAGTAGTCGAACTCAAAGCGTATCTCAAAGAAAATAAAGAGAGACTGCGAGAACAGATTCGATCAAGAAGCTATCAGCCACAGCCAACACTTAGGATAGAAATTCCAAAAGGGAATGTAAAAACTCATGAACTTGGAATACCAACGGTAGTGGACCGAGTGGTCCAACAAGCAATAAGTCAAATACTGATGCCTCTATTCGAAAAAGAATTTAGTCAATTTAGCTACGGATTTAGACCAGGAAGAAATTGTGAAATGACAGTAATCCAAGCACTCGACTATTTAAATGATGGTTACAATTGGATGGTATATATTGATTTGGAGCGATTTTTCTACACGGTCCATCACGATAAACTGATGTGCCTTATCTCGAATACAATAAAAGATGGAGACGTCATTTCATTAATCAGAAAATATCTAGTTAGTGGCGTTATGATAAATGGTAAATACCAAAAGATAACAGTTGGGACGCCGCAAGGAGCGTTATGTGTAGCTTAGCATAATGCACATAATGCACAGCAAAGAAAAATGTTAAGCTAAAGCGTAGACGCCGTATGGATAGGAGCCTTACGGCATAAAGACTATGCATAATAAATTGATTAGTGTTAGAGACTATTTAAAAATTCAAGCAAATTTTCGTCGTTGTTCCATTCAGGGAGTTCTTCTGGGGTGACCTCCGGGAAAGCTTTTTCAAGTATGTGACGTTTTGCCTCCATATCTAGTCGGGCATAAATATCTGTTGTAGAGATATCTACGTGCCCCAAGATATCTCGAATGTATATAAGACTTATCCCAGCTTGATATAGATGCATAGCTTTTGAATGTCGCATTATATGAGGAGTCAGTTTAATGGTTAAATTTGGAAACTTTTCTTTTAGTGACGATGCATGTTTTTGTAGTATATAAGTTATGCCGCCACGAGTTAATTTATTGCGTTGCTGATTGAAAAATAGTAGGTGATCTTGTTTTCCGTTTTGCAGAAGACCTTGTTCAGACATATATTGCTGTAAAAGTTTGACTGTGTTTCCAATGATGGGTACGTTTCTTATTTTTCTACCTTTCCCAGTCAATGTGATCATTGCAGGAGATTCTAAACGGACGTCTCGGACATGTAGATCACATAATTCTTGTACCCGTGCACCAGTATCGTAAGGAACACTTAGTAAAGTTATATCTCTGCGACCAGAATTTTTTTCTGAATCGGTGATCATCAATAGTTCTTTCGTCTGTTCCACCGATAAGTTGTTAAACGCAACTGAAAAAGGGGCCACCGAATGATTCAAAAAGGGGGTAAAAATTATTTTAGCCACTTCTTTGTATCTTCTACACGAAAAGATGGACCACTGAGATCCAATACATGAGCCCGATGGGTCAAACGGTCCACCATTGCTGTTGTAAGCATTGGATCTTTGAAGGTCTCTTCCCAACGATCAAAGGACAGATTCGTCGTAATAATAATCGAACCGACTGTCGTTCGATTTGAGAGAAGATTAAAAAGTATTTCATTTTCTATTTGTTCAAATGAAACATAACCTAATTAGTCCAGAATCACCAAATCGTATTTGCTAAATCGGCGCTTATAAAAGTTCAACTGGTTCGCGCTCATGGATTCTTTAAGTTCGATGACTAAATTAGGAATATTCGTAAATAAGACACTTTTTCCAGCCAGACAAGCTTCCATTCCCAGAACAGTCGCTAAATGTGTTTTTCCAACGCCAGGATTGCCCATTAAAATGAGGTTCTCTTTTTGATTAATTAATCGTAACGTTCTCAGCTCTTTGATTTGTTTCTTCATTTTCACTTCCAAATGGCTGTCTATTATTTGTTTGATAAGTCGGTGGATCCGTTAGCTACTCCTTTTTTATCGGATTGGCAGGATCTTGTTTCAATACTCTTTGTGCGGCTTGATATTGCCACCAATAATTGCGATTAAGGCCCGATTCTTTAGCAACAGAACGCTGATAACGGCCACTTTATAACAGACGAATGACTGTTAATTTATCCATAAAAGTTATCACTCTAAGACCTCCAATAAGTAAATTGATTCTTTAATTATTGTGAGTTAGTAGTGGTCCCTTTTCTAGGAAACACGCTTTCTCCATATTTTTCAACTTCTTGAACCTATCGATACCAGCTATTAACGTTAAATTCTAGCTGTAGACTGTTTTTTTAACAGAAAATCCTTCTTCAGTCACTAGTTTTACAGCAATAATTAGTGTAGTGTCGTATGCAGCTATACACAGATTTCTTTAACTAATCAAAGTTCTGATAACGTTTTTGATAAAATTTATCTTCTTTAAACGAAACGTAACCTAAAAAATGTTCTATTGGTTGATTATCCAGTTAAGCGCCTCACTCGATACATTCTTTTGATGAACACGAAATGTATAAAGCAATTGCTGAAAATATGGATTTCATGTAAAAATAATTATTTGGTCAATTAGATAAAATTTAAAAAGAAATGTAAATGGCGGTATTAATGTAGGAAAATTACATTTGAAAATCGGGATTGATATATACTAGTTTTTAAATTATCTGGAACTAATACTTCAGTTAATCACCCAAAAAAATCATGTGAATAAATATGTGTTGTAATACAATATTCCTGCTTCATAATCAGTATATTGGCTACACTTACGTGTATCCACTAAAAGAGCCATTTTAACTTTGCTGTTTAATTGAAATGAAAACACAAAGTGTTTTCATTCAGATAATGGTTATTTTGATAGAAGAATATATTTTTTTAAAAAAGTCATATAATTCTTGTTGGTAACATAGTATTAAAAATACAATATTAAAAATACATTCGTTTTCATAGATTTTCATTAATATATTTTATTGAAATTACTGTGAATTGCCGCTATAATTAATTTGTTCGAACGAAAATACAAAAAAATGTATATTTAAGAAAGGGTGTAAGAAATGAGGATAGTTATTGGTGGGCAATTAGGAAAACAAGAACTAGCGTCTATGATTAATGAACTAGGTGAAGGTAAAATAACACTAGAGATTAAATCAGATTTAGAGGCAGCAGTAGCATTAAAAGAGGGGAAAGCAGATTATTATGTAGGTGCATGTGAAACTGGATCTGGTGGTGCTTTAGCAATGGCAACAGCTTTAGTTGGAGCAACTTATACTATTACGTTAGCATCTCCAAGTAAAGTATTATCTCCTGACGAAATTATTAAAGCAGTAGATGACGGTAAGAGAGCATTTGGATTTACGTTAAACCAGGCAGAAAATGTCTTGAAGGTGTTAATTCCTAAATTAGTTTTATTGTAGTTGAATCTTTTCTTTTTGAATATACAAAAAAATATATATTTAACTAAGGAGACGTAAATGGATTATATTAAGTTTTTAGATTATATTGTTATGGCTTGCATTGGAGGCTTAGGTTCCATATTAGCCAATAAAGGGATTGCTGTCTTTAATGATGGTCTAAGACCAGTTATGCCAGAATATTTTGAAGGAAAGATTGGCAGAAAGGAATTAGCTGCAACAAGTTTTGCACTTAGCTTTGGCTTGGTAATAGGTTTTGGAATTCCTATTTCTATTGGCACTACAATTATAGTTGCTCACAGTATTTTATTAGCATGTGACATTATTGGTATATGGGCGCCAGATAATAAGATAGGAATGATACTTGCTGGTGTAGTGGGAGCCCTATATAGTATAGGGATTATGATTGGGCTACAATTTATTGTTGATTTGTTTGCTCTGCTACCAATTAATTTTTTAGCGGCCTTAGGATATATATCTGGCCCAGTGTTTGTTGCTTTTGCTGTTTTCCCTTGTATTGCTGTCGCTTATCAACATGGATTCAAAAAAGGAATATATGCATTTGGAATAACTTTGCTTTCTTATTTATTAATTGCTAAATTTGGTAAAATACAAATTAACAATAATACCGCAATTAACTTATCACCTGAAGGAATGTCCTTACTTGTTTCTATGATAATAATGATTGTTTTTGCAATGAAACAAAAAGGAACGAATACAGGCTCAAATGCGGCTTTGTTAAGTATTTTTTCTGAAAGGGTAATGCGGATTAAGAAAAATTGGATATGGTTAGCTTTAATGGGTGGATTAATATGTTCAGCATCCAGTCTGTTAATCCTAGCTGTAGATATTCTTCCGCAACAGCTATTAGTTCAAAATAAAATAAATGAAGCAGCTATTGCTACGATTGCAAGAGCTATTGGTTTTATTCCATTAGTTTTTTCAACAGCTATTGTAACTGGAGTATATGGAATGGCTGGAACAACAATGATTTTTGGTATAGGTTTAGTGATGCAAGGCCATCCTTTTTTAGCATTTTTAGCAGGGTTTATCTGGATGTTTTTAGAAGTTATGCTGGTATCTTCTGTTACAAAAAGTCTTGATAAGTTTCCTGGAATTAGAGATATGGGAGAACACATCAGAAATTCTATGACTAAAGTAATTGAAATGGCGCTATTAATTGGAAGCGCTATAGCTGCAAATCAAATAAATGATAAGATTGGTTTTCTTTGGGTAATAGGTTTCTTCTTATTAAATAAATCTTCCAAAAAACCTATAGTAGAACTAGCAGTTGGACCAATATCTGTAATTTGCTTAGGTATTTTAGTGAACGTATTAAAATTAATCCATTTAATTTGATGAAAGGAATGAAATTAAATGTTAAATGACGGAATAACATATGTTCATGAACATGTAACTATTGATCTTTCTGAAGTAAAGAATAACGAAGATTGTCTATTAGATACTTATTCAGAGACAGTAAAAGAATTTAAAAAGTTATATCAAAAGGGTGTTAGAAATATAGTTGATGTAACTAACTCAGGAATGGGAAGGAATATTGGCTATGTAAAAAGAGTGAGTCAAGAGACAGGAATTAATATTTTGGTTGCTACTGGTTATTATCAAGAATTGTTCTTACCTAATTGGGTATATATGGACTCAGTAGAACAACTAGCTGAAAGAATGATTAGTGAAATAATTGTAGGGATTAAAGAAACAGGAGTTAAGGCGAGTGTTATTGGTGAAATAGCTACTAGTGAAGGGCAATGGACGCAAGCAGAAAAGAAAGTGTTTGATGCTGCAATTATTGCGCATAAAGAAACCAATTGTCCAATTAGCACACATACTTCAATTGGAACTTTAGGCACCGAACAGGTTAATTATTTTGGGAATCAAGGAATTGATTTAGAAAAAGTAATAATAGGCCATGTTGATTTATTTGATACTGTAGAATACGTCCTTGATATGCTTTATAAAGGGATATTTGTTGAGTTTGACACTATTGGAAAAAAAGGTTATCAACCAGATGAAAAAAGAATTGAAATGTTAAAAGAAATTGAAAAGCGTCAATTAATTGATCATGTTTGTTTATCTATGGATATTACAAGGAAATCTCATTTAGAGAAATTTGGCGGCTTGGGTTATAGTTACTTATTAGATGAATTTGTTCCAATGATGCGAAAAGGTGGGATTTCTGAAAAAAGTATTCAATTAATGCTTAAAAAAAATCCTAAAGAATTTTATAAAGAATTTCGTTAGTTTTATAATAAATGATCGCATATAAATGGAGGAGCCTATGAATAAATTTATTTTAAATACAATCAATTTAGAAGAGGCAATGAAAAAACAATTTCAGTTAGTTGATTGTGTTACACAAAATTTTAAAGGTTCAGAAATTCTTACAAGAGGAGATTTAGGTGTGGTTCAAGGGCTAAATCAGCCTATAACGACACATAAGGTAGAAAAAGTGTTAAAAGATTTCTTCTCAGCTCAAGCAACTATGCTTGTTCGAGGATCAGGTACAATGGCAATTCGTTTATCGCTACATGCTGCAAGTAAAAAGTATGGAAAGACGGTTTTGTTACATGATGCCCCTGTCTATCCAACAACCCAAACGTCAATAGATATGTTAGGGTTAAACGAAGTAATTGCTGACTTTAATCAGCTTGATTCTATTGAGCAGGTGATTAATGAGCAAGACGTTCAATTAGCGATAGTTCAATTCACACGACAAAAACCATCGGATTCTTATGATCCGGAAGCTGTGATAAAAAAGATTAAAGCAGTGAAAAAAGAGATTATAGTGATTACAGACGATAATTATTCTGTACTAAAGGTTCCTAATATTGGAACGGAATGCGGTGCTGATTTATCTTGTTTTTCAACCTTTAAATTACTAGGACCAGAAGGTGTAGGCTGTATTATTGGTGATGCTGATTTACTCAGTGATTTGCGTGAGGAAAACTATTCAGGTGGATTACAAGTTCAAGGCTTTGAGGCAATTTCTGTGCTGCAAGGACTTATTTATGCTCCTGTTGCATTAGCTGTTTCATCACAAGTTTCTTCAGAAGTTGAGTTACGATTAAATGCCGGAGAAGTAAAAGGGGTAAAACAAGCATTTATTGCAAATGCCCAATCAAAAGTCATCATTGTGGAATTTGAGCAGCCTATTGCTGCACAAGTCTTAGAAAAAGCAGAAGAATTGGGTGCTTCACCCAATCCAGTAGGGGCTGAGTCAAAATATGAATTTGTCCCGATGTTTTATCGGTTATCAGCAACATTTAGAGCTGCCAGTCCAGAAAATGTAAAAACAATGATTCGTATCAATCCGATGAGAGCAGGTGCAGAAACAATTATTCGAATCATAAAAGAAGCAATCGAGAGGGGTTAAGCTAATGCAAGAGGAATTTCTAAATAAAACGGGGAAAGCCATTCAACAGTTAGCGTGTGATTTAATTTTACTGTCAGAGGGAAGTAGATTACCTGTAATTTCAGATTTACAAGAAAAATATGGACTGTCTAGAGGAACTGTACAGAACGCCTTTAGTTATCTTAAAGACGAAAATATTATTCATACCCTAAGTCAAGGACGCTATGGAACGATTCTAACAACTATTGATTATCGAAGGTTACAAAAAATTGTTCTTGAGGGAACGATTCGAGGGACGATGCCTTTACCGTATTCAAAGTTGTATGAAGGATTCGCTACTGGTTTGTATGAAGTGTTTCAACGGGCAGAAATTCCTTTAAGCATGGCTTATGTAAGAGGATCAAAAGAACGAATGGAGCTGACTAGTGAAAAAACAATGCACTTTTCAATTGTTTCAAAGCTGGCAGCAATGCAGGCGATAGAAGCTGGAGAGAGCTTAGAAATTTACAAAGACTTTGGTCCACAAAGTTATCTGTCTAACCATGTAATCATCTTCTCAAATTCAAAAAGTGCACAAATTGAAGAGGGGATGAGAGTAGGTATTGACCATAGTTCCTATGATCAACAGATATTAACAGAAAATGCAACGATTGGAAAAAAGGTTACATTCGTTGAAGTACCAAGCCATCAGCTAATCTATTCTCTGGAACAAGGAATGATTGATGTAGGCATTTGGAATTACGATGAAATAAAAGATAGAAAATTAGACCATTTAAATTACCAGTTTCTTGAAGGTAGTAAAGAAGATAGTTTATCAAGCACCGCAGTCTGCGTGTTGAGTAAAGATAATCTGTTGTTAAAAAAAATCTTGATGAGTGTGATAGATGTAGAAACGATTTTATCTATTCAAACAAATGTTTTAGAAGGTAAAATGATCCCTCATTATTAAAGGAAGTCCAAAATGATTGAAAAAAAATTAGATATTTTAAAAGAATCCAATGTAATTACAGAAGAGACGAAGCAATTTGTATTATCCGTAAGCAAGTATTTAATAGGAAAACAAGTCATTGATAACGTAGAACATCTGGATATGTTCTTGACACACTTAGCAATGGCAGATACTCGACAAAAAAAGAACGAATCGATTACAGGAATGGATGAGATGATTCTTTCACAAATTCAAAATGATGAAAAGTTAGAACAATCAAAAGAATTGTGGAAAGAGCTGTCACAGTACTCCTCAACAGAATTCAATGCGGATGAATTATGGTTTGTTTATATGCATATTATAAATATTTTGAATAAAGAGAACTAAGGGAGGAATTAATTTGTTTCTAACAATGATGAAACAAGAGAATCCTGCATTAATTGATGCAGGGATTCATTTACACCAATCTAGACAAATTCTTCCTGATACCTATGTTTTAGATTTAGATACCATTGTCTCTAATGGGGCTGTTATGCTAGAGCGTGCAAAAAAAGAAGGAATTGATCTGTTTTTTATGCTTAAGCAAATTGGCAGAAATCCATTGATTGCAAAAGAGCTGATGGCTATTGGCTATCACGGGGCAGTAGTAGTTGATTTTAAAGAAGCACTAATCATGATGGAGAATCATATTCCGTTATGTAACGTGGGCCATCTGGTTCAAATTCCAGATAGCCTTTTGGAAAAAATTATGCTTTACGGTACGGAATACATGACTGTCTATTCTATGGAGAAATTAGAAAAAATTCAAGCAATTGCAAAGAAACATGGAATAAAACAAAAGGTTTTATTAAAAGTAGTGGATGACGATGATCAGATTTATGAAGGTCAATTTGGCGGTTTCTTATTGAAGAATTTGGTAGAGGAAAGCAAAGCATTTCATCAGTTTGATGCAATCGAATTTAGCGGCATTACTTCATTTCCGTGCTTCTTATTTGATGATAGATATACAACATTGTCACAAACGAATAATGTGAAAACTATTGAAGTTGCAAAAAAAATTCTGTATGAGGAAGGCTTTCCTATTTCAGAGCTGAATGTTCCTTCTGCATCATGTAGTACAACGATTCCCTTTATTAAACAAATTGGCGGGACGCAGGCTGAACCTGGTCATGCATTAACTGGAACTACGCCTTTACATGCGTATAAAAAACAACCAGAAAAGCCAGCGTTACTTTATGTCAGTGAAATTTCTCATAATTTTAATGGTAAATCCTATTTTTATGGTGGAGGATATTATCGTAGAGGTCATTTAAATTCAGTAGTAATAGGAGATACAAGACGACAAGTAGAAGATCAAGTTGAACGTTTTTCTGATGAAAATATTGATTATTATCTTTCTACCTCCTCTGAACATTCTGTTGGAGAAACAGTTATTGCCACCTTTCGTACACAAATTTTTGTTACTAGAAGTGATGTCGCTGTTGTAAAAGGAATTAGTCAAGGAAAACCAGAAATTTTGGGGATATTTGATAGCCAAGGAAAAGAGGTTAATTATGAGTAGATTTATTATTAATGTTTTAGATGGTTTTGGTGTGGGTGCGATGCGTGATGTTCCCTTTGTTAGACCTGCAGATATAGGATCAAACACAGCGAAGCATATTATTGAGAACGTTTCTTCAATAGAAATACCCACTTTGGAAAAACTTGGTTTGATGAATCTTTTAGGATTTGAAACAGATACATTGAAATATTCAGAGCAAGCAAATTATGGCAAAGCCAATTTAACTCATCATGGGGCAGATTCATTTTTAGGCCATCAAGAAATCTCAGGAACAACACCTAAAGAGCCTTTGAATCAAGCCTTTAATGAAGTAATAGATGATGTAGCAGAGCATTTAAAGGAAAAAGGATACCAAGTACGTTATGTTGGGGAAAAAGATGAACCAAAGATTCTAGTCGTAAATGAAGTTGCCACTGTTGGAGATAATTTAGAGACGGATTTAGGCCAAGTATTCAATGTCTCTTCTGCGCTAGATGATATTTCTTTTGAAGAGGTTATTACATTAGGGAAAACCGTTCGTGAAGTAGTAAAAGTTTCTAGAGTAATTACCTTTGGAGGGCGTGGTATTCATTTGGGAAATTTACTTGCCGCTAGGAAAGTCATTGGGAAATTTGCTGGCGTAGATGCACCAGAATCGTGTGTTTACGATGATGATTATCATGTGATTCATTTAGGCTATGGGATTGATCCAAATGTTCAAATTCCTACTATTTTAGATAAGGCAGGGATTTCGGTAGAATTGTTTGGAAAAGCAGCCGATATTATTCAAACATCAAGCACACATCTATTTCCTGGGGTAGATACAGAAGAACTTTATGACCAGTTAATTTCTGAGGTTAAGAAAAATGAAAATGGCTTATTCTTTCTTAATATACAGGAAACGGATTTAGCTGGACATGCGGAGGATACATCTCGTTATGCAGACCGTTTGGAGGTCAGTGATAAAAAACTAGCGGAATTACTTCCTTATTTAAACGAGGGGGATATCTTGATTGTAATGGCAGACCACGGAAATGATCCAGAGATTGGTAGTAGCCAACACACTCGGGAATTTGTACCATTGCTGATTTATAGTAAAGGTATTGAAGGGAAAGTAATTGGAGAAAGAGAAACAATGGCGGATGTAGCTGCGACTGCAGCAGAATTTTTTGGTGTAAGTATGCCTCAGCATGGAAAATCCTTTTTATCGGAAATGTTTTAATAGTAATGTAAATTTAAATTAACGCAAATTTCAATTAATTATAAGAATAGAACTGATATAAAAATTTGAAAGGTTAGGATTATATAGTGGAAAAAATGAGTTTTACAGAAAAGTTTACTATAATAGCTGCTAAAATTGGGAATCAAGTATATCTTAGGACATTAAGAGATGCGTTCGCTGTTGCTATGCCGTTATTTATTTTAGCAGGCATTGCTATATTGGTTAATAATGTAATTTTTCCCTTTTTTTTAAAGGAAATATACTTAATAATGCGCAATATTGGGGTATAACTATTACCAATGGAACATTGAATATTTCAGGACTGCTAATTGCACCTTTAATTGGTTATAGATTATCAGGCAATCGTAATTTTAAAAATGCGATCGCTGTTGCTATTATATGCTTATCAGCGCTAATAATTATGATGCCTAATGTATTAAACATATCTCCTTTGCAGAATGGTTCTGCAGTTAATGTATCAGGTGTTTTAAGCTATAATAATTTAGGAACAACAGCAATGTTTGCAGGTATTTTTGTAGGATTTGCTGCAGGTGAATTGTTTATTAAATTATCAAAGATCAAAAAAATACAGATTAAAATGGATGAAGGGGTTCCGACAGCTGTTTCAGATTCATTTAATATATTAATCCCTGCATTAATTGTTTTATCGATTTTTGGTACAATATCATTAGTTTTATCTGTATTTTTTAATACAAATATTGTTGAATTAGTTTCAACTATTATTCAAGAACCGTTACGCAAAATTAATACTAGTTTATTAGGTACGTTATCTATATATAGTTTTGGTAACTTTCTATTTACACTAGGAAGTCATCAAACTGTTGTAAATGGGGCTCTATTAGATCCCTTTTTATTAGCAAATATGAATGATAATATGCTAGCATTTGCAAATAGTAATGACATTCCTCATATTATAACAAATACTTTTGTATGGACCTTTGGAATGATTGGTGGAACAGGCAACACTATTTCTTTATTAATTGCTGTGTTCTTATTTACAAAAAATAAAGCGATGAGAAATGTATCAAAATTATCAATAGCTCCAGGGATTTTTAATATCAACGAACCGATTATTTTTGGGTTGCCTATAGTATTCAATATTCCAATGATGATTCCATTTGTAACTGTTCCAGCGTTAGGAATTTTAATAGTTTATATAGCTACTTCAATTGGTTGGATGAATCGTGTGGTTGTTCTTATTCCTTGGACAAGCCCTCCATTTATCTCTGCTTATCTGGCAACTGGTGGAGATTGGAGAGCTGTAATTGTTCAATTATTTATTATTGTTTTGGGAGTGTTTATTTACCTACCGTTTTTGAAGATTAGTGAAAAAGTTATTAATTTAAATGGTTAAAAAATATAATATAATTTAATTTTTAAATAATGACTTTACTCAACTGACTAAAGTCATTAGTAACCTATCCACCCGTGAAAACGGGTGGCTTTTTAACATCTATAGAAGAGGTCCCTACTCGCCTACTCCATAAATGGAATTTTTTAAAAGACCGCCAATCACTCATCACTCGCTACTTTATTTCTTTTTCTTAATTTTGAATGGATCGAAGTATTCTCTTTTACTTATTCTATTTAATTTCTGAGGTTAAGAAAAATGAAAATGGCTAATATACAGGAAACGGATTTAGCTGGACATGCGGAGGATACATCTCGTTATGCAGACCGTTTGGAGGTCAGTGATAAAAAACTAGCGGAATTACTTCCTTATTTAAACGAGGGGGATATCTTGATTGTAATGGCATACCACGGAAATGATCCAGAGATTGATAGTAGCCAACACACTCGGGAATTTGTACCATTGCTGATTTATAGTAAAGGTATTGAAGGGAAAGTAATTGGAGAAAGAGAAACAATGGCGGATGTAGCTGCGACTGCAGCAGAATTTTTTGGTGTAAGTATGCTTCAGCATGGAAAATCCTTTTTATCGGAAATATTGCTAAGAGCAAGTTTTTATGAACAAAAAAGATAATTTGATTTTGTGAAAGTAGAAATTCGTCTGGTGTTTTATAGCCCAAACTAGAATGTATTCTTTTTATGTTGTAGTAATTTTCTAGGTAGTCTACAAGCTGTATGATAGCCTCCGATTTGTTCTTAAAACCGTTTTTGTTTAATACTTCTCGTGTAAGTGATTTATAAAATGATTCCATCACAGCGTTATCATAGGGAGTGCCTTTTCTTGAATGGTGCAGTAAAAGTTTATTTGCTTGAATTATTTTAAAAAATGATGACTCGTATATTGAGAACCTTGGTCCACATGGATAATGAATCCAGCTGTTAGATGTTTCTTAAGAAGAGCTGTTTTTAGACTTTCAATAACTAATTCATCTCTCATATGATGGTCGATACGGTAGTTAATCACTCGACTTGAATAAGCATCAATATACGTACTGAGGTAAAGGGTGCCTTCTGCAATAGGTATGTAAGTAATCTCTCCAAACCACGCAGAGTTAGGGGATTTAACGGAAAAATTCTGATTAATCAGGTTCTTTTGCGCACTACAACAACCAGTCTTTTGTCTCCGATATTTTCGGTGAACGCCGCGAGTATAGAGTCCTTGAGCATAACAAAGTGGCTCTTTGTCAAATAATGTTGATAAAGAGAAATTGTAGAATCATGTCGAGTCCAGAGGAGAAAGTCCTCTGGAATTTTTATTGTATGTATTGAAGAGAATGGGACAATAATCAGAAAAAAATCTGATTATTGCCCCATTTTTTTGATTTCAAAGTACACAAAAAGCACTCATTCCTGTAAGATTAAAGTGACGAAACCCAATCAGAAAGGAAGCGAGTGCTTTATGTTTAAAAATTATACCATCAATCAAACAACTTTACCATTAGATATGGAACAATATATTCCTGAAACAGATGTCGCTTTTGCGGTTAATGCTTTAGTCGAAGCCATGCCACAAACACTCTTTCTTAAATTAGAAGAACAACTAGGCCTACCACCCTAAAATGATGTTAAAAATTATTTTATATGTTTATACGCAACGTTTTTTTCAGGTCGTAAAATTGAATTTCTATTAGATGACAGTTATCGTATGCGTTGGCTGGCTAACCACGAACAAGTCAGTTATCGGACCATCAATCGCTTCCGAAGTCAGGAAACAACTGCTCACCTTTTAGCAGAAGCCTTTGTCTTATTCCGCCGTCAATTAATCACCAATCAGGTAATTGACAATGAAGCGCTATTTATTGATGGTACAAAAATCGAAGCGGATGCCAATAAATTCAGTTTTGTCTGGCGCAAAGCAACAAATCGGTATGAAGCTGCTTTGGATAAACAATCAAACGAATTCTATCAACCCCTTTATAAAGAAGAAATCTTGCCTTCTTTAAAAGAAGAAAACCAAAGTGATAGATTGACAAGCACCCAATTGGAAGAAATCGCGCAGCACTTGGAAACAGAGTTGGTGGCGACAGAAGAACAACTACAAAAGGAAAAGAAGAAAGAAAAACAAAGCCAATTAAAGAAAAAAAGAAGAACCTACAAAAAGTATCTACGCAAAATCCAAGCGGATTATTTACCAAGAAAACAAAAATATGAAACCTATAACCGCCTTTTTAAAGAGCGAAATAGTTTTTCTAAAACAGATACCACATTTATGCGAATGAAAGACGATTATATGCGCAATGGTCAACTAAAGCCATGCTACAATTTACAAATCGCAACAGAAAATCAATATGTCCTAGCGTATAATCTGTTCCTAAATCCAACAGATACAAAAACCTTACATCCATTTTTAGACAGCTTTTTGGAACAACACAACGAATTACCCGAGTATATTGTAGCGGATGCCGGCTATGGAAGTGAAGAAAATTATACGTATATCAACGATATCTTGCATAAAACGCCATTAATCACTTATGCTAGTTATCATAAAGAAAATAAAAAGACCTATAGAAACAGTCCTTTTATGGTTGATAACTGGCGCTATTTGGAAGAAGAAGATACATATATTTGTCCTGCCCACCGGGCAGTTCCCTTCAAGCGATATAGTCGAAGAAAAGATAAAGGCGGATTTGTCCGTGACTTAAAAATTTATGAATGTGAAAATTGTCGAGATTGTCCTGTTCGTAGTCAATGTACGAAAGCAAAAAGTGAGCAAAACCGACAAATTTTAGTGAATAATACATGGCGCTATTTCAAAGCCGAATGTAAAAAGAAGCTTTTAGAGGAAAAAACAGGTTCGATTTATCGGAAACGGAAAATCGATGTCGAACCAGTGTTTGGCCACCTAAAGGCTCATTTGGCGTTCCAACGTTTCCACTTACGAGGGAAACAAGGAGCCAAGATTGACATTGGCTTGGCGCTCATGGCATTAAATTTAAGAAAATTAGGGAAATATATGGAGAAAAAGCAACGTAAAAATGAAAAACCAAGTCCGATTTTGAAAGTAATCATCAAAATCGGACTTGGTTTCTTTTGGAGAAAGGACTATTGTCCCACTCTCCAGGATAGCTTCTAGCAAGGTATTAAAAAGCCTCCCAAACTGTTAAGATGAAGTTAGTTTCCCGACCACCACATCAAAAGTTTAGGAGGTAATCCTTATGAAAAAGGACATAGAAAGTTTATCACACACAAGATGGAAATGTAATTATCATATTGTTTTTGCACCAAAATATCGTCGACAAATTGTCTATGGAAAGTATAAAGAGAGTATTGGAAAAATAATTCGAGAATTATGTGAAAGGAAAAACGTGGAAATAATAGAGGCAAATGCATGTATGGATCATATTCATATGCTAGTAAGTATTCCTCCGAAATTAAGTGTCTCTCAATTCATTGGTTATTTAAAAGGAAAGAGTAGCTTAATGATATTTGATAGGCATGCGGAATTAAAATATCGTTATGAAAATAGAAAATTATGGTGTCGCGGTTACTACGTGGATACAGTAGGAAGAAATAAAAAGCAGATAGAAGAATATATTCGTAATCAACTTAGTGAATATTATTTAGCAGATCAGCTAACATTGTTTGAAGAAGTATATCCGTTCACAAGACAAAAAAATTATAAAAAATGAAATAGCTCCTTTAAGGAGCTGTGAGTAAATGTGGTGCGGAATGGAACTTTTTTGGTAAGCCTTTTAGGCTTAGGCCGGTAATAGAGGCTTACAGACGCAGAACAAACCACACGTTCACACGGGTGGTTTTGATTTGGTTTGTATGGCTTGTCCTTGTTGGACGAAAATACGCAATTTAAAATTATAAAAGTTACGAAAACCATAGGTATTCCGCTTTAACACTTTGATATGATTATTTAGACACACTAATTGTCCATTCGAATAAAAATAATTCAAAGCATGATGAATATGTTTTTGGTGTTTTTTAAAGGTTCGTAAGGTGGTTTGATAAATAGCTGGCAAGTGAGAAACACTTTTCGTAAGCAAGGTATTAAAATACGTTTGGTTTCATTTATGAATGGCATACAAAAAGTCTTGGTATAATGTGTAGCCTTGTGATAACTCAACGCTATAGGAAAGTAGCCTGCCCACAAGCTTTGTTTCGGTCAAATAAATTTTAAACGAAGGGTGGCAACGGCGGTTTAAACTATCCAACTTTTCTTGATTTTTTTGTAATAACTTCCAGTATTTTTTGAGTTGTTTTCCTTGTCGTTTTTTAGCCAAACTTGAACTTTTTAATAGATGATTTGTCCAAGTGATTCTATGGTTTCGAAAGGTCCGACCGATGTGTTTAACTATATGGAAGCGATCAATGATGAGCTTCGCCTTAGGGAAACATTTTTTCACTATAGAAACGTAAGGTGCATACATGTCAATGACAATAAATTGGACTTTTTCTAATACAGACAGTGGAAAACGATTAAAATAACGTTCTAAATAAGGCAGTTGTCGGTTTTCAACAATATCAAATAATTTTCTTGTTTGCCCATTTAAAATGATAAAGCTCATGGCACCAGAAACCTGACGAACGGATTTAAATAAGGTTGTTTTAAACGGATTCAGTTTGACAGATTGACTAATGAAACAGTGCTTTTCTGCAATGCTTGTATCCGTAACAAAAGTTCGTTGACAGGTATGACATTTAAACCGTTGTTTTCTCAATTCCAGATATGTTTTGAATTCTGCGACTTCATTCAGTAACAACCGAACGGTTGTCATTCCCCAGCGAATAATCGTGGAATGACTTTTACAATGTTCACAGGAATCTGGAGAATAGGTTAATTTTCCTATATAAACTTTACAAATTTGTTCGTTTATTTTCTCTTTTCGCAAACAATTTTCTTAAAAAGTAACATTTAGGTCTAGAATATTTAGGGTTTCTTTGATAAGCTCAGTATAGGACATCTTGATTCCTCCATAGAATGGGTTAGGCAACTTTAATTCTACAGGATTTCGAGGTGTCTTTTTTGTGAATCAAAAAAATGTTGGAAAAAATACCAGCATCAGAAAGTATAGAGACACAATTTATCTTACAATTTTTTTGTTTAAACTAAATCACTAGTTGATTTTAATGAAGTAAATATGAATATGATTTAAATATACAAGACAATTCACATAGTTTATCTTGTATTATTTTTCTATCAAGGTTACCATACTAATTTTGATTTAGATCAATTATATTGATTAATATTATTGGGTTAGTTGTAAAATTTGTCCTATAAACCCTAATTTTTCTTTACTTTTCTAAGAAATTGAAGTAATTTAAGGTATAGCTAATAAAAAAATAAGGTTACCCTTAAATATTGTGTGTTGTTAAAATGATTATTTAGGGTAAATTATTTTTAGTCTCTATTATGTTTTGATTAAAATAATTAAAGGAGGTTCATTATGAATAATTTACACTATAAACTCATTGGTAAGAATACTTTTATTTTTACTTTAATAGCTTTTATTTTTGTTTTAGGTAACGCAGTTATAACGAAAGCAGAGGAGACTTCAAATATAGTTTTCAAATCGGAACAAGGTGTTATATATAAAGTTATCAATGAATCAGAAGTACAAATAGGAGATGGAGAAAATTCCATACTTGATTTACCGACAGATCTTACTATTCCAGAAATAGTAGAATTTAATGAAAAGCAATACAGTGTGACTAAAGTAGGGGCTTTTGCTTTTAGTACTTTTGAAGATGAATCAGGTTTAGTTCAATTTAGCGGATCAAATGTTGAAAATTTGAATTTACCAAAAACAATTGAAGTTATAGATAAAAAAGCTTTTCATAGTGCTACTAATTTGAAAACCATTAGTTTTCCTCTAGATAGTTCTCTACGTGAAATAGCTGATAATGCATTTGAGTTTGCAGGCTTAACTAAGTTTACATTACCTGATAGTGTAGAGACTATAGGAAATAACGCTTTTATATACAATAATAATTTAGTTGAGTTAAACATAAATAAAGAATCAAAATTGAAAAAAGTAGGACAAGGTGCTTTTAAAACAAATCCTAAATTAAAGGAAATATATATTCCAGAAGGAGTATTAAGTATTGGTGATGCTGTATTTTCAGGGGATATTGGACTCAAAAATATAATTGTAGATTCAAAAAATCTAGCATATGCGTCATTAAATGGAGTTTTATTTACTAAAGACTTAACAGAATTAATTGTTTATCCAGCTGATAAAATCGACTTAGAATACACATTGCCAAAATCTGTAAGTAAAATAGCTGATTATGCCTTTGAATACAATACAAGTTTAAGAAAAATTACATTAAACGATGAGCTAAAAGAAATCGGGGATTTTGTTTTTAAAAACATGTTAAGGCTTGAGGAATTTAACATGGGAAATCAAGTTGAAACTATTGGGAGATTAGCATTTTATAATATTGCAAATTTAACACAACTTGTAATACCTGATTCAGTGTCTTCTTATGGAAGTAATCCTTTTTATAATTTGGAAGGTTTGAGAAAAATTGTATTTGGGAAGAACACCAATAATCTTGTTTATGGATTTATAGGTGGAGAATTCCCTGTTCTCGAAGATATTGTTCTAAAAAGTGAGAATATAATTATTGATCCTGATGCACTTAATTTTTATTCTTCAAATGATAGCAAAAAAATTAAATATAATGTTTCATCACAACAAGTAAAAGAAGAACTAATAGCGAAGTTAGGTATTCCAGAATATAATATAGAACTATTACCATTGAATGAAAATAGCGCTGAAAAAGAACCAACAGCAACAGAGCAACCAACAACAAGCGCTGAAAAAGAACCAACAGCAACAGAGCAACCAACAACAAGCGCTGAAAAAGAACCAACAGCAACAGAGCAACCAACAACAAGCGCTGAAAAAGAACCAACAGCAACAGAGCAACCAACAACAAGCGCTGAGAAAGAGCCAACAGCAACAGAGCAACCAACAACAAGCGCTGAAAAAGAACCAACAGCAACAGAGCAACCAGTAACAAACGCTGAAAAAGAACCAACAGCAACAGAGCAACCAATAACAAACGCTGAGAAAGAACCAACAGCAACAGAGCAACCAACAACAAACGCTGAAAAAGAACCAACAGCAACAGAGCAACCAACAACAAGCGCTGAGAAAGAGCCAATAGCAACAGAGCAACCAGTAACAAACGCTGAAAAAGAACCAACAGCAACAGAGCAACCAATAACAAACGCTGAGAAAGAACCAACAGCAACAGAGCAACCAACAACAAACGCTGAAAAAGAACCAACAGCAACAGAGCAACCAACAACAAGCGCTGAGAAAGAGCCAACAGCAACAGAGCAACCAACAACAAGCGCTGAAAAAGAACCAACAGAAACAGAACAACCAACAACAACTACTCTAAAAAATCAGCAAGAAACCTCGCTTATTGATAGAAGTACAAGAGTTTACATCAGCTTTTTAAATGGTGTTACGCCAAAAGAAAGTACGATGTCTGTATCTGAAATTACAATCGGTAGTGTCTATGATTCATTAAAATCAGACTATAATAAAATAAAACTATTCGATATTTCTTTGCTAGATAGTAGCGGAAATAAAGTTCAGCCGAAAGGTAATGTTTTAGTACATTTACCTATTCCTGATAATTTTGACACAAGTAAAACTAAAGTATATTATATTAATGACAATGGTACACGTATAACAATGAACGGTTATGTCGATGGTGAGTATTACGTTTTTGAAACTACACACTTTTCTTACTATGCTCTAGTTCAAGAAAACACAGTAACCTCTTCTGATTATGAAGAAACCTTTTTAAAGAATGATGATGTTGGGAAGAATGACACTCAATTTGAAAAAACATATCTTGACTCTGCAAAGCAAGATTCAATTATTTCAGGGAAATCTGAAGCTATATTGCCGCAAACTGGAGGCAATACTAATTATTGGTTAATGCTAATTGGTTTATCAATAGTTATGGCTATTCTTTTCATTTGGAGCTTTATATGCAAATATAAATTATATAACAATAAAAAATAGTAAAAAGAAGGACGATGAAAAAATGACAGCAATTGAACCAAAATTAACAGAGAAATTCCATCAAGATTTCTTGAACAATAATAAACAAAATGCCTTACAACGTAGTGTAGTAAAAAATGGTATCAGCGCTTCAGGTGAATCTGTACAAGGAGCCGTGAATAACGTACCCGTCTTTTCAGTCGACTTAGCTACTGGAAAAGTGGCCAATCAAAAACAAAGCGGTCGCTGCTGGATGTTTGCGGCATTAAATACATTTAGACATAGAATGTTAAATGCGTTTCAATTAAAAGATTTTGAATTATCACAAAACTATACATTTTTCTGGGATAAATATGAAAAATCAAATTATTTCTATGAAAATATTATTGCAACAGCCGATCAACCGTTGACTAGTCGTAAAGTGGCCTTTTTATTAGCTACACCACAACAAGATGGTGGGCAATGGGATATGATCGTTTCAATTTTTGATAAATATGGCGTAGTGCCTAAAACGGCAATGCCTGAAAGCAGCAACAGTTCCAATTCACGTGATTTAAACAACTATTTAAATAAAAAATTACGCAAAGATGCAACAATTTTACGTAGTTTAATTGAAAAAGGCGCTTCTGCTGAAGAAGTCCAAAAAAACAAAGAAGCAATGTTACAAGAAATTTATAATTTCTTAGCAATCTCTTTAGGAACGCCGCCAGAAACCTTTGATTTTGAATACCGTGACGAAGAAAAAAATTATCATTTGGATCAAAATCTAACACCGCAAACATTCTTTGAAAAATACGTTGGCGTTAATTTACATGATTATGTAAGTATTATTAATGCTCCTACAGAAGATAAACCCTTCAACAAAACATACACTGTTGAAATGTTAGGGAATGTTGTCGGCGGCAAAGAAGTTAAATATTTAAATGTAGAAATGGCTGCTTTCAAAAAATTAGCTGCTGCACAATTGGAACAAGGCGAATCTGTTTGGTTTGGTTGTGATGTCGGACAATCTTCAACACGTGACACAGGAATTATGGCATTAGACGTTTACGATATGAACGATCTTTTTGATATTGATTTTACGATGACTAAAGCAGAACGTTTAGACTTTGGTGAAAGCTTAATGACACACGCCATGGTTTTAACAGGTGTTGATATCGTTGATGGCCAAACAACAAAATGGAAAGTGGAAAATAGCTGGGGCGAAAAAGTCGGTGAAAATGGCTTCTTCGTCATGAGCGATGCGTGGATGGACGAATACACTTATCAAATCGTTGTGCACAAAGATTTATTAACTGATGAACAGAAAAAAGCTTGGGAACAAGCACCAACTGTTTTGGCACCTTGGGACCCAATGGGTGCGTTAGCATAAGAAGTAAAGTCTGTTGAGTAAAAAATGTTTCTTTGCTAAACATACGCATGAATTCGTAAGTACATTTGATATGTAGAAACTGTAGTATACTAATGGTGGAAAGGAAAAAACCGTCACCATTTTGGAAAATAAATTTATACCGATTGTCAAACTGTTTTGATTTTTTCTTGAAAACCCTGAAATATTCCAATGAGCAGGTATATAAAAATTTGATTTTCATGGAATAAAGCACTCCTTTCCAAAAACTAATTGGAAAGGAGTGCATTTTTTGTATGTATTGAAAACCACCGTAAGCGCCGAAACACAAAGTACCTAGACGACTTTGGGCCCGATTGTTATTCTACAATCAGGCGAGAGTCGTTTTTTTCGATTATTTACACTTCTCTTGAATGCCTACTGCCCAAGGAAGGTACTCATCCAAATGATCAGCGGTAAGAACAGACAAGTTTGGCAGCTCCTCAAATAGGTACTGAAGATACTTAGTACTGTTGAGACCATTAAGTTCAGCCGTTTTAATGACACTTAGGATATCTCCTGATGTCTGTGCGCCACTCAAACTAGTAGAAAATAATTGATTTTTTCTACACATCACCAACTCCTTGACCAACCGCTCACTTTGATTATTTGTCAACTCCAGACGACCATCTTCAAATACTCGCTCCATTGAGATTCGATGTTTCCCCATGTACTGAATTGCTTTATCTAATTTCGATTTTGGAACAGCTGGAATTGTTGCGATATAAGAAAAAAGGTGGTTGAGCAACGGTTTTAATTCTTCTTTTCTTTTTTGAAGGCGCTCTTCTGGAGGCAGGTTTTTCCAGTCTTGCTCTTTTTTGAAACAAGTTTTAAAGACTGCCAGAACATGAGCAGTTGGATGCTCTGTCTTGCCTTTAGCTTTGGGCATAGCTTCATAGAATTTCCTGCGGACATGGGCCCAACACCGAACGGTGAAAATGTTGGGAAGGTCATCATAGCCCGTGTACCCATCACAATGAAGCTATCCTTCATAGGATTTCAAGAATTTTTGGGGAATTTCCTTGCTGCGGGTCTCACTATGATGGTAAATTGCGACTGGATGTTTTTCCTGAAGAGAGCTACTAAAGATCCAATAATAGGTGTTTGTCTTATTGCTCTCCAGTACTCGATAAGTCGTTTCGTCTGCGTAAGCAACGTTCCTTTTTGGTATTTCTTGGTGAAATCGTTCGACTATAAGAGACAAGTAGTCTTGGCTCACTCGAATATGCCAGTTCGAGATATTATCTCGTGAAATATCCAAGCCCAATTGTTGCCAATACTCTTCCTGCCGATAGGCAGGAACCTTTTGCTTGAATTTCAAGCGAATCGTTTCGGCCACTACGCTTGGTGAAGCCAAGCTATTTTGAAGAAGCGGTTTTGGAACAGGTGCTTTCTTTAGAGAAGTTTCTCCTGTTCGTTCGCACGCTTTACAACAATAACTATGTTGGACATGTTGAAGCGTTTCGATTCGTGCTTGATGGAAAGCAATTTCATCTCGAACCTTTTTCGTTCCCATGTCAATCATCAAGGTTCCACAGTGAGCGCAAAGACGGTCATCTTCTGACAGCTCATGATGAACTTCTTTTGTTGGGAAATCCGCCAATTTCTTTGCTTTCAGCCCTTTTCTTCGCTGATGGGCTTTGATGGTGACCTCTTCTGCAAGAGGTTGTGGAGCTGTAGGCACATCAAATAGATCCAAGCTCATCTGACCAGAGAGTTGTTCTGGCAAGGACTCCTTAGATTTTCCATAAAGTTTATTAGTCAAATAAGCGATTTGTTCTCTGAGTAATTGTACTTCTCCAGTCAGTGTCTCAATTACTTTCGATTGTTCTTGATTTGCACGCATTTGTTCATGAAGCATAGCGATTAATTCTGTGGTGGATTCGTTATTTTCATTTTTATCGTTTGCTTGATCTAACAAGTAATCACACCACTTTCTAAATATATATTCTGTTATTATTATACCATTAAACAGACGCAAAAAGAAGGAGAAATCGCATGAAATCACTGTTTCTTGCCGATTCTCCTTTGTTTCTTTAAATTAAAAAATACCACGTTTCCCAACAGAAATTGCTTTGGGTTGATCGATGCTTAATCCTTCCAATAACCATCGAATCTGTTGGTGCGTAAGGCAACGAATTTTTTTTTTGATCTCGGCCAACGAAGTTGTCCTTGATCCAATCGCTTGTATAAAAGAAGGAAACCATCTTTTTCGTAATACAACATTTTGAAACGATCTCGTCTGCCGCCACAAAATAAGAAAAGAGCATCGTCATACACATCCAGATTATACTCATGCTGGACGATGGCAGCTAGGCCATCGATTCCTTTCCTTAGATCTGTTTTTCCACAAACAATAAAGATATGAGCGACTTTTTGATAATCAAGTATCATGAGCCATCAGCTCCTTCAAAACCGTCTGCACAAGATATTGACTCGCGCCATTGTAGATAAAAATGTCATGCATTTCCGCTTTGATTTTTATTCCTATTTTAGCAGGAAGTGCGCGTTTTTCTTGCGGCTGACCCTCGAGCTTAATGGCAACGACCTCTTGTTTTTCTTTCATAAAACAACCACCTCCGATTTGTACTTGTACTGTCAGTATAGTCGGAAGTGGTTGTTGATTGTAGGTACTCAGTGGTTCGGCGCTTACTTTCTGGTTTGATAATTGAATTTCTATTAGATGATATCTATCTTGTCATCAATCGATTCTAGATTCAGAAAACAACCTCTTACCTTTTAGATTAAGCATTTGTCTTATTTTGCCGTTAATTGATTACCAATCAAGTTGTTGATAAGGAAGTGATCTTTATTGATGGTACAAAAACAAAAGTAGATGCAACTAATTAAGTTTCGTTTGGCGTAACGCTACGAATCGTTATGAAACTGTTTTTTATAATCAATCAATTATAAGAAATCGCTTATTACTTGGAAAAATAGTTAGCGGTGGCAGTAGAGCAACTAAAAAATGAAAGAAAAACAAAGTCAATCAAATAAAAAAAGAAGAACCTACAAAAAATATCTAAGCAAAATCCAAGATGATTATCTACGAAGAAAACAAAAATATGAAACCTATAACTACCTTTTTCAATAGCAAAATATTTTTTCTGAAACAGGGAAATATGTCACATTTATAAGAATGAAAGACGATTACATACACAATGATCAGCTAAATATGTGCTATAATTTACAAATCGTAAAAGAAAATCAATATGTCTTAGCGTATGATCTGTTTCCAAATCCAACAGATAAAAAAACTTAAATCTGTTTTTAGACAGTTTTTTTGGAACAACACAATGAATTCTACGAGTATATTGTAGCGGATGCCGTATATGGAAATTAAGAAAATTATATGTATATTAACGATATCTTGAATAAAATTTCATTAATTACCTATACTATTTATCATAAAGAAAATAAAAAGACTTATGGAGACATCCCACTGGCTCTATCTTTAAGCAGACATGCATATTTGTCCTGCCCATCGGGCAGTTCAATTCAAGCGATGTAGTTCTACTGAGTTGGGGCAAAGATATGAGCACAAGTGGAGGAGCTGGTGGACATATCGGTGTTATGATGAATGAAAATGATTTTATCAGTTGTGATTATTGGACGAGTGGTCAACCAGGAACAGCGATCACACAACATAATTGGAATGAGTATTATGCAGTAACGCAACCTAATTATATTGAAGTATGGTGAGTTAATAATAGCCAACCAGGACCGCAAGTACAAGCATTAGCCCAAGAAACACCAGCACCAAAACATAAACGTCGCTATGGTTACCGAGTAGACGAATTACAATTTGTGAACGGTATTTGGCAAGTAAGAAATGATGTATTAGGGCAACCAGACTTTGAATGGACGGATAAAGGGATTAATGTCGCTTATATCGATAAAATTGATCCAGGAACCGGAGAAAATACGCCAGACCAAACGTTAAATGTGGGGGATTATTTCCTAACAAGTAAACACAGCAGGTAAAACATTATTTCATGTTCAATTTCCCGATGAGTTTATTTGGTTGTATACGCCAAGTATTGAAAAGTTGATTTATGGGTAAAAAAATGTCCATGAAGTAGAGAAAAACTGTACAATTAAAATAAAAGGTATTAAACTTTAATTAAGCTAAGAATAAATCTTTTTCACTTTACCTCCTTTGCTGCAAAAGGACGTACGCCCTCTTTGTAGGGCTTTTTTTCAGAAAACGGTTTACAATTTAGGCGGTAAGTATTAGAATGTAATTGCTCAACCATAATTTTCACGTTACTTAAAAACTGTCTTGCCCCAATAAGGCAGCTTTTTTGTTGCCTATATTATGAAAAACGCTTTACAATTTATTGAAAAAGAATTAATATGAGTATGTCACAACAAAACTTTTTCATTTATAACCTCCTTTGTTACAAAAGGACGTATGCCCTCTTCAGAGGGCTTTTTTTGTCGAACCTATTGAGGAAAACTTTACATATTTTATTCAATAGGTTTAAAATGAAATCACCTCACTAACTACCAATAGTTTTGTCCATGCAAGGCTATTTTTTTGTGAATTTAGTTAATACTATGATATATTTCAATTAGACATGGTCTATTTCGTATCTCTAGTGAAACACCGCGCACTATTAGGAGTTGATAGTGCGCGGTGTTTTATGTATGTAATATACCCTAAAAGGGTAGTTAGTTTTGAATGACTAAGCTACCCTTAAAATAGATTATCCAATTTTCTTAACTCTCCCACCAATAGAATCTGCAAACCGTTCTGCATCTTCTTTATTATTATATAATAGTGCTGCAGATTTAATTCGTGTTCCATCCGGTGTTAGATATCCATGGAAAAATTTAATGGCGTACATAGATTTCACCACCTTTCTTTAGTATAACATTTTATTAATAAATTGTTTTTTTGTAAAACAAATTTAATTCTTCTGAATCCATAGCATCCTTTATGTTCAAAAAATTTCTTTCAAAAGTTTAACTAAGGTTTCGTTTTCAATTTTAAGGTTTGATGGTTCCTGATGACAGAATAAAAAATAACCTGCATGTGAGACATTAAGGCAACGACAAGCCTATGAAATAGATAGTATTTCTCGATGACCGTTTATAAACTCAAAAATTACCGAAGTCTTCCTTTTTCTTTAAGGAAGACTTCGAACTTTTTTAGGAGTTCCACTTCTTCCTTTAACCTTTTATTCTCTTTTTCGAGGCGCGTAATTTCATTTTTACGAATGAATTCATGGCTCCCTCTTCCGGGGAAGGCATGTTCTCCTTGTTATTTATACTCTTGAATCCATCGGTAGAAGGAATTAGGATGGACTCCCAAATTTTTTGAAACAGTTTTGACAGGTATTCCTTCATCTAAGGCGAGTAAAACAGCTTGACGTTTGAATTCTTGTGTGAATGATTTGCGCTTTATAGTAATTCCCCTCAAATTCCCTTAACTTGATATCTAGTATAACTCGTCCACAAAATTAACTTATCTTTTCTTTTATAAAAGTCTTGCCATTCCACAACTCACCTTATAATTTTTGTCAAAATAGGTGTTGCCATTTCAATTAGAAAATATTGGGCTAAGAGATATTCCTTTTAATGTGAAAAAAGAGTTTATCGCAAAATACACATTATCAGCTATAACCAGTGTGTTTGTAGAATGAATCAATACCCGGTAGTTTTGTCTGATGCCTAGTTAGTTACTAAATAATTAGTCATTGATCAATCTATACAGTTACTAAGTTTCTACGATTAAAAACAAGATATGGAGGGGATCTATTCACAATCACCTTATCTAATTTAGTTGAATCTTTAAAAGGAATCAAAACTCCTTTTTCTAAGGGGACAACTTATAAATAATTAGAATTTCCTTCTTCGCATTTTGGATATAATAAAATGTACACAATATATTATGATGATTTAAGTGAGGTGCAAAATGAAAAAAAGTAAAAAAATAGGCGGTTTAGCTTTAGGGTGCTTGGGAATGTTTCTGTTAACGGCTTGTCAAACACAACAAGAAGAACAAGCCACGAAAGTAGGTTATGAAGTCGAACAAGAAAATAGTAATAAGTATTCTTTATCGTTTGATCAATAAGAGGAGCAATATGAAATGACAAATCAATCTTTAGGTACATTAAAAGAAAGTAACTCGATTTCTGATTCAAACCAGAAAGAGGTGAAAAAGTCTGATGTCCCATTAGAACTTCTAAAAAAATTTGGCAAAGCCTATGCGAATTATAAAGGTTTACAAGATCGAAACAAGCGGCGGAAGAAAATGGGATTTATTTGGATGATAAAAATAGTGGTAATGCCTTGCACTCGAAAGGATTTGTCAAACATATTTATCAGCCAGTAAAAGAATCTAAAGATGAATATGCCATTTTATTAGAATGTACTCAAAATAAAGTCAATGTGACGATTCTTTTAAGCATAACAGTGAAAGAGAATCAGGTGACTAAGATGACTTATTACACGTTAAAGAAGGAATATTAGTTAGTTGATTATCTAGTGAGGAGAAATTTAAATGAGGTCCCCTTTTTTTGCCATATTTTTAATGTTTCTGCTATCAGGTATATTTTTGATTCTTTTTATATATACCAATGATTTAATTGGAGCAGGTATTGCGGCAGTAAATTTTTTAATCTATTTTTATTTACTAACTTTATTTGATGAATAAATCAATGAATTATTGAATAAGTAGATTATGAATATGTGATTTTATAAGGTTATATACTGAAAAGAAGTACTAATAAATGTTATTCAATAAAAATATTTTTTATGCTTTTACATAATGGGGTAATGAAATTATACCAATTGAATGTTTTGATTACTATATGTTGAGATAGAGGATAGCCATATTGATGTGTCTTGTTTTCATTTGTTTTAAACTAAAAGGAATATCGTAATATAATAGAAATAGGGTAGCTAACTAAATTATATTGATATAAAAAATAGAAGTTTACGAAAATAAAGTGATACATACTGAAACAGTCAGTAAAACTAAGTGATTAATTGAAACCAGTTTTTTAAATCCTTTGTTTATTAATGAAGTACTATAATATAAGGAACTTATCTATATCAATATCTCATATAATAGATTTTATCTACAAGATTATTTACGAATAGGGTATTTTTATTTGTTAAGGTATTAGTATAAATCGTTTAAGGTATTGATAAATAAGGGCTTAAACAGTCTTATGCAGGAGTTCATTCTTTAGAGATTATAATGCAGATAAAAAACTGCAAAAATTTCATTATTTTATAATCAATTAGTTATCCGTATAATTAGTTGGAATTCTTGCTTTAATAGTTTCTACTTTTAAAGTAGGAAATTAGATACAGCAGAGTCTATAATTTATGAATAGGAATATTCCACACTTAGTAAATTGGAAAGAAGGAATTAATAATGGCTGTCCAATTAATTTACATTTTATCAAGTATGTTGACTTTTTTATGTAGTTTTGTCCTACTCTTTAGTTTTTGAAAGCAGTTTAAAGATTTAACATTATTACAAAAATCCAGTTTATTATTGTTAATAATTTCAGCGATCATTCCATTTGTAGTAGGTTTTTTGAATAATATTTCCTAAAACTGTAAGAAGTTAAAAGTGGAGGGAATATCAGTTATAGATTATGATAATAAACGTTTAACAAAAATTAATACGGAGAGAAAGCAGTTATTTTACGGTTTAAAGAGCATGGTTTTATGAAAAGGAAGATAGAATCTATAAGAGTTGTGAATGAAAAAATCGATTTACCATATTCAATCATTCTATTTTTAATTTGGATTATTCATTGAAGATATTCGTCAAATTGTTGATATACGCCGCTATGATTTAATTGATTGGAGATGGGATAAAGCCTATGTTTCTCAAAAACAATTATACATGTTAGAAGACAGATTATAAAAGATGTACTTGATTGAATTTAAGAAAGAATTTATTTGAACTCATTCTTACTAATATAGTGACCCTAAAAAGTTTAACTCTTTGTGGTTACCACACATATAAGTAGCTTTTTACTATATAATTAACGGTATTCATAGTTGTTAGTTCACCTACTTGGATGAAATGAAAATTTTCAATTAAATTACAGGTACAATAACTGTTAAGTCCGTAACTTTATAAGATAGGTAGTGAATTATAATGAAAAGAAAAGGGATCCTACTAATAAATTTAGGAACGCCAAAAGATACCTCTAAGTTAGAGGTAAAGAAGTATTTAAAAACTTTCTTATCGGACAGAAGGGTAATAAAAACCCATCCCATGATTTGGAAACCAATTTTAAATGGTATTATTTTAAATATACGTCCAAAGAAATCAGCGAAACTTTATGAAAAAATATATACTGAAAATGGTTTTCCTCTTTTGGAATACACTGAAAAACAAAAGAATAATATACAAAATATATTACCAGATGTAGAAGTTGAGATTGGAATGTCATATAGTGAACCAAGTATAGAAACTGCATTAAATACATTGTTAAAAAAAGGAATTGAAGAACTCAATATCATACCAATGTATCCGCAATATTCTGGAACAACTGTAGGATCAGTGTTTGATTCCGTTATGAATTATTTTATTAAAAAAGATAGTATAGTAGATATTAAATTTATACGGTCTTTTTACAAACATCCTGATTATATAGAGTATTTTTCAAAAAAAATAAAAGTTTTTTTGAAGAATAATTCGATAGATGCTATTATCTTTTCATATCACGGTATACCTATATCATATGTAAAAGATGGAGATAATTATCCAGATGAATGTACTGAAACAACAAAATTAATTATGGCTAAAGTGGGAGATATACCATACTATCAAACATATCAATCAAAGTTTGGTCCATCTGAATGGTTGAGTCCAGCGACGGATGAAACTTTAAAAAATTTACCTTCTCAAGGAGTCAAAAAAGTACTGATTGTTGCGCCAGGATTTGTTGTAGACTGTTTAGAAACTCTTGAAGAAATTGAACATGAAAATAAAAAATACTTTTTAGATAGTGGCGGAGAAGAGTATATCTATATACATCCTTTTAATGGAGATATTGAGTTTTCTGAGTTGATAAGCACATTAATTTAGCTTAATTTTAGTTTTGTAAGGCTCATATTTATATTTAAAGATAAAAGTTTCTATAAATTATGAGATTTTAATCAATACATAACTAATTATTAAGATAAATTTTTAGAGGTATTTAATTTGTAGCACTGTTTAAAGGCGATTCAGTTTTGGGTTCAAGAAAACTTTTTTCTAATATGATATACTAGGATCATAGCTTTATCTTTATCTGATTATCTAAATAATTAAGAAGTTATAGTTACTGAATAACTGTTCATTAAAAAATTTAAAAAGAAAATCTAATCATTTTTTTGATTCAAGAAATTTTTGGCAAGTAGAACTTTAAATATAAGTAGTTAGAATCTTGCTTGTTGATAAAATAGTAGTCGCTTAACAATACTTTGTGAAAAGAGGAATAAGTTATTGGCTATTGGAACTAATATAAAATGTAAAAATTATTATGTCCTATTAACAGTTGAATTCCATAATAAGGAATTGAAACACAATTACTCTAGAATAATTGTATATAGAAATACTATATCTAGAGAAAAAGCATTAAATATATTAGCTATTTCTTTGAATGATATTACTATTATTTCAGTAAAAGAAGAATATGCACTATGTTTAGTGAATGATTTGAAAGAACCAGCTTATTTTAATGGAATAGAGAAGTATTGGATTGATGGAACAGTTATCGTAATGAGTATAGTAGAAAATAATGGGGATTATAGCTATACTTATGTAGTAACAGAAGTTAACGACCATGGAATAATTGATTCTACTTGCTTTAGAGCATTTCTAAATTCTAAAAGAGAGTTTTATTGGGAAGAGTTACAAGATTGCTGGGTACTAAGAGGCCGTTATTATGATTGGAGTAATGAAAAATTAGTTATTGACAATAAAGATTAAAAAATTTTCAAGAAAATAATATGAAATAAACAAGTTGAAAACTAAAAATAAAAAGCTGACTATAGTTAGCTTTTTATTTTTAAACACTACAAGTAATAAAATATAGCAGAGAGGTATAGAAATAGAATGGCAAAATAAAAAAATTGAATTATTGCGCGAGTTATGTCTGCAATATCTTTATTTATATGAACGAGTTAGCTGCTCGATCCCAATTGGAGAAATTAGAAGATGAGGGTCTTGCTTTTACAGAAATTCAGGTAGGCCATAGAAGAAATATTTACGATATATGAGGTCAAAAACTTAATGTTTTTTTAATCTATTCTACTTTCCTTATCGTTAATTTCTATAAGAAGATTTCAGAATATTTTGGTATTTATATAGAAATATAAAATAACGTATTCACAAAAGTATATCCTTTGCAAATAAAGTACTAGTGCAGTATGATAGTATTTTCAACAGGAAAGTCTTGTGCTGCAGGTTAGGATACTTTGTGTGAAAATAAGAAGATAGCTATTTTAGATAAAAAAAGATGTTGGTAAAAATACCAACATCAGAAATTATAGAGTTTGATTAGTTACGTAGAAGATTTTTATAGTCTTAATTAAATTTTTGGTTCGATTGACTATCTAACTAAACAGGCATTTGAAAATCAGAAAAAAGAGTGGTTTAATTATCTTTACTAAAATGTATATAAGATATTGATTCAAATATTGGAGTGTCAATAGAAAAGTAGACATTGAAATTAAGAGAATTGGTGATTTCGTTCAAAATCTGCCGGTGTCTGATAGTTTAAACTTGAATGAATGCGTTTATATTTATAATAAGTCTCCAAATAATCCGTTAATTCTAATCGGGCTTGTGCCTTAGTTGGATACTGTTTTGGTGGAAGCACTACTCGTTTTAGGGATTTATAAAAAGATTCCATTACTGCATTATCATAATGATTTCCTTTGCATGATTGACTGTGAATAAAGTAATGATTCATCGAATATTCGTAAAAACGGTGTCCAGTATATTGTGACCCTTGATCCGTATGAATCATTAACCCATTTTTAGGTTTTTCTCGTTGTATAGCCTCTTCGAGGCTCTCTATGACTAAGTTATCATGCATGTGCTCACGAATGGAGAACCCGACACATTTTATTGTAAAACAATTAATAAAAACACTACAATACGACATTCCTTCATGTGTTGGTATGTAACTGATATCACCAAACCATAATTGATTCGGACTTTGGACATGAAAATTTTGTTTTAATAAATTAGCAGAGGAATAAATTGAAGGTCTTTGTTTTAAATACTTACGACGTTTTCCTTTAGTATAAAGCCCTTGTTTACTAAGTAAACGTCCGATTCTTTTACGACTGACAAAGAGTTGATGCTTTCCTCTTAACTCCACTTGAATTCGTCTTGCACCATATCTTCCTTTATGAGCAAAGAAAATCATTCGAATGATCTCACTCAACACACTATTTTCTAGTTCTAAGTTGGAAGATTCGTGTTGCAAAGATTTGTAATAACCTGAACGAGAGACACCCAAATAGGCGCACGCTCTTTTTACAGAAATATTTTGTAAATGATTGTTGATATAGGAATAGATTACTCTTGGTTTTGCTTGAGAAAAACTTGGAACTTTTTTAGTATCTCAAGCTCCTCCTTGAGTTTTTTATTTTCTTTTTCTAAGCGTTTTACTTCTTTTTGAGAAGCAAATTCACGACTGCCATTACCAGGAAAGGTAAGCTCTCCATATTTTTCATATTCAGATATCCAACGATATAAGGTATTTTCATGGACATCTAGTTGATTTGATATAAATCTTACGGGATGTTTCTCTTTTAAGATAAGGCTAACAGCTTGGAATTTAAATTTTTTGGAATAGTGTTTTCGTTTCATACTAAAGTTTCCTTTCTCGAATTCTCTTATTTTTTCTGTCCACTTTAGTATAACCATTCCAGTTTGAAAACTATTGCGTTAATTTTGAAAATCGATGCTATATAAACAAAAGCCAAAAACGTTAAAAAACGATATAAAGATAGTGTAAAGAAATGAACGCAAGTTTCACACTATCTTTAGTTTTTTTTTTTTATGCTTAAAGAGTAAAGAAAATCAGTTAGTTTATTTAACTGGTTGTTTTGAAAAGGAGTGAAGTGAAATGACGATTATTTTAGGAATTATTGGACTCTTATTAATGATCTATCTTTTCTTGTTTTTATTTAAGGGGGAAGAGTTATGAGCAGCGTGATTTATCAAGGATTATTTTTCCTATTCATATTATTGTTATTGGCAGCGCCGCTAGGCTGGTACATTAAAGAAATCATGCAGGGGGAGATCCCTAAAGGAGTACGCTTCTTACAGCCAATAGAATGTTTATTTTATAAAGCGATTGGGCCTATCAGCAAAAAAGAAATGTCAGCGAAACGTTATGCACTGAATGTGCTGCTGTTAAGTTTCTTCTCGATCGTACTTTTGATTGTTATTTTAATGACACAGCACTTTTTACCGGGAGGTTCCTCAGTAAAAAATCTAACGCTGCCGTTAGCGATAAATACGGCCGTCAGTTTTGTTACGAATACCAACTGGCAAGCATATGTGGGTGAAACGACTTTATCAAATGCATCGCAAATGTTTGGTTTGACAGTTCAAAATTTTGTTTCAGCAGGTGTGGGACTTTCTGTTCTGGTAGCATTGCTTCGGGGACTTTCACAAGTCAAAAAGAAAGCATTAGGAAATTTTTGGCAAGATTTAACCCGCAGTTTAGTTTACATTATGTTGCCGCTATCAATCATTCTTGCTGTTTTATTAATTTCACAAGGAACCGTTCAGTCTTTCCAATCCGGAGTCGCTTATCAAGGTTTGGAAGGGAAAAGTCTTTGGTTGCATTTAGGTCCGGTAGCTAGTCAGGTGGCAATCAAACAACTTGGTACAAATGGCGGTGGTTTCTTTGGTGCTAACTCAGCCTACCCATTTGAAAACCCAACACTATTCTCAAACTTTTTAGAGAATATTGCGATTCTGTTGCTCCCAGCGGCATTGATCTTTGCTTTTGGTTTTTGGGTCAAGGATTGGAGACAAGGACGAACGATCATGATAGTATCCTTGTTTTTCTTACTATTAGCTTTCGTCGGCGTTGCTTTTAGCGAGTATTACGGGCCTGAATTTACGTATGTTCTTGGATCGACCAATTTGGAAGGAAAAGAAATTCGCTTCGGCATTGGCTGGTCTAGCTTATGGTCCGTCGGTACGACCGCCGCTTCGAATGGTTCGGTGAACGCGGTGTTGGATAGTTTTACACCGCTTGGTGGCGCCATTCCAATGTTCTTAATGCAGCTTGGCGAGATAATTTTTGGTGGTGTTGGGAGCGGACTGTATGGAATGTTGGCATTTCTATTGCTAGCAGTTTTTATAGCAGGTCTTTTAGTTGGGCGGACACCTGAATATTTAGGTAAAAAAATCGAAGCTTTTGATATCAAAATGGCTAGTCTAGTTATCTTAACACCATTGATGTTGACGCTTTTCGGGGCAATGGCTCTAGTCCTACATCCAGAGGTAATGTCTTGGTTAACGAACCATGGTCCCCATGCTTTCACTGAATTGCTTTATGGGGCAACTTCATTAGCCAACAACAACGGAAGTGCTTTCGGTGGGTTGCTAGCTAATACGACATTCTTAAACCTTTTAGCCAGTTTAATGATGGCTGTTTCAAGATACTTGCCGATCATCGTCATCTTACTTTTAGCGGAAAATATGGGAAGTAAAAAGAAAGCAGCTTTAAGTTCAGGAACATTATCCACGGTTAGTCCAACATTTGTTTCTATGTTGATTATTGTTATTTTGGTAATTGGAGCTTTAAGTTTCTTACCATCATTGGCACTAGGTCCGATTGCGGAATTCTTTACGATGAAATAGATGGAGTGAGTAAAAATGAAAAAAATCTATCAATGGGCAGTGGGACAATCCTTTAAAAAATTGGATCCACGCCAACAAGTTAAAAATCCCGTGATGTTTGTCGTTTATTTAGGTGCGCTCATCACTACAATATTATGCTTCTACCCAATGGGTGTACCGTTATGGTTTAACATTTCAATAACCATTTTTCTTTGGTTGACTTTGCTTTTTGCGAATTTTGCTGAAGCTGTTGCAGAAGGACGAGGAAAAGCACAGGCCGATAGTTTGAAACAAGCAAAAAAGGAAGTCATGACTTATAAAATTAACAGTTTAGAAGATATCAAAGAAGAGAATTTCATTGAATTACAGTCTTCTGATTTAAAGCGAAACGATTTGGTCTATGTACGTGCAGGAGAGCAAATCCCAGCTGATGGTGATGTAATCGAGGGGGCTGCATCAGTAGATGAAAGTGCCATTACTGGCGAATCAGCGCCAGTAATTCGTGAATCTGGTGGGGATCGCAGTGCGGTTACTGGCGGAACAACCGTCGTTTCCGATTATTTAGTGATTCGTGTTACCTCTGAAAACGGTCAATCCTTCTTAGATAAAATGATTGCCATGGTAGAGGGAACTCAACGAAAAAAGACTCCGAATGAGATTGGTTTGCAGATTTTCTTGATTACTTTGACCATTATTTTCTTAACTGTATCAATTACTTTAGTCCCATTTACTGATTTCAGCAGTCAGTTATCTGGTAAAGGAGAAGCTTTATCACTGGTTATTGTGATTGCTTTACTAATCTGTCTGGCGCCAACGACGATTGGGGCCTTAATCTCTTCGATCGGGATTGCAGGTATGAGCCGCTTGACGAAGGAAAACGTCATTGCCATGAGTGGTCGTGCGATCGAAGCAGCTGGTGACGTGGATGTTCTTTTACTCGACAAAACAGGAACCATAACATTGGGAAATCGACGAGCAAGCGATTTTTTGCCAGTCCATGGTGTTAGTGAAGAACAGTTAGCGGATGCGGCGCAATTATCTTCTTTAGCTGATGAGACAGCAGAAGGTCGAAGTATCGTGATTTTAGCAAAAGAACGTTTCAACTTGCGAGAAAGAGAATTCAAGCAATCAGAGGTTAAATTTATCGATTTCAGTGCCAAAACACGCATGAGCGGAATTGATTATCGCGGTGACGTGATTCGCAAAGGTGCCGCAGACACCATGAAAAAATATGTAGAATCTAAAGGAGAGGACTATCCATCTGAATGTGACAAGATTGTTGATAAAATCGCTCGAGCAGGTGGAACACCTCTAGTAGTTGTAAAAAATAATCGTGTGATGGGTGTCGTCTATTTGAAAGACATCGTTAAGAATGGTGTAAAGGAAAAATTTGCTGATATGCGTAAGATGGGTATCAAGACCATCATGATCACTGGGGATAACCCCTTAACAGCGGCAGCGATAGCAGCGGAATCTGGAGTAGATGATTTCTTGGCAGAAGCTACCCCAGAAAATAAAATGAATCTGATTCGCGAGTATCAAGAAAAGGGTCACTTAGTTGCAATGACTGGTGACGGGACAAACGATGCACCAGCATTAGCGCAAGCCGACGTTGCGATGGCGATGAATACAGGAACACAAGCCGCGAAGGAAGCGGGGAACATGATTGATTTGGATTCCAGTCCAACAAAATTGCTGCAAGTCGTACAGATTGGGAAACAATTGTTGATGACTCGCGGCGCGTTAACTACATTTAGTATCGCAAATGATATCGCTAAGTATTTTGCGGTGATTCCAGTACTGTTTTACAGTATTTATCCGCAACTGGATCGATTGAATATTATGGGATTAGGTAGTCCACTGACTGCGATTCTATCAGCTGTCATTTATAATGCAGTCGTTATCGTGGCCTTGATTCCACTAGCATTAAAAGGTGTGAAGTATCAAGAAAAACCGGCCAGTCAAATTTTGCGTAATAATCTGCTGATTTATGGACTTGGGGGAATTATTGCGCCATTTATTTTTATCAAGATTATAGATCTGATTCTCTCACTGATCATTTTATAAAGGAGTAGAAACAATGAAAAAAAGTATTCTAGGTAGTTTGCGTTTTTTGATTTTTAGCCTGATCGTTTTTGGTGGGCTATATACCGTTGCAGTTACCGGCATTGGTCAATTGTTCTTTTCAGATCAGGCTAACGGCAGTCAGATTTCAGTGAATAATCAAGTTGTTGGTTCAAAGTTGATTGGGCAAACTTTTGAACAGGCAAAATATTTTTCAGGACGTAGTGAGGAAGTTAGTCAGCTATCACCTGTTTCGGCGGAGCAAAAGCAATTAGTTGAGAAGCGTACCGTTGCAGAATTGGAAAAAAATCCAACAGAGAAAAAAGTTCCGAATGATCTCGTGACAGCATCTGCCAGTGGTGTGGATCCGGATATTAGTTTGGCAGCAGCTCATTTTCAAGTTGCCCGAATTTCTAAAGAACGTGGCTTGTCTCAACAATCAATTCGTAAACTCATCGATAAACATATCCAAAAAGATTGGTTTTCAGCCCGATTTTATGTCAATGTTTTGCAGTTAAACCTAGCATTAGATAAACTAGGAATATAATACAGAACAATTCTCTAACCAAAAATGGTTAGGGAATTGTTCTGCATACAAAGAGAGGAGAACTGTTGATGCAGGCAACAGAAGAAATGCAATCTGGCGATGGACGCCGAGGTCGATTGCGGATATTTTTTGGCTTTGCGGCTGGTGTTGGGAAAACCTATGGTATGTTGACAGAGGCTCATGAATTATTGATGATGGGAAAACATGTTGTTGTCGGCTATATCGAACCTCATGATCGTCCAGATACCAATCGATTATTAGAAGGATTACCGCAAATTCCTCCTAAGAATATTTTTTATAAACAAATGGTTTTAACAGAGCCGGATATTGATCGAATCATTCAACAGAAGCCCGAAATCGTGTTGATTGATGAGCTGGCTCATTCCAATGCGGAAGGTTCTCGAAATCGTAAACGATACCAGGATATTGATGAACTGTTGAATGCAGGAATCGATGTTTTTACTACGGTCAATGTTCAACATATCGAAAGTTTGAATGATATCGTTGAAGAAGTTACCGGAATCGAGGTCAAGGAAACGGTGCCGGACACTTTTCTACAGCAAGCGACAATAAGAGTGATTGATGTGGAGCCCGATGAGCTGATCGAACGACTTGAACAAGGAAAAATATATGCGAATGAAAACGCGAAACGTGCCTTAAAAAATTTTTTTATTCCACAAAAATTGGACCAATTACGTGGATTAGCAATTCAGCGAGCGTCGGATCATATTAATCGAATTAGTGGAAAGACAATTGGGATACAAAGTAAATTATTGACGGTGGTGAACGATGCTTTTCCAAAAATGACCGAAAAATGTATTCGCTGGACAGCACGTTTAGCTCAAGGTCTAGCTGCCGATTGGACAGTGATTCAAGTTCGTACGCAAGAAAATACATCAACGAACATTCCTTTAGCCGATAAATTAGGTGCGGAGGTCATTAGTATTGAAGAGGATGATAGTTTTGAGACGATTGTCGAGTTCTCAAAAATGACGGGTGTTACTGATATTATTATGGGGAAAAATCTAAGGCAGCCGTGGTATGAAAAAATCTTTATTGAAGCGTTTGATGATCGCTTGTTAAAACGATTGAAAGATACGGAACTTCATTTAATTCCTTTCAATGAAGAAAAGCGGTCTTTATTTTTTAAGACTCGTAAAGTCATTGAGGGCGGCGGAAAAGATTTAGTGATTGCAATTGGTGGTGTTTTTCTAGCGACGGTTGTGACGGAATTGATGCAATATATCCACGTTGGCGATCAAAATCTGATGCTTATTTATATTTCATTTGTATTATTAGTCGCTCGAACGACATCCGGTTATTTTTGGAGCTCATTATCCTCTATTTTAAGTGTTTTGTCTTTTAACTGGTTTTTTGTCGAACCATTATATTCTCTGACAGTATATAAACAGGGATATCCTTTTACTTTATTGCTCATGCTAGTTGTTGCCCTGATGAGCAGTAATTTAATGATTCGATTAAAGAAACAAGCAGATACTTCTATGAAAAAAGAGCACCAGATGGAAATCTTGTACGAGTTGAACAAACGATATGTTTTAGTGGAAAGTCGAAAACAAATTCTTGATATTTCTGCTACTTATTTATCAAGATTATTGGAACGAGAAGTGATTATTTTTGATCGTCAAGCGAAGACAGAGAGTGTTCATTGTATCAACGAAAAAAAATCAATATTAAATAATGAAGACGAAGCAGCTGTAGCCTTTTGGGCAGCAAATAACCAAAAAGAAGCTGGGAATGGTACAGACACACTAAATGGTGCTAAAGGATTCTATTTACCGATTGTTGCAGGCAGGAAGACGTTGGCGGTATTAGGCATTGAACGAAATGCAGATCTTGATTTGGAAAATGATCAGCTCAATTACTTAAAATTGGTGCTGACTCAAATTGCAGTCATCTTGGAACAAACAGAATTGAAAGATGAGAAAGAGCAAGTTGAGTTAGAAAATGAACGGGAAAAAGTCCGCAGCAATTTATTACGAGCCGTATCTCATGATTTGAGAACACCATTAACTGTTATCTCAGGGACTGCTGAAACATTAGGTATTGGAAATGATTTAAAAGAAGATACACAGCGAAAATTATTAAAGGATATTCAAGAAGAGTCACAATGGCTGATTCGGATGGTTGAAAATCTTTTATCCATCACGCGAATCAACATGGATACTATGAAGGTTAATAAATCTGCTGAACCAGTAGAAGAGGTAATCGAGGCTGTTTATAAGCATTTGAGGAAGGTCTATACAGACGGCCAAGTGGATGTTCACCTGCCAGAAGAGGTCATTTTTATTCAAGCGGATCCCATTTTGATTGAACAAGCGTTGTTTAATCTGATAGAAAATGCGTTTCGTCATGGAGAAAATGATCTACCAGTCAAACTAAACGTCTACCAGAAAAAAGAACAAACAGTTTTTGAAATTGAAAATCACGGTGAAATTCCATTAAAACAATTTCAAAAGATCCAATCAAACTTGTCCAGCACAAATGAAGTACCGGTTGACTCAAAAAATGGTTTAGGAATCGGATTGAGTATTGTAAAAACAATCGTCCATGCGCACAATGGTAAAATGGAAATGACGATAGGTGGGGGCAAAACATTGGTTCGAATTTATTTGAAGTGAGGGGTAGAATTATGAAGCAATCCATTTTATTGATTGAAGATGATCCAAATATTACGGATTTTATGGAAGTCGTTTTGAGACAGGAACGCTATCAGTTAACGATTGCTAGTACTGGAATGGAGGCATTGAATGCTTTTCAAACAACATCGTTTGATTTAGCTTTGTTAGACTTAGGATTACCAGATATTGATGGTATTGATTTGTTAAAAATCCTTCGCAAGCGAATGCATCTGCCCATCATCATTATTTCTGCTAGAAATAATGAAGAGGAGAAAGTTAAAGCGTTGGATTTAGGTGCGGATGATTATGTAACTAAACCATTTGGAACGAATGAATTACTTGCAAGGATTCGTACAGCCTGGCGTCATCAAAACGTTCAAACGGAATCACTAACTGTCGTGGAAAACAAAGACTTGAAAATTGACTTCGAAAAACAGTTAGTTTATAAAAAGGGACAAGAAATCCATCTTACAAAAAACGAATATCGAATTTTAGCGCTGATGTTTCGTCAGTTGGGGAAGGTAGTTACGTATCAAACTTTGATGACAGAAGTATGGGGCCCTTACAGCGATGACTCGCAGACATTGCGGGTGAATATGTCTAACATTCGTAAAAAGATCGAAAGTGATACATTGAAACCAGAATATTTGATTACTGAGATCGGAGTGGGCTATCGTTTGCGTGATCATAATTAAGAATAATAAATTTATTTTTCGAAAGACATAAACATAATAACCCAGATTATTAATTAAAACGTATCAGGGATAAAATCATTAAGAAAATTATCTAGTTTTTATGGAAAATATATAGTCTTACCCGTGGTGCTAATTGATTTAAAACTGGGTGAAATAAAAAACTTTGCGATAGAATAAGCTCAAAGCAACGACGAAATGAGTGAATATTCTATGCAAAGTCAACCTAAATAGATCGAAATCTATACAAATACTCAACTAATGTTTTCTGTAATTCTGGAAATCATTCAATCACTGTACAGTAGATATGTTCCTGGGCAAATAAAAAATCGAAAGAACGTTCATTTTTTATAGACGGATTTACAATTTAAGTGCAACACAAAAATCATAGATAAAATTCTTGTATAATGGTGTGGACTAACAAACGCATTAGGAGGAATTTTATCTATGACTTTATATACTCATCTTACTAAGCAAGAGCGAGAAATGATATTTTTATATCATAGTTTTGGTTTTTCTTTCAGAAGAATAGGCCGGTTAATCAAACGGTCGCCATCAACAGTTATGAGGGAAATTAAACGACATTCCACAAAAATAAAACCGTATTCTCCTTCTTTAGCGCAGAAATCCTATCATAAAAACAAACAAAAATGCGGTAGAAAACGTGTATTAGATACTTCTCCACTTAAAGAAACGGTTTGTAAACTTTTCCTTGAACACCAATGGTCTCCTGAACAAATAGCGAATAGAATTAAAATGGAAAAGCATACAACGATTAGCTACAACAATATTTACCGTTCCATTTATCGTGGTTTGTTTAATAAAGGATTCACTAAAGACAGTCGTGGCGCTCGTAGAAAACTTAGACGAAAAGGAAAAACTAGACGCAAACTATTAGAGGACGGTCGTGGGAAATTCAATGATGCTCCTACAATACATGAGCTCCCACTTGAAGCTTAGAACAGAAAGACCTTAGGTCATTGGGAAGCTGATACAGTTATTGGTGCGAAAGGAAGAGCCTGTTTAGTTATGCTATTTGATCGTAAATCTAGATTTCTATTAACTTCTAAAGCTGCAAAAAGGATGCTCTATCTGTTTCGAATGTTATCATTAATCTATTCTCTGAGTTGCCTTTCGATAGAAGAACGATAACTCCTGATAGATGAAGTGAATTCGCTTTATATCAGAAGTTCAGTAAAGCTGCTAATATTGATTGTTATTTTTCTGATCCACAGGCTCCTTGGCAACGCGGAACAAATGAAAATACAAATGGAATACTACGAGAATACCTGCCAAAAGGGAAAGATATGACCTTAATTCCAGATAGTTATATTCAATCATTTATGCATAAATTAAACACTAGACCCGAAAATGCTTAAACTGGAAAACAACGTATGAAGTTTTTTACGATAGATTGTTGCACTTAATTTGACAATTCGAGTTTTTTTACCAGCTTCGTAATAGCATTTAACAGTCCTGTAGTATTGTTTGGCCAAGGCTCTATGTAATTTGGTTGAATATCGTTAATAATGTGGCGTAGAACTCCTTCTAAGACATCTTTTCTCATGATTCACTCTCCTTGAATGTTTTCATGAAAAAGACTATCAGATTTGAATTCAATCTATATTTTCCTACATTTAATCTTGGACCTTTGCAGTTGCATAACAGCCTCCAATTTATCTTTGAAACCGTATTTGTTTAATACTTATCATTTAAATGATTTATAAAATGATTCCATCATAGCGTTGTCATAGGACATACTTTTCTTGAATGGCTAATTAAAAGTCTCAATATATGAATCATTTCAAAAAAGCAATGATTCATATATTGAGACCTTTGTTCCACATGAAATAATTAACGCAGCCTTTAGCTTTTCCTCAATAATAAGTCTACTAATATGTCTACAACTGATTTCTAATTAGGGTTCTTTTTGTAAGACATATTTGATTCTTCTGACTGCATAGAGTCCTTTATGTTCAAGAAAAATTTCTTTCATCAGTTTAGCTGAGGTTTCATTTTCAATTTCAAGGTTTGGTGAATCCCGCTGACAGAACAAATAATAGCTTGCGTGTGAAACATTAAGACAATGACAAGCCTCTTAAATAGATAGAGTTCCTCGATGACCTTTTATAAACTTAAAAATTAACGAAGTTTTCCTTTTTCTTTTAGTAAGACTTCAACTTTTTTTAGGATTACCACTTCTTCGTTTGAGCGTTTATCATATTTTCGAGGCTCGTAATCTCATTTCTACGAACGAATTCAATGCTCACTCTTTCGAGAAAGGCATGTTCTCCATGTTTTTCATACTATTGAATCCATCGACATATGTAATTAGGTCTGTTGGAATTTTGAAAAATAATCTCATAACTTGTATTTCAAATATTAACTTAAATTTAATTTCTTTAAAATTTTTTAAATGTTTCTTTGCATTAATTTTATATTAGAAATTAAGATATCTTTTGTGAAAAATAGCACATTTATGTTAATATTTAGATATATAAAATCAGAAGAATTTTTTAATAGCTTTTTATAATGATATATATCCTTACGTGCAAAGGTATATTTAGTAATTTTTTTAATATGAATTTTTAATCGATAAGTTTCAAGTTTAAGTTTTGTAATACTTTTGTGATGTATTGTCCAAACTAATTGTAATACAGTTAAATAAAAATTGATTTAGTTGACTAAATTTAGTCTATAAAATAAAAATAATGATTTTTTGTATCTTGAATTGTCAAATTAAGTGCAACGTTTCATCAAAAAATACTTCATAGGGTGTTTTCCAGTTTAGACATTTTTTTGGTCGCAAGTTTAACTTAAGAATAATTTGCTCAATATAGCTATCAGGAACAGTATCCATATCTTTGTTTTTAGGGGAATATTCTCTAAGCAAACCATTCGTATTTTCATTTGTTCCGCGTTGCCAAGGAGCATGTGGATCAGGAAAATAAAATTGAATATTATTCAATGTCTTAGTTACTTCTGAATGTTTTGAAAATTCTTTTCCTCTGTCAGGAGTTATTGTTTTCACTTTGTTTGAAGAAATAGAAGAGAGTAGTTGGATTATTTTATCCCGAACTAATAGGGATAACTTTTTCTCGATTTTCCCTCCCAATAAATACCTTGACTTACGATCAGTCAAAGTAACTAAGCAAGAACCTCCAGTTTTACCAGCTACTGTATCTGCTTCCCAATGCCCTATTTCTGAACGATTATTATCGGATGCAGGACGTTCATGAATCGTATTTGATATTTGTATTTTCCCTCTTTTTTCAACGTGTTTTTTTGTTATGTCTAGTTTTTCCACGATGTCTAAGAGAACGAATGAGTCCACGACTTCCATGATTTAAGGGTTCCGTTTCGAATAGACCATTATAAATAGCACGATAGATAGTTGTGTAACTTATAGAGAGAGCAAATTTCTCATGTTTTAAACGATAAGCAATTTCTTCAGGAGACCATTGTTCTTCAACGAATAGTCTTCGAACAAGTTTCCAAAGAGATATGTTAGATAGTAGTAGTTTCCGACCACAATTCTGTTTTCTATAAGAATATAAGGTTTGAGCTACTGTGGGAGAATACGTATTATTTTTTGTATTACGTTTTAATTCTCTTGAAACTGTAGATGGGCTACGTTTTATATTAGAAGCAATAACGCGAATAGAATAGCCTTTATTGAATAATAAAAATATATTTTCTCGTTCAAGTATTGTAAGATGGTTATAGTGACGCATAGCTATCTTCCTTTCAAATAGTGTTCTAGACAAACCTATTTTAACTGGAATTTAGCTATGTGTCTTTTTTATTAACTGTTGCACTTAAAGTGTATATTCAAGATGTAAAAATTTACATTAGCTATTAATTTAAATGCTACGAGCTTTCATAAAAATTAATAGTTACTTGTTTATAATATATAGAATAATATAAGGAGTTGAAAAAATGTAGTTAAAAAATCCAAAAATGTTTTACAGAATTTATTGTGAAAGGGATGAATATATTGAAAAAACACACGTGGGATAAAGATATATTAGTTGAAATAAAAAATGAAAAACAGGTGTTTAATTTAAAAAAATTCTCTACAGGTATGGCATCAGTATTAGTATGTAGTATTATTAGTTTGTATATTCCACCAACAGAATTTTCATTATTTTCAACAGGTGGGATTGTAGAGGCAGAAGAATTAAACTCTTCAGTTTATATAAATTTAAAACCAGAATATGTTAGTGGTTCAGTACTATATGCTAGTTCCATGGACGCTGTGAATCCGGAAAAATATATTGTGTTTCCAGAAGGTTACAAAGTAGATTACTATTTTAAATCTCCTAATAGTAATGAATATTATTTTAATGATAACATTGTAGAATCAAAAAGAATAAATGGTATTACTACAATTAAATACACACTTAAAGGATTAGATGGTAGTAATGTATACTATGATTCCGGTCCTAATAAAGGGCAACTTGTAACTGTAAATGTTAATGTGCACATATATGATGAGACTGATTTAGTAAAAAAAATTAATGAAGAAAAGGAGAAGATTGATAGTAATCCTAAATATGTTAATGGAGTTGAAGTTAAGAAAGAATTAGACGATTTAGTTATCAATGTAAACACACCTCCTACAACTCAAAAAGATATTAATGATTATATTAGTTCTATACCAAACATTATTGCTAAATTAAAAGAGAGGAAGACAACGGCAGAAGTAACTGATCCAACAGTAGAAAAATTGGTAGTAAAACAAGGAACAACAATTACAGAAAATGATATAACTGGCAAAGTAAGTAATGTACCAGCAGGTACAATATTAAAAGTAAAAGACCCTAGCCAAATCCCAAGCACAGAAGCAGCAGGAGATAAAGGAACTGTAACCGTAACAGTGACCTACCTAGATGGATCAACAGAGGAAGTAGAAGTACCAATCGAAGTAACGCCAAAAACAACGGCAGAAGTAACTAATCCGACAGTAGAAAAATTGGTAGTAAAACAAGGGACAACAATTACAGAAAATGATATAACTGGCAAAGTAAGTAATGTACCAGCAGGTACAACATTAAAAGTAAAAGACCCTAGCCAAATCCCAAGCACAGAAGCAGCAGGAGATAAAGGAACTGTAACCGTAACAGTGACCTACCTAGATGGATCAACAGAGGAAGTAGAAGTACCAATCGAAGTAACGCCAAAAACAACGGCAGAAGTAACTAATCCGACAGTAGAAAAATTGGTAGTAAAACAAGGGACAACAATTACAGAAAATGATATAACTGGCAAAGTAAGTAATGTACCAGCAGGTACAACATTAAAAGTAAAAGACCCTAGTCAAATCCCAAGCACAGAAGCAGCAGGAGATAAAGGAACTGTAACCGTAACAGTGACCTACCTAGATGGATCAACAGAGGAAGTAGAAGTACCAATCGAAGTAACGCCAAAAACAACGGCAGAAGTAACTGATCCGACAGTAGAAAAATTGGTAGTAAAACAAGGGACAACAATTACAGAAAATGATATAACTGGCAAAGTAAGTAATGTACCAGCAGGTACAACATTAAAAGTAAAAGACCCTAGTCAAATCCCAAGCACAGAAGCAGCAGGAGATAAAGGAACTGTAACCGTAACAGTGACCTATCTAGATGGATCAACAGAGGAAGTAGAAGTACCAATCGAAGTAACGCCAAAAACAACGGCAGAAGTAACTAATCCGACAGTAGAAAAATTAGTAGTAAAACAAGGGACAACAATTACAGAAAATGATATAACTGGCAAAGTAAGTGATGTACCAGCAGGTACAACATTAAAAGTAAAAGACCCTAGCCAAATCCCAAGCACAGAAGCAGCAGGAGATAAAGGAACTGTAACCGTAACAGTGACCTACCTAGATGGATCAACAGAGGAAGTAGAAGTACCAATCGAAGTAACGCCAAAAACAACGGCAGAAGTAACTGATCCGACAGTAGAAAAATTGGTAGTAAAACAAGGGACAACAATTACAGAAAATGATATAACTGGCAAAGTAAGTGATGTACCAGCAGGTACAACATTAAAAGTAAAAGACCCTAGCCAAATCCCAAGCACAGAAGCAGCAGGAGATAAAGGAACTGTAACCGTAACAGTGACCTACCTAGATGGATCAACAGAGGAAGTAGAAGTACCAATCGAAGTAACGCCAAAAACAACGGCAGAAGTAACTGATCCGACAGTAGAAAAATTGGTAGTAAAACAAGGGACAACAATTACAGAAAATGATATAACTGGCAAAGTAAGTGATGTACCAGCAGGTACAACATTAAAAGTAAAAGACCCTAGCCAAATCCCAAGCACAGAAGCAGCAGGAGATAAAGGAACTGTAACCGTAACAGTGACCTACCTAGATGGATCAACAGAGGAAGTAGAAGTACCAATCGAAGTAACGCCAAAAACAACGGCAGAAGTAACTGATCCGACAGTAGAAAAATTGGTAGTAAAACAAGGGACAACAATTACAGAAAATGATATAACTGGCAAAGTAAGTAATGTACCAGCAGGTACAACATTAAAAGTAAAAGACCCTAGTCAAATCCCAAGCACAGAAGCAGCAGGAGATAAAGGAACTGTAACCGTAACAGTGACCTACCTAGATGGATCAACAGAGGAAGTAGAAGTACCAATCGAAGTAACGTCAAAAACAACGGCAGAAGTAACTGATCCGACAGTAGAAAAATTGGTAGTAAAACAAGGGACAACAATTACAGAAAATGATATAACTGGCAAAGTAAGTAATGTACCAGCAGGTACAACATTAAAAGTAAAAGCCCCTAGTCAAATCCCAAGCACAGAAGCAGCAGGAGATAAAGGAACTGTAACCGTAACAGTGACCTACCTAGATGGATCAACAGAGGAAGTAGAAGTACCAATCGAAGTAACGCCAAAAACAACGGCAGAAGTAACTAATCCGACAGTAGAAAAGCTGGGGAGAAACAATAAAAAATACCATAATAAATTACCTGAAACAGGAGAAAATAATTCGAGTTATTTACTAATAAGTGGTATATTATTGTCAATATATTCAATGTTTTTAGTAATAAAAAGAAGGCTTAAAAGACAAGGATAAGTGGGAAGTAACTAAATTTATTTTCTGAAAAGTGGCCTTCAGTTATTATTAATTAACTTAAGAGTAACTGAAGGCTGCATTTCTTAATAACATATAATAGATAATTCTAGTAATGAGATGTAAAACTACCATTGTGTCACGTTTGACACCTAATTCTGATATTTTAAATTTTAGTGAAGTATAAACTGATACTTCAACTTTTGTGACAGTAATCCTCCTTCATTGATCAGTAGATTTACTAAACTTCTTCTAGGTAATCCAAATATATCGGTCATGTATGAAGTTAACTTAATCCTAGCAGTCTGTAAAATTTTGTGTGTTCGATTTTTTTCTATTTTGAGATTGAATCCACATTTTCTTTAAACATGCTAATTCACGTAGATCTTGTATGGGTTACTCTGGAACAAAAATTTTAGGAAAAGAGCTTTTTATTTCATATAAAATGAGTTTTTATATGCACGCTCATTAGTAATGTTTCGGGGTTTTCGAGAAACAAATCAAGGCAGTTTAACAATATACATAATGTTCTTTTCAAAAATGATGGTGTCTTTTTCCGTGTTACCATTAGTATACTATAGTATTTGCTTCTAACCTTTTGGGATGAATGGGATTGCGAATCCATTCGTAGGGTGTGTAGCTATTTTTCTATGCATACAGTAAAATGGCCAACTGAACTGCACAGCTGGCCGATTAAAGGAGTTGATCACCATGCAAATGACAACTAACGTAATTATGACATGTAACTAGTTTCATTGTAAAGAAATTTTAATTAAATAAGACAAAAAACAAATGTCAAATGTATTGTTAGCATAACCATTATTGCTATACATAAACTTATAAATTAATTTGTAATACAAATTATGAAGTAACGGAAAGTATAAATTAAGAAAATAATATCAAACTTAGCAAAATCAATTTGGAGTTTTTTTATCATGGTAAAACATAATTATTAACCGAAACAATTAAAAATTCAGATTGTGTAATGCCTGTTGGAGGGAGGGATCAGCTACTGTATTTCAATATGGTTACACATCTCTAGTACGGGAACGGTTTCAACTTGGAAAAATGGTATCTAATTCATGATTTAAAAATGCTTGGTTTTTATTCTGTTTGTCCTATAAAAGTAAGTCAAAAAGTTCAACAAGAGTTAGAATAGAAAATTAAGGAATTGGTGTTCTTAAAAAACTTTTCTCTCAAAAAAGGTAATGACTCTAGAAAACATTGTTAATTTTATTAACCAGCATATCAATGAACTGTAGATTGTGAGTTTGATTGAGTTATTTGATATTTTGAGAAGTACCTGTTATCGCAATCAAAAATGTGATTTTTCTGCACTCACTTCAATTGGGTATCAGTGAAAGGCTTGTTTATAAATTGATGAGTGAATTAGGCATTCCATCAAGAATTGCAAAAAAGTAAAGAAGCTAAAGACATATATAATCTGAGTAGATATGGTATCAAACATTTCTATTCCCGAAAAAGGGTATTATCTAGATAACGGGAGAATTGACAGCTATCAATCAATTTAAAAAAGTGAATATGTATATTTACAAAATTTAAAAGTATTGAAGAAGCTACAGTAATTGTTGACAGTTATATACGTTGGTATAGTTGGTATAATTATGTACGTATTTCGTTAATGGTTTAATGAATCAGGAAGCTTAATAAAACGGACAATGTTCAAAAAATGAAATTTGAAATGTTATTTAAGATGAAGGCTTTTATCTATGAAAAATAAAATCAGTATTACTATTCCAGATTTGAAAGAAATTTCTGATTGAGAAAGAACAACGGAACCTGCAACACTTTAATTAACAGCCGGTTAGATTACTTATTTTTTTCATTTCAAATTGTCGAGGAGTCATCATAAATTTTGTGTGGATTCTTTTGTTTGGATAGTAGTCTTCTAAATAGTCTTGGATCAGCACCTTCATTTCTATTTTACTTTTGTGCTTGTTGGGTTCGATTAATTCTCGTTTGATTGAACGATGAAACGATTCGATTACTGCGTTATCAACAGGAGTTCCAGGTTGGCTCATTGAATGTGTGATATGATAGTCGGTCAACAGTTCTTGATAGGTAAGAGAACGATATTGGCTACCTCTATCGGAATGAATTACCGTAGGCAATTCACCTTTGTAAATTTCTAATGACTGGACGATAATTTCTTTTTTCATGCGTGAATCTACCATGTAGAAACGTGGAATACGGGTTGCTAAGTCAATATAGGTGGACAAATAGAGGCGAGCATCACTACAAGGAATGTAAGTAATGTCCGACACCCAAACAGCATTGATTTGACTCTGTTCAAATTGACGATTAAACAGGTTTTCTTTTATAATTTCTTCAATTGCTTTTTCCCCTACTATAAGAAGATTTTCGTCGATGAAATCCTTGTGCACATAAATTCATTTCACGCATTAGGACAGCCACAACGTGTTTATTAGTTTCGATTCCCTCATCATAAAGCTGTTGAGCGATTCTTGGAGATCCGTATCGACCTTTGTGCTTGTAGAAGACTCGCTTGATATTCTCTTTTAAAAATTATGGCGGAGTTGTGTCCTACTTGGACGACGATTCCGCCATAAATAATATCCCTGCCTACTTACATTTAAAATTTTGCATAATGCTTGAACTGAATATTGTTGATGATGTTTGTGAACAAACTCAAAACGAACTACTTTTTTTGCTTCACAAAAGTGTTGAACTTTTTTAGAATGTCATTTTCCTCTTTTAGTCGTTTATTTTCCTGCTCAAGAATGTAGAAATATGCTTTATCAGGTAATCTTCTTCCTTGTCCGGCAAAAGCATTTTTTCCGTATCGACGGTATTCTGAGATCCACCGAGCGATTGTTGGGCGAGAGATACTGTATTCTTCAGAGAGTCTCTTGATAGTTACTTTCTTCTCAAGGATATCCTGAGAAATCTTAAGTTTAAATTCACGGTCATATGTTTCTCTCAATAGAGTTCATTCCTTTCAGTAATGTAACTGATAGTCAAGAAAAGTGTACCATAGCCCGTTGGTACTGCTGATATTTTATCCCATCTTTTAGAACGCTATTTTAGTGAAGTAGAACATACGGATTTAACAGATTTTTTATTAGAGGGAGCTATTAAATTGACACTTATAAAAGGGCTTAAGTTGATTTCAGATTTACAAAATTATAATTTAAGGGCAGAAATGTCTCTTACTGCTATCACTGCTCACAATAATAGTTTAGAACTAGGACGTGAAGCTGATTGGGGTTCTCATCGAATTGAGCACGAATTAAGTGGTTAATATGGAATTGTTCATAGTGAAGAGATGTGTGTTGTTACTTTAGCATGGATGAAATATGTTAGTCAATTTAACCCTAAACAATTCGTAAAATATGGTGTACGGATTTTTAATATTGATCCAATTATCTGTTCTGATGAAGAAATCATAGAGTATTCAATTGAAAAAACGAAAGAATTCTTTGTTAAATTGGGTATGAGAACAATATTGAATGAAATGAGTATTGATGATAAGCAGTTTGAATCGATGGCAAATCGTGCGACAAATGGAAACACTCAACATGTTGGTCATTTAAAACCACTTTACAATGAAGATATCTTTGAAATTTTAAAGTTAGCTCAATAGGGAGTATTGTATCCTTGGTACTTAATGAGCTGATATTGTAATGAATTTTGGTTTAGCATATGTTTCTGTACTAAAAAAGTAAGGAATTTCTTTAAACTTATGCAACATAACCATTTTTTTAGGTAACGTAATATTAACTATGTAACTAGCCAATAATCATGTATAAATGGTTGCTTCACAGTTTTTCTTGAAATGAGTCTATGAGGTGATTTTATTATGGGCAGAAAGAAAAGCAATCCTGACCGAAATTCCACTCAATGACACGATTATTACCACTCAGTGACACAAATAGTACCATAAAGTACCACCTTCAATTTTATAGACAATACCTCCTATATAATGATGATGTACAATCTTGTGCAAATTCTTATACAGGAGTTTTTTTATGAATCATTATTGTAGGATATTGGAGTTGGCTAATGAAGTATTAGTGTTCGTGCTATTGCCAACGGTCTGGGACATGGCCGCCCGAAAGTCAGAGAGGTCATCAAACTGACTAAAGATAAAGGAATAGTATGCCCTTTGTCATTCGAGATGGCACAGCAGCTTTTCGGAATACCATTTCTCAAGCTTTTCCTGAAGCAATACAAATTGCCGATCGTTTCCATGTGTTAAAATCACTTACCGTCAATGACCTTCAAGCTATTGGACCGTTGATTCCTAGTCAAATATAAACAAAATCTGAAAAGGTTTTGTCGCCTGAAAGAACAGCACCCACGATCAGTCAGTAAGTCAAACAGAACTTAGTAGAACAAGTTTGTCAAAAAAGAGAATTATGTTGGCTCTTCGCTAATATTAGTCGATATTTTTCTCTGGATACCAGAATCATCAAACGGTATCGGGGCCGTTCGGTCACTATATTGGCAGAACATCAGCGAAAAGAAACACTTATCAGCTTGGATCAGTATAAAAATCTATTGGTAAAAACAATGACTATCCGCTCAAAGCTAAATCAAGCCTATGAAGTCTTGGTCGAAGCAGGTTAAGACCGCACTTTAGAAACCTTTCAAAGAAGTTATAAACAAGTTCTAACTAAAACGTACACTGATGTGTCACGACCCAAAGTATATAGAAGGCCAATCAATCGGCTTATTTTTAAATATTCTTTGAACTGGAGTCAATTAGATAATGTGTCAAAAACGGTTCTTGAAAGCTCGCCTTTGTTGGTCACTATTATCCAATTCGTTCAGAAATTCCGAAAAATCTTGTCTGATTGCAGTTTTGAGCAGTTGAATCAATGGGTGGAACAAGTCAGAGAACTGGAAAACTCAGAATTAAATAAATTCATCAATGGACTGGAACGAGACAAATATGCCATAGAAAATGCCATGATCTATCCAGAACTATCAAATGGACTGGTTGAAGGAAAAGCAAATAAATTGAAAAAGATTAAACAAATTATGTTTGGTCGCTGCTCTTTTCGAACTTTAAGAACAAAAATGATTATTGCAGAACTATAGTATCATAGTCAGGAAAGAACCATTTTAATACTGCCATTTACAGCTGCTAGTAAAGCAACTTATAGTTTTAGAGCAAACCACTCTTTGAAGGGTCGTTATGATTAAACTCTTTAAACGATTTGTCCATGAATGAAGTAAAATAGCAAGATAGTCTATAAAAAATAGTAAGAACGTTCAAGAAATTCCAAACAAACCTTGTTAAGATAAAGGCATAAAAATGAAAGCGTTTTAACGCAATGCACTTATTTGTCAAAGAAGTCGTTTACCAATAATTGAGATGTAACGACTAGACTTTCGGCTTTATTATGGATCAATTCCTGTTCTCGAAAATTTTTTTTGGGTTCTCTTTCAGGATGTGTTGTATCAATTTGTAGTTGTTTACGATATTCTTTGGGTGTTAAGTGATAAATATGCCCAAACGCTCGATTTAAGTAACGCAAGTCAGAAAAACCACAAGCCTCGCTAATCGTTAGTAAACTCATTTTGGTATTTTTGATTAAGGAACGAGCTTTCTCACAGCGAATATGGTTTAAATAATTTTGAAACGACATACCGAGATGATTTTGAAAAAAATGAGAAAGGTAGTTGATGGATAAATTTTCGTATTTAGCTAAATCGGCTAAAAGTAATTTTTCATGAAAATGTTGTTGGATATAATCAATTATTCGGCGAAGACGCTCTTCACGTGATAAAAGCGTATTTTGTTCTTTTTCAGAAACCGTATCATACGGTACTTGTTCAATTAAGGCAAACAGCGTTAAAGCTGCATAGCCATGACACTCTAACTGAAAGAAAGATTGTTCTTGAAAATAAACCAGACAAGTTTGTAAAAAATGTTGTCTGACAGGCGTAAAATTCGCCAAATTGGTTTTGGTTAAAACTTGATTTTGAAAAAGAATTTCATTAATTTGTGGAAAAAAAGCTTCAAATTCTTTTGGTTTGATTTGTAAAATTAACAATTTTACCTGTTGTGGCGTCGCTAATTCATGTAGCTGGTAAGCATTAATCACAATAAACTCATTTTTACGCACGTAATAAGTTTTTGAATCGATCGTTAAAACGAGAATTCCGCGTAAGACATAAATAATCTCTAAGTCCGAATGCAAATGTGGTCGACGATAATTCATATCAATTAAAAAGGCTTTAATTCCTTGTAACTTATGGTGTTCGACTAATTCAAATTCAGTAGTAGACATCAGCTCACTCCTTTCCTTCTCTCACTATAAAGGATGGGAAATAAGGAAGCAAATATAAAAACAAAAAATGGAGGAAACAAACATGGCATATTTTGAAAACATCGGAAAAATTCAGTACGAAGGGAAACATACAGACAATCCTTTTGCGTATCGTCACTATAACCCAGAGGAAATCGTATTAGGGAAAACAATGAAAGAACATTTACGTTTTGCGGTTGCTTATTGGCATACCATGACTCAAGATGGTTCAGATCCTTTTGGTGATGCAACCAATGTGCGTAACTGGTGGGGCGAAACACCAATGAAAACAGCGGAAAATCGCGTAGAAGCTTTTTTTGAAATTCTAGAAAAATTAGGCGTAGAATACTTCTGTTTCCATGACATTGATATTGCGCCAGAAGGAGATTCTTTAGAAGAATTTTTTGCAAACATTGATACAATTACCGATTTGATTAAAGAAAAAATGGATCAAACAGGAATTAAGTTATTATGGAATACTGCGAATATGTTTACGAATCCTCGCTTTGTTCACGGGGCAGCTTCTTCAAGCAATGCGGATGTTTTTGCGTATGCCGCAGCACAAGTGAAAAAAGGCTTAGACATTAGTAAAAAATTAGGTGGCGAAAATTATGTTTTCTGGGGTGGTCGTGAAGGTTACGAATCACTATTAAATACCGATATGAAATTTGAGCAAGACAATATTGCCCGGTTATTCAAAATGGCAGTTGTTTACGGTGAAAAAATCGGACACAAACCTCAATTCTTAATTGAACCAAAACCAAAAGAGCCATCTACGCACCAATATGATTTTGATGCAGCAACAGCCATGGCCTTTATTCAAAAATATGATTTAGAAGGCAACTTCAAATTAAATCTAGAAGCTAACCATGCAACATTAGCCGGTCACACATTTGAACATGAGTTAAACGTAGCGCGTTGTTACGATGCATTAGGTTCGATTGATGCCAACCAAGGCGATCCATTACTTGGCTGGGATACGGATGAATTTCCAACGAATGTCTTTGATACGACGTTAGCAATGTATGAGATTTTAGAAAATGGTGGAATTGCCCCTGGTGGAATTAACTTTGACTCGAAAGTTCGCCGTTCTTCTTTTGAAATGGATGATCTATTCTTAGCGCACATTGCTGGCATTGACACGTATGCACGTGGCTTAAAAGCGGCGGCTGCGCTAAAAGAAGACCGCTTCTTTGATGAAATCAAAGAAAAACGTTATGCAAGCTATCATACAGGGATTGGCGCAAGCATTGTCTCAGGTGATGAAGATTTAGAAAGTTTAACTTATTATGCATTGAAAAATGAAGAAATAAAAGTGGAGTCCAATCACTTAGAGTTTGTCAAATCACGTTTAAATGATTACTTATTTTAAACGCTAAAGGAGAAAAAATATGGCATATGTCTTAGGATTAGATTTAGGAACGAGTGCCCTAAAAGGGTTATTGTTAAATGAGCAAGGAGAAGTCATTTATCGGGCCAGTATAGAATATCCATTAATTCATTTACAATCCGATTATAGTGAACAAGACCCTGTTGAATGGACAAAAGCATGTGAAAAAGTCTTTGATACTCTCGCAGAGCAAGTCGTTGATTTTAGTGCACATTTGGTCGGAATTAGCTTTTCCGGCCAAATGCATAGCTTGGTCGTACTTGATGAAAAGCAAAAGGTTTTACGACCAGCGATTCTATGGAATGATGTTCGAACGACAAAACAATGCCAGCGAATCATGGCCAAACTGGGTGCATCCCTTATTCAAGTGACAAAAAACAAGGCACTTGAAGGATTTACTTTACCAAAGATTTTATGGCTACAAGAAAATGAACCAGAAACTTGGGCAAAAGTCCGTCACATTTTACTGCCAAAAGACTACTTAGGTTTTTGGTTAACTGGTACGCAACACATGGATTATTCTGATGCGGCCGGCACGTTACTCCTTGATGTACAAAAGAAACAATGGTCAAATACGATTTTAGAAACTTTTGCAATTCCACCCGCCTACTTGCCAACGCTCATTGACTCCCAAGGGCAAACGGGAACGTTAAAAGCCAATTTTGTTGAAAAATATGGCTTTAAACAATCTATCAAAGTCTTTGCAGGTGGTGCAGATAATGCTTGTGGGGCTTTAGGTGCTGGGATTTTAAGTAGCGATATCGGAATGGCAAGTATTGGGACATCGGGGGTCTTCTTATCTTTTGAAGATCACGCCTTACCTGATTATCAAGGGGATTTACATTTGTTTAACCATAGCTTACCTAATACCCATTATTCGATGGGGGTCACGCTTGCTGCTGGTCATAGTTTAAGTTGGTTTAAAGACACTTTCGCAAAAAATTTAAGTTTTGATGAACTGTTGACGGGCATTGATCAGATTGCTCCTGGTACGGAGGGGCTATTATTTACACCCTATATTGTGGGTGAGCGAACTCCGTATCCAGACAGTCAGATACGGGGAAGTTTTATTGGTATTAATACGAAGCATACCCTGCAACATTTTGTCAGAGCAGTATTAGAAGGTATTACTTTTTCTTTAAAAGATAGCCAAAACTTAATGGAAGAAATTACTGGCAAAAAATTCAAGCAAATTGTTTCCGTTGGTGGCGGTGCAAAAAATCAAGACTGGTTGCAAATGCAAGCCGATATCTTTAATACGGAAATTACATGTTTAACCGTAGAAGAAGGCCCAGGCTTAGGGGCAGCGATGCTAGCAGCTGTGGGTGTTGGTTGGTTTAAAGATTTACCAACATGCGCACGAACCTTTGTATCCTATCGAAAAGCAGCAACACCGAACGTGGAAAATGTTGCAAAATATGAAAAACAATATGCGCTATATCGCGAAGTGTATCCTGCGACAAAAGGAATATGTGCAGAATTGTTAAGGAATAACTAATAACAAAAAGGCTCTTTGTCAAACACTCATGAATTGGCAAACCTATTCACTCTCAAGGATGAAAGCGAAAAATGCTGAAGTTTTCAAATAAAATTGTGCTATTCTGCAATATTTATACGAGTGAATTAGGGAATTCTATAATAAAAAGGAGGATAACAATGATTACAATTCACAAAAGTTATATTGAGAAAAAATATGACTCTGAGTTACTAAGGATTGATGCATGGGGAAGGGATGGCTTTCGAGTACGTTCATTTGCAGATAGAAAGTATAATGATGAAAATTTTGCTTTAATAGCAAAAGAAGAATTGGAACCATGTGAGATTGAAATCTTAGAGCATCATGATAATGAGATTACTGTGAAGAATGGTCGTATTAAAGCAGTGATTGACCATAGAGACCGCATTACTTTTTATGATGAGAACGACAGAGTATTGTTACGAGAGTTTATTCGTCTACGCGCCGTTAAGCACGATGATGGGGCGGAAGATGTTGGTACAATCGAAATTACCAAGGATTTTAATTCAACCTTAAAATTAAAATCAAGAGAGTTCAGAGCAAATTATGGTGGTTCATTTGAAACGATGACACGTTTTGAATCAACTTCAAATGAAAAAATATATGGGATGGGACAATACCAGCATGAATTTTTAGATTTAAAAAACACTAAATTAGAACTTTCGCAGAGAAACTCTCAAATGTCGATACCGTTTTATATGTCGAGTTTGAATTATGGTTTCCTTTGGAACAACCCAGGAATTGGAGAAGTTACTTTTGCTAAAAATATAACAGAATGGCATATGCAAGCAACACATTCAATTGATTACTGGATTACAACAGGTGATAATTTAAAAGAAATTTCCAAAAAGTATGCTGAAGTAACAGGGAAAGTCCCGTTAATGCCTAAGAATATGTTAGGTTTATGGCAAAGTAAACTAAGATACCGTACCCCAGAAGAAGTTCTTGATGTCGTCAAAAAATATGATAGTAAGGGAATTCAATTATCAACGATTGCGATTGACTATTTCCACTGGCCAAAACAAGGCGAGTATAAGTTTGATTCTGACTTTTGGCCAGAACCGGAAAAAATGATTCAAGAATTGAAAGAAAAATATAAAGTAGAACCAATTATTTCTGTTTGGCCCACAGTTCAATCCGATGCAGCTAATTATAATGATTTTTTAGAAGGTGGTTACTTAATTAATGTGAACAGAGGTGTTCGCTTGACAATGTTGATTCAAGGAACCACGGTTTTCTTAGATACGACAAATCCTGAAGCAAGAGACTATGTCTGGTCTCGTATCAAACATAACTATAAAGAATTGGGAATTGATTACTACTGGGTAGATGTGGCTGAACCAGGATATGCAGTTTATGATTTTGATAATTATCGCTATGAAAGTGGTCAAGCGTTAGAGACAGCGAACCTTTATCCAATAGGGTTCTTGAAAATGATATATGATGGTATGAATTCAAAAAATCATAGTGTGATTACTTTAGTAAGGGGTGCTTGGGCGGGAGCTCAAAAATATGGTGCTCTTGGCTGGTCAGGTGATATTGATTCAAGTTTTGAATCCTTTAATAATCAAGTAAATACAGGATTAAATGTTGGTATGGCTGGATTACCCTGGTGGACGACGGATATTGGAGGGTTCCATGGGGGTGACCCGAAAGATACAGAATTTAGAGAATTGATAGTACGTTGGTTCCAGTATTCAACGTTCTCACCTATTTTAAGAATGCATGGAGACCGTTTGCCACACAGTGCCCCATTATCAAATAGTGGAGGAGGTTCAATGCCTACTGGTGCACCAAATGAAATTTGGTCATTTGGTACAGAAGTAGAAGACGCTTTACAAAAGTATTTACAAGTGAGAGAACTGTTAAAAGATTATATTCACGATTTAATGAGAGAAGCACATGAAGATGGGTTGCCGTTAATGCGAACATTATTTTATGAATATCCTAATGATGAAATGTCATGGAAAGTTGACAATACCTATCTGTTTGGTTCGGATTTATTAGTTGCACCAATCATGAACTATCTAGGTAGAGAAAGAGATGTTTACTTGCCTCAAGGGGATACTTGGATTAATCTTTACACCCATGAAGAACTAGCAGGCGGAACTACTTATAATGTGGATGCGCCGCTTCATCAAATTCCAGTCTTTGTAAGAAAATCCGCTATTGATAAAATGGGTGGCGTACTTGAATATGCAAAGAAGAACTTCAATTAAAATTATTGAGGAAAGGAAGTGGTGATCTGTGTTTCTCAATCAAGAAGTTGAGATAACGCCAACTTCTTTTATAATTAGAGATGGCGAACAATCATTAGCAGTTCAAGAGTGGGGGAGAGATTCTGTAAGGGTTATAAGTTCTCCTGAACCATCCATCCGAGGCGTTAAGAATCAGGGAATCGAAGAATTAGAGAAAAACAGGAAAGTGACAATCTCCATCACTAGAACTGAAACGTTGATTCAATTATTAAACAATGACCTAAAAGTGATTTATGATGGAGAAAAAATTATTTTTTATTATAAAGACACTAAAGTTTTAGAAGAATATTCAAGGAAACAGAGCGATGTGAGACGAACAATTGGTATAGATGATCACATACCAATAAGTGATTCGCCTTCCTCTTCACTTAAAATATCACCAAGAACATTCAAGTTTAAGAGCGCTTACACATACGAAGCGATTCTTAGATTTGAAGGAGATCCTTCTGAAAAAATTTTTGGTTTAGGTGGTTACCAAGAAGAAAACCTAGATAAAAATTTAGGATCTTATGAGTTAATGCAGCGTAATTCTCAAACAACAATACCGTTTTATTTATCGAATAAGAATTATGGATTTATTTGGAACAATGCATCGATTGGTGAGGTCACTTTTAGTAAAAATCAGAAAAAATGGACAAGTAGGAGTACTCAAACGATTGATTATATAGTAATGGTAGGAAAAAATCCAAAAACAATCATGGATTACCTGACCACTATGATTGGGAGAGCGCCTCAAATAAATCAAGAATATTTAGGTTTATGGCAGAGCAAACTAAGGTATCAAACAATCGATGAACTCCGGAAAGTATATGAAGGATACCAGAAAAGATCAGTTAATTTATCAGTCTTGGTTATAGATTATTTCCATTGGACAGCAGATGGAGACTTTGAATTTGATTCTAAATATTGGAAGGGAATCCATCAATTTACGAAAACTTTAAATGCAACAAAAACGAAATTAATGGTGTCGTTATGGCCAACTGTTACAAAGGATAGTAAATACTATGAAGAATATCATAGAAATAAGTTGGTTATTCAGTCGCACTATGGAGAAAATCAAATGTTTGATGGCAAGGAAATTTTAGATTTTTCAAACCCTAAAACATCCTCTAAGATTAGGAGTTTGTTAGATCAAAATTATCGAAAAAATGGAATTGATCTCTTTTGGGCGGATCAAGCAGAGCCAGAAATGAATAGGTATAATCATGAAGACTATACTGTTTATGAAGGGGAATTGGTAAAAGTTGCTAGTCGTTATCCCTATCATTATATTAGAGCAGTTCAATCTCAAAATAATGGAGAGTGGTCGAATAATCCCGTGCTCATTCGTTCTGCTTGGTTTAATTCACAAAAATATGGTGCATTAGCTTGGTCTGGAGATATTGATAGTTCATTTGAATCGCTCCGAAGACAAATTCAAATTGGATTGAATATGGGGATGAGTGGTATTTCTTGGTGGACAAGTGATATCGCTGGATTTCATAGTGGCAATAGTGAAAGCCCTGCTTTTAAAGAGTTAATGATTCGTTGGTTCCAATTTTCTGTATTTAGCCCAATTTTACGTATGCATGGTGATAGACAACCACATACTCCAAAAATTGGACTAGACGGTGGGGGAGTGAGAACAAGTGGTGGACCAAATGAGATTTGGTCCTTTGGAAATAAAGTTGAAAGTATACTCCTACGATTTATCAGTATTAGAGAAAAGCTAAAAGATTATTTACTCTCTATTTATCAGGAGAGTTCAGAACAAGGTTACCCAATTATGAGAAGTTTATTTTTTGAGTTTCCAGAAGATAAAAAAGCATGGGAAGAGACAACTAATTTTATGCTAGGAAGTTCGTTACTTATTGTACCAGTGGTAGAAGAATCTATAGAAAATATGGTCATATATTTACCAAATGATACTAATTGGATTGATGTTTTTACAAAAGAGAAGTTCATTGGTGGTCGGACTTATAATATTAACATTTCAATCGAGACGTTACCTGTTTTTTGTCGTGAAGGTTCACGGCTAGAAGAAAAATTAGACGAAATATTTGTTAATAAATAAAATTGAAGGGATTGTTTTAAATGGGAGTAATTATTGCAAGAATTGATCAAAGGTTAGTACATGGAATTGTTGTGACACAGTGGGCAAGTGCAGTGAAAGCAAAACGGATTATGGTAGTTGATGATGTTGTGGCAGGAGATGAGGCTAGAAAAGCAGCAATGCGTATGAGTAAGCCAGCAGGGACTGGAATGTCTTTAATTGATACAGAAACAGCAATCACCAATTTTAAAGCGAAAAAGTACGACAACCACAACGTATTACTCGTAGTGAATAATGTACAAGTGTTACTGGATTTAGTGAATAATGGGGTAGAGATACCAAAAGTAAATATTGGGATAATGCTAGATCGGGAAGATCGAAAAAAATATGCAAAAAGCTTTGCCGCCTCGGAAGAAGAGTTGCGCCAACTTAAAGAATTATCTGATAAGGGTATTTCAATATCTTATCAATTTACACCATCAGATAAAGAAGAACCATTATCAAAATTCTTATAGATATATAAGTTTTATAGAATTAGAAGGACTAAGGAGCGATTGACATAAATTTTTGTTATTAAACAAGACGTACAGAATACGATAAAATTGAAAAGAGGAAATTATTATGCCTGAATTTTTACAGAATATCCTAATTATTTTATTACCAATGTATGCTTTGATTGATAATCGAGGTATTACAATCATGAACACTTGGCCAGTAACTGTAGGATTATTTGCTGGGTTGATTATGGGAGATCTCCCAACAGCATTAGCGATTGCAGGAACATTTCAACTAATGAGTTTAGGAGTTGCTGCCCTTGGGGGATCATCGGTTCCAGATTATGCGTTAGCAACAGTTGTAGCTATTTATTTAAATGCACGCACTGGATTAGATGTTGGATCTTCAGTTGCAATTGGCCTACCAGTTGGTATTTTAGCAATTAATTTAGATGTATTAACACGTACTTTAAACTCATTTATTACTGAAAAATCAAAAAAATATTTAGAACAAAGAGAATTCAAGAAAATGCAAACAATTAATTTTGTAAGTATTTTGTTAGTAGCAATGCAAGCTTTTATTCCAATGATAATTTTAGTTGCATTTGGACCAACAGCAGTTCAATCAATTATTAAATGGGTTCCTCAATGGGTAACAACGGGGCTAAACGTTGCTGGTGGAATGCTACCAGTCGTTGGGGTAGCAATGTTAATGCGCTATATGCCCACAGGCCGCTATATTTGGGCATTATTGGTTGGTTTTGTAATGGCTGCTTATGCCTCAATGCCGATTCTGGCAATTTCAATTATTGGATTTTCTTTAGCAATATATACGTATAACCAACTGACAAGTAAGAAACTGGTGGTCTCTACTGACGAGGCAATCAATATCGAGATGGGAGATGACTTTGATGAATAAAAATAGAAACACAACAGTATCGTCTGAAGTAAAAACATTTTCAAAAAAAGAACGTAGAAATGCCGCTTGGCGTTGGTCATTTATTGGAAGTAATAATGTAAACTATGGAACTTTGCAAGGAACGGGATATGCTTGGTCAATAGCTCGCTCACTTCGTAAAATTTACAAAAATGATGATGACTATGTTGAAGCTATGAAAATGGAATACGAATATTTTAATATTACACCATATATGGGTCCTCTCGTAATCGGTGCAGATATAGCAATGCAAGAAAAGGAAGGAACAGGGGCACTAGAAGCGGTTCGTTCAATTAAAACATCGTTAATGGGTCCGTTATCTGGTATAGGTGATTCTCTTTTATGGGTGCTTTATCCAACAATTATGGGGTCAATTAGTGGATATATGGCGTTAGATGGTAATCCTTTAGGTGCGATTATATGGATAGTTTTAAATGTTGCTTTAATATGGATGAGAATAAAATTATTTGATTTAGGTTATGAATCAGGAACTCGTTTGATTACAGATATGGCAGATAAATTAAATACCATTACGGAAGCAGCATCAGTAATGGGGTTGACTGTCGTAGGAAGTTTGATTGCAACAGTTGTTAAAGTTTATACACCACTTAAATTTACTTTTGGTGATGTTTCTCTAGGTTTACAAGAAGAAATATTTAATAAGATTTTACCTGCATTGCTACCTGTTTTGTTAACACTTATTGTTTATTGGTTGATGGAAAAGAAAAAATGGGGATTCTTAAAAGTGATTTTTTCTATCATTGTTCTTTCATTGATTGGTGCATTTTTCGGTGTATTAGGTGTAGCGTCATAATAAATGGATACGGTTATAAAACGTAGATATTCACTTTATAAGTCAACTTGTTGTTAAGAAGAGAAGTTTTTTTTGGGGTGATATTTTGCCCCTTTGTATTTTTATGATTTTAAACCTTCAAAAAAGTTTACTACAAAAAGTTTCGTGAGGAAAAAAATTTCTTTTCATTGGGTGTTGTGCCTTAAGCGAAATGCGAAAGGAATGGTTATATAAATGAAAAAAATTATTATCGCTACACATCATTATTTGGCAAAAGGGTTTAAAGATACTTTAGAATATATTGTACCGAATACAGTTAAAGTGATTGACATTAATGCATATATTGATAACATTTCTATAGAATCACAAATTATAAAAAGTTTAAAAGGTTTTAGTAAAGATGAACAAATATTTGTTTTTACTGACTTATTAGGCGGATCAGTAAATCAAGAATTTGTTAAACAATTATCAGAAAGTAAAATTGAGTTAATCACTGGAGTGAATCTTCCATTAATCATTACTATTATTTTACAATTAGGAGAAAATAAGCTTTCAAAAGAGAGGATTCATGAAGCAATCGAAGAAGCAAGAAATCAACTTATATATGTTAATGACTATTTAAAAGCGCAGGAAATGGATGAGGATGATGAGTAATGGAGGAAAAATGGTGGAAGAGTAGCGTTGTTTATCAGGTTTACCCTCAAAGTTTCAAGGATTCGAATAATGATGGGATTGGTGATTTTCAAGGAATCATTGAAAAGCTACCCTACTTAAAAAAATTAGGCATCAATGTGATTTGGTTAAATCCAATCTTTGAATCACCATTAGTAGATAATGGCTACGATATTAGTGATTATACAAAAACCTTAACGCAATATGGAAATATTAAAGACTTTAAAGAATTATTAACAGAAGCACATATACTGGGGATTAAAATAATTCTTGATTTAGTCGTGAATCATACAAGCGACCAACATGAATGGTTTAAGCAATCCAAAATAAGCAAAGACAACCCCTACGCGGACTTTTATATTTGGAAAGAGCCTTTAAAAGATGGTTCCGCACCCACCAATTGGGGTTCCACATTCGGTGGTCCTGCTTGGGAATATGTAGAGAGCCGTAAGCAATACTATTTGCACTGTTTTGCGAAAGAACAGCCAGATTTGAATTGGGAGAACCCCGCGGTACGTCAACATATCTTTGATATGATGAAAGATTGGTTTGACTTGGGTGTAGATGGTTTTCGAATGGATGTTATAAGTTTAATCAGTAAGAGTCCCGATTATCCAGAAGATCCGAGCTTAGCGTACACCAAATCCTATTATGCGGGTGCGTCCAACGGTCCTCGTGTACATGAATTTTTGCACGAGATGTATCAAGAAGTATTAAGTAAATATGACGTTCTGACTGTTGGGGAAACGCCAAATACGAATAGTGAACAAGCCAAGCTTTATACTCATCCAGAAAGAGAAGAATTAAATATGGTTTTTCATTTTGATCATATGCATTTGGATTATGGAAAATACGGAAAATTTTCTGATATTCGTTTTAAAATGAGTGATTTGCGAGACACGTTAACAAAATGGCAATATCAATTAAAAAACGGATGGAATTCCCTCTATTTAAATAACCATGATCAACCTCGTATGGTAACCCGCTTTGGTGATGAAGAAAACTATCGTGTGGAATCGAGTAAGATGCTAGGAACATTGTTGCATATGATGAAGGGTACGCCTTATGTCTTTCAGGGGGAAGAAATTGGGATGAAAAATGTGCCGTTTCCTTCTTTAGAGGACTATAAAGATATTGAAACAAGATATTTTATTCAAGAAATGCGAGAAAATGGTGAAACTGAAGAATATATTAAAAAAGTTTCCTATTTGAAATCTCGTGACAATGCTCGGACACCAATGCCGTGGAATGGTGAAGAAAATGCTGGTTTCTCAGAAACAGTTCCTTGGATTACTTATTCTCCAGATAATAAGCAGATTAACGTTGAGAATGCTTTAAATGATAAAAATTCAGTCTTTTATCATTACAAAAAATTAATTTTATTACGTAAAAATTATGAAGTGATTATTGAAGGTGATTATCGTTTGATTAATGAAACAGATTCAGACATATATAGTTATGTCCGCGAATACAACAATGAAAAATTAATTGTCATTTGCTCATTTTCAAAATACAAAGTAAATTATGAAGTGCCTGATGAGTTTAACTTAGATAACTTCAAATTACTTTTATCAAACTACTATGATTCTTCGAGGGTATTGTCCAAAATTATTACTTTAAGACCTTACGAAGCATTGATCTATCATGGGTATTACTGATAAATTCTCTCTTTCTTTTCTTACTAAACACATGTATTTCCTATTTAATAAATAGAGTGGTTCCTAGGAGTAGTTTTTTAATAGTATTAGTCATATTAAATAGTTTTGGAACATATATGACTTCGCGAACCTACTCACCATGAAGGATTAAAGGCATAAATTGTAGTATACTAGTGGTGGAAAGTAAAAAACCGCAGTAATTTTGAAAAATAATGTTCGACCGATTGTTAAACTGACTTGTTTTGTTTCTAGAAAACCCTGAAATATTGCCAATGAGTAGGTATAGAAAATTTAATTTTCACGGAATAAGATAGTGGGACAATAGTCAGATGGGACCTGCAAAAGTTTAGTTAACAGTCGGATAGATTACTTCCTTTCTTCGCATCAAATTATTGAGGAGTTATCATAAATTTTGTATGGATTCTTTTGTTTGGATAGTAGTCTTCTAAATAATCTTGAATCAACACCTTCATCTCTATTTTACTTTTATACTTGTTGGGTTCGATTAATTATCGTTTGATTGATCGATGAAACGATTCGATTACCGCATTGTAAATAGGAGTTCCAGGTTGTCCCATTGAATGTGTGATGTGGTGGTCGGTCGACAGCTCTTGACAGCTAAGAGACCGATATTGGCTACCTCTATCGGAATGAATTACCGTAGGAAATTCTCATTTATAAATTTGTAATGAATTGATGACAATTTCTTTTTTCATGTTTGAATCCACCATATAGCAAAGTGGAATACGAGTTGCTAAGTCAATGTAGGTGGACAAATAAAGGCGAGCATCATTACAAGGAATGTAAGTAATATCTGTCACCCAAACAGCATCGATTTGGCTCTGTTCAAATTGTCGATTCAATAAATTTTCTTTTACTATGCTTTTCCTCTGCCATAAGAAGATTGTCGTCGATGAAATCCTTTTGCGCATAAATTCATTCTACGCATAAGGATTGCCATAACACGTTTATTGGTTTCGATTCCCTCATCATAAAGCTGTTGAGCGATTCTTGGGGTCCGTATCGACGATATTCTGAAACCCATCGGGAAATTGTTGGACGAGATATGTTGTACTCTTCAGATATTATTTTGGTAGCTACTTTCTTCTCAAGGATATCCCGTAAAATCTTTAGTTTAAATTCACGATCATATGTTTTTCTCAATAGAGTTCATTCCTTCCGGTAATGTAACTGATAGTCAAAAAAGTGTACCATAGCCCAGTGGTTACTTACACAGTTAATATTACACTCTCAAAAAAGACTCGTTATTCGCATTTTTTGTATAATACTTAACATAGTTGCTTAGATAGACTACTTTATTTGAATAAATAGAAATAATAATTATGTAATTTATTTTATTTACGTTTAGTTATAATAGTTTTAACTACATAGAAACCTCCTTATAGGGGAACTATTTTTAAGGATTTTGTTTCTCTTCTCTTTTCTCAAAATAGGAAAATAAGTCTTTTTAAAATAGGAAGTAGATTCTCTTCTCTATGTAGAATTTATTATTTGAAGGGAGTTAAGACAATTAAAGATGTAGTGACCCCCAAAAGTTTAACTTTTGGGGGTCACTACACAAAAATAATTTTATTTATCTTTTGGATCAAACTTTCCCCGGAGTTAATGCTTTTTTCGCCAATCCCGTTCGAAGTAACGGGAGCCAGAAATGGGTCGATTTTGTCACAATTTTTTGGTATGTTGATTGTGTTAGAAACATGTCTTTTACTGCTTTCATCGAACGATATCAGAAGTTTTACAGATGTAAAGGTTATGATTTTCAGCCAAATAAACCTGCACAAATTTATGAAGAGTCCAAAGAGTTGGTTGCTATCTTACCAAAAGATCGAATGACAAAAACGTTGATTATGCAGGCGATTGAGCAGCTTCGTTTACAAATGGCTCAATTGACCGAATACCATGTGATCATGGCAATGAAAGGTGTCCGTACTAGTAAGCGTGGATCTGCTCAGCTTCGCAAGACACTTTTCCAAGTAATGAATGTCTTAGTGAAAAGCTCAACTTAAGACGAGCCTGTTTATATGTTCATTTCAAGAAAAAGAGCTTAAGGAAAATCTTACTATGTCTATATGACTGCAGGTGCAAATAAATTTTTACGTATCTATTACGGACGAGTAAAAGAATATCTATTTTTTCTCCCAGAAATCGAATAATACTATCCAGGAAGAATCAATTTGAAACCAGCGATTTTCGGTGGTTATATTTGTTGTGCCTTCAAAAATAGATGAACCTTATAGTAATTTATGGTTGACTTTTTATTTGCAGGATTTATAGGGAGCCTATCATTTCTTGTTTGCTGTGCTGTTTTATCTAAAATTATATAAGGAAAAAGGGAGTTACCATTAGATTAAACTCGAGGCATACCCGTAGTACGATGCTAACGTTAGAAATACTCGAATTGTATGTTGGATTGCTAATAGATGCATAGTTAATTTGGAGAGGGATTTTTTTAAACTTTTTTAACAAGTAAAAGTCTTTTTTATATTTATATCTAATATTAGCTGAATATCATTATTTTTTTTTACAACAAAAGTTATTGCCAAGTGGAAATAAGTGTGATATTTTATTGTTAACCACAATTTATAATTTGGTTAACAAAAGAAAGAGATTGGATTCAAAAGTTAAATGAGTAAAGTGAAGAAGTTAAAAGAAAAGGTAAAAAAACAAAGACCAGCTTTCAAAAAAAGAAGTAGCGATATTATTGCAAAAAGCCACTAGCAGAAGTGACACAGGCAGCCAATGAAATTCGCCATTATTTTTGAGGCAACCTATTTGATTTATGTACGATTATTAATGCTAAAAGTGGTATGTGTAATGAAGATTGTAAATTTTGTGTGTAATCAGTGGAGTGCCAAGCAGTGGTACCTTAGTATCCACTTTTGCTAATGGAAAAAATTTATGGTTAGAGAAAATACAATGGGGAGCAAGGCGCTTTACGGTATTCAATTGCCACTTCTGTGAAACAATTAAATACTCGAGACGTTAATCAACTGTGTAATGTTGTTGAAAAAATGAATGTAGAATTACTAGTAAAAATTTGCGATTCATTGGGTTTATTAGAAGAAACACAATATCATCGGTTGTATCAAGCTGGCATGACACGGATGCACAATAATTTAGAAACGTCAGAAAATTACTTTCCAGAAATGTGCTCAACCCATACTTTTCACGATAAAGTAACAGCAATTAAGGCAGCACAAGCTTGTGGAATGACTGTTTGCAGTGGTGGACTTTTTGAAATGGACGAAAGTTGGCAAGACCAAATTGATCTGGCTTTTTCTTTATAGTCATTAGGTATTGAAAGTGTTCCTATAAATATATTAAATCCAATCTTAGAAACAGAATATGAAAATCGCGTGCCTTTAGGGATAGAAAAAGTTTACCAAATCGGAGCGTTATAACGCTTTATTCTACCGAATGTCTTTATTCGTTTAGCTGGTGGCCGAAAACTTTTAGCAGATAAAGGTCGTGCCTGTTTTCAAGCAGGAGCAAACGCTGCTATTTCGGGAGATATGTTGACTACAGATGACATTACGATTGCTACCGATATAAAGATGGGAATTAGGTTTTACCATTGCTTTAGCTGAAAATTAAAAAATGTGGAAAAGGAAGCATAAAAATGAAAACGAAAATAAAAGCATCAAAAGAATTAAGTACTGATACTATGGCAAAAATGGCGTTATTTTTAGCCTTAACAATAGTTTCAGGCATGGTAGCAATTCCAGTTCCAGCTTTAGGGATACCTGTAGTTTTACAAAATATGATCATCATGTTAGCGGGAGGCTTTTTAGGGAAAAAATACGGCGTGCTGACGACGGGGCTTTTTTTAAGTTTAGTTTTTATAGGGTTGCCATTATTATCTGGTGGTCGGGGAGGCGCTGCAATTTTTTTGAGTCCTAGTGGTGGATTTTTAGTAGGCTATTTGTTTTGTTCCGTAATTATTTGTTTGATTTTGGAAAAATTAGGTACACAAAGTTTTTGGAAAATCATGTTAGCATACTTGATTGGCGGTACTCTATTTATTGATTTTATGGGAAGTTTTTCTCTGGCATATTATAGCCATGTTTCATGGCTAACAGGTTTGAAAATGGCAGCTTTTTTTGTTCCGATTGATACGGTTAAAGCAATTATCGCGGCGATTATTCATCAACGATTACAAAAATTCACCTACCTTGGGGTAGAAAAATGATTCCTTTTGATAAAATACCTTCAGCAAAAATTGCGCTGTTAGATCATGATCAAGCAATTAGCTATGGAGAGTTACAGAAAATCAGTAAGAAGTATCAACAAAGAATTCAAAAATTATCTGAACCAGTGGTATTTCTTCCTATGAAGCCGCAGCTTGAAACGATTTATAAACTGATCGGTTGCATTTTAGCGAAAAAAATTTTTGTACCTTTGTCATCAGAAAACACATTAGAATACGCAAGAAAACTTTCTCGAGAATTTTCCACTTCGATATTATGGGGAAGAGAATTTGTTTATTTTCAATCAGATAGACCACCTCTAATTTTTCCTGAAGATACGCTTTTTATTGGGTTTACTTCGGGGACAACTGGTGAGAGAAAAGGATTTATTCGCAATCAAATTAGTTGGCTGGAAAGCTTTAAAATTTTTCATTCCATTCCAGTTTTTCAACCAAAAAAATACGTGACTTGTTTAACGCCCTTGCATTATTCCTTAGGCTTATATGTACTCTTACAAACTTTATGCTCCGGACAAACTTTTTTAGTCGGAGTGAAAAAGTTAACAGATCCTTTACTGACGTCAACAATTTTAAATAATCTCCAGCTTTTTTCAGTACCGACGGTGTTTCAACATGGGTTGGAAGAAGTAGAACAAGAAAAACATGGTAACTTTGATATCATCTTAGGTGGTGAAACTGTCACGTTGACTCAGAGAAAGAAAATTGTAGCGAAATGTCCGCAAGCTAGATTATTTGATTTTTATGGTGCGTCAGAAACGAGTTTTATTAGTTACAATTACCAACCTTTTCCGGATGAACATTGTGTAGGCAAAACTTTTCCTAAAGTGAAGGTTACTTTGCAAGATGAAGGTGATGGGGTGGGAGAAATAGTTGTTGAAAGTCCTATAAATTTTCAAGGATATTTGAAAAAAGGAAAAATTTATCCTCCACAAAATGCAATTGCAACTGGTGATTTAGGGAGCTATACTGGTGAGCTTTATTATTATGGTAGAAAAGATGAGCGAATCAATCGTAAAGGAGAAAAAATTTTTCCCTTGCAGATAGAAAAGCTATTACGAAAATTACCGCAAATTCAAGATACAGTAGTTTATGGTCGACCAGATGAAAAATTAGGCGAACGAGTAATCGCAGAGATAGTGTGGCAAGACCAGCCGCTTTCATTAGCGGAAGTAAATCAATTTATCGCAAAAACTGCGTATAGCAAAGGGAAAATTGATACCATCTTGACAGTCAATCTACTGGCTTATGGAGATAGTGGAAAAAAATTAAACAAATTATAGGAGCATAAAATGGAATCAGTCTACATTATTGATGCTACCCGCTTACCAATTGGTAAATACGGTGGCGTTTTAGCGAAAGTATCACCAGAAGAATTAGGTGGAAGTTTACTAAAAGAACTGTTGCAACGGAACAATCTGCATAACGTCGATGAAGTAATTATTGGTAATGTAGTCGGTGGTGGTGGGAATTTAGGGCGTAGAGTAACTTTAGCATCGGGGTTACCTGTTGAAGTTCCAGCATTCACCATTGATCGCCAATGCGCTTCAGGGTTAGAAAGTATTTTGTTGGCATCGGCAAAGATTAAAAGCGGCATGGCCGACTGTATTGCTTGTGGTGGTGTGGAAAGCACTAGTCGTGCTCCTTGGTTGATGGAACGTCCCAAGCGACTTTATGGCAGTAATCCACAAATTTTAGCTAGAGCACCCTTAAGTATTGAAAGCTATGGTGATCCAGCGATGGGGGAAGCTTGCGAAAAGTTAGCACAAAAATTAAAAATCAGTCGTGAAGAGCAAGATGAGTACGCTTACCAAAGTCAAAAAAAATATCAAGCAGCCCAAATAGCGAGTGTTTTTCAAAATGAGATAACTCCTTTTCGAACGGTTACCGAAGATGAAAGTCCACGTCCTAACACAAGTCGGGAAAAGTTAGCTGCTTTACCTCCGGTTTTTCAAAAAAATGGCACATTAACAGCAGGAAATTGTTGTCCCTTAAACGACGGTGCTGCTTTTTTACTGGTGGCCAATGCAAACTTTTGTCGAACTTATCAGATCAAACCTTTAGCAGAAATTATCGATGGTACATCTGTTGGTATATTACCAGCAGAATTTATTTTAGGTCCAGTCTATGCCACTGAAAAATTATTGCAAAAAAATCAGCTAAGTATTGCAGAAATCGATCGTATCGAAGTAAATGAAGCGTTTGCCGCTCAAACTATAGCCTGTGTGAGTGTAGGAAAGTGGCCAAAAGAGCGAATCAATTCTTCTGGTGGAGCGTTGGCCTTTGGTCATCCTTTTGGTGCAACAGGTGCTATATTAGTTCGTCGCTTATTAACAGAATTACAACAAAAACAGCAATTAGAAACAGGTTTAGTCACGATGTGTGTCGGTGGAGGTCAAGGCACCTCACTACTTCTACGAAAGGTTTAGTTATAATGAAAAAACAAATTCATATTTCTGCTTCTGAAGTCAGTCAGTATAAACAAATAACTGGGTATAAGGGTTCAAATTGGCCTCAAGCTTTCTTATTAACTTTATGGAGCTATTTTACTGTTCCTGAGTTAAGGGATAAAGAGCATTTATTAGTGGAACAACACATTGATTGCTTAAACGAAATACAGTTAGATGAAGAATATGATGTGTCATTAGTGAGAACTGAAACTATAGCAAAAGAAAAAATTGCTTTTTGGACTTATTCGTTACAAATTAGAAAGGAAGACATGTTATATGCTGAATGCAAAACCAAGATCTACGTTAAAATTGTTAGCAGTATTTAGTTTTTCGCAGGAGGATTTAAAAGCTTATCATGCCTTTTCGAGAGACGAAAATCCTATTCATCAAACAGGAGTAATTTTTGGTATTCAGCTTATGGCATGCATTGAAGAAATTTTGATAGAAAAATGGCAATTAAAAGAAACTCGAAACTTTTCATATTATTTTTTAGCTAAGATAATGGTTGAAACACAAATTGAGTTATTTGGAAAAGATAATCATATGTTTGAAGTATGGTGTTGTGGGAAAAAAGTTGGAGAAGGAGTAATTGGAAATGTCTAAAATGGTGGTAATCACGGGAGGTACTCGAGGAATTGGGCGAGCGTTGGTTGAAACTTATTTAAAAAATGGTTGCTCAGTAGCTACATTTTCCAGCAAAAGAGAGCACACTGATACTTTGCGGCAAGACCATCTTGGGGAAGAAAAGCTATATATAGAAACATTGGATATTAAAGAGGCTAAAGCCAGTGAGGTTTTCGTTGAAAAAGTTCTTGATAAATTTGGTAAGATCGACATTTATATTTTTAACAGCGGAATTTGTCAGGATAAAAGCTTTAGCAAAATGTCAGAAAAGCAATGGCAAGAGGTTCTGACGGTTAATTTAATTGCCACTTTTTCAATGACGCAGGCTATTTTTCAACAAATGCAAACCCAAACTGGAGTGAAAAAAATCTTTTTCATGACATCTTTAGCTGGTATTGATGGATCTTTCGGACAAGGGAATTATGCTGCCAGTAAAGCAGGATTGATTGGATTAAGTAAAACTTTAGCGTTAGAAGGGAAAAAAACTGGAATTGAAGTAAATGCTATTTCACCGGCTGCTTTGACTGATATGACGGCGCCGATTATTGAAAAAACCAGTAACTATTGCAAAAAAAAACGGCAACCGTTTCCTGCATCTTGGAAAATCGGTTCGGCTGCCGAAGTAGCTGAAAGTGTATATCAACTTGCCAACTTACCTCAAACAGGAACTGGTCAAATTTTTTCCGTAAACGGTTATAAGATTGAAGTTTATCAACCAGCAATTAAAGTCCCTTTTGAAATTGAGGGCCAAAGATGATTACTAAACTGTTTAATTTAAAATGTCCGATTATTCAAGGCGGAATGGCCCGCATTTCTAACTCCGAGCTTGTTGCCGCGGTTTCTCAAAGTGGCGCATTAGGGACACTGACTTCTTATGGGCGGACACCAGTAGAATTGCGGCAGGAAATTAAAAACGTAAAAGATAAAACCTGTAATGTTTTTGCCTGTAACTTAATGATGCAACAATCAAATGTTGAAGCGTTGGTGGAAGTTATTATTGAAGAAAACGTACCCATTGTTAGTGTTAGTGCTGGTTTCAAATCAGATATAATTCACCGGCTGCAAGAAAATCATATCAAAGTCATTGCGGTTGTTGGTAGCAAAAAACAAGCTGAAAAAGTTATCAGTGCTGGGGTAGATTGTCTGGTAGCAGAAGGAAGCGAAGCGGGAGGACATATTGGTGAGGTGCCGCTGGAAATCCTTTTATCTGAAATTTTACCGATAACAAATTTACCAGTTGTTGCAGCGGGAGGCATTGCGGACGGAGATAGTATAGAAAAACATTTGCAAAATGGCGCTGCTGGTATTCAAGTAGGTACGCTTTTTCTTATTAGTCAAGAATCTTCATTACCGCAAACTAGTAAAGTATTGCTAGCAAAGGAAGTCAGTGAAACAAAAGTGATTTTGACTGAACAACAGCTGAAATTACGAATAGCTACAACAAAAAAAACTTGTATTCCCTGCGGTAAAGGAATTAATAAAGTCACTAAAATTGCTAGTGTGTCTGAAATTTTAGCTGATTTGGGGCTAGTGAAATAATAAGGGAAGAAGTACATGGGTTACAAGATTCTATGTTTTATCACCAACAATTAAACATAAAATTACCATGATTAATTGCTCCAAAGCATCTCATGAACGAAGAAAAGGTTTGATGTGATATCTATGTCTTATGAGTATTCTAACAATTCCTGCATTTTACATGATAAATTGATTTTAGAACAAGAAATTGTTCAAAATAAAAGTCAGGATGTGTTAAATATGATGCAAATAAGGAAATGAAAACTGTTTTCGGTAGAGATGGATATACTTGTGCTGATAATATTGGAATCAGTGCGGCAATTGGTGGTTTTAAGGGGGAGCGGAGGTATTCTTACTGGATGTGCACATTGGGACAATAAGCAAGATTGAAGAACTCCAACTTTTAAAGACCCTCATTATTGGATCGGAAGAATCCGTGTTAACTATTGCAATAGTGTATTACCGAGTACAGTTGGTTATTACAACGAATTTTTCAAAATATCAGATAATTCTCAAATAATGAAATTGTTTGAGATCCTAAAAGATCCAGTCATAATTAGTGAATTATCAAGTGCAAATACCAATAGGGACTATGGTACACTTTTCTTGACTATCAGTTACATTACCGGAAGGAATGAACTCTATTGAGAAAAACATATGATCGTGAATTTAAACTAAAGATTTTACGGGATATCCTTGAGAAGAAAGTAGCTACCAAAATAATATCTGAAGAGTACAACATATCTCGTCTAACAATTTCCCGATGGGTTTCAGAATATCGTCGATACGGACTCCAAGAATCGCTCAACAGCTTTATGATGAGGGAATCGAAACCAATAAACGTGTTATGGCAATCCTTATGCGTAGAATGAATTTATGCGCAAAAGGATTTCATCGACGACAATCTTCTTATGGCAGAGGAAAAGCATAGTAAAAGAAAATTTATTGAATCGACAATTTGAACAGAGCCAAATCGATGCTGTTTGGGTGACAGATATTACTTACATTCCTTGTAATGATGCTCGCCTTTATTTGTTCACCTACATTGACTTAGCAACTCGTATTCCACTTTGCTATATGGTGGATTCAAACATGAAAAAAGAAATTGTCATCAATTCATTACAAATTTATAAATGAGAATTTCCTACGGTAATTCATTCCGATAGAGGTAGCCAATATCGGTCTCTTAGCTGTCAAGAGCTGTCGACCGACCACCACATCACACATTCAATGGGACAACCTGGAACTCCTATTTACAATGCGGTAATCGAATCGTTTCATCGATCAATCAAACGATAATTAATCGAACCCAACAAGTATAAAAGTAAAATAGAGATGAAGGTGTTGATCCAAGATTATTTAGAAGACTACTATCCAAACAAAAGAATCCATACAAAATTTATGATAACTCCTCAATAATTTGATGCGAAGAAAGGAAGTAATCTATCCGACCGTTAACTAAACTTTTGCAGGGTCCCGCTCACGAAATCCCAAAAAGTTGACACAATGCAGTAATGGTTAATTTTCCTTTCATTCTTTTGACTAATTCTACAAATATTTCTGGTTCCACATCCTTTCCAATTCTTTGTACTTTTTTAGCACTTTAATGTGCATTTTTAAGTATTTATTTTCATTTTAAGCTGCTTTTCATTGGATTGATTTTCTGGACCTTTTCTATAAGAATACTGTTTTACAACTGGTTGAACCAACCAATGATTCTCACCGTTACGGTACCAACGCAACCATGTTTCTACTTGTGTTTTGTTTTTAATCCCTAATTATTTCATAATCGTTTTTACAGGAATATTCTTTTTTTATCAGTATAGCTATTTCTTTGATGTGAATCGGATAAGATACGCGATTTACCATTGAAAAAGCAACTACTTGTTTAAATTCATTTTAACTTGAATTCAACAAGAGGTGCTTTTTTATTTTGTCTAAGCTTATTGGATCAGTTCCTTAATCTTTTGATGCTCCTTTTTTAAATAGACAAATTAAGAATGGAATACAACTTAAATAGGGGACTACATTTAATAAAACTAACCATTTATTTAAGTTAGTATCTTGTAGTCGTTTAAATGGGAAATAAAAAGAAATTAGCATAAGTGCAAACATCAACCAATTAAGGATTAAATGTAATATTGGCCCAGTTAAGAAAAAATCTTGCCAATAGTACTAAACTAGCGTTGCTTTATTGAATGCTAATCTAGAAACACCTTCTAAGATAATGCCAGCAAAAAATATACAAAAACTAACTTTCCAAAAATCTAATCTTTGTATTTTTTCTTATAATCGAATAGATTCTCCATAAATACACCCTCTTTGTTATTTATTGAAATTATCTAATTTTATTATAGTTTATAACTGAGTAACAGTGGGTAGAAGACCTAATACAGAGAAACTAAATCTAGAAAAAATAGGCGTGAAACTCGAAAAGAATGGTTTACTTCAGGTTAATAATAAATATCAATCCTCTGTAAGTAATGTTTATGCCATTGGAGATGTAGTAACTGGTTTAGTTTTAGCTCATAAAGCGAGTTATGATGCTAAAATTGCGGCTGGTGTCATTGCAGGAGAGAATATTATTAAAGATTATCGCTGTATCCCATCTATTTGTTTTACGGATCCAGAAGTCTCTATGGTTGGTTTATTTGAATAAAAAGCAAAAACTGAGAAACTTAATGTCAGTGTTAGCCAATTTCCATTACAGGCAAATGGACGCACTATAACGTTAAATCAAACAAGTGGTTTTGTTAGATTAGTTTATTTAAGTGATACAAAAGAATTAGTTGGAGCTCAGATTGTAGGAGTAAATGAAAGTGATTTAATTACTGAGTTAATAATGGCAATTGAAAACTATTTAACTCTTGAAGATATTTCATTAATTATTCATGGACTTCCAACACTCTCAGAAGCAGTTATGGATACTGCTGAAATCGGAATGGGATTACCAATTCATTTTTCATATAAAAAAGATGTTGGTAAAAATACCAACATCAGAAATTATAGAGTTTGATTAGTTACGTAGAAGATTTTTATAGTCTTAATTAAATTTTTGGTTAGATTAACTATCTAACTAAACAGGCATTTGAAAATCAGAAAAAAGAATGGTTTAATTATCTTTACTAAAATGTATCTAAGATATTGATTCAAATATAATGTCATAGAAGTCAAAAATTTTTGCAGTTATATATGCATATTAGTACAAAAGAAAAAGCGATTTTTAGTAGCTATTATTTATTGGCACTTAGTTCATTAATTTTTACTAGATGGATATTTTCCATAAAGCGATAGGTCTGGTCTTTATCGATAGTACCATTTGTTTCGAATAAAGAGTTGGAGATACCGCAAGCCATTGCATATTTGATCGAATTTTCAAATGAATAGTTATTACTTATAGCGAATGCCATTCCGCCAACGGTAGAATCACCGCATCCGGTAGTATTCACAATCGACACCTTTGGAATTTTTACATTATAGACTATTGAATTGTGTTTAACAATCGCACCATCTTCGCCTTGAGAGATCATGATTGTTTCAATATTATCAAAAATCGGTTTATGCAAGATAGCAATAATTTCTTCCGTTGTTTGGATTTTTTTTTCAACTAATTCTTCTAATTCATGGATATTAGGCTTGATAAAATTGGGACGAACGATCTGCTGGGTGAGTATGTTTTCTAATTGCTCACCGGAAATATCCATTAAAATTGGAAATTGCTCGCCTACAATCGATCGAATGAAGCTCAGCAGGTGGAGATGAAAATTAGGATCATCAGAATTTACGGATCCTGAGATACAAATTACATTAATCGTGTATTTATTTAAGAGATGAGCAACATGTTCAAAGAATAGCTGCTCATTTTTTTGATTAAGATAAAGTCCTTTCTCTACTAGTTCAGTATGAGTGTTGCCATTATGCATGATGGTAATTGCGTTTCGTGAGTTGCCATCAACCGTCAAAAATTCGAGCTGGTAACGATTTTCAGCAATCAAGGTATCCAAAATCATTTTTCCAACGGGACCACCTAGAACACCAGTCAATATGACATTCTCACCGGATTGCGCAATTACCCTGCCGGCGTTGACACCTTTGCCACCAATTGATGTGGGGGGATTTTCTACACGGTTTACTTGGTTCAAATTTAATGAAGGAATAAAATAAGTGTAATCCATTGAGGGATTTAGTGTAATGGTCAAAATCATTTTTTCTCCTCCTTAAGGATTTTTACAAAGGTACTATAGTATTCCTTTAAGCTATTTGATAATTTATAGTCAGTCACTAAATAGTCTATATCAGACAATGAATAGAAAGTATAAACATCTGAACGATTGAATTTAGAGCTGTCAGCAACAACACACTTCTTGCGAGAGTGAGCAAAGGCCACCCGTTGAATCGAGCCTTCGATTGAATTGGCAGTAGTGATGTTGTTATCAAAGACGCCATTGGTAGACGCAAAGGCAATATCAATATTCAAGTTGTCAAAGCTTTTTTCCGCAATTTCGCCATAAAACTCTTCAGTCGTTCGTGAGAATTCACCGCCAGCTAGTAACACACGATAATCCGTGTTATAAATCAAATAATTAAAAGCCAGCAGACTATTTGTGATGACAAATAAGTTTGCTTTTTTGATTTCTGGCAGGGCATGAAGCATTGTCGTTCCAGCGCCGATGTAGATCGTATCGTTATCTGAAATAATACTGTTCATCACTTTTCCGATAAACCTTTTCTCTGGAACGTTTGTATCAATTTTCTCTTGAGTGGAGAGTTCCTGCTCAACTTTTTCAAGCTTTTGCGCACCGCCGTAGATTTTTACTAATAAAGATTGTTCGGCAAGCTCATTGATGTCTCTGCGGATCGTCATATCCGAAACACCTAAATTTGAAGATATTTCTGGAATGGATAAGTAGTCATTTTTGTGTAACAAATCCAAAATTCTTTCTTGTCGCTCTTTTTTTAACATGAAATCACCTCGTATAAGTAAACTCTTACAATCGATCATAATTCATTCGACCGTGTCTATACATTAATTAATAACATTTAAAGTCGGAAAAAGCAAGGAAAAAATGTTCATCTATGTTAATGTTTGTTTAAGTCTTGTGATTTCATTTAATGAATCTTTTTTTTTGAAACAAAAAGAAAAGAAAGCGTTGACAAATAAATTTAAGCGTTGTATATTTACATTGTAAAACATAAGTTAACAAATATTAACAAAATATTTCAATAAATGTTGGAAAGGAGCAGGTCATCAATGAACTATAAAGAGATGTTTGATGAGCGACTGATCAATCTTGAAGTTGATGGGGAAAGTTATACAGAGGTTTTCGAGAAAATTGCTGCAGAATTGAAGGCTTTGGGCTTTGTCAATGAAGGGTATATGAAGGGAATCACTATGAGGGAACGACAATTTCCTACAGGACTGATTACGCAGCATCTAAATATTGCTTTGCCGCATTCCAATCCTGAATATATCGAAAGCCCCTTTGTTTACATTGCAAGGCTGAAAAATGAGGTAAAGGTTAAGCAGATGGGGGACAGTCAGGAAATGGGGGTAAGGAACTTATTTTTCCTTGGTATCAAGGATCCTAAAGGACAGGTCGGATTGCTTCAAGCGTTTATGGAATTATTTATGAAAGAAGAATTTGTTACAGCCTTTATGCAAGAAAAGGACAAAATAAAGATCTATCAATTATTTACTCAAAATATTTAATCAGAAGTTTAAACACAATAAATTATAGAAGCTGGAGGAATTTGAGATGAAAAGAAGATTGATTGTTGCATGTGGAAGTGGAGTAGCTACGAGTCAAACGATTGCTAGTAAGATCGCTAGTTTGTTAGAAGATGATGGAATTGATTTCCCGGTTGAAGCAGTGGATTATAAATCAATTCAAAATGAACTGCCATCCACTGGAATTTATGTTTATGTCGCACAACCAGATGATGAGGTGTTGGAGAAGGCTGATAAGCTTGGCGTAAAGGTTTTCCCTGGAATCCCATTTTTAACGGGGATGGGTGCTGATCAAATCTATGATGATATCAAGGCGTTGGTTGAATAACGAACAAAAAAATAAGTAGGGAAAGAAGTGAGAAGTGTGGAAATATTTCAGGACATTATTAATTATATCTTAGGGTTAGGTTCAGCAATTTTTGTTCCATTGATTATTTTGATTTTAGGACTTGTTGCCGGAATGAAATTCAAGAAGGCCTTTATGTCAGCGATTACTTTAGGGATCGCCTTTACCGGCATGTCTATGGTCATTGGCTTTATGTCCAATGCTGTCAGTCCAGCATCAGAAGCCTTAGCGAAAAATACTGGGATTAACCTGCCGGCGCTAGACTTAGGATGGACAGGTGCAGCCAGTATCACATGGTCTTGGTCGTATGCTTTTGTATTCTTTGTAGTAGTACTTGGTGTGAATTTTGTGATGTTGGTCTTAAATTGGACCAAAACGCTGAATGTCGACATGTGGAATATTTGGGGAAAAGCCTTAACCGCCTATCTTGTTTACTTTATTAGCGGTAGTTTGATAGCCGGTTTTGCTACGGCAATCGTTCAAGTCATTTTAGAATTGAAGATGGGGGATATGTTCCAGCGTCATATTGAGGATTTGACTGGTATTCCTTTTGTAACAGTTACGCATTTAATGAATATTTCGGCCGTATTGTTATTGCCAATCAATGTAATCATGGACAAGATTCCGTTCTTTAATAAGCGGGCAGATACCAAAGCATTGAAGAAAAAAATCGGGGTCTTCTCTGAAAATTCTGTGATGGGCTTCATTATCGGTCTGGGTCTTGGGCTGGCTGCAGCATATAGTGTGTCAGGTTCATTGAATTTAGCGATCCAAATTGCAACAGCGATGGCGTTATTCCCAATGATTTCAAAAATGTTTATGCAATCACTCTCTCCACTGGCAGATGCAATGTCGGAAATGATGAAAAAACGCTTTAAGGATCGTGAAGTTTATATCGGATTAGACTGGCCGGTTTTGGCTGGTCGTTCTGAAATTTGGGTTACGGCGATTCTGTTAGTTCCTGTGTTTATTGGTTACGCGATTATTTTACCAGGCAATGCGGTATTGCCGCTAGCTGGTATTATCAATTATTCGATCGCAGTAGGCGGTCTGCTGCTGACTGGCGGGAATCTTGTTAGAATGCTGATCATGGGTGTCATTTCAATGCCAATCTACCTGTATTCGGCAACGTACTTAACACCAATTTTAACAGGTTTAGCAGATAAAACAGGAGCGGTGGAAGGAATCAAAAAAGGTCAGCAGATTACATGGTCTTCAATCGAAGGACCGGAATTTAGAATTCTGTTTGCGGAAGCCTTTAAAGGAAATATTTTAGGAATCGTTAGTGCGGTTGTCTTTATTGGGATGTTCGTTTGGCTATACAAATATATGAACAAAGCAAAAGTTCCAAGCCAAAGATATGAAGAAACAGCAGATAAAAAAGTCAGGAATGCAAAAGTCGCAGGGGAATAGTGTGATTGAAGGGCAGGTAAAGTAAATGAGTAAGAGAAGCGAAAATAAAGAGAAAACTAAATGGCTGTTTGTTCTATTTCTTGCGATCATAAGCTTTATCCTAGCCTTTATGATGCAGCAAATAATCTTCAATTTTATTGCCATCGGCCTTGCCATCTGTGTTTATAAATATGGAAATCCTGTGCTTTTCAAGGAATACGACGAACGCCGAAGGAAAAAATACGAAGAGGCGATGCAGGTTAGGCAAGCGGCACAAAAGGCTATTACTAGTAAAAAAATTTTCAAAAAATAGAAAAGGTGGTCTCAACTATGTCAGATGGACGGATGATTTTTGAGAGAGAGCGTGAAGATTTAGCACGAATTGTGAAATTGATTTTTACAAGAAAGAACACAAATGTCGCAGGCGGTAATTTTTCATTCAAAACAACGGATCAAGACGGTAAAGAATATATTATTATGACGCCAACGATGATGTCGGAAGCCTATTTAGGGGAAGTATCACCAGCGCAAATTTTAGTAGTTGAACCTCATACACGAAAAGTAATAGACGGCGTTGGAAAACTGACGCGGGAAATTAATTTACATGAGGCAGTTTATGATACAAATCCAGAAATCAAATCGGTGTTGCATGCCCATGCGCCTAATTCAATGTTCTGGGCTACTGCCGGATTAGACATGCCGAATCTGACAGAGGCAACACAAAAGATCGGATATGTACCTGTGCTTGATTTTGAACCGAATTGCTCACCAGAATTAGCGGAGCTCGTCTCCAACTATATGGAAAAAGAGAAGCTGGAACTGCCTAATATGCTGCTGTTGAACAGCCACGGTGTATTGATCAGCGCTCCAGGTGAAACAGGTATTGAAGCGATCCATAAAGCCTTACAAATCCTTGATACAACAGAATGGAATGCAGAGATTGCTTACAAACAAACGATTTTCCAATCATTAGGCCTATTAGACGGCTACTACTCAAAAGGTAAACAAGTGGGGACACTTGAAGATTTGAAAAGGCGTACACCAATCTATAATCGTGAAGAGATTTTTTCGGGTGGCGATTAAAAATACAAGTAATTTTTAGATTGTAAATATGGAAATTACTTTTTCTAGAAAATTAAAGTTCTTCTTTTTAACAATGGAACTACCCAAATAAACTGAGACAAAAAAGCACCACTTATTGAATTCAAGTTAAAATGAATTTAAACAAGTAGGTGCTTTTTCAATCACAATCTTGGACGCGGTAAATAAACGTGTGATTTTCACACATGGGCACATGGTAAGTAGACCAAAATTTTGAGTGAACATACCAGTTTTTTGGAACATGCACCAAAATGGAAAAAGAACAGGGAACTTTCCCGCTCTTTTTTTCGATTAGTGGGTAACTACCCAGCAAGTGTATGTACACTTGCTATGCTTACCAGAGTTTTGTTGGCAGGTAGTATGGGCTTTTTATACTGAAGGAGATAGAAAAGTTTTTAAGACTTTTCTTAGCACACAAAAAATAATAAAAAGAGAGCAAACTAGATTAAAATAACTTTACTATTTGAGAAATAGTAAACGAACTAAAAATCCTTGTCTGTCTGACAAGGATTTTTAGTTCGTAGAAAGTTCTATAATATATAAATAATAAAATAAGTAAATCCAATACCTAATAATTTGATATCACAATTAGATAACGTCAAGCTTATCTTTCGCTATTTTTTTATGAAATAAGGAGAAAACAGACGAATTCGATGTTTTTATAAAGATACTGTTTCAAAGAGGATAATGGAATTTTTTTCCGGAGTACTAAGGAAATATTTCATTTGTTAAGAAAGCGGTTTCGAAATATACTATACATGTAAATAACAAATAAGGAGGAGAAGAAATGACAACGAGTTTTCCAAAAGATTTTCTTTGGGGTGGGGCAGTTTCAGCTCATCAATTGGAAGGTGCGTGGCAAGCTGGTGGCAAAGGTGTCAGTGTTGCTGACGTTATGACTGTAGGTTCCCCAACCCAATACCGTGCCATTACAGATGGTGTCTTACCAAACGAATATTACCCAAATCATGAAGGAATAGATTTTTATTACTGTTATAAAGGAGATATTGCCCTTTTTGCAGAAATGGGTTTCAAATGTTTTCGAACATCAATTGCTTGGACACGAATTTTTCCTAATGGGGACGAGACAGAGCCTAACGAAGCGGGGTTGAAATTTTATGATGACTTATTTGATGAATGTCTTAAACATAATATTGAACCAGTAGTAACGTTATCACATTTTGAATTGCCTTATCACTTAGTAACAGAGTACGGTGGATTTCGTAATCGCAAGTTAATTGATTTTTTCCTCCGCTTTGCTGAAGTTTGCTTTAGACGATACAAAGATAAAGTGAACTATTGGATGACGTTTAACGAAATTAATAATCAAGCAAACTTCCATGAAGATTTTGCCCCATTTACAAACTCTGGTATTTTTTATCAAGAAGGAGAAGATAGAGAAGCCATTATGTATCAGGCTGCTCATTATGAGCTTGTTGCTAGTGCCAAAGCGGTAAAAATTGGAAAATCTATTAATCCAGATTTTCAAATTGGCTGTATGATTGCCTTTGCCCCATTATATGCGTTAAATGACAAGCCTGAAAATGCATTGATGTCGTTAAAATCAATGGAGAAACGTTATTACTTCTGTGATGTTCATGTTCATGGCTTTTATCCAAATCACATCTTGAAGTATTGGGAACGTAAAGGAATTAAAATTGATTTTACAAGTGAAGATGAAAAAGCATTGAAAGAAGGCACGGTCGATTATATCGGTTTTAGTTATTATATGTCTCATGCAGTTGTTCACCATGGAAAAAATGTTCACTATGATTATGACGAAACAAAAGATTTAGTACGTAATGAATTTGTTAAAGCCTCTGATTGGGGCTGGCAAATCGATCCTGTTGGCTTACGTTATTCATTAAACTGGTTTACAGACATGTACCACTTACCATTATTTATTGTCGAAAATGGTTTTGGTGCTTACGATAAAAAAGAAGCAGATGGTAGTGTCCATGATGACTATCGTATTGCCTATTTAAAATCACATCTTGAACAAATGAAGTTAGCAGTAATTGAAGATGGGGTTTACTTGATGGGGTATACCCCATGGGGCTGTATTGATTTAGTTTCGGCTGGAACGGGAGAAATGGAAAAACGTTATGGCTTTATCTACGTTGATAAAGATAATAAAGGCAATGGAACTTTAGAAAGAAGTAAAAAAGATTCGTTTTATTGGTATCAAGAAGTGATAAAAGCAAATGGTGAAAAAATTTAGATAAATTTAGGGAGTGTATGGATATGAAAAAAGCTTTAATAATTTGTGCAGCTGGGATGTCATCTTCAATGATGGCAGCAAAAACAACAGAATACTTTAAAAATAAAGGAGAAGAAATTGCTGTTGATGCTGTCTCTGCGACAGAAGGTGACAAAATGATTAAAACGAGTGATTTTGATTTATTTTTAATTTCGCCACAAACGACCATGTTTTTAGATAAATTTAAAAAATTAGGTTCAGAAGTTGGTAAACCTGTCGTTAGTATTCCATTTCAAGCCTATGTGCCAATTCCAACGGGTATTCAAAAATTAAGTGAAGTTATTGAAGAAAATATTTAGAAAATGAGGGAAGATAATGAGACCAAAGGAAAGAGAATTGCTCTTGCGCTTAATCCAGTATCAAGATGATTTTGTTACTAGCCAGCATTTGGCCTCTGAGTTGTCATTGTCTGACCGTACAGTCCGCACATATATCACGCGTCTAAAAGAACTTGTTGTAGAAAATGGGGGCGTGATCACTTCCAAACAAGGTTATGGTTATTGTTTGACCATTGTCAATAAATTGAATTTTGATCTTTTTTTGGCAAAACAAGAGATTACCTTAATTAATGAAGAAAAGCCCCCCTTAATTTCTGATATTACAGATCGGGGAAATTATATTCTAAATAAGCTGTTACTTGAAGAGGCAACAATAAATTTAGATGACTTGGCTGAAGAATTGTTTATTAGTCGCTCTTCTTTGAGTAAAGATATGCAAAAAATTAAAGAGAAACTAAAACCATACACATTAACACTTGCTTCAAAGCATGGTGTGGGTCTTTTTGTTAAGGGTGATGAACGGAGTAAACGTCATTTTATTTTAGATACTTTTTTTGGGAAAAATTATACTAATTCGCTTAAAAAATATCTAGGTAATAGTCCACTTTTTCAAGATATTAGTTTTGAAGAATTGACGATTATTATTTTGGATGAGATTAGAGAGGCTAAATTAAAAATATCTGACATTATAATTCAAAATTTAGTTCTGCATATTGCCTTAAGTATTAAGCGTTTAAAAGAAGGTTTTGAAATTAAGGAACTTGGGATAACAGCTGACATTTCTGAAAAGATAGAATATGAAGTTGCTAGAAAAATAGTCATCCGGATAGAGATATCTTCTAAAATTGCATTTCCCTCAGAAGAGATATCTTATCTTGCCTTACACTTAATGGCAAAATCAAATCATCCTGTTGGAAAAGAAAATCAAGAACTAAAAGGAGCATTAACACAGGCTATTGCGCTATTAAGTAACAGTCTAGGTTATTCTCTAAGCGAAGATTACCAGCTGAAAAGTGGCCTATTGGATCATCTAAAGCCGATGTTAGTTCGACTAGAAAGAAAAATTTCTTTGGATAATCCATTAACAGGAGAAATAAAAAATAATTATCCTCAGGCCTTTGAGTTGACTAAAAAATATTTAGGTCAGATTCCAGTTTTAAAGGATTATCAAATTACCGATGATGAATGGGCGTATTTAACTTTACACGTAATGGCGGCGATGGAAAAAGCAAAAGATATGCAAAAGGTCCAAGCTTTGATTATTTGTGCTACTGGTTATGGCAGCGCACAATTGTTAAAAAATCGAGTTGTTAATGAATTTGATAATCATATTACAGTTACCAATGTTCAGGGCTATTATGAAATTAACGAGACTAGTTTAAATGATGTAGATTTAATCATTTCTTCTATTGATTTTTCGGCTATGGTTTTTCTCATTCCAGTTATTCAGGTTAGTGTTTTTCTAAATGATGATGATGTTTCAAGAATTCGTAAAGCGATTCATAAAATTAGTACCAAAAGCCGGCAGATAACAATCCTTAGGTTAAATGATATAAAAAATCAGTGTAAAGAAAACATGCTCATGGAACAGATGGGAGAAAAATATTTTAAACTCTATGACGTTGAGCCAACCAAAAAGCAGGTTTTAAAAGAATTGGCAGAATTATTACGTATTAATGAAGCTGAAAATTATCCCAAGGAATTATTAGAACAAATTAATCACCGTGAACAAATGGGACAGATTATTTTTAGTGAAAGTATTGTAGTCCCGCATCCGGCGCTACCGGTGGGGATATCTACCAAAATTGCTGTAGCGTTGATTCCAGGGGGAATGAGCTGGGATGAAGAAAAGAAAATTCATTTTGTCTTTTTGATTTCTCCTTCTTATATTGAAAATAAAGAAATTACCGTTATGACTAAAGCGATTGTGAAGTTAGTAGATTGTTTATCATTTCAGGAAAAAATGTTAGCAGAACCAACTTTTGCGAATTTTAGGCAACTATTTTTACAACTAATGTAAAAAGGAAGGAGGAAGATTATGACACAAGACATTGAAAAGGTTATGAGTAGTGAAGAAATTCAAGTGGCAGCTTTTGAGATTATTTTAAACAGCGGTAACGCCCGTACTACTATTCATAAATCATTTGCAGCTATGAGAAAAAGTGATTTTAGTCATGCAGATCAGCTCTTAACGGAAGCAAATGAGGAAATTTTACAAGCACATAAATCGCAAACAGCATTATTAAAAGATTATGCTGGCGGAAAAAAAATTGAAATGGAAATTATCATGGTTCATGCACAAGATCATTTGATGACGACGATGACCTTACTAGAAGTTGCCCAAGAAATGAAATGTCTTTATGAGCAAATTGCACAAAATATAAAAAATTAAAAGGAGGTAAAATCATGAAAGATGCCGATAAAAAAGCCCTCAATTTAAATCGTAAAAAGCTAAGTCTTAAAACAATGTATTTTAATCGTTATCTTTTCGTTCTTTATCTGAGCGCGGGCTTTTTCTTTATTAATTTATACTGGTTGATTGCATTGTTTTTAGTTCAAGGAAAAATGATTTTTATTCCAGCTCTTTTAATTCTCAGTATTTTACCAGCTGTCTTTGAACAAGCAAAATTGTACAGTACACCTCAAAATATAACACCGCGGACAAGGGGGTATTACTGGTTGCAGTTAATCGTCAATGTTGGATTGTTACTAGCCACTTTTACGCCATTATTCCAAGTGTTGTTTCCTTTTATGAAGCAAGGAATAAATGGCCGTACTTTTATTGTGGCCGTACTTTTAATTGGTTGTTTTTTATGTTTATGGATTCAACATCGTTTACGAGATATCAGTAGCAATAATGACAAGCACTATCAATGTATTAAACAATATGAAAAATCGTTGTATCTATGAAAGGGGAGTAAGATATGTTTAACTTTTTACAAAAATATTTAATGGGACCGATGGGGAAAGTTGCTCAAATGAAAATAGTACGCGCTGTCATGGCAGCCGGAATGGCTTCCATTCCATTTACTATTGTTGGTTCAATGTTTTTGGTTTTAAACGTGTTGCCAGTAGCATTTTCTGGGTTAGAGGGAATATTTGAAGCTAGTTTTTTCAAGATCAGTGACTTATATATGGTAGCTAATACTATGACAATGGGTATTTTAGCCATTTATTTTTCAATCGTTTTCGCTTATGAATTAACATCTATTGAACGAGATGAACAAGGTTTAAATGTTAACCCCTTAACAGGGGCACTCTTAGCAGTCTTAGCATTCTTTATGTGTATCCCTGAAATTGTCTGGGAAGGGGGGAAAATGACGTTAGTTAACTCTATTACGGATGCTGAAAAAGTAGTAAATGGGATTCGTATGGGATCTTTTGCTGAACGTTTAGGGACGTCTGGTATTTTTACTGGTATTATCATGTCTGTTATTGCAGTTGAACTATATTGCTTGTGTGTAAAACGTAATTTAGTAATTAAAATGCCGGATGTCGTGCCACCAGGTGTTGCACGTTCTTTTACCGCATTAATTCCAACTTTTGTAATCGCCTTTGTTGTAATGATTATTAATGGTATTTTGATTGTACTTGGTACAGATATTTTTAAAGTAATCTACATTCCGTTTAGTTTTGTAACTAATTTGACCAATACATGGCTAGGGATTATGGTAATTTACTTCTTAATCCATGCATTATGGATTGTCGGGATCCATGGAGCAAATATTATTACTTCTTTTTTAACGCCAATCGTACTAGCCAATATGGCTGCCAATGCTGCAGGGGCAAATTATCCATTAGCTGGTGAATTCAATAACTCTTATGTAACTGTTGGTGGTTCTGGAGCAACATTAGGATTGATTATCTTTATTGCTTTCGTGGCAAAATCAGATCAATTAAAAGTTCTAGGAAAAGCTTCTCTTGTACCAGGTATCTTTAATATTAATGAGCCGATTATTTTTGGTATGCCTATTGTGTACAACCCATTTTTAGCATTACCATTCTTCTTAGCACCAATGGCTTCAGCATCTTTAGCATATTTTGCTATTAAATTTGAAATTGTTAAACCAATGCTAGCACAAATGCCTTGGCCATCTCCTATAGGAATTGGAGCATTCATTGGTTCTGGTGGTGACTGGAAAGCAGCTGTTTTAGCTTTGTTATGTGCAATATTAGCTTTTGCAATCTGGTTTCCATTTATCAGATTCTATGACAATAAACTGTTAAAAGAAGAACAAGATAAAGCAAAAGAATTAGCAGCCTAATTAAAATAATTGAATCGCCTCTTTTTGTGAGGCGGTTTTTTAGTACCACTTATTTATAAAATATGATTGTAAATAAATATAAGGAATTGGGCCTGGAATTTATATGTGGGGATTATTTCCCGCTCACGAAAAAATTACTTCACTATTGAAAAATGTTGATTTATAGATTGCCATCTGCAGTATGTAATACTTGATTTCTACGAGATAAATATAATGACTATAATAGAATTTGAGTAATTAATTTGTAGTTATTATGATTGATAAATACAGAGCACCTACTTGAAGTACCCGTTCATTGCTTTTATAAGTGTATTCATTACTTTTGCCTTTCCGTTGGAATACGGATAAATCATGGCGTTACGAATCCCTTCTTCATAGGTTAATAAATTATTTATGTTTTTACTAAACGTTTCATCTAATTTTTCTGGAATAGTGCATAATTGTTCAAATAATTGTTGAGGATTTTTTCTTCGGAAAGATTCTGTTAATTCGTGAAATACTTGATAGGTAAAACAAAGTTTAGGCGATAAGTCAAGAAGTCTATCAATAATCATAGCTTTTGTTAGATAGAGAAAATTAGGTTCTAGAAAACTACGACATGTTTTATAATTTAAATGATCAATTATGGTTCGATCTTTTAACAAAAAACGCCAATTGCTTTTCAATTTATTTGCTTGTATGTGTTAGTTTTCCTTTCTCAATCGAGCGACCTCTTTTATCCACATAGTATTAAAGGCTCGGTTCAGGTGTTGAACAACATGAAAACAGTCAATGACTAGTTTCGCTTCTAGGAATACTCGAGGAATCAATTGGAAATCTGAAGAAGATTGTCTGCTTAACTGGTTTTCGACAACCGTATAAGGTTGCTCCACGTTACTACGTTTCTTCATTTTTACACGACAATTCCAATGATATTTCTGAATAATCTTTTGTATAGTATTTTTATTAACTTTGTATTCTTAGTTAATAAACGCAGTAATATTTTGATATATATCGAAGCTTATGCTGGAAGCATAGGTGACGAACAGCTTCTTCAAGGGCATTTGACTTGCCCAAGACTTTTCGATGAGTCCAACGATAATAGGTAGCTCACGAAATCCCAAAAAGTTGACGCAATGCAGTAAGAGTTAATTTCTCTTTCATTCTTTTGACTAATTCTACAAATATTTCTGGTTCCACATCCTTTCCAATTCTTTGTACTTTTTTAGCACGGTGAATTGTCAAATCAAGTGCAACACTTTATCGAAAAAGACTTCATAATGTGTTTTCCAACCTAAACATTTTCTTGGTCTGCTGTTTAACTTCTCAACCATTCGATAAATCTTTGAATCCTCTACTGTATCCATTTCCTTTGATTTTGGTAGATATTCTCTAATCAAACCTTTGTATTCTCATTTGTTCCTCGTTGCCAAGGGGCATGAGGGTCTGGAAAGTAAAATGGCACATTGTCCAAAGACTCTGTAACATCAAAATGTTTAGAAAATTCCTTTCCTCTGTCAGGAGTGATAGTTTTGACAAGATCTCTGTCAATTGTGTTGAATAGTTCAATCATCTTTTCGCAAACATATTGTGCTTTTTTCTTTTGTGCCTTACCTGCTATAAGGAAATGAGAATTGCGGTCTGTTAACGTTACTAAACAGGCCCCACCCGTTTTCCCAGCCACTGTATCGGCTTCCCAATGCCCAATTTCACTCCGTTTTTCAGCAGCTTGTGGACGGTCATAAATCGAGTTTGTGATTCGGATTTTCCAACGAGTTTCTGTGTGGTTCTTAGTATGACGTGTTTTTCCTCTATGACGTAAAGAGCGAATCAAGCCTTGATTCCCGTGAGATAAAGGATTTATCTCAAATTTTCCATCGTAGATTGCCCGATAAATCGTCACAAAACTGATATGAAAATCTGCTTGCTCGTAAGCTAACCGATTAGAAATTTCTTCCGGTGACCATTGCAGATCAACGAATAGCCGGCGAACAATTGACCAAATTCGTGAGTCATCTAAGAGTTTGTGTCGTCCACAATTCTTTCTGCGGAGTTTATACTTTTTATCTGCACGAGAGGGAGAGTAATCTTTTTTGCTATTTCTATTCAGCTCACGAGAAACGGTGGATTGGCTTCGATAGATATCTGAGCCAATTTATGAAACGAATGTTCATTTTAAGCTTTATCGAAATGAACAATTTAAACAAAGCTATTTGAAAGCTATTATGGCTGATACCTTAGGATGCACCGGGACAGAAATCATTCGTCGAGTTGTCGGGGATTCGAAAGTCAAAGAACTCTTACTAATCGCTAAAGATCAGAAAATACAGGCTGAGAGATCGTTAGTTAAGTATGGAATATATCTCATAAAAAATCGGGTAAATATTACTACTGGAAAAGAACTGGTAGATCTTTTTAACCAATGTAAAGAAGAAATTTAGATGGAACGTCAAGACTATATGATGCCAAAGCTTTTACAATATGAGAATGTTGCTTGGTATGAAAATGGGAAAGTTCGCATTCTTGATCGGCGGATTTACCCCTGAGAAATTAAATTTGTCGATTGTCGTACCTATCAAGAGGTTGCGCAGGCCATCAAGGATATGGTCACACAAAGTGCCGGCCCATACACAGCATCAGGAATGGGTATGACTTTAGCAAGCTATCAAATAGCTTATTTAGCAGAAGCAAGTGAAACGATCGCGACAGCCAGACCGACCACCGCCAATCGCGTGCGTTTGATTACTGAAAAATGTTTGGATATAATAAAGGATGCTTTAGACAATGGCACAATACCAACAGAAGCGATCAAGCAAAATACGATTGATTCTTTAAATCGTCGTTACTTTACGATGAATAAAGTCGCTAAGTTCTTAATCGAAAAAATTCCAAATGACGGATCAGTGTTATGGTGAAACCATTATTGGAATGCTTTTACGAGAAGCCATCGAACAGAAGAAAGACATTAAGTTCTTTTGTGCAGAGACACGTCCCTACCTGCAAAGAGCTCGCTTAACTGCCAGCTGCTGTACGGAAATGTGCTTTGAAACAACAGTGATCTCCGATAATATGGTTGCTTACTTAATGAGCTCGCAAAAAATCGATTTATTTACATCAGCCGCAGACAGTATTTCACAAGATGGGCATATTGCTAATAAAGTAGGAACTTATCAGATTGCTCTGCTAGCCAAATGCTTTGGCGTTCATTATTTTGTTACAGGAATTCCTGATGCAGACAAACAAGATAAAAGCAGTATCAAAATCGAAATGCGCGATCCAGAACAAGTGATGGAGCTGAACGGAATTAAGCATACATTGAATGGTGTTCAAGCGATCTATCCATCATTCGATATTACTCCGCCTGAATTTATCGGCGCAGTGGTAACGGACCGTGGTTTTTATTCACCATACGATCTTAGAAGCTACTTTAAAGAGAACCAAGAAAATGATTTTTATTAAATCTTTGAGAAGAGCCTTCTATCCTCAACGCTTTCATCCATAGTCAGCTTTCTCTTGTATAAATACATTTCTATTGACAATCTAGCAATTATGAATAAACGTTGAAGCATTTTAATAAACCGAAATGCGAAAAACAATTTATGTAAGGTATTTGAAGTTTTGATGTCTCAACATAAAAAATATAAGGAGGATATTGATATTAATGATAAATTAACAAAGGATTCTAATTTAGTTGCTTTTATATTTTATTTTAATAAAAAATATCTTTTATTAATTATTATTGACAGATACACATAGACTTGCTTTAATTAACTTAAAATTATGAGTGCATTTTTATTTGGTGGTAACAAATAAATAATGGGATTATAACATGAAAAAGATACGACAATAGATTTTTCATGTTATGGGGGACAAGATTCAGAGTCAATCAAGCAGTTTTTCTCTATTGATTTATTTAAAAAAAGTGGTAATAGTGATAGAAAAATTATTATTTATACACCTAATAATTTTAAAGGTTTGATTGAAAACTAAAAAAAGATCAATAGGAATTTCTTTGTTTTGTTTCTCCTATAGGGACAATTACAATATATATTAATTAATACAAGAACGATATCTGTCAGATAAAATATAATAATTTTTCATAAATATTAAACAGCAAACTATAATAGATAAAAAAGGAGGAATTAAAATGAATGATAATCAAAAAAATATTACGATTAAAAATATTTCAATACCTTTTTGTTTCGGGAAACCACAATCAGTGTTTCCATTACTTTGTCTTTTCGTTGTTCCCGGTATAATATTTGTCTTTTCTTTAATATTTTTCAATTTATTTAGTATTGTATTTGCCATATTATTACTTTTCATGATTTACGGCTCTGGTTTTTATGATTTTAGAAGGTATTATTCATATTTTGTAATTACGGATCAAAGTATTATCTATAGTCCTTATCAAAACAAATATACATTCTTTCCGTTTGTAGAAATAATAAAGGGTGCCATCGGGAAGCGGAAAGAGGTGTTTGTACCGTTTAAAGAAATTAAGTTTGGAAAAATTAATTTTGACACTGATGGATTTAAAGGCTTCAACACATCAGTAATATTTCGTCCTAGATATTTATATTTTGCAAGGGAAGAGTTTACTTTCATAATTATTCAGAAAAATCAAAATAGAATAGCCCTTAACTTAGATGTTGCGTTTTACCCAAACTCCTTAGAGAGAAAAGTATTTTGTGCATTGTTTAAATACATCAATTCAAAGGGAGTACAAATAAAAGATAGATACTCTATCATAAATTCTTTTTGTGCTGATAAAAACTTTATAACAGAGGCATACAAAAATAAGACCAATATTGATTGACATCAATAAGAAGAAGTGAAGTTTATGAATTACAGTCAAAAAGCAATCGATCTTTGTAAAAAGTACTCAAAAAATGGTGATTCAATTTGCCTTGTAAGATAGCTTCAAACATGGTGCCAAAAATGTCTTTCAAAGCATTTTGCATATCTTCTACACTTTCAGGCTGATAGGCATCAATAATGGATTAGGCTAACTCCACAGATTTTTTGTCTCGTTTTTGTTTAGTCATAGTGTAATCATGCCTCGTCTAATTTTATCCAATTTTGGATCAAAACAAAAAGAAAAACTGTGAAGTTGCTTTATCTAGAATTAGCAACTTACACAGTTTATTTTACACTCCCATTTATCATTAACAATATACAGATTTTATGAACTTTTTTTAAATTTATCTTTTACTATCTGAAAAATTAAAAAAGTTAAAAATAAAGAAAAAATACCGCTTATAGTGGTTATTACGAAACTATCTATAGATAAATATTTATACAGTAACTCATTAACTAAATCACCTATAAAGAAACCTATAAAAAAAGCTAATACTTTTTCAATGTATGAAGAGTCGATCCACCATTTGTTAATAATATTTAATATCATTAGTATTTATTCCAGACTTTTTTAATTCCTTTACCAATTTGATCAGTATGTTCAAAAGCTTGTTTTGCTAAATAGATTCCTAGAGGTGCTAAAAATACCGCTGGTCTAACTCCTACTCTTTCCCAAAATCCGTCATTAGAACCCCAACTAATATTTCTCCTACTTGTTTTTACACTATGAATTCAAATTCATAGCGATTATTTTTTATCAATAAAACTTTTGTAAGATTTACGTTTTTCAAGTGATTAGGAAATCTTTAAACCCCAAAATATTTTTATTTCACTACCTATTATTTTTATAATTATAAAAGTAGCTGATTATCGTATATCCAATGCTAAAAATTATTACACCCATAAGATAATTCTTTAAAGAAAATTCTCCGTTTATTAGAATTAAGAATAGTATTAAACTAAACCAAATTACTGTAGATATTATTTTGATAAGCACCCTGCAGCAATACCTCCTCCAACAGCTCCAAGAAATTGACCGATTGGACCACCAGTGCTACCTGCGATTACCCCACCTAGAATACCCGCTCCACACTGCTTTACGTTTCCTCCACCAGTAATTTGTTGTAATTGAATAGTATTTAACTCTTTAGTATTTTGCATGTTACACACGCTCCTTTTAAATTATTTTTAGTACAAATTGACTATAGCATAACTTTTCTATTTCTTGGGAAAACCTTCCTAAATACCCCAGTAATGTTTCTTGAATAGTAAATAATACTGGATTATAGCCTTCAGGAATTATTTAAGTGCGTTTCAGGAATGTTTTTCATAGTGAGGCTGAATGTGTGGCATACTAACCATACAAAATTTTAGTATTAGTAAGGAGTTTAATAAAACGATGAAGACGAAACAATTAAAAGGAAAAGAATACACAGAACAACAATTAAAAAAAATTACAGGTGGAAACAGTGTAGTTAAACAAGGAGGGGCTGCTTCGAATTTAGCACAATGCATATTCTCTTTATTTAAAAAGTGTTAGTAAAGGAAATAATTTGGTATGATTTAATCAGGAGGTGATTTCTTGATTATCATTGATACAAAAGCATACTTACTTCGTATGTTCGTAGATATTGTTTGCCTTTATTTTTTAATATTTTTATTTAATAGAAAGTCTGTGAGAAAAAATGGTTTAAAAATAACAATTTTTATGGGAATTACTTTTTTTCTTGAAATATTTAGTTCTTTTTTTGATTTTGTTCCTGTTTTGAGTAGCTATTTAATATTAAAACAAAAGAAAAAACAGGACGTTCTTCTCTTGAATAGTCTTGTTCTAAGTATACTTATAAAGTATGGTATGTCTATTTTAAGTTCAACAATTATGACTTTAGGGTTTTCTCACAATGGTATAAAAGGGTATGCATATGTTGGTATTCAAATAGCCATAGAAATTTTATTTTTGGTGGGATTTACTTTTTTTGTAAAAAAAGTAAATTTTTCAATTTTTATTAAAAGATATAGCACAAAAACAACATTATTATTTATGATTTATTTGTGGGTAATATCTTTATTTTCTTCCTATGTAGCTCATCAATATCAAGTATTCGATAATTTTATTATGGGAGTAGCCACTTTTTTGGTTATTCAGACAATATTCGTTCTGTTCTTATTTCTTAAAATAAATATTAAACAAAAAGAAGATTATGAACAAAAAATAGAAGTTCAAGAACTTAAAAATCTAAAAAAATATACTTATCAGTTAGAAAAAAATCAAGAACGTTTATCGAAGTTTAAACACGACTATAAGAACTTACTATTAAGTTTTAAAGAACTTGCTTTAAATGGAGATACAAAACAATTGTTGGATCAAATTCAGCAATTAGAAAATTATTCAGATTCATATCTTTCTATAAAAACTTTTGAATATAGATACTTTAAGAATGTAAAAAATGACTTTCTAAAAAGCCTGCTTATCTCTAAATTTTATGAAGCAAGTGAGCATAAGATTCACTGTCGCTTTGAATGTACTGAAATAATTGAAAATATACCTATTGCTATATTTGATTGTGTTCGGATATTAGGAATTATACTCGATAATGCAATAGAAGCAACAAAAGAAAGCGAAAATAAAAGTCTTTCTGTGATGATTTATCAAGATGATGAACAAGTTGAATTTTTAATCAAAAATAGTTGTAAAGAAACAAGCCTTTCATTAAATGAGTTGATTAAAGCTAACATTTCCACGAAAGTGGGTCACGAAGGTTTAGGTTTAAATACTATTCAAGATATAAAAGAAAAGAATAAAAATATATTTGTTCAATACAAAAAAAATTCCAAACAATTCGTCACTCAAATTATTTTAATGTGGTGAGTAAGGAGAAGAAATGAGTTATCCAATTATTATTTGTGAAGACCAATTAATTCAATTAAATCAATTAGATACGATTATTCAAAATTTTATTTTATTTCATAATGATCTGTTTAAAATTAGTTTAAAAACACAAAGTCCTGTAGAAGTTGAAAAATACCTAAAAAAGTTTAAACCTGTTCAAGGAATATACTTTTTAGATATTGACTTAAATCATAGTATTGATGGTATCGATTTAGCAGAAAAGATACGTACACAAGATGTTCAAGCTAAAATTATCTTTATTACGACACATGATGAAATGTTACCATTAACAATACAGAGGCGAGTGGAGGCATTAGGCTTTATTATAAAAGATCAGCCGTTAGAATCATATCGAGCAGAGATTACAGAGTTGCTTTGCCTTGCACAAAAAAGAATTGATGCGACAAGAGACAACAAAAAGCAAGCATTCATTTTTTCCGTAGGGTCTCAAACCTATACTCTTGACTTACAGGAAATCCTTTTTGTTGAGCCCTCGAAACTCCCTCACAGGGTTATCGTGTATTCAAAAAATGAACAATATGAATTTTACGGAAAACTAGCAGACTTGCAAAAAAAATATCCTATGTTAATTAGAATCAATCGTTCATGTTTAGCTAACCTTCAGCAGGTTGAAAAAATTGATTTCAAGACACGCTCCGTTTATTTTAACTCTAACTTAATACGATCTTTTTCGTTAGGTAAAGCAACAAGGATTAAGGAACATCTAAAAAATCTTAATTCTTAGTAATTTTTGAAAGGATCACAACTTATGTTTAAATCATTTACCTATGTACTACAACAAGATGAAAAAGATTGTGGCGTTGCTTGTGTCGCTATGATTTTAAAACACTATAAATCAGAAATACCAATCCATAAATTACGTGAATTATCAGGGTCAGACTTAGAAGGGACTTCTGCTTTTGGCTTAAAAAAAACATTTGAAAGAATTGGCTTTGATTCTCCTGCTATTCAAACTGGCAGTGAGGTGTGGAAAGAAAAAGAATTACCTTTACCTTTAATTGCTCATGTGATAATTGACAATAGCTATATGCACTATGTAGTTGTCCATGAAGTAAAAGGGGGGACTTTATTAATCGCTGACCCCGCCAAAGGAAAAGTAAAAAAAACAATTGAAGAGTTTTCCAAAGAGTGGACAGGTATTTTACTTTTACCAACACCAAAAGAATCGTATTCGCCTACTCGAGAAAAAGTGGCAGGCTTAAGTTCTTTTTTGCCCATTATTTGGCGCCAAAAAGGATTGGTGTTCCATATCGTTTTAGCTTCTCTCTTTATTACTCTTTTTGGTATTGGTAGTTCTTATTATTTTCAAGGACTGTTAGATTATTTTATCCCCAACCAAGCAAAGTCCACGTTAAACATTGTTTCAATTGGACTACTTTTTGTTTATTTGTTTCGTGTAGTATTCGAATATAGTCGGAGTTATCTCTTAGTTGTATTGGGTCAGCGTATGAGTATGGCCGTGATGCTTCAATACTTCAAACATGTACTCACGTTACCAATGAACTTTTTCGCAACCCGGAAATCAGGAGAAATTATCTCTCGCTTTTTAGATGCAAATAAAATTATCGATGCACTTGCCAGTGCTACTTTATCTGTTTTTTTAGATATAGGTATGGTGCTATTGGTAGGAATTACCTTGGCGATTCAAAATGGAACGTTATTCTTACTCACTTTGACTTCATTACCCTTTTATGTAGTTGCTATTCTGACTTTCGTCAAGAGCTATGAGAAAGCCAATCAAGAAGAAATGGCTGCCGGTGCTACCCTAAATTCAAGTATTATTGAAAGCTTAAAGGGTATTGAAACAATTAAAGCTTATAGTGGGGAAGAAAAAGTATATGATCGAGTAGATAGAGAATTTATCAAATTAATGAAAAAATCCTTTCGGACGGTTACCTTAGACAACGTACAACAAGGAATTAAACAGACTATTCAATTAATTAGCAGTGCACTTATTCTGTGGTTAGGTTCTTTTTACGTGATGAAAGGAAAAATTAGCCTTGGTCAGCTTATTACTTACAATGCATTATTGGTTTTCTTCACGGATCCTTTACAGAATATTATCAATTTACAAGTTAAAATGCAGACAGCGCAAGTAGCTAATAAGCGCTTAAACGAAATATTTGCAATTGAGCCAGAGAAAACAAATGATTCTTCATTCGGTGAAATTTCCAATCAAATATTCCGAGAAGGAATTGCTTTAGAGAATGTATCCTTTTCTTATAACATGAAAGCACCAACGTTAAACAATATTTCTTGCACGATACCACCTAAAAGCAAAATTGCTTTGGTAGGAGTCAGTGGTTCGGGGAAATCAACTTTGGCCAAATTGCTGGTCAATTTTTATGCTCCTTCAGAGGGAGTTATTCGTTATGGGAAGATGAATCATTTAGATATTCCGTTTCAGCAATTGCGAAAACATGTTACCTATGTTCCTCAAGAATCCTTTTTCTTCAGTGGAACGATTGTTGAAAATTTAACTTTTGGCTTACAAGAAATCCCTAGTTTTGAGCGAATTATCGAAGTTTGTGAAGCGGTTCAGTTAAGCACATTTATTGAGCAACAGCCTTTACGTTATGATACGATTTTAGAGGAAGGAGGCACTAATCTTTCTGGAGGGCAAAGACAAAGATTAGCGATTGCAAGGGCTCTTTTGAAGAATACTGATATTTTAATTTTAGATGAAGCAACAAGTGGTTTAGATACATTATTAGAGCATGCCATTCTTGACTATTTATTAACGTTAGAAGATAAAACTGTACTTTTTATTGCCCATCATTTATCAATCGCTAAAAATTGTGAGCAAATTCTAGTTCTTCATGAAGGACAACTAGTCGAACAAGGGACCCATGCTGAACTACGCTACAACCAAGGGATATATCAGCGGTTATGGGATATTTAGGAAAGGACTAGAGTATCTATGGAACAAAAAGATTGGTTGGATCAATCAAGTATTTATAGCCAACAACACCATACCTTTTATCGCTGGGTTTTATATCCAGTGATTCTTTTCCTTTGTTTAGGTGGTTTCTTTTTAGTTTTTGCAAAAAAAGAAATTGTGATTCGAACGCCTGCTCAACTGACAGCACAAAAGGTAGAAAAACTACAAGTACCAATAGAAGCAAAGATAAAAGCAAATAATCTAAAAGAAAACCAAACAGTAAAAAAGGGTGAACTATTAGTAACCTTTGATACAACCTCCTTACAAAATGAAAAAACACAAATAGAACAAGAAAATACTACTATTGAACAACAAAAGAGTGCTGCACAAATATTTATTGATAGTTTGATGAGTGAACAGAACTTGTTTGAAACAGAGGATGCCTTTGGTTACAGTAATCAAGTAAAGAGCTTTCTTGCCGAAAAAGAAGCGACGCTCTACGCTTTAAAACAAAGTGAAGTAGCGACACAAAAGGAACAAGAAACATACGATAAAGCCAAAGAACAATTAGAGAAACAGCTGACTATGCGTCAAAAAGAACAACGAGAATTAGAACAAGTACGAACGGCGTGGATTGATGAACAATCCCTAGAGGGATTTTCACCTGAAATCACTTCTAAATATCAGCTGTGGAAAGTTCAGTTAACTGACGCACCAGAAGAACAGAAGAAGCAGGTAAAAGCAACAATATTGGCCACAATTGACGAGTTGATCACTCAGAAAAAAAAGGAAATTGAACAATTGCAGGCAGAACAGGCAAAATTAGTAGTACCTAGCACGAATGAAAATGAGATAAATAGCCAAAAAGAGAAAGGAAAACAAAGTAAAGAGTTAGCTTTAGCGACAGCTAAAGAGAAAGTAGCAGAACTAACTGAGACCCAAAAGAAAAATGACATAGCGCTGAAAACAATCAATGAGCAGCTCACACAAAGTACATTGAAAGCACCGATTACGGGAACGATTCACTTAAACGCAGAAGTAGAAAATCAGCTGGAAGTTCCTAAAGGAACGACGCTTGCAGAAGTTTATCCGGAACATAAAAACTCAGAACTTAGCTTTACCGCTCTTTTACCTACTAGTGAAAGTATGAGAGTTAAATCAGGAATGGATGTTCACTTTAAGCTAGATAAAAAAGGTGTTGCCACTAAAACAATCAATGGTACGCTAAAATAAATTTCAGAAAACAGTACAACCACCGACCAAGGAACATTTTATACTATAAAAGGAATTCTAAATCCATCCAGTAATTTTACCAGTCGTTATGGTCTTACTGGTGAGTTATCCCTTATTATTGGGAAGAAAACTTATTGGCAGGAAATAAAAGATACACTTTTTAATGTAAATTAGATATGAGAGTTTACTTTTTTTGAATTGAATATTTTAAAAGATGGAGAGATAGTATGAAGAAGAAAGATTTTTTAAAACCGACCAATCTTTTAATATTTTGGAGGCTAGTGCTTTTACAATTTTGTCAAGATCTTTATTATAATGGATTTGATTTATCAAAGCAGTAGTTGTTATTGCAGGGGGCTATCTTAATTTTTTCGATAATGGTTATCTCAGAAAAATTGTACTATTGGTTTAATTAAGAAACAAAAAACTAAAAATTAGATCAAATATTTTTTGAGAAATCTAGTCAGCATTTTACCAGATGAACAGCTAATTTGTTTTTCGTTGGTTGGAGACTAAATATAGTAGATTTTATTATAGTTTAAGGAGAGAATAAATATGAAAAGTGTAGTATGAATTTATACAGTAAATACTGATGGAGTTGTGATTAGAAGCAGTGGTTCTGGTATGATGTGGATAAGCTCAAAAAAATTTCAAGACAAACTAAAAAAAGAATTACTACCAGAATGGAATCTATCCGTTATTAGTTATGATATAGCTAAAAATGATATGCCTGATGCAGATATTATTATGTACAATGAGATAGATATGGCATATCTTGATGAAAAAATAAAGAACACTGGATTGCCTGTATCATATATAGATTTACAAACAAAAAATGCTGCTAGTATAAAGAAAAAATTAGAAAAATTTGCTGAAAATAAAATATAATAATAACTAGTATGAAGTTACTAATGCAATAGAGCCAATAGGTTATACCTTGTTGGTTCTTTTCTTATGGTGATTACTGTTAGGAATTTAGTAGGTCATTCAAGTTGAGTATACTTCATTTTTGTTCCAAAAGACAGTAATTAAAATAAGACAGAATCATTCAAATAAGTATAGTTTTCTAGTCACTTTTTAGGACTGAAATAACAATTTTAATGGTCTTTTTTGTCTTTATTTACTAAAATAGAATTGAGTAAAAAAAGGAGCGATATTATGTATATTGATATTTTTTTAAAAGATTACGGTAAGACAAGATATGAAGTATCTAAAAAAACAGGGATATCAGAACAAGTTTTATCAAAAGCCAACAATAGAAATCCAGAAACTTACAGTATAAAAATAGTTGAGTCTCTTGCACAGGCTGTTGGAATTCTACCAGAACAAACTTTGAGGAAATTATTAGATATTAAAAATGAAAAAAATCTATACGTAGCTACAAATGCTAAAGAAGTTCAACAAGCACTAAATGCTAATACAGTTCAGTTTATTGTAAAGGGACCGATGAATGCGTTAGCTAAAGACATAAAACAGTCGGATGTATCTGAGGATGCTAAATTTATAGTGGATGCTGGAACATATGGGGGTGCTACGTTTGTTTCTTGGCTTATGCTTATTTTATCAAATATGTTTAAAAAAGAAGAAGAAAAATTATTGAACAATATAAGGGTTAAAATTTTTACATTTTATAATATAGAACCAATAGATTCATATAGTGCCAAGTTAACAGCTAAAGATTTTATAAATAATGATGAAAATAAGTGAAGTCAACAGATTACTGTTAGCCTGTACATGTTTATTACTATTAGATATGCTTGGTTGTAAATTTGTATTGAAGTACAATTTATTTTAAGAGTATATTTGTAATATTTTTCATAAGAAATTATTTAAGGGAGGAACAAATTTAATGAAGAAGAAAAAAATGAAAAATTTAAATTTTGTAATCTTACCATTGTTATTAGGAGTTTGTGGTTCATTAATATGGAATATACCATTTTTTGCTATTTCTGGAGCTATTTACTTTGTACTTTTAGTTTTTTTGGTTCCGTCAGTTGACTTTGCATTTACAGATTTCAATACCATACGCGTAAATCCGCACTACAGAGGAAGAAGAAAGACAATTTTATCCAATGATATATTGACATTAGTATTAGTTTTAATAGCATTAATAGTATCTGTGGTACTATCATATTTTTATTATAGATAAGAATTATAATGATAAGAGGAAATATAAGAAATCAAATATAAACCATAAGGATAGATAAATATTTATGAGGTCAAAAACTTATGTTCAGAAAAGGTGAGTGAAAATTGGCCATTTATGGGTATTCAAGAGTGAGTACTAGTAATCAAGATTACAAGACCCAAATTCGAAAATTAGAAGAAGCTGGAGCAGAAAAAATTTTTAGTGAGAAATATACAGGTACAAAAAAAGAAGGAAGAAAAGAATTAGAAGAGCTGCTTTCAATTGTAAAAGCTGGAGATAAAGTTTTGGAGCCAAAAATTGATCGCTTGGTCAGAAGTATCGTTGATTTAAATTCAATTATTTCTACATTAAATCATGAAGGTGTGACTATTTCTTTTTTAGATGATCACTTAACGTTTGAACCTGATAAGAAGGACTCTATGCAAACGTTAATGATGAATATTCTGGGTAGCTTTGCGCAATTTGAAAGAGATTTAATCGTGACGAGAACGCAAGAAGGGAAACAGTGGCATCGAGCGAACAATAAAAATTATCGAGAAGGACGTCCGAAAAGAGTTCTAAATGATAAATACAAACATGCACTAGAGTTAATGGAAACAAACAGCATGCGAGAAGTGGAAAGAAAAACAGGTATTTCTTTATCTACTCTCAAACGAATTAAGAAACAAGCAAAGGAAGAACAGTTACTTAGTGAGAAATAATTCAGGAGTAGTTATAATGGAAAATAGAGAGAAAATTATTCAGTTGTTGAAAAATCCTTTAGTAACAGGTTATGGGATTGAGATAATGTCAAATGGGCGACTTTATTCAGCAAACTTCCAAAGATATAAGAATCGAGTAAAGAAAGAAGAGAACCCATTGATTATTTTTGAGAGCATGACAGAAAAGGTTGAACAGGTATTTTTAGAATTAGCTGAAGAAGTCATACGAACGAACCCTAAAACAAAACAAGAATTCAAGGAAATGATTAAAGAATATAGTTATAAGGAGGATAACAAATGGTAGTTCGAAAAACATATGATCATTGGGGGATCGAAATCAGCACATGGAACAAAAGACGCCGTTTTAGTGATCGTAATATTCATTATCTTAATTTTGACGGTACTGTTTCGTTGGTCAGCTTTAGAATTTGTCTTTTCTTCAGGTGCAGTAGGAATTGCTTTTTTTGACGGAAATATGAAATAAGACAAAAGGATAGTAGATAGGCAAAACAAAAAAAGTGAGAAGCAGTAATGAGAATATTTATGCCAGTTAATAAAAATGGTTTACCTTTTTATCTCGATAGAAAATTAGATGTAATACGCTTTGGAGTTGATCCAGATAATCATGTGAAAGAACAACAACTTTTTAAATCTCCGGTTAAAACGGAGAAGCCAAATAAAAAAGAACGTTTCATTGAAAAAAGAAAGTGAATCTTTAACTCAATTAGGATATAAAATTGTAGTTGATACAGTTACTGGTGTTAATTATTTAGAGAGCCCTAGAGGAGGAATTACCCCCTTGCTTGATGAAACTGGTGTAATTGTGATTGACAGTTCTAAAAATATTATTTTTTTTACTTATTCTTGTTGGTTATCTGTTTCAGGCAAGAAGATTTGTTGATATTGGGTGGTCTAAATATTGCGCATTATTAGGCTTTATTTCACTAGTTGGAATTATACCTACTGGAATTTGTCTAATAAAACTATGACAATAAGAAGCGTTATATGCTTCTTGAAAAAATGCATTCCAAGAAGGTTTATGAAATGCTACAGCTGACCATATACCTTTAAAGAATATAAATTACATCAAGGGAATCTTGTTAATTATCATTATAGAAATTAAAAGGAGTTAAAAATTTCTGAGTCAAGCGTATGTCATTCGTTTGAATTGTTTGTTTATTGGTTTTAAGATATGATAAACTACTTCTAATAAATAACCTATCAAAAAGGAGCTACCTGACTATAAAAAATGATTTATTCAAAATGATATTTTTTTCGATTGGTGTGTTTTTTGTGAAGATACTTCTTGATTCATTTGAAACTCCTTTAAAAAATAGTTTAACGCTGTTTGATTGCATTCTTCTTGTGATTATCTTATTCCTTCTAACAAAAATAAAAAAACTGCACTTGTAATTAAGTGCAGTTTTTTTATTTTTTGTTAGAAGTCTCGGCCTCCACCACCAAAACCATATCCTGCACGCCAGCCATTTGCTTCACAAAAACTTTTAAATGGCGCGTAATTACCACCCATTTTATTACAAGCGCCTTTCATACCATATTTAGCAACGGCACCTGATACCGCAGTTAACGCTCCTACACCAATAGCTTTTAAAGCAATAACAAGAAATGCTGGTAAAGCTCTTTTCTGTCTACTAGGAGAGGTGAAGTTATACTCTCCAAATTTCAAAGTTTCATTCAAAGCATTTTCGTCGTTATTGATATAATTAATCCATTCTTTTAAATTATTAATTTGGAAGTCTGTTAAATTCTGTTCTTTAGCAATACCCTCGTCGATGAAGAACTTTACATTTTCTTCGTCATAAAAAATTGCTTCTCCAGTAGCTTTTTCTAATTGAGTTAAGTCTTCTTCGTTATTTTCAGTAGCATACACATTAGTACCAGCTGAAATAAAAATCCCTAGAATCATTACTAGAGTCATTGCTAAACAAAAAAGCTTAGAAGTTTTAAAACCTTGTAAAGTCATACATAAATTCCTACTTTCTTTTTTATTTATTAATGATTATAGCAATGCTTAAGGTAGATTATTATCAAAATCCCTATTTAACGTTTATCCTAAAAGGCCTTATCTTAGTGATCGCTATATTTGTTATCTTAATTTTGACTGTAATGTTTCGCTGGTCGGATTAAGAATTTATATTTTCTTTAGCTACAGTAGGGATTGTTATTTTCCGGAAATATGAAATAGGATAAGTAATATTCTGAAAAGGAGGGTTTCCGGGTGAAAATTATCGAACCGATTCGTGAAATAAATCAAATAAATGCAAGGAGGTTTATACATGAAAAAAATATTCTAGAAAAATATGGAGCTACTAAAAACAAAGGAGAAGATTTTTTACATTGGTTATTGGTTAGGAAATTGAACACCTTTGGAAAAGTAGTTATCGCGATTATATTATGGCTTTTGTGGTTAAAATACGCATTCAATCTAGTATTCATGGTAAACTTTCTAAAAGTAATAGTATTGATTACAATTGTTTACTGGCTGGTTGATATCTACTTGCGCGTTAAAAACAAACTAAAAAAATAATAACTGTAGATTTCTTAGCTACTTTAAATTCAAAATAATTCGGAAAACTGAAATTTTGTTGTTACAAAACAGAATGTTAGTTCGTATAATGTAACTCGAAAGGACGGTTTTTTGCATGAAATTTGATTATTCCAAAGAACCCCAGAGAGATGTTCTATGTATCGATGTAAAATCCTTTTACGGTGCGAAACGTTCCTAACTGAAAAGGTTAGGAACACAAGTTCTTCTTGTGGAGAACTGATGATTTGAGGAGTGAAATGATGGCGTAACGTCCTGAAGCGTTCCCTCTGATACTCCGATTGGCAATTCTCTTGGTTAGAATAAGAATTGTCAAGAGCTCGGTAAAGTCGGCTGAGAGTTACCGCAGTTGCATTGCTGCAATCGAAAGCTGTCCAGCGGTGGATAGTGTAACCTATAGGCCGGGAATCCACAAATTACTCATGGTGAGAATGAGCAATTGCACTGATAAACTCGCGAATGTACGAATCGTAGATATGAATAACCGTGCAGTGTTATAGGCACTGGAAAGTCGCAGGTTCAGAGTGAACACCTAAAAGTAAATGTATGGATAAAATCATTGGAACGTTGAAAGCTAGTCACGTGGAGGACTAACCTCCTTTGAAGCGGTTGAGACGAAGAATAATAAGCTCATTTATACTAGTGAGAGTAGTGGCACAGTACCTATGAAGCAGTGATAACAAGCTGTGGAGGGATAGCCACGAGTCAATTAGTTTTACTAACAGTTATGATGCAATCCATAGAATCGAGTATGACAAAATAAACACCGACATCCGAAGGGAGGCGGTGCTATGGAAAACGTATCAGCATCACATTCAATCCGTCATATGGAATACTATGGCATGATTGACAACTTTGACAATCTATACAAAGAAAGTAGTGATAATCACGTTTTCAATAACCTTATGGAGATTGTAACTTCGTCGAATAATCTCTTACTAGCGTATAGAAATGTTAAAGGAAACTCTGGAAGTATGTCTCTAGGCGTTGATAACAAAAATATTGATGATTTAAAAGAAATACCTAATGTGGACTTTATCAAAATCATGCAAACAAAATTCTCAGAATACAAACCACAACCAGTTAAAAGAGTAGAAATCCCAAAACCGAACGGGAAAACTCGTCCACTTGGTATCCCTACTATCTGGGACAGAATCGTACAACAATGTCTATTACAAGTCTTAGAACCTGTTATGGAAGCAAAATTCCATGAAAAGAATTATGGTTTCCGACCTAATCGATCGGCGCACCATGCGTTCGCTCAAGCAGTACGATTAGCACAAGTGTCTAAGCTTACTTATGTAATAGACATTGATATTGAAGAATTCTTTGACAATGTAAACCATTCAAAGCTTATCAAACAGCTCTGGACGTTAGGAATTCAAGATAAGTGGTTTCTAGGTGTTATTAGAGCAATGTTCAAAGCGCCTATCATTCATAAAGATGGTCGAATTGAGCACCCCAAGAAAGGAACTACGTAAGGCGGGATACTTTCCTCACTCCTCGCAAACGTTGTACTAAATGAACTAGACTGGTGGATATCTTCACAGTGGGAAACCCATCCTACAAGGCATAATTATGATGTTTATCGTGCCAATAAAGGTTACTGGGACAAAGGAAATAAATATCGAGAGTTGCGTGGTTCGGAACTAAAAGAGATTTATATCGTAAGATATGCCGATGACTTCAAAATCTTTTGTAGAAAACGTAGCGATGCAGACAGTATATTTATAACCACCAAATTGTGGCTAAAGGAACGTCTGAAACTCGATGTTAGTACAGAAAAATCAAAAGTAGTTAATCTGAAAAAACAGGAATCTGAATTCCTCGGTTTTACTATGAAGTTAGTTCGCAAAAGAAAGACCTTTGTCATAGAAACGCACATGTGCCCTAAAGCCATGAAAAAAGTATCTGACAATCTAGCAAAACAAATAAAGGTAATTCAACACACCCCCACCAAAGATGAGTTGCAAAAACAGCTAGTTAAGTACAACTCGATGGTGATAGGGATCCATCAATATTATAAAAAGGCTACCCACATAGTGTGGATTGCCCGAAAATTAATCAACGTATAATGATTATCATCAAAAATCGATTGGATGTTAAGAAAACAGGACAGCCACCTAGTGATTTCGTTAAGAAAAACTATGCACGTTTGAAGCAGTTAAGATGGATTAATGGCTATCCTATGATTCCTTTAGGATTCGTTAAACACAGCCATACGTCATTACCAAAAATGGGAACCTGCAAGTACACGCCCGAAGGACGTGTGCTAATACACAAGTATCTTACCTTTCCAATTGATATTATCAGTCAACTTATGAATATGAATAACCCTGACGAAAGTATTGAATTTAAGGATAATCGTGTCTCTAAGTACTCGTCACAACGAGGCAGATGCCGAGTAACAAAAGAGTTCTTGGAGCTTGCAGATATTTACTGTCACCGTATTATACCTAAAAGTCTTGGTGGAAAGGATAACTTCCAAAACTTAGTTATCATTCATCGGAACATTCATCAACTTATTCATGAAGAGGACAGTATGAGCGCCTCAATCCTTGTAAGAAAAATGAGAATTACACGCGCTCAACTTGAGATAATCAACCAGTTTCGAAAAAAATCTAAAAATTGTGAATTGTCGCTGAATCTATAACTGTATGATAGATGTTAGTAGACATTGATGGAACGCCGTATGCGGTGAAAATCGCACGTACGGTGTGGAGCGGGGGAAAATCTGGAGATTACATCAAAAGATTACCTATAGCTATCATTTTAAAACTGATTTCCCTTGAGATATTTTTAATATATCCGCATCTTGTTGGTTAATTTCAATTGCAGTAAAATTTTCGTAAGCAATTTTAGGATAAATACCATATTTTTTATCAATATAATCATACAGGTTACTTTCAATAATTTTATTGACATTGAAGTCTTTAAATAAAGATTTTGGTAAGTATGTTTCTTATATCAATAAAGGCTTTTTATCAATAATTCTTAATCTTTTAATATAATAGAAGGATGTATATTTTTCATCGAATACACTTTCTAGTTCGCTTGTTAATTTGACAATATGAAAATCTAATAACTCATTGGAAACCTTATAACCAGAATTTTTTTAAATTTTTGATAAACTATTTTGAGATGTAAGGTTAATATTAGTCTTTTCAATATTCGATATAAAGGTACCGTTTCCTTGGATTCTTGTTACTAAACCAATTCTTTGTAAATAGTCTAAAGAGTTTCTTATTGTTGATCTACTAACATTATATTTTTTTGTAAATCTCGTTCAGAAGGTAATTTTGAATTTGGTGGTAAATAAAAAAAGTCTTTTTTATTTTTTCAGAAATATTCATAATATTTGGTAAGATTGATGTCATTTTCTTTAGCTGTTTCAACTAAACTATACACAATACTATTCGCAATTGCTCCATGTGTACTTGTTGAAAAATTCCAGTTCTTTCTACCGATAGTTGTCGGACGAATGCTGTGTTCGGCAAGATTATTTGAAGTTGCGCACCGACCCTCACATAAGAAATTCATCAAGCTAGTTCGGTTATTGATGGCATAGCCGACGGCTTTTCCTAGCTTAGAACCGTTAAGTACGTGAAAGGAGCTAATCCATTGCCAAAAATTATCTAGAATTAGTTTTAATTTCACGTTTCTAATCTGAAATTTCTCCTCTGGTGAAAGCGATTGAATATCTCGTTCAATTTGGAAAAGAGCATTACAAAATGCCACATCTTGATATGCCTTAGAAGACTTGATAGTTGTCCCTTTTGCCTCAACGAACTTTTTTCTAACATGCGCCCAACACTTCACTAATGTCATATTTTCTAATGTTCCATAAGCACTGTAAGTATCATAGTGAAGAAATCCTTTAAATCCACGCAAAAATGTTTGTGCTACAGTGCTACTACAAGTTAGATCATGCTGAAAAAGGATGATTGGATGTTTTGACTGTTCAATTGTTCTAAATAACCAATAATACGTTATCTGTTTATCGCTTGAAAGAACTTTATAGTAGGTTTCATCTGCGTGAAGGAGTTCTTCTGCTAAAAGATGTTCCTTTAGTTTTTGCCAAGTTGGTTTCAACCATTTTTCGGTACTAATGATAAACCAATTGGCAAAGGTTCTTCTTGGCACCTTTAACCCATAATTTAGCCATTCTTTTTCTTGACGATGAAAAGGAAGGCTTAGTTCAATATTTTGATGGAGTAGTTGTGCCAACACCGACGGTGATGTTAGACTATGAGTGATTGGCTGTTTTGGAACCGAAGCTTTCTTGATGGCATCTTCTCTGTCACTTTTACAAGTTGGGAATTCATAGGCGTGTTGATAATAGACTTTCTTATACATAGTCGCAGGAACGAAAACAACTTCCTCGTGTACATAGGACTTTCTGATATGGCATAGTTCACTATTACACCAATAACAAAAACAATCTGCTCCATTCAATTTACAGTGAATTTCTTTTATGGGTAAATATTTAGTAAGTGTTGCCTTATATCCTACACGTTTTTTCGTTTATATTGAATTTCCTCGACTATGTTTTTTTCTACAGTTATCTCTGTTGTCTTAAAAGACTCATCATCTTGGAACAAATCTAGTTGACTTTCAAGGTCAACACTTTTTTCCGAGGAGCGACCCAAAAGTTTTTTAGTTAGGTAAACGACTTGTTCGCGAAGTAAGCGAAGTTCATTTGCCTGAGCTTCAACTTGAGCTAACAATGCATCGTTATTTTTCATCAATTGCTTTTCTAATTCAGTCACATGATACACTTCTTTTCCATCTATTTATTCGGTTATTGTTATATCATTTTTTGTTGTAAAAAACAGTTAAAATCCAATGATACAAAGGGCTTTAACTGTTTTATTTATGATAAAAATTCAGGTTTTGCGACCTCAATTTTTTGTTTCTGTTCAATTGATAAACCTTACAATAGCCAGCACATTTGTTGTTCAGTCAGCGTTTTCACTTCAGAACGCTTTCTGGGCCAACGTAAGTTCCCATTTTCAAATCTCTTATAGAGGAGAAGAAAACCATCGCCTCCCAATACAATGCTTTAAATCGGTCAAGACGCCCACCACAAAATAAGAAGAGGACGTCTGAATAGGCATCAAGTGCGTATTGATCCATAATAATGGCGGCTAAGCCATCAATGCTACGGCGCATATCGGTCTTTCCGCAAACAATATAGATGTATTTCACTTTTGTATAATCAACGATCATAGATAGCCAACTCTTTAAGAACAGTGTACAAAAGATATTTGTCACACACAGTCATTATAGAAGGTAATGTCTAGGTTATTAAGTTTTAGTCGCAAAGCGATCTTCGGTTTGGTTGAATGAGGCTGAATTGCTTCGTTTCGATTTGCTTTATTTGGTTGGATGTTTGCTGGAACGATATCCTGTATTTTAGCCATAATGAAGTTTCCTTTCTTTTTTAAGTACCTTGAAAATAAACAGAGATTACTTTTTACGGAATATACTTGATTACTTCCTGCTTACGCCTGAAGTATGTTAGTTAGCTAATTAGTTATTTTATAGTATCTAAAATCACCTGCAATTTTTGGGGTTTATTAGGTATATGTTTCCTCTTGTTTTTTATGATGACCTATTCCATTTTGTTTTCACACTATCATTTCTTGGTTTGTTTTGCCAATCGCAGTTGGTTTATTATCCAAAATAGTATTTTAGAAAATGTTAAAATTATACGATAGTAGCGTAGTATTTAATTATCAAGGATAAAAAAACATCGAGATTATTAATTGTTCTTAATAATCTCGATGAAATCTTTAATATCTTTTGTGACGTGATAGTCTTTTCTTAAAGCAATTCCTATTGGGAAATAATCATATTTATCTCTTAAAGGAATCCATCTAACGTTATCGCTCTTACCAACTTCTTTGTATTCAATTGGTAGGATACAGATAGACTCATTTTTATTGACACTATGAAGTAAAACTTGTAAATCATCATTATGGAGTACGATATTGGGTTTATAACCACAATCAGCAGCTCGATCAATGAGTAGTCTTCCTAACATGAAGTTAGTTGTAAGTGAAGAGAAACGTTGACCTTCTAGATCTTTGAAGGTGAGTTCTTTTTTTTGCGATAGAGGATTGTCTTCTGGTACAACAACATAAACATGGTAGCCTTTTGTTGATGTTCCAAGAGCCTCAATAGAAATTGATTCTGGATAAATATTTGGAAATGAAATTAAACCAATATCTAATTCATCTTGGTTAAGTAACCCTTGTAAATGAGGAGAACCATCTTGCTTGATGACTAAATCAACATGTGGATGGGTTGCTAGGTACTGAGATATTTCTTGCATGAATTGTACAGAAAATAGTGTTGTAATACCTAGTTTGATTTTTTTCTTTTTTTCTGTAGAAGTTTCATTCATATTATGGATATCTGAAATTAGTTGATCAAATTGTTCAACTATTTGTTGGCCTTCTTCATATAAATACACGCCAGTATTAGTTAGCTGGAAGGGAGTATCTGTATGGGTAAAAAGAGACGTTCGTAACTCACTTTCCATTTTTTTTAATGCTAATGATAAAGTTGGTTGCGTTACAAAAAGGTTACGAGCTGCAGATGATAAATTTTTTGTATTTGCAATTTCAATAAAATATTTAAGCTGTTGAATATTCATAAAATCACCTTGTCCATTCTTATTATGAAAAGATTATTTTGTCGTTTTTTTAATTGTCTCTAATCTCTATTTTACCATATAAATAAAGGGTTTTACATTATTTTTAATATTACTATTATTTAATAAAAAAATTAGGAGAGTGTATTGTATGAAATTTATTATTACAGGTGCAGGAGCTATGGGAAGTCGTTTTGGATTAATGTTACATCAAGCAAAAAATGATGTGATTTTAATTGATGGATGTCAAGAACATATTGACTTAATTAAGCAAAATGGCTTGAAAGCTAATTTTAATGGTGAAGAAGTAGTAGAAAACATTTCAAATTATCATCAAAATGATGTTTCTTCAGTAGATTTTTCTGCTGATTTAGTTATTTTATTTATAAAAGCAATGTAATTAGATGGTATGATGCAATCTATTAATAATATGGTTGGTGAAAATACAAAAGTTCTCTGTCTATTAAATGGTATTGGTCATGAAGATGTGATTAAAAAATATGTACCATTAAGCAATATTATTCTAGGAAATACAATGTGGACAGCTGGACTTGAAGGACCAGGTAAAGCAAAATTATTTGGAAATGGTTCGATTGATCTACAAAATCTAGGTACTGACAGCAAGGAAGCAGCTGAAGAAGTAATTAAAGTATCAAATGTTGCTAATTTAAATGCTAAATACTCAAATAATATTTTATCTTCTATTTATAAAAAAGCATGTGTTAATGGAACTATGAACGGCTTATGTACTATTTTAGATTCAAATATGGCAGGCTTTGGTGAAGCAGATGTTGCTGATGATATTGTAGAATCAATTGTTTCTGAATTTGCCGCTGTTGCTGAAAAAGAAAATGCTGCTTTAAACGTACCAGAAGTTTTAGCACAAATTAAAACTTGTTATAACAGAGAAACAATAGGTTTACATCATCCTTCAATGTATCAAGACTTAATCATTAACAATCGATTAACAGAAATTGACTACATCAATGGTGCAATTGTCAGAAAAGGAAAATAGTATGGTATTGAAACACCTTATTGCTCATTCTTAACGCAATTAGTTCATACGAAAGAGCAAATTTTAGGAGCGTAATAAAACAATATTAATAGACTAACAATTATTTTGTTAATCTCTTTTTTTAATGTTAAAATCTTTTTTCTACTTGTTTTATTTTGAACTTGAAATAAAAAATAAGAATGGTATACTTTTATGAACATTAAAAATTGATTAAAATTTCACAGTGAAATTAATTATAAAAAAAACAAACATTGTTTTAACAGTGTTTTCATGAAGGTATTAAAAAAAACAATAGCGCCATTAATTTTATTTATTTGTATATTTTTTCACATATAGATATAGTATGTGTGTAGCAAGTAATAGTTAATGAAATGAGGGGTAAGAAGAGTTTTAATATTTTTTGTTAAAGGTTTTTTCATTAATTTATATCAGTAAGTGAAAAAAATCAATTAGTTAATGGCATAAAAAACTGATGAAATAAGATAGGGGAATGAAAATGGTAGATCAAAATTCAAGTAATAACAAAATTTCAGTGAAAGTTTTTTTCAATAAATTATTAGCAGGTACAGCGCAAGGAACAATCATTGCATTAATTCCAAATGCTGTATTAGGAGCTATTCTTAAATATTTTGCAGATGTAACTATTATTCAACAAATTATTCATGCAGCACTTATTTTTCAAGTAGCAACACCTTTAATTATTGCAGCACTTATTGCGAAACAATTTGATTTAACACCACCAAAAATGATGATGGTAGGTGGAGCAGCATTCGCTGGATCAGGAGTTATTAAATTTAACCCAGAAGTTGGTGGATTTGTTGCTGCGGGTACAGGTGATATTATTAACATCATGTTAACTGCTTCAATTGCTGTTTTAATGATGATGTGGATTGATAATAAGTTTGGCTCTGTAGAAATTATTGCCTTACCAATCGTTGTAGGTATAGGAGCTGGTGTTCTTGGGATGCTTGCTTATCCATATGTGACTCAAATAACAGTTGCTATTGGTAATGTGATTAACAACTTTACAGAATTCCAACCAGTTGTGATGAGTATTTTAATTGCTTGTTCGTTTGCGATGTTAATTATTTCTCCAATTACAACAGTAGGTATTGGTTTAGCGATTCAATTAAATGGTGTTTCAGCAGGAGCTGCTGCCATGGGAATTGCTGCTACAACTGTAGTGTTAGTTATTAATTCTTGGAAAGTAAATGAATCAGGTGTAACCTTAGCAGTCGCTTTAGGTGGTATGAAAATGATGATGCCTAACCTTTTTAAATACCCAATCATCTTATTACCAATTTTAGTAACAGCAACTATTTCAGCTATTCCAGTTTCATTATTTAATATCTCAGGTACACCAAACTCAGCAGGATTCGGCTTAGTAGGTTTAGTTGGACCTCTTGCTTCATTAGATGCTGGATTAAACTTTGTCTTATTAATTATTTGTTGGTTTGTCGTACCAATTGCGGCAGGTTTACTTTCAAAAGTAATTTTTGAAAAAATGTTTAAAGTATATGACAGCAGTATCGTTTTTAAATATCAAGGATAAAAAAATATAAAAAAATTAGGAGTGTCAGATAGATGAATATTATTATTGCAGGCGCAGGAGCTATGGGAAGTCGTTTTGGATACATGTTACATAAAACAGGTAATGAAGTTGTATTAGTAGATGGATGGCCAGATCATATTGAAGAAATTAGAACAAATGGTTTACAAGGAACATTTAATGGTGAAGAAATTAAAGAAAAAATGACTATCTATAATCAAAATGAATTAAGTGACGTTCAATTTTCAGCTGATTTAGTTATTTTATTTACAAAAGCAATGCAACTTAATAACATGATGAATTCTTTAAAAGATATGGTGGGAGAAAAGACTCAAGTTCTTTGTTTACTAAATGGTATTGGGCACGAAGATGTTGTTAAAAAATATGTTCCAGAAAGCAATATTTTATTAGGTAATACAATGTGGACTGCTGGTTTAGAAGGTCCTGGACATGTGAAATTATTTGGTAATGGCTCATTAGAGTTACAAAGCTTAGGTAATGATGAAACAACTGCTCAAGAAGTAATTGAAGTCTTAAATAAAGCAGAATTAAATGCCAAATACTCACAACATATTAGAACTTCAATTTATAAAAAAGCATGTGTTAACGGAACTATGAATGGTCTATGTACTATTTTAGATTCAAACATGGCAGGTTTTGGTGAAACTGATGTTGCTGATAGTATAGTAGAAACAATTGTTAATGAATTTGCTACTGTTGGAAAACATGAAGGTGTTGAATTAGATATTCCAGAAGTTCTAGCACAAATTAAAACATGTTATAAACGTGAAACAATTGGCTTACACCACCCATCAATGTATCAAGATTTAATCGTAAGTAACCGATTAACAGAAATTGATTACATTAATGGAGCTATCGCTAGAAAAGGTAAAATGTTCGGAGTAGAAACACCTTACTGTACATTCTTAACACAATTAGTACATGCAAAAGAACAAATATTAGGTGCGAAGTAATATAATCTATCTGAAGAGGCTGTGACATAACTGCTTTAAAAAACAAAATAAAATCCACGTAAATTGAAAGATCATTGAGATTTTCATTTTCCGTGGATTTTTGTGGCTCTTTTTTATTTGTTGTTATTCTAATCATGAGAATAGCTCCATACACTACAATTCACGGGGAGGTGAGTAAGTGTGTGTTTTACATGCAACCTCGCATTTTTATATGTGTAGTTCGGCACTTCAAGCACAACTAAATATGACTTTGAGCATGAAAGCTTATCTTTGCGTAAACGACTAGTTTATAGAGTGCCTTACAGTCCCTGTGGTGCGACTCTCAAATTTGATTTGGAGATGTATCTGATGCTAAAAATCGTCTATCCAAATTGCTGTGGGATTGACGTGCATAAAACTTTTGTGTTGGCGGTTATCGCCATAACAGACGAACATGGAGTTACGCAATATTTTCGCCATCGCTTCTCAACTTTCACAAAAGGGTTGGGAGAGCTGAAACAGTGGTTAGAATATTATTTTTGTACGGACATCTGTATGGAGTCAACGGGTAAATATTGGACTCCTATTTACAATTTCCTGGAAGATTCTTGTTCTATTTGTCTTGCTCATCCTAAATATGTCAAAGCGATTCGTGATAAAAAACAGATAAAAGAGACGCCAAATGGATTGCTGACTTATCCAAACACGATTTAGTTGCTGGAAGTTTCATACCTCCACTTCCTATTCGTGAGTTACGTGATCTTGTCCGTTATCATTTCAAATTAACGAATTTTTGTTCTAGCGAAGCCAATCGGATTCAAAATTCTTTAACTGTTTCTAATATCATGCTTTTTAGTGTTTTATCCGATGTTCTCGGAGTAAGTGGCAGTCGAATTATTGATGCCATCCTGGAAAAGTCTACCGATGAAATTGATTTACCTGCTTTAATACATGGCAGTTTAAAGTCAAAATTATCTGATTTAGAATTAGCTATTGACGGTAAAATTATACCGGAACAAGCGATTAAAATTCGTATCATTAAATCTCATTACGATGCACTGAGTCTTTGTAAATCTGATCTTGAAAAATTAATCATTGAAGTTGCTAAAGAATTTAGGGCAGAACAAGAACTTATTCAAACTGTTCCTGGATTGGTTTAACGCCAACAAATAATGAAAGTGCCAATAAGAAAAAATCCGTTAGGATTTCTTGAACTGACCCAATAAACTGAGACAAAATAAAAAAAGCACCTCTTGTTGAATTCACGTTAAAATGAATTTAACTAGGAGGTGCTTTTTCAATGGGAAATCGAGTGTCTTATCCGATCCACATCAAAGAAATGGCTATACAGATGAAAAAAGAGAATATTCCTGTAAAAACGATTATGGAAGAATTAGGCATTAAAAACAAAACACAAATTGAAACATGGTGGCGTTGGTACCGTAATGGCGAGAATCATCGTCTGGTTCAACCCGTTGGAAAACAATATGCTTATGGTAAAGGTCCAGAAATTCTATCAAATGAACAACAGCTTAGAAATGAAAATAACTATTTAAAAATGCATATTGAGGTGCTAAAAAAGTACAAAGAATTGGAAAGGACGTGGAGCCAGAAATATTTGTAGAATTAGTTAAAAAAATGAAAGGAAAAATAACCATTACTGCATTGTGTCAACTTTTCGGCGTTTCGCGAGCTACTTATTATCGTTGGACTCATCGAAAAGACGTGGGAAAGTTAACACCTCTTGAAGAAGCCGTTCGTCGACTTTGCTTCCAGCATAAGTTTCGATATGGCTATCGAAAGATTACTGCGTTGATTAATCAGGAATACAAAGTAAACAAAAACACCGTACAAAAGATTATGCAGAAATATCATTGGAATTGTCGCGTGAAAATGAAGAAACGCAGTAAAGTGGGACAACCTTACACGGTTGTCGAGAACAAGCTAAATAGACAATTTTCTTCAGACGCTCCTTTAAAGAAATTGGTAACAGATATTACTTATCTGCCTTTTGGTCAAAAGCAATTGTATTTGTCTTCAATTATGGATTTATACAATGGTGAAATTATTGCCTATACCATCGGTGATAAGCAAGATACGGCTTTTGTTCTGGATACACTTGATCAATTGCCCCAAACAACGGATTGTCTATTGCATAGTGATCAGGGCTCTGTTTATACTTCTTTTGACTACCAGAATCAAATAAAAACAAAAGGCATTACCATGAGTATGTCCCGCAAAGGGACACCTTCAGATAATGCCTGCATCGAATCGTTTCATGCCTCACTAAAGTCTGAAACGTTCTACTTAGATGGGCTCACAAATGAACCTACATCTATTGTAATAGAAATTGTAAAAAAATACATTACTTATTATAATGAAAGTCGAATTCAACAAAAACTAGACTACCAATCGCCGATAGACTATCGGAAATCAGCAGTCTAGGAAGATGCTTTTTTATTCCTGTCTCACAATCTTAGGTCAGTTCCTTCTAAAGTTGACCAATACCTTAGACCTCTTTTAGTTCATATTGCCAATGGCATCGTATAAAGTGAAAAATATCCAGAGCGTCGTAATAAATATTTTCAGCTAAAAAAACGTAGAGGACATAAGAAAGCAAATTACGGCTATTGCACAGCGACTATTGACAGCTATTTATCACGCTCTCCTAAAAAAGCGATCCTTATGACACATCTTATTATTCAATTAAAGGTATCCAATTAAGCAGAACAATGATAGTTAACGAAGCCGTCTCATTTGCTAAAAGTCACGGTTTTATTGTCTCTTAAAAAATTTTTTAGAGATAAAACCTTTATTTGGTATACTCTTTTTTAAAAGAACTGCTTGTTAAAACCATTGAGGTTTATTTTCAAGCTTTCAGCTCTTTCAACAAGTTCGTGAACGTTGAAAATCGGCGGCGTGTGTATTGAGTAATTCCCTCACTGTCAGTGATTGCGATAACGAACCGTTTTGTGGACATCAATGTCATAATAATTGGGGTACACGATTTTTAACATCGTGATGAACTCCTTTCAATGGATTAGAAGAAGGCCTGTACATTGACTGCAAGGCTCTACACAAACGAGTCATTTATCCTAAAATAAGTTTATGTGCTCAAAGCCACAGTTAGTTGTGTTTGAAGAGCCAAGCTACACATATAAGCATACAAGGCCGAAAAGTGGGTCTTCGCACTTAATCACCTACCCGTGATTTGTAGTGTACACAGCCTTTTTCAAGAAAATTTTACTATAAAAAATAGAGTTCTGCTCGAGTCACAACATCTTTTCATTTGTTGTTGTGACTCGAGCAGAACGGGAGAGGAATGATTATAAGCATGACAAAGTTTATTATTAAGTATTTAGGGAAAATAAATTTATCTGATACTATACCTACCTATTCCCAGATTGTTAGTTTATATAAAAATACACATATCAAAGTAGCTGCTAATACGCCTTCAGATATACTAGCTGGTACAGAATACAACTCACCAGAAGAAAAAGGGATTACGATTCCTGAAAGTTTAATTACTGAATTTAACGAAAAAAATAATGTAGCTTTAAAACCCAAGGAGTTTCTAGATAAACCTATCACTATTGATCTTGTTGAAAATGGGAGTGATGGCACAAAATATGGGAGATTCGATACCAAAATTATACGTGTAATTAAAGATGATTTAGAGGAAAGTAATTCTTATATGAGGAATGTAGAGCTTACTAGGTTATTACAAGAAAATCATTTTAAAACCAATATTCCGTTTATATTGTTAGAATTGAAAAATCCTGATGATAATGAAAAAGTTATCAGAAAAATAACTGAAAATAAAAAGTATACGGCGATATTTCAAAAGGACATTGTGAATATCGTTATCAACTTCATTAAGATTATTCAGGGGTTGCTTATTGTGCTCTCTTTACAGGCTATTGTTATTTCAGTTGTTATGATTAGTATTGTTTTGTATATCAATATTATTGAAAGAACCAGAGAAATAGGCGTCATGAAAGCTGTAGGATACCAGAACAGAGATATTAATATTATATTTTGTTTAGAGGCGTTGTTCATTACGCTATTTTCACTAGTGATATCGGTTGCGTTTTCTTTACTTATTGGAACGATTGCAAACTATGTTATCAATGAAAAATTTAATAATATATCCAATGTGTTCTCACTTAACTTTCAATCAATTTGTTATACGATCTTATTAGCAATTGGAATTGGAATTCTTGCTTCAATAGTTCCTACTATTAAAGTGGGTAAATTAGATCCAGCAGAGTCCATAAGATATGAATAGGAGTATTCCACACTTAGTAAATTGGAAAGAAGGAATTAATAATGGACGCCAATTAATTTACATTTTATCAAGTATACTGACTTTTTTATGTAGTTTTGTACTACTTTTTAGTTTTCGAAAGCAGTTTAAATATTGTCAAACTGATTAAAAAATTTTTCAGGACGCTTTTTCCCTTCAACATAACGAATAATGCATTCGATAATCACTTTTTAATGAATGCCTAATCCGTACAACAAGAACGAAGTTCATCTTCCATTTTAAGTCTTCCTCCTTGAAACATTGTACAGAAGAGTCTATTCTTCTTATAGAAACAATTTATTTTTATACGCAGGCTCTGTGACCTAATGTTTGGTATAAATAAGTAGAATGATCTAGTTTGTCCCTCAAGTTAACTTGGAAAAGAACCTCAATAAGTGATCGACCTACAAACAATTTTCTGCCAGTTTTAATATGACAGAAAATTGTTTGTAGGTCGATTCTTTTCATTGTTGGTGATGGCGTTTGTCCCAGTCCCTTTTATAATTGCTTGATACAAGTCAAAAAGTGATGATAATCGCTTTGCTGCAGAAGGGCTTGTTGAATATTCTCACGTTCCATCAATTCCAATAAAAGACTATAGATTTCCTCTGTGTCTTCATAATCTTCTTTTGTAATAGCAAATAGAAAGACAAACTTGACTAAACCACCGTTGCCCCAATCCACACCATGAGGAAGGATGGCTACGGATACGGCAGATTGATTTGCTAATAGCGACATAGGGTGAGGAATCGCCAACCACTCATTGATATTTGTTTGATTGATTGCTTCTCGTTTCATAATGCTGTCAAGAAAGTTTTCAGGGACAAAATCCTTTTGGAACAGTTGCAAGGTCATTCGTTCAAGTAACTGTTCTTTATTTTCCACGTCCTCATGAAGATAAAAATCTTCATGAAATAAGGAATAAATTTCGTCATTTGCTTCGGTAAAACGCGATAGGAAGTGCTCGATTTTTACAATTTCTTTGTCTAATTTTGCAATATTGATATAAACATGAGGGATACTCAATTGTTCTAGCGGCACCGTCGTAATCACAAAATCAATAGTGGTGAGATCCTGCTGCTGCAGCTCTACATAAGAAAGTCGATCAATGACCTCAATAGTTTCCTGATAGTATTTATTTATCTTCGCTTCGATGATACGACTCATGGATCGCCCGGTTCCACAGACCAAGATCACGCGATATTTTCGATGATCACTGATAGAATTTCTTTCCATTGCTCCCGCGATATGCAAGGCGATGTATCCGACCTCATCTTGAGAGAAATACAATCCATGCTTTTTTTCAACTATTTCTAAATGTGTTAGACACAGATCAAATGCCTGGGGAAAGGATTTTTTTATGGTCGTCAACAATGGATTGCTGCGCCGAGCGTTCATTAAGTTCATATTAATGAAGCCTTCGATATGCGAGGTCAGGTCCTCAATCAATGTTTTATCTTCAATCCAGTCAAAATTTGAGGTTCGCTTAATCGCACGTAATAGCTCGTCAACGATCGATTGAGCCATCTTGATAGAAGAGTTATTCGTTGTTGCTGTCTCGACTAAACGTGGAGCATTTAAAGCCAAATAGTAAGTAAAATAGTCTTTTTCACCATTGGTCAATTGTATATCAAATGCCTGATCGATCTCAGCTAAAAAATGCGTCAATACATTTTGAACCTGTTGTTTTAAGACTGGCACTCGTAAAGGAAATTCACTCATTTCAAAACCAGCTAGAAAGCGACTGATTGCTAAAGCAAAATGAGAGAGAATATTCTTATGATAATAATCTGAATCGAGTAATTCCAAAGGTGCGAGATGATTAAGCTCCAATTTTTGTAAAAGTCCAAGATCAATGTTATCAAAGAGGGACAATTCCATCTCAGTAAAGCCAACTAAATACTCCTGCAAATCTTTTTCGATTAATAGATCACTCAGGGCTTGACGTTTTGCGAACTCATTACCTAAAACTTCAAAGCCTATGTTTGGACGGTTGATGATTTTTAATTGATAAGACATTAAATGATCACGAGCTATTTTTAGATAAGAATAAAATGTATTTTTACTAACAAATAGTTGATCCAAAAAATCATCTAACGATAAAGGGTTTTCATTTTTAAATAGAAGGAAAAGCAAGTAGGCTTGTCGTTCTTCGCTCGTTGTTAGGTGAGCAACTGAAGAAGACAGGCTTTCCGACCGCCATTCATCGAATTGCTCTTTAGAATGAATCGACAGCAAATACCCTTGTCCCCGAACCAAGGTAATTGAGGCTCCTACATTTATTAATATATCGTTCAGATTGGTAATGTCTGTCCGTATTGTCCGTTCGGAAATAGCAAAGCTATTGGCCAACTCCTTCATCGGTATTGGCGTCGTCTGTTTAGCTAATAGTTCTAATAGGTCATCTAATCGTTGATAAGAAAGCTTAGACACTTGGTTCACCTCCGGTACTTGTCCTCATCATACAATATTGAAGAAAAGATTGAAATAGTTTAGCAGTCCTGCTTTTTTCCAAAATCAATGGCAATCTATTTGGAAAACGCTTTACTAATGATTGCCAAATTAATTGGAAATTGGAAGTGTTTACACAAAAGGTTAAACCTCGTAAATTAAAGGTGTAAAGCGATACCAGTGTTACTACTGCTTCGACAGTTTCGAAATGATAAGGGAAACGAAGGTTGATTGGAATTTCCTATAAGTTTATTTCATTATGAATGAACAAACCATTTCTTGAAATGTGAGAAGCCGTTTTACGAATCAACATATAAATGCCAAAACTATTAGAAAGGAGCTGCCGATATGGACTTTAAAGAAACAAATATCCTTTTAGATGTAACGATTGCTTCGAAAGAGGAGCTATTTGAAGTCATTGCGAGCTATGTCTATGAATCAGGGTATGTGACAAATGCGGATGAAACGCGCAGAGCCTTCAATGAAAGGGAAGCAGAATATTCCACCGGACTGCAGGAGGGCATTGCTATTCCTCATGCGAAAGCCGATACTGTTTTGACACCGACTGTCTTGTTCATTCGTTTAAAGCATGAGATTGAATGGGAAACCTTCGATGACTCTGCAGTAAAAAATGTTTTTGCTTTGATGGTTCCCAAAGAAGACGAAGGTACTGTTCATTTAGAAATGCTGAGTCGCTTAGCAACGGCTTTGTTAGAAACAGAATTTATTCAACAAGTTCAACAATCAGAAGATAAAACACAATTAGTTGAATTGATAAAAAAAGAAATGATTGGAGAGAAAATCAGATGAAAATAGTAGGAATTTCTGCATGTCCAGCAGGGTTAGCTCATACGCCAATGGCGGCAAAAGCATTAGAAAAGGCTGGTGCTAAACTGGGATATGATGTCAAAATCGAACAACAAGGATCATTAGGCCAAGTCAATGAAATAACCGCAGCAGAAGCCAAAGAAGCGGATTTTTTGCTGTTGGCAACGGATCAAAAAGTGGTTGGTTTGGAACGCTTTGAAGGAAAGCCACAGCTTCGGGTGAATATTAATACTTGTATCAAAGCGCCAGAAGCTGTTTTGAAGAAGTGTATCGCTGCTGTTCAGCAAAGACAGGCAAATTAAATGAAAGAAAAGGAGCAGGAATGATGAAGAAAGTTCTAGCAGATTTAAAAGGCCACTTAATGAGTGGGATCAGTTTTGTACTGCCGTTGATTATTGGTGCCTCTCTTGTCGTCGCGATTCCTAAAATGATCGCGCTCGGTATGGGAATAACCAGTTTAGATCCCTATGCAGAAGCGGAGGGATTCAAACATGCACTTTATCTAATTGAGCAGGTCGGTTGGACCGGTATCGGCTTGATTAATACGGTACTTGCTGGATTTATTGCTTATTCAATTGGTGACAAAGCTGCTTTAGGAGCAGGGTTTATCGGTGGAGCCGTTGCTTCAAATACAAATGCCGGATTTTTGGGTGCCGTGATCGCCGGATTCTTGGCAGGGTATTTAGTGAAATGGTCGAAAGAAAAAATCAAATTGGCGGAGTCATTTTCTGGTGTTATGCCACTAGTTATTTTACCGTTAATTGCAACATTATCGGTGGCGATCGTAATGGGCGCCTTACTTTCCGAACCGTTAGCGTGGATCAATACGAGTCTTGTTGATTGGATCCGCAACATGATTGAAAATAATGTTAATAAGATTTTGCTTGCTATGATTATGGGAGCGATGATCGGATCTGACTTAGGCGGACCAGTGAATAAAGCCGCTTGGATGGCAGGAAATGTCCTATTAGCTGAAGGAGTCTACCTACCTGCGATTATTGTGAATGTAGCAATCTGTGCGGTACCATTTGGTTATGCATTGGCGACTGTGTTTCATAAGAAACGTTTCAACAAGGAGTTATTGGATGCTGGACGTAACAACTTTGTAATGGGCTTTATTGGAATAACAGAAGGGGCGATTCCCTTCACATTGGTAAACCCCTTAAAACTAGTCCCAATTAATATGTTGGGTGGTGCAATCGCATCAGGGCTAGGTATCGCTTTTGGAATGTACGCTAAAATGCCGCCTGTTGGAGGGATTTATGGCTTCTTCACTGTTGGGAATGGCCAAGCTTACTTACTAGGTTTATTTATCGGAGCTGCCTTTATCGGCTTTGTGGCACCATTGTTTGTCAATTTCAACAAACAAGAAGACAAAGCAGAAGAAATTGAATTGGATGACATTTATGTGAGCTTTGAGAATTAATAAGAGTGTAAAAATTAATAGGCACTGGCGATGAAAATCGTTGAGTGCCTGTTTTACTAAATGAGAGGAATGTTTGCATGAAAAAAACAGTACACGTGGTACCGCATAGTCACTGGGATCGGGAATGGTATTTTACTACTAGCCGCTCGAAAATCTATTTAATACATGATTTGAAAAAGGTCTTGGACCAGCTAGAAAAAGATAGTCCATATGAGAGCTTCATTTTAGATGGGCAGGCTTCTTTGTTAGATGATTATTTGAAATGGCGTCCACAGGATCGGAAAAGGATCGAAGCGCTTGTCAAGCAAGGCAAGCTGATTATCGGTCCTTGGTATACCCAAACAGATCAGCTTGTGATTTCAGGAGAAAGTATTGTCCGAAATATGTTGTATGGGATGAACATTTGTGAAACGTTTGGTGATTACATGAATGTTGGCTATGTTCCTGATTCTTTTGGTCAAGCAGCTAGTATGCCTCAAATTTATCGTGAATTTGGTATCAGTGATACGATGTTTTGGCGCGGAGTAAGCGATGATGAAGTGACTCACACAGAATATAAATGGCGTGGAGAGGATGGATCGGTAGTCAATGTTTATCAAATCCCCAGTGGTTATTATATTGGTGGCGCGATTCCTGAACGTGAAGCGGATTTAGCGGAATTTTTACATCAAGAACCCTTTAAGACGACTTGGGATCGCAGTTCGACCGATCAAGTCTATTTTCCAAATGGATTTGATCAAGCTCCTGTAAGAGAGAATTTGCCGGAATTGGTTGAGCAAATGAACGAATTGTATAAAGGTGAATACGAGCTGCAATTTTCAACGATTGAAAACTATATCGTAGCGGTTAAAGAACGGCATCCAGAATTAGAAGAAATCGCAGGAGAATTGATTAATGGAAAACTGATGCGGATTCACAAGACGATCTTCTCCTCGCGCTCTGATTTGAAAGCGATGAACACGAAAATTCAGCACTATTTGGTGAATGTAATGGAGCCTGTTCTAACGATGGCGATGCAATTGGGATTTGAGTATCCAGTCGAAACAGTCAAGGAAATCTGGAAATTAATGTTTGAGAATGCCGCGCATGATTCGATTGGTTCCTGTGTCTCTGATACAACCAATGAGGATGTCTATATGCGTTACAAGCAGGCACGAGATATCTCTATGAATCTTGTAGAACTGACTTTGCGTCAGATTTCAACAGCAATCACGAATCCGCAGGCGCAGGAGATTACACTTACTCTGTTTAATACCTATAATGCTAAACGTGAAGGTGTAATCGAAGCGGAAGTTTATTTACCGCAAAAAGATTTTGCTATTCTTGATCAAGCAGGCAATTCGTTACCTTATACCATTTTAGAGTTGGTTGACCAAACGGAGTATGTCTTGAACCAAGGGAATGTTTTGAATACAACTAAGGAAATCTATTTACCTGAAAAAGTTTATAAATCAAAAATCGTGATTGAAACAACAGACGTACCAAGCGTTGGCTATACACAGTTGACGATTGATCTTAATGGTGACAGCAATGCGCCCTTGCAAGAGTGTTCAACTGATACCATCGAAAATGAGTATTATCGAATCAGCGTGAATAGAAATGGCTCCTTTGATATTTTAGATAAAGCCAATGACGTATTATACAAAAATCAAGGAATCATTGAAGAAAATGGAGACGCTGGCGATTCCTTCAACTATTCACCACCAGCGAAGGATTTTATTATCTCGTCAACAGATTTTGAACCTAAAGTCACGATTCAACAATCTGATATATACCAATCGGTGCATGTAGAATTTCTACTAACTGTGCCCAAAGATTTAACTGAACGCGCTGAGCAGAATACATCGGCAAAATTACCAATCACACTTGAGCTGTCAATGAAGAAACAATCACCATTGCTAGATTTCAAATTGACTGTTGAAAATCAAAATGTAGATAGTCACCGTATTTGTATCTTGTTTGATACAGGTATCGCGTCAAAATTCTCGATTGCCGATCAGCAATTTGGTACCTTGGAGCGTCCGGTCATTTTTGAAAAAGAAATGGCCTTATGGGAAGCCAACAAAGAACAATGGAATGAACAACCGATTGCTATTGAGACTTGTCAGTCTTTCGTGGGATTATTCGATGACAGTCGCGGCGTTGCTGTCCTACCAAAAGGCGTGCGGGAATATGAAATTATCGGCGAACAATTCGATACGATCTGTTTAACGATTTTCAGAACTTATGGTTTTATGGGGAAAGAAAATCTGATGTATCGTCCTGGCCGTGCTTCTGGCGAAACCGTGATCGCTACCCCTAATGCGCAACTCCACAAAACCCTGAGCTTTGAATTTTCGGCTGCATATTTTTCGGAAAGCTTTGACCAAGCAAATGTCGCACAACTGGCAAAACAAGCCGTGACGTCAATTGAAGTCTATCAATATGCGGAGTTTTTAAATTCTCGTTTGATTTTCACTTTAGGTGATGTGGAGCAAACGCTGCCGGCAAGCTTTAGTCTCTTCGAAATTGAGGGGAATTTGACTTTGAGTGTCTTGAAAAAAGCTGAGGACCGTCCAGGTTATATCTTACGTCTTTATAATGGACTCTTGGAAAAAGACGGACACGCAACAATCAAATTCAATCAAACGATCAAAGTGGCTGAAAAAGTTGACTTGAAAGAAAAAGCAAAGGAACCGCTGCCAATAAATAATGATACAATAGAGTTTGAAAGCATCGGGCACGCAAAATTCGTGACCTTGTATGTGGAATAAATCTAAAGGTTTGTGAGTGAAGCTTAGTGGAAAAATTATTTGGCGGCATCGAAGCCGGCGGCGCAAAATTTGTTTGCTCTGTAGGAAATAGTGCTCTGGAAATCATCGAGCGAGTTAACTACACAGCTATACAAGTAGATGATTCTTTTTTTGCTCCGTTTGATCAAAAAAGAAACTGGTGTTTTATGAATAAATGTGGGAGATTATGGGGATATAGTGATGTACACTATATACAGTTTGGATTTTAATATGTTATTTTAAGAAGTGAATGATAAAAAAGACTAGAAAAAAAGAACTCCTTTGTGTATAGTTTGAATCACCTAAAAACAAACTAAACCACAGAAAGGAGTTCTCTTTTTGAACTATAAACAGTTTAACATAGATGAACGGGCGTGTATAGCGTCTTTTTTAAGGGAAGGTAAAAGTTATTCAGTGATTGCATAGCTCTTAGGAGGCTCTGTTTCTTCAGTTTCTCGTGAGATAAAAAGAAATGCGAATGAGCGTATATATAATCCTTCGTTAGCACAAATTAAAGCCGATACGAGAAAAACACAAAAGAAAAATCGTTCGAAATATTCACTAACGTTGAAACAAAAAATCGAAGCTGATTTATTAAAAGGTTGGCCGCCTGAACAAATCGTTGGAACTTATCGAACTCCCGAAGAATCCTTCGTTTGTCATAAAACTATTTATCGTTGGCTTAGAAAAGGGGATTTAGTCAACGGGAATTTGATATTGTTACGCAGAAAAGGGGAAAAGTATAAGCGCCGGACAGATGTTAACAGAATGATAGGCGGGAAAAACATTCGTGATCGTCCTAAAGAAGCGCGCGATAGAAAACGTATTGGGGACTTTGAATTAGATACTGTTGTGGGTTGTAAAGGAACCAAGACTTGTTTGCTTACCATAGTTTATCGAAAAAGTCGTTTTTATTTGCAAGCTTAATTCCTGATAGAACCGTTGCTCGTGTGGCCGGTGAAATTTCACGTATACCATCTGATGAAGTTGTTCATACGCTTTCTGACAAAGAGGAACAAACGAAAATACAAATGGTTTATTACGTGAGTATGTTCCTAAGGGCGTAGATATTGGGACATATACACAAGAATAAATTCAAGAATATGTGTATATGCTTAATACTCGACCACGAAAAGTTTTGAATTACCAAACACCCGAACAAGTTTATTATTCTGATGCTTGAGTTACATAATTGAATAGTTTCATAAATTGGGGGTGAAAAAATTTTTCAAACAGACACCCTCTATTTTGTCATGTTTAAAAAGTAGAAAAATCCCTAAAACCTTGTCGTTTAACAAGAAAAACTCTGTAACATATTTGTAATAAAAAAATAGCATTTCTATTGACAATCTGCCTTGACTTACAATTTTATTCAGATGGCATTCATTGGGAACAGAGCCCATTGTACCAACATGAAGTTTTAATGACATATATGTATCTATTACAGGCATCTGAATATCTTTAAGTAGCATTGCCATTGGATCTTCGATCGAAATTGAAGATACTTATTTTATCTACCCATTATTTAGCGGATAATCAAGATGTCCTGAATCCTATCGACGATAGTGATCATGTCAATTTTCGATATGTATATGATTTCTATCGTAAATTGGGCTTTCTGCATGAGCCATCTAAATATACAAATGTAGCAAAGCTTTGGACAGGAAACCTCTATGAAGAAAGAACTTGGAAAATAATACAGCCAGAGAAATTTTTTCGTGGTGAATCAAGCGGTTTAATGGTTTATAAAACGGAAGATATTTATTTTACGCTTTTCAATGGACTGCACGGAAGCTCACACGGATATGCTTCTACAGGGAGTTTTACGTTGCAATTATAAGGGGATGACTTGATTTCTGATAGTGGTCGTTACAGTTATGTCAACCAAAGCAGAGCGGATTCAGTTGAAGGAATGTGCTGCGCATAACACGATGTTTATAGCTGAGAATCCTCATACGTTAGTTACTGATGCATGGGGCTACGAAAAATTACCGACCCCTTTATTTCATCGAATAAAAGAAATTCCTGTCGGTTTTTTTGCGGAATGCGGCTGGATTGATAAAGATGATCAGAAGTTAATGATTTTTGAGCGTAGTTTTATCTACTTGCAAACCATTAATTCAGTAATTATTATTGATAGTTTTACGGGTCAAAAAGAGACTGAAATTACGAGCACTTATAATTTAGTACCCACGCTAAATTGTCAAAAAAAAGCAAACCAATTCAATTTAACTACAAATTCACACAAGTATAAATTTTATATTGCATCAGACCAAACGTTAAATGTGGGGGATTATTTCGCTTTTCAGCCAGCTTCTGTAGGGATTATTACCGAACAAGTAAACACAGCAAGTAAAACCTTATCTCATGTTCAATTTCCCGATGAGTTTATTTGGTTGTATACGCCAAGTATTGAAAAATTGATTTATGGGTAAAAATGTCCATGAGGTAGAGAAAAACTGTACAATTAAAATAAAAGGGATTAAACTTTAATTAAGCTAAGAATAAAACTTTTTCACTTTACCTCCTTTGTTGCAAAAGGACGTATGCCCTCTTCGGAGGGCTTTTTTATAGAAAACGCTTTACAATTTAGGCGGTAAGTATTAGAATGTAATTGCTCAACCACAATTTTTCACGTTACAAAAAACTGTCTTGCCCCAATAAGGCAGTTTTTTTGTTGTTTATAGCATAAAAACGCTTTACAATTTATTAAAAAAGGATTAGTATGAGTGTACCACAACAAAAATTTTTTCATTTATTGCCTCCTTTTTTAAGGATGTATGCCCTATTCGGAGGGCTTTTTTGTCTGACCTTGTCTAACCTATTGAGGAAAACTTTACATATTTATTCAATAGGTTTAAAATTAAATTACCTGAATAACTACCAATAGTTTTATGTTCACCCCGAGAAAATAGTTTTGTCCATGCAAAGCTATTTTTATTGTGAATTTAGTTAATTTTATGATATATTATGTATCATAAAATGATGCATACAGAATACCACTCATTATTCTAGTTGATAGTGAGTGGTATTCTGTGATTGGATCCTTAGCTCAGCAGGTTAGAGCAGACGGCTCATAACCGTCCGGTCGCTGGTTCGAATCCATCAGGGTCCATAAGTATTTGTCCAACAGATTGAGAAAATATTTACAAAATATGTAAAAGGGGTTAATATTAAAGTACCCTAATACAAAACAAAGCTTTTTCATAAGACACTCCTTTTTCTAAAGGAATAGGCTGGCCCTCTTCGGAGGGCTTTTTTTATTTACATATAACTAGTATTATGATATATTCTAATCAGGCAGATGCATGTAAAACTTCCATTCCAAAATCCCCGCTCTCATTGAGAACGGGGATTATTTTTGTGTGGAATTGAATAGACTACGAAAAAAAGAATGCGACTAGAACAACAATAGCAGCTATTAAAATAGTTAGGACAGCGAATAATATGAAAGTAAAGAGAACGCTAAGAAATTTTCTCATAAGTAATTCACTCCAAATCTTTTTTACAGTATACTATATAAAAGAAAATTTAGACAAAAATATTTACTGAATTTGAAAAATGTAAAGTAAAAAATGACCATACTTTGACTATACTTTTTAGGAAAAAACATGGATTAACAGAAAAAATAAATCCAAAGAAGTATCGATATTAAAGCGTTTAAAAAGAATTAGAGTTCGTCAAAAAGTACAAAAATCATAACTATCTAACCATTTTTTCTTTTTTTGCTAGAGCAGATTTTCGTGGCTCTTTGTCAAATGGTGTTGTTTTTAAATTAAGCCATAAAATTAAGAACATTTCGGTGTTCTCTTTTTTGTTTTTTAAATGAGTTCACAAAGACCTTGTTGGACAAGAATCCGCAGGTGAGATGGTGGTTAAACCATTCATCATTCTCACTATTATACAAGCAATAATGATGGTGTCTGGTTGAACGTTCTTTCGATTTTTTATTTGCCAAGGAACGTATCTACTGTACAGTGATTGAACGATTTCCAGAATTTCAAAAAACATTAGTTGAGTATTTGTGTAGATTTCGATCTATTTAGGTTGACTTTGCATAGAATATTCACTCATTTCGTCGTTGTTTTGAGCTTATTCTATCGCAAAGTTTTTATTTCACCCAGTTTTAAATCAACTAGCACCACGGGTAATCCATAGAAACTGTCTTTGTCCCACTATGTATCCTGTTGAAGTTAACTAAAAATTTGAAGAAGGCTAAAATATGTTGTAGAGTATGTCTATAGAAAAGCTCATCAGCTGTTGATAATTAGTAGTTAGCTGGAAATAACAGGGGTGATAGAAAAACAGAATAGTTATAAGCATGTCATTGATGGTAAGCGTTGTCTGGACATGATTGTATTTTTAATGTTCAACTTTTCAAGATATTTAGTATTATTTAAATTTATGAGTAAATAAATAATTATTATCCATTGACATTAATAGATAATGTGATTATAATTATATATAAGTTAATTTTTTCTAATTTATATATATTAATAAAATTAATTATATTGGAGGTGTTATAGATGAAAGTAACCGTTCAACCTGTTAAGAAAAGTAAGCCTGTAGCTAGCCAAGCTAAAAGAACTTACACTGCACCAATGAAATAATAAAAAAAGGCATAACATAAAGTTATGCCTTTTTTAGTATTTTGTAGTTAAACAAACTATATATATTAAGTTAAGATAAAAGATAAAATAACCAGTTTTAGAGCATAACAAATAAGTCTGAACAAAATGTAATTTTTTTCAGGTAGGTTAGTTAACAATCATTTTCTCTTCATCGTAGGATTCATTATTTTTTAGGAGTTGAAAAATAATTCGAACCAACTTTTTAACAACATGACTAATTGCTACACTGTAATGTTTTCCTTCAGAACGTTTTTTCTTTAAGTAGAGTCGCATGGATGGAGACCTAATAGACATAAGCCTAGTGGCTTCTTGTAGGACCCATCTTAATTTAGAAGAACCGCATTTTGCCATACGACCTAATTCTACTTGATTAGTGCTAGCAGTACTAATTAATGGTTCACAACCTGCGTAAGCAAGTAATTGATTTGGGGATTTAAAATTATGAATGTCACGAATTTCAGCGAGTATAATGCTACCCAAATTCACACCGATTCCAGGAATAGATAAAATTGGTGAGTCAATTTCTTGCATCAGTTTAGAAACGACTTTATCTGTTAGTTTTCGTTGGTTAGTAAAATACTTAATGGTGTCGATTGTTTGAAGTAATTTAAACTCTAGAGAGGGAGAGTCACTACCAATGGATGTAGAATCTAAATTTTTTAAAGCTTGCGCTTGTTTTTTTCCAAAACGACCATGTGAATGACTTGAAAGTAAGTTTGCTAGTTTAGTTAAATGAGTATTTTTTAATTTTTTAGGCGAAGGAAACTCCTTTAAAATGGCATAAATACAACTATCATGTTTCGCCGTAGGCGAACTTAAAAATGTTGCTAGTTCTGGGAAAAGAATATCTAACAAACGAGCGTAGTTTATTTTTTGCTTTGTACAATTCTCTTTAATTCTAGAGACATTTCTTTTGGCATATTTTAGTTCGCTTATAATAGTTTCCGTTTGAAAAAGTTGTTTATCTATGTCGTCTTTTAATTTACGGACAATAGTCATTGCGTCTTTCTTTTCCGTTTTTGTTTTACGTAGAGAATGATGTTTAGCAAATTCTTTAATCAATAACGGGTTATAACTAAATGTTGGATAGCCATTTATACGCAAGAATCGTAAAAGATTAAAGCAATAATGACCAGTATCTTCTAAGGCAATTTGAAGTTTGTCTCCCGTTGTTTTTTGAAGATTCGTCAAAGTGGCTTGAAACTTAGTGAATCCCTCTCGATCATTACTGATTTGAAGGTGTTTAACAAAAATAGTTCCTTCCCTATCAATAACGGCAATATCATGTTTTTATTTAGCAACATCAATACTAACATAAAGCATAAAAATCAACTCCTGAATTTTAATTATACGCCATGTTCCACTTACTCTTTGCCTATGTAACCTTTTGAAAAATCAAGCGTCATAGTCAAAGCTATGCTCTAACAAATTTATTAACACTATGACAAAGAGCTGTGGATAGAGCCTAACTTAAACAGTAATCCGAAGGATTTTGGTGGAGGAAGTACTAATCCACAACATGCTACTCTAATTATAAATAACAGAGTAAACTTGCGGGAGCTACACGCTAATATAAATATAAGACTAACTATATGAAGTCAAGTGATTAAATCATTTTTTTAATAACAGTATTATTTTTGAAAATATGTTTATAAGGGCATACCAAAGAAGTTGAGCTGCCTATGTGATTTTTTTACAGAGATTTGTCTAGGTCAAAGTGGGTATTCGTTTTTAATAATTTAAAGATGACTCGGATTAGTTTTTTCGCTACATGGATTAAAGCTACAAAATAATGTTTTCCTTCATTAATTTTTTTCTGAAGATATTCATGGAATACGGAACAACGCATAGACACAAGCCGAGCGGCTTGAAGTAAAACCCAGCGCAAATACTTGAAACCTCGGTTAACCATGCGACTACTGCCAGAGAATTGTCCTGATTCATAGATAGAAGGATCAAGTCCTGCGAAGGCTAGTAGTTTAAAGGTAGAAGTGAAGTAGTTAATATTTTTGATTTCTGAAAGAATCACATTTCCTAATCGAAAAGAAATGCCAGGTATAGAAAGAATTGGAGAAGAAAGTTGTAACATAATTTTTTTAATTTCTTTATCAATTATCTGAATTTGTTTAGTGAAATGTTCTATCGTTTCAATGATAGATATCAGTTCGATTGAATACCCTATTGAAGCAGTACCGATTGAGTTCTTCGCTAATTCCCGAATCTCGGCTGCTTTTACTTATCCATATTTACCTCTGGACGAGGTTTTAAGAACAGCCGTTAGGGTAGATAAATGTGCTTTGGAAATTTTTTAATAGAGGGGTATGCTTTTAAAAGTTCGTAGACAGATTTTTGGTTGACAGACCATACAGAAGACGCAAGTTCAGGAAACATTATTTCTGTTATTCGTGAGAATTGAACTTTTTCTTGGGTAAGTTTATCGCCTAGTCTTTGACGATGTTTAGTACATTGTTTTAGGTCGTTCGCCAATTCGGTTCTAGAAAAAATTTTTTCTTCATGATTTGTCAAAAGCATAAGAGCGATTGCTTTAGAGTCTATTTTATCTGTTTTTGTTTTTTCTTAAAGACAAATATTTACGAAATAGATTTGTGGTAAGGGGATTAAAGACTCTTACTGGAAACCATAAAGAATCAAGGAACAGTAAAATATTATTACTATAATGGCCTGTGGCTTCAAGGGCAACATCAGTTGTTTCTTTTTGAATACGAGTGACATTTTCAATAAGCGCCTCAACCCCAGCCTTGTCATTTGTGATGGTCAATCCATCAAGCAAGACAGTAGAAAATTGATTAAGAATACAAATATCATGTTTTTTACGTGCAACACCAATTCCAATGTAAATCATACAAATAACACCTTCAAAATATTTACGCTGCTTTGATTCCACGCACTCACTGTTAAATATATCCTTGTTATATATAAAGCGTCTTTACGCTATCTAACTAATTAACAAATAAACAAATAAACAACGAGCTGTGGCTATAGCTTCCAAAGGTAATGACTGCCATAGGGAACACACTAGTCCACAGCGTTGAAATCATTATACGACTAAAAATAACAAATTTAGGAAAGGGAAATGTATTATTCGCCGTAGAGGTTAATAATACAAGGAGGTAGTATGAATAATTATCTGATAAAAAATAATGATGAAGTCAATTATTTTTTGAACAATAATGTCTATACATTTTCATTCAATGATTTTTTAAATGATGCAACAAATACGCATAGTGACTTTCCTTTGTTAGAGGGAGGGAATATTACGTTTGAAAATTTTATTGAAATTATAAAACCAAGTACTTTCTACATTAAAGTGTTGAATGTAGGAAGACTTATAAAGAACTTGAATGAGGTTGGAAAACGTGATGATATAGAACAAATAGTAATTGAGTTTTTCGATTGTATAGTGTATGTCTCTGACTTAACTAATTTTTGTTCTAAATGCTTCTTTAAAAGATATCAAGAAGGTATGGACTCTACTTATACAAAATATATTGAATTGGAAAATGATTACGAAGTTAATTTTGTAAGTACGAGTATTGAAAAAGTAATGAACGAAGACGAAAAAAAATCCTTTATTGTTTGGGATAAAAATTTAAGCCAATACTATGATTCACCTTGTTTATGCTATCCCGATTGTAAAAATAAAAGTAACATTATTTTAAAAAACACAGATGTTTCTAAATTAATAGGCAGATTTTCTCCCGTTAGAAATGTCTGCTATCAAGGAGATATTGATATAGTTCATAAATATGTGTATGGTGCAAATTCTAGTGCGCCTGCTAATGAAAAGTTTCTAGATGAACACGGGGGAAAAGGATTTACAAAAGTTCAAGCCTTTTATAGTGCTGTCTACGAATCATTAGAAAGATATAGTGCGCGACAATTTGGATATGAAAAAGTAATAAGAGACAGCTATGATAACTTAATCAGAAAAGGTTGTAGAGTACTGAATCCAGATAGACTTTCTTTAGATAGTAGTAAAGAGAATAAAAATAGATATGAGCCTAATAAAGTTTATGAATGGATTGAAGGTATTGATTTATCTAACAAGAAAAAGATATTAATGCCAGCTAATATTGTTTACTTTCCATATGTAGCCGATAAAAAATATTATTTCTCATCGTATTCAACAACAGGGTTATCAGCTAATACTTCAATAGATAATGCTATTTTACAAGGGCTATTAGAAGTTATAGAGAGAAATAGTTATGCTTTGACTCATAAAGCACAATTACATGTAGTAGATCTGAAGAATGATATAGATAATTTTGCTAAAAATTTAGAAAAAAAATTAAATAAGTGTAGAATTAAAGCTAATTTCACATTATTATCTAACTCATTTGGAACCTATGTAGTCCATTGTACTTTAGAGGATTTGAGAAATAATTTCCCGATTTATACACATGGTGCAGGAGCTTCTCTAAATATAGAGAAGGCCATGCTAAGAGCAATAACAGAGTCTGTTCAATTAAGAACTTCACAATTATTATTGAAAGAGTATGAGGTTATTAATGAAGAAGTTAACATAGCTAATAAAGAGTGGGCAGTAGGTAATAAACAATATGTTGAACCTTTTCTTAACAGTAAAATTAATAAACAAAAAAAAGCTTCTTCCTATATAAATTTAGAATCGAACAACATAAAAACTGACATAGAAAAAATACGCAATAATTTATCTTTATGTGGGCATGATATTTTTTACGTGAACTTAACAAGAAAGGATATTCTTGTTCCAGCTGTAAAAGTTATTGTACCTGGGTTACAAGATATTGATAATAGTAACAAAGAAAATTCTGAGACTTTAACGAAACTAGGAATAAAGAACTTTTTACCTATGTTCAGTTGAAAAAATGGGGGAGTTATTTTGAAAAAGATAAGGAAGCAATACTATTTTTATAATTTATTATCTAATGCAGCAATTCAAATTTTTTCGGCTGTTTCTTATATCTATATAATACAAAATGGTTTTTCTTATATGGAAGCTAATTTATATTTGTCTATTTTTTGGATTGTTTGTACACTCGCTGAAGTTCCTTCAGGTGTGTTAGTTGACTCCATAGGTGCAAGAAAAACTTTGTTTCTAGGTTACGGAATGCGTTTTTTAGGTTTAATATGTTTAGTTTGGTTGCCAAATTTTTCAGTGTTACTTATCTCTGGAATCTTAACGGCACTTGCCGAAGCGTTACAGTCAGGTACTCTAGAAACATGGTTAACAAATGAAGGGAAAATAAATAATTCAGAATTTTCAATTCAAAAAATTTATAGTAAGACAGCAACCTATCGTTTAACGATAGGACTAATATTAGGATATTTAGGATCTCAACTTTACTCAAAGATTAACATAAAGCTACCTTTTGAAATCTCTGCAATTTTATTCTTTAGTTTAACATTATTAGTTTTATTTAATTTTGCAGAAGGAAGTCCGAATGATTCAATAAAGAAAGAATCTAAGGAGTCTTTCTTTAAAACATATAAAAAATCAGTACGTTCTGCCTTAAATTACTCAAAAAAAAACAAGTACTTTTGGATAGTTCTATTTATTTTGCTTGTACCAGTAATAAATGACATTGGCCCCTCTAATCAATGGCAAAGTTATATATCTACTAATGAAAATCAAATAGATACAGGACTATTTTTTGTTTTTATAAGTATATCAGGAATAGTGGCAAATTTTTTAATGAGCAAATGGGAAATAAAGAAAACAAAGATCAAAAACATTTTTCTAGCATTTACCTTAATGGATATTTGTATTGTAATTACATTATCTATTAATTTATTACCACCTACTATTTTTTTTATGCATGTTTTTTTGTTACAAGTATTAAGTACTATAACAATTACAATTCTACATGATGATTTGATCACTGAGGATTCCGTAAGAGGGACAATGATATCTATTTATAACACTATTGAAGGCATTATTATGAGCATAACTTTGATTTTGAATGGATATATTTCTGATAGGATTGGATTTCAAGAAGCTTGGTTAATTGCAAGTATGTTTACACTTTTATTGTTGTCTATACTTTGGGTAACTATGATATTGAGGAGAAGATTTCATGGATAATAGATTTTTTAATGAAGAGGGAGAATTACAAGTAATCCCTAAAAAGAGTAAAGCAAAAATAGAAGTATTTTCTATGATTATTGAATTGTTTGAATATAATCGCCTTTATACTGAAAATGAAGTAAATGAGGTGTTGAAAAAAGTATACTCTGATTATGTCTTGTTAAGGAGATATTTAATCGAATATAAATTTTTATCAAGAGATTTGTATGGTAGGGAATATGAAAGGATTAGGATTACAAAATGTCAAAATTAAATAAAGATTTTCTAGTTAGAATACCCATACTTCCCTTAAAAATAAATTACATGATAAGAAAAGAATGGGATATTACAGTAATTAAAGATTATATAAAAAGTCAGTATTACAATTCTTGCGAGCTTTCATTTAAGTATCTTGGATTAACAGAATGTACATCAATTGAAAAGCTTGAAAACTATGTATCGCGGGCTTCGTATCGAACTACGTCTTTTGGTGGGTTAATTGATTATATCTATTTTACGCAAGAAAACTATGAGGTTCAATCAGAAGATACACACTTGAGAGAAAAAGTGAAGGCTAAGAAGTACGAATTAAACAAAGATACTCCTGTAAAGAAAAATCCATTTTACGAATGCTATGGGGAATTACTCATTTGCATTGGTCCTGATAATATAGTGAAAATTGAAGGGGAAAATTTAGATAAACTAACTAATTTTATTGAAGAAGAAAAAAAACTAAAAGTTCAAGATGTTATCACGTTTTTTGAAACTGAGTATTGCTATACAACGGAGTATGCAAAAGAATGTTTGTATAGCTTATTTGAACAAAATTTTTTTTTAAATAGTACTTTAAATAGTTCTCATTTAAAGTATCAGATAGATAAGAATGATTCTTGGATAATACCAGCTAAAAAAGTAGACAATTTTACAAACAATACTTTTCTTTCCCCTACAGATTTAGTTGGTCTCAATAAGTTCTTAAGTAAAATTGTGGAATGTTTTAAAATATGTAATCTTGATGAATGTCTAGAATATTTTTACGATAGATATAGTAATGGGCCAATTATTTTAGAGCAGTTAATAAAGGATAAAGAATTTTTAAATAAGCTAGACAAAGTAGCTATAACTATCGATTTTAAAAATGAGTTGTTAGTTAAAGTAAAAAAAGCAATTAGTTTAGCTGTATTAAATAGTGATAAAGAAGTGTTTATAGATATCAATAGTATATCAAATAAAATAAGCAGTGAACCACCTGTTGATATATTTTCTAATTTATTAGAAATTTATGGTAAGAAATATTTTAATGTTGATACAGGAAAATATATTGTTAATGAAGGAGACGCACAAGAATTTTGGGAAAACAAAAAGGGCAAAGTTTTAAAATATTATTTTGAAGATGAAACCTTGAATCAGATAATGAACTTTAAAAAGTCTGGACTTTCAACAAATTATAATTCTTCATACGTATTGGACCTTAAAAAATTATTTGTGAAAGTTGAAAATGATCATTTTTTTACTATTAATGAATATGGTGAAGAAGTTTTATATACAAAAGGAACACTTATAAATGACTTGTACTATCCTAAAAGTTTTTTATCCATTCTTAAGTTAAGTTCTTTAAATAATATTCCTAAACCATTAAATAAATTAATTCAAGGACTATACTGCTTCTATTCGCCTAGAGTTACAATTGGAAATGTCATATTGATAAGAGAACAATGGTCTATTTATAAGTTAATTCAAGAATTACAGACTTATGAAACTTTTGAAAAGCACTTTAGAAAGTTAACTACTCAATATAAAATACCCGGAATGGTATCGCTATGTTATTCTGATATTGAATCTTTGATAAGTATCGAAAATAAAAAAGATTTGAACTTTTTATATAAGTTATTGAAACAAAAAGAAGAAGTAATCTTAAAGGAGGATATTCAAAAGAGCAGTCCTGTATTTAAAGGCACTGATAGATATGCAAATGAACTTATTCTGCATAGCTCTTCACAAAATGTTTCGACTGTAAAGTATATAGTGAGAGATATAGAAGTACCAGATGTTTCGAGGAACACAATTGAAATACGCTTGTTATATGATTCAGAGCTGGTGGAGAAAAAGATGATATTCAGGCTAATTGAAAAAATGTTAATGGGTGATCCTTTCATTTTTGTTAATTATGAAAATAAAGGCCATAACGAAATGCGAGTACGCATACCTAAGCCAGAATACTTTATTGATTTTAATAGTATTTATTCAGGATCTAATGGCTTGGTCCATGCATGTATGGTTGAATATTTTCCAGAAATAATCAGGTATAGAAAAATGACTATTTCTTATTTTGAGAATATTTCTTACATGGATTCCACTATTATAAAAAATATACTAATGGATATTAATTCTGATACAGAAACACTTTGTTTAGCAGTAGCAAGTGTCTATTCTTGGTTAATAATTTTTAAGGAATCAGGTTTAGAAAATCGAATAGATTTTTTAAACAAACATTGGTTCAGTAAAATTGATGGTAGTTTATACAAGAATTATAATAAAAAGGACGAACTATATGAAATAGATAAGAAAAAAGTTATTCAGTACATTAAAGAATTGGAGAATTCTAGAAGGAGTATAGGTAATGAAAAAATCCCAGAAGAAAATATGATGGATTTGGTTCACATGAGTACTAATAGAATAATTGGCGTAGATTTGGTATTAGAACACAACGTATACAAAAGGGTGAGAACAGGTATTTATATAAAGGAATGGGATAAATGAGTCTATATGAGGAAATATCTAAGCAAGAAGAGCTAGAAAATATAGAATTGTTAGCACAAATGGGCATAGAAGTTAAAACAAGGTTGAAAAAGGAAAATTTTGTAAAGAAAGATTATATTAATGATAATATAGCTCATATTCCAAATTTTGCTATACCAGATATGTACTTTGAAAGTTTTAGTATTGAGAGAATTAATGAAGGAATTAATAGTATTTTACAAAAAAATTTAATTAAAAAATTTGATTACAACGAGTGGCGTACCCAAAATAAATATGAGCCTATTGACTTTGATGAAGTTATAGAAGTATTAAATAAATTTAATACTAACATCGATAACAATAATATGGAGGCTTATAGTATACACGAAGTTAATAGTAAAATATATTGCTTAAAAGAAGAAGTAATGCCAATTAAAAATTTTCTCAAAGAAAACAACTTTATAGAACTTTCTATGGGCTATGGTAGTTCATTTACATTAGAGCTTCCATATTCTAACTCAAGCTTTCTATGCCTAAATGAAGACGAAGATAGATTTGAAAAAAGTGTGTATTACTTACATGAGTTGGGTCATGTGTATCATAATTATTCTAAGTTCAGAAGAAAGATGTTAACTTCTATTGAGACTGATGAGAAAGTTGCACACATCGTAGAATATTATCTAGTAAGAAATATTTTTAATGTTGATATGATGAATAACTATATAACATTATTGTATGAGAGGCTATACAATAGTACGTTATTAACATTATTTCAAAGTGAAATCTATCTAAATCCAAGCACCTATAAAACGTTAAGAGAAAAACAAGTGCTTTTTGATAACTTAAAAAAATATATATCTAATGATGCATTTAACACAACAGATCTTAGCTGGGCATATGAGCCTCAGATAATTCATTATCCTTTTTATAGTGGAGCATATATATACCCGATATTGGATGTTATAAAAAGTATTATAAACGGTGGCCAATCAGGTTTGCGTTTAGAAGATATGTTGGAACTAATATACTAAAATAGTATCTCTGGATTTGAGTCAATATCTTGGACATATTTTAGTATAGAGGGCTGTAGTGACCCTTTAATTTCATCGAATAAAAGAAATTCCTGTCGGTTTTTTTACGGAATGCGGCTGGATTGATAAAGATGATCAGAAGTTAATGATTTTTGAGCGTAGTTTTATCTACTTGCAAACCATTAATTCAGTAATTATTATTGATAGTTTTACGGGTCAAAAAGAGACTGAAATTACGAGCACTTATAATTTAGTACCCACGCTAAATTGTCAAAAAAAAGCAAACCAATTCAATTTAACTACAAATTCACACAAGTATAAATTTTATATTGCATCAGGCCAAACGAATCAAATTACTGTTGAAAGTTCAGAGATTTATAATCAGCTGGTTGAACACACAAGCTTGACCAATAAATTTCATTATGAAACGGGGAAAGAAGTTCAGGTTACTGTGATTTCTCCTTTGAAAGATGTCTAGATTATGCCGGTAAAAGTGAACTAAACGGGTGAAGACGAACAATTCTTTCAAGTCAAAGGGTTTCGCGTGATCGCTGGAGAGAAAAAATTTGATATTTTTGTTATACGTGAAAATATTGTTAAAGGGAATAAATTATTAGTGAGTGAGTATGGTCAATTTTTTTATGGTCGACTTGTTTTGATTGATCAAAATGAAGCAATTATTCGTATTAAATAAAGGAGGAGAACAATGAACTTTTTAATAACTGGACACAGTGAATTTGCTCTCGGGATGCATAGTGCTTTAACGATGATTACAGGATCAATTGAAGATGTGATGATTATCCCTTTTTTAGTCAATGAAAAAGCAGATGAGTATCGTCAAAAAATTGAATCTTCAATTCAAATGAATGAACAAGTCGTTTGTTTTACTGATTTAGTAGGAGGTACCCCGTTCAAAACATGTGTTGAACTCTCTATGAAAAAAGATCAAGCTTTTGTTGTGAGTGGTACAAACATAGGGATGTTATTAGAAGGCTTGATTATGCGGAATTCTGGTATTGAACCGTTTGAATTTGCGAAATCAGTAGTACAAGTTGGAAAAAGTAATATTGTGCTTTTAAAAAAAATTAATAAAGCTGAAGAACTATCAGAAGAGGGAATATAAAATAATAGTTGTATAGCGATTATCTAAAGTGGCTGGTCAAACGCCTCTAATCGTATATCAGTCATTCAGTGAGTATAATTTAAACCATAACCTACCAATTGCCAAGGAAATATAGCGTATTTTACTCTTGTCAATTGGCAGTTTATGGTTTAGAGATAGCTATGCCAAACAACCAATATATGAAAAAGGGCACTAAACAGCATTCCGCTGTTGGAGCAATTTCTTCTTTGATGGTTTCTTTTGGTAAAGCAGAATGTACTTATACTTCATTTGAAGCAGGAGAAAGTTGATAAATAGTTGTTTCTTGTGCTGTTTTTGTCATTATTAAGTTTGCCAAAAAGCAACAAGTAAAGCAACTTTCAACCAACATTTTTTGTTTCTTATCGTATCAAGAACCTGTTTTTTTTTAAAATTTTCTATAAAAAATGTCGACATTATTAAGTTACCGACGTGATTTTGTTATTTTTAAGATAAATTTGTCAAAATTTTTGCCAACATTTTTTTCCAATTTTTCTTTATTTTTTTCTTTCCTTATCTTTTCCAATTAATATTATTTGGTGTTAATATATTTCTGATAATGCAAAAAAAACATTGATCTATCATAAGATAAAGAGCGATAGTTTAATACTAAAAGAGGCATATTAATTTTATTTAAAAATTGACATTAATGACTCTTAATCAGAGGGTCTAGGGTTCGAATCCCTATGCCCCCATTGGGTGCCAAACCCACGAGAACGGTATTCTGTCGGCGTCTTAGGACGTTTCGAAGACGGAGTACGCGTTCTCTTTTTTTACATAAAATGTCGTGTGTCGTGAGAGATACACTAGTTAAATCGTTTAAAGAATGCTACGCTTAGAAGAGCGAGAAAGTACGTTATATAAAAAAAGTTAAAAAAATTTCAGGCTAAAAAAGCGAATTTACCAAAAAGCGCACTTTTTGGTTCCTATGAAACGAAAAAGTACGTACTATACAGCATGTACGGCACGGTATATGATGATATCAGAAAACGTTAAAGGAGAGAATCAAATGATTACATCACTAGCAGATACAGTAACATTAAACAACGGCACTAAAATTCCAGGAATGGGTCTCGGGGTATTCCAAATACCAGATGAAGAGACAGCAAAAGTGGTCGAAGAAGGGATTATCAATGGTTATCGTTTAATCGATACAGCGCAAATCTATGGCAATGAATCTGGCACAGGAGCGGGAATTAAAGCAGGCTTAGCGGCAACTGGTTTGAACCGTGAGGACTTATTTGTTACCTCGAAAGTTTGGAACGCGCATATTTCCTATGATGAAACAATTCAAGCTTTCAATGATAGTTTGGAACGTTTAGGTTTAGATTATTTAGATTTGTATTTAATTCATTGGCCAGGAAATAATTCTTACAAAGAATCATGGCAAGCTTTAGAAACTTTATATGCTGAAGGAAAAGTGAAAGCAATTGGTGTCAGCAACTTCCAAGTTCATCATTTAGAAGATTTACTTTCTTATGCAAAAGTTGTTCCGGTAATTAACCAAGTGGAACTACATCCAAAATTGGATCAAAAAGAAGTGCGTAATTTCTGTGAAAAACATGATATCAAAGTCCAAGCTTGGTCACCATTGATGCAAGGCCAATTATTATCTAATGAAACCATTTTGGCGATTGCTGAGAACCATAATAAATCAGCAGCCCAAGTGATTTTACGTTGGGATATTCAACAAGATATCTTATTAGCCGTGAAATCTGTCCACAAAGAACGGATGATTAGCAATGCAGCGGTCTTTGATTTTGAACTAAGTGCAGAAGAAATGGCACAAATTAACCAATTGAATGAATCGTTACGTGTGGGACCAGATCCAGACACGTTTGATTTCTAAAAATTAACTAGGAGGAGATACAATGAGTGAAGCAGTTAAAGGTTTTTCAGTAGTCAACCACGTGGGGATTACAGTCAGTAATTTGGATGAATCAGTAAAGTTTTATGAAGCATTAACAGGAACAAAAATCGCAAATCGTGATGAAATTGGTGGAAAACGGATGGCCCAAACACAAGGGTTAGATGATACATTAATCAAGTATGCCAATGTGCATCTAGAAAACATCAATATTGATTTATTAGAATATGTTAAACCAAAATCAGAAAAAGCTTCTTATTCCAACGAACAAATTAGTGCAATGCATATGTGTTTCGAAGTGGAAGATATTGATGCAGCTGTTGCACGTTTAAGAGCGATTGGCGTAGAACCTGATGGAGAGCCGATTACATTCCAAGAAGAAGATGGCTTGAAGAGCGGTTTTGGTACAGGAGTTGCTTATTTTACCGATCCAGATGGTACAAATTTAGAATTGATTGCTCCTAAAGGTCCATTTACACGAAATTAAGTTAAAAGACTTTCAAACAAACATCAAAAAGCCCCCCTCATTCTAGTATCACTAACTAGAATGGGGGTTCTTTTTATTTTTTGAGACAGAAGCAGCTAAAGAAAAGATATTCCAAATCCGTAATTGATGGTATACTAAAACGTAACAAATAAAGGAGGAAGACAATTGATTCTTAGCGTCTTAACAGTTATTTATTTTATTAATGCAATTATTGCGGGAATTACCATTTTGTTAAAACCTCGAGATGTAGCAGCAATTTGGGCATGGCTACTCGTACTGATTGCTCTACCCGTTTTTGGTTTTTTCTTATATTTATTCTTTGGGCGCGGTTTAACCGACAAAAAGAAATTTTATTTGCAACAAAGTGATTTACGGGAATTAGAGAATTTCCAGAATTTCCAAGAAGAAAGTTTTGAACTTTATAGTCAAAAGATGCCGACGGAGGAGCAACAACAGTTTACAGACTTTTTTTCCTCGTTAAATAGGATGCCTCTGACTAAGAAAAATGATGTTGAAATTTTTACGGATGGTACGGAAAAATTCAATGCGTTGATGGCGGACATAAAAAAAGCTCAGCATTCCATTCATATTGAATATTATGCCTTTGTAACGGATCATATCGGTACCAAAATTTTGAACTTATTAGAAGAAAAGGCGGCTGAAGGGGTTGAAGTGCGGTTGCTTTACGATGCCTTTGGCTCAAAGGGCACCAAGGTTCATCATTTGAATGAATTGAAAAAAAACGGCGGTTTTGTCCAAACGTTTATTACTTCTCAAAAAGCACTTTTGAAGTTTCGTTTGAATTATCATGATCACCGGAAAATTGTTGTTATTGACGGAAAAGTAGGCTACATTGGCGGCTTTAATGTTGCCGATCAATATGCAGGAACGACTAAAAAGTTTGGCTATTGGCGGGATACACATTTACGGATTCAAGGGCCAGCAGCCTCATTACTGCAAATGCGTTTTTTAATGGATTGGAACGTCTCTTCCCCCGAGAAAAATCGTGTGGCGTATCAATTGGATTATTTCTTTAAACTTGAAGCGTTGGTGCCAGAGGCAAATACATCCATTCAGATGATTGCCAGTGGTCCTAACAGTGACCGTGAACAAATTAAATTGGCCTTTATTAAATTGATTACTTCTGCCAAGAAAAGAGTCTGGATTCAAACGCCGTATTTAGTTCCTGATGATAGTGTCTTGGCTGCTTTAAAGGTTGCTGCGGCTTCAGGAGTAGATGTTAAAATTATGATTCCAGATAAGCCCGACCATCCGTTTATTTATCGAGCAACACAGTATTACGGCCGCTTATTGATGAAAGAAAATATTGAAATTTTAATTTATAACGGTGGTTTCTTACATGCGAAAACAATGATTATGGATGATGAAGTCTGCACAGTTGGTTCAGCCAATCAAGATATCCGAAGTTACAAATTAAACTTTGAAGCAAATGCTGTGTTATATGATAAAAAAATCATTGATCAATTAGAAGCAATTTTCTTAGAAGATCGAAAAAAATGTACAACAATGACTCCAGAAGTTGTTCGTGACATGTCAAAATGGTTGATTTTTAAACAACAAATTTCACGATTATTTTCACCAATTCTTTAAAACTGTTTTTCACAAAATGACGAACTTCTGATCCGAAGTTCGTCATTTTTCTTCGGGAATTTTATAAAAGTATAGAAAATCACAAAAAAAGTCAAAAAAATTTTAAAGAATATTTTTTAAATTTTTTCGTTATTTTTTTATCTGTAGTTGCTGTTAAAACAAATAAATATTATTGTAAATTTGTTATTTTATTTTTGTGAAAAAGGGACATCTTTTGTAAAAGTAAAAAAAATCAAGCAAAGAGTGTTGACAAAAAAAACGAAAAGGAATATGCTACATGTACAAGTTAAATACAAAGCAATGACAGAAAAGCAGTAGAGAAATAACCACTGTTACAGAAAGCTAGTGGCGCTGGAAACTAGTACACGTTATTTATCGAATTACATTCTTGAGCTTCTGCCTACAGGGCACGGGTAACAGCGTTATTTGTTAAGAGGTATATAGTATTTTAAATAAACTAAACTATGTATAAATTTGGGTGGTACCACGAGAAATTCGTCCCTAAGTCGTTTCGACGACTTAGGGATTTTTTGTATTCTTTTTTTGAATACGTGGCAGACCAAAGAAAATTTCGTGAACCCGTGTATACATAGAAATAAACACGGAATATCGTGTAAAAACAATTGTGTTAATCGTTTGTTTCGTTAAATGAACGATTTCCTATAAAGAGATAATTATAAATATGGAGGGTGATAACATGAATATCATTGACGAGCTAGCATGGCGTGATGCAATCAATCAACAAACAAACGAAGAAGGACTAAGAGAACTTACAGAAAATACGAGCATTTCGCTATATTGCGGTGTCGATCCAACTGGAGATAGCATGCATATTGGACATTTAATTCCTTTTATGATGATGAAACGATTCCAATTAGCAGGTCATCACCCATACATTTTAATTGGTGGTGGAACTGGAACAATTGGTGACCCAAGTGGACGAACAACCGAACGTGTCTTACAAACGATGGAAGCTGTGCAACATAATGTGGACAGTCTTTCAAACCAAATGAAAAAATTATTTGGTAAAGATGCTGAGGTAACAATGGTGAACAACTACGATTGGTTATCAGAACTATCTTTATTAGATTTTTTAAGAGATTACGGGAAAAACTTTAATGTCAACACGATGTTGGCAAAAGACATTGTCGCTAGTCGTTTAGAAAGTGGCATTTCCTTTACAGAATTCACATACCAAATTCTTCAATCAATTGACTTTTACACATTGCATAAAAAACATAATATTCAATTGCAAATTGGTGGCGCTGATCAATGGGGCAATATCACTGCAGGATTAGATTTGATTCGTAAAAAAGAAGGACCAGAAGCCAAAGTATTCGGGTTAACCATTCCTTTAATGCTAAAAGCAGATGGTACAAAATTTGGGAAAACAGCGGGTGGCGCTATCTGGTTAGATCCTAAGAAAACCTCACCATTTGAATTCTACCAATTCTGGTTAAACCAAGATGATCGTGATGTCATCAAATACTTGAAATTCTTTACTTTCTTAGATAAAGAAGAAATCGATGCGTTAGCTGAAAAAGTTGAAAAAGAACCAGGTAAACGTGAAGCACAAAGACGCTTAGCTGAAGAAGTGACACGATTTGTTCACGATGATGCAGCATTAGAAGAAGCGCAAAAAATTTCAGAAGCTCTTTTCTCAGGCAATATTAAAGACTTAACGATTGAGGAAATCGAGCAAGGGTTAGAACATGTGCCAACTGTTGAAATTACCAAAGATGCTAAAAACATCGTAGATTGGTTAGTTGACACAGAAATCGAACCATCAAAACGTCAAGCTCGCGAAGATGTGAGCGGAGGAGCTATAAGTATTAACGGTGACCGAGTTACCGATTTAGATTTTGCAGTCGATCCAACACAACATTTCGATGGAAAATTCGTTGTTGTACGGAAAGGGAAGAAAAATTACTTTTTAGCAAAAGTAATGGATTAGAAATTGATAATAATTTCACGAAGAGAAGACGTGTGATTATTTGATCAAAGTTAAAATTCTATTTCTCCTTACAGGTAGTGGTGAAACCGTTAATACACCTAATAAGAGTGGGATTGTACACACAATCCCACTCTTATTTTTTTATATAATGGTTCTGACAAGACACCTTGTGAAAAAATTATAAAATTAAAGAGCTATGATAACCATTGTTATTTTTCTTCTTTACACTTTAGCCGTTTGGGTGTAAGTTGTGAATGCAAAATCTAATTCATTAAAATTTGTAAGGAGGAATTTTCGTATGAAAAACGAAAAATTAGCAAAAGGCGAAATGAACCTTAATGCACTATTCATTGGGGACAAAGCCGAAAACGGACAATTATATAAAGACTTGTTGATCGACTTAGTAGATGAACATTTAGGATGGCGTCAAAACTACATGCCACAAGACATGCCAGTTATCTCTTCTCAAGAACGCACATCTGAAAGCTACGAAAAAACTGTCAACCATATGAAAGATGTATTGAATGAAATCTCTTCTCGCATGCGTACACATTCAGTTCCATGGCATACAGCAGGTAGATATTGGGGACATATGAACTCAGAAACATTAATGCCTTCTCTATTAGCTTATAACTTTGCAATGCTATGGAACGGGAACAACGTTGCCTATGAATCTTCTCCAGCAACTTCTCAAATGGAAGAAGAAGTAGGACATGAATTTGCTCACTTAATGAGCTACAAAAATGGTTGGGGACACATCGTTGCTGATGGTTCTTTAGCTAACTTAGAAGGCTTATGGTATGCCCGTAACATTAAATCATTACCATTTGCTATGAAAGAAGTAAAACCAGAATTAGTTGCTGGCAAATCAGATTGGGAACTATTGAACATGCCAACAAAAGAAATTATGGACTTATTAGAATCAGCTGAAGATGAAATTGATGAAATCAAAGCTCATTCAGCTCGTTCAGGTAAACATTTACAAGCAATCGGTAAATGGTTAGTTCCACAAACTAAACACTATTCTTGGTTAAAAGCTGCTGATATTATCGGTATCGGTTTAGATCAAGTTATCCCAGTACCAGTTGACCATAACTACCGTATGGATATCAACGAATTAGAAAAAATCGTTCGTGGCTTAGCAGAAGAACAAATTCCAGTGCTAGGTGTTGTCGGTGTAGTTGGTTCTACTGAAGAAGGTGCCGTTGACTCAATCGATAAAATTATTGCTTTACGCGATGAATTAATGAAAGACGGTATTTACTATTATGTACACGTTGATGCTGCTTATGGTGGTTATGGACGTGCCATCTTCTTAGACGAAGACAACAACTTCATCCCTTACGAAGATTTACAAGATGTTCACGAAGAATACGGTGTCTTCAAAGAGAAAAAAGAACACATTTCAAGAGAAGTGTATGATGCATATAAAGCAATCGAATTAGCAGAATCAGTAACAATTGACCCTCATAAAATGGGTTATATCCCTTATTCAGCTGGTGGTATCGTTATCCAAGATATCCGTATGCGCGACGTTATTTCTTACTTCGCAACTTACGTATTTGAAAAAGGTGCCGATATTCCTGCGTTACTAGGTGCTTATATCCTTGAAGGTTCAAAAGCTGGTGCAACAGCTGCTTCTGTATGGGCTGCACATCACGTTTTACCTTTAAACGTTGCAGGTTATGGTAAATTAATTGGTGCTTCAATTGAAGGATCACATCATTTCTATAACTTCTTGAATGATTTAACATTCAAAGTTGGCGACAAAGAAATCGAAGTCCACACATTAACTCATCCAGACTTCAACATGGTTGACTATGTGTTTAAAGAAAAAGGCAACGATGATTTAGTAGCAATGAACAAATTAAACCATGATGTATATGACTATGCATCATACGTTAAAGGAAATATTTACAATAACGAATTCATTACTTCACATACTGACTTTGCTATTCCAGATTATGGCAACAGCCCATTAAAATTTGTAAACAGCTTAGGATTTAGTGACGAAGAATGGAACCGTGCAGGTAAAGTAACTGTGTTACGTGCTGCTGTAATGACTCCATACATGAACGATAAAGAAGAATTTGATGTTTACGCTCCTAAGATTCAAGCTGCTTTACAAGAAAAATTAGAACAAATTTACGACGTAAAATAATTGAATCTTAAACGGAAAAAAGAAATGGTAACCGAACGAGGGAACGTTGGTCTGGTTGATTTATTCAAGAGATAAATCAACCAGACGGCTAACCTCTTAACCAATTCTTTGTCTGGGTAAGAGGCAGTCGAATGACTGTTTTACTCAGCGTATAACAGTCATTCATGCTCCTTATCCAAAATCTTATAAGGAGTGTACAAAATTGGATAAACAACAAGTTAAAAAAATTGAATTAGGTACTTTTATCGGTTTAACAATGGCATTGTGTGCAACTGTACGTAGTATCCCAACACTTGCTGCTGTTGGTTGGACATTAATTTCTTACACAATTTTCGCGGTCTTATTCTTTGCTGGTCCAATCGCATTGATATCTGGTGAATTATCTACGATGCTTCCTCAAGAAGGTGGCCCTCAACTTTGGGTTAAAACTGCCTTAGGTAGCAAATGGGGTTTTGTTGTCGCTTGGTTACTATGGGTGCAAATGTTCCCAGGAATGGTAATGGTTGCTTCTACATTAGGCCCTTTGCTAGGTAATACATTTGGTAATGTTCATTTAGGTGAAAATCATTGGTTCGTATTAGGTTGTATCTTAGTGATTTACTGGATTATTACAATCTTGAACTTGAAATTTGATATGGCGAAAGTTGGCGGAAATATTGGTGTTTGGCTAGGTGTTTACATCCCAGTATTAGTTATGTTTGTTTTAGGTCTTCTTTCAATGATTAAAGTAGGCTTAACACCTGGTGGCTATTTAGGTGCCTTCTCTTGGTCAAAAGTTTTACCAAACTTAGAAAATATGGACACATTTAAATATCTAGCAGGGATTGCGTTTATCTTTGTTGGGATTGAAATGTCTTCTGTTTATATTCCTCGTTTGAAAGATGCAACAAAAAATTATACAAAAGGCGTTTTCATTTCATTAATTGGTTTAGTTTTATTAAACGTTATTAATGCAATGTTTGTTGCTAATATTGTTCCAAATGGCAAAATGGAATTGTCTAACATTACACAACCAATTTTGCTTTATTGTGACGTTTTAGGTTTACCAACAATTATTGGTAATATCTTTAGTTTCATGGTCTTCTTAGGCGTGTTATTACAATTATCTGCTTGGGTTACTGGACCATCAAAAACAATTATTCAAGTTGCTCGTGATGGCTTATTGCCACCAAAATTTGGCTTCCATCGCGAAAATAAATATGGCGTTTCTCGTAACGTTGTGTTAACACAATCTGTAGTTATCTCATTATTCGCTTTACTTTATGGGGTAATGGATGATGTCAACGCTGTATTCTTAACTTTAACAAATGCAACAACAATTATTTATAGTATTGTGTATGTATTGATTGCGATTTCCCTAATTAAATTACGTAAATCTCAACCAGATACACTACGTCCTTACCGAATTGGTAAAAAAGGTAATGGCTTAGCTTATTTAGTGGCAGCAATGTTAATTTTTAGTGTTATCATTGTTATTTTCGCCACATTAGGTACAACAACCGTGACTGATGCAGTCTTAGTTGCATTAATCACTATTGTCATGTTTGTGATTCCGTTAATCATTAATCGCTTTAAAAAAGCAAGTTGGGCAACGGAAGTAAAAGAAGATTTAGGTGAATAAAAAGGCTAGCAATTATTTTGCTGAGTGCCTCTTCACCTGATGACTATAGTAAATTGTCGTTTGGAAACTGAAGCAAGTTCGATTATTGCTTCAGTTTTCGCTTTCCATAAAAGGAGGTTTTCATATGAAATCAACGAAACCCACTGTTTCGTTCGCTGAAAGTTTAGGCATTTTGATTGCCTTGTTAGCGATTCTCGGGTACTTAATTATTGGTCAAAAATTAACCCCTCACATACCGATTCTTTTTGTATTCATGTTGTTGTTGCTTTATGGCAAATGGAAAGGATTTTCTTGGGATGAGATCCACGAAGGCATTGTGGAAGGGATTAAACCAGGGATCATTCCGATTATTATTTTCTTGTTGATAGGTGTCTTAGTTGCTACTTGGATCTTATCTGGGACGATTCCAACAATTATGGTCTATGGTTTTAAAATTATCTCAGTGAAGTTCTTCTTACCAACCGTTTTTGTGGTCTGTGCACTAGTTGGTGTGACGGTAGGGAGCTCCTTTACGACTGTTTCAACTATGGGGATTGCCTTTCTAGGTATTGGACATATTCTTGGATTCGACAATGCGATGACAGCTGGCGCAGTTGTTTCAGGTGCCTTTTTGGGGAACAACATTTCACCGTTATCTGATACAACAAACTTAGCTGCTGGAATTGGTGGCGTGAACCTTTTTGAACATATACTAAACATGATGTACACTGTTATTCCGGCGTTTATTATTTCGATTGTCGGCTATATCTTCTTGGGGCATCAATCTGGTTCGGCGGATTTACAATCGGTTGATGCAATGGTCCAAACGTTACATCAAGGATTCTGGATTTCACCGATTACATTGTTGCCAGTAGCGGTTTTATTCTTATTCGCTTGGAAAAAGGTACCGGCTATTCCAACGTTACTAGTCGGCTCTACAGTGGCGGTCATCTTAGCTTTTATAAATGATCATCACCTAAGTTTAGCGAAAGTTTCTACCATTTTAATGAGTGGTTATGTGGCAGATACAGGGGACCAAAGTATTGATACACTTTTATCTCGTGGTGGGATTGAAAGCATGTTAGGTTCTGCTGCGTTGATTATTTTGGCATTAGGTTTGGGCGGCTTGTTGATTAAGTTTAACATCGTGGCTACTTTAATTGATAAAATTAAAGGCTATGTGAATAATCCAGCCAAATTAATCGCTTTAACTGCCTTAAGTTCTGTGGGAATTAACTTACTAGTTGGCGAACAATATTTGTCAATTATTTTACCAGGGGAAACATTTAAATCCTCATTTACTCGTTTAGGTATTGATAAAAAATATTTAACTCGTACTTTGGCAGATGCTGGGGCGGCAGTCAACTCGTTAATTCCTTGGGGAGTTAGTGGTACCTTCATTATGGGAACGTTAAAAGTTGGTGCACTAGAATACTTACCATATGCCTTTTTCCCATTGCTTTGCCCTATTATCACCGTCATTTTGGGGATATTCTTAAAAAAACAACAAGGGGAAAACAAAAAAGCACCAGGGACTAACGTTGAATTGTGAGTTTTTTCAGATAATTAAACAATTGGTTACGATTGAACCTCAGTGTATCTACTGATTGGTTCAATCGTTTTTTCGTCACAGATTTTTTACAATTCTTCATATAATCTTTGAAGCTCCTTAAAGGCAATTTAATTATTCTAAGTTATGATACAAAGGATCAATCAAATAGGTGGATGAACGTGGTGTTAAACTCATAGAGACTAACAGTAGTTTATTCTTGCTCAATGTTGAGGTGTAGGTTCGAATCCTACCGTCCACTTTCTGTTATTTAAACCAACTAGAACGAAACACAAACAAGTGACGGATACACATGATTAAGGTACAATAGGGGTAGGGAAAACAAGGAGGAATTCTTATGAAAAAGATAGGGCTTATTTCTAGTGCTTTTCTTTTAACCCTTGCTTTAGCAGCATGCGGCGGCGGAAAAAGTACAGAAAATACGGATAGTCGTTCCAGTGCTGCGGAAAGTACCACAGTCGAGAGTACAAAAGCATCTGCTACAAAAGAATCAAGTAGCAAAGCAGCAACGAAATCTAGTGATGCGAAACCGTCAGGAACAACGACAGCTGATTCGAAAGCAACAGCTTCTTCTACGAAGGAAGCGACAAATAATGGCTCAGCAGAAAAACAATCACCAGCGAAAAATGCGAATCCAGATGACCAAGCCAAGCAAGTGCTTAACCAGCTAGCAAACATGTTTCCTGGTCAAGGCTTACCGCAGGCAATTTTAACGAGTCAAACGAATAACTTTTTAACTGCAGCGACAACATCACAAGCGGATCAAAACAATTTCCGTGTTTTATATTATGCAGAAAAAGAAGCGATTCCAGTGAATGATGCGCGTGTCAATCAGTTAACGCCAATTAGTTCTTTTGAGAAAAAAACATATGGCTCTGATGCCGAAGCAAAAAATGCAGTGAACCAAATCATTGACAATGGCGGTCAACCAGTAGATTTAGGTTACAATATTACTGGGTATAAACAAGGGGCGGCAGGTTCTAGTTACTTATCTTGGCAAGAAGGCAATTGGAGTTTAGTCGTACGGGCCTCAAATATCAATGGGGAATCGCCGGATGATTTAGCGAAAAATGTTGTCAATATTTTGGAACAAGAAACGTTGCCAGCACCGAATACCGTTGGTCAAATCACACTGAACGTGGCAGGAACCACTGACTATAATCGAAACTCAGTAGTTTGGCAAGCCGGTACAGTCGTTTACTCTGTCCACCATTTTGACCCAATTCAAGCAGTGAAGATGGCAACATCGATGTAATTAATAAAAAGAAAGCGTGCGACAATGCCCATTGTCGCACGCTTTCTTTTTATTAATTTTGTTCTGTATAACCTTGTGACTCCACCAATTCTTGGCTTTTCTTCATGCTAATTCCCTTAGAAGAATCTCCATCAATCTGGATACCATCCACTTTTTTGGCTTTATCATAATCAAGTTTTTCATAATTAATCGTCAATTTTTCGATGGCTTGTTTGTCCTCATAGGTCAGTTTGTAATCAAGCCCTTTGATGTCCTCATATTGTTTAGAAACGGGTTCCAACGCTGTTTTTGCCTCTTCTTTTGTAATCCCCAACTTGTCATAAGAAACAATGTTTTTAGCCGTTTGCGTTAAGACTTTATCTCCTTGGTACGTATAGGTTAAGGTGGAATCAATCCCATCTTGTGGCGAACCTACAAAGGTTTTTGTCTCTATTTTTGAACCGCAACTTGCAAGAAAAAATACCCCAATAAAAATTAAAAATACGCGTAAAAACTTTTTCATTTCTAGATAACCTCCTTTAGCTGTTTATTCTTGACTGTAACATAACACGGCAAATAATTACTGTTAAGTAGAAAGCTTGTGAGAAGTCCAGCAAATAAAACTAAATAAAAAAACTTGCCTCTTCATTTTTATGAGAAGAGGCAAGTTTTTTATTTAGTAATATCACTTAAATCTGGTTGTGAGTGAGCCAACCGACTGGCAGCCGCAGCCGCAATTGCGCCCACGATATCATCCAAGAATGTGTGGACATGTTCGCCATCATGCGCATTTAACTCTTTTAAAATGCCTGGTTTTACCTTGTCGATATACCCATAGTTCGTAAAACCGATAGATCCATAAACATTTACAATGGAGAGCGCCATAATTTCATCAATGCCATAAAGCCCTTCATCTTCCGTTAAAATTTCTTGTAACGGTGAAAGTAGCTTGTTTTCTTCCGCCAGAATATCCAGTTGGACACCTGTAATAATCGCGTTGTGTACTTCACGCTTTGTTAACACGGCATCAACACTTTCTAAACAAGTATCTAATGTTAAATTGTCAATATAATCTTTTTGTAAAAATAACACAAGTTCAGCTAAATCATTCATTGTTACGCCACGTTCTTGCAATAAACGACGTGCGCTATTTTCTAACGTATCTCCTTGGATTACCATTTTTTGTCCTCCTAATTTCTGCTTTAGTTGAAGTTCTTCTTTCATGGTACCAAAAAGAACGATAAAGGGGAATTAGAATCTATTTTGGTAGAGAATAATTTAGTTGAAGTGTTATTTTTAGTTAAAAATTACTAAGCGTTCGGTTGTAACGATGCCATCACTTGTTTTAATTGTGTCACTGATTTTTGGAAGAGTTCTTTTTCAGCGGCATTCAGATTCAATTCAATAATGTCAGTCACGCCTTGATTGCCAACGACAGCAGGAATCCCTGTAAATACATCTTGTTGTCCATATTGCCCATCTAAGTAAGCTGAGACAGGTAAAATAGCTTGTTCATTATTTAAAATGGCTTTAACAATGCGTGCAGTACTCATACCAATCCCATAATAGGTCGCTTGTTTGCGATCGATAATTTCATAAGCTGTATTTTTCACTTTATCAGAAATGATTGGTAAATCGTCACTAGTTAAGCGCTCTGTCGTATCCACAATTTCTAAAATAGGTTTTGTTCCAATCATGGTATGAGACCAGACAGCCACTTCAGAATCCCCGTGTTCGCCAATAATATAGCCGTGAACATTGCGTGGATCAATCGCTAAACGTTGAGACAGTTCTTTGCGGAAACGAGTTGTGTCCAAAGTTGTACCAGTTCCAATTACTCTTGAAACAGGTAAACCAGAAGCTTGCCAAGCCACATAAGTCAGTACATCGACAGGATTTGAGGCAATCACTAAAATTCCATCAAAACCAGATTTCATGATATTGTTAACAATTGTTTTCATAATTTCTGCATTGATTGAAACCAAATCTAGACGACTTTGCCCAGGTTTTTGATTAGCGCCAGCTGTAATCACGACGATATCGGCATCTTGGCAGTCTTGATAGTCGCCAGCCCAGACGTTTACATTTTCTTGACCCCAAGACACACCATCTAATAAGTCAATTGCTTCGCCTTCAGATTTAGCTTTGTCAATATCAACTAAGATTAATTCATTCGCAATCCCTTGGTTGATCATGGAATAGGCAATACTTGTGCCAACAAAACCAGTACCAATAATTGCGACTTTTTTGTTAAATACTTTCATCGTTCATCTCTTCTTTCTGTAATATTTCTTTCTTAGTGAATTGTATCACGAACTTTTTGGGTGTGGTTATACCAATCTGTAATAGTCTTTATTAACAATTTAAATAAGGGAAGCGTGCTTTTTTTGTTATGATAAGAGTAGGAAAATAGAGAAGATAAGGAGGCAAAATGACAACGACAACAGTGTATTATGCAAGCAATAATGAAAAACAGCCGAACCGTTTTCAACTAGTTATCGGTAGCTGTAGCTATGAACTTCCAAAAATAGAAATCTACGAAATCCTGGAATGTGTCGCTTCAGCATATGGCTATCAAAAAGAACCATTCATTGAAGAACAAACAGAATGTTTTGTTAAAGGCAACCGTTGTATACATGTTTCCCAACAAGCGACGACGTTGACTTTTGTTGTGAATGATCTGCGTTTAGTAATGGAAAAACAATGCCGGAATCACGAAGAAGTCTTTCAAGAAGTCAATCATATTTTATTGAATATTTTTGAGGAGACCCCTTGTGTTTTTCTCGAAAAGTAGGAAAGAAGGATTAAGATGAAACAGGTGAAAATAACAACTACCTCAGACTTGATTAATGGCGGCTGCAATGCCTGTCCGAATGTGAAGTGTACGAATTATCTTGTTCATGTAGAAGATGAAACAATTGCGTTAGAAACGCTAACCGTTGCAGATTTAGTAACTTTATTAGCACTCAAAGAAGGGTTTCGTCAAAAATTAGTTATGGAAATGTTCGAAGAATATACGGTGTTTGAAAGGGAAACTCATCAAGTTGTATTTAAGGAAGAGGAAACGAGAATTCTTTTTCAATCAAAAAAACAGACCATTCAAAGCACTCTTTTGTCTAAAGAACCACAACAAGTGTTCCAAGAAACCCAGCAAATTTTACACCAACTATTTGAGTTAGAACCTTTTGAATTTGAATTGGTAGAGGAAACTGATGAATAAAAAACAGGAAAACGATTTAGCGAAAGCTAAGTCGTTCTCCTGTTTTTTAGGTTTGTCGTTCACGAATTTTTTCAACGATTCGGTTATAAACTTCAGAGAAGGAAGTATTGGCATGGTGATCGGTCTGGACAATGAAAATTTTTCGAGAAGCAAAGGACTGATCAATTGGTTGCCAAGGGATCTCATCGGAAATAGATAATCGAGAAACAATTGATTGCCCAATGTTATTTTTTAGCAATTGTAACAGGACTTCGTTGTTGTTTAATTCGATAATTGGTAAGTTGATGCTGTGTTCGTTGAGATAAAGCTCATTGAAAAAACGTAAGCCAGAGTTCTTTTCTCTTAAGAGCCAAAATTTTGAAGCGGCATCTCCTGCTAGAACTAGTTGATCTTCATAAACAATTTCTTTGTGTAGATTTTTGGTTTCAATGGGTTTTTCAATTAGTCCAATGTGAGCATGATTATTTTGAACCATATCCACGACTTCGTTTGAATTCATCAGTTGAATTGAAAAGTTGATGAGTGGAAAAGCGGTAACCAAACTCTCCATAATATCTGGCAATAAATAAATAGCAACTGTATTTGAAGAGGCTATAATGCAGTCTTCTTTAAAATTCTCTTTTTCTGCAGCTTGCGCAAAAGAAGTAGTTAAGCTTTCAATAATCGAGAGCATTTTTGGATATAAAAAATCAGCTTCTTTGGTAGGAATAACCGATTGTTTTCCATTACGATAGAACAGCTTGATCGAAAAGTGTTGCTCTAATTTCTTGATTTGCAAAGAAACAGTTGGCTGAGAAATATACAATTGTTTGGCCGCCGCACTAAAATTTTTGGTTTCATACACAGCAATAAATGTTTTGATCCATTCGAACATAAAATCGCCTCTTTCTATTTACTATCTTAATAGTTGGTATTGCAAATATTTATTTTACAAATATAAATATTTCATTTAGTATAATAACATACTTTTGATTAATATCAATAATAATAAATAAAGACGGAGTGTGACTACATAATGGTAGAAAGTGCGAAAAAATTCTTGCGGAAAGTCCCGATTCCCATTTGCGGACTAATTTTAGGGATGGTTTCTTTGGGGAATTTACTTTATTCCTTGGGATATGCAACAATTGGGACCATTTATTGTGTACTTGGCAGTCTCTTAATGATTTTAGTTATTTTAAAAATTATTTTTACAATGAAACATGCATTAAGCACCTTAGATGATCCAATTATTGCTTCGGTATCACCAACATTTACAATGGCTTTAATGGTTATCTGTGTTTTCTTAGATCGGATATTTACCAATGCTGCTTGGATTAATGTGTTGTGGATTGGCGCAGTGATTTTACATTTTATTTTAATGATTTATTTTGTAGCGGTGCATATTTTTCCAACAAAAATCGAATTGGAACACATTTATCCAAGCTGGTTTATTACGTTTGTCGGCATTGGCGTTATTCCTAATACTTCTCAATTGTTTATCAATGAGTTGGGAAAAATTGTTTTTTGGGTAGCGTTGTTCTTTTATTTACTCTTGTTACCAATTTTAATCAAGAGAATTACGAAGTCGAAAGAAATGCCTGAATCGACCATTCCTTTATTGACGATTATGACAGCGCCAGGTTCGTTATGTTTAGCTGGCTATATTTCAATGGGTGGTCATTTGTATATGCCATTAGTTGTTTTCTTGCTAATTTTATCTCAATGTATTTATGGGATTGTAGTTGTGAATCTATATAAAATTATGCAAGTGACATTCTATCCAAGTTATGCTGCCTTTACATTCCCATTAGTAATTTCTGCGACAGCATTAGTCAAAGTTAAACCTTTATTTGCAGAAAAGGTAGGCCTAACGAGTCTGTTAAATATTTTGTCTACTTTTGAACTGTTATTAGCTGTGGCTATTGTAAGTTATGTGTTCATTCGATATTGCATTTTTTTATTCCAAAGAGAAAATAACACGAAAAAAGTGGAATTAAATTAAAAAAAAAGAGAGGAAGCAAAGAGGTGAAGAAACTATTAATTACTGGAGGAGCTGGCTTTATTGGTTCTAATTTGGCTAATTTTTATAGTCAACAGTATCAAGTTTTTGTGATTGATGATTTGTCCATGGGGCGAGTGTCAAATTTGCAACAAACTGAGCAGTTGGTTTTTATTAAAGGAAGTGTGACGGATCAGCAATTATTGGACGAAGTACTTTCAAAGCATTCGTTTGAGTATATCTTTCATCTTGCGGCCGTGGCAAGCGTGGCAAGTTCTGTGGCACAGCCTCTAGAGACCCACGAGGTCAATTTTTTAAGTGTATTGAAAATATTGGAATCAATAAAAAAATATCAAAAAGAGCTCAAACGTTTTGTTTTTGCTTCGTCGGCAGCCGTTTACGGTGTAGAGCCAACGTTGCCTAAAAGAGAAACTTCGGTGATTTGCCCTTTGAGTCCCTATGCTATTGATAAGTTTGCTGCTGAACGTTATGTTCTCAATGAATACCATTTACACGGGGTACCTACAAGCGCAGTTCGCTTCTTTAACGTCTATGGTCCCAATCAAAATCCTGCTTCACCCTATTCTGGTGTCCTGTCCATTTTGATGGATTGTTATATCCAATTAGAGCAAGGGCAAGCGAGCCAATTTCAAATATTTGGAGATGGTCAGCAAACACGTGACTTTATCTACATTGATGATGTCCTAACTGCATTAAATTTAGTAGCAACCAAAAGTGAAGCGTTGGGACATGTTTATAATGTGGGTACCGAAGTTGCCATTTCCCTTAATCAATTAATTGAAGAAATGAACCAATTAATGGGACTTTCTTTGCCAGTTTCTTATCAAAAGGAACGAGATGGCGATATAAAATATTCTCTTTCAGATAGTTCTGCTTTGAAAGGCTTAGGTTTTTCACCCGTTTATTCAATTCAAGAAGGACTTCAAAAATATCTTAAGTTTACCCATAATACCCAAAATAGATAAAAAAAGACGAGACTTATTTGTTAAGTCTTGCCTTTTTTTGTGCAAATGTTTCGCCCCAATGGCAAAGTGAAGAGAGGGCATCGTAAAGAGCATATCCTTCCGGAGTGAGCGTATATTCCACACGCGGGGGTAGTTCGTTAAAGGATTCTCGATGGACTAGGCCATCTTTTTCCATTTCTCTCAAGCGATCTGTCAGGACGCGCTGAGTGATTCCGTCGAGCGCACGCATCAATTCACCGTTGCGCTTGGTTCCTTGGAATAATTCATCCATTAATGATAATTTCCATTTGCTGTTAATGGTGGAAAGGGCTAAGTTGATACTGGTTTGTTTATCAGTTGTCATAGTTTCTCCTTGTGACACGTAATGGTTACTTTTTTCTTCCTAGGTGAATAAAAAGTGCGTACTTTTTTTCTCCATCATAGTGAGTAATAATAACTATGTCAAGTAAGGCAAGAGGAAGGAAGAAGAAATATGATGTATCAAGATGTTGTTCGCAGCCGCCGCTCAGTTCGGGATTTTATGCCAGATGTTGAGATTCCTAAAGAGGAATTAATGGCCATAATTGAGGAAGCGATGTTCGCGCCAAATAGTACCAATTTAAATTCATGGCGTTTTTTAATTGTCACAGAAAAAGAACAAAAAGAAGCCCTTTACGAAGTTTCGATGCAACAACCAGCAGTTAAAGGGGCAGCGGCGGTGATTATTTTATTAGGTGATTTGACTGCTTATACAGTGGCCAATGCAGATGAAATCAGTGCTAAAGCTGTCGCACAAGGAACGATGACGGAAGAAATTCGTCAAGGAATTAATGAAAATGTTTCTTGGTACTATGATGTTAGCGAAGAACAAAAAAGAGAGTGGCTAATGTTAGACCAAGGCTTAGTTGCAATGCAGCTGATGCTTTCTGCAAAGATCGAGGCTATGATACTGTGGCGATGTCTGGGTTTGAAACGGAAGCTGTTCGCAAGTTATTTAATATTGAGGATCATTTAGTGAACGGACTGATTATTCCGATTGGCAAAGCTCAAACACCCGGCTTTGAAACAGTCCGACGAGATGTTTCAGAAGTAGTAACTTGGTTAGACTAAAAAGCTAAACAGTTCTGTAACTGCTGTTTATTAGATTTTGAGCGTGGAACAAACATCCAAAGTGATTGTTGTCCCACGTTCTTTTTTTTGTTGATCATCCTCTTTTGAGAATGGCCAGAGAAGACGTTTAGTGAACCAATTTTGAAAGAAAGTGATACACTAGAAGAAAAAGAAGTGGGGCGACCTTATGCGTTATGTCATAATGCAGTCACGAGATATTCGTGAAAATTTAGCAACGGAAGATTATCTATTAAACACTCTCTCTTTTGAAGAGCCCTTAGTGTTGTTTTATATTCAGGAACCCTGTGTTATTTTAGGCCGAAATCAAAATGCTTATGAAGAAATTGACTTAGCTTATGCTAGAGAGAAGGGAATCGTTATTACTCGCCGTTTATCGGGCGGTGGTGCTGTTTATGATGATCTCGGGAATGTCAGCTTTAGTTTTGTTGTTCAGGAAGGACATCAAGCTTTTGGGGATTTTAAAGCGTTCACTAAACCAATTATTGAAGCATTACATAAAATGGGCGCAACGGGGGCCGAGATTAGCGGTCGCAATGATTTATTAATTGATGGGAAAAAATTTTCTGGCAATGCCATGTATACAAAAAAGGGGAAGATGTATACTCATGGTACCTTGATGTATGATGTTGATTTGGCAGAAGTTCAACGTGTCTTAACTGTTTCTAAGAAAAAAATTGAATCAAAAGGGACAAAATCTGTTCGGGGACGCGTAACCAATTTACGGCCGTACTTAGACGAAAAATATCAACAATTAACCATTGAGGAATTTCGCAATCGTTTACTGATGGAGCTCTTTGATGTCGAATCTCTAACTGAAATTGCTGAGAAAGAATATGTCCTAACCAAAGCAGATCAACAGGAAATTAGGAAATTGGTCGCTGAAGTGTATGGCAATGAAGCTTGGATTTTTGGTGAAGCGCCTAAATTTACGATCAAAAAAGAAGAAAAGTTTAAAGGCGGCATTGTGGATGCACGTTTGACTGTTGAAAAAGGTAAAATAATTGAGTTAACGATTTATGGTGATTACTTTGCCAAAAAAGAAACAGCGGAAATCGTTGCAGCTTTATTAGGTGTGGACTATCAGTATTCATCAATTTGGCAAGCATTAGCAGCGTTTAACTTTGAAGACTACTTTGTAAATATCACCAAAGAAGAATTTGTTCATTTATTGGTGGATTAATAAACGTGCTGGGACAAAAGTTAAAGAATCTTTTGTCCCAGCACGTTTATTTAATGATGGTTGGCTCTTGCTAGAAAAATTTTCCATGAACATCCCAATTGCCAGTATCTTTGGCTTTTTTCAATGTTTGCATTCGACGGAAGCCAACAGGATGATCGGATAAGAAGTTACTCAATTTAAGCCAGATGGTATCATCATGTAAATCAATACTGTGAAAGTATTCTTCTAAATCCACACGACTGCCCATATATTTTCCTGAAAATAAATAAATCATGCTTAAAGCACCTTCTTCTGCGTAGTATAAACCTGCGCGATCAGCGGTATATTCTTGCGTTCTTGTAAAACTTTTATCTAACACAACTGGTTTCAAAATAATGGATAACATTAGCCGCCATAAATTAGTGTGCCCACATTTATGGTGTCCTAGCTCGTGTGCCAAAATAAAGCGAATCAGCGAAAAATCGCCTGTATTGTACGCGATGTCCAACAAATCACTGTGAATGACAACATAGCGTCTGTGTAAAGAGCATTTTGCCGCAAAAGCGTTTAAGACACCATTCCCGTTGATTAAATAAAGACGTGGCATCCTTAATTTTTTAGTGCCAAAGCCCATTTCTTTTGCTAAATCAATATACAAGGAATAAATTTCTGGTAACTGATTTTCTGTAATTTCCACTCCGTTAGAAGCAGTATCCATGTACATATAACGAATGGTAAAAAAAGCAATGACTGGCGCAATTGGTGCAATTAAGACAATTAATAACCAGTCAGGAATCGGCAAATCACTCAATATCAATAAAGCAACTAACCCCAATGCTAAAAACAATAAAACAAAACCAATGATAATCATTGGTACTTCAAAACGATAACGTAACTTAGCAACAGAAATTTCTTTCTTTTTTTCCTGCGGTTGACACATAAACATTCCTCCCCAAACATTTCCCAAACACTTTTTCAAATAAAATGACTTATCTGTTACTTCTAATATACCATTGGTTAATCGATAATGACAATGGTGGGAACTTGAATAAAGGTAATTATATCAAGTGATTAATGAAAGGGACTCGTTGTACGCGGGGAATTGGTCTATCTTGGTTAAATAAAATTTTAATAATCTAACTGTTTTAGACGTAATAAAGTAGTTTCTGGAGTTAATTTTTTAATAACATACAAACGCAAAATCGCATGTTCAATTTTTTGTTCTTCTGGCGATAGCTCCGAATTTATATAGGATAACTTCTCGATTAAATAGGTTAAAAATGAGCCAGCGCCTTGGCTACCCACTAAAAAGCCCATTTCTTCCGTTTCGGTTAATTGTTGTTTTTTTAAGTGGTAAATTTCTTGTGCAAGTGCCCCCGAGATAATGATTTCATCCGTTTGCTTGTTCAAATTCGTTAGTAAGTCGCTTTTTGTTGCTACTGTAACAGTTTCCATTGCACTCATCCTTTGCTTTTATATGATACATCTAGTATAACATGGTCTCACTTTTTTTTATTTTTCCTCTTGCTCTGGTACGCGTTTCATAAGGTAAGCTAGGTGTATCAAAATATTGGAGGGCATGAAAATGAATGTTATAGTGGAGATAAGCGATAGACTTGGTATGGATTACTATTTTGTCTCGGTGACTACGACGGCCAAAAGTCTGCAGTTAGATAGTCCCAAAAAATACTATAAGATTTGGCATCAAGAAATTCCGTACCATCAGATAACGGAGTGGCACTTGACACAGCAGGAGGATATTCAGGAAATTTCTTTTGCTTGGCAGGAGACCTTTTATCGTTTTGTTGATTACGGGACAGGGATTGTGCCTTATTTAACTCAATTTTGTAAAGTAATGAGGTGAAAGTATGACAACAATTCGAGAAATTGCGCGCCTTTCAGGATCTTCAGTTACGACTGTTTCGCGTGTGATTAATCATCATCCTTATGTTTCTGAAGAAAAACGACTGAAAATCCAAGCAATTATCGATGAGTTGGGCTATAAGCCCAATATATTAGCGAGAAATCTTAGCTTTGGGAAAAGTAATACATTAGGTGTCATGGTTCCTTATACGAATCAACCTTATTTTGATGCTATTTTAAGTGGGATTATCCACCAAGCATTTCAACAAGGGATGATGGTCAGTTTATTACCAACGGATTATGATAAAGAAGTTGAAAAAAGTTACTTGGAAAAAATGGCCACGGGTGCGTTTGATGGCATGATTGTTTTGTCAAAGGCAAATCCTTTAAGTGTGTTTGCTCCATATAAAGAGCAAGTTGTTTTTTGTGAAAAAATAGAAGACCCTAGTTATGCTAGTATCTATATCGATCGTTTAACCGTTTATCGGCGGGTCTTCCAAGCATTGAAACAACAAGGATGTAGTGAAGTGGCAATTACGATTAACCGTGCACCAGAAAAAAGTACAAGCGCACGCTATTTAGTTGACGCATATCAGGAAATTTATGGAGTGATTCCTGAAAATCGGTTATTTAAGGACTGTTTAACCTATGAAGATGGGTGTGAAGTAGGACGACACTGCGGGCAAGATCCAACGCTCCAGGCGGTTGTGACCAACGGTGATGAAATTGCCGCAGGGATTCAAGCCGTTATTGAAAGACCACTCTTTTTAGTGGGACAGGAACAAACTTTATTAAGTGAAATTTTAAATTTTTCAACAATCTGTCATCCATTAATGGAATTAGGGGAAAAAGCCACACACTTATTTCAAGAAAAACGGCCGAAAACGATTCAATTGACTTCTACATTTATTAATCGACAACCAGATTTTTCTTTTTCTTAGAAAAAAGCTGGTTGTTTTTTCTTTGGTAGAATAAGGTTTTTCGCTAAAAAATAAAAAAACTTACAAAAAGTAAGACAAAAAGCTTTACTTACTTTTAGTAAGGTAGTATAGTAAGCATGTAAACAAAATTAAATGAATTTACTGAGGAAATTCGAAAGGATGAACATATTATGTCAAAATTTACTGAAATGATGAAAAACCGTCGTTCAATCTATGCTTTAGGAGAAAACTTACCAATTTCAAAAGAAGAAGTAACTGCTTTAGTAAAAGAAGTTGTTAGAGAAAGTCCAACAGCTTTTAACTCTCAAACACAACGCGTTGTGTTCTTATTCGGCGATGCTCACAAAAAATTATGGGCAATGACTGAAGATGCCTTAAAACCATTAACTCCAGCAGAAGCATTTCCAAACACACAAGCTAAATTACAAGGTTTTGCAGCTGGTGCGGGCACAATTTTATTCTTTGAAGATACAGATATCGTGAAAAACTTACAAGATAGCTTCCCATTATATGCGGATAACTTTCCTGTTTGGTCTGAACAAGCAACTGGTTTAACACAAGCAAACGTTTGGACTGCCTTAGCGCAAGAAAATATTGGCGCAAACTTACAACACTACAACCCAGTCATTGACGAAGCGGTTGCTGCAGAATGGTCAATTCCTGCAAACTGGAATTTACGTGCACAAATGGTCATTGGTTCCATTGAAGCGCCAGCTGGCGAAAAAGAATACATGGAAGATAGTGCTCGTTTTAAAGAATTCAACTAAATCATTGCTTTAGTAAAATGAAGAGGAGAGGAGTGAAAGCAAATGGTTCAAGCATTACCAAGTAATATTGGGATTCAACAAGTCACTTTGAAAGTGGCTGATTTAGATAAAATGGTAAACTTTTATACGAAAACAATTGGCTTAAAACTTTTAAAACAAGGAGAGGGACGTGCTTGGCTAGCGCCACAAGGCACCAACGATGCAATTCTTGTCTTAAAAGAACTAACAGCTGGGGAAGAAAATCAGGGTACCACTGGCTTGTACCATATTGCTTTCCTGCTACCAACCCGCAAAGATTTAGGCAATATGTTGCTGTGGCTTTTGCAGGAAAATGTGCAAATTGGCGCAGCAGATCATGGCTATAGTGAAGCCCTTTACTTAAGTGATCCAGAAAATAATGGCATCGAAATTTATTGGGATAAACCAGAAGAAGTCTGGGATATTCGTTCAAATGGTGAAATTATCGGTGTGACAGAAGAATTAGACGGTGATAGTTTAGCTGCAGAAGCTGACGGTCACTGGCTAGGAATTTCCGAAGGTTCTAAAATTGGGCACATTCATTTGAAAGTGGCCGATTTAGATACCACTGAAACGTTCTATAAAAACTTAGGGTTTGGCTTAAAGTCTAACTTTGGTCAACAAGCGAAGTTTTTTGCAGCGGGTCAGTATCATCATCATATTGGGACAAATACATGGAGCGGCAAACAGCTGCCAACGATTCAAGAAAATCAATTTGGCTTAGAAAATTACACCTTCCGTTTGCCAACTGCGGCAGATTTAGAGATAGTCCAAGCCAATGCGGAAGAAGCAAAGTTACATTTTATTGCCAAAGATCATTTACTTGCGTTAGAAGATCCTAGTGGCATGATTATTCAATTTACCTATTAAAACCACTCTCAAACTAGCCCTTCGTTAGAAAATGAAGGACTAGTTTTTTTGTCTTGTTTGCATTATTTTGCATTTGTTTGCAAAATAATGCAAAAGGTGCTATCTTTACTTAGAAGAGGTGAGGAAACATGTTGATTGAAGAACGTTTAGCCAAGATTCAAAAAATAGTGAATGAACAAAAAAGTATTTCCATGGAAGCGTTAGCGGAGCAAGTCTCCGTTTCAAAAGATACTATTCGGCGAGATTTAATTCGTTTAGAAAAGGAAGGACATTTAAAGAGAACGCACGGTGGCGCTATCTCAGTTCAGTCTGAAGCAACTATTTACGATTATGCTCAACGAATAGTGAAGCATCCAGAGAAAAAACAAGCCATTGCCCAAAAAGTTTGGGCAAATATTCCCAAACAAGCGTCCATTTTTTTTGATTCATCAACCACGGTGGAAGCAGCTATTCGAGCGATGGAAAATAGTCCGATTCACGCGATCACGAACTCTCTCAGTCATGCGCTACTTCTAGCGCAAATGGATCAAACAAAAATTACAGTATTACCTGGGCAACTGCATAAACAACAACTCTTTTTGTTTGGGGCAGAAACAGTCGCTAAGGTTGGGGAATTTGCCCCCGACTATACATTATTAGGTGTGTTTGCGTTATCTGAACAAGGATTATTTATTCACACAGAAGAAGAAGGTCAAGTCAAACGGCGAATGATTCAACAAGGCAAACAAGTCATTGCCTTAGCAGACCAAACGAAATTAAACAAAACAGGTTTATTTAAAATTTGTGAATTAACAGAAATTGATTGTTTAGTGACAGATACACGACCTGATGAAAAATTCTGTGAGCAGTTAGCGCAAGCAGGCGTAACGTTGATTGTCGCAGATGAATAATGGAGGATAATAATGAAGCGAAAAATTAATTATACACATATTGCTGAACCTACTGTTTTTGAGAATGTTTTTCCAACGTATTTGACGAATGAAACGATGATGGCGCGTAAGCAGAAAGTATTACAACGAATGAAAACAGAAAAATTCGATCAATTGGTTTTCTATGCAGACAAAGAGCATGGCAGTAATTTTGAATACTTAACTGGCTTTATTCCGAGGTTTGAAGAAGGACTCCTTGTGTTAAATAAGGATGGTATGGCGACACTTATTTTAGGTAATGAAAATTTAAAACTGTGCCAACATGCCCGCATCTCAGCCGATTTAATTCATTATCCAGCTTTTTCGCTACCTAATCAACCAATGGCTGGAGAACAAAAGTTGGCGCAGATTTTTGAAACGCTTCTCGATGAAACAGCTCAAAAAATAGGTATCGTTGGTTGGAAAATGTTTACGACACAACAGCAAGAACCCGCTACTATGTTTGATGTGCCACATTTTATTGTCGAAGCACTGAAAAAAGCGCTACCGAAAGAAGCTCGTTTACTAAATGGGACCCACTTATTGATTGGAGCAAAGGGGGCCCGCACAACAAATAATGCCAACGAATTGGCGCACTATGAATATGGGGCGAATTTGGCTTCTCGCAGTATGTTAAAGGCCTTAAATGCAATTGAAGTAGGACAGCGTGAAACGGACATTGGGGCTTTGTTAAATGATGAAGGTCAAACGCCGACGGTAGTAACCATTGCGGCAACTGGTCAACGTTTTGAATATGCAAACATGTATCCGACTGCCAAAGAAATTCAGTTAGGTGATGCCTTGTCATTAACTACAGGCTACAAAGGCGGCTTGTCTAGCCGAACAGGTTTTGTTATTGAAAACGAGCAGCAATTGCCAGAAGCGCAACGTGATTATTTAGAACGCGTAGCAAAACCCTATTTTCAAGCTGTCGTTCACTGGCTTGAAACCATTCGAATCGGACTGTTAGGACGAGAAATGTACCAAGCGATTGAAGAACAGTTACCAAAAGAAATCTATCACTGGCATTTGAATCCTGGGCATTTAGTTTCGGATGATGAATGGATGTCGTCGCCTATTTATCCAGATTCAGCCATTCGCTTGGAAAGTGGCATGCTCTTTCAAGTGGATATTATTCCTTCTGTACCTGGTTATACAGGGGTGAGTGCAGAAGAATGTGTGGCTTTGGCTGATGAAACATTGCAAAAAGAGATTCAGCAAACTTATCCAGACATGTGGCAACGGATTGCGACACGCAAAGCCTATTTAAAGGAGACATTAAAGATCGATTTACCATCGGAGGTTTTACCAATGTCTAATTTAGTTGGTTACTTACGGCCTTTTTATCTAGCTAAAGACAAAGCTTTGTGTGTAGAAAAACCAGCTCCTAAATGAGTAGGTCCCTTTTTTTGAGTTTCTTTTGGGTCCTATTTATAATTAATATAGCGAAGGAAGAACACCAGAAGAGAGGCGTGATGGTAAATGCACTATCCTGAACATCTGAAAAAAGTAGTTTTAGCTAAAGCAAAAGACTTACCATTAGAAGGTTTTGTGGAAGGTCAAGGTCCGCAACAGCCAAAAGTGATGCTGATTGGGGAAGCCCCTGGAAAAGAAGAAATTAAAGAAAACGTACCATTTATAGGGCGTTCAGGTCAATTGTTGATGGAACAATTACAACAAGTTGGCTTAAGTCGTGAAACGGTGTATATCACCAGTGCGGTTAGGAGTCGGCCTTTTTCTGTAAAAACGAAGCAGATTGCAAAAACGGGAGAAAGAGTAACCAAGTTTCCTAATCGAACGTCAACCAAAGAAGAAATCAAAATTTTTGCGCCTTTGCTTGATTGGGAAATCGCTGTTTGCCAACCTGAACTAATTTTGACACTGGGGAATATTGGGTTGCAACGACTTTTAGGACCAAAGCCAACAATCACTGCAGTGCACGGAACGGTCATTCAGTCGCCCATTCAAACATTTGATGAGCAATCCCAAAACTATCATTGGACGCAGAAAACCTATCAAATCATTCCACTCTTCCATCCAGCGGCTGTCTTTTATAATTATCGTTTAAAAGAAGTCGTGAAAGAAGATTGGCAAGTAGTTCAAAAACAACTGCAACTGCTTAAGAAAGTTTAAAATGAGAAAAATAGAAGGATGGTTGTTTTTTCGAAGAGAGAATGCTACCCTAGAAGTATCAATAAATAGACAGATTATTTAATCGCTGGGTTGAATAATTGAAGGATTCTGATTTTTGCGTAAGCCTTGAAGCAAAAAGAATGAGTCCTTTTTTTGTTAGAAGGAGATTTGGGTATGGAGCAAACACAGCAAAACCATTTTACTGCGTTGTTTTATAAAAATGTTCTGTTAGGAATTTTAAGTATGGCGGCGCAATCAATTTTTATTTTGGCGGACACATTTTTCATTGCAAATGGGATCGGCACCGAGGCGTTGGCGGGGCTTAACATTGTCTTACCACTCGTTAATATTATTAATGGATTAGGTTGGATGTTTGGCGTTGGCGGCGCTACGTTGTTTTCGACCACGGTTGCGCAAAAAGAAATTAAAAAAGCCAATCAGTATTTTAGTTTAACGATTGGGTTAGTTTTCGTTATAGGGAGTCTCTTTACTTTAGCGAGCTTGATTTTTTCCGATCAAATTATTCGGGGGCTTCAGGGGACAGGTGTCTTGTTTGGTTTGGCAAAGGAATATTATATGATTTACCTTAGCTGTTCATTATTATTTATTTTAAACAATTGCCTGATTACTTTTTTAAGAAATGACCATAATCCTCGTTTGGCAACGATTGCTTTTGTCAGTGGGGGAATTGTCAATATTATTTTGGATTATGTCTTTATTTATCAATTTGGCTGGGGCATGGCAGGCGCGGCCATTGCAACGGTGATGTCACCTTTAACAAGCTTAATCCTGATTACGTTGCATAAGTGGTCGCCGCAACGAGTTTTACGTTTTGAAAAGTTTAAAGTGAAATTTCAGGATGTTCGAGAAATTATGTCGATTGGTTTTTCCTCCTTTTTAAATGAATTTTCTTCGGCCTTTGTCATGTTTTTATTTAATATTGTTTTGTTAAACTTAGTTGGTCATGTGGCGATTTCAGCTTATGCGATTGTTGCCAACCTCAATATTATTGTGATTGCCATTTTTACAGGGATTGGGCAAGGGGCGCAACCATTACTCAGTCGATACTATGGTTTAGGGGAAACGAAGGTGTTGCGTAAATTTGTTAAACTTAGCGTTATTACGTACTTGGTCGCCGGCTTCCTGTTCTTTTTAATCAGTCAAGTGTTTACGGGACAAATTATTGAGGTCTTTAATAGCGAAGGGAACGACCAGTTGGCGCAAATTGCTAGGACAGCCATCCGCTTATATGCGATTTCCTTCTTGTTTACAGGATTGAATTTTATGGGGATTTATTACTTTTCGGCAGTTCGTAAACCGAAAATGGCGCTAATGATTTCCTCTTTGCGTGGGTTCTTTTTAATTGTGCCAGTTTTATTTATTTTGGTGAAATTACTAGGATTAACCGGTGTTTGGTTAGCCATGCCAGTAGTTGAATTTGTTACGTTTGGACTAATGCTTGTGGGCTACTTTGCGTATCGAAACTATTTGAAAAAAAGAGAAGCAGTAACCTGATGTTGGTTACTGCTTCTTTTTTGCTTAGTTTACATAGTTTTCAGTTAAAGTCATGAATTGTTCCACATCTTTTAGGACTTGATCAATGCCGGCTTGCCAGAAATCAGGTTTTGTTAAGTCAACATTTAAATGTTTTTTCGCTAATTCTTCGCTTGTCATCGAAGCAGTGTCTCTTAATAACGCAATGTATTGGTCTTCAAAAGAGCTGCCTTGTTGATTGGCATACGCATAGATACCCATGCTGAATAGATAGCCAAAAGTATATGGGAAATTATAGAAAGGCACATCATCAATAAAGAAGTGCAATTTGCTCGCCCAGAAATGAGGATGATAACTGCCAAGACTATCTTTGTAGCTTTCTTTTTGCGCCGCTAACATTAATTCAGTAATATCTTCTTCCGCTACTAAACCTTTTTGGCGCGCTTGATAAAAATTATTTTCAAAGATAAAACGCGCATGAATGTTCATAAACATGGCAATGGCATTTTGCATTTTTGTGTCTAAAAGGTTAATCTTTTCAACGTCTGATTTGGCCTCTTTTAAGGTGGCGTCAGCAACAATCAATTCTGCAAAGGTACTAGCCGTTTCTGCTACGTTCATGGCATACTCTCGATTCAATGAAGGTAAATCCCACATCACGCTACTATGGAAAGCGTGACCTAATTCATGGGCTAAAGTAGCTACTTCGTTGATTGAATTGCCAAAGGTCATGAAAATCCGTGACTCTTGTGTTTCAGGTAATTCTGTACAATACCCCCCAGGACGTTTGCCTGGACGATCTTCAGCTTCAATCCAACTTTTTTCAAAAGCCATTTGGGCAAAATCGGCCATTTTCGGACTGAATTTACGGAAATTTTCTAAAATAAAGGCAGCGGCTTGATCAAAGGAATACGTTTTTTCTTCTAAATCACCTAAAATAATTGGTGCATCTTGGTCTTGCCAATCCATTTTTTCTTTGCCGAATAATTGCGCTTTGCGCGTTAGAAAGTCGACGAATGGTTGTTTATTTTTTTGGATGGTTTCCCACATAACCGTTAATGTTTCTTGACTCATTCGATTATAGTTTAAGGGATTTTCTAAATAATCTGTAGTGCCATGCAATTTGTAATCAGATAAACGGAACCCATCTAAGTGATTTATGGTGTCTGCTAAAATTGAAGCTTTGCCACTCCAAGCTTTCTCCCAGGCTGTAAACAAACGTTGACGAACCTCTTTGTCAGGATCTCCCATCATGCGGTTAAAGGCTTGGCCTGCAGATAGTTCTGTCACAGAGCCATCTTTTTCTTCAAAAGGAATCACGATGGAAGCAACAATCGTATCGTAATGTGTACTCCAAGCATTTAATCCATCTAGAGAAAGCGTATTGATGATATTTTCTTCTTGTTCGGAAAGCAGTTTTTTTCCATCACGGCGTAATTCATTTAAGCGAAAAGCCATTGTTTTGAACGGTTCTTCGGCTAACAGGGCTTGCCAATGTTCTGCTGAAATCTCGGTGATTTTTTTAGTAAAAATGGTTTCAGCTAATTGAATCGCTGGCAACAGATTGTATAAATCGCCTGATAAAATTTTGGCCTTGGTATCATTAGTATTAGCAGAAATTAAAGCAGTTAAAAAACTATTACATTGTGAAAAGCCATTTGAGATTTTCCCTTGTAACGTTAAGATTTCAGCAAATTGTTCTTTGCCTTGGGCACTTTCTGGTGTCCATTCTGTGATTAATTGATGGTACTCTTTTGTCTGTTCGGTTAATTGAGTCATTCGTTGGCTAAGTTCTTTGGACTCGCTCCCATTGGGGAAAATACTGTCTAAATCCCATGTAATAGAATAGGTCATATCCAATCCTTCTTTCATTTTTTTCTTTTCAGTATATCATAAGACCTAAGAGAAGTTGTTTCTTTTTCCCTCGAAACCGACTATAATAAAAAAGAATTTTCCGTGGCAGGCACGGGGCAACTTGAAACCAAGAAAAGAGGATTATATGAAAAATTATTTGAAAGATAGTAATTTATATTTAGTCATTGCGTTTGTAATTATGGCCATTTTATTTTTCAGTTCATCACAGACGTATGAACAGCAATCACAAGTTGGTCTTTTAGATAAACTTCTGAGCAGTCATCCTTTTGAAGAACAATTAAAAAACATTTCTTTTCAATATGCTGGCAGTGAAGTGAGCATTCAAGCTAGTGGTTATAGTAAATTTGTTGAATTTTTTATTCGTAAGGGAGCCCATTTTGGTACGTATTTTCTATTAGGTGGTAGTTGGTTTATTGGATTAGTGCCAAGAATCAAAGGTCTGTTTTTAACAGCTGTTGTTTCCTGGCTAGCTGCTACTGGCTATGCAGGTTTAGATGAATTTCATCAAATGATCACAGGCGGAAGGACCCCTCTTTTTCAAGATGTTATGTTGGATGCCATGGGTGCTTTGACAGCCATCGTTATTTGTTTGGTGGTTCATGGTTTGAAGAAAAATAAAAAAAGAAGACGCTAATTTAGAAGAGCTTCGTTTATTCGTCAGAAAGATGGATAAGCGAGGGTCTTTTTTTGGTAGCGCTTGTTCCTAACTGAAAAGAAGAGTAGAATAAAGGAGAATAGTAACGAAAAGTCAGGAGGAATCAAGGATGTCAGGACACAGCAAATGGAGCAACATTCAAGGGCGTAAAAATGCGCAAGATGCCAAACGTGGGAAAATTTTCCAAAAAGTTTCAAGGGAAATCTATATGGCGGCAAAAGCAGGTGGCCCTGACCCCGCAATGAATCCTGCTTTACGTTTAGCAGTCGATAAAGCTAAGTCAGCCAATATGCCCAATGATAATATTGCGCGCGCCATAAAAAAAGCCAGTAGTGCTGGTGAAGGGGAACATTATGACGAGGTAACTTATGAAGGATACGGGCCAGGTGGCGTGGCAGTTTTAGTTCATGCACTAACAGATAACCGCAACCGAACGGCCACCAATGTTCGCGTCGCGTTTACTCGAAATGGTGGCTCTTTAGGTGAAACGGGTTCGGTGAATTATATGTTTGATCGTAAAGGCTATATTGTCATTAAGCGAGAAGATCATGCAATTGAGGAAGACGACATGCTAGAAGTCGTTTTGGAAGCAGGTGGCGAGGATTTAGAAACATCACCAGAAGTATTTGAAATTTACACAGCACCAGAAGATTTTACAGCGGTTCGCGATGCTTTAGAACAAGCAGGTTATTCATTAGCACAAGCTGAATTAACAATGGTTCCGCAAACCTTACTAACCTTGAACGATGAACAAAAAGCGCAATTAGAGCGCTTGGTTGACAAGTTAGAAGACGATGATGATGTGTCAGAAGTATTTACCTCTGCAGAAAATCTATAAAATAAAGGGATGCTTGGCGTCCTTTTATTCATAAAATGAAAGCGGATACAGAATGGAGGGCATTTTGAAAAAGAGAATTTGTTTACAAGCAATCAGGGAAGAAGCGGAAGCCTATTATCGTAACGGTGATTTTTATTGCTCGGAAGCGATTGTGGCGACCATTCGGCAACACTTTGATGCGGAGATTCCCATTGAAGCTGTGGCCATGGCTTCTGGGTTTCCTGTAGGTGTTGGAGGAGCGAAGTGTATTTGTGGTGCTCTTTCAGGCGGGGTTATGTGTCTGGGCTACTTTTTTGGTCGGACAGAAGCCAAAGGAGAACAAGTAAATAAAACGATGGCTTTAGCCAACGAATTGCATCAAAGTTTTCGACAAAAGCATCGAGTAGTTTGCTGCAGTATTTTGACAAGTAAAATGACGATGGGTTCACCTGAGCATATGGAACAATGCATTGGCTTTACTGGAGAAATCGCTGAAACAACCGCAAAAATTATTGCACGAGAACTTGCTTACGAATTAGTCTAGTAAAAAATGAGAGAGGAGCAACCAGATTCATTCACCTGAATCTGGTTGCTCCTCTCTCATTTAATGCGTAATCAATTAACCAAGTACTTTTTCATAAGCTTCCACTTGAGATAAGACACGTTGGAGCTGTAATTCATTTTCAATATAGTTGATTGAATTACCTAAATCTTCTTGGCGGTTTGTTTCTAAACGATCGACTTCTTTTTTTGCTTCGTTCAATAAGTGTAGAACTTCTTCCTTAGATAACATGTACTCACCTCCTTGCGCAGTTCATCTACTATTAGTGTACTCCTTTTTTTCAAAAAAGGGCAATAATAGGATATTAAAAAACAAAAATAGCGGTCCTAACCGCTATTTTTGTTTACTCATGGCGTTGTTGTGCTAAAATCGCTTCGATTCGTTCTCTTTGATCTGCCAAAAAGTGAGGCAAATAAAGGGGGATTTCATCAAAGTTTGAGCTTTGATTTTCATAGGCTTCGGCATCTAGCAGGCCTTTTTGTGTGGCTACTTCAAATAATAAGTGGTTCGGTTCTCTAAAATACAATGATTTGAAAAATTCACGGTCTTTAATCCCTGAGTTTGTAAAATTCTTTTCATCCAACAGGCTGTCAACTTGCGTTAATTCTTGCGTATCTTCCACCCCAAAGGCGACGTGATGAACGCCACCAATCCCTTCAATGGCAAGCGGATTGGTACGGTCATCAATGATATGCACCTCTTGATAAAACTGTGGATGATGATTTTCCAGAACGGTTACTTCATGCGCAGTTTCAAAAAAAGGTACTGTTTCTTTTTCATGCCAATGTAAATAATCCACTAAAGGTTGTTTGGTAGCTGCGGCATATTGGACGCGTAATTGAATTGCATCAATGCCTAAAATTGCATGTTCTACTGGAATTTCGGAATGCTCAGCTGGAAAATAATCTTCCGCATTTTCAAATTCACGTAACGGAACAAGCGCCATTTGCGTATTATCGGGCGCTTCAAAACGCAAAATTGGGTGTTGGTTAAATGTTTCCACACCATAGTGGCAGATACCCGCTTGCTCAAGACGTTCTGCCCAAAAATCCAAAGAGGCGCGCGTTGGTACTTTTAAAATAGTTCGTTCAATTGTATTTGTCCCAAAGGATTGATCTTGGCCATCATTCAATTCAAAAAAAGTTAATTCGGTACCTGTTCGTTGCTCATTATCTGAGAAAAACAAGTGATACATGGTGTGGTCATCTTGGTTGATCGTTTTCATTAGTAATTTTAATCCCAGTGTATTATGATAGAAGTCAAATGTAGGCTTTATCAATCGATTTAAAATAGAGATGTGATGAATTTGTGCATACATAGTAAAATTCCTTTCTTGGAGGTTTATTAAATGAAACAATTTTTTCAAAAAGGGTCGAAACCTAATCAATTAGTTGTCGCTTTCCATGGTACTGGTGGCAATGAATATCAATTATTAACCACCATCGCAACCCTTTATCCAGAAGCGAGTGTTCTAAGTTACTTAGGGACAGAAGGTGTAGGCGAACAGCGACGCTTTTTTGCGCCATTAGTCAATGGAGCATTACCTCGTGCTAACTTTGATGAGCGAGTGACTGCGTTTCTAGAAGAAGTTTGGCAACCGCAAAAGTTATACGATGAAGTTATTTTTATAGGGTACTCTAACGGTGCCAATTTTATTTTAGGCCTGTTAGAAAAGAACCCGACTATTGCTAACACTGTTATTTTACTGCATCCAAGCAATTTAGGCTATCAATATGTATCTGGTGAGTTTGCGACAAAAGTGATTGTCACAACAGGGGCTCAGGATGAGTTGAGTATTCCGGGACAAGTTCTTTCTTTAGCTAACCAATTAAAGAAACATTTTCCAGTTGACTTTTTACTAGTGGATGGCGGTCATGGGTTATCGGAAGAAGAAGTAACGAAAATAAAAGAAGTTCTTTAAAAAACAAGCTGCAACCTTTGTTGATAAGTGGTTGCAGCTTGTTTTTTTCATGTGTGTTTAAATGATTTAGTTCTTTTTATTAATGAAAGCTTCCGCAAGGGCAAAGTCTCCTGCGTAAGGTTCATCTACGCCGTTTACTTTTTGATAAAGGTCGGCGCCTTTACCAGCTAAGACAATCGCATCATCAGCCGTTGTGCTTAAAGATAATGCGTGAGCAATTGCTTCGCCACGATCTAAAACGGTGTAAACAGGCATTTCTTTGGTAATATGGGTTTGAATTTCTTGGCAAATTTTTGCTGGATCTTCACTGGCTGGGTCATCGGTTGTTAGGACTGCAACATCAGCCAATTCAGAAAGAACCCTACCAAAGTCTTTGCGGCGAGAAATCGCTTTGTCTCCCGTGCTACCGACAAGAACAATTAAGCGGCCGTCAGGATGTTCTTCACGGACAAAGGTTAAAAGATTCTTCAAACTGTCATAGTTATGAGCGTAATCAACATAGACGGTTGCACCATTGGTATTCGTTAAAGATTCCATCCGGCCAGGGACGGTGGTTGCTGCGATCCCTTGTTGACACTCTTCTTTTGAAGCTCCCACAAGGACACTAGCAATCGCCGCACTTAACGCATTACCTTTGTTAAAATCACCACCTAAACGAAGGTGATAAGAGCCGGCCAATCCTAACGCATCTGCAGGACTTTCAACGATAAAACGTAAGGAATCCTCTGAAGAAACAGCGAATGAATAGTCAACTTCTGAAGCTGGCTGACTGCCATAGACAATGGCAGGGACTTTTTGCTGTTGTGCAGTTTCTTTAAGTAATGGAAAATAATCAGCTTCGTGATTCAACACAATGACTTTAGAATGTGTAATCAATTGACGTTTGCAATAAAAGTAATCGTCAAAGGTTGGATGTTCAATTGGACTGATATGGTCGGGGGTAATGTTTAAAAAAATGCCGACATCAAAAAATAACTTGTAGACACGATTAGTTTTGTAGGCTTGGGAAGAAACTTCCATAATAAAATGAGTCATCCCGTTAGCAACAGCGGTTGCCATCATTCGATACAAGTCCAAAGATTCGGGTGTAGTCAAGGCAGATTTAAAGAATGTTTTGCCATCTAATGTCGAATTCATGGTAGAAAGCAAGGCTGTTTTTTGTTGTGTAGCAACATCTAAAATATATTTGGTGAAATAAGCCGCTGTTGTTTTACCCTTGGTTCCAGTAAAGCCAATCAGTTTTAATTTATTTTGTGGATAATCATAAAAAGCCATGCTTAACACAGCCATTGCTTTTTTAATGTCAGTCACGATAATTCCTAGTTGCGCCGGAACCTCATAAGGCACCTCAGAAACATAGATTTCTAGGCCGTCTTTTACAGCATTTTCTAAATAGATTTCTTTAAAGTTTAATCCTTTACAAAAAAAGAGTGTTTCTGCTGTTACGTCTCTCGAATCGTAAGAAAGAGCCGTTACTTCTCGTTGACCTAACGTGTCGGAAAGAGTCAAGTGCCAGCCTTCTGGTGAAATAAATTCTTTTAATAAATCTTCTTTTTCTAAGCAATCGCGAATTGCGAATAATGAAATCGTCACTTTTTTTGCCTCCAAACGTTTCAACGAAATTTCAAAACTGATGTCATTATAGCATTATTTTTCTTTTAAAAAAACCATCTCGTTAGCGTGAGAAAATCCATGAGAAATGTTAAAATAGGATAATTCTTCGAGAAAGTCGTTGCATATCCCAAGATGAACAATTAAAATAAAGAAAGCATACTCAAAGAATATTGGAGGACAAAATGATCAATCAACCAAATTCAGTTGATCAACCAATCCTGACGAACCAAGAAAAAATGGTCAAAGGCTCAGCTTGGATGACAGCTAGTAATATTATCTCCCGCATGTTAGGGGCGATTTACATCATCCCCTGGTACGCTTGGATGGGCGAGCACGGAAACGAAGCGAACAGTTTGTTTTCAATGGGGTATACGATTTATGCCTTATTCCTAATGATCTCTACCGCCGGAATTCCAGGTGCGATTGCCAAGCAGACCTCGCATTATAATTCATTGAACGAATATAAAATTAGTCGACAGCTTTTTTATCGTGCCTTACAACTAATGGGTGGCTTAGGTGTGGTTTTTGCTATTGTGATGTATTTGGCATCTCCGGCATTAGCAGCTTTGTCTGGCGGAGGTCCTGAATTAGTTCCAACAATGCGTTCATTAAGTTTAGCCGTTTTAGTTTTCCCAAGCATGAGTGTCATTCGCGGTTATTTCCAAGGAAATCAAGAAATGATGCCCTTTGCTTTATCACAAATTGTTGAACAAGTAGCACGAGTGTTTTACATGTTATTAACTGCTTTTATTATCATGAAAGTCTTTGAAGGTAATTACGTTACAGCGGTGACCCAAGCCACTTTTGCGGCATTTATTGGGATGCTCGCAAGTTTTGCGGTTTTAGGCTATTACATGTACAAACAAAAACCATTATTTGATTATTTAGAAGAACACAGCGCCAATGAACATGAAATTGCTCCAAAAGAGTTATTGATTGAAACTTTTAAAGAGGCGATTCCTTTTATCGTAGTTGGCTCAGGGGTGACGGTCTTTAAACTTGTAGATCAGTTTACTTTCTCAAACTTTATGCGTTTGTTTACGGATTATTCAGATACCCAATTACGAGAGCTTTTCGGTATTTTTAATGCCAATCCGGACAAATTAACCATGATTGTCGTGGCTTTAGCGACTTCGATTTCGGCTACTGGATTACCGTTAATTACAGAAGCGGTCACCTTAAAAAATCACCGTGAATTAGCGCGTTTGATTAGTAATAATTTACAACTTTTTGTGTTTGTAATGTTGCCAGCAACGTTCGGTATGATTGTTTTAGCGCAACCACTATACACTGTTTTTTACATGCCAGATGCTTTAGGTACTTCTTTATTAGTGCAAGCTTGTTACGCTAGTTTATTCTTGGGCTTGTATATGTTAGTGTCAAATATGTTGATGGGGATGTATGAAAATCGTGACGCAATGCGTTATTTAGGAATTGGTTTAGCAGTGAAATTAATCGTGCAATTCCCCGCAATCCGTTTATTTGAAGTTTACGGTCCGTTATTAGCAACGATGATTGGCTTTACGGTTTCTTGCGTATTGATTCTAAGAAGAATTCGCCAAGTGACACGTTTTAATTACAAATTAACCTTACGGCGAACATTGTTAATGTTCTGTATTACAGTCATCATGATGATTATCGCTTTGATTTTCCGTCAGTTCTTGTATCTATTTTTAGATCCAACTAGACGTTTCCAAGCCTTCATTATCGTTGTAATTGTGGCTGCTGCAGGAGGCGCTTTTTATGGCTATTCGGTCTTGAAGATTCGCTTAGCTGATCGTTTATTAGGGAAAAATGCCGCAAAATTACGTGCAAAATTCAATATTAAATAATAGCTGATTGAACTCCTTTCAGCAGATTCTCTTAAGAGACAAGGCTTGAGACATCGATCGATTCGATTTATGTCCCAAGCTATTTTTTTAAAGGAAAGAGGAATGACGATGCGTTTAGATAAATTTTTAGCCGATGTTGGTATCGGTAGTCGTAAAGAAATCAAACAATTGTTAAAGAAAAAAGTCGTTACGGTGAATGGTGACGTCGTAAAAGAAGCCAAAACACAAGTAAATGAAGAAACAGATCAAATTGCCTTGATGGGAGAAATTCTTACGTATCAGAAATTCTTTTATTACATGTTGCATAAACCACAAGGTGTCATTTCTGCGACGGAAGATCAGCGAGATGAAACGGTAATTGACTTGTTAACTGATCAGGATTACCGTGCCGACTTGTTCCCAGTTGGTCGCTTGGATAAAGATACCGAAGGCTTGCTTCTGTTAACAAATGATGGCCAGTTAGCGCATCAATTATTATCGCCTAAAAAGCATGTGGATAAAGAATATTTAGCTGAAGTTGAGGGACTTGTGACAGCGGAAGATTGTCAACTGTTTGCGCAAGGATTTGCCTTGAAAGATGGAGAAATGGTTAAACCAAGTCGCTTAGTCATTGAGACGATCAATGAGGAAGAAGGGACTTCCGTAGTCCGTTTAGTGATTCAAGAGGGAAAATTCCATCAAGTCAAACGGATGTTAGCCACTGTAGGCAAACCTGTGACGTATTTAAAACGATTACGAATGGGCGAACTATGGTTAGATGAAACGTTAGAACTAGGGGAATATCGGCCCTTAACAGAAGCCGAATTACAACAACTACAACCTAAACAATCATACCTCAATTAAAATAAACAAAAACCCAGCCCTTTCTGCGGAAAAGATAAAAAATTTCTCGAAAAATAGTGTCGGGTTTCTTTCTTTTTCTGCATAAAATGGTATGATTGACTATGTAGAACTTTATGAATAGGAGTGACAACAAATGACAATTGATTGGACAAAAGAAGTCGAAGCACGTAAAGACGACTTATTAGAAGATTTACAAAACTTATTACGGATCAACAGTGAACGGGATGATGCGCAAGCAACACCTGAAGCGCCCTTTGGACCTGGACCAGTTGCTGGCTTAAAACACATGTTAGCGTATGGTGAACGTGATGGCTTTACGGTGAAAAATGTCGACAATTACGCTGGGCATATTGAATATGGCGAAGGCGACGAAACATTAGGAATTTTTGGTCATATGGACGTTGTTCCTGCTGGTGATGGTTGGGAAACAGATCCTTATGAACCAGTCATTAAAGATGGCAAAATTTATGCACGTGGTGCAAGCGATGATAAAGGCCCAAGTATGGCTGCTTATTACGCAATGAAAATTATCAAAGAATTAGGCTTACCCGTGTCTAAAAAAATCCGTTTCGTAGTAGGAAGTGACGAAGAAAGCGGCTGGGGCGATATGGATTACTATTTCCAACATGAAGAAGCGCCAGACTTTGGTTTCTCACCAGATGCTGAGTTCCCAATTATTAATGGGGAAAAAGGAAATGTGACTATTCGTTTAACTTTCCGAGGCGGTAACGGCGCTGATTATAAATTAGAAAGCTTCAAATCTGGTTTACGTGAAAACATGGTTCCGGGAACAGCAGATGCTGTTGTAACGGCTGCTTCAGCAGACGAAGCGGCTTCATTAGCTGCTAGCTTTGAAACATTCATCAAACAAGAAGCAAAAATTTCAGGTAACGCAGAACTTTCAGATAAAACAGTGACTTTCCATGTAGTTGGTAAAGGTGCTCACGGTGCTAGCCCACAATCTGGAATTAACGCAGCGACTTTCTTGGCAACTTTCTTAAATGATTACAGCTTTGCAGAAGGCGCATACAGCTTTATTAATACCATTGCTGAATTTATCCATGAAGATTTTTATGGCGAAAAATTAGGTGTGGCTTTTGAAGACGAAAAAATGGGTAAATTGACAATGAACGCTGGGATTGTTAACTTTGATCCAGAAAATCCTGAAAATAGCTTAGTAACATTAAACTTCCGCTATCCAAAAGGAACTTCAGCAGAAGAATTACAAGCAAAAGTTCAAGCAACAGTCGGTGAAACGGTCACTGCAACACAAGGAGATCGCAACCAAGAACCGCATTATGTACCAGTTGATGATCCATTGGTGGCAACGTTACTACAAGTTTACGAAGACCATACAGGCGAAAAAGGCCAAGAACAAATCATTGGTGGCGGTACTTATGGCCGCTTATTAAAACGTGGTGTTGCCTATGGCGCAATGTTCCCTGGCTACACAGACACAATGCACCAAGCCAACGAATTTATGGAATTAGATGACTTATTCCGAGCAGCTGCTATTTATGCAGATGCGATTTATCGTTTAGCGAAGTAAAGTAAAAAAGCTGTTTTCGATTTTCGAAAACAGCTTTTTTTGCAATTTTTGCCTTTTAAAAACCCAAAATCAGAACCGTCAATTTACTGAAAATTTCTTGCAAATCAAAGGATCCCACGATACGATAAATAGGAGAAAACGCAATGAGTGAAACACTTATTGTTAACTATTTAATCAAAGGACGTGTGAAGATGAACGTAGAAGAATTAGTTCAAAAAGCAAAAGATTTAATTGGAGAAGGCAACGTGGAACATGCACAACAATTCATTGAAGAACATAAAGATGAATTAGGCGAACACTATCATAAAATTACAGCGATGTTAGCTGATACAACGACCGATGGTTTGTTTGATAAAATTAAAGGATTGTTTCAATAGTTGAAAAAAATCTGAGATAAAAGTGTTTAGCTCCAAGAACCAAGTAGGTACGATGATTTCATCTGTTCATGCTTCACAGTGAAACATTGCAACTCTCGCCGTTTAACAGTTTTTGAGCGTGGAGCAAAAATCCAAAGTGATTTTTGTCCCACGCTCTTCTTTTTTTATTTAACTTTTAACCATTGTTTTGGCAACACATATGCAATTGGATTAAAAAGATAATCCGCTCCCCGTTTCACCACAGGCATATTCGTAATAGCTAAAATGAAGAGGGCTAAGAAGAAAAGTGCCAGGATTCGGAAAGTAAACCATTCTTTAAAGAGTGTGTCTAATTGTAAACCACTTTCCAACAGAATAATTAAGGGCATATGCAAGAGATAAGGGTAGAGGGTATCTTTTCCGAGGGCGCTTAAAGGTAACTTTCGTTTCGGCAATAATGCAAACCAAGAAAGAGACACCAATGCTGCAGCAACGTAAAAGAACAGCTGAATGAAACTACTGTATTCAAAGGCCGGACTAATTTCAGCGTAGGAAGCCCAACCAGTTAAGAAGCCCCAAAATTTCGTTGCCAATGACCATTGACTATTTACAAATAAAAAGGAGCTTAAAATTACGCCTATCGCTGCCCATTTGACTTTGCGATGATCTAAAAAGGTTTGTAGCTTTTGAATATCCATTAAGTAGCCACAATAAAAGAAAGGGAAGAAGCCCAGAGTCCGTCCTAAAGACAAGAAACCTTCCACAGGCAAATAGCCTGAGGCGCAGCCGATAACAATGATGATGGGCAACATGATTTTCGGCTGAACGCGCTGAAGAAAGATGGTAATTAAGTAGAAACTTGCTAAGGAAAGTAAGTACCAAGGAACGCCCGTTTCGTTCAGTAAATCAAAATTCATTTTATTTGCAAAGGCGAAATTAGCAAGCGTAATCAACAACTTCGCTAAGAGATAAAGCCAAACAAAGGAAAGTAAGCGGAGATATTTTCGTTGTTTAATTGCATGTTTACTAAAAAGTCCAGAGACAAAAATAAAGGCTGGCATATGGAATGAATAGATCCAAAAGTTGATCGTTTCCATGAGTCGTGAAGGAGCAGCTTCACGATCTAAAATATGCCCAAAAATCACTAAGAAAATTAAAAAAAGTTTCACGTTGTCCCATTTATAAATTCGCTTGTCGTTTTCCATAACGATCACTCCTTTTAGTAGAAAACAGTTCACTTTTGTTTAAGGCAGAAGAGGACAATTTTTCCATTCATTGAGTAGATAATTGTAGATACGAACCGGCAGCCGTTAAATGAGCCCCCACATACTTGCGCTTAAAACAAAAAATTAGGCAGGATGCTAGTCTTAAATTATACTGAAAGAGTGACGATCCTCCAAAGAATTTGTTTATTAAGAAGTGAAAGATGCGGTGAAAATAAATGATAAAATTTCAAAATGTTTCAAAAGTATATCAAGAAAATGCCGTTTTGTCCGATGTGAATTTAACAATCCAACAAGGCGAATTTTTTGTATTAGTAGGGCCGAGTGGTAGTGGAAAAACGACGACTTTGAAAATGATTAATCGGCTCATTGAGCCAACGACAGGTGAAGTGGCTCTCAATGAACAAGCGGTAACCAACTACCCTTTACGTGAATTACGACTAAAAATTGGCTATGTTCTTCAGCAAATTGCCTTATTTCCTAACTTAACCGTGGCGGAAAATATTGAGTTGATTCCTGAAATGAAAAAATGGCCCAAAGAGCAACGCAGAGAGCGAACCATTGAACTATTGAAAAAAGTTCAGCTGGATCCTGAGGAATATCTGCATCGTAAGCCAGCAGCGCTTTCAGGAGGCGAACAACAACGTATCGGGATTTTACGCGCCATTGCAGCCGAACCAGAAGTGATTTTAATGGATGAACCTTTTAGCGCGCTAGATCCGATTTCAAGACATCATCTTCAACGTTTGGTGAAAGAACTTCATCAGGAATTAGCGAGTACCATTGTTTTTGTGACCCATGATATGAATGAAGCTTTATTGTTAGGGGAGCGCATCTGTATTATGGACGCTGGCAAAATTATTCAAGTCGATACGCCAGAAGCCATTCAAAAACATCCGAAAAATAATTTTGTCGGTCAATTTTTCAAACAATCTTCGCCAGAACTAGCGAACTATTGTGGCGCTGACTTGACTGCATTTTTAGAAGCCGCAGATGAGACGATTGAGCCAGTGCCGACTGTTTTCATGGAAACCAATTTAAAAGAGATTGTCCAACTCATTAATGCGCAAGAGAAAGCAAATTTAGTAGAAAAACAACAAGTTTTAGGGTGTATCACCTCAAAAACGATTACTCGTTTTATGGAACAACTGTTGGAAAGCGAGGGACAGTAGATGCAAGCACTGATTGAAACTTTTTTCGCTCGAAAAGAAGAATATCTGCAAGCGTTAATCGAGCATATGCAATTGTCCTTTATTTCGTTATTATTCGCTGCGTTGATTGCAATTCCCCTAGCCATTTATTTAACGAGTCATCGTAAGTTAGCGGAAAGTCTGTTACAAGTGACTGGGATTTTCCAAACCATCCCTTCTTTAGCCTTGCTAGGCTTACTGATTCCGTTAATTGGTATTGGTCGACCACCGGCAATTGTTGCGCTAGTGATTTATGCCTTATTCCCAATTTTACAAAACACCTATACTGGTTTGACGGAAATTGATCCTTCGTTAGAAGAAGCCGCAGAAGCATTTGGGATGAGTAAAAAAGAAAAACTGTTTAAGTTTGAGTTGCAAATGGCATTACCATTTATTATTTCAGGTATTCGAACGGCTACCGTTTTAATTATTGGTACGGCCACGTTGGCGGCGTTAATTGGAGCAGGTGGTTTAGGGACCTTCATTTTATTAGGAATTGATCGAAATAATTTATCGTTGATTTTTATTGGAGCTCTTTCATCAGCTGCACTAGCAGTCTTATTTAATTATGGAATTCATTGGTTGGAAAAAGCGAATGGGCGGCGACTAATCATTTGCGGTACTATTTTAGGCCTTTTGTTAGGTGGTTCATTTTTCTGGAATCAACAAACTTCTTCAAAGGAAAAACAGCTGACAATTGCTGGCAAATTAGGAGCGGAACCAGATATTATTATTAATATGTATAAAGCCTTAATTGAAGAAAATAGCGACATTCAGGTGACGTTAAAGCCAAACTTTGGCAAGACTACTTTTTTATATAATGCCTTGAAATCAGATGAAATCGATCTTTATCCGGAATTTACAGGAACAGTGATCGAAACCTTTTTAAAAAATCCTCCTCAGCTAGACAATCAACCTCAAGTAGTCTATGAAGCGGCACGCGCTGGCTTGAAAAAGCAAGAAAACCTTACTTTGTTGAAACCGATGCGCTATGAAAATACGTATGCCGTCGCAGTTAAGCGCTCATTTGCAAAAGCGCATCAATTAAAAACGATTAGTGATTTACAGAAAATTAGCAATCAGTTGAAAGCAGGTTTTACGTTAGAATTTATTGATCGGCAAGATGGTTATAAGGGATTACAAGAAAAATATCATTTAAATCTGAATGTCCAATCGATGGAACCAGCATTACGCTATCAAGCGATTAATAATGGTGAGGTAAATGTGATTGATGCCTATTCAACGGATAGTGAATTGAGACAATACGATTTAGTAACGTTAGAAGATGATCAAGCGCTATTTCCGCCTTATCAAGGAGCACCACTTATTAAAACAGCAACGTTGGAAAAATATCCAGAATTAGCAGAAATATTGAATAAATTGGCAGGAAAAATTAGCGAAGAAGAAATGAGTGAAATGAATTATCAAGTCAATGTGGAGGGGCAAGACCCTAGCATAGTGGCGAAAGACTATTTAAAAGAAAAGAATCTTCTTAAATAAGTATTTTTTACTGAAAAAGACTGGTATATAAACATTTATCCAGTCTTTTTCAGATAAATAAAGAGTTTAATGTGAAAAGTACCTGTATTTTTGCTCATTTTTGGATATAATAAAAGAAATGAATGGAGAGGAGTGGTCTATATGAAAAAAGCAGAACGTCAACGTTTGATTAAACAATTAATTATGCAACAAGAAATTGAAACACAAGATGAATTAATCACTCGTTTGGAAGAACTTGGCGTCCGAGCCACTCAAGCGACTGTTTCAAGAGATATCCGTGAAATGAGTATTGTTAAAACACATGGTGCAGATGGTCGTGTCAAATATGCAATTTTTTCTCAAGCACAAGGCACAAGCAGTGAAGAGAAATTACGAGAATCAGTAAAAGATTCAGTTGTTCGAATGGAGCGAGTACAATTTATTGTCATCTTGCATACAGAGATGGGAAATGCCGATGTGGTGAGTAACTTTTTAGATGAAGTAGCTTATCCAGAAGTGGCGGGTACAGTGGCTGGTGCGGATACGATTATTGTGATTACACGTTCAGAAGAGGATGCGGAACACTTTATCGAACGTATCGAAAATATGATTTTTTAAAATTGAAAGCATCAATAGAAGGGAGTTTTTTTCTTGGTAGAATTGAAAGCGCTACAAAATGGTTCGGATATTCGGGGAATTGCTTTGGATACGGAAGAGCAAACTGCAACATTAACCGCAACAGCAGTAGCCGAAATTGCGGTGGGCGTGGTTCGTTGGTTACAGGATAAAAAACAGCTGCCACGAAAGGCACAACAGCGCCTGACAATTGCAATCGGACATGATAGTCGTCTAACGGCGGAGCCGATTAAGCAAGTATTAGTAGATACGTTTCTTTCATTAGGTATTCAGGTGATTGACGTTGGTTTAGCTACGACGCCTGCTATGTTTATGGCTACTCAATTTCCAACGCTTCAATGTGATGCAACGATTATGATCACAGCTAGCCATTTGCCTTACTACTTTAATGGCTTGAAGTTCTTCACAGCAGAAGGTGGAGCAGAGAAAGAAGATATTCGGTATATTTTATCTCATACTGATCCGCTGACAGCCAATGAAAATGGCACACTGATGAAGCAAGAGTTACTGCCAATTTATGCGGAGCATTTGGTGGCAAAAATCCGCCAAGGAATTCATTCGCCAGAAGAGAAACCTTTACAGGGCTTTCGAATTATCGTTGATGCGGGTAATGGGGCTGGGGGCTTCTTTGCGGAGCAGGTTCTTCAAGTTTTGGGCGCTGATACGACGGGATCACAGTTTTTAGAACCAGATGGGCATTTTCCTAATCATGTACCTAATCCAGATAATTCTGAAGCAATGAAAAGTATTCAAACGGCTGTTTTAGCTAATCAAGCAGATTTGGGCATTATTTTTGATACAGATGTAGATCGTTCGGCCGTGGTGGACCAATCAGGTGAGGTACTAAACCGAAATAATTTAATTGCTGTTTTAGCGGCAATCGTTTTAAAAGAAGCGCCTGGTAGTTATATTGTGACAAATTCGCCAACCTCAAGTCATTTAAAAACATTTATTGAAGAAAAAGGCGGCCAACAGATTCGTTATATTTCTGGTTACCGAAATGTCATTAATAAAATGATTGAATTGAATCATGGGGGCTTTCAGACACCGTTAGCCATTGAAACCAGTGGTCATGCAGCGTTTCAAGAAAACTACAATCTGGATGATGGTGCATATGTCGTGGCGAAAATTTTAATGTTGTTACCAGAATTGAAACAAAATAATCAAACGTTAGGAGATCTGATTGCTACATTGAAGCAACCGGCAGAAACCAACGAATTTCGCTTCAAAATTACTGCGGAGGATGTTACTTGTTATGGGCAACAAGTCTTGCGAGACTTTGAATTGTTTGTAGAAAATCAAGCAGACTTTGCTGTGGACCGTGAAAACCAAGAAGGTGTTCGGGGAAACGTGTCTGGTCAATATGGCAGTGGGTGGTTTTTACTACGCTTAAGTCTGCATGAACCGTTGCTTGTTCTTCAGGTAGAGAATGACCAAAGCGATAAAAATGCGTGTGTCATCGAAAAAATTGCCACTTTTTTACAAAAATACGAGGAAATAGATAGTCAGCAAATAGAAAAATAATCTAGGAAATTAAAGGTGTTCTTATGGAAAATGTTTTAAAAGGAAAACACGTTGGCTTTTCTCATTTTAGAGAAGAATATATCGAACATATTGCAAAGCAGCAATGGGATAATGAATTGCTTCGGCATTTGAGCTGGGATGCTTTACATCCGTGGGGGCTTGAAGAATGGAAAGATTTCACAATTAATAAAGGAGAAGATGATCGATTTCTATTTGCTATTTTAGAAAATACGACAGAGGAATTTATTGGTTGGGTTTCGTTGTCTGATGTACAGTTGAAAAATAGAGGGGCCAATTTAGGGATTGCTATTTTACAAAAAGAGCAACGTGGTCAAGGATATGGCTTTGAGGCGGTGTCTTTAATTTGTAAATTTGCTTTTTATGAATTGGGCTTGCACAAAATCAGATTAGCTGTCAATAGTAACAATCAAAAAGCGATTCATGTTTATGAAAAAGTAGGCTTCAAAAAAGAAGGAATTGATAGAGAAGCGTTATTTCAAGATGGCCAATGGCTGGATATCTACAATTACGGAATTTTACAAAAAGAGTGGCTACAAATGATTAAGGCTGAGAGTTAGCTCAGGAACTGTTTAACACCAAGACACTGAGCAAACGCAGATATGCCGTTCTCAACAGTGAATGTGCGGTAAAATAAAAAAAGCAGAAGAAATCGGCGGTTACCGTCCGATTTCTTCTGTTTTTTTACCATAGGCCAGGCGCTGCAGTCACAACGATTTGTTTTTTTGTAAACGGATGGAGTAAATGAAGTTGTGAAGCATGGAGCATTAAACGAGCTGCCTGCGATTTTGGGTTGTATAACGGATCACCAATAATTGGATGCCCTTCGCTAGCTAAATGGACCCGAATTTGGTGCGTCCGACCTGTTTCTAAAACACAGGTAACTGCGGTTTGATTATTAGAAAGAGCTTTGACCACTTGGACATGTGTAATCGCTGAATCCCCTTTTTGAGGATCAATCCGTCGTTTCCGGCGATCATGTCGATCACGACCGATCGGCTGATTGATTGTCTGCTCTTTTTGGTTAAAGTGACCAGCCACAATCGCTTGATATTGGCGGTAAATTTGTTTTGTTTCTAATAAACGCCCTAAAATAGGTAAGACAAAAGGATTTTTAGCAAAGACAATCGCACCACTGGTTTCTTTATCTAATCGATGAATGACATAAGGGACCTGATTTTTCTCGGCTAAATAGGCAGCAACATGATTTAACAAGGTGTCTGTTTCCTGTGGCTGATTTGGATGGGTTTTAATGCCATAAGGTTTATTTACAATCATTAAATGTTCGTCTTCATATAAAACCGTCACACGCGTTGCTTCCCCCAAATGAATAGTGGGACGCACATAATCGGTTTCTTCAAACGTTAAGGTGACACAATCGCCAGCTTGGACTGGAAAATGAAAAGCAGCTGTTTCTCCGTTGATTTTGACATTTTTTCGCGTGCGTAAAAAATGGCGCACTTTTCGAGGGACTAGCCACTCATTTTCTAATAGTTCTTTTACAGTCATTGTTGAAAAATTTTCAGGTAATCTCATTGAATATTCCACCAAATCCCACCTTTCACTGATTCGCTATTTAGTGTAACAAAGCTACTCAAAAGGTCAAGTCAGAACGGAAAAAAAGCTGAAATTTGTTAGAAAGGCAGTTCCTTGAGAGATTCTTAAACAAATTTACATAAAAAACGAAGAAAAGCATGATAGAATAGAGGCTAAATAAAGACTCGTTTCTAAGCGTAAGCAATTATTTACCTCTAGTGAAGGCCATATTTCCTTTGCTACAGCGAAAAGACCATTGAAATTGTTTTTCAAGAATTTTTCATGCTTTAGACCTAGGTCGTACCTGCAAGAATATGGTAGACTTAGCCAAGAAACGTAAACAGAGGGAGTACTATGGACAATCTTAAACAATTTTTTAGTAAAGTCGGTGTCGGATTACGTCATTTTTGGACGTGGATAAAGCCTTATTTAATACAATTCCATCAAGCCAGAAAGCGGATTTGGAAAAAGTATCAAATCAATAAAATTTTCTTGTTAATTGGTTTGGTAGTCGCTTTAGGTGCCAGTATTTATTTATTTTACTTAGCCAAGTCCGCAAACGTTGAGACCCTAAAATCGGGGCTAAGTGAATCAACACGCGTTTATGATGAATCAGGAAAAGAAGTCGGAAAATTATTCGGACAAAAAGGGACTTTTGTGGAACTGGATAATATTTCTCCTTATATTCAAGATGCGGTTATTTCAACTGAAGATCGCGGGTTTTATCAACATAAAGGGTATTCCATCAAAGGAATTGCCCGTGCGGTTGTTGGGAAATTGACCTTCGGGAAAATCGGTGGCGGTGGTGGCGGAAGTACAATTACGCAGCAATTAGCCAAAAATGCTTACTTAACGCAAGAGCAAACGTTAGATAGGAAAGCCAGAGAATTATTCTTAGCGATTGAAATCGAAAAGAAATATTCGAAAAAAGATATCTTAGCAATGTATTTAAATAATTCTTATTTTGGTAATGGTGTCTGGGGCGTGCAAGATGCAGCTCGTAAATACTTTGGCGTGGATGCGTCCCAAGTTACAGTGGGGGAAGCCGCAACGCTAGCGGGCATGTTAAAAGGGCCAGGAATCTATAACCCAATTGATTACATTGACAATGCCACAGCGCGACGGAATACCGTTTTACAACTTATGGTCGACAATAAAAAACTGTCTCAAGAAGAAGCCAATCAAGAAGCGAGTGTTAACTTAGCGAGTCTATTAAATGACACCTATGTTGGCGACGAAAATAGTTACAAATATCCATATTATTTTGATGCGGTAATTGATGAAGCGGTCAATCGTTATAAATTTAAAGAAGAAGATATTTTAAATAAAGGCTACAAGATTTACACTTCTTTAAATCAGGGGTATCAAGATGCGATGGATGCAACTTATAAAAATGATGCACTATTTCCACCCAATGCAGAAGATGGTGCCATGGTTCAAAGTGGCTCTGTAGCCATTGATCCGAAAACCGGCGGCGTGCAAGCACTGGTGGGCGGTCGAGGGGAACACGTTTATCGAGGCTTTAACTTTGCAACGCAAACAAAACGTTCACCAGGCTCATCCTTAAAACCAATTTCTGTCTATACACCAGCTTTAGAGGCTGGCTATAAACCAGACTCTGTTTTAGAAGATAAACCACAAGATTATTATCCAGCGCAAAACTATAGCCGAACGTACAGTGGAGAAGTTCCTATGTACCAAGCCTTAGGAGAAAGCTTAAATTTACCAGCGGTGTGGTTATTACATCAAATTGGTTTAGATAAAGGCTATGAAAAAACAGAGAAATTTGGCATTCCGTTATCAGAAAAAGATCGGTACTATGGTTTAGCCCTTGGAGGATTACAAACGGGTGTTTCGCCACTAACTATGGCGGGAGCTTATAGTGCCTTTGCCAATGAAGGCTATAAAACTGAAACGCATTTAATTACAAAAATCGTCGACTCAACTGGCGCAATTGTAGTTGATAATACTAAAGTCAAGAAAGAACAAGTCATTACCAAAGATGTTGCAGACGGGATTACAAGTATGTTACTAGGGGTCTTTAGTTCTGGGAGCGGGGTCAACGCACAACCAGCAGGCTACGTAATGGCTGGTAAAACAGGTACGACAGAAACCAACTTCGATAGTAGTAAAACGAACGATCAGTGGGTGATTGGTTATACACCAGAAGTTGTCATTGCTACTTGGTTAGGCTTCCAAGAAACCAGTAAAACCCATTATTTGGAAGGCAGTAGCGCTACGTATGCCTCACAAGTGTTCAACAGTCAAGCCAGTGGCATCTTGCCACAAGTCAAACAAGCACAATTTCCTGTCGCGGATGCTTATGCCACAGGTGGGAAAGTTGTTGATAGCAACGATAGTTTAACCGGTGGTGCCAATTCTAATTGGCGGGATAACTTAAAAGACTTTGGAAACTCTGTTCAAGATGGCGCTAGCAATTTCGGAGATACATTGAATGAAGTTGGGGGACAAATTAAAGACGGCGCGAAAAAAGTCAAAGACAAGATTGAAGGAATTTTCGGAGGCTTATTAGGAAATTAGTTGGGAAAACCTAAGAGAAATGGTACAATAAAGATGAAACTATTGAGAAAAGAGGGATTCCATTGAGTAACATTTATGATACAGCCAATCAGATTGAACGTGAACTACGTGAGTTAGACGAATTTAAAGCATTACAAGCAGCGTATGAAGAAGTAAAAGCAGACGAAGCAGCTTACACATTGTTTAAAGAATTCCAAGGATTCCAACAAGGACTTCAAGAAAAACAAATGCGCGGCGAAGAATTCACGGATGAAGATGCTGAAAAAGCACAAAGCATTGCAACGAAAGTGCAAGAAACAGCAGTTATCAACGAATTAATGCAAAAAGAACAAGCGTTTAGCTTAGTTGTCAATGATTTAAACCGAATTATCATGACGCCTGTGCGTGATATGTATAACGATTAATAAGAAAACCCCAGAGAAGCACTTGCTTCTCTGGGGTTTTCTTATTATTTAATTTTGTGAATAGCTAGCTACTCTTGGTAATTTTGAATCGATAATTCTATAAAGTTTGTTAGCCAGTTTCCGAAATTTAAAATGTAAGCATGAGGGCCAATTAAGGTAATTCTAACAAGGTTTCTAGGCAAAAGCTGATATTCAAAACTTTTGTTTTGCTGATTACTACCGTAAACAGAGTTGAAATGTTTTAGTATTTTATTTTTAACGAATTCAATATCACTTTCTGTGTTAAGTGAGAAAGTCAATGTTACAAGGCCTTCATTGTTTTGTGGAACATCTTTCACATAAGATTCGATAGCGGTGTTCTTTACAATGATATCATCTGATTTTCCTAAAAAATCATAAATATCTCGTTCTGAGAAACGCCATTGTCCACCAATTTTTGTTCCTTTTATTTTTCCTTCTTTCAAATAATTTCGAATGGTTCTTGTGGTCACATTTAATTCTTGGGCTAATTGTTCTACAGACAACATATTTAGAAGTCTCCTTTAAATATTTATAATTTTATTAGCGTATTGACTATTTTTTTTATCATGAGAGGTAAAGATGAATATTTTATCTTTGACACATTCTAATAATGTTTCAAAGATTGCTTGACTGGATTCTTCGTCAATATTACTGGTACTCTCGTCTAAAATATAAACATCGGCATCCGCTAAAATAAGTCTTGCAACTGCAATTCTTTGTTTTTCTCCACCAGATAAATTACTGCCGTTTTCAGTTAAAACAGTTTCCCAGTCCTTAGTTTTCAAAATAGGATTAAGAATGCCTGTATTTAAAATAAGTTGTTTTTGTTCATAGGATAGAGGCGTTCCCATACCAATATTTTTTTCTAAAGTTTCTGTGAGTATTGTTGGTTCTTGTGCCAAATAGGCAATTTTGTTTCTCAAGCTTTTATTATTTATTGCATTGATTGGTAAATCGTTAATCATAATTCCTGCTGATTCTCGAAACTTTAGTAATAGTTTTAATAAAGATGATTTACCACTTCCAGATTTTCCCGTTAAATAAACTCGATCCCCATTTTGTAGGTTTTCTTGGATCCTGTATTGAAATTGGTTGCCGTCTATCTCGAATGTTGGAAAAAATAACTGGATGCTTGCAATAGCATCTATATCTATGTCACCATCTCTTTCTATATTTTTGTCTAAACTATCTTTTATAAATGTATTTGCTGTTGTTAAAGTATTTAAATCGATAGTAACTTTAGATAATTCACTCAAAGAGGAAAAAAACAAAGGCAAAAGGATACTTAATATAATTAGACTGGAAATGGGCAAGTTATCTGCCGCAATTAACATACTTGTTCGAATATAAACAAAAGTTTGGAAACTTTGATTAATAAAAGCAACAATACTACTAGTACTTTGAGCGAATTTATTAGTACTAGCTACGGATTGATACATTAAATTGATTTTTTCGTAGAGTAAATTTTCTAATATTTCAGCTGAAATACCGGCTTTAACAGCATCTTGATTTGATAACGTAGAAATTAAATTTTTGTTTGCAACAGCTGCATTTTTTTGCATGTTTTCCATTCGAACTTTTAATTTTTTATTTATATACTTAAATCCAAAATAGTTTAAAGGAATCAATAAAACCATGAATAAAACAATTTCAATAGAAAGATAACTGACCATAAGTAAAGATAAAAGGATAGTGAAAATTGATTTAATTGTCACACTGAAGCTAGATATCAAAAATAAATAAAGTGCATCCACAGCACTAAAAATACGATTAATCAAATAGGTTGGCTCAAGAGTAATGTAAGAGTCATACTTAAGGTGTATCATTTTATTAATTAGAGTAAATAAGTAATTGGAATTGAATCTTGCAGCAAAATTTTCTTTATAAACCATGATAACTAATTGTATTACTAAAGACAATAACATGGCTAAGAAAATATAGATCATTGCCTGTGAATTAAGGTTTTTTTTATTTGTTAGATATTGAATGATAATTGGTGCAATTAAAGAGGTTAATGTGGTGACTATAGCAGTCAAACTAACTAGAAAAACAAATTTTTTATTTTTTTTCATAATCTTTTCCATGATTTGCAACTCCCCTTTCGTACTTAAACACATTGTATATAATTTCATAATAGATATCAATATTTTCGCTGTTTTTCCTAAAATATATTGAATAAAGAGGAAAATATTTGACCTTATGAGGAAAAGCATGTATTATTTGAAATATATTTAAGGAGCTGATTATTTAGGAGAGGAGGAATTTTCTATGAAATTTAATAAACCAGAATTGAAAAAAATTGGCAAAACAATTCAATTAGGCTGTATGTGTGGAATCCTTGTAGGTACTGGAACTTAAAAAACAATTTTGAATAAATAAATGTAACTTAATCAAATTTTTCATTTAATATTACGAAACGATAAATCTTAGCTCCTTAAATTTTCTAACTTTAATTAATAATGTACGCTTAAGTTTAAATGCTCTCAGGTATACAAAGAAGGGAAGGATAATTTTTGTTAAAATTTTATTTTTATAGAAACAAGGTTATAGTACATAATCCAATTATTAGTAGTTGGATTGGTATAGAAGAAAATGAACTTCCTATTCTCGAAAAATATCTAAAAACTAGAAATAGACATGATATCTCAAAAGACTTATTAAGAAAAATAGAATTGTATAGAATCTTTGATTTCACTGACTTGGAAGTAGAGGAGAATTTTCATAAATTAATAGAAAATTTCTCTATTCCACGCACGGTATATATTGTTGTAACCGAAGAATGTAATTTAAAATGTACCTATTGTTATGCTGAAGCAGGTCCAGGTAAAAAGCTACGTAGAGAATTAGATTACGAAGAGTATGATAAGATTTTTAAACAGTTAAAGGTAGCTGGAGTAAAAAAAATTGTTTTTACAGGTGGAGAAGTTGGTTTAAAAAAGAACTTCTATAAGATATTAGATAATGCATATAAAAAAGGATTTATCTGCAACTTAATATCCAATGGTAAAGTAGCCTATAACATCAAACAAGCTAAGTTTTTATCTGAACGTTGTTACAAAATTACAATCAGTTTAGACTCTTTAAATGAAAATAACAATGATGACAATAGAGGAAGAGGATGCTTTAAAGTTGCTACAAAGGCTTTAGAGAATCTAATAAAACTTAACTTTAAAAATTTAGCCATTAATCAAACAATTACTAAAAATAATATTGCTGACATTGATACAATGGTTACCTTTGCAAAATCTCATAAAATAAACTTAAATATTGGAACTTTTTGTAAATTGGGTAGAGGATTTGACGATATTTCTCTTACAAAAGATGAAAGAAAAGAGATTGATCGGATTGCGATGAAATACAAGAAAGCTTTAAATCCATTTACAATTAAAGTTCATTGTGGTCAAGGTATCGGAGAATTTTCAATTGATCCCATGGGAAATGTCTATACTTGTAAGTTATTGGATCAAAAAGATTTTTACTTAGGGAATGTTAGAGCCGAACCGCTAGACTATATTTTTAAGAATAAAAAAATTGATCACTTCTCTTATTCGTCCCTTGGTATGGAACCGTGTAAAAATTGTTCATTCAAACTGCTTTGTGGAGGCTCGTGTAGAGCAAATCATTATTATTCAAAGTCAAAGGATGATTCTTCGAATGTAATCAATAATGAGGAATGCAAAATAATCAAAGGAATGATTTTGGAACAAATGTATCAATTTGTATATGGAGGTAAAGAGCATGCTTAGTATTAATGAAAAAATTAATTATGAAGACAAAGGAGAGTTTTTAGTTATATCATTAAATGAGGATGGCTTTATGCTTGAAGATAAAACTTCAATATTTATTTTTCATAGAATCGAAGCTAAAAAATTTAAGAATATTGATGAAGCTGTGTCTAGGTTATCTAAAGAATTTGATACAGATAATCAAAATATGTATATAGTAAGAGAACAAATTAAGGCATTTATAGAAGAGCTATTGAAATATGATGTGGTGGTGATGAGGCAATGAGGTTTGTTGCAGAAGGAGTATCTATGTTGCCAACATATAAAGAGGGAGATATTTTAGTAGCACAATGTAGTAACTTTGAAATAAGTACAGGTAAATTTGTTGTAATAAAAAGTCTATACAACAACTTTTTTGCACATAGAGTAGTCAGTATAGGAGAAGGTCTAGCCATATGTAAAGGAGATAATTTTAAATATTTTGATCCCCCTGTAAGAACTAATTCAATTGTAGGCGTGATAGAGGATCAGGCAGATGACAGCTATGTGAAAGAGAAGATAAAAATAAGAGCAATATATAGTAATGAAAAAATTAGTGACAATTTTAATATCTTGGTTCTTTCTAAAAATCTATTGAGAGAGATAAATTTAGAAAATTTGGTGAACTTTGAGGTACCTGTTGATTCAGAAGAATTCTGTATTTATTATAGATATTTAAGCAATAATTTACCTAAAAACCAAAATGATTTTTTTAATAAATTTGATTCAATATTCAGTATTTGAACTTATAGAAAGGACTACTTTAGTACCTGTTTTTAGAGTAATCCTAAATTTGAAATCATTTATAAAAATTTTCACTTATTATTCTTACCAATTATAGCTATTTTACTTTTATGAATATAAGAAGAAACGGACAATCTAAATACTTGCTTTTTCGACAGAATCAGTTAACCTGATTCTTTTTTTATTGAAAAAACGAACAAATTTTCGTATGTTTTTACTGACCAAGCTGGCAGAAAATGATATGATAAAGGGAGGAGAAAAGGAGGGGAAACGATGAAACTATTGCATACAGCTGATTTACACATGGATCGGTCTTTTGAAGGTTTAACTGGGATCCCGACAGCCTTAGCGAAGCGCTTAAGAGAAGCTAATCAACAATTGTTAATGAATATCGTAACAGTTGCTATTCGAGAAGCGGTGGACTTGGTTATTTTTGCAGGAGATACGTTTCATCAAAGTCAGACCTCTATTTCAATGCAAGCCCAATTGATGGCCGCATTAGAACAGTTGAAACAAGCAGAAATCCCCGTGATTCTAACATTTGGGAATCATGATTACTATAAAAAAGACCGCTATTGGTTTTCTTTTCCGGACAATGTCTTTTTATTTGAAAAAGAAATGGTTGAGACACTGTATTTTGAAACGAAAGCGGGCGAACAAGTGGCTGTTTCAGGGTTTAGTTATGAGCATCCTTGGATTGATGAAAATAAAGCACTAGAATTTCCTATCAAACAAGCAGAATCTGACATTCATATTGGGATTTATCATGGAGACATCAGTCGGAAAGCGCAACAAAATTATGCTCCGTTTACATGGAAGGATTTAAAAGCCACTGGCTATAATTATTGGGCATTGGGCCATATTCATCAGCCGCAAATTGTTAGTGAACAACCGCTAATTGTTTATCCTGGAACACCTCAAGGACACACGAAAAAAGAACAGTCTTTACAAGGGGTTGCAGTGGTCACACTTTCCCAAAATCAAGCGACTGTTCAATTTGAAAAAGTCGCAGAAATAGATTGGACGAATGAAGAAGTATCTCTGGCGCAATGCCGTGACACCCAAAGCGTTTTGTCTTATCTTGAAACCAGTTTGCTGACGAAGTGGCATGCGCATCAGCAACAGCAATTGATGGCGTTGACACTGAAAGAAACGCAACATTTGGATGTGACCGTGGTGCAAGCCATTGTCAATGGTGAACTATTAAGCTACTTACAGCAGCTTTTACAAAAAACGCAAGGTGATTTTTTTGTTTATCGCCTAATATTGCAAGCAGAGGAACCAACGAAAGAACCGATCTATTTAGCCGCTAGTCCCAACTTATTAACGGCATTAGAAAAAACATACTTAGATCCAGTTATTTTTGAAGATACCACCAAGGAATTGTTACGTTATCCAGAATTTGCTGGAATTTTTTCAATGGATGAGCAGTGGCGATTAGAGAGCTTGCGCCTAGCACATGAGCAAATTAATGAAGACTTTACTATTCAGGAGGACCCACTATGAAATTACTTGCAGTAGAGATTGTGGGCTTTGGAAAATGGCAACAACAGAAAATTACATTTGAATCTGGTAATCAATTGCTGTACGGCGCAAATGAAGTTGGCAAGTCCACATTGTATCAATTCATTCAAGCAATGCTGTTTGGGTTTCCCACAAAGGGCAAAAGAAAACGCGATTACGCACCTAAAAATGGTGGTTCGTATGGTGGTCGTTTGTGGTTGGCACATCCTGTGTTTGGGGAAGTTCAAGTCGAGCGTTTTAAAGAAAAAAATAAAGGGCAAGCAATCATTTATTATCAACAACAAATGGGGGATGAAAAAACCTTACAGCAAATGTTACATCCGCTAACGAAAAAGTTATTTCAAGAGGTTTTTACTTTCCAACAAGAACAATTAATTACGAGTGACAAGTTGTCAGAAGAAGAGCTGCAAACATCCTTGTTAGCCATTGGTGTTTCTGGTAGTCAACAACTTTTGACTTACCGAAATACGTACTTTAAAGAAGCACAAAAAATCTTTAAAGGTAAAGGACAGCAGCCATTACTCAATCAGAAGTTGGCGGCTTATCAAGAACTAAAAGAGCAAATTCAAGAGAAAGAAGCGCAGCAACAAACTTTTCAACAATTAGAAGAAACGATTTGCGAAACAGAACAACAGCGAGTGACACTGCAACAGCAATTAAAAGAAACGCAACAGGACTTGTTACAGGTTGCGGAACAGCAACGTCACTTTCCCTTGTACGAAGAATGGCAGTCGCTACCTGAAGAAACAGAGAACGTTGTTTTAGTAAAAGAAGACCAAGTTCAATTAGAAGAAACCTTTCAAGAATATATGTACCTAGACAAAGAACGACAACGTTTGACCAAAGAGTTATCTCTTCAGTCAGAAGCGCTCGATGTTCCAGAAGGCTATGCTTTTTACCTAGAACAAGAAGCATTGATTCAACAATTGTTGAATCAACGCTATGATATGCAACAATTGATGACGGAATCGGAATGGATGACCCAAACCTTTGATCAAAATCGTCAAGAAATGGTCCTTTTAGAGAACGAATGGTCATGGTCGCCTGAACGACCACCACAGCTTTTTTATGACAACGAAACCGTTCAAAAGTGGCGCCAACAACAAGTTGCGTATACGCAAGCTCTTCAAAAAGGACAAGAACAGAAAGCATTCTTGGCTTCTCAAATTGAAAATCTGGAAGACCAGTTAACGGATTTTGAAAAAGCGCATGCCGCATTTTTTGGTGAAGCGACGCGTGCCCAAAAAGCGCAGAAAACAAGTCAACCACTTTGGTTATTGCTAGGAAGTATCCTTGCATTACTCGGTTTCTTTTTGCCAAGCCCTTTAAAATGGGGCCTAGTTCTCGTGGGAGTTAGTTTTATCGCGAAAGAAGTGCTTAGCTACGCCACTAGAAAAGAAGCTTCCTCTGATGAAGTGAAAGAAGAATGGCAGACAAAACTTTCGCAACTAGATTATTTAAATGAACAGTTCCAACAGGCGCTGAATCAAGAACGTGAGGCACAACTGCAAGTGGAACAACTTGAACAAGCAGTAGCGGAGCAAGCCCAAGTCCATCAATTAGGAAAAATGCAACAAATTGATACTTTAATGAATCAGCGGGAATTGATTACGCGCTATTTATTGCTTGTTCAAACAAATGAAGAACTCATGAGTCAATTGAAGGAAAATCAACAAAAACGCCAAGTATTTGAAGAACAAGTCTTTCCATTGATGACGCATTTACCCTTGCAAGGAAAGAGCCTTTCCGAAAAGCTACACTTTTTAGAAGGGTTTGCTGAAGAAATGGAGAAAGTTCGCTTTGCTCAAGAGTATCAAGCAGATGGCTATCTCAAACAGCAGTTACGAGAGTTGAAAACTAAACAGCAAGAAGCATTAACACGAATTCAGCCTTTACTAATTCGTTATCGGATTCTATCAATCGCTGATGTTCCAAGTAGAATTCAACAGCTGACCACTCAGCAAGCTCAAGTTGGTCGTGGGCAAGAATTAGCGACACAATTAGGCAATCTGTTTCCAGAAGCGGTAACAGAAGCAATGTTAAAAGACCGTTCTTTACAACTGGCGCAGCAACAAGCACTGGAAGAAAGCCAGTTAGATAAAATACAAGAGCAGTATCAAGCGTTGATTTATGAAAAACAACAATTAATGACGGATGGTACCTTAGATGAGTTGTATCAACGACAAGCAATTTTAAAAGCGGAAATCAAAGAACTAGCTCAACGTTGGTCTGGGTATCAACTGGCGGGGCAACTGCTAATGGACCTATTAACAGAGCTTTCGGAACAACAATTGCCCAGCTTATTACAGTATGCATCAAGCTACTTTGCACTTTTAACAAATCAGCGTTATCAATCAATCCAAGTAGCCGAAGGTCAACTAGTTGCGGTGACGAAAGAACAAGAAATGTTTTATTTACATGAATTATCAACTGGCACTAAAGATCAATTGATGATGGCTGTTCGTTTTGCCTTTTTAGCAGTCCAAGGCGAGCAACTGATTTGTCCAATTATCATTGATGATGGCTGGTTACACTATGATCATCAAAGAAAAGCCCAATTAGCTGAATTATTTACTAAGTTTGGTCAAAAACAGCAAGTCATTTGTTTTTCTTCTGACCAAGAAATGGTAAGCTATTATCAGGACTTACAACAAAGAGTAATTGCGTTAGAAGGAGGAAGCGTCAAGTGAAAAAATTACGTGAATTAACAGTAGAAGAACTTTTTGAATCATTTGTTCTAATTAAAAATGCCGATGTGCGTGTAGCTAAAAATGGAAAAAAGTTTATTGCCTTTACCTTTCAAGACACATCTGGCACGATTGACGGAAAATATTGGGACGCCTCTGAGGATGAAATTACACGATTTACTGCGGGAAACGTTGTTTTACTGAATGGGAAACGAGAAGTTTATCAAAACAAACCCCAAGTAAAAATTTTACACATGCGTTTAGCGACAGCAGAGGAACCAAGCCAGCCAAGTTTATATATGGAACGAGCGCCTTTGAAAAAAGAAGAGATGGTCGAGGAAATCAATCAAGTGATTTTTGAGATTACCAATGCTCATTGGAATCGTATTGTGCGCTATCTCATGACGAAATACCAACAAGAATTTTATGAATTTCCTGCAGCCAAACGGAACCATCATGCTTTTGCGAATGGCTTAGCTTACCACACTGTCTCAATGTTGCGCCTAGGCAAAGCAATTGCTAAGGAATATACTGAAATTAACACGTCACTATTATACGCGGGGATTATTTTACATGACTTAGGAAAAGTTTTAGAACTATCTGGTGCTATTACGACAGAATATACGGTGGCAGGGAACTTAATTGGTCATTTAGTTTTGGTGGATGAGGAAATTACCAAGGCGTGTTTGGCTTTGAAAATTGATGATCGAGAAGAAGACGTTGTCGTTCTTCGGCACATGGTCTTAGCCCACCATGGATTGTTGGAATATGGCTCACCTGTGCGACCAAGAATTATGGAAGCGGAAATCTTACATCAAATTGATACCATGGATGCGTCCATTCAAATGATGCTAGGGGCAATTCGTCAAACACAGCCTGGGGAGTATACGGAACGAATCTTTGGTTTAGATAACCGCAGTTTCTATGTTCCAAAAGATAAATAAAAAAAGGGAGTGGTCAATCGACCACTCCCTTTTGTATGTTTATTTAGAAGAAGATTCTGTTGTTTTACTTGAAGAATCTGTTGCTTTTTCAGAGTCGCTTGTTTTGGTATCACTTGTTTTAGAATCACTTGATTTTGATTCTTTTTTCTCTGAAGAAGCGCTTGAAGATTCAGTTTGCATGTAGCCTGCTAAAGCATTCTTGAAGGCATCATCTTTAATTTTCACATTGGCCGCTTTTAATTCGTCACTAATAACTTTTGCTTGGAATGTTTGATCGGCTAATTTTGTATCTTCAGCAATTTTCTTGATCTCTTTTTCATAAGGTTTCATGTCATTGCCTTTTGCTTTGTTTTTCGTCATTTTCACTACATAGTAAGTTGTTTGGTACGTTTGTGCGTTTGTTGCAGCAATTGGTTCTGATACTTCGCCGTCTTTTAGTTTGAAGGCAGCTTCTTTAACTTCGGCAGGAACAGTTGTTGATTGTGAATCAAATTTAATTTTACCGCCGTCTTTTTTCGTTGTAGCATCGGTTGATTTGTCTTTGGCAATTTTTGCGAAATCGCCGCCGTCAGTGATTTCTTTCTTGACAGCTTTGGCATCATCTTCTGAAGCAACTTGGATAATTTGTGCTTCTACTTCTGGATGGAAGCTTGCCCAAGCTGTTTTTAAGTCTTCATCTGTAATTTTCAAATGATCTTTCAAACCTACTTGCATTGCTTCGGCTTGTTTTAATTGTTTCTTGAATGATTTTTCAGTTAAACCAGCTTGTGTTAGTGCATCAGAGAATTTTCCGCCTTGCGCTTCCACTTGTTTTTTAGCGTCATCAAATTTCTTTTGAATGGCTTTGTCAGTTACTTTGTCGCCATATTTTTCTTCAAAGACTTTATAAATAACCATTTGGCTAAACGCTTGTTGGCTCGTGCTTTGTTCTTTAATTTGGTTATAAAAATCATCAACAGTAATTGTTGAACCTTTCATTGTTGCGATATCTTTTGAACCGCTTGAACACGCTGCTAAACTAAAAACGGCCATTGCGCCCGCTGCAGCTAAGATTAGTTTTTTCTTCATTCTCTTATGCACTCCTGTTTTTTTTAGTTTTATTTCTGTTATAACTATACCATACCTCATTTTGAAAAAGAAAGAGTCTCAGGCATAGTTTCAAACAAAATTCGTATTTACGTCACACTTTTTATTTTTTTAATAACAAAAGAAATAATTAACATCAAAGACTTTACTTTTGCTTGTTGGTTTGTGTGTCAGGTAATTCAGCTGTAATTTTGGCAATTTGTTCTTTAATTTGAGCAATCCGAGGTTCCGCTTGGAATTTGAAATCAGTGATTTCTTGTTGCAGGTCTTTTGAAAATTCAGTTGCCAGTGGAACGTTTTCTTCGACAACTGCCAAATTTCGTTGCACCTGATCCCAGTCATTCGTGACTTGATTTTTCAGTGAACGATAATCTTCTAGCTCATTGATTAAATGTTGGCGTGTTTCTTTCCCGCTTCTTGGAGCAGCCAACAAACCGCCAATGGTACCGGCAGCTGCGCCAAAAAAGAGGCCTTTAATAAATTTTTTCATTTAGTTCACCTGCTTTGCAATGGTCTCAGCAATTTCTTGCATCGCTTCGGCGGAATAGTCCTCTTGATGGTTGCCAAAATGAATAGAGAAATCATCTTCTTTTGAATAACGGGGAATCAAATGAACGTGGGAATGGAAAACGGATTGATAAGCCACTTCCTTATTGTTATTTAAAATGTTTAATCCTTCCATTTCTGGAAAAGCTTTTTCTAATGCTCGTGCTACTTTAGGAATACGAGCAAAGACGTCGCTTGCTAAAACGTCATTATATTCAAAAATATCAGCAACGTGTTGTTTTGGAATCATTAAGGTATGTCCTTTGGTCACTTGTGTGATGTCTAAAAACGCGTAGACTTTCTCGTCTTCATAGACTTTATAACTTGGGATTTCGCCGTTGATAATTTTACAAAAAATACAATCATTCATGAAAAATTCCTCTTTTCTCTAGGTTCTTTCCTTTACTTTACCACAAGTTTATTTCTCTGTGGATGAAAAAGTACGTGAGTTCGCTAAAAAGTTCGTTTCATTTCGTGTATAATAAGAGAAAGAAAAAAATCCATTTAATTAAGGGAGTAATTTTTGAATTCTTGGTTCGCTTAGGGTTTAATAATGGTAGAGAGAAAAGGTTGGAGGCAAAAGAAATGAGCTTAACAATTGAACATTTAACAGGAGGTTACGGCCATATTCCTGTCTTAAAAGATATTAATTTTGACGTCAAGTCTGGTGAAATGGTTGGTTTAATCGGCTTGAATGGTGCGGGGAAAAGTACCACCATCAAAAATATTATTGGGTTACTTACGCCGCAAAAAGGCAAAATTATGATTGACGGGGAAACATTGCAACAAGCCCCTGAAGAATATCGTAAAAAAATCGGGTATATTCCGGAAACACCTTCTTTATATGAAGAATTAACATTGAAAGAGCATATCGAAGTAACGGCCTTGGCTTATGATATTCCATTAGAAGAAGCATTCAAACGAGCGGAACCATTACTAAAAACGTTCCGCTTAGACAATAAATTGGAATGGTTTCCTGCTAATTTTTCAAAAGGCATGAAACAAAAAGTCATGGTACTTTGTGCATTCTTAATTGAACCGAGTTTATATATTATTGATGAACCTTTTCTAGGCTTAGATCCTTTAGCAATTCATGCTTTATTAGAATTAATGGATACGATGCGTAAGCAAGGGGCAGCGATTTTAATGTCCACGCATATTTTAGCAACGGCTGAAAAATATTGTGATCGCTTTGTGGTGCTACACGAAGGGAAATTACGGGCAAACGGTACAATGGCTGAATTACGTGCAGAATTTAATTTACCAGAGTCTTCTTTAGATGATATTTATCTTGCCTTGACGAAGGAAGAAAAGGTGGGGTAACATGGGCGAATTTTTTAGTCAACGTTTGTCACGGCATTTCAAAAAAATGTCCAAGTACTTGCGCTATATTTTAAATGATCATTTTGTTTTAGTCTGTATGTTTTTATTAGGCGGATTAGGTCTGTACTATTCCCAGTTGTTAAAAGAATTACCTCGTGATTTTGTTTGGGGCAGACCGTTAATTCTGTTGGGCTGGCTGCTACTCATTCAAGTTGGTAAGTTGGCTACTTTGACAGAAGAGCCAGACAAGGTTTTTTTATTACCAAAAGAAAAACAATTCGCTGCTTATCTGAAACGAGCGCTGCGCTACTCTTTACTTTTACCGATTGTGGTCAGCTTTCTAGGAAGTGGCCTATTGATGCCGTTGATTGTAGTCACAACAGGTTGGTCGTTTCAAACCTTCTTTTTATTTTTGGTCATGCTAGTTTGTATGATTTATACACATCTTAGTTTACAAAGCTATGGGCTCTATCATCTTTCGTCAACCACTTACCGTAGTTGGTGGTTCGTTTGGTTGATCAGTAGTCTCTTGATTATGACGGGAGCCATTTACTGGACGCCTTGGGTTGGTGTGATTGGTGGCATCATTCTGGCCGTTGGTTTATCGAGTATTTGGCAAAATAAGATGAAACAGAGTTTCTTGGATTGGGAAAAAATGATCCAAAAAGAACAAAACAGAATGCATAGAATTTATAAATTCATTCAGCTGTTTACAGATATTCCTGAAGTGAGTAGTACAGTAAAACGTCGTAAATACTTAGATCCTCTCCTCGGAGTAGTCAAAAAAACATCTGAGAACACGTATGCTTACTTATTCATTCGGAGCTTTTTACGAGGTAGCGAATATAGCGGCTTATTGTTTCGTTTGATTTTGGTTGGTGGTGTGCTACTTTTCTTTTTACAAGAATTCTGGATTGCGTTGGTAGTTGCTTTATTGTTTGTCTATTTAATCGGGTTCCAGTTGATTCCCATGTACACGCAATTTGATTATATGGTGATGACACAGCTATATCCAATTTCAATGGAAAAAAAACAAGCAGCAATTCGCCGGTTAATTAGCGGCGCATTATCTGTTGCGGCCATTATTTTTGGTGGGATTGTCTGCCTTCGTTTAGGCAGCTTGCAAAATAGCTTGATCATTCTGGGTGCCTTAATTGTAGAAGTTGTGATTTTCACTAAAATGTATGTTCCAATGCGCTTGAATAAGTTATAAAGATGAGAAAACCCAGCAAAATTTACAAAAGAACCACATAGAAGCTTGACGAAGCAAGGTTTGGCGACTAAAATGGTAATTGCTGTAAAAATTGCAATAAAATTGTGTTGAGATAGGAGATAATTTCCATGGAATTTCAGTTGGATAAAGACTGGCGTCTGCAGCCGATAAAGGGCGCAACTGGTCAAACATACATGGGAATAAAAGAAACAGAGAAAGTGTTCATTAAACGAAACACTTCTCCACTTCTTGCAGCATTGTCTAAAGAAGGGTTAGCCCCGAAGATGATTTGGACAAAGCGGACAGCGAATGGCGACGTACTAACAGCCCAAGAATGGCTGGAAGGACGTTTATTACATGCGGACGAAATTGGCAAACGCAATGACGTGATTGACGTGTTATACCAATTGCATCATTCCAATTTGCTGAAAGACATGTTGAAAAAAATTGGTGGCGAAGTTTGTACCCCGCTAACAATGTTGAAAGAGTATAAGCGTCAACTACCTAAAGAATTAAAACGAAACAGTTATTTAAAAGAAGTAATCACTTATTTATATAATCATTTACCAGAATATCCAGAAACTAGTTATGTAGCTGTTCACGGCGATGTGAATCATCGGAATTGGTTAGTCTCGAATAATTATCTCTATTTAGTAGATTGGGATTCTGTGATGGTCGCGGACCCAGCGGTAGATTTAGGAATGATTTTGAGTCATTATGTCCCTCGTTCCGGTTGGAATCAATGGTTACTATCTTATGGTTTAATCCCGAATGAAAGTACGGTTCAACGAATTTATTGGTATGGTTTATTTAGCTTTTTACAAGAGATTGTTCGTCATCACCAAGAGGGCGAAAGAAGAGCAATGACTGCAGAAATTTTACAATTAAAACGAATGTTTAGTAGTTAAACTAATTCATTTAACATCCACACAGGCTGGCGAATTTCACCAGTCTGTTTTTAAAAGAAAGGAATTTTAAATATGCGTGTAAGAAATAGACCCAGAGCAGCAGAATATATGGCAAAATATCCACAATATGTGGTAGAAGGTCCTGAAAAATGGCAAGGGAAATGGCAAGAACGTTTTGGCAATAATCATCCCATCCACATTGAAATTGGTTCAGGTAAAGGTCGTTTTATTTATGAAATGGCTAAAGCACATCCTGAAATTAATTATATTGGTATCGATATGCAATTAAGTATTTTATCGATTGCATTAGATAAGCTAGTGGCCGAGCCGTTACCTAATCTACAGTTATTGCGAGTAGACGGCGAAGCATTAACAGAATATTTTGCTGAAAATGAAGTAGATTTAATCTATTTAAATTTTTCAGATCCTTGGCCAAAGAAAAAACATGAAAAACGTCGTTTAACGTATAAAAACTTTTTAGCGACAGATGAAGTTATCTTAAAACCGAATGGAGAAATTCATTTTAAAACGGATAATCAAGGGCTCTTCGAATACTCATTAAGTAGCTTTTCTAAATATGGCATGATTATTGAACGTGTATGGCTAGATTTGCATAATAGCGAGTTTGAAGGCAACATTATGACAGAATACGAAGAAAAATTTTCTAGTCGTGGTCAACGAATTTATCGAGTAGAAGCACGTTTTGTTGCAAAATAAAAACAAGCATTCCTTTATTTTAAGTGAAGGAATGCTTGTTTTTTATTATTTAAGAAAGCCTAAGTTGTCGTTCTTAGAGCATAGGCATCCAATAAAATTCTTGCCAGAATGGATAGTGGTAACCGTGAACGCACTTCATAATCGGGGAAAAAGGAGCCTTCTGATTTGAAGCCTACGAACGGAATTTCAATGTATTTCATTAAACTAGAGTGTTTGCTTGCAGTTAAAAGGATAGTCCCAATTTCTGAGTCGTAACAGTTTTTACCAGCGACAACTAATTCTTGGGTTTCTCCGTTTAAAGAAACAAAAAGAGCCACATCTTTTTTTGATAATTTTTTACTAATATTTTTAATAATTTCTGGGTCCGTATGCAGTTCACAGTATTTGCCAGCCAATTGAAACTTAACCATCATTTCCTGAGCAATTAATTCTGAAAAACCTCTAGCAAAGATAATAATCCGTCGAGAAGCTTTGATTTTTTGGATCGCATCTTCGATATTACCAATTTCAATCATGTTAATCGTGCGAGTTACTTCTTCTTCATTCTTTAAAATGGCTGTCCGAATTCCTCGGTCTACTTTTTCTAATGCTGAAAAATTTATATTTTGGTTTTCTTTATCTTTCAAGTGATGCTTGAAGGATGTGAAACCTTCATAGCCTTTCTTTTTCATGGTTCTTACAATCGTCGCAGTTGATACGTTGGCTCGTTCGCTTAATTTTACAATGGAATAATCAGGGATTTCTAAAATATGTGTTTCGATAAAATGCCAGAGATATTGCTCCGACTCACTCAATTTTTGTTCCATAATGGCCAGCCCTTCTTTCTTTCACTAAAAAACATTTATAAGCCTATTTTTAATGAAAAAAAATAAAAAAGCTAGAGAAATTATGAAATTGTAAATGTTTTCTATATTTTTGCGAAAGAATGAAAACCTTTACATGGTATTTTGAGACATAATAAAGAGGAGAAAGGAGGAACTACAGTGACTATTTATACATGTACATTAAATTTAGCCATTGATTTATTTATCGAAACAGAAGAGCTAGTTCCTTTTGTCGTGAATCGCACGAAGGAAGATGATATTCAAGCAAACGGGAAAGGAGTCAATGTTTCCCTAATTTTAAAGATGTTAGGGATTGATAATACCGCTTTGGGAGTCAAAGCTGGTTTCACTGGGAACTATGTCGAGGATTATTTAAAAGAAAAAGAAATAACCACTGATTTTATCGAAGTCGCTGGCACAACGAGAATCAATGTGTTTACAAAAGTTACCCAAGATCAAAAGGAATACAAATTAGTCAATAAAGGACCAAAATTATCTGAAGAACATGTACAACGTTTTTTGAAAAAAATTTTAGAGTTACGTAAAGGGGATTATTTGTGTGTATCAGGAAGTTTACCACAAGGGGTTTCGCCAAGTATTTTGATTGAAATTAGCCGAATTTGTTTTGAAAAACAGGTGTTCTTAATCTTAGACAGTAGTTATGAAGAAATTTTAGATTGTTTGCCTTATCAACCATTTTTATTGAAACCAAATGAAGAAGAACTTCAAGAGTGGTTTCATACAGAAGTGCAGACTAAGGACGATTACATTTTTTACGGACAAGAATTACTGAAGCGGGGAGCCAAAAATATTTTACTTTCTTTAGGTAGTGAAGGGGCTTTATTTATAAATAATGAAAAGGTTCTTTCAGGTAATTCACCAACTGGAATGGTTGTGAATACAGCTTGTTCAGGGGATGCAATGTTAGGTACCTTTTTAGCTGGCTGGCATCAAGGACTTTCATTGGAAAAAAATTTAAAAAGAAGTATTGCAGCAGGTAGTTCAACAGCATTTCGCAAAGGATTGACAGATTTTTCAGATGTTCAGGAGTTAGAGCAACAAATAAAGATTCAAGAGGAGGAATAAACAGATGGCTACGTATCAATTAATAGCTGCTACAGGTTGTCCGACGGGAATAGCGCACACGTATATGGCACAGGAGGCATTGGAACAAGCTGCGAAACGTAAAGGTATTACGATTAAGGTTGAAACACATGGTCAGATTGGCATAGAAAACGAGTTAACACCTGCAGAAATCCAAGGAGCGGAGGCAGTCATTATTGCCGCCGACAAAGACGTTCAAGCAGAACGTTTTGCTGGGAAACGAATCATTGATGTCCCTGTCAGTGTGGGGATTAAAGAAGCAGATCGCTTAATTGAAGAAGCACTCGCAGGCAAAGGATCGATTGCGGCCGAAAACCAAGCAGTGGATGAACTTGAACAGGAAACACAGATTTCTTCAGGAAATGTTGGACATAGTATTTATAAAAACTTGATGAATGGCGTCTCTCACATGTTGCCGTTTGTAGTAGCAGGCGGCGTTTTAATTGCTCTTTCTTTTGCTATTTGGGGCATTTATTCATTTGATCCAGAAAGTAGTCAGTATAATGCTACCGCTGCTATGTTAAAAAGTATTGGTGATGCCTCAATGGGCATGATGGTGCCAATCTTATCTGCGTATATCGCAGAGGGGATTGCCAAACGACCTGGTTTGGTTGTGGGCTTTGTCGGTGGTTTGATTGCTAACACTGGTGGTACTGGCTTTTTAGGAGGGATATTATCTGGTTTCCTTGCTGGGTATTTCATTCTTTTATTACAGAGAGTATTTAAAGGTTTGCCTAAATCATTAGATGGTTTAAAAGCAATTTTCCTTTATCCAGTCATTGGCGTTGCAGTTATTGGTATCACTATGTCTTTACTAGCAGATCCGATGAAAGCTGTTAACGAAGGAATGATGAGCTTTTTAGCTAGTTTCCAAAACTCCAGTCCGTTGGTTTTAGGAATAATTGTGGGTTGTATGTGTGCGTTTGATATGGGAGGTCCAGTTAATAAAGCGGCCTATGTTACTGGGACGGCACTCTTAGCTCAAGGAAATACTTCTTTTATGGCAGGAGTTTCTGCTGCCTGCATAGCGCCACCTTTAATTACAGGCTTTGCTACATTATTCTTTGGAAAATACTTTGACACAAATGAACGCAATGCGGGCCTAGTGAACTTTATTTTAGGCTCCACACATATTACAGAAGGCGCTATTCCGTTTGCGGCAAAAGACCCATTGAAGGTTTTACCAATTATGATGCTCGGATCTTCAATTGCGGCAGTCTTAACGTATATGTTTGGGGTACAAGTGCCAGCACCTCATGGAGGATTTCTTGTTTTACCAGTTGTTACTCACGCTGTTCAATGGGTTCTGGCAATTTTAGCTGGTTCATTGGTAGGCGGTTTATTGCTAGGTTTTGTACAAAAAAGTAGAATCGCTAAACAAGAGCAATCGTTATCAAAAAAATGAAATAACAGGAATTAGGAGTGGATGGAATGGCTTTTATTAAAGAAAATCATATTTTTTTAAATCAACAGTTACAAACGCAAGAGGATGTTTTTCACTTTTTAGCAAAAAAATCAACAGAATTGGAAGTTGCTCAGGACGCACAGGAAGTTTTCGATAAACTGAACGAGCGAGAACAAGAAGGAACAACGGGGATGATGAATGGATTTGCGATACCTCATGCAAAAGCAGCAACGATTCAACAAGCGGCCATTATCATCGTTACCTTGGACCAAGGTGTTGAGTGGCAGAGCCTTGACAACCAATTAACGGAGTTTGTGATTGCGCTGTTTATTCCAGATGCCGAAGCTGGCACGACACATTTGAAATTACTCTCTTCTGTTGCGCGCCTCTTATTAAGAGAAGAAGTTACTTCTGGACTGAAACAAGCAAGTTCGCCAGCTGAAATTGCTACGTTACTAAATAATCAATTAGGAGAGGGAACAGAATGAAAAAAATTAGTGAACAAAAACGTAAACATTTAGAAAATCTGGTAGATGATCAAGGGATTATTGGAGCACTAGCCATTGATCAACGTGGGGCCTTAAAACGCATGATGGGAAAATACAAAGAGGTGACTGCGCAAGAAATCAGTGACTTTAAAGTATTAGTATCTCGTTGCTTAACACCAGAGACTTCAGCAATTTTGTTGGATCCAGAATATGGCCTAGCTGCTGCTGAAAATCGAGCACAGACTTCAGGTTTGTTACTTGCGTATGAAAAAACGGGCTACGATGCTTCGACACCAGGACGGTTACCCGATAGTCTTGATGTTTGGTCGGTTAAGCGTTTAAAAGAAGCGGGCGCAGACGCGTGTAAATTTTTGCTTTACTACGATGTTGACGAAAGTGAAGCAATCAATGAGCGAAAGAAAGCTTATATAGAACGGATTGGTTCAGAGTGTTTAGCCGAAGAAATTCCATTCTTTTTAGAAATTGTCTCTTATGATGCAAACAATTCGGATAGTGCTTCAAAAGAATACGCTAAAGTAAAACCGCACAAAGTAATTGAAGCGATGAAAGAATTTTCAAAGGATCGCTATAATGTTGATGTTTTAAAAGTAGAAGTCCCTGTGAACATGAATTTTGTAGAAGGTTTTGGCACTGAAAGTCTTTATAGCCAAGATGAAGCACAGGCCTTTTTCAACATGCAAAGTGAAGCAACACAACTTCCATTTATTTTCTTGAGTGCAGGGGTTAGTGCTACGATGTTTCAGGAAACATTGAAATTTGCAAAAAAAGCAGGTTCCTCGTTTAATGGAGTCTTATGTGGTCGCGCAACTTGGGCAGACGGCGTGCTTCCATTTGTTCAACAAGGTTCTGAAGCAGCCGTTGCGTGGCTTGAAACAACTGGTAAAACAAATGTTGACGAATTAAATCAGGTTTTAAGAGAGAGCGCAGTATCAGTCTTTGAAAAAATCCAGTAATTAAGCTGAAAATATTTACTGAATTTGAACTAATTGGTCATCTGAATTAAATTTTTTCAGAAATCGTCTTCTTTAAGTGAACTCAATGTACGCAAACTCAAAAGATATGATATAATTATTTCGATATCGATGTATGAACACCCAAAAAGTAACATTGCTTTACTTTATTTGGGGAAAGTTGGGGTATTATGGGAATTCCTAAAGAAGGCGAGTTTGTAACCATTCAGAGTTATAAACATGACGGACATTTACATCGAACGTGGCGTGATACGATGGTACTAAAAACGAGCGAGTATTCTTTAATTGGTGTGAACGATCACACGTTAGTAACGGAATCCGACGGACGTCGGTGGGTGACTCGTGAACCAGCCATTGTTTATTTTCACAAGAAATATTGGTTCAATATAATAGCAATGATTAGAGAAAAGGGGGTTTCGTATTACTGCAATCTGGCTTCGCCATATGTTTTAGATGACGAAGCGTTGAAGTATATTGATTATGATTTAGATATCAAGGTTTTTCCAGATGGTGAAAAACGTTTACTAGACGTTGATGAATATGAATTTCATAGCAAACTAATGGATTATCCAGAAGATATTGACTTCATTTTAAAAGAAAATGTCAAGACTTTAGTGGATTGGATTAATAACGAAAAAGGCCCCTTCTCGCCCGAGTATGTAGATATCTGGTATCAACGTTATCAACAGCTATCAAAAAAATAGCCGATGTAAACAGCCCACAAAAGGAGCTTGGAGCATTAGCCAAAATGGCTAATGCTCCAAGCTCTAAATTTTCCGATTTAATTGGTGTTATAGTTCTTTATTCATTTCGTAGTGTTCAATGCCAGCATCCATAAAAGGTGCTCCTGTTTTTTGATAGCCTAAACGTTCATAGAAGCCTACAGCGGTGACTTGTGCTTCTAGAGTAATCTTGTGGTAGCCTTGTTCTTTGGCAAAATTTTCCGCCGCTTCCATAATCACTCGTCCATAGTCGGCGCCACGGTAAGCTTTTTCAACGGCCATTCGTTGTAATTTCATAACGCCATTTTCTAGTGGAAGCAAGCGACAAGTTGCGACAGCTACATGGTTCGTGTACAAAACAAAGTGAATACAACGTGCTTCATATTCATCGATTTCCATCTCTTCTGGTACCCCTTGTTCCGCTACGAATACGCGTTGACGAAGCCGGACAGCATCTAAATAAAGATCACTCATGGTATCTTTTGTTTGAGCTACATGCATAGAAAAACCCCCAAGTTCAGAATCTGTTTCTATTTTATTATACCACGAAAAAGTTCTAGCAATGAAGTATTCTCAATGACTGAGGGGGGAAGGTGTGATAAAATAAAACAGCAACAATTGAATAAAAATAAAGGAGGAGCCGATGTGATTAATCGATTTAAAGAATCGAAATTATTTTTCTGGTCAGTTGAATTACTTGTCGTGGCCATGCTATTATTTATTGCTTCGAAAATTAATTTCTTATTTGCACCGATTGGGACATTCTTTTCAACGTTGTTTGCCCCAGTCTTAGTAGCAGGCTTTTTGTATTATTTACTAAATCCTGTGGTCAATCTACTAATGAAGACGAAAATGAAACGAATTTATGCCGTCTTACTGGTATTTTTATTACTAATCATCGCATTAGTTCTGATCTTATTAACAATTATCCCTAAGTTGGCAGATCAGCTAGCTAGTTTAGCATCAAGTATGCCGGATTTCTTTAAACAAGTGGAGACCTGGATTTATGAGATTGCGGAGTTACCTATTTTTAAACAAATTGATTTAACAAGCTATATTGAAAAAATGGATATTTCTTATGCAAATATTATCCAACAATTTTTAAGTAGTTTATCAAGTAGCTTAGGTTCAATCGTATCAACGGTGGCGTCAACCACTATTGTTTTGGTCACTGCGCCATTTATTTTATTTTATATGTTAAAAGATGGAGATAAGCTAGTACCAGCGGTTCAACGCTTTTTACCTGAGAAAAGAAAAGATGATATTGTGGATCTTTTAGGACAATTGAACCAAACCTTATCCAGTTATATTAGTGGACAAGCGATTGAATGTTTATTTGTCGGTACATTTACGATTATTGGGTATTCATTGCTTGGCGTTCGTTATGCCTTTTTATTTGGTGTCATTGCCGGCTTTACGAATTTGATTCCCTATCTAGGCCCTTATCTAGGATTAGCGCCTGCTGTCTTAGTGACCATCTTTAATGAACCCGTCAAAGCAGCCTTATGTTGTTTAGTGGTGCTAGTGGTTCAACAATTGGACGGAAATATTATTTATCCAAACGTTATCGGAAAATCTCTAAAAATCCATCCATTAACGATTATTTTAATTTTATTGGTAGCAGGAAATTTAGCAGGTTTGCTAGGTATTTTCCTTGGCGTCCCATTTTACGCAATCTGCCGGACCATTATCTACTATGTTATTGATATGGTCAAAGCGGGTCGTAGTGAAAAAGTTACCAATGCCGTTCTTTTAGGGAATGAAACAAATACGAAAGAAAATAACGGTTAATGATTGAATCCGCTAATCTTTCGTGCTATGATTTTATGGATTAGGATAGAAAATAACCTGTCATAATACTGATTGTGTCTGTTTCTAAGCCTAACCATAAAAAGAGGAAGAACGTTAAAAGAGTACGAAAGTACAGCCTCGGAATTATCAACAATTAAGGAGAGAGAGAACATTATGAATAATGCTGACCCTGAGAGTCAGTCGCTAATTGCGCAACTTCTATTATTAGTCGTGTTGACGTTTATCAATGCCTTTTTGGCAGCGGCGGAAATTGCAGTCGTATCTGTTAACAAGAATCGTGTGGAACAAAAAGCGGAAGACGGCGACGCAAAAGCTCAAAAATTGCTTAAGGTATTGCAAGACCCCAATAACTTTTTATCCACAATCCAAGTAGGGATTACTTTGGTTAATATCCTATCTGGTGCTTCATTAGCAGAGACTTTATCTAGTCGTTTGGCCCCTGTATTAGGTGGCGGCGCCGCAGCTAAGAGTCTTGCCAGTATCATTATCTTAGCTTTGTTAACGTACGTTTCTATTGTATTTGGTGAATTATACCCTAAACGAATTGCTATGAATAAATCAGAAGAAGTCGCTCAATTGACTTCTGGTGCAGTCCGCTTTTTAGGAGTTATCGCGCGTCCCTTCGTTTGGTTGCTATCGGCTTCGACCGATTTATTATCCAAAATCACACCAATGACTTTCGATGATGCCGATTCGAAGATGACTCGAGATGAAATGCGCTACATGCTTGAAACAGAAGGTGTTTTGGAAAACGAAGAACTAGAAATGTTACAAGGTGTCTTTTCATTAGATACAAAAGTGGCACGAGAAGTAATGGTTCCTCGGACAGACGCATTCATGGTTGACATCCAAGATGATGTCCAAGAAAACATCAATTTAATTTTAGGAGAAAATTATTCTCGGATTCCTGTTTATAGTGAAGACAAAGATAAAATTGTTGGTATTTTACATACCAAAACGTTACTAAAAGCTGCACGTAATTTAGGCTTTGAAAACATTGAATTAGGCGCGATCATCCAAGAACCATTATTTGTCCCAGAAACCATTTTTATTGATGATTTACTTTATGAGTTAAAACGAACACAAAACCAAATGGCGATTTTACTAGATGAATATGGCGGTGTTGTCGGTTTAGCAACACTGGAAGATTTACTAGAAGAAATCGTTGGTGAAATTGACGATGAAACAGATGAAGTAGAAAATTTATATACACAAGTGGCCGACAATGAATATTTGGTTCAAGGACGCATGTTAATTGACGAATTTAATGAAGTATTTGAAACAGATTTACACATGAGCGATGTTGATACAATGGCAGGTTACTTAATTACAGCATTAGGAACCATTCCTGATGAAGGGGAAAAACCTTCTTTTGAAGTGGGCAATATTAAGTTAACCGCTGAAGAAATGGAAGGCACACGTTTGCTAGTCTTACGCGTTCATTTCTACGATGAAGAAACTGTCGATGAAGAACCAGAAGAAAATCGTCGTTTTTTCCGTAAAGAAATGGAAGATGACGAACCAAGACGTTAAAAATAACCTGTGGCATCAGTCGTTTTGACTAATGTCGCAGGTTTTCCTTTTAAAAAACAGCCAACAGCAGCTCTTTATTCTCAAGGCTTGACATGATATACTAGCAAAGGTTAATCAAAAATTATGCTGAAGAAAATAAATAAATAAACATCACAAGTGATAAGGAGATTTTTATGACGATCAATCAAAAAGAAGCAGTCGATAGTCGCCGTACGTTTGCGATTATTTCCCATCCGGATGCTGGGAAAACAACGATTACTGAACAATTATTATTATTTGGGGGCGCCATCCGCCAAGCTGGAACAGTCAAAGGGAAAAAAACAGGGAACTTTGCCAAATCTGACTGGATGGAAATTGAAAAACAACGGGGAATTTCGGTAACGAGTTCTGTGATGCAATTTGACTATCAAGACAAACGGATTAATATCTTGGACACCCCAGGGCATGAGGATTTCTCAGAGGATACGTATCGGACCTTAATGGCCGTGGATAGTGCTGTGATGGTTATTGATAGTGCCAAAGGGATTGAAGCACAAACGAAAAAACTTTTCCAAGTTGTTAAAAAACGTGGTATTCCAATTTTTACTTTTATTAACAAATTGGACCGTGACGGACGGGAACCATTGGAACTTTTAGAAGAATTGGAAGAACTATTGGATATTGAATCTTATCCAATGAACTGGCCAATTGGTATGGGAAAAGGCCTAGAAGGTCTATACGATATTTATAATGAACGTGTGGAATTATATCGTCCAGAAAATAATGGCGGGGAGCGTTTTATTCCTTTAAAAGATGGCGATATCCCAAGCGATTTACCATTGCACAATAACAGCGTTTATCAACAAGTGTTGGAAGATGTTGAGTTATTGGTAGAAGCAGGCGATGAATTTAGCGAGGAAAAAATCGCTCGTGGTGATCAAACGCCAGTCTTCTTCGGTTCTGCTTTGACAAACTTTGGGGTTCAAACATTTTTAGAAACCTTCTTACAATTTGCGCCTGCGCCACATGCGCATAAAACAGAAGAGGGTGGCGAAGTAAGTCCTTATGAAAAAGAATTTTCAGGCTTTGTCTTTAAAATTCAAGCGAATATGAACCCAGCCCATCGTGATCGAATTGCCTTTGTTCGAATTTGTTCAGGTGTTTTTGAAAGAGGCATGGACGTGACCTTAGGTAGAACAGGTAAAAAAGTCAAATTAAGTAACGTGACACAATTTATGGCGGATGCCCGCGAAAACGTCACAGAAGCTGTTGCAGGCGATATTATCGGTGTGTACGACACAGGAAATTACCAAATTGGCGATACTTTGTATGAAGGGAAAATGAATGTTCAATACGAAGAGTTGCCGTCATTTACCCCTGAATTATTCATGAAAGTAACTGCCAAAAACGTGATGAAACAAAAATCTTTCCATAAAGGAATTTACCAACTGGTTCAAGAAGGAGCCATTCAATTATATAAAACATATTTAACGGAAGAATATATCATTGGCGCCGTAGGTCAATTGCAGTTTGAAGTTTTCCAATACCGAATGTCTAATGAATACAATGCTGAAGTGGTAATGACGCCAATGGGTTCTAAAATTGCCCGCTGGATTAATCCAGAAGATTTAGATGAACGCATGAGCTCTAGCCGAAACATTTTGGCACGGGACCGTTTCGATCAACCATTGTTCTTATTTGAAAACCAATTTGCGGAACGCTGGTTTGCGGATAAATATCCAGATGTTGAACTGAAAAGTTTGATGTAAAATTAATTTGTAATCAATCAGTAGCTGAATCTTTAGAAGATTGAAGCTCGGCGCAGTCATTCTCAAGATGATTGCGCTGAGCTTTTTCTTGTTATAAGGTATTAAAGCAGGCGTGATTGTTTTTTTTGAGATAGAATACTTACTATAACGAACCTATCAAGGAGTGGACAAGAACATGAATTTTTATGGCATCGAGTATTTAAAAAGCCAATCTAATTTAAATGATTACTTAAAGTATTTTTTTATTTTTGCTTTGTTAATCGGGCTAGTCATTGTGTTTAGTTTTTATGTGCGACATCAAATTCAAACGAAATATCGTGAATTAAGTATTATTATTTTTTTATCATTATTATTTGTTTTAGGGGTTCAATATTCCAATTATCAACTGAACCAAAATCAGCATTCACAATCTTCACAAATGGTACATTTTGTCGAACAAGTGGCACAGGAAAAAAAGGTTTCTCCAGAAAAAGTTTATGTCAATGGTACACAACTGGCTGACGGAACCATAGTTAAAATTGACGAAGTCTTTTACAAAATGAGTTTAAGTACGGATCAGCAGTCTTATACGTTACAAGAAACGTATTTATTAACACCAACGATTGAAATCATAAAGTAAAGTGAGGGAAAATTAATGCAGTTTTATAGTCCAATTATTATTAAATTTGCTTTAGGTATTATTTGTTTAATTGTCCAAATTAATTTGATGGGAAAAGGCAATTTGGCGCCCACATCGGCTATGGACCAAGTGCAAAACTATGTATTGGGGGGCATTATTGGTGGTGTTATTTATAATGATTCAATTACGGTGCTCCAATTTGTATTAGTGTTAATTTTGTGGACATTATTAGTCTTAATTTTAAAATTTGCAAAAGAACACAATCGCTATGTGAAGCAAATTGTGGATGGTAAACCCATTACTTTAATCAAGGATGGACAGGTTGTGGTGAAGGAATGTTTGAAAAATGGTATTTCTGCAAATGATCTAATGTTTAAATTACGAGCAAATGGTATTTATGAAGTCCAGCTTGTTAAACGGGCGGTTTTAGAACAAAATGGTCAATTAACAATCGTCGAATATGGCGATGAAAGTATTCGTTATCCGATTATTGTGGACGGTCAAGCCAACATGGATGTCCTAGAGTTAATCAAAAAAGATGAGCACTGGCTATTAACGCAAATCCAAGAACAAGGCTTCCAAAGATTACAGGAAATCTATTTAGGTGAGTATTTATCTGGACAGTTAAGTTTATCGCCGTATGAAGAAAAAACGATTGCTTAGTATACTTTTCATTCTACTTATATTAAAATCAAATGGTAATTCAATGAGTTTTAAAAGGAGGAAAAATGAAAACTAAAAAGATAGTTGTCGGGTTATTTTGTTCAATGATTGTTTTAATGGGGTGCCAACCAGATCAACGAACTGAAAAAATGAAAGAAAGTACTGAAGCAGAAGCAGTCCAAGTAACGAGTGGTGCCTCGGCAGCCACTAATGCCACTTCTGTAAAGCAGGAGGAGCAGACAAACACGAATGATCAACCGAAGGAGAGTGCTGCCAAAGTGAGTTATGAGCGTAATGGACATACCTTTGAAGTTGATGCTGTTTCTGGCGCTACAGTAGAAGCTAATAATGGACAATCAGGAATTAGTCCAGAAGAAAAAGCCCAGAAGATGTATTGGTCAGGTCGTCCAGAAATCGGGGAAGTTCAAGGGGATTATTATCATCATGAAGTCGTGTTTGATGGCGGCTATACGGCTTTAATTGATGTCGTTGTTAAGGATCAACAAATTCAGTTAGTGGAATTTGATGAACGTGGACCTAAAAACTATTATTCTGAAGAATGGGCAGGAGTGACAAAACGTTTATCCGGCTATGCAAATTTTCAAGCGAACAACGCCCGAACTGATCAATCGTTAGTGACCGTTGTTAATACGATGACTTTTCTAGAAAATCAAATGGTTGCTGAAAATCGTCTAGATGGCGCATTCCAGACAGCCAAAGGTCAATCCAATAGCGCTAATAATGGTTATCTTCCTGCTGCTAGGGCTTTAGCCAAGGAAATCAAAGAACCTTCAAAAGAACATTATACAAGTCTAACAGAAGATTTTGGGGAGGGGCTTTCTGGACGTTTAACGGTTATTACGTTAAAAGATTCAGGGAAAATAACCGATCTTCGTTATGATGAATATTTTGCAGATACAGAAGAAGAGATTAAAGATGCGAAACTGAAGGCTTATTCTCGCCAATCAAAATATTTTTCAAAAGATTATGCTCAAAAATCGGGGGAAAATTTCAAAAAAGAAGTAGATGACTTAAGAAAAAAAGCAATCGAGGAAAATAAATTAGTCAGTCCGACAAATGAGGAAGCCTGGTCGGAAAATTATCAAAGTCTTGTAAAAAAATAACGTCACAATAAATTAAAAAAACTGCCGAAGTGGGGAAACTTCGGCAGTTTTTTTTAGTTTTCCATGAGGGAAACTTTTAATGGAACAGACACTTCGGTCACATGATTTAATTCAATGATAGAAATTTCATCTGGGTCATAAGCCTCTTTAGGTAATCGTTTTAACAGTTTTGCTAAAATTTCTTTTACTTCTGTCGGACGAATGCGACGATTTTTATTCATAATCAGAACTTCCACATGGTGAGCTGCTTCTGAATAGACAGCGGTCGTGTTTCCTGCTGAGTAGACTTTTACAAAGTAAGCATCCGTGTTTTCCAATTGTTTATTTACTAATTGTTTGTAGCTATTGGTCACATTCACTAATTTCATTTTATCACCTCATTATAGTTGTGTGCTGCAAAAGAGCGTTTCCAATTATGTACAGGAGTTCCAGATTGAATTTTTTCTATGAGGAACAAGTATACGAATATCTTTCTTCTATTATAGTTTTTTTTGATGAAAATAAAAAGTGAAAAGCATAAAAAAATCCGCACGCATTGTTATTAATGCGTGTGGATTTTTGATTATTCTGCTTGGTCAGATGTTGAAGTTTCTGTTTTAGTCACTTCTTGTGCGCCAGTTACGATAATTTTACCTTCGTTATCTAACGCTGCGACTAATTGATGATTTTCAGGATGATCTAGATAGTATTCAGCAATGCCGTCTTCAATTTGTTCTTGAATTGTTCGACGTAAAGGACGAGCGCCCATTGCAGGATCATAACCTAAATCAACGAGTTTTTCTTTGACTTCTGTTGGAACCTCAATGTGTAATTTTTGTTTAGCTAATAAGCCATTTACTTCTTCTAACATCAAGCTGACAATGTTCATCAGGTTTTCTTTGCTTAATGCTTTGAATTCGATAATACCATCGAAACGGTTAAGGAATTCGGGGGTGAAGAAGTTGTTCAATTGACCTAAAACAGATTTAGTCACACCTTCACGGGCAGCGCCAAAGCCAACGTTGGCTTCCACAGCTCCTGTTCCAGCATTACTTGTCATGATAATGATGGTGTCTTTAAAGCTGACTGTACGACCTTGTGCATCTGTTAAACGACCATCGTCGAGAATTTGTAAAAACATGTGTAAAACATCAGGATGCGCTTTTTCAATTTCATCCAATAAAATTAAACTATAAGGATTACGACGGACTTTTTCTGTGAGTTGTCCAGCTTCGTCATACCCAACATAGCCTGGAGGAGAACCAATCAGTTTAGAAACACTGTGTTTTTCCATATACTCACTCATATCAAAACGAACCATCGAATCTTCTGAACCGAATAGCTCAAAGGCTAATTGTTTTGCTAATTCTGTTTTACCAACGCCTGTTGGCCCAACAAATAAGAAGGAACCAATTGGGCGGTTTTGTTTGCCTAGGCCTACACGATTGCGACGAATCGCTTTAGCTACTTTATCGACGGCATCATCTTGTCCGACAACATGAGCTTTTAAGTCAACAGCTAAATTTTTCAATTGGGTTTGTTCTTTTTCTTTTAAGTCACCGACAGGAATGCCAGTTTTTTGTTCCACAATGGCTTCAATATCTTTTTCAGTGATGACGGGTGTTTCTTCATCGCTGATTTGTTTTTCTTTCATTGCTTGTAATTTATTGATTTGATCACGATAGTAAGCCGCTTTTTCAAAATCTTCTTCTGCGGAAGCTTGTTGTTTTTGTTGTTCCGCTTCTGCTAATTTTTTATCAATTGTTTTTGGATCAACGAGTTGGATAGTTAGATTCATTTTTGAACCAGATTCATCTAACAAGTCAATCGCTTTATCTGGTAAAAAGCGATCTTGAATGTAACGGTTGGATAAGTTTGCTGCTGCGTTAATCGCTTCATCTGTATATTTAACATGATGATAATCTTCATAACGTTTTTGCAAACCATGTAAAATCGTTATGGTTTCGGCAACGGTTGGCTCATCTACTTGGACTGGTTGCATCCGACGTTCTAAGGCAGCATCTTTTTCAATAATACGGTACTCATTTAAAGTTGTGGCACCGACTAATTGTAATTCACCACGTGCTAAGGCTGGTTTTAAAATATTGCCAGCATCCATATTGCCATCACCAGCAGCACCAGCACCCACAATTTCATGGACTTCATCAATAAATAAAATGACATTTTCAGCTTCAGTGATTTCTTCAATCAATTTTTGCATCCGTTCTTCAAATTGTCCGCGAATACCAGTTCCTTGAACAAGTGAAACCACATCTAAACGAATGACTTCTTTGTCCAATAATTTTTGGGGCACATCGCCATCGACAATTTTTTGGGCTAAACCTTCGACAACGGCTGTTTTACCAACACCTGGTTCACCGATTAAAACGGGGTTGTTTTTTGTACGGCGATTTAAGATTTCAATGACACGCTTAATTTCTTGGTCACGTCCTACCACAGGATCGATATCTCCTTGGCGTGCCGCTTCGGTGATGTTAATCCCATACTCGCCTAGTAAACCTTGACCAGCGCCAGCGCCTCCGCGAGGGGGTTGACCTCCATTACCACCATCACCAAATTGAGTGGGTGGTGTTTGTTGTTCATAAGGATTACCTTGTTGCATTTGGCGAGAAAGAGAGCGATATAAATCGTCTAAACTCCCAAAGCCAAAAGGGTCTTGTCCCATATTTTGAGGGGAATTATTTGCTTGATTTTTTAATTTTTGATAGCAGCTTTGGCAATAGTCCAGTTGTTTTCTTTGACCATTCACATTTGCATATAAATGAATTGTTGCTTCATTTTGTTGACAATTTTGACAAATCATTGAATGAAACACATCCTTTCAAAATAACTGAGGCCAGAAAAATAGTTGTTTGTTCTATTATTTCTAGTAAACAAACCATTTTTTCTCAAACCAGCCAAGTACTAGATAGCAGGAATAAATTCTGTCTACAAAACCACTTGACCATTTTTGACCTTTGAGGTTATTATAGCATTTTTTGTAAGAGAATCAAGTAAAAGACCTTGTTTAAAAAAAGACAAAGATTCGATTTTTTTACAGACAATTGCGCCATTTTCAAGTAAACTATAAGAGTTGATATTTAAGAGAAAGAGTGGTGAAATCAATGGCTGAAAATCCTTTTGTAGAAAAAATTGCTTCATTAAAAGCTGGAGAAATCTCTGAATTAATCGTGGAGCAAAATGAATTTTTCCAATTTCGTGATGCTTGGATTTCTTTACCTGACCGCGCGGAAATTGTTGGAGAAGCGGGGTTAAATGGACGAATCATTTATCGTTACCAAAAAGAGGAAGAATAGTCAGTGCAAAACATCACGAAATTTAAGCAAAAAGTGTTGTGTAAGATAGAAAAAAATGGTAATCTTAGAAACTGAAAGGGTCTTTTTTCGAGTAGACGTTTGATTTTAGCGTATCAAGAAAGGAAAACCCTAACATAAAAATTTTTTATTTACGAAGGAGACCGATTTATATGGAAAAGAAAGAATTTCACATTGTAGCAGAAACAGGAATTCACGCACGTCCAGCTACTTTATTAGTACAAACTGCAAGCAAATTTAACTCAGATATTAACTTAGAATACAAAGGTAAATCTGTTAACTTAAAATCAATCATGGGCGTTATGTCTTTAGGCGTTGGTCAAGGTTCTGACGTAACAATCACTGTTGATGGTGCTGACGAAGCTGAAGGAATGGCAGCAATCGTTGAAACATTACAAAAAGAAGGATTGGCTGAATAATGTCTGAGATGCTAAAAGGGATTGCCGCAAGTGATGGCGTTGCTGTTGCTAAAGCTTACCTGCTAGTTCAACCTGACTTGTCTTTCAACAAAACTTCCGTAGAAGATACTGATGCAGAAGCAACTCGCTTAGACGATGCTTTAGCAAAATCTACTGAAGAGTTGCAAGCAATTCGCGACAAAGCAGCTCAAAGCCTTGGTGAAGCAGAAGCGCAAGTTTTCGATGCTCATTTAATGGTTTTATCTGACCCAGAAATGGTTGGTCAAATCAAACAAAATATCCAAGACAACAAAGTCAATGCAGAAGCTGCCTTGAAAGAAGTTACGGATATGTATATTGGTATGTTTGAAGCAATGGACGACAATGCTTACATGCAAGAGCGTGCAGCAGATATTCGTGACGTTGCCAAACGTATCTTAGCACATTTATTAGGTGTGACTCTTCCAAATCCTTCAATGATTAACGAAGAAGTAATCGTGGTTGCCCATGACTTAACACCTAGTGATACTGCACAATTAGACCGTACGTATGTTAAAGCCTTTGTGACAGACATCGGCGGACGTACTTCTCACTCAGCAATCATGGCTCGTTCGTTAGAAATCCCTGCAATCGTTGGTACAAAAGAAATTACTGACAAAGTAAAAGCAGGCGATATTTTAGCAGTGAACGGAATCATTGGGGATGTTATTATTGACCCAACAGATGCTGAAAAATCTGAATTTGAAGCAGAAGCAAAAGCTTATGCAGATCAAAAAGCAGAATGGGATAAACTGAAAAATGCAGAAACAGTGACAGCTGACGGCAAACATGTTGAGTTAGCTGCAAACATTGGTACACCAAAAGATTTAGAAGGCGTACACAAAAACGGCGGCGAAGCTGTTGGTTTATATCGTACAGAATTCTTATACATGGATTCATCTGACTTTCCAACTGAAGAGGACCAATACCAAGCGTATAAAGCAGTTCTTGAAGGAATGGAAGGAAAACCCGTTGTGGTTCGTACAATGGATATTGGTGGGGACAAAGAGCTTCCTTACCTAACATTACCACACGAAATGAACCCATTCTTAGGTTACCGTGCATTACGTATTAGCTTATCAGAACTAGGTGACGGCATGTTCCGTACACAAATGCGTGCATTATTACGTGCGTCTGTTCATGGTAACTTACGTATCATGTTCCCAATGGTTGCTACTTTGAAAGAATTTAGAGCAGCGAAAGCAATCTTTGAAGACGAAAAACAAAAATTAGTCAACGAAGGTGTTGAAGTTTCAAAAGATATCCAAGTAGGTATTATGATTGAAATTCCAGCAGCTGCCGTATTAGCTGATAAATTTGCCAAAGAAGTAGACTTCTTTAGTGTTGGAACCAACGACTTAATCCAATACACAATGGCGGCAGACCGTATGAACGAACGCGTTTCTTACTTATACCAACCATACAACCCATCAATCTTACGTTTAATTAAAAATGTAATTGATGCAGCACACGCTGAAGGTAAATGGGCTGGTATGTGTGGTGAAATGGCGGGCGATCAAACAGCTGTTCCATTACTATTGGGTATGGGCTTAGATGAGTTCTCAATGAGTGCTACATCTATCCTTAAAACACGTAGCTTGATGAAACGTCTAGACACAACTAAAATGGCTGAACTTGCTGACCGCGCATTAAAAGAATGCGACACGATGGAAGAAGTCGTTGCATTAGTTGAAGAATATACAAAATAATTAAGTGATTATGAAAGCACATCGACAATTGTCGATGTGCTTTTTTATTGTTGCGCTTCACGTATTTTTTTCTTGAAATAATAAATCGTGCTTCCCAAAATGAATAGAAAAACTAGCGTGATGCTACTCACCAGTTTCCAAGGGAAATTGGTGTGTTTTTCAGGTGGGAGGTTGACGGCGGTAGCATTGTATTTTTTAGCTTCTTTTTCTTGGATAACTAAGTGTTTTTCCCACGAATAGTCTTGATAGCCATCGTTTGCTTTGATTTTTACAGTATAATTTCCAGGAACAAAAGGTTGTTCCTTTAAGTCAATCCGATAATTAAAATTTGTATTAGGGGCCATTGTTAACGACTCTTGGTGATTTTCGTAGCGAGGTTTAGCTTCTTTTTCATAATATAAAGAGGCATCGACTTGTAATTTTTTAATCATAGCCGCTTGTTTGTTTTGGAGATTCATTAATACGCGGTTACGACCGTTAGCTTGATCGGTTTTTACTTCATTTAAAGATAATTCTGGCTGAACAGGTTCATCTGTTTCACTAAGTAAGACACCGACTACATAAGAAAAACGATTATTGATGGCCACGCCGTTTTCTGAGTGAGCAGGTTGTTCATCTGACTTTTGTTCAAAGTAGAGTCCTCCTAAAACATACCCATTAAATGGTTTTTCCGGTAAAGTAAGCTGACATTCAACAGTCTTGGTTGAGTGTTTAGGTAGGTGGATTTCTTTTGGTAATTGCGCAATCTCATTAAAAGTAAAAGGTGCAGACGGATCTTTTTTTGTTTCAGCATGAGAATAATCTGCCAAGCCATTATCATTAGTAATCGCTGCATTGGCTGAAGCTAGCACGGTAATGTCGTTGGCTGTTTGATTCGTTAGTTCGATTTGTAGCTTTTGTGTTTGGTTTGGAGCGACACGTAAATCAAAATAACTTGTCTCTTTGGTTCGTTGATTGTCGGGTAAAATGGCTTTTACAGAAAAAGTCATTTCGCTTGCTTCTACAGAATAAGAGCCAATAAAAAATAAAAAAATGATGACGCTAATAGCATGGAGCCATTTAAAAAGCTGCTGATTCATAGTGTGCACTCCTTTTTGACAATTTTTTATAAGAAGGTATTGCATGAAGTTGTTTCATGCAATACCTTGTTTGTTTTCTTTTAAAGTGGTGTATCATCCAAAATCCAAGTAAGCGTTGTTTTATATTGTTTAGCTGCAACTTTTTTCGTTGTCGCAGGAACAGTTAATTGAATGCCTTGAGCAGCGGTCGCTCCGCTACCAAAAGCTAATGTCCAAGTGCCCATTCCTGTTGAAAGAGCGGCAGTCGCCACAGGAGAAGTGGCGGCACCAGTTGGATCCAAGGTTACTGGGACCGTTAATGGCGCCAAAGAAAGTAACTGTGTTGAATTGGGTGTTGCTGCTAAAAAGGTCAAGGACGCATTATCCAAAACAGCGGGTGTTGAATCACTTGTAGCAAATTGCGCACTCTGTTTAACTGATAATTTCCAGCCAAGATTTAGACCACGTTTGTCAGTTACTTGGACATAGTTTGGCACGCTAATTAAATCGCCAGTACTATTTTGCACTTGATCCAGTTGTGCCGAATAGATCGCTGTTCCGGCTTGAATTTGTTTTGATCCAAAATGGATATTTGAAACATAGTCAATACTAAGGGGGCCGGCTGTACCAGGTTGATGAGGATCAGCAGGATTAGGTGTCACAGGCTGAGAAGGGTTCGTCGGGTTGACAGGTGGCGTGACAGTATTATCAAGAGCAAACGTAATATCAGCGTTGGATTGAATAGAAGCGACTTGAGCTGCTTCAACTTTTGGACTATTTAAAAGCATAAGAGGCGTAGCAACGAACAAAATGCTTGAAATGCGCACGATCTTTTTCATTTTTTATTCCTTCTTTCTTGTTTATTTTTAACTTTTAAAAAAGCTAAATCCTAATTAGAGGGGTGTATCAGAAAGAATCCATTGTAATTCGGCAGTGTAAGATTCTTTGACCGTTAAATTAAGGTCAGGAGCAACGCTTAAAAAAAGTCCATTTTGTTGGTTCCAAGGAATTTCTACATTGTTATCGTCCGTTGCGGTGTATTGATAAACTTCGGTTGCTAAAGAGGAGAGAGGAAAATCACTGCCGTTTTTTCGATAAATGAAAGCTTGCTGGATCGTTTTATTTGTAGAAGTTGAATGCATGGGCTGACTCTCTCTTACCAACAAGTGCCATGGTGTTTTTGCAACTCGACCATCGGCAATGAGGAAAGGAGCGCTGATGGTCGATGGTGAGTATATGGTTCGTTTGCTGGGAAAAGGTAAATTTTTAAAGGAAACTGTAGTTGGCATCTGCACAAAACGGAGGGTACCGTTTTTGATAGGTAAAGACTGTTCCTTAGTGATTGGCGTAATTGGCGTTCCGCCACCATCATTGCCAGTAACCGTGCTAGAAAATAAAAGAAATTGGTTTATCCATTCTTCTGTAACCGTTGCTGTATATTGTAAGGTGAATTGTGTATTGGCTTCCGTAAAATTATCTGCTGGCAGCGAATTATGATAACTCCAATACGGCAAACCAGTGGAACTATCAGTTAAAAGTTGAAGCCCAGCTATTGGCGTACTTAAACCTGCTGCTGATTGTTTTGTTAATGTAGCAGCTGAAAGTTGGGACAGTCCTTTAGGCACCGTTGCTCGTAATTGCTGATTCATCCACGTTGCTGGTTGATTGGTTAAACGTGTGGTTAACGTAAAACGAATGATTTGACCACTTACGACAGAGTTTGCAGCTTCCCAGAGCCCTTGTGCATTTTTCCGCTCAATGATTTGCGTGACCGTTAGTTGAGGCACAGAATAAGCAACTGTTTGAGAAACAGTAGAACTGGTTAGCAAAGGCAGGCCAGTGCGATTGCTGAGCCCTTGGACCCACAAGCTGACCGTTTCTCCCCCTTGGAAAGTGGGTAAATTAGCAAATTGAAAATGGCCATTGGAATCTAAGGACGTTGTGAAAATAGAACCACCATTTATTTGTACTTTAACTTGATAGGTTCCGTTAGATGCTTGAGAAGCTTTACCTGAAAGTTGAGTTGAGCCAGCATTAGCGACTACGTTTGTGACTGGTTGGATTGACCAATTGACACTTTGGTCAGCTGAGGGGCTGCTTTGAATATAGTCGGTTGACGTTTTGGAACGAGCAAAGACAATTGTAGAGAGCGTGTCGCCATATTCTAATGGTGAAGCTAACGATGTCGAGAAATTTCCAGCTGCATCAACAGAAATTCCCTTCACCACTATGGGGGTAGTGGTTCCATCATAGGGGTTCAAGGTTAATTGAACAGAGTAGCTATAGTTTGGGTCTTGTACTTGTTGAATGGTCCCTGTTACAGTAGTGTCCAGATGATTTGGTTGAGTTAGTTTGGCTGGTGTGACTTGAGGAACGGGATAATTCCCTAAATTAAGTTGAGCTTTGCTAATTACGCCTGTTTTTGTATTATTCCCAATAATAATATTAATTGCGCCTAATCCAGTGCCAACATCTGTAAAGGTTCCTCGAATCGGATAGTCTTTGCCGTTAAGAGCAGGAGGGATTGAAATTCCTCGTTTATAAAGTGCGCCCACATCAAAAGAAATGGCGGCAGACCATTTGGTTCCGGGAAGTAACACCAAGGTGCTACTTGGAAAAGTCAGATAAACAGAATGATAAGTGCTACTATAAGAGAGACTGACGCCGTTAGTTGAACTGTGAATATCTTGAGTGGCTGTTCCTGGATAACTGACAGTCCCTGTTAAAAGAGTCAGAAAATCTTGTTGCTTTAGAGTGTCGTTATCTAACTGGCTTGAAATTTCTGTAGGAAGTTGAATAGCAATAATCGGTCGATCATTAATTGCTAAGCCGATAAGTGTCACACTGTATTCATACGAAAGTGTGATAATATCTTGGTTATACGTTCCCGTGCTTAAGGTACTTTTTAAGGTGCTATTACCAACAGAAACACTAGCTGGCGTAGGTGCCATAGGTTCATCGTTTTCAGAGGAAGCATGGGTTTGCTCGGTTTCTTGTTCCACGATATCGGTTGCTTGAGTTGTTTGTTGTTCTGTTGAAACTGAAGTAAATGTTTCACTAAAAGTAGAGGCGTGAGTTGTAGGGTTCAGTGTTTCAGAATGAGCTATCAAAGGTTGAGTCAGCGATAAAAAAAGCCATGATATGATGCAAGAAAAGATTCCCCAGACGAACTTATTCAAAACCATCCTCTCCTTTTTTGATATTATATGTATAATGACGAAAATATATAATGCGTAAATATTGAGTACATACATTCTATAATGGGCCATTCATAAAGTAAAGCGATTACATCCGATTGTGAACAAGATATTTTGTTCACAATCTTTTAGTGTTTTAAGAAGGAAATTTCTCGAAATTCTATGCTTTTTTAATCCGAAAAAATTAAAAAGCTGATAGTTTGCTAAAAATCGAGTCTTTCTTTCACTTCTTAGCACTTAAAATATTTACATTTTCCTAGGGATAGTGTACTATTTAAAGGTATGCATAAATAAAGTTTGATGTATAAAATTAAATGTTATTCGGAGGGAAACAAATGTCTGCGAAATGGGAAAAAAAAGGCACTAATGATGGTGTATTAACTTTTTCAATCGAACAAGCAGTAATCGAAAAAGGATTAACGCAAGCGTTCAATAAAGTGAAAAAAAACTTAAACGTACCTGGTTTCCGTAAAGGAAAAGTATCACGTACTGTTTTTAACCGTATGTATGGAGAAGAAGCGTTATACGAAGATGCGTTAAATGCTGTTTTACCAGAAGCATATGAAGCGGCTGTTTTAGAAGCAGGAATTGAACCAGTAGCACAACCAAAAATTGATGTTGAAAGCATGAATAAAGGGGAAGACTGGGTTATCACTGCTGAAGTAACTGTAAAACCTGAAGTAAAATTAGGCGAATACAAAAACTTAACAGTGTCTAAACAAGACCGTGAAGTAACAGATGAAGATGTGGAAGCACGTTTGAAACGCGAACAAGAATCTCAAGCTGAATTAGTAATCAAAGAAGATGCCGCTGCTGAAAACGGCGACACTGTAGTTATCGACTTTGAAGGCTTCTTAGGCGACGAAGCATTTGAAGGCGGCAAAGGAGAAAATTACTCATTAGAATTAGGTTCTAATTCATTTATTCCAGGCTTTGAAGACCAATTAGTTGGCAAAAAAGCTGGCGAAGAAGTAGAAGTAAACGTTACTTTCCCTGAAGATTACCAAGCAGAAGATTTAGCTGGTAAAGAAGCAGTCTTCAAAGTAACTGTTCATGAAGTAAAAGCAAAAGAATTACCAGAATTGGATGATGAATTTGCAAAAGACGTTGACGATTCAGTAGAATCATTAGACGAATTAAAAGAAAAATTCCGTAAAGAATTGACAGAAGCAAAAGAAGCAGCAGCTGAAGAAGCAAAAGACGAAGAAGCAATTCGTTTAGCTGTTGAAAATGCTGAAATCGTTGAATTACCACACGTAATGGTTCACGACGAAGTTCACCGTTCAATGGATGAATTCTTAAACAACATGCAACGCCAAGGAATTTCTCCTGAAATGTACTACCAATTAACTGGTTCTACAGAAGAAGATTTACACAAACAATTTGAAGGCGAAGCAGAAACACGCACAAAAACAAACTTAGTGATTGAAGCAGTTGCCAAAGCTGAAAACATCGAAGTAACACAAGAAGACATCGATGCTGAAGTGAAAGATTTAGCAGAACAATACAACATGCCTGAAGCACAAGTACGTAAAGTATTAAACAACGACATGTTAGAACACGATATTCGTATGAAACGTGCTGTTGAAACAATTACTGAAACAGCTGTTGAAAAATAAACATTTTTAATAAGCTCTTCATTCGATAGAGTTTTCTAAAACTGTAGATGGAAGGTGTCTTTCATCTACAGTTTTTTTCATATAAAATAACTTTTGAAAGGGTGTGTCAAAATGGATAAAAATTATTCGAAAATTAAATATGGATTAGTGGTGTTTGGCATCTTATGCTTGACGTACAATCTCTGGGAATTTTTTACGGCCAAGTATTCAACAAAACAAGGTGTGACGTTTGTTATCGAATGTTTACTTGGAATTGGTCTAATCTTTTTACCGGATCTTGTCAATAAATTTTTAAAAATTATTATGCCACCGACTATCGTTTATTTTTACTGGTTTTTCTTATTTATTTCAGTATTCCTAGGAACCTCGTTGCATATGATCTCAATCATTTCGTTCTGGGATAAAATTTTACACTTTGTTAGTCCGATGCTGTTAACTGCTGTTGGTTATGGTATTGCTGGTTTCCTATTGAAGAAAACGAAGTACGCCGATGTTTCCCCGTGGTTATTTTTATTATTTGGGTTTGCATTTGCAGGGCTTTGTGGCGTCTTCTGGGAATTTTGGGAATTTATCTGCGATTCATTAGGGAACATGAATTTACAACGTTATAATATGTCCAACGGCCAACCGTTTATTGGGCGTGCTGCTTTAATGGATACGATGGGGGACTTATTTACCAATACCCTTGGGGCCTTTGTGATGGGCGTGTATACGTATATCAGAAGCAAAGGAAATCCTGAGTATTTAGAAAATTATGCGATAAAGAGAAAATAATAAAAAAGCGATTCAACCATGGTTGAATCGCTTTTTTGCTGTTTTTTTAAGCAGGTACTTCGACAGGTTTTTTCAAAAGTCCGTAGACAATTCCTGAAATAATCGCCCCAATTAAGATGAACAATAGATATAGTAATGGATTACTTAATAGGAAGACGACGAAGATTCCTCCATGTGGTGCCAATAATTTGATACCAAACGCACCAACCAACGCACCAGTAAAGGCAGAACCTACCACGAAACTTGGAATCACACGTAATGGGTCAGCTGCTGCAAAAGGAATTGCCCCTTCAGTGACAAAAGAAAGTCCCATTACAATATTGGTTAAGCCAGCGTCTTGTTGATCTTTTGTAAATTTATTTTTAAATAAACGAGTTGCTACGAAAATTGCTAATGGAGGAACCATTCCGCCAGCCATTACAGAAGCCATGACCACGCTGCCACCTTCTGCAACAGTACTTGCTAGCGTAGCTGTACCGAAAACATAAGCAGCTTTGTTAACTGGTCCACCTAAGTCGATGGCCATCATACCAGCTAATAAGGCACCAAGTAAAGCAGCATTTGTGCCATCTAAGCCAAGTAGGAAATGATTTAACGCATCATTAATTGCTTTCATCGGGATGTTAATGACTAACATTAATAAGCCCGTAATAATCAAACCAAAAACTGGATAGAATAAAATGGTTTTAATTCCATCTAATGATTTTGGCAAGCCTTTGAAGACTTTACGTAAAAGAACCACTACATAACCAGCTAAGAAACCACCGATTAGGGCCCCAAGGAACCCAGCTCCGCCAGCGTTTGCTAACGCACCAGCCGCAAAACCAGCGACTAAGCCTGGACGATCCCCAATACTAGAAGCAATAAAACCAGCTAAGACAGGTAACATAAAGCCAAATGCTGCGCCACCAATTTGGTTAAACCAGCTAGCTACGTCATTGTAATTACCTAAGTTGGCTAATTGATCTTGAGGAACTCCGATAAATTGATCAATCATAAAGGAAAGAGCAATGGCAATTCCGCCACCAATAACGAAAGGTAACATATGAGAAACACCATTCATTAAATCTTTATAGATACGAGAACCGATTGAACCTTCCGCTGAATCCTCTTGATCGCTTGCAGCCGAGTCACTGCCATGGAAAGTAGGAGCTTCACCACTAATGGCTAAGTTAATTAGTTCTTCGGTTTTACGAATTCCATCACTGACGGGACGATTGACTAATTTTTTACCATCAAAACGATTCATTTCTACTTTTTTATCGGCTACGACAATCACGCCATCAGCACGAGCAATATCTTCAGCAGTTAAACGATTTTTAATTCCTTCTGAACCGTTTGTTTCTACTTTAATGTCTACGCCCATTTCTTTTGCTTTTTTCTTCAGTGCATCTTCGGCCATGTAAGTATGAGCAATTCCTGTAGGACAAGCAGTCACAGCAATAATATATTTACGATTGCTTTCTGGTGCTGGCGTTGTTTGTTCTTGTTCTGCTTTTTCTTCCGCTTCTTTTTGATCTTCCGCTGCTTGGAAAAGTGCTTGTACAGCTTCTGGAGTTTCCGCTTCTTTCAATTTGCCAACAAAGTCTGGATCAATAAGTAATCGAGAAAGGGCCGCAAGCGCTTGGAGATGTGTATCATTGGCGCCTTCTGGAGCAGCAATCATGAAGAATAGATAAGTAGGTTGTCCATCTAGTGCTTCATAATCAACACCTTTTTTACTTTTAGCGAAAAGAACTGTCGGTTCTTTTACGGCACTATTTTTTGCGTGAGGCATAGCGATGCCGTCGCCTAAACCAGTCGATGTTTGTGCTTCGCGTTTTAAAATTCCTTCTTTGTAAGTGTCAATGTCAGAGATGCGGCCACCATCGTATAATTTTTGGACCATTTCATCAATTGCGCCTTTTTTATCAGTAGCTTGTAAATCCATAATCATGACATCTTTTATTAATAAATCATTAATGTTCACTCTATTTTCCTCCCTTAGTGGATTTATTCTGAAATTTTTTCAATTGTTACTTCGTGAATAAGTTCTTGGATAAAATCTTCTGAGGCTAAATCATCAGAAAAAGCAGTCGCGCTACCGCAAGCGACACCCCATTTGAAAGCCTCTAAAGGATCTTGTGTTTTTGAAAAGTTGCCAATAAAACCAGCAATCATTGAGTCGCCAGCGCCAACAGAATTTTTCAGTGGGCGTTTTAAAACGTTGGAACGATAAACATCTTCTGTTGTGAAAAGTAATGCACCATCACCAGCCATTGAGATAATTACGTGTTGCGCTCCTTCTTCTAGTAACCGATGTCCATAAGGTAAAATGTCTTCAACACTTGTAAAGGTTGTATGATATAATTCTGCCAACTCATGATTGTTTGGCTTGACCAATAAAGGCTTTTGTGGCAAAGCGTTCATTAAATCTTCACCTGTCGTATCAATAACAAATTCTGCGCCTTTTTCCTTCACAATTTGGATTAATTCTTCGTAAAATCCTTTGCGTAGAGAAGCAGGTGTACTTCCTGAAAGAACAACAATATCACCAGCCTGAACACGACTGACTGCTTGTTTTAGTTCTTGAATTTCTTCGTTTGTTAGAGCAGGTCCTAAGCCGTTAATTTCTGTTTCAGTATCTGATTTCAATTTAATGTTGATTCGTGTATCAGCAGACACGGGAGTGAAATTCGTTTGGATTTCTTCTTTTTTCAACCAATCGGCAATGAATGAGCCTGTAAAACCACCTAAAAAACCTAAGGCAGTGGATTCTGTCTCCATACGTTTTAAAATACGTGAAACGTTGATTCCTTTGCCGCCAGGTAATTTAAAATCATTCGTCATCCGATTTAAATCACCAATTTGTAGATGATCGACATGAACGATAAAGTCGATAGAAGGGTTTAAAGTCACTGTGTAAATCATTTGTTTGCCTCCATTAAAATAGTTTTTTGCTGGAATCCTTGAAGCGATTCAGCAGGGCAGTAGTCAGTTAGTAAAGTAACTGACTCTAATTCTTCCACTTTGGTAAACGTTACTTCATTAAATTTTGTATGATCCAGTAAAACATAGGCTGTTTCTGCTTGATGAATAGCCAAGGCTTTTAGCGCTGCTTCTTCGGGATCAGGCGTCGTTAAACCAAACTCTAAATGTGCGCCGTTAGTTCCTAAAAAAGCTTTGTTAAAACGAAAATGTTGTAGCTGTTCCATACTAGTGGCACCAATGATTGCTTTAGTGGAGAGCTTCAAAGTACCACCAAGCATAATAGTGGGAATTTCCATATCGCTAAGTTTTGCAGCGTGATGCACGGAATTCGTCACTACATGGATTTGTTTCCCAACTAAAAAAGGGATCATTTCTAACGTGGTTGAACCAGCATCTAAATAGATCATATCGCCATCTTGTACACAACTAGCGGCTAAAGAAGCAATCTTTTGCTTTTCGTGCGTGTTTTTGATTGATTTTTCCGTCATGTTTTGTTCAAAGCCTAAATTAAGAATACGCTTAGCGCCGCCGTGAATGCGTTCTAACAAATTGGCGTCTTCTAATTCTTGTAAATCGCGGCGGATTGTGGATTCTGAAGCATTGAACAAGCTAGCAAGTTCTTGCGATTTGACGACTGATTTTTGATCTAACAATTGTAAAATTTTTTGATGTCGTTCTTCCGTAAGCATTTTCATCCCTCATTTCATGGATATAATAGCACAAATGAAAACGCTAATCAATCTAAAACGGTCAAAAACATTCAAAAAAATTAAAAAACAGTCATAAAAAAAGAAAGCTGCTGAACTCAGGTTCAGCAGCTTTCTTTAATTCACTAAATCATTCGGTAAAGTTTTTTGATAAATCTCTTTTTTGACTTGGTAAGCGAGTTTTTCATCGGTCAAAATAATGAGCACATCGCCAACATGCATAACAGTATCACCATGTGTTAAAATTTCCGATTCGCCACGGCGAATGGAAGTGAGCAACATTTGTTTAGGCCAGACAAAATCACGTACCATCGTATCATCTAAGGAACTTTCTGCAGTGATAGGTAATTCAATAATCGTTTTGTGGCCACGAATATTACTTACTTTAGAAGGAACCAAACGTTCTAATAAGCTTTCATAAATTGGCTTGCCGCCAAGACTATCGATGGTAATATAACTAACTAAAGCGACAACCCCTAAAGACATTAAATGAGAAAAATTGCCGACCATTTCTGTTACTAAAATAATCGCTGTTAACGGTGCTTTGCCGATCGCAGTAAAATAACCAGCCATGGCAAAAATTAAAAAGTTTTTCACAAAAATTGGATCCATCCCTACGTATTGGACAAGTAGACTGCCATACAATGTTCCGATAATGGCACCTAAAGTTAGAATAGGCAAGAAAATACCACCAGGGAGATTCGAACCGTAAGAAACCATTGAAAAAACAAAACGTAAAACCAGTAAGCCGACTAAAGCCCAAATCGTAGTCGGTTGATTGCCTAAAGCTAAAACAATTTGATTCCCACCGCCAAGTAAATGTGGAAAGAAATAACCAATCGGTAAAATCAAAATAAAAGGAACAAAACCATAATAATTAGAAGAAAGGCCTTTGATTTTTCCATATACTTTTGGTAAGGACAACAATGTTTTTTGATATATCCAACCTAATAATCCTAGCAAAACGCCCAGCAGGACTAATGTCCAATAGTACTCTAAAGGCAAAGATTTAACGGGACCAATATAAAGAACTGGTTGTAATCCGAAGAAATGCAAAGAAACAAAGTTAGCGGAAATGGCCGCAGAAAAAGAGGTTAACCAAACTAAAGGTGAAAAGGAATGGTGAACCTCTTCTAGAACAAATAAAAGTCCTGCGATTGGTGCATTAAAAGCGGCGGCTAAACCAGCACTGGCACCACTACTGATTAAAATTTTTTCTTCAGACTTGGTGCTTTGCCGCCATTGACTATAGCCTTGTCCAACCACTGCACCTAGTTGAATTGAAGGACCTTCACGTCCCAAAAATAGCCCAGGACTAATCGCTAAGATCCCACCGATAAATTTTTTCCAAAGCACTGGAAACCAATGAATTTCTAATTGACCTTGAAGTTGTCCTTCCACTTGGGGAATGCCACTGCCTTTAATTGCTGGTTCGCTCTTAATCAGTCGTCCTAATAAATAAGCAAGCACGAGAGAAAATAAGAACCAAGGAATCATCCAAAAGGGTTTTTCGTGAAACGTTTGATACAGATGCACGACTTGTTCGCCAATTTTTTCAATGCCTAAGCGAAATAAGCTGACAACAAAGCCGACCAGAATTCCGACGACGATGCCTTTAAGGATAAAGCCGATTCGGGTACCATCTAATTGTTTAATTTCATGTACATCATTATTCATTTCATTTTTAGCCTCCATCACTACTTACTAATGTACTGCGGTTTGACTTGATTTACAAGAAAATTTCATATAAAAAGAAAAAGATTTTTTGTTCTTTTCTAAAGAACTTCAAAGGGATTTTTGGTATACTGTATAAGATTGAAAAAAGAGAGAGGACGTTTAATATGACACAAAAACATGCCTTGGTTCAGGGAATGAATCCTCGACAAGAAGAAGCCGTTTTGCATACAGAAGGACCACTGTTAGTCATGGCTGGTGCTGGTAGTGGAAAAACGCGGGTTTTAACACACCGAATTGCCTATCTAATTGAGGAAAAAGAAGTAAATCCATGGAATATTTTGGCGATTACGTTTACCAATAAAGCTGCTAAAGAAATGAAAGAGCGTGTAAATAAACTACTGGAAACGGGTGGCGAAGATGTATGGGTCTCCACTTTTCACTCCATGTGTGTAAGAATTTTACGTCGTGATGTGGATCAGATTGGTTACAACCGTAATTTTACAATTATTGACCCATCGGAACAAAAAACATTAATGAAACGCATCTTAAACGACTTAAATATTGATTCAAAAAAATATGATCCTCGCTCAATTTTAGGTACGATTAGCAATGCCAAAAATGAATTACAAACGCCTGAAAAAGTTGCTGAAATGCAAGGTTCCTTATATGAAGAAATTGTCGCAAAATGCTATGAAGCCTATCAAAAAGAATTACGCAAAAACCAATGTATGGATTTTGATGATTTGATTATGAATACGATTCGTTTATTCAATGAACAACCAGATACGTTGGCTTTCTACCAAAATAAATTTCACTATATTCATGTGGATGAATACCAAGATACCAATCATGCACAATATACCTTAGTCAATTTATTGGCTGCACGTTTCAAAAATCTGTGTGTCGTAGGTGATGCCGACCAAAGTATCTATGGTTGGCGCGGGGCGGATATGCAAAATATCTTGGATTTTGAAAAAGATTATCCAGATGCCAGTGTAATTTTGCTAGAACAAAATTATCGGTCCACCAAAAACATTTTGGCGGCTGCGAATGATGTCATCAAAAATAACCGTAACCGCCGCGAGAAAGAACTGTGGACAGAAAATATAGACGGTGAAAAAATTGTCTATTATCGTGGGGACACAGAACGGGATGAAACACAATTTATTGTGAGCCAAATCCAAAAAGAAATGCGGGAAAATGACCGAATTTATGGTGATTTTGCGGTATTATATCGGACCAATGCCCAATCCCGTGTAGTGGAAGAAATGCTCTTGAAATCTAATATTCCGTATACCATGGTGGGCGGACATAAATTCTACGACCGTAAAGAAATTAAAGATATTTTGGCTTATTTAAGTTTGATTGCCAATCCAGATGATTCGATCAGCTTTGAACGAATTGTCAATGAACCAAAACGAGGAATCGGTAAAAGTTCAATTGAAAAATTACGACTATTTGCGGATACGCATGGTTGGGCTTTGCTGGAAGCTGCCCAAAATGTTGATTTGGCAAATATTTCAGGAAAAGCGGGTAAAGAGCTTGGTAATTTTGGCATGATGATTCAAGACTTAATGAAAACAGTGCCCTATTTAACGATTACAGAATTGGTGAAAGAAACTTTACAACGTAGTGGTTATCGGGAAGCTTTGATGGCGCAAAATAATTTAGAGTCTCAAGCTCGCTTAGAAAACTTGGACGAATTTTTATCTGTGACACAAGAATTTGATAAACGTTTTGAAGCGCAAAATAACGACGATCCAAATGGCGAAGAAACAAAATTAGCGGATTTTTTAACAGATTTAGCCTTGGTTTCTGATTTAGATAATTTAGAAGAGAGCTCTTCACAAGTAACCTTAATGACGTTGCATGCGGCCAAAGGGCTGGAATTTCCAGTGGTCTTTTTAATGGGCTTAGAAGAAGGGGTTTTCCCATTATCACGTGCCATGCTAGAAGAAAGTGAACTGGAAGAAGAACGGCGCTTGGCTTATGTTGGTATCACACGAGCGGAAGAAGCCCTGTTCTTAACGAATGCTTATTCGAGAACATTATATGGTCGCACGCAATATAATCGACCAAGTCGCTTTTTAGAAGAAATTGAGGCGGAGCGTTTAATGAAACAAGGGGCGGCGGCCAATTTACAGAAAGCTCCAGCGCGTACCTTTGATCCTAAAGTATTCAAGCCCAGTGCAAGTAAACCAGCTTATACACAGCCAGCTACAAAATCAGTTAGCAACAAAGTGGCAAGTGGTGGCGAAAAAGTTTCTTGGCAAGCAGGTGATAAGGTCCAACATAAAGCATGGGGCGTTGGTACAGTCGTTCGTGTAGGCGGTTCGGCCAAAGACTTAGAGTTGGACATTGCTTTCCCAGAAAAAGGCATTAAACGGTTGTTAGCGGCATTTGCACCAATTGAAAAAATTTAACATGCAAAATAGGTCAGCGATTTAATGAGAAATCACCATTAGATAAATTCTTTTTATTTTCTATCTTAGTGTAAATGTGTTAAAAAGACGATGAGAGCATTACACTTATGAGGAGGAGTTCTACGATGGAACAACAACCATTAACATTAACGGCGGCGACAACTCGTGCGCAAGAATTAAGAAAACAACTCAATCAATATTCCCATGAATATTATGTCAAAGATCAACCATCCGTAGAAGATTATGTTTACGATCGTTTGTATAAAGAGTTAGTCGATATTGAAACGGAGTTTCCTGATTTAATCACGCCAGATTCGCCGACACAACGTGTAGGTGGCAAAGTTTTATCTGGTTTTGAAAAAGCTCCGCATGACATTCCAATGTATAGTTTAAATGATGGATTTAGCAAGGAAGACATTTTTGCTTTCGATGAACGTGTTCGTAAGGCGATTGGTAAACCCGTTGCTTACTGTTGCGAGTTGAAAATTGATGGGTTAGCAATTTCATTACGTTATGAAAACGGGGTGTTTGTACGCGGAGCAACACGAGGCGATGGAACGGTTGGTGAAAACATTACAGAGAACTTACGAACGGTTCGCTCTGTACCGATGCGTTTAACGGAGCCCATTTCAGTGGAAGTTCGTGGCGAGTGCTACATGCCTAAACAATCCTTTGTCGCATTGAATGAAGAACGTGAAGAAAATGGCCAAGATATTTTTGCCAATCCTCGGAATGCAGCGGCGGGAAGCTTGCGCCAATTAGATACAAAAATTGTGGCGAAACGGAACTTAAATACGTTTTTATACACAGTTGCTGACTTTGGACCAATGAAAGCGAAGACGCAGTTTGAGGCATTAGAAGAGCTTTCTGCAATTGGTTTTAGAACCAATCCTGAACGTCAATTATGTCAGTCAATCGATGAAGTTTGGGCCTACATTGAAGAATACCATGAAAAGCGGAGCACTTTGCCATACGAAATCGATGGAATTGTGATTAAAGTGAACGAATTTGCGTTGCAAGATGAATTAGGTTTCACTGTCAAAGCACCTCGTTGGGCGATTGCCTACAAATTTCCACCAGAAGAAGCAGAGACAGTAGTGGAAGATATTGAATGGACAATTGGGCGCACGGGAGTGGTCACTCCTACTGCGGTCATGGCTCCTGTACGAGTCGCGGGAACCACGGTTAGTCGGGCAAGTTTGCATAATGCAGATTTTATTCAAATGAAAGATATCCGTTTAAATGATCATGTTATTATTTACAAAGCCGGCGATATTATCCCAGAAGTAGCGCAAGTCCTAGTTGAAAAACGTGCAGCCGATAGTCAGCCTTATGAAATGCCGACACATTGTCCAATTTGTCATAGTGAGTTGGTGCATTTAGATGAGGAAGTGGCGTTACGTTGTATTAATCCAAAATGCCCTGCGCAAATTAAAGAAGGGCTGAATCACTTTGTCTCACGAAACGCAATGAACATTGATGGCTTGGGGCCAAGAGTGTTAGCACAAATGTATGACAAAGGATTAGTGAAAGACGTAGCGGATCTGTATTTCTTAACAGAAGAACAGTTAATGACTTTGGATAAAATCAAAGAAAAATCAGCAAACAACATTTATACTGCCATTCAAGGGAGTAAAGAAAACTCTGTCGAACGTTTGATTTTTGGCTTAGGGATTCGCCATGTGGGGGCGAAAGCGGCGAAAATTTTAGCGGAGCATTTTGGTGATTTATCAACCTTAAGTCGAGCAACTGCGGAAGAAATTGTGGCTTTGGATTCAATTGGTGAAACAATCGCCGACAGCGTTGTGACGTATTTTGAAAATGAGGAAGTTCATGAATTAATGGCTGAACTGGAAAAAGCCCAAGTGAACTTGACATATAAAGGTCTCCGGACAGAACAATTAGCAGAAGTGGAGTCACCTTTCAAAGACAAAACAGTTGTTTTAACAGGGAAATTAACGCAGTACACTCGCGAAGAAGCTAAAGAAAAAATTGAAAATCTTGGTGGAAAAGTTACAGGGAGCGTTTCGAAAAAAACTGACATTGTGGTTGCTGGCGAAGATGCTGGCAGTAAATTAACCAAAGCTGAAAGCTTAGGCGTGACCGTTTGGAATGAACAAGAAATGGTCGATGCGTTAGATGCAAGTCATTTTTAAGAAGAAAAATTAACGTTGTCAGATTTTATGTAGTAATTTGATGGTATACTTATTTTAGTCATAAAAGTTATATGAACGAGGACTTTCTGAGTTGAGAAAGGAGGTTGATGCTTATGCGCAATTCTTCTTACTTTAACGAAAGGAGCAATGTTTTTGTCCGTTGAAGCAGCGCTAGGACTGATGATTGGTTTTGCAACGCTTGTTGTGACCATTATCTTCAGTATCTTAGCGCTTGTCTTAGACAACAAAAATAACCGTTCATAAGCTTTGAGGAGCTGAACGGTTAAGCGTTTGAAATAAAACCAATAACTCAGTAAGCCACCAGTTCTTATAACTGGTAGTGGCTATTAGAGAGGTATGTTCCTGCATATCTCTCTTTTCATTTTCATAATAACATATTTCCGTCATTTTTGCGAGCGACAAATTATCAATGAAATTCAAGGTTTCATCTAAAATATCCGACCATTTTATGGTAGAATGGGAACAGAGTGAACAGCTGTGCTAAGCTGTTTAAAGAAATACAATCCAATTGATTAATCTGAAAATGAAAATTTCAGTAAATGATAGAAAGAAGGGTATCTATGGCAATTACAGAAGAACAAGTCAAACATGTCGCTAAATTATCAAAATTATCTTTCTCCGAAGAAGAATTAGCGGACTTTACCAATCAACTAGATAAAATTATTGATATGGTGGAATTACTAGAAGAAGTAGATACAACAGGGGTTCCTTTTACTTCAAATGTGAATGAATCAATCAATGTCATGCGTGAAGACGTAGCGACACCAGGAATGGACCGTAAAGAATTAATGCGGAATGTTCCGGAATCAGAGAATGGTTACATTAAAGTGCCTGCAATTATGGATAACGGGGAGGCAGGAGCCTAATGGAAAAATTATACGACAAATCGTTAACAGAGTTACATGATTTATTGGTCTCAAAAGAAATCACTGCAGTTGATTTAACCGAAGAAACATTAAATCGTATTCAAGATACAGAAGAACAACTAGGTTCTTTTATCACAGTTAGTGAAGAAAAAGCAATGGCATTAGCCAAAGCGATTGACTTAAAAGGCATCACTGAAAGTAATCCATTAGCTGGGATTCCAATTGGGATTAAAGACAACATTGTCACAAAAGATATTTTAACAACAGCTGGCTCAAAAATGTTACACAATTTTGACCCAATTTATGATGCGACCGTGATGGATAAAGTCTATCAAGCAGATATGATTCCTGTCGGAAAATTGAACATGGATGAATTTGCCATGGGCGGAAGTACGGAAACGTCTTACTTTAAGAAAACAAAAAATGCTTGGGATCAAACCAAAGTTCCTGGCGGTTCTTCTGGTGGTTCAGCTTCTGCTGTCGCAGCAGGACAAGTCCCAGTTTCTTTAGGGAGCGATACAGGTGGCAGTATCCGCCAACCAGCCGCATTCAACGGTATTGTGGGCTTGAAGCCAACTTATGGACGTGTGTCTCGTTTTGGCTTGATTGCTTTTGCTTCAAGTTTAGACCAAATTGGTCCATTGACACGAAATGTTAAAGACAATGCCTTAGCTTTAAATGCAATTAGTGGTTATGACGAAAAAGACGGCACTTCTGCAGGCGTTTCTGTTCCTGATTTTACGGCAGATTTAACTGGCGACATCAAAGGCATGAAAATTGCTTTACCAAAAGAATACTTAGGTGAAGGGGTACAACCTGATGTTCGTGAAGCGGTATTAAAAGCAGCAGAAACATTTAAATCTTTAGGAGCAACGGTGGAAGAAGTTAGTTTGCCACATTCTAAATACGGCGTAGCGGTTTATTATATTATTGCCTCTTCAGAAGCAAGTTCAAACTTACAACGCTTTGATGGTATTCGTTATGGTTACCGTTCCGAAAATGTCCAAAATCTAGAAGATGTCTATGTTAATTCACGTTCTGAAGGTTTCGGAACAGAAGTTAAACGTCGGATTATGTTAGGAACCTTCTCTTTAAGTGCTGGTTATTATGATGCGCACTTTAAAAAGGCTGGTCAAGTCCGTACACTAATCAAACAAGATTTTGAGAATGTCTTTGCGGATTATGACTTAATCATTGGCCCATCAACACCAACTGTTGCTTTTGGTTTGGGTGAAAATATCAATGACCCAATCACGATGTATATGTATGATATTTTAACTGTTCCTGTTAACTTAGCTGGGTTACCAGGCATGTCAATTCCAGCAGGCTTCTCAGAAGGCTTGCCAGTTGGTTTACAAATTATTGGAAAACATTTTGACGAACATACAATGTATAAAGCAGCCTATGCTTTTGAACAAGCGACAGATTTCCATACGAAAAAACCAGTCATTTTAGGGGGGAACGATTAATGAACTTTGAAACTGTCATTGGATTAGAAGTCCACGTAGAATTGAAAACCAACTCTAAAATTTTCTCCTCTGCGCCAGCGCATTTCGGAGCAGAACCAAACAGCAACACAAACGTGGTTGACTGGAGTTACCCAGGTGTTTTACCTGTGATGAATAAAGGTGCTTTAGAATTTGGCATGAAAGCAGCACTTGCTTTGAACTGTGAAATTTCAAAAGAAACACATTTTGACCGTAAAAACTATTTTTACCCAGATAACCCGAAAGCATACCAAATTTCTCAATTTGATCAACCAATCGGACATGATGGTTGGATTGAAATTGAAGTCGAAGGCAAAAAGAAAAAAATTCGCATTGAACGTGTGCATTTAGAAGAAGATGCTGGGAAAAATATTCACGGCACAGATGGCTATTCTTATGTAGACTTGAATCGTCAAGGCACGCCTTTAATTGAAATCGTTTCTGAAGCAGACATGCGTTCACCAGAAGAAGCGTATGCTTATTTAGAAGCGTTGCGTTCAATTATCCAATTTACAGAAGTTTCTGATGTGAAAATGGAAGAAGGTTCTATGCGTTGTGATGCCAATATTTCTTTACGTCCGTATGGTCAAGAAGAATTTGGTACTAAAGCGGAATTAAAGAACTTGAACTCTATGAACTTTGTAAAAAAAGGTTTAGCTTATGAAGAAAAGCGCCAGGCCAAAGTCCTATTATCTGGTGGCGAAATTCAACAAGAAACACGCCGCTTTGATGAAGCAACTAGTACAACGTTGCTTATGCGTGTTAAAGAAGGCTCAAGTGACTACCGTTACTTCCCAGAGCCAGATGTTCCTCGTTTTTCAATTGATGATGAATGGATTGAAAAAGTTCGCGCTAGTTTGCCAGAAATGCCAGCCTCACGTCGTGCCCGTTATATCAGTGAATTAGGGTTACCTGAATACGACGCAATGGTCTTGACTTTAACGAAAGAAATGTCAGATTTCTTTGAAGCAACTTTAGCAAACGGTGCAGATGCGAAACAAGCATCAAACTGGTTAATGGGCGAAGTTTCTGCTTACTTAAACAGTGAAAAAGTTGAATTAGCCGATACTAAACTAACACCAGAAAATCTAGCGGGTATGATTACTTTGATTAACGATGGCACAATCAGCTCGAAAATTGCGAAGAAAGTGTTCAAAGAGTTAATTGAAAACGGTGGAGACGCTAAAGAAGTTGTCGAAGCAAAAGGCCTTGTTCAATTATCTGATCCAGCGCAATTATTACCAATGATTAACGAAGTTTTAGACAACAACCAACAATCAATTGATGACTTTAAAAACGGCAAAGACCGTGCAGTTGGTTTCCTTGTTGGACAAATTATGAAAGCAACTCGTGGACAAGCAAACCCAGGTGTGGTTAACAAGTTATTGCAAGAAGAGCTTTCAAAACGATAAGAAAGTAGCAGGCAAACCATGAAAAAAGCTAGAGTGATTTATAATCCAACGTCAGGAAAAGAGTTAATCAAAAAGAACTTAGCCGATATTTTATCTATTTTAGAAGAATGTGGTTATGAAGCCAGTGCATTTGCGACCACACCAGAAGAAAATTCAGCACGCAATGAAGCACATCGTGCTGCGCGTGCAGGATTTGATTTACTAGTAGCAGCAGGTGGAGATGGGACCATTAATGAAGTCGTGAATGGGATTGCTCCGTTGAAGCGGCGCCCTAAAATGGCCATTATTCCTGCTGGAACGACGAATGACTATGCACGGGCCTTGAAGATTCCTCGTGATAATATCGTTAAGGCAGCAGAAGTGATTAAAAAAAATCAAACTGTCAAAATGGATATTGGTCAAGCCGGTAAAAATTACTTTATCAATATTGCGGCGGGTGGTCATTTAACGGAACTGACTTATGAAGTTCCGTCAGAGTTGAAAAGTATTTTTGGTTACTTAGCGTACTTAGCCAAAGGAGCCGAAATGTTGCCGCGAGTGAAGCCGATTAAAATGCGCATGACATATGATGAAGGTGTCTATGAAGGCAATGCATCAATGTTTTTCCTAGGGCTGACTAACTCGGTGGGTGGTTTCGAGCAAATCGTACCAGATGCTAAATTAGATGATGGTAAGTTTTCATTAATCATTGTAAAAACAGCCAATATTTTTGAGATTCTTCATTTAGTTGCGTTAATGTTAAATGGTGGAAAGCATGTTGAAGATCATCGACTAATCTATACAAAGACCAGCTATTTACATGCAGAAACGTTAGAAAAGAACAATAAAATGATGATTAATTTAGATGGTGAATATGGAGGCGATGCTCCAATGACCTTTAAAAATATGCATCAACACATTGAAATTTTTGCAAATGGTGATGCACTGCCGTCCAATGCGATTATGGGTTCTGTCTTAACTGGTAGCGATGAGATTGTCGTAGAATCAGAAGACGAAGAGGAAGAAGCATATAACGAAGCTAGCAAAGAATTTGTCAAAGAAGTTGAACGACTAACAGACGAAGATATTGATGGCGATGGAAAGATTGCCGAAAAAGAAAAGCACTAGGTAGTCCGTGAATAGCTAATGAAAGATTTAGTTGATAAGATCTTTCATTGGCTATTTTTTGACTAAGGGAAAGGGTCTCATTCTTTTATTTACCCAAAAAGCTCAAACGGAATTGCTAAATCGCCATGAAAATTCGTTGTTGCTTTTCTTAGGTATTTTCATTAGAATGAGTGAAGTGTATAAAAAGAAGGAGCGACTTATGAAAAATTATCCAGTAAAGAAAAATGACGTCATTGAAGTAGAAATCATTGACTTGACGCATGAAGGTTTAGGCGTGGCAAAAGTGGACCATTATCCATTGTTTATTGAAAATGCCTTACCAGGTGAAAAACTTGAAATCAAAGTCTTAAAAACAGGCAAAAGTTTTGGTTATGGGAAAGTGTTGACTGTCCTAAAAAGCAGTGAACAGCGTGTGCCCGTGAAAGATGAAAACTTTACAAAAGTCGGGATTAGTCCGTTGCAACATTTAGCGTACGGCGCCCAACTATCATTTAAAACGCAACAAGTCGAAAATGTTATGCAACGTGTCGCTAAATTGCCAGGAGTCCCTGTTTTACCAACAATTGGGATGAATGATCCGTGGCATTACCGGAACAAAGCACAAATTCCCGTGCGTAAAATTGACAACCAACTACAAACAGGTTTTTTCCGGAAAAATAGCCATGATTTAATTCCGATGGAACATTTCTATATTCAAGACCCCGAAATTGATGCAGCAATTGTTAAAATCCGTGACATTATGCGTAAATATAGCGTAAAACCTTATAACGAATCTGATAATACAGGGAACTTACGCCATATTGTCGTTCGTCGTGGCTACCATACTGGGGAGATGATGGTTGTTCTAATTACGAGAACACCGAAATTATTCCCAATTAGTAAAATTGTGCCAGATATTTTGGAAGCTATTCCGGAAGTAGTCAGCATTGTACAAAATGTAAATCCAAAACGAACCAATGTCATTTTTGGCGACGAAACCATCTTATTACATGGGTCTAAAAAAATTACAGATACTATTTTTGATTTGAAATTTGAAATTTCCGCGCGTTCATTTTATCAAGTAAATCCACAACAAACAGAAGTGATGTATCAAAAAGTTAAAGAGTATGCGGCTTTAACAGGCAATGAAATTGTGGTGGATGCCTATTGCGGGATTGGAACGATTGGCTTAACTTTAGCCCAAGATGCAAAGCAAGTTTACGGTATTGAAGTAATTGAAGAAGCGGTCAAAGATGCAGAAAATAATGCTAAATTAAACAACATTGAGAATGCCACTTTCACGGCTGGTTTAGCGGAAGAATTATTGCCAAAATTAGTTGAAAATGGCTTGCAACCAGATGTTGTGGTGGTGGATCCACCACGGAAAGGGTTAGACGGTCAATTAGTAAACACATTAATTGAAACGCAACCTGAACGAATTGTTTATGTCAGCTGTAATCCAGCCACACTCGCTCGCGACATTGCATTATTAACAGAAGGTGGCTATGAAGCAAAAGAAATTCAACCGGTGGATAATTTCCCACAAACGACCCACATTGAATCTGTCACGTTATTAACAAAGGCGGTGGATTAAATGAATGAAAAAGAAAAAATGTTAGAATTAATTAAAAAGAAACAAGGTGGTGGCCGTTCTAAAAAAATGGAAACTCCCAAAAATGATCGTAAAAACATGCGCAAAGGGCCTAAAATTTTTAATAAATAAGCGGTTATCAGTAAAAAGTTGTCTCCCATTAATGAAATGGGCGACAACTTTTTTGTTAAAGCATTCCTAGCCAAACAAATAAGTTGTTATTTTGCTAGTAAATCTGTTATTTTAGACAAAAGACAAGGAGGGCTATTCAGTGGAATATGTAACAACATTAGAAGAATTAGAAGAAAAAATTACAGACAATCGTCTACAAGCCGTCTTTTTGACAGCAAAAAATTGTAGTGTTTGTACAGTTGATAAACCGATTGTCGAAAAAATTGCAACAAAATATGAATTTCCTACATACATTGCAGAAGCTGATAAAAGTCCAGAAATAATTGGACAATTAAATGCTTTTTCTGCACCGACCATTATCTTATACTATGAAGGAAAAGAAATTCATCGCCAAGCTAAAATTATTAACTTTCAAGAAATTGAAAAGAGAGTTCGACAAGTACAAGAAAATAGTTAATCAAAAAGGAAGCCACCGATCACGGAGATGTAGTGCGCCCCCAAAGTTAGACCAAAAAATCTAACTTTGGAGGCGTATTTAAATTGGCAAAATACGATTATGCATTCAAGAAAAAAGTAGTAGAAGCTTACCAAAATGGCGCAGGAGGTTATCGAATACTAGCGAATCAATTTGATATTGCTTCACTTTCGACTGTTCGTAAATGGGTTAAAACAGTCGAGAAATTTGGATTTAACGCACTTCATCGAAGAGTAAATTACCAACATTACTCTTCCAAATTCAAGCGGGATGTCATACACTATTATTTAACGAGTGGTGACTCTTATCTGACTGTCGCATTGAAATATGGTCTGCCAAACGATACCTTAGTCTTGGCTTGGCACCAGAAATTTCTAGAAACAGGCATAGAAGGGCTTTCACCAAAACAGAAAGGAAGACCTTCTATGTCAAAGAAAAAGAAACCCGTTCAGGTGAAAAAAACACGAACACGTGAACAAGAATTAGAACATGAAAATGAACTATTGCGAGCGGAACTAGCCTTCATAAAAAAGCTCCGCGCTTTAGGAATGAATATCCCGGAACGACTCAAGAACGAGATGCCCGAATCATCCACGAACTCCGAAAAAAATTCCGATTAACAATCTTACTGGAAGCAACCAAATTTCCTAAAGCGACGTATATGTATTGGCAAAAGCGATTTGAGCGAAAAAATCCCAATCAAAAATTAGAAGCCCTGATTAAGAAAATTTTTGACGAAAACAAAGGAAACTATGGCTATCGCCGTATTCAATTAGCTTTAAAAGAACAAGGATTGAACGTAAACCAGAAAAAAATTCGTCGTCTTATGCGTAAACTTGGCCTAAAAGGGACAAAATTTATTCGTAAATCAAGAAAATATAATTCCTACAAAGGAACCGTTGGCTATGGCGAAAAAAACCGTCTACATCGTCGTTTCTACACTTCAGTACCCCATCAAAAGCTAACAACAGATACCTCTGAATTTAAGTATTATGAACGTGATCAAAGTGGAAAGATTCAAATAAAAAAACTCTATTTAGATCCTTTTCTTGATTTATTTAATGGTGAAATCTTGTCTTACCGTATTTCTAAACAGCCGAATGCCAAAGCAATTCTTGAGGCACAAAAAGAAGCCATTGATAAAACGCAAGATTGTCCATATCGGCGCACTTTTCATTCTGACCAAGGTTGGGGGTACCAAATGAAGCAGTACAAAAAGCAATTAACCAGTCACCAGATCTTTCAAAGTATGTCTCGAAAAGGCAATTGTTTTGATAATTCTCCTATGGAGAATTTCTTTGGTTTACTAAAACAAGAAACCTACCATGGCATTATTTATTCTAGTTTCGAAGAACTAGAACAAGCAATTGAGGAATGGATTGATTATTATAATCATCAACGAATAAAGACAAAACTAGGGTGCAGTCCCGTTCAATTCCGTAAACGGTTCGTCGCATAAAAATACCGACCAGATTTCTCCAGTCGGTATTCGGTCTAACTTTCGGGTCTCACTACAAGAGGCTTCCTTTTTAATTATCTCGCTAAATGTTCAGTTTGTTGTTGAGAAAAAAGTTGATAACTGACAAAAACTTCTGCTCTTTTGTTTACTTCTAATTTAACGAAAATATTGTGGATATGTGTTTTTACTGTCCCGATTGATAGGAATAGTTCGTTGGCTATATCTTGATTTGTTTTGCACTCTAAAAGTAACGAAAGCACTTCTCGTTCTCGCTGCGTTAATTGATAGGCATCACAAAAAGGCGCCAAAAGTACGGGTTCATCTGATTGATTTTCTTCCAATTTAGCAGCGTCTTTTTCAAGAACCGACAGAGGAAAATCACGATTACAGAAGTAGATAATGGCGATGGAGAGAATGATTGTATAAATATCTTCAGAAACGTTTCGGTTGTTAATTTTAAAGACAATATCAGAATATTGGTCAATGTTAAAAATAACGAAGGTATCTTCCAAAAGAATCGCCACACCGAAACCAATGCTTAGCCAACCAATAAAACGAAGATATTTTTTCGCAAGGGCTGATAAAGGATCTATTCGTAATTGATAGAGCGCATAGCATCCAAGGTAAATTAAAAATAGCTGATTGGGTAAATAGTACAACCAAACTTTTAAGGCGGAATTTTTTGAAAATGGAATAGCTAGCATCCATAAACCAATTAAAAATAACCAGACAAATTGATAATTTTTAAAAGGACGACCACTAATAGTATTGATAATAGCCAGATAGGCAAAATTACAACAAATAAAAATGATGGTCTTTAAAAAAGGTGCGGTCATAAAGGTCTGATTATATTCGTTTGCAAACGAATTAATGAACTCAGTCATATAAACAATCACATTGTCACAAATAAAAATAACCATTAAAAAGAGAAGCAATAAAAAAATCGGTTGTTTATTTTTCAAGTAAAGATTTAAGGTAAAGGTTGAAGTAAACGAATATAAAATAATCAACAAGATGTTATAAATAAAAACAAATGTCACGATTGGAAACCCCTTTCATCTTTTATTTTAAGTGAATGATTTTTCAAAATAATTATACCATTTTCAAATCTATGATTGGTCAGAAATTAGAGAGAAATCCGCCTAAACTTTTATAAACCCCTGGTGTACCAACGGTTTATAACCATAAATAAACTTTTTTTAATGAAAAATTACGCCAAAAAAGAAAGCGTTTTCTGACTTTTGGTGGATAGTAAACTCTTCGCTAAACTTGGTAAAGTCAATGTGTAAACAAAAACAACTTTTAGGAGGAACACATCATGAAAAGAGATTACGTTACAACAGAAACATATACGAAAGAGGAAATGCACTACTTAGTCGATTTATCATTAAAAATTAAAGAAGCGATTAAAAATGGGTATTATCCGCAACTGTTAAAAAACAAATCTTTAGGAATGATTTTCCAACAATCTTCAACTCGAACACGAGTATCTTTTGAAACTGCAATGGAACAATTAGGCGGACATGGCGAATATTTAGCACCTGGTCAAATTCAATTAGGGGGACATGAAACGATTGAAGATACCAGCCGCGTATTGTCACGTTTAGTAGATATTTTGATGGCTCGTGTGGAACGTCACCATAGTATTGTTGATTTAGCTAATTGTGCTACCATCCCAGTCATTAACGGTATGTCTGATTACAATCATCCAACCCAAGAATTAGGTGATTTGTGTACCATGGTTGAGCATTTACCAGAAGGCAAAAAATTAGAAGATTGTAAAGTTGTCTTTGTCGGAGATGCAACACAAGTTTGTTTTTCTTTAGGATTAATCACAACAAAAATGGGCATGAATTTTGTTCACTTCGGTCCAGAAGGCTTCCAATTAAATGAAGAGCATCAAGCGAAATTAGCAAAAAATTGTGAAGTTTCAGGCGGTAGCTTTTTGGTCACAGATGATGCAAGTTCTGTTGAAGGCGCTGATTTCTTGTACACGGATGTTTGGTATGGCTTGTACGAAGCGGAATTATCTGAAGAAGAACGTATGAAGGTTTTCTATCCAAAATATCAAGTGAATCAAGAAATGATGGATCGGGCAGGTGCCAATTGTAAATTCATGCACTGTTTACCAGCAACACGTGGGGAAGAAGTAACTGATGAAGTAATTGACGGTAAAAATTCTATTTGTTTCGATGAAGCAGAAAACCGTTTAACATCTATTCGTGGCTTATTAGTATATCTTATGAATGATTATGAAGCAAAAAATCCTTATGATTTAATCAAGCAAGCAGAAGCGAAAAAAGAACTAGAAGTTTTCTTAGACACTCAAAGCATTTAACGGCCAACTGTCCACTGATTGAAAAAATGAATCAGTGGACAGTTTATAAAGAGAGGAAGAGTCTTCATGGAGGGGAAAAAGAAATTTAGTTTAACGAGTGCCATTTTATCAGTGATCTGTGTGGTTTTCGTTGCTGAAGCAGCGGCGCCTGTTGCTGCAATTGGTAATTCTCAGTTTTTTTGGTGGATTTTCTTATTAATTGCATTCCTATTGCCATATGGGTTAATTTCATCAGAATTAGGAACAACTTATATTGGTGAAGGGGGCATCTATGATTGGGTGACCAAAGCATATGGTCATCGTTGGGGTGCCAGAGTTTCTTGGTATTATTGGATTAATTATCCATTGTGGCTAGCTTCATTAGCCGTTATGACGCCAGAACTATTAACGACAATTACAGGTATTAAGTTTTCAACACCGATGATGATTATTGTTGAATTAATTTTTACTTGGATTGTGGTTTGGATTAGTTTTTATCCAGTCAGCGACAGTATCTGGATTCTAAATGGAGCTGCCGTAATCAAGATGGTTTTAGCTGTCTTAATTGGTGGGCTAGGATTGTATGTAGCCTTGACGAAAGGTGTTGCCAATGAATTTACCTTGAAATCAATGCTGCCAACGTTTGACTTAAGGAGTTTATCTTTTATTTCTGTAATCATTTTTAATTTGTTAGGGTTTGAAGTCATCTGTACGTTTGCAGATGATATGGAAAATCCTAAGAAGCAAATTCCACAAGCTATTGTAGCAGCGGGGTTAGTCATTGCGGCCATTTATATTTTTTCAGCCTTTGGAATTGGGGTAGCGATTCCCACCGATCAAATTAGTACCGGCAGTGGTATGATGGATAGCTTTAAACTATTGACAGGCTCGACAGAAGGTTGGTTCATTATGTTGATGGCTTTCCTATTCCTTCTTACGTTGTTCGGAAACATGATTTCTTGGTCATTAGGAGTCAATAATACAGCTTGTTATGCTGCTGAAAATGGTGACATGCCTAAATTTTTTGAAAAACGTAGTAAGAAAAATGACATGCCAATTGGGGCTGCTTTGATGAATGGCATTGTGGCATCGGTGGTCATTGTATTAGCACCAATTTTACCTAATCAAGATTTATTCTGGGCCTTTTTCTCCTTGAATGTCGTCCTATTCTTGTTATCGTATATCCCAGTTTTCCCAGCTTTTTATAAGCTTAGAAAAATTGATCCCGATACACCACGTCCGTTTAAAGTTAACGGAAAACCAGGATTTTTAAAAGTTTTAGTGGTTTTGCCAATGATTATGATTATTATTTCACTGATTTTCACAGCAGTGCCTTTAGATTTTAGTCCCGCAGCATTAAATGAAAAATTACCAATCACAATTGGGGCAATCATTTTTATTCTGTTTGGTGAAGTGATTATTTACGTGAAAAAAATTAAGAAGGGAACGAAAGAAAATGGCTAAACGAATTGTAGGAAGTACCCCTAAACAAGATGGCTTTAGAATGCCAGGAGAATTTGAACCACAAGAGAAAGTTTGGATGATTTGGCCAGAAAGACCGGATAATTGGCGCGATGGTGGTAAACCTGTCCAAGAAGCTTTTACTAATGTGGCCAAAGCAATTAGTCAGTTTACACCGATGAATGTGGTGGTTTCTCAACAACAATTTCAAAATTGCCGTCGCCAATTGCCGCCAGAAATTACGGTTTACGAAATGTCAAACAATGACGCCTGGGTCCGTGATTGTGGACCATCATTTGTCATTAACGACCATGGAGAAATCCGTGGTGTGGATTGGACATTCAATGCTTGGGGGGGATTAGTAGATGGTTTATATTTCCCTTGGGACCAAGACGATTTGGTTGCACAAAAAATTTGTGAAATTGAGCATGTAGATTCTTATCGTACAGATGATTTTGTTTTAGAAGGCGGTTCATTCCACGTAGATGGACAAGGAACAGTCTTGACTACAGAAATGTGCTTATTAAGTGAAGGTCGAAATCCACAACTTTCAAAAGAAGCAATCGAACAAAAATTATGCGACTATTTAAATGTTGAAAAAGTTCTTTGGCTAGGTGATGGAATTGACCCAGAAGAAACTAATGGTCATGTGGATGATGTAGCTTGTTTTATTGCACCTGGTGAAGTGGCTTGTATTTACACTGAAGATCAAAATAGCCCATTTTATGAAGCGGCACAAGATGCGTATCAACGTTTGCTTAAAATGACTGATGCTAAAGGACGCCAATTAAAAGTCCACAAATTATGCTGTCCTGTCAAAAATGTAACCATTAAAGGCTCCTTCAAAATTGATTTCGTGGAAGGAACCATGCCACGAGAAGATGGCGATATTTGTATCGCATCCTATATGAACTTTTTAATTACAAATGATGGCGTGATTGTGCCACAGTATGGTGATGAAAATGATCGTTTGGCTTTAGAGCAAGTTCAAACGATGTTCCCAGATAAAAAAATTGTCGGCGTTAATACGGTAGAAGTTGTTTATGGGGGCGGCAATATTCACTGTATCACACAACAAGAACCAAAGCGCTAGGAGGGAAACAGATGTCAAAAATAGTGATTGCATTAGGTGGAAATGCGTTAGGAAATTCTTCGAAAGAACAATTGGCAAAAGCACAAACCGCTGCAAAATCCATTGTTGATTTAATTGAACAAGGCCATCAAGTGGTGATTGCTCATGGCAACGGGCCACAAGTTGGCAAAATTCGCTTAGCTTTTGAGGAAACGAGTCAATCTCCAGAAGATGTCGTGCCGTTTCCTGAATGCACAGCAATGAGCCAAGGCTATATTGGCTATCATTTACAACAAGCAATTGATGAAGAACTAGTAGCCAGAAATTTAGGGGAACAACCAGTTGTTACGTTAATTACACAAGTCGTGGTGGATCCAAAAGACCCAGCGTTTACAAAACCAACAAAACCAATTGGTGGTTATTATGACGAAGAAACAGCCAAACAGTTGATGGCGGAAACTGGGAACGTCTATCAAGAAGATGCGGGTCGAGGCTGGCGACGGGTAGTTCCTTCACCAAAACCAGTTGATATTTACGAAAAAGTTAGCTTGCGAACACTTGTTGATGCAGGACAGATCGTAATTGCTTGTGGTGGTGGCGGGGTTCCTATTGCCTATGATGGTCCAGTCTATCATGGTGTAGATGCAGTCATTGATAAAGACTTTGCGGCAGCAAAAATGGCTGAACTCATTGAAGCAGATGTTTTTGTGGTATTAACTGCAGTGGAACATGTTTTTGTTAACTTTGGTCAAGCAAATCAACAAGCTTTGACCGATGTTACGGTTACGGCAATGCAACAATATATAGAAGAAAATCAATTTGCGCCAGGTAGTATGTTACCTAAGGTAGAAGCGGCCATCAGTTTTGCAGAAAGTAAACCAAACCGCCAGGCGATTATCGGGCTTTTAGAATTAGCTTCGGAAGCAATCAAAGGAGAAAGTGGTACACGAATTACACAATAAATTCTCAGTATTTAACTTTCACAAAAGACTAAAACAAACGCATTTAGCGGACTAACTTAATCGTTAGAGAGTAGGACATCGGTCGTTTTGACGGATGTCCTACTCTTTATTTTGTCTTTTTAACGAACAAAACTGTTAGTTGTCATGCAAAAATAAACATAGTAAGATAATCTTTAAATGGTATAGGAGGATAAAAATGTCTAAATTTTTAAAAGTAATCGGAATAATTGCTGTTTTGTTAGTCATAATAGGCGCTGCAGCGTATTGGTTTATACTCAAAAAGTTCACTCCTGAGGCAGAAACCCCAGCAATGTACAATCAAGAGAGAATCGTTAAAACGATTGAAGACCAATTAAAAGAAACAGATGTACAAAAAGCTCGGACCAAAGCACCGTTGATTATTGAAAAAAATATCACTGAATTACAGCAAGCGATTGCCGACGGAGCATTGACCTATGAAGAACTTACGGCGTTTTATTTGGACCGTATTTTACAGTTCGATCAAATAGATAATGGCATGAACAGCATCTCTGAAATCAATCCGCAAGCAATTAAGGAAGCAAAGGCATTTGACCAGCAAGCCTCTCAAACACCGAAGAAGCCTTTGTATGGTATTCCTGTGACTTTGAAAGAAAATATAAATACGACCAACATGATTTCGAGTGCAGGAGCTTATGCCTTACGCACGTTCAAGCCTAAGGAAGATGCGGAAGTAGTTAAGAAGTTAACAGAGGCGCAAGCTTTGATTTTAGGAAAAGTAAACTTATCTGAACTAGCGAATTATATGTCAATGAAAGCACCAAGTGGCTATAGTTCCAAACATGGACAAACACTTAATCCTTATGGGCCACTCAAAATAACACCTTCAGGTTCAAGTTCTGGGAGTGCGGCTAGTGTGACGATGAATATCGGCGCCTTCTCTTTAGGCACTGAGACGATGGGATCGATTGTTTCCCCCGCTTCTCATCAATCAGTGGTTGGTTTTAAACCGACCCACAGTTCAGTAAGTGGCGAAGGTGTTTTGCCATTGGCACCGTCATTAGATACAGTTGGCCCGATTGCCCGAAGTGTCGTTGATGCTGCGCAAGGCTATAATGCGTTTAAGAAAGACACGGTTCCGAGCATTGATTCAACGAAATTTACTAAAAATAACTTACAAGGTCAACGCATTGGGTTGCTAGAAATGCCAAGTGCTGAAGAAGAATTTACGGCTGCTAAAAAGGCCCTCCAAAAAGCTGGAGCAGAAGTGATTCCGGTAACACCAGACATGGAAGGGATTGATGGCGGGAAAGTTATTTCCAATGAATTTAAGTTTGCATTGGAAGAATTTGCGAAACGTTATGACTTACCATTTAAAACACTGGAGGAACTAATTGCGTATAATCAACAAGATAAAAAGGTTCGTGCCAAGTATGGGCAAGATTTATTAGAAGCAGATGTTAAAAAGAAACAACCAGATAAAGAAATCATTCAAACAACCATTAAAAAAGCACAGCAAACGTTTGATGCGTTGCTAAAAAAACAACAATTAGACGGATATGCCTTTATTGATTCTGAAGGTACGGGTTTAAGTGCTGTGGCAGGATATCCTGAATTGACTGTTCCTTTGGCGAAAAACAGTGAAGGACAACCTTATGGGCTGACTTTTACACAAACTGCCAATAAAGAGCAAACGTTATTTGAGCAAGCTTACAGCTTTGAACAAAGTACCAAAGGACGGATAGTACTTTCAGACAACGAGCTGTTGGCAAACAGTAAAAAAATAAATAGAGATGATCAGTAAAGGGAAACTAGGAATGGCGAAACATCCGTATCAAACCTAATAAAGATAATCGACCTACAAATGAAAGGAATTGTTTGTAGGTCGATTATTTAGGTTAGTCGTTTTTTTTTTGCTTTTTTAGGCGAATGTTTTCATGTAATAAGTTAATAAGTGGCCAGATTCGAGAAATAAGGCCGTCAATTTTTAAGCATATCAATAAAAAGAGTGAACGATGGCTGTGTTTGAAGCATGAATATGTGTGGTTGCTTCCGCTTTCACAACATTAATTTGGAGCGCTACCGTCGTAAAGGGTTCTGCTGCAGGAATTATTAGATGGAAACAAATCCATGAATACATAGAAGATTAAAACAAGATGAAGAAAATATTGTGGCAATAAAGGATATCAGAAAGCTTGCGAAATAACTATATGTAGTATTTTATTATTTTACCAATCAATATATAGTATTAAAATCTTCTTTTTATTCCGAAATCTGATTGACTTGTTTTTTAAAACGGAGTACTCTTATTGAGACGTCAACAGAGAAAAGTTTGGTTTTAGGAAGGTCGGAAATTTGTCGTGAATAAGAATTTTTTGGTGAATGATTTTAAAGGTTGGGAAACGAGAAGTTACTTGTTTTTAGCTTTGATGGTGGGGGTACAGTTGATTGCATTTGCTATCAATCCATCGAATTGGATTACGTTAGTAGGTGGTTTAGCCGGCATCATTTGTGTGAATTTAATTGCCCAAGGAAAAGTCAGCAATTACATTTTTGGGTTAATCAGTGCAGTGATTATTGGCTATTTTGGGTTAGTGACACGGGTATATGCGGAAGTTCTTTTACAAAGCTTCTATATTATTATGGACATTACAGGGCTTTATGCTTGGCTTCGGGCTAGCGAAGATGGCTCGGGTCAAGTAACCGAAGTAAAAGTTTTAAAAGGTATTCAGTGGTTGTATGCCTTTTTCACGTGGCTGCTCATTGGCGTAGCTGCATATATTTTGTTAGGTTTTGTAAATGATGCGCAACAAACATTAGATGCAATCACGTTCAGTGTTTCAGCGACAGGGATGTTATTGATGATTAAACGTTATCAATCGCAATTCGTGTTTTGGCTACTAGGAAATATTTTTTCAATTTTGTTATGGTTCCGAGCAGGGACGCACGCTGGTGGTGATTATGCGATATTTGTTATGTATTGTATGTATACTTTTAACTCAATTTTTGGTATGTTTAATTGGTTGAAGATAAAAAATAAAATGGAAAAAAATAGGTAGGGAGTTCGATGGCAGTGATTGTTTTAGCAGGTACGATTGGCGCTGGTAAATCTAGTTTAACAGCTTTAATTGCAAACCGTTTAGGTTCAGAAGCCTTTTACGAATCAGTTGATGATAATGAGGTATTACCTTTATTTTATGCGGAACCGGAAAAGTACGCATTTTTATTACAAATTTATTTTTTAAATAAACGTTTTGATAGTATTAAACAAGCATTAACGCATGAAAATAATGTATTGGATCGCTCGATTTATGAAGATTCATTACTTTTTCATTTAAATGCAGATTTAGGTCGTGCCAACGAAACAGAGGTCAAAGTGTACGATGACTTATTACAAAATATGCTCCAAGAATTGCCTTATGCTGCGCATAAAAAAAGACCTGATTTGTTAGTTCACATTCGTATTTCATTTCCCAAAATGTTAGAACGCATCAAAAAACGTGGCCGTCCTTATGAACAAATTGAGACAGATCCAACGTTGTATGATTACTATCAAATGTTGAACGAGCGTTATGATCAATGGTACGAAGACTATGATGAAAGTCCTAAAATTCAAATTGATGGCGATAAATATGATTTTGTCGAAGATCCTGAAGCGTGTCAATATGTCTTGGCGTTAATTGAGAAGAAAATTGAAGAATTAGAAAGATAAATAAAAAGAAGCAAGTCCGGACTTGCTTCTTTTTGACTTAAAATGTGGATAGATAGGCTAAAGTTGCTACTAAATAAAGGAGTGTAGTGCTAAATTATAGAATCGGATTTTAACCTTCCCCTAAGTTAAAATCGGATAATCTATCCATCGACAGTTTAAGTTTGTATAAAATAGCGGTAGCTATTATCAACGAAGTCATTCATCGGTTGACCTGACTTCTCTAGAAGTATACCATCGAAAATAACCGACAGTTGTTCAAAATTTGGACTTAGTAAGTGTAAATTTTGATTGAAAGTTTCTGTAAATCAATCATTTATTCAAAAAATAATACTCGAAAGAAGGAAGATAAATGGGCCAAATTTGGTTTGAACGCATTCTACGTTGGCGCAAAAAAGCGCAACGATTTTTACAAGGACGTTATGCCCGGTTCGATGAATTGAATCGAACGCTGTTGCTAACAAGTGTCGTGCTGGCGCTCATCAATATTTTTACTGGCTATCTTTGGGTTCGGTTATTGATTTTAATCACAGTCGCCTACGTGTATTATCGCTTTTTTTCAAAACATATTCACCCGCGATTGAATGAAAATCAACGGTTTATTCTTCGAAAACAACGCCTAATGCAAAAGGTTCATGCTTTTCGCAAGCGACACCTGACTCAGAAAGAGTATCGTTATTTTAAATGTCCAAAATGTCAGCAGTCATTACGTGCGCCGAAAGGACGAGGAACAATCAAAGTCACTTGTTCAAACTGTCAAAATCAATTTATCAAAAAAGTCTGATCTTCTGTGTTTTTTGGTCTAGGCAACTTTCGGACTTGTGGTATACTTGAGAAAAGAAACCATTGGATATTCTAAAAGGGGAATATCTTGTTAAAAAAGGAGAGAAAAAACAATGGAAATTAAACGCCAACAAGAAATTGTTGAAGCGTATCACTATGATATGCGAGTACCTGATTCAGAAGTAGAGACAGATTTACGTGTCAGTTTTTCACCAATTGAAGTAGAAGAAGAAAATTATCCAGAAAATAGCTCAGCACTTGTTGCTCGCTTAGAATTTCGAATTGTCTTTGACGAATTTGTTTTATCAGGGGCGATTAGCCAAATTAATCACATTATTGATCGTAAAATTGAAAAACAAGAAGATATTTCGCAAGAAGAAGTCGATGAACTTGTGCGTCCTTTATTTAGCATCGTCGAACGTTTATCTTATGAAGTAACTGAAATTGCTCTGGATCGTCCAGGTGTTCAATTGAATTTTCAACAATCAGAAGAAGCTTAACCTTTAAAAACAGCGTTTGTAACGGAATCCGTTACAAACGCTGTTTTTATTCTTGTGTAGATTTAGCAACCAAAGCTTTTTTAAACTGTTCATAATTTTTTGTAGCGATATCCACATAAGCAATCGGCTGACCAACTTTGGTGATTTTTTCGGGAAGATAGGGAGCGAGCATTTCATTGTACAAAATGAACGCAGCTTCTGGTACTTCCTCTGAAAGAACATCATAACTGATAAAGTCAATTTCATAGGTTGGTTGAAAAAAGGCTTTGATGTTTTGCTGCTCTTTATTTGAAAAGAGCCAAGGACCTCCATTTGCAGGGCTCCCAACATACAACATTGCTCCATCACGGTTGACAGAAAGGATCCAACAAATTTTTTGCATACGCTTACACCTCCTAGAACTAAGTATACCACGTCAGATTAAAAGAAAGAGGACAAAAAACAAATTATTTTTACAGTGACTAGTAAAACAACGCTTGGTGATAGTTTTAAACTATCGCAACGGTTATTTTCTATCAAAAAGTAAGCAAATTATCCCACTATTTGCTATAAAATAAGGTACAATAGAACTATCACTGGAAACAGTCTGCTGTTTTCAGGGTATTTACTGGAGAGTGAGTACCGGGAACCTTTACTTCCTTTGATGTACTTGTCATTAAAAACATAGGGAGGAACTAAAATGACAACATTCATCACTGTATTAGTGATCCTTGCATTTATTGCTGTGTTATTCGGTTTCTACCAAATGCAAAAGAAACATTTAAAATTCTCAACACGTGTCTTTTCAGCATTGGGCGTGGGGATTGTTTTAGGTGCAATTATTCAATTTGCTTTTGGTACAGACAGTAAAATTACTACGCAATCAATGGAATGGATCGGGATTGTAGGTAATGGTTATGTAGCGTTTCTACAAATGCTCGTAATTCCGTTAGTATTTGTATCTATCGTAGGTGCATTTACAAAAATGAAAGAATCCAATAAATTAGGAAAAATTAGCTTTAATGTGTTAGCCACCTTACTAGGAACAACAGCAGTAGCTGCCTTGGTGGGGATTGGAACAACCTTAGCGTTTGGCCTTCAAGGGGCAAAATTCACGCAAGGTGCTGCAGAAACGTCAAGAATTGCCGAGTTAGCGACGCGTCAAGATGCGATTCAAGATTTGACGATTCCACAACAAATCGTTTCATTTATTCCTAAAAATGTCTTTGCTGACTTTGCGGGAACACGACCAATGAGTACCATTGGGGTGGTAATCTTTGCTGCGTTTGTTGGTGTCGCTTATTTAGGCGTTCGTCGTAAAGCGCCAAAAGAAGCTGAATTTTTTGCAAATTTAATTGATAGTTTATATAAAATTACCATGCGAATTGTTACCTTAGTTTTACGCTTGACCCCTTATGGCGTGTTAGCGTTAATGATTAATGTTGTAGCAACAAGTGATTTTGTTGCGATTATTAACTTAGGTAAATTTGTGTTGGCATCGTATGTGGCCTTAATCATTGTTTTTGCCATTCACATGCTGATTTTAATTACTTTAAAAGTCAATCCAGTTACGTATCTAAAAAAAGTTTTTCCAGTCTTGAGCTTTGCTTTTACTTCTCGTTCAAGTGCAGGAGCTTTACCATTAAATATTGAAACACAAACCAAAGCATTAGGTGTCGATGATGCCACAGCAAACTTTGCTGGTAGTTTCGGTTTATCTATTGGACAAAATGGTTGTGCCGGCGTTTATCCAGCTATGTTAGCAACCATCGTTGCACCAACTGTTGGAATTGATGTCTTTAGTTTACAATTTATTTTAATGTTAGTAGCAGTTGTCACAATCAGTTCATTTGGCGTAGCCGGTGTCGGCGGCGGAGCAACCTTTGCTTCTCTAATCGTTTTAGGCGCAATGAACTTACCAGTTGCAATTGTTGGTTTAGTAATTTCAGTTGAACCACTTATTGACATGGCGCGGACAGCTGTTAACGTTAACGATAGTATGGTTGCAGGCGTGTTAACAAGTGCTCGTATTCATGAATTAGATCGTGATGTCTTAAATGATCGCGACGTTGTCTTAGATGCAAATATCTAAATCAATAAAACGAAAAGTGTTTGAGCAATGTCTTGCTCAAACACTTTTTTTGAATTTTAAGCGAAAGTGCAGTAATTATTTAAAAGAACGTATATAATAAGTTGTTAACTAAATTCAAAAGGACGTGAAGGAATGTTTTCAAACCAAGTAAAGATTATGTTATATGTGAATAATGTTGAGGAATCTAGTCAATTTTGGCAAACGTTTGGCTTTGTTGAAAAGGAAAGAGAGGAAGTTGACGGCACATTGGTGGTAGAAATTGCACCAAGTGAATCAGCAGAAGCGATTATTGTTTTATATGATTTGGCCTTTATTCAAAAACATTCACCAGAAGTGGCGGGGAATACCCCTTCTCTAATGTTTGCTAGCGATGATATCATTGGTCTCTATAAAAAAATGCAAGAGGCTGGGGTTACTGTCGGTGAAATGGTTCAATTGCCAACAGGCTTAGTCTTTAATTTTGCAGATAACGATGATAATTACTTTGCTGTGATGGGGCAAGAAAGTAAATAAAAAACAGCTTGGCACCAGAATCAATCTAGATTCTGGTGCCAAGCTGTTTTTTATAAAAGTTGAAAGTTTTATAAATTTTACTAAAATCTGTAATTTTCATGAAAATATAGCGTATGATAATGCTGTTAATAGAATAGGCGGAGGTAAGCGGTATGCGTAAACGACATGCAAAGAAAAGACATGGAGGAGTGAATTGGCTTTTTATAGTATGTTTGTTGGTGGTGATTGGTGGTAGTGGTTATTTAATAAAAACGTTATTTTTCACTAGAGATTCACAAGTTAGTCAAGAATCGAAAGTGGTCTTGGAAGAAGATCGTCGAAGTGATAATTATGCGAATTTAACGAAAGAAATAGTTGCACCCGATAGTGGCGAACTTGATCAAAAAATTCAAGAAACAAATTATATTGGTTCGGCTTTGATCATTAAAGATGATCAGGTTTTAGTAAATAAAGGATATGGCTTTGCCAATTTTGAAAAGCAACAAACCAACACGCCAAACACAAGGTTTCAGATTGGCTCAATTCAAAAATCTTTTACCACAACCTTGATCTTAAAAGCAATTGAAGAAGGTAAACTTACATTAGATACAAAACTCGCTACGTTTTATCCGCAAATTCAAGGTGCTGAGGATATTACGATTAGCGATATGTTGAATATGACAAGTGGTTTAAAGTTATCAGCAATGCCTAATAATATCGTTACCGATGAAGAAATTATTCAATTTGTTAAACAAAATACCATTCAAGTCAATAAAGGAAAATACAATTATTCCCCAGTAAATTTTGTCCTTTTAGCAGGAATGTTAGAGAAAATGTATCAACGTACCTATCAAGAATTATTTAATAATCTTTATCACAAAACGGCTGGTTTAAAGAATTTTGGCTTCTATGAAACCTTATTGGAACAACCCAATAATTCAACAAGTTATAAATGGACAGAAGACAATTCATATAACCAAGTGCTCTCAATTCCCGCAGCTAGTTTTGCCCATGAATTTGGGACTGGGAATGTGGATATGACGACAGGTGATTTGTATTGGTACTTACATCAATTAATGAGTGGACACTTAGTTTCCACCGCACTTTTGCAAAAATTATGGACGTCTTCTCAGCAAAGTTCTTATCATGGCGGCATCTATGTTCATGATAATTATTTACGCTTACACGGCGTTGAAGCGGGTCAACAAGCCCTGGTTTTATTTTCAAAAGATATGAAAACCGGGGTCATATTGCTAACTAATTGTGTGAATCCAGCGAAATACAAAGAATTAATTGGTTCGTTGTTCCATGATGTAACCAATTTAACTGTTAAATTTTAAAGCAGAAGCAACAACGATCACTCCAAAGCCTTTTTAGGTTTCTTCTGAGAGACTTTATATTAAAATAAAGGGAAGAACGATCAAAGGGAGTGACGAAGATGAAGCAATCAAAAAATAAACAAGTTGTTATTGGTGAATCAACGGAAAAAAAACATTTATCTTCAAGATATAGAACAGGAAACGCAAGCTTTTATTCTCCAAAACAATCCACAATTGACAGCTGAATCGATGATTACATTGGCGGAGTTACTTAATTATCGTTTGGATTACATGAAACAATTGGTCGCAAATGATTCTGAAAAAATCCAACAACTGAATGAATTGGTGGTTCAACATATCAAAGAAGATAAGCTGATTTCCAATAATATGAATGAAAAGATGGAAAAGAAATTAACCTTTGGCCAACGAGCAGCGGATACCATTGCTAAATTTGGCGGTAGCTGGGTGTTTATTGGCTTCTTTTGTTTCGTGTTGATTGCTTGGATCGTGATTAACTCTACCACTTTATTGGGACAACCATTTGACAAATATCCTTATATTTTGCTAAATCTCGCCTTATCTTGTTTAGCAGCTATCCAAGCACCGATTATTATGATGAGTCAAAACAGACAAGAAGCCCGTGACAGAGAACAAACGAATAATGATTATAAAATTAACTTAAAAGCAGAAGTAGAAATTAATTTATTACATGAGAAAATGGATTATATTATCAATAATCAACTAGAAAATTTGGTGAAAATCCAAAATATTCAAATTGAACTTTTAGGTGAATTGCAAGAACAACTCGCCGCGACTTCTGAAAAGGAGTAGTATATAGAAGCGGTCGGGACAGAACCGTTTAGCTCCGAGAAATAAGAAGAAATTTCCGAAAATTGCTCTTTAATTTTTGGAGACCAAGTAGGTATTGTTCATCATCGAATCACTACGTTCTTCGTGATTCTCAACAATTTCGGCTTATTTCCGAAGGACCTTCACCAAGTAGGTACGATGATTTCATCTGTTCATGCTTCACAGTGAAACATCGCAACTCTTAGAGCTGTAGCTCTTTTGAAGGCTGTACTGTGACGAGACGCATGTCGAGAAAACACCTTAGAAGTTGTTGAGATCGGAGCAACGCGTAGTGTTGGTTCTGTTCCCGCCGTTTATCAGGCTTTTTTTATTGTGTGTAAATACACAAGCAAAATAATCGCTTTCCCTTTTTTATTCACCGTATAATGGGATAGAATGACTTTATACAAAAGGGGAAAACAAGATGAAATACCAAGTATTACTTTATTACAAATATACAACAATTGAAGATCCAGAAGCTTTTGCGAAAGAGCATCTAGCTTTTTGCAAATCATTAAATTTAAAAGGCCGTATTTTAGTAGCGACAGAAGGGATTAACGGAACGTTATCTGGTACTGTCGAAGAAACAGAAAAGTACATGGAAGCAATGCAAGCAGATGAGCGCTTTAAGGATACATTCTTTAAAATTGATCCAGCAGAAGAAATGGCGTTCCGCAAAATGTTTGTTCGCCCACGTTCTGAATTAGTGGCGTTGAACTTAGAAGAAGACGTTGATCCATTAGAAACGACGGGGAAATATTTGGAACCTGCAGAATTTAAAGAAGCCTTACTAGACGAAGACACTGTTGTAATCGATGCTCGTAACGATTATGAATATGATTTAGGTCATTTCCGTGGTGCCGTGCGCCCAGATATCCGTAGCTTCCGTGAGTTACCACAATGGATTCGCGAGAACAAAGAACAATTTATGGATAAAAAAATTGTTACCTATTGTACTGGCGGGATTCGCTGTGAAAAATTTTCTGGCTGGTTATTAAAAGAAGGATTTGAAGATGTTGCTCAATTGCATGGTGGTATTGCCAATTATGGGAAAAATCCAGAAACACGTGGCGAACTTTGGGACGGCAAAATGTATGTCTTTGATGACCGAATCAGTGTCGAAATTAATCATGTTGATAAAAAAGTTATTGGGAAAGACTGGTTTGATGGAACACCTTGCGAACGCTACATTAACTGTGCAAACCCAGAATGTAATCGTCAAATCTTAACTTCAGAAGAAAATGAACATAAACATTTAGGCGGCTGCTCATTAGAATGTAGCCAGCATCCTGCCAACCGTTATGTAAAAAAATATAATTTAACAGAAGCAGAAGTTGCTGAACGTTTAGCTTTGTTAGAAGCGGTTGAAGTATAAAAATAATAAAAAAAATAAACAAAAAAACTTCGAAAATTATTTTTCGAAGTTTTTTTTGTTTATTTTTTTGTCTTTAAAAGTGTTGATTTTAAAGCTTTCTTAGCTAAAACCATTTTATTTTTTAAAAGCGTCTGAAAAAAATAAAAAAATCTAATAAATATTTCTTTTATATAATGTTTATTGGCTGGGCCAGTCAATGTTGAAAATGGGGAAGGAGGAATTCAGATGAAAATCATAAAAAGGTTTAGTTTGGTATGTTTAGGGCTATTGATCATTGGGTTGCAAACAAAAAGCGTTATGGCTGAAGAAAATAATTATGAATCAAATGGTCAAGCGAGCTTCTATGGTACCTACGTTTATGAGAATGAAAAAGAGTCAAATGACGTAGCGTATACCCAACAATCAGAAGAACAGGGAAGAAACAATTTAGCTGCTTCTGGACAAGCAGTTTTACCTAAAACAGGCGAGTCTGAAAATCCGCTGTATTCCTTGATAGGAGTTAGTTTGTTGGGGATAGTCATTTATTTAATTAATAAAATGAAACGAGAGAAGGAGTTTATTTAATGAAAAAAACTGTTTTACTTACATCGGCAACCATACTTTTAGGCGTAGGGTTTCAAGCAATAAACGCATCAGCAGCAGAAACTTTTCCGAAAGAATACAATACGGAAGGCACAATTACTTTTGAAGCAGGCGATAACGAAATCACACCGCCTGTTGATCCAGAAAATCCCGATCCTACTGATCCAGTAGACCCAATTGATCCTCCAGGGCCAGGAACGGGTGGTGCCTTATCAATTGATTATGGGTCAAAATTTAAATTTGGCACACAAAAGATTTCTACGGCAGATCAAACGTATTATGCTGCGCCAGATGAAATGAAAGATGGTTCAAAAAAACCAACCTATGTACAAGTAACTGATAAAAGAGGAACGTTAGCAGGATGGAAACTAACGCTTTCCCAACCTGAACAATTTAAAACAGCTACTGGAGAGGAACTAGTCGGCGCTCAATTAACGTTTACAAAGGCAGAAGCTGCCTCAATGGTGGATGAAAAATATAAACCTACTGAAGTTAGTAGTACTATTTCCTTAACACCTGGTGTAAATAATAATCTAGCGATGAACGCTAAAAAAGAAACAGGTGTTGGGACTTGGGTTTATCGCTTTGGTTCAAATGAAGCAACAAATAAAGAAGCTGTCCAACTATTCGTTCCCGGAAAATCTGTAAAGCTTGCACAACAATATTCAACGAAGTTAGTTTGGGCATTAGAAGATACTCCCGCTAATAATTAAATAAAGGAGAAAAGCAATGAAAAAACAATTCACAGGAATCGTTCTATGCAGTACATTTGCAGTTGCTGGTTGGTCCTTACAAGCGAAGGCAGAAGAGCCAAAAGAGTATCGTTCGAATGGTTTAGTAGAATTTATTCCGAACGTAGATCCGACAGAGCCAGTTGATCCAGAAAATCCCGATCCAGAAAAGCCAGTCAAACCAATTGATCCGACAGACCCAGAAGGTCCCAATCCTGGTACCCAAGGACCGCTGTCTATTGATTATGCTTCAAGTTTTGACTTTGGGAAAAATCGTATTTCGAATAAAGACCAAGTATATTTTGCAAGAGCACAGCAATATCAAGAAAATCAAAAAGAAACACCAAATTTTGTGCAAATTTCTGATAATAGAGGAACCAATAGCGGTTGGTCTTTAACGGTTACTCAAAAGGAGCAATTTAAAGCAACAAAGGCTACTTTAAATAGTCAGTTGACAGGTGCGCAAATTTCTTTAGCTAACCCGACCGTTAATAGTAATGCGCAAAATGTTGTGAAACCAGAGGCAACAAATAAGATTGCCCTTGTTCCAGGGACCGCATCGCTAGTGGCAGCTGCGAAGCAAGGAACCGGTGCAGGAACTTGGGCTACTTATTGGGGCAAAGTAGAAGTGGTTGCAGAACGCGATGAAACCAATACGGTACACAATGTTAATGTTACAAAAGATGTTGCGCTATCAGTACCAGGGTCAACCCCTAAAGATGCCGTGAAATATCAAACAAAATTATTGTGGACGTTGACGGATGTACCAGGAATTTAAAAAGTAGAGGTGAAGAGAGATGCGAAACAAACAAAGCCTAGTCTTTTTGGCAAGTAGTTTATTCTTACTAATCCTTGCGCCTATTACTAGCGAAGCGATTAGTAATCCTTCGACAAATATCAACAAAGTCAATCGGGAAATAGTGGAGGAATCGGCCAATGATCAGGCAACTAGCGCTCCTTCTCACTCGGAAACATTAGAGCAAGAACCTTCCCTAGAAACGACAACAACAACCGATAATCATGCAGCAGAAACAGACCAATCAACGGCTACTTTAGAACCTAGCGAACAACAAAAGGATGACGATAACAGTGCAACGGAATCGGCGATAGTTGAACCACAGCCGCGCATGTTGGCTGCGCCATACGCTACTTCATTGCCTGATGATCCTAATATCATTCCAATCGACAAGGTGTTTCAAGAGCCAATTGGAAATGCAACAAGTATTTTAGAAGGTGGGAAGTTATTACAACTAAACCCAGCTGTTAAATCACAAAAAGGAGCTATTTGGTCAAAAAAACCAATCAGTTTATTGTCGGATTTTACCTTTAAAAGTTATTTGTATTTAGGAAACGAGTATGCAAATGCTGGTGATGGTATGACCTTTACCTTAACGAATGATCCTAGAATGTCCACAACGCCTCAAGAAGTCATTGGTTCACCTGGGATGGGAATCGGTGCATACTCCACGAAAGCGGGTCAACCTTATGTTAGAAATGCCTTATCGATTGAGTTTGATACCTATAAAAATACTGGTAGTTCCAACCGAATGGACCGAGAAATTTCACAAGATAAGGGAAATGGGCATTTAGCTTTTGTCACTCCGAAAGCTAATAACAACAGCTATACAGGGGAGCATTCAGGCGTCACCGTTGCGCCAACCTATCTATCTAATGGAACCTGGCGCATGTTGACTGTTCATTGGAATGCCGCAACCAAAGCATTAACATATGATTTAGAAGGTGTGGGCACGAATACGTATGTAGTTTCAGATTTAAATGCACAATTTGGCGCAACAACGGTTTATTGGGGCTTTACATCCTCTACAGGTGGCAAATACCAAGAGAATGCTTTAGCAATGACACAAATTCCTACCAACGTTACGTCACAAGCAGCCCTTAGCGTGAATGGTCAGGAGTTTAGCTCAGCTGTTGAAGCAGTGAAAAATGATCAGGTGAGACTACGGAATACGTTGAATATTGACAATGACTTTATCGAAGATCGTCAACCGCAAGTAAGCATTGACTTACCTGATGAATTAGCATATGAAGAAAATTCATTAACGATTGATGGTAAAAAGGTAGCAGCCAAAGATCTGACACAAACAGGGAATCACTTAACAATTACTTTAAATGACTACCTAGTTTTAAAGAAGGACATGATTATTGAATTAAAAACAACCCTTCAAGATAATACGCCCGAAAAAGTTTTAACTATGAACTTTGACTATTATGAAGAAGGAACCTTACTGCAAAAGTCAAATAATGTAACGATTACTATTCCTAAACCAACAGAAAAAACAGTAACCGTTTTTTATAAAGACGCGGAAGGTAAAGATATTGCTCCACCTAAAAGTGTAACAGGGAAAATTGGTGCACCCTATCAAGAAAAACCCCTAGATATTTCTGGCTATGTTTTTACAAAAGACTCAGGCAATGCGGAAGGAACAATGACAGAGGAAACAAAAGATATTTATTTTTACTATCGTTTAGGGGAACTATATTTTAAAGAGGCACCAAAACAGATTACTTTTGGTACGGAAAAGATACGTAATCAACCACTAATTAAACTTGGGCATCCCACCGAAGGACTCAAAGTTGTGGATGAACGTAACGCAAATAATTGGCGCTTGCAACTAAAGCAAACGCAACCGTTAACGAATGATTCAATTGTAATGCCAGATGTTTTTTCTTTCGTTTCAACTGCTGGAAGCTCTCAGATTACAAATGAGGCAATTACGCTTTTAGAAAGTAATCAGAAAGGTGAAACAGATTTAACAGCATTACTTGATGAATCAAAACAACAAGGAATTCAAATCAATGTTCCTGTAGCTTATCAAAGAGTTGGAACATTTAAAGCTCGTTTATCTTGGGCGTTAGAAGACGTACCAGGAAATTAAAGAAAAGAATGGAGAAAAGAAAATGAAAAAAGTAACAACAGTATGTTTATCCACATTTATTTTAGGGAGCTTAGGCATGACTTCTCAAGCCTTTGCAGAAGATGGCGGTAGTTATACATCTAATGGTATCGTAGAATTTACACCAAGTGAAGATCCAACTAATCCGGTTGACCCAACGGATCCAACTAATCCAGTTGATCCTATTGACCCAACAGATCCTGAAGGTCCTAATCCAGGAACAAACGGTCCGTTGTCAATTGATTATGCGTCAAGTCTAGACTTCGGTGTTCAAAAAATCACGTCGAAGGATCAGACTTATTTTGCTGCTACCCAAAAATACAAGACAGTAGGCGCAACCGATGAAGTCAAAGAAGGGCCTAACTATGTCCAAGTAACAGATAACCGTGGAACCGAAGCTGGCTGGTCATTAAAAGTGAAACAAGAAGGACAATTTAAATCAACTTCTGGTAAAGAATTGACTGGGGCAGCTATCACGTTTAAAAACGGAAATGTAGTGACTGCTTCAGATTCAGGCAAACCAACAGGCCCAGCCACAATCACGCTAAATTCAGATGGTAGTCAATCAGATGTAATGAGTGCAGCGAAAGGAAACGGTGCAGGAACTTATTTATTTGATTGGGGAACAGATGCAACTACAGCTGCTAAAAGTATTGAGTTAACTGTTCCAGGTTCTACAACCAAATACGCTGAAAAATACGCCACAAAATTAACATGGACGTTGACAGACGCTCCAGGAAATTAAACGAGTTTTAAAAAGAAGAATAGCAGGAAACATGGTTACCTGCTATTCACTACATATAGAAAAGGAGTAAATAATTTGAACAGAAAAAAACAACGATTTCTTTTTTTTCCGATACTACTAATTCTTTTAGCGTTAGTACCTAGCAATGGTTATGCCAGTGAATTTAATTTTGCGGTTACGCCTATTCCATCAGAAAAACAAGTAGATAAAGAAAAAACTTACTTTGATTTATTACTAGCACCAAATGAAGAAACTGAGTTGAAAGTGAACTTGCGCAATGATACAGATAAAGAAGTAAAGGTAGGTATTTCCATCAATAGTGCCATTACCAATTCAAATGTAATCGTGGAGTATGGTGAAAATAAGGGGAAAAAAGATCAAAGTTTAGCGTTTGATATAAAAGACTACGTTCAATACCCTAGCTCAGTTCGTTTAAAACCGAAAAGTGAACAAACGGTTTCTATTAACGTCAAAATGCCTAATACACCCTTTGATGGAGTGTTAGCTAGTGGTATCACTTTTAAAGAAGAAACGTCGGATGAAGGCAAACGCCAAGACGATAAGAGTCAAGGGTTATCCATTAAAAATGAATATTCGTATGTCGTTGCATTATTGATGCAACAAAATAAAAAAAAGGTTGAGCCGAATTTACTTTTGAAAAAAGTCTCACCAGGACAGATTAATGCTAGAAATGTGATTTTAGTCAATCTACAAAATGATCAAAAAACATATATTAACCAAGTTGCATTTTCGGTAGAGATTACCAAAAAGGGGCATGAAGAAGTTTTATATAAAGAGGAAAAAGCAAACATGCAAATTGCGCCAAATACCAATTTTTCTGTTCCTATTGCGCTAAAAGGGCAACCACTTAAGCCAGGAGATTACCATTTGTCTATGACCGTTGTTGGGAATAAAGATGCTGCAGGCTCATTTAAAAAATCAATAAACAATGAATCGATATCTTTTAGAAATCAATGGCAATTTGAAAAAGACTTTACAATTAATGGTGAAGTTGCCAAAGAATTAAATGAAAAAGATGTCACCTTAAAAGAAAATCATTCGAATTTATATTTGATGATTGGCTTACTACTATTATTGATAGTGATTTTAATCATTGCTTGGTTGATTTGGCGAAAAAAGAAACAGGAAAAAAACGAAAGAGAAATATAAAGAGTAGTTAATTTTTGATTTGATTATCGGCAACGTTTTTGTTTGTTTTTACTTATCAAACATGCAGTTTATTCAACAAACCTAACTCAAAAAAAGAAATAATAAGAAGGAGTATTGTTAAATATCGTCTGATACCACTTTACTAGTTATATTTTTTGTTTTGTTATGTAGCTAAAGTATTTGGCAATATATGTGAGAAAAATGGATAAATACAAACATTTACTATTATGGAGTACATTGTTACTCTCGTTTTTTCAAGTAACCAATGTGCAAGCAGCAGAAGAACGGAATCCAATTTATAATCCGACCAATCCAACAGAAGAAATTTATCCGATTGAGAATACTGGCACACCAGAAAAAATGGAAGAAACAAATGAAAGTACTATTACTAGCGAAACGCAAGCGGAAGAAAGTAGCGAAGACGTTAGTAAAAAAGAAGTGACAACCAATAATCCAAAAACAAATGAAGAAAGGCCTTCTTCCAAGAAAAGTCAGCATCAAGTATTTTTCACGGATGAATTATTTGATGCTAGCCATATCACCATTGTACCAAATAGCACAGGCGGTGCTGGAACGGAGGGGCAAAACACTTTTTACTTGAATTTCATACGGGAATTAGTAGGAACGGCTATTTATGGGAGAAAGAACTGATAAATGATGAATTATGAAATTTTTTTAAATAAAGAAGATCAACGAAGTTATTCCTTGCTAAGGCATTTAGAAGAAAGTCCCACGCTATCAGGTACTTTTATTGCACTTCGCGAAGAATTATCAATGTCGAATTTTTTAGTCAAAAAAACATTAGAAAAATTAAAAGCAGATATTGACAATCTAAAGTTAAGCGACAGCTTAACTTTAGTCGTTTCTGATGTAGATGTTACACTTGAAATTGATGGAAACTATTCAAGTAAACTTTTGCTCACGAAATACTTAACAGAATCGCTCTCTTTTAAATTAGTGTTGTCTTACTTTAGAGGAAATTATAGTTTGATAAAGTTTGCTGAATGTAATCATGTCAGCACCTCTGTGGCGTATAGTACCTTACAGCGGCTAAAAAAAGCCTTAAAGGAGTATCAGATCTATTTTAGTAAGCGGGAAATTGTCGGCAATCAAAAAGCAATTTCATTTTTTTTGTATAAATTGTTCACGCTTTCCAATCAACCAATTTCCGAATTATATTCGGTAAAAGTCTATAATGAAGCGAAACGTGTATTACAGTCTGTTGAGTTAAACTATACTTTCACCACCTATGAGCGACGCAATTTTTTCCATTATTTAGCTATTATGATTAACAACGAAGGACGTGCGGTGGAAGGGATCGATACGCGTGCACTGAATACATTTTCAGAGGAACTAATAAAAAAATCGCAAGTGGCATGGGCATTGGCTTCAAAATCATTAACGTATACGATTGTTTTTTTCTTGTATTTGCATGGCAAACTAGAGAAAAAATATGTCATTCACGAAGATCCTACGATTGAAAGCCTAACTCGTGTTTTCATTGGAAGTTTTGAAAAAGCATTTAATTGTTTAGAGGAGTCAACAAGGAATACTCTAGAAGAAGGGTTAGCAATTATTCATTTCAATGTTATTTACTTTCCGATTAATATGTTTGACGATTTTGAAATGGATTTACAGTTTTTTAAGCAAACATATCCGGAATTTTATTTTTATTTAATTGAATATATTCGTTGGTTAACAGCAAAACATAAAAAAATTGCGAAAGCCAATCACTGTTTGTTTTTTAACTATCTATTGTTGCTAATTAATCATGTTCCGGTTCATTTAATTGCAGAGCCAGCCAAGGTCCTAATTGATTTTTCTTATGGAAAAGAGTATAACCAATTCATCAAAAAAAATTTATCCGTCTATGTGAATTTAAATGTAGAAATTATTGACCCGTTATCAGATACCTTACCAGATGTGGTGATTACCAATTTAAATAACTTGTATCAAGAAGAACAGAGTAAAGTTATGGTTTGGCTGGATCCACCTCGTTCGATTGATTGGGTCAATTTAACGCAATCATTATTGACTATTCAAGAAGAAAAATATCAACAACAAAAAGAATCGACAAAGACAAGCGGTGATCCTATCGAATAGAATCATCGCTTGTCTTTGTGTTTAAGTCTTTACAAAACCACCCAAGTGTTTTATAATATGAATATACATTCATATGAATAGGAAAACATTAATAAGGAGGCGCATAACAATGTCAAAACAAACAGGTGCACACACACATGAAGAAAAAGGTAAAAACGTTCCAGTTATTCTCTTTTTTACAGGATTGGCTCTTTTCTTTATCGGTTTATTTTTAGGGAACATGCTCTTAGTGAAAAATATTCTTTTCTCGTTAGCTGCTATTTTAGCTGGTTATCATATTATTGGGGAAGGCTTTGGAGATACGTATCGGGATACGAAAAACAATCGAAAGTTTTCGCCTAATATTCATTTGTTAATGACCTTAGCTGCAGTTGGTTCAGCATTAATGGGAAGTTTTGAAGAATCAGCATTGTTGATTTTGATTTTTGCGGCGGCGCATTTCCTTGAAGATTATGCTCAAGGCAAAAGCCAACGTGAAATTACAAAACTATTAAATTTAAATCCAACAGAAGCTCGCCTGATAACAGATGACGGCTCAATTCAAACTGTGTCAGTTGAACAATTGAAGATTGGTGACCGCGTGCAAGTCCTCAATGGTGCGCAAATCCCGACAGATGGCGTCGTGATTGAAGGAAGTACCGCTGTGGATGAATCATCTATTAATGGGGAAAGTATTCCCAAAGAAAAAAATAGTGGGGACCCAGTTTTTGGTAGTACTATGAACGGTTCAGGCACAATTGTTGTTGAAGTAACGAAAGATAGTTCAGAAACAGTTTTTGCAAAAATCGTACAGCTCGTGAACCAATCACAAGAAAATCAATCAGAAATTGCAAGCAAAATTAAACGATTTGAACCGAAATATGTCACACTAGTTTTAGCAGTTTTTCCACTAATTGTTTTAGGTGGCGCATTACTTTTCCAATTGACTTGGGCTGAAAGTTTTTACAGAGGCTTGGTCTTCTTAATTGCTGCCTCCCCTTGTGCATTAGCAGCGAGTGCCGTTCCGGCAACTTTATCAGGAATTTCCAATTTAGCGAAACAAGGCGTGTTGTTTAAAGGTGGCTCATTCTTATCAAATTTAGCTGAAGTGAAAGCACTCGCTTTTGATAAAACAGGAACGCTAACAAAAGGCAAACCTGAGGTCACAGATTATCTTTTTGTTGATGGCTTAGAAGATCGCCAAGAAGAATTAGTAGCTGTTTTAACAAATATGGAGAAAAAATCCAATCATCCATTGGCGACGGCGATTGTTAATCGCTTTGAAGCAGAAACAACGGCTTTAAATTTAGAAGTAGAAAATATTGTCGGGGTGGGTTTAGTAACGACCATTGCAGACACAACTTTTAGAATTGGTAAACCATCTAGTTTCGAACAAGTGCCAACAATCATTGAGAAACAAACAACGAAATTAGCGAGTGAAGGCAAAACGGTGGTGTACTTTGCCGAAAATGAACAAGTGATTGGTTTAGTGGCATTGATGGATGTTCCTAATGAAGAAGCAATGAACGCCATTCACTATTTCAAGTCACAAAATATTGAAACAACAATGATTACAGGAGATGCAAAACTTACGGGTGAAGCAGTTGGTCGCTTAGTAGGCGTGGACCAAGTTTTTGCTAATGTTTTACCTGAGGAAAAATCAGCGATTGTTGATCAATTAAAACGCGAAGTAGGAATGACAGGGATGGTTGGTGATGGCATTAACGATGCGCCCGCTTTAGTGAATGCTGATATTGGAGTGGCGATGGGGGATGGTACAGACATTGCTATCGATGTTGCAGACGTGGTAGTGATGAAAAATGATCTTTCTAAATTAGGCTATGCTCACCGTGTCTCAAAACGCTTGAATAAAATTGTGCAGCAAAATATTATTTTTTCAATGTTAGTGGTAGCAACGTTAATTATCTTGAACTTTTTAGGTATTGCGAATATCGCATTTAGCGTACTTATTCATGAAGGAAGTACCTTAGTGGTCATTTTTAATGGCTTGCGTTTATTAGTTAATACAAAATAAGTCAAATATTCACTTGCAAGAAAGGAGAGAAAGCGATGAATTCTTTAAAAATGATTGAACTTTCTCTCACCGACGTTGTCATTCGGATGGCTCTAGCCGTGGTTTTTGGAGCTTTGATTGGGTTAGAAAGAAGTATTAAAAGAAAAGGCTTCGGTATCAGTAGTAATGCCATTTTATGTTTGGCCTCTTGTACGATTTCCATTTTACAGATTCAATCGGTGGATATTTTAGTCGATGTGGTGAAACAAAATAGCGCCTTGGCGTCCATTATTTCTATGGATATTACACGATATGGCGCCCAAGTGATTAGTGGTGTAGGCTTTCTCGGTGCGGGGATTATCGTTTTTAGAGAAAGGAAAGTCTCTGGGTTAACGACAGCAGTAATGATGTGGAATGTTACTATTATTGGTTTAGTCATTGGGATGGGCTTTTTAACCATTGCGTTTATCAATCTCGTGGCGACTTTGCTAGTATTAGCTCTGGCCCATTTTAAACGAAAAACTCCTTTAAAACGATTGCAGCTTATCGTAAAAATGAAGGAACCTATGATTAAAGAAAGCCGACTGCATGAACAACTTCAAGCTTCTTTAGAAAAAGGGGAGCGCTTAGTAGAATTGACTTTGGAATCCGAACAAGAGGCAGTGACAGCAAAGATTTCTTATGTAGGCAAAGAAGATTTCTGGCATTCCAACTTGCACCATCTCTTGAAAGAAAAAGGGCACGTTCAATCTGTCTCTGTCACGGAAACAATTTAACCATAAAATAAAGCACTTGGGCGCTAGCGCGCGCCAAGTGCTTTTGTTTAAATATTTAATACTTTATCTAAGAAATCTTTTGTTCGAGGGTTTTGAGGATTTTCAAAGACTTGCTCTGGCGAACCATCTTCTAGGAAGTTACCGCCATCAATGAACATTACTCGATTAGCCACTTCTTTTGCAAAGCCCATTTCGTGAGTAACGATGACCATTGTCATTCCTTGTTTTGCTAAATCTTTCATTACACCAAGAACATCGCCAACCATTTCTGGATCAAGAGCTGATGTTGGCTCATCGAAAAGCATAATATCAGGATTCATCGCTAACGCACGTGCAATTGCGACACGTTGTTTTTGACCACCAGATAAAGAATCTGGATAGGCATCTTTTTTATCTGCCAACCCAACACGTTCTAAAAGTTCTAACGCTTTTTTCTCCGCTTCGTCTTTTGATAAGCGACCTAAATCGGTTGGTGCTAAAACAATGTTTTCTAAAATAGATAAATGTGGAAACAAATTGAAATGTTGGAAAACCATGCCGATATGTTGACGGACTTGGTTGATGTCCGTATTTTTATCTGTCAAGTTCGCACCATCAATAATAATGTCTCCGCTAGAAGCTTCTTCTAATTGATTCAAGCAACGTAAAAAAGTACTTTTACCAGAACCAGAAGGACCGATGACGCAGACTACGTCGCCTTCGTTAATAGAAACATTAATGTCGTTTAAGACCGTGTTGTCACCATATTTTTTTACTAAATGTTCAACTAAGATTTTTTCAGTCATATTAGTTCACCTTCTTTTCAAGGTTTTTCGCTAATTTAGTTAAGCTAGTAATTAAAATTAAGTAGATTAACGCAATAACGAAGTAAACCATTGTACTTTGTAATGTCCGAGCAACAATAATTTTTCCTGTTTGTAGTAGTTCGATTAAGCCAATTGCTGAAAGGATAGTTGTATCTTTCAATGAAATAACAAATTGGTTAATGAATGAAGGAATCATAATGCGAATCGCTTGTGGTAAAATAATTTTTTGCATTGTCCGATTATAGGAAAGACCTAAACTTCTTGAAGCTTCCATTTGGCCAACTGGAACAGCTTTGATTCCGCCGCGCACAATTTCAGAAATATAGGCACTGGCATTTAAAGTTAATGTGATAATCCCAGCAATGAAGACCGGGATATTAAAGCCAAGCACACCAGGTAATCCGAAATAGATGAAGAACGCTAAGACCATTAAAGGAATTCCGCGAATTAAATCAACATAAATGGTTGAAAGTACACGTAATGCTTTGATTGGTGAAACGCTGAATAGCCCAAAAATAACGCCGACAATTAAAGCAAGTACGAAGGAAATCAACGTTAATAGAATCGTCATCCATAAACCGTGTAACAATTGTTTCCAGTTGTTTTGCATGAAGCCAACAAACGTAGATTCGTCAGCTGTTTCTTCTTTGGCTTCGTTGCCATCTTTCACGTAAGTGCCGATAATTTTATCGTATTCACCTGTACGTTTCATTTCTTTTAAGCCTTCGTTAAACATTTCAAGTAGTTCAGGATTTTGCCCTTTTTTGACAGCAAAACCGTAAGAACCACCTTTTTCACGAGGAATTGGTGTCGCTAGTGGTTGATTTTGTGCAACCCCATAGCCAATGACAGGATAATCATCCATCATGGCATCAACTTCGCCAATTTCTAACGCACTGTATAATGCATCAGTTGTGTCTAAATACTTAATTGAGTAATCATATTTCTTTTTATTTTTTTCTAAGAAATCAGCACTTTCAGTACCAATTTTTACGCCGACTTTTTTGCCTTTTAAATCATCATACGATTTAATTTTGTCATTGCCTTTTTTGACCGCAATTTGAATACCGCTATCAAAGTAAGGAACAGAGAAGTCGAAGGCTTTTTTACGATCATCCGTAATCGTCATGCCTGCAACCATCCCATCTGCTTGACCAGATTCAACAGCTTGGACAGCAGAACTAAAACCAATAAATTTAAATTCAACAGTAAAACCTTGCAATTCAGCTGCACGTTTGACTAAATCTACATCAATTCCGACATAATCACCTTGGGCATTTTGAAACTCAAACGGAGCAAACGTAGAATCACTAGCAATCACATATTTCTCTTTTTTAGGAGTGATTTTTTTCATCTGTTCGCCAGCGTCTTGTGTGTTTGTTTCATCACCTGTCGCTAAGTAGTTGTTTAAAATTTTATCATAAGTACCATTGTCTTTAAGATTTTTCAAACCAGCGTTGAACTTTTTGATTAATTCAGGGTTTTGCCCTTTTTTCACTGCGAAACCATAAGAACTGCCTGTTTCTTTATCGCCAACTAATTGTAATTTTTGGCCATTTTTCACTGCGTAGCCCAATACAGGATAATCATCAACGATTGCATCCGCTTCACCGTTTTCTAAGGCTTTATAAAGACCCGTTGCATCGTCAAAATTTTTGATGGTGTAGTCATATTTCTCTTTATTTTTTTCAAGGAAATTGGCACTTTCAGTTCCAACTTTAGCCGCAACCGTTTTGCCTTTTAAATCATCATATGATTTAATTTTGTCGTTTCCTTTTTTAACCGCTAATTGTAAACCGCTATCGAAGTATGGATCTGAAAAATCAAAGGATTTTTTTCGCTCATCCGTAATACTCATTCCAGCAATCATGCCATCAATTTGTTTAGATTGAATCGCTTGGACTGCACTATCGAAGCCTAATGGTTTTAAATCCACTTCAAAACCTTGATCTTTGGCAATCGCATCTAATAAATCAACGTCAATACCAATGTATTTTCCTTTTGAGTCTTGGAATTCAAAAGGGGCGAATGTTAAATCCGTTCCAATTGTATATTTCTTTCCTTCTGCATGTGCTGAAGTGCCACTAATGAATGTTAGCAGAGTTACCATCATCACAAAGAAAGAAAGTAAAAAGTGTTTCCTTTTCATAAAATACCTCCTAGTTTTGCATATTGAACAATTATATAGTAAGAAATAGGAAGCTGACAAGTATTTGAACGCTAAAAAGAGAAAAAAACTCTAATTTCCTTACATTGCATGTTATAAAATGTGACATAGAAATTAAGAACAAAAGATTAAGATCAGTTGAAGTCCGAAACAGCAAAAGTGGCGAAAATATGTTCGGTATGTTAAACTAATAAGTGGACATTCTGCCAGAATGGGCCGATAATTTAAGAGAAATTAGACACTTTGAGGGGGAGTTATAAATGATCGAAAGAGAAACTTCCAATACCTTTCATTTGGCTTCTAAATATGAGCCTGCCGGAGATCAGCCAGCCGCTATTGCTGAACTAGTTGACGGTGTCAAAGGTGGAGAAAAAGCTCAAATTTTACTTGGAGCGACCGGAACAGGTAAAACATTTACAATCTCTAATGTGATTCAAGAAGTGAACAAACCAACATTAGTGATTGCACATAATAAAACACTAGCTGGACAATTATACGGGGAATTTAAAGAATTTTTCCCAGATAATGCGGTCGAGTATTTTGTCAGTTACTATGATTATTATCAACCAGAAGCATATGTACCCTCAAGTGATACATATATTGAAAAAGATTCCAGTATTAATGATGAAATTGATAAACTACGCCATTCAGCGACAAGTTCTTTATTGGAACGAAACGATGTCATCGTGGTAGCATCAGTTTCTTGTATTTTTGGTTTAGGGGATCCGCGGGAATACAGTCAACAAGTTGTTTCATTACGTGTGGGAATGGAAATGGATCGTAATGAGTTACTAAAAAGCTTAGTCGATATTCAATTCGAACGAAATGATATTGATTTTCAACGGGGGCGTTTTCGTGTCCGCGGTGATGTGGTTGAGATATTCCCAGCTTCACGGGATGAGCATGCGCTACGTGTTGAATTTTTCGGAGACGAAATTGATCGAATTCGTGAAGTAGATGCGTTAACTGGTGAAATTGTCGGCGAAACAGAGCATGTCGCTATTTTTCCGGCAACACACTTCGTGACGAACGAAGAACATATGGAACACGCCATATCGCAGATCCAAGAAGAATTAGAGGCACGTTTGAAAGTGCTTCGCAGTGAAAACAAATTATTGGAAGCCCAACGTTTGGAACAGCGAACTAACTATGATATTGAGATGATGAGAGAGATGGGCTATACGTCAGGGATTGAGAATTACTCTCGACATATGGACGGTCGCCAAGAGGGAGAGCCGCCGTATACGCTGTTGGACTTTTTCCCAGATGACTTCTTACTTGTAATTGATGAGTCTCATGTAACAATGCCGCAAATTAGAGGAATGTATAATGGCGACCGAGCACGGAAACAAATGTTAGTGGACTATGGTTTCCGTTTACCAAGTGCACTTGATAACCGACCGCTTCGTTTAGAAGAATTTGAACAACATGTAAACCAAATTGTTTATGTATCGGCAACACCAGGCCCTTATGAAATGGAACAAACAGAGACTGTTGTTCAACAAATCATTCGACCAACAGGTTTACTAGATCCAGAAGTAGAAATCCGCCCAATTATGGGTCAAATTGATGACTTGGTGGGCGAAATTAATGAACGGATCGAAAAAGATCAGCGGGTGTTTGTCACAACCTTAACGAAGAAAATGGCCGAAGATTTAACCGACTATTTCAAAGAATTAGGCTTAAAAGTTAAATATTTGCATAGTGATATAAAAACACTGGAAAGAACGGAGATTATTCGCGATTTACGATTAGGCGAATTTGATATTCTAATTGGTATTAACTTATTACGTGAAGGAATCGATGTGCCAGAAGTTTCCTTAATTGCGATTCTAGATGCGGATAAAGAAGGCTTCTTACGTAGTGAACGCTCGTTAGTGCAAACGATGGGACGGGCTGCCCGGAACGCCGAAGGAAAAGTCATTATGTATGCAGATAAAATCACCGATTCGATGCAACGAGCTATGGATGAAACGGCACGACGTCGGGCAATCCAAGAAGCATATAATGAAGAACATGGCATTGAACCAAAAACAATTATTAAAGAAATTCGTGATTTGATTTCTATTTCCAAAACAGCTGATAAAGATGAAACAGTGGTTCAATTGGATAAATCATATGAAGATTTATCAAGACAAGAAAAAGCTGATTTATTAATGAAACTTGAAAGAGAAATGAAAGATGCGGCCAAAGCGTTAGACTTCGAAACTGCAGCCACATTACGAGATACCATTCTTGAATTGAAAGCTGCCAAATAAGTCAACCAACGGATTAAGTAAAAGATACGATGAACCATCGTATCTTTTACTAATCTTTTCTCTATAGAATGACTTGAAATGATTTGACGTAAGAGATTTAGTAAAAGGAGAACATATATGGCAAATGATAAAATTGTGATTCATGGTGCACGCGCCCATAACTTAAAAAATATTGATGTCACGATTCCTCGTGACAAAATGGTTGTTGTAACTGGACTATCTGGTTCTGGCAAAAGTTCATTAGCGTTTGATACGCTTTACGCAGAAGGGCAACGACGTTATGTAGAGAGTCTCTCTGCTTATGCGCGACAATTTTTGGGACAGATGGATAAACCAGATGTTGACAGCATCGATGGTTTAAGTCCAGCTATTTCAATTGATCAAAAGACGACAAGTAAAAACCCACGCTCAACGGTGGGGACGGTCACAGAAATCAATGATTATTTACGATTGTTATTTGCTCGGGTAGGTCATCCAATTTGTCCTAACGATCATATTGAAATTACCAGTCAGTCTGTTGAACAGATGGTTGATAAAGTCTTAGAGCTACCAGAGCGAACAAAAATTCAAATTTTGGCCCCTGTTGTGGTCAAGAAAAAAGGCCAACATAAAAAAGTGTTTGAAATGATCCAACGTGAAGGGTATGTCAGAATGCGGGTGGATGGTGAAACCTATGATGTTAGTGAGGCACCAGAACTTGAAAAAAATAAAAAACATGATATTGCGATTGTGATTGACCGTATCGTTGTGAAAGAAGGCATTCGCTCTCGCTTGTTTGATTCGTTTGAAGCGGCTTTGCGTTTAGCTGAAGGTTACGCAATTGTTGATGTGATTGGTCAAGAAGAAATGTTGTTTAGTGAACATTATGCTTGTCCTTATTGTGGGTTCACAGTCGGTGAATTGGAACCGCGCTTGTTTTCATTTAATGCACCATTTGGCGCTTGTCCCGATTGTGATGGTTTAGGTGTTAAATTAGAAGTGGACAAAGACTTAGTGATTCCAGATCCCACTAAAACCTTGAGAGAAGGGGCCATTGTTCCGTGGAACCCTATTAGTTCCCAATATTATCCACAAATGTTGGAGCAAGCAGCCACCAGTTTTGGGATTGATATGGATACGCCGTTTGAAGAATTACCTGCAGACCAACAAGAAATTATTTTAAATGGTTCTGGCGAGAAAAACTTTCATTTTCATTATGAAAATGACTTTGGTGGTGTTCGTGATGTGGAAGTGCCATTTGAAGGGATTTTAAAAAATATTAAACGACGTTATCATGAAACGAATAGCGATTTTACACGAGATCAAATGCGGTTATACATGACAGAATTGACTTGTCGAAGCTGTCAAGGGTATCGTTTGAATCCGCAAGCTTTAGCTGTAAAAATCAATGGCACGCACATTGGTGAAGTCAGTGAATTAGCAATAAAAAATGCGGTCCAATTTTTTGAAGGTGTGTCTTTATCTGAACAAGAAACAACGATTGCTCGGCCAATTTTAAAAGAAGTCGAAGATCGGTTAACCTTCTTAAAAAATGTTGGGTTAGATTACTTAACCTTAAGTCGAGCTGCTGGTACACTTTCTGGCGGAGAAGCACAAAGAATTCGCTTAGCAACACAAATTGGATCAAACTTATCAGGCGTTCTTTACATTTTAGATGAACCATCAATTGGTTTGCATCAACGAGATAACGACCGCTTGATTGACTCATTGAAAAAAATGCGGGACTTAGGCAATACATTAATTGTGGTGGAACATGATGAAGATACAATGATGGCTTCGGATTACTTGATTGATGTGGGACCTGGCGCTGGACATCTGGGCGGTGAAATTGTAGCCGCTGGTACGCCGGAAGAGGTTGCTAAAAATCCGCATTCATTGACTGGACAATATCTTTCTGGGAAAAAAGTGATTCCTGTGCCAAAAGAACGTCGCAAAGGCAATGGCAAAGCGATCAAAGTCACTGGTGCCAGTGAAAATAATTTAAAAAATGTCAGTGTTGAATTTCCGCTGGGTGAATTTGTTGCTGTCACAGGCGTTTCAGGTTCAGGGAAAAGTACTTTAGTCAATCAAATTTTAAAAAAAGCGCTGGCCCAAAAATTAAATCGTAATTCCAATAAACCTGGGAAACACAAAAGCATCACTGGTTATGAAGCCATTGAAAAGATTGTTGACATTGACCAAAGTCCAATTGGTCGAACACCAAGAAGTAATCCAGCGACTTATACTAGTGTTTTTGATGACATTCGCGATTTGTTTGCCCAAACAAATGAAGCCAAGGTTCGTGGCTATAAAAAAGGTCGCTTTAGTTTTAACGTCAAAGGTGGCCGTTGTGAAGCTTGTCGCGGGGATGGTATCATCAAAATTGAAATGCACTTTTTACCTGACGTCTATGTGCCTTGCGAAGTTTGTCATGGCAAACGTTATAATTCTGAGACGTTAGAAGTTCATTATAAAGGCAAAAACATTTCTGATATTTTAGATATGACGGTGGAAGATGCCGTAGAATTTTTCAAACATATCCCTAAAATTCATCGTAAATTGCAAACAATTGTGGATGTAGGCTTAGGCTATGTGACATTGGGGCAGCCAGCAACTACTTTATCTGGTGGAGAAGCACAGCGGATGAAGCTAGCGAGTGAACTTCATAAAAATTCTAATGGAAAAAACTTTTATATTCTGGATGAACCAACAACAGGCTTGCATACCGATGATATTGCGCGGTTGCTTCTAGTATTAGAGCGTTTAGTGGAAGCGGGCAATACCGTTTTAGTGATTGAACATAACTTGGATGTCATCAAATCTGCGGATCATGTGATTGATCTAGGGCCAGAAGGTGGCGACGGTGGTGGGACGATCGTGGCGACAGGAACACCAGAAGAAGTTGCTAAAGTCAAAGACAGTTACACAGGATATTATTTAAAACGTGTTCTGAAATAAACATTAATGATTAGATAAAGAACCTTGTTTTTATGGGAAACAAGGTTCTTTTATTATAAAATAACAAATATTTTTTAATTAAAATTAAATGTTGACTTAATGTGTAATTAAAAGATATACTATGTTTGTTAACAAAATAACAATGAACACGAAGGGAAGTCTTAAATGAAAAACAAAAAAATAACAACAAGTTTATTAACAGCAGGAATGGTCTTAGCTATCGGAATCACACCTTTTGTACATAGTAACACAATGGAAGCAGCAACTTTAATTTCACAATCAGACCATGAAAAAGTAATGAGCTTTACCAAGAAAGACTTAAAAGAAGCAACGGGCATTCAATTGGAGCCGGCGACAGTACAAGCCGTTCATCAGGAATTAAAGCAACAAATCACCTGGGAAACATTAGGCTATTCCACAATTGATGCGCAAAATATTGCGACACGTTTTACACAAAATACATATCAGGCTCTGGGGATTTTAACAGATATCGCCAACCATTCAGACCTTCAATTGAAAGTCATTACCATTAATAATCCCTATCTAGCAACAGCTAAAATTGGTACCTTTAAGTGGGAAACTGTAACTCCTGAAGTTGGTGGGGACCATGAAACAGCAGACAATGAACTAACCACACCGACACCGACTGTTGCCAGTCTTCAAGAGATTGACGTAGAAATTGAATACGACGAAAATGAAATTGAGTTCACCTATGAAATAAAATCGAACGGAACAATTGAAGCAACGTATGAAGATGAATCTGCTGATTTAGAATTAGAAGGTAAGGCAGCACAAGACAAAATCATGACTCTTTTAGATGGATTGTCAATCAAAACAGCTACAAATGAACAAATTAAAGAACACATTACGAAAAAGTTAGCCGTGAATGAACAAGTAAAACAATTTGAGTTTGAAGCTAATTTTACTGATAAAACAGAAATTGAGTTTGTATTAAAATAACACACAGTTATACAATATAATTCAGCAATTAAAACAGCGTTGACAAAAATGTCAATGCTGTTTTTCTATGAAAGAATAGAAATCTTTATAAGAATGATTGAAAAGCTTTCTTTGATACGCCCGGGGTGTTATAATATAGTGATGCAAGTGAAGGGAGTGTTGAATATGCCAGAAAATTTACAACTGGTTATTATTACAGGAATGAGTGGCGCTGGAAAAACAGTCGCTGTTCAAAGCTTTGAAGACATGGGCTATTTCTGTATCGACAATTTACCACCAAGCTTAATCCCAAAATTTTGGGAATTAATTAAAGAATCTGGAAAAGTTACCAAGATTGCGTTAGTGATCGATTTACGTTCACGGACCTTCTTTAGAGAAATTCAGGATATGTTAGTCGAACTTGAAAATACTAATTTTATTGATACAACGATTTTATTTTTAGATGCCACCGATGAAGAGTTGGTTTCTCGTTATAAAGAGACACGGCGTGCGCATCCAATGGCGATGGATGGTTTAGTGACAGAAGGTATTCGTAAAGAACGTGCAATGCTGGAAGAAATCAAGGCGGATGCTCAGTTGGTCATTGACACTACGGACTTGTCCCCTCGTCAATTGCGGGAACGTTTGAATAAAGAACTAGCAACGAGAGAGACACACGAATTTCGAGTGGAAATGGTGTCCTTCGGCTTTAAATATGGCTTGCCGATTGATGCAGATATCGTCATGGATGTTCGCTTTTTACCTAATCCCCATTATATTGATGAACTACGGCCGTTAACTGGAATGGATCAACCTGTTTATGATTATGTGATGGGCTTCCCAGAAACAGATGAATTTTATACCAAATTTATCGATTTACTGCGAACAGTCTTACCTGGATATAAAAAAGAAGGTAAAAGTAGCGTCACCATTGCAATTGGCTGTACTGGCGGACAACATCGCTCTGTTGCATTGACAGAACGTGTTGGCGCTGAATTAAAAGAGGAAGATTACCATGTAAATATTACCCACCGCGACCGCTTAAAAAGAAAAGAAACGGTTAATCGCTCTTAATGAAAACCTATCGAATTCGTAAACCGAAGATTGTGGTTGTTGGTGGTGGAACAGGCTTGCCAGTAATTTTAAAAAGTTTAAGAAATCAAAGTGTTGATATTACTGCCGTCGTAACGGTCGCTGATGATGGCGGTAGTAGTGGCGAGCTTCGTTCCTCTATTAATAACATGACACCTCCGGGAGATTTAAGAAATGTTTTAGTTGCATTGTCAGATATGCCACAATTATATGAAGATATTTTTCAATATCGTTTTGATAAATCAGATAGTCATTTTGCCAATCATGCAATCGGTAATTTAATCATTGCTGCTGTCTCAGAAATGAGAGGAAGCACGTATGAAGCGATTCAATTGCTTTCAAAAATGATGCATGTTGATGGACGGATTTATCCATCATCAGAACGGCCATTAACGTTACATGCCGTATTTAAAGATGGCTCAGTGGCGGTGGGAGAATCAAAAATTGCACTGGATCGCAAGACAATTGACCATGTGTTTGTAACAAATACACACGGAGAAGAACAGCCAAGAGCTGCGCGCAAAGTCGTCAAAGCAATTGAAGAAGCAGACATGGTCGTGTTAGGACCAGGGAGTCTTTTTACAAGTATTTTACCTAATTTAGTTATTACAGAAATTGGTGAAGCCATCAAACAAACAGCTGCGGAAGTAGTCTATATTTGTAACATCATGACCCAAAAAGGGGAAACGGAACATTTTACGGATGCAGATCATGTTCGTGTCTTAAACGAACATCTACAAGCGCAGTTTGTTGATACAGTGCTGGTTAATACAGAAAAAGTACCAGAAAATTACATGGATCCTGAAATTTATGATGAATATTTGGTTCAAGTAAAGCATGATTTTCAAGGATTACGTGAAGAAGGATGCCGAGTCATTTCGACAGACTTTTTAGAATTAAGAGATGGCGGAGTTTTTCATGATGGGGAAAAAGTTGTTGAAGAACTTTTCCGTATCGTATTTGGAACGAAATATTAATTAATCAAAAGAATCAAGAGAGGAGGAGCTTAGATGTCTTTTGCCTCGGATGTCAAAAAAGAGTTAACTGGTTTAGAAGTCCATCGAGAACACGCGAAAGCAGAATTAGCAGCATTAATTCGGATGAACGGCTCACTTAGCTTAGTTAATCAACAGTTTGTCTTGAATGTACAAACGGAAAATGCTGCAATTGCTCGTCGAATGTATTCATTGCTGAAAGATCATTACCATGCACAAGCAGAATTATTAGTTCGTAAAAAAATGAAACTAAAGAAAAATAATGTTTACATTGTGCGTCTAAAACAAGATACACAAAAAATTCTAGCTGATTTGGATATTATGGATGGGGTCGTTTTTAATGGCAATGTGTCAAATGAAATCATGGGTAACGCGCAAAAAATGCGTTCCTATTTACGCGGGGCCTTTATGGCTTCTGGCTCAGTTAATAATCCGGAAACAAGTCGCTATCATTTAGAAATTTTTTCAATTTATGAAGAACACAATAATGATATTTGTAAGATGTTGAATTACTATGACTTAAACGCTCGAACATTGGGACGCCGAAATGGGTATATTTGTTATTTAAAAGGTGCTGAAAAAATTGCCGACTTTTTAACATTAATTGGTGCCACGAACTCTATGTTGAAATTTGAAGATGTCCGGATTGTCCGTGATATGCGGAATTCAGTAAATCGTTTAGTGAATTGCGAAACAGCGAATTTAAATAAAACCATTGATGCGGCTTCAAAACAAATTGAAAATATTCAATTTATTGAAAGTACAGTAGGGCTGACGTCATTACCGGAGAAACTTCAGGAAATCGCAGAATTACGGTTAGAGTATCCGGAAGTTAGTCTCAAAGAACTAGGGGAAATGATTCCTTCAGGAGCTATTTCTAAGTCAGGTATTAATCATCGTATTCGCAAAATTAATGAATTTGCAGAAAAATTACGAGAAAAAAGTGCGTAATTGTTCTGCTCCAGAAGTGAAGAATAACATTTCCGTTTGAAGTGCTATCCTTCACTTTTTCTTTAAGCGTGTAAAAAAAATAAAGTGTGCAAAAAGTGTGTAGTACTGAAATGTAGTGTTTACCTGTGGTTTAAAGAAACGACGTTGGCACGAATGTTGCATGTAATAAAATGCAAGCGATTACTTATTGCTGTTTTTAACTAAAACATTAAAAACTATTGGAGGGGTCAAAATGGTTCAACGATTAATTAGTGCAAATGCATCAGAAATCAAACGGATGTCAAAAGAAGAGCTGTTTCAGAGTATTAAAGCGAGCGAAGGGCGCGTAATTTTATCGGAAAATGTGGTAGTTCATCCATCCGTAGCAGGTGATATCACTTGTGCGGAAATGTCAAAAGCATATGGCGCAGACATGATTTTATTGAATGTTTTCGATGTTAATAAACCGATTGTAGTAGCCGCTTATGAAGGGCAATATACTGCGGAAACATGTGTCCCTAATGATGAGGTTGTTCATCGTTTGAAAGAACTAGTCGGTTTACCGATTGGCATGAATGTCGAACCTGTTGATGAAAATTTAAACTTAGCTTCAACGAGAGTTTCGATCGAACCAGGTAGAAAAGCATCAGCAGCTACTTTCAAAAAAGCCAATGAACTGGGTTTGGATTTTATCTTATTGACAGGTAATCCAGGAACTGGCGTGACCAACGACTTGATTGCTAAGAACGTGGCCTTAGCCAAAAAACATTTTGATGGCATCATTATTGCCGGAAAATTGCACAGTTCAGGCGTAGATGAACCAGTGGTCAGTTTAAAATCAGCTGACCAATTTATTGAAGCGGGCGCTGATATTGTCTTAGTCCCAGCAGTCGGCACGGTTTGGGGCATCGATGATCAACAAGTCAAAGAAGTTGTGGATTTTGCACATTCAAAAGGAAAATTAGTTATGAGTGCCATTGGAACTTCACAAGAAAGTGCTCAACCTGAAGTTATCCAAGCAATCGGCATTAGAAATAAAATTTTAGGCGTAGATATTCAACATATTGGCGATGCCAATATGGGCTTAGTTGGTATTGAAAATATTAAAGAGCTTTCTGATGCGATACGTGGGAAAAGACATACTGTTGCTAGAATGGCTCGTTCGATTAATCGTTAAAAAAGTGAACAGAGGCACGAATTCAGAAAATTTGAATTCGTGTCTTATGATTTTTTTATTGAAAAACGGTATACTAAAAGAGAAATAAAGGTTTGAAAGGATGAGGTTTTTTTATGGATATTTCAGTAATTGATGCAACAAAAGTTAACACAGAAACAGGGCTTCACATTGGTGAGAGCAATGCCCCTGTCAAAATGATAGAATTTATCAATGTTCGCTGTCCTTATTGCAGAAAATGGTTTGAAGAGTCTGAGGAACTGTTAGCACAATCTGTCAAAAGTGGTAAAGTTGAACGTATCATTAAGTTGTTTGATAAAGAAAAAGAAAGTTTACAACGCGGCAATGTGATGCATCACTACATTGACTATTCAGCGCCTGAACAAGCACTGTCAGCATTGCATAAAATGTTTGCTACGCAAGATGAATGGGGAAACTTAACCTTAGAAGAAGTAGCGACGTATGCTGAAAAAAATCTGGGCTTAAAAGAACAAAAAGATGCAACGCTTGTTTCCGCAGTGATTGCTGAAGCCAATGCGGCGCACATTCAATTTGTACCAACGATCATCATTGGTGAGCATATCTTTGACGAAAGTGTCACTGAAGAAGAATTACGTGGATACATTGAAAAATAAAAAAAATGGAAACAGCGACTGTCGCTGTTTCCATTTTTTTATTTTTAATTTAAGGCGCTACTATTTTCCATTACTTCATCGATTAAACCATATTCTTTTGCTTGTTCGGCAGTCATATAGTTATCACGATCGGTATCACGTTCAATCACTTCAATTGGTTGGCCAGTTCGTTCAGCTAAAATTGAATTTAAACGTTGACGAGTGTCTAAAATGTGACGAGCAGCAATTTCAATTTCTGTTGCTTGCCCTTGAGCGCCACCAAGTGGTTGGTGAATCATGATTTCCGCATTTGGTAAAGCGAAACGTTTGCCTTTTTGACCAGCTGTTAATAAGAAGCTACCCATTGAAGCTGCCATTCCTAATACGATAGTTTGGACATCCGCTTTAACGAAATTCATGGTATCGAAAATCGCTAAACCTGCAGAAACGCTACCACCAGGAGAGTTAATGTACAAGTAAATGTCTTTTTCTGAATCTTGGGCATCTAAGAATAATAACTGTGCAATCACTGAGTTTGCCACGTTATCATCGATAGGGCCGCTTAGCATAATGATGCGGTCTTTTAATAAACGAGAGTAAATGTCATAAGCACGTTCACCGCGAGATGATTGTTCAATAACTGTTGGAATTAAATTCATAAGTAAATCCTCCTATATAAAGAAACTTTTAAAGTCATTCTATCACAAAGCACTTTGAATGCCTATGAAAAGTATACCTCTTTGGTCAATAAAGGTCAACGAAGTCGCTTGAAAAATTTTGTGTCATTTTTTATCCGAAACTTTTGGATTATGTTATACTAAAATGGAAAATTAGAAAAGAGCGAGGGGAAAAATATGTTTGTTTTTATCGCCGGAATGGTCGGTGTAATCGTCGGTGCGCTAATAGTCACAGCAAGTGCCGCCTTACATTCATCTTACAAAGAGCGAAAAGAAGTACGTTATCGTGAACTAGAACATTTGGTTAAAGAAATTGAATCATTGAATTTATTAAATAAAAAAGTCAAAGAAATTTTACAAAAGCGTGAATTATATATAGACAGATCAATTGAATACTTATCGATGGATGATTGTTTCATCAGCATCGATGATTTTATTTATTTGGAATCATTTTCTGCTCAAAATAATTTTTACTTACCGACGTACTTAATTGAAGAATTTTTCAAAAAAATTGCGCATCGTAAAGTCATTTTGACGGCCAGCGAAGTTGCTGAAATGGGTGGTCACACCTATAAAGGCGGCCGTGTTATTTTGGAAAATTTTTCAGACGAGATTTTAGCAATTATTGAAGATAAAAAACGTAAAATGCAGCGTTTGTCTAACGAACCACTTCATTATTTTAAAGCGATTAAATAAAAAAGAACCAGCGTACCCGCTAATTTTTTTGGGTATCTGGTTCTTTTTCTTGTTGTTCCATATCGGTCATAGTGTCTTCAATTTCTTTATGTAAGAAATAAGAAATAACTGTACGGATGATCACCAAGGTTGCCAATTTCAAAATATCTTGAAAAGTTGGTTTGACAATGGATTCAATAATATCAGCAGCAATTAAAATTTCTAAACTTAACAGAATGTAGCTACCAAGGAAGTTTTTGATGAACGTATTCATTTTGGTTAAGGTAAAGCGGCTTTGATTTTGTCGTTCACTTTTAATGAAATCTTTTCCTGCTAAACAAACACCCCAAACTAAAACAATAATCGAAAAAACATTCAGTCCTAAAATACATAGCTCAAAAAGTGGGGTTAAAAGCGTCATTAACTGATGGGGCCACTCATTCATCGTATTCACTCCTACCAAAAAGCCTTTTCTTTAACTATAACGAAACGGCTGACTAACGTCAAATATTGTTGAAATAAACGGGCTAAATTATTCAGCTTATAGAACAAAACTAAGAAATTTATGAATAGCATCTAACAATTAAGTAAAAGGACTGTAAAGGTTCTTTTACTTTTTTTGTGTAAAAAAAGAGTCTTAAAAGGAATCAAGTAGCAAAAAGTAAGTAAAAACCAACTTTGTCAGTGGATAGTCTTTTCATTAATTTTTAAAAGACAAATTTTACGTTTTCAAGAGCCGAATACTGCCAAGTTTTAGCCTTTAAAGGTGATAGAATCAGAAATTGAGTAAGAGATGTGTCACAAAAATAAGGAGACACATCGACTTGATGAAAGATTTAAGGAGCTGTAGTTGAAGTAAAGAGAAGCAAGTGTCCCAAACACTAGCGAAAGAAAATAGGGAGGATTAAAATGTTTAAGAAAGCAACGAAATTATTATCGACAATGGTGATTGTCGCTGGAACAGTTGTGGGAAATTTCAGTCCCACATTGGCTTTAGCCGAAGGAGTGGTTAAAGCAGGAGATACAGAAGGAATGACCAATACGGTGAAAGTGAAAGACGACAGTTTGGCTGACTGTAAACGGATATTGGAAGGACAAGCTGCTTTCCCAGTTCAAGCGGGTGAAACGGAACCGGTTGATTTAGTGGTTGTTGAAGATGCCAGTGGTAGTTTTTCAGATAATTTTCCACATGTAAGGCAAGCGATTGATGAAGTGGTTCAAGGATTATCTGATCAAGACCGTGTGATGCTGGCTTCGTATCGTGGCGGAAAACAATTTATATTTCCTGATGGAAAAGTAAAAATTAATTCAGCTGATTATGATATGAATGTGCGTGTTGATACTCAATTAACCCATGATAAAAGCCAATTTGTCTCTGGATTTGGAGATGTTCGGACGTATGGTGGTACACCAACTGCCTCAGGATTGAAACTTGCTTTAGATACGTACAATCAAACACACGGAGATTTAACGAATCGAAAAACATATTTCTTATTAGTGACAGATGGGGTCGCTAATACACGTTTAGATGGTTACTTGCATAAAACCAACACCAATGATTCAATCAATGAATATACAGATCCAAGACATCCTTTTCAAGTTTCGGTTGAGTATAGTAATGACTATCAAGGTGCAGCAGCAGAAGTTTTAGCGTTAAACCAAGAAATTACTAACCAAGGCTATGAAATGATTAATGCGTATTGGGAAAGTGTTGAATCTTTAAGTTCAGTGAATTCATACTTTGATAAATATAAAACAGAAGTGGGTCCTTTTGTAAAACAAGAGTTGCAACAAGGGTCTAGCACACCAGAAGATTTTATTACAAGCCAATCTATTGATGATTTTACAACCCAATTAAAACAAATTGTCAAAGATCGTCTGGCGCAATCGACACCAGCAACAGCTTCATTAACGATTGCCAATCAATTTGATATTCAATCGGCGACCGCTACGGACGATGCTGGAAATGATGTGCCTGTTCAAATTAACGGACAAACCATTTCAGCAACTAGTACAGAAGGTTACGTAGGAAACATCACGATTCACTACGAAGTCAAAGAAAATACAGCGATCGATGCAGCAACCCTTGTAAGTAGTGGGACAATGAATCAAGGAACAATTGCTAAGGAATTTCCAGAAGCGACGATTCCTAAAAATGACAATGCGCATGCGTGTGACGTGACGCCAGAAGATCCAACGATTACAAAAGATATCGAAAATCAAGAGCACTTAGATTTAACCAATCGTGAAGATAGTTTCGATTGGCATGTCAAAACAGCCTTTGGTAACGAAACAAGCACTTGGACCCAAGCCAGTTTAGTAGATGATATTAACCAATTATTAGACATTATAGATGTAAAAGTCACAGATGAAAATGGTAAAGATGTTACAGCCAATGGCACAGTAACACAAGAAAATAACAAAGTAACTTTTGAAATGAACAAACAAGCAGACAGCTATGACTATTTAAGCGGTCATACGTACACAATGACTATTACCACTAAAATTAAAACTGACGCAACGGACGAAGAATTAGCACCTTATATTGAACAAGGCGGGATTCCCAACCAAGCTGACTTAAACTTTGGCAACGAAGGTGACGTGTTGCATTCCAACAAGCCAACCGTAACACCGCCACCTGTTGATCCAAATATTACTAAAGACGTAGAAGGACAAGAACATTTAGATTTAACCAACCGCGATCAAGAATTTAAATGGAACGTCAAAACAGCTTTCGGTAACGAAACCAGTACTTGGACCCAAGCCAGCATGGTGGACGACATTAATAAAGTGCTAGATATCACTGATGTAAAAATCACAGATGAAAATGGTAAAGATGTTACAGCTAACGGCACAGTAACACAAGAAAATAACAAAGTAACTTTTGAAATGAACAAACAAGCAGACAGCTACTCATACTTAGCTGGACATACGTACACAATGACTATTACCACTAAAATTAAAGACGGCGCAACCGATGAAGAATTAGCACCTTATATTGAACAAGGTGGCATTCCCAACCAAGCCGACTTAAACTTTGGCAACGAAGGTGACGTGTTGCATTCCAACAAGCCAACCGTAACACCGCCTGCACCAACGCCAGAAGATCCAACGATTACAAAAGATATCGAAGGCCAAGAACATTTAGACTTAACTAATCGTGACCAAGAATTTAAATGGAACGTCAAAACAGCCTTTGGTAACGAAACAAGCACTTGGACCCAAGCCAGCATGGTAGATGACATTAATAAAGTGTTAGACATTACAGACGTGAAAGTTAATGATGAAAATGGCAAAGATGTTACAGCTAACGGCAAAGTAACACAAGAAAATAACAAAGTAACTTTTGAAATGAACAAACAAGCAGACAGCTATGACTATTTGAGTGGTCATACGTACACAATGACCATTACTACTAAAATCAAAGACGGCGCAACCGATGAAGAATTAGCACCTTATATTGAACAAGGTGGCATTCCCAACCAAGCCGACTTAAACTTTGGCAACGAAGGGGACGTGTTGCATTCCAACAAGCCAACCGTAACACCGCCTGCACCAACGCCAGAAGATCCAACGATTACAAAAGATATCGAAGGCCAAGAACATTTAGACTTAACTAATCGTGACCAAGAATTTAAATGGAACGTCAAAACAGCCTTTGGTAACGAAACAAGCACTTGGACCCAAGCCAGCATGGTAGATGACATTAATAAAGTGTTAGACATTACAGACGTGAAAGTTAATGATGAAAATGGCAAAGATGTTACAGCTAACGGCAAAGTAACACAAGAAAATAACAAAGTAACTTTTGAAATGAACAAACAAGCAGACAGCTATGACTATTTGAGTGGTCATACGTACACAATGACCATTACTACTAAAATCAAAGCTGACGCAACGGACGAAGAATTAGCGCCTTATATTGAACAAGGCGGGATTCCCAACCAAGCGGACTTAAACTTTGGCAACGAAGGGGACGTGTTGCATTCCAACAAACCAACTGTAACACCGCCTGCACCAACGCCAGAAGATCCAAAAAAACCTGAACCTAAACAACCGCTAAAACCGAAAAAACCGTTGACGCCTACAAATCATCAAGCACCAACGAACCCAGTCAATTTTGGAAAATCAGCAAGTAAAGGAATTCATTTACCAATGACTAATACAACAGTAAATCCACTTTACATGATCGCAGGTTTAATTGTCCTTATAGTGGCTATTAGCTTTGGCATAACAAAAAATAAAAAAAGAAAAAATTAGACAAACTAAAAAGGAAGAAAAAACATGAATAAAAAAATTGCGTTCAGTCTGTTAATTTTGTTACTTAGTTTGTTGGTAGGTTTTACATTTATTCCGCATAAAAAGGAATTAAGTTTCAATGAGTATCAAGAAAAAAAGCACTCTGGCGAAACATTTTATGTTGTTTTAAAAAAGAAAAACTGTTCAGATTGTCAGGATTTCGAGAAACTATTGCAAGCACCTAAACAGGTTTACTATGTAGAATTAACCAACAAAGAGACCATGAAGGAATGGTCAACATTTATCCGAGAAAATAAAGTTTTACATGTGCCATCTATGTTTAAAATAGATAACGGCCATCTCAAGAAAATTGATGGAGAAGGAGATGCGAATCAATTATTCGCAAACTATCAAAAAATAACGAAGTAAAAAGAATAAAAAGACAAGCCAAGTTTCCTAAATAAAGGAAACTTGGCTTGTCTTTTTTCTAGTAATAGTCGTTTATTAAATAACATGTGAAATATTTTACAAATACATTTTAGTTTGATAAAATAAACGCGAACATATGAATTTGTTTTCATTTGTTTTGGGAGGAGGAACGAATGATTGAATTGATTTTACTTTTGTCGGTGATTCTTTTAGGTTTATTGATTGGAAATAAAAGAGTTGATAAGTGGCTTTTTCTTAAGGCATTACTTTTGTTTTCTGTTATGCTAAGTGTGAGCATCTTAATTTCGGTAGCTATGTATTTATTATTAACAATAGGCGTTGCAAACGTAATAGGGCAGCGGTTAGAGTCGTTATTTCTTTTAGGGATAGTCGTTATCATCAGTACGAGTCTTTTGTTATATTTTTTATTGAATTTAACGACGAAAAAAATTGTTTTACCCATCGCTTTAATGAAAATAATTGAATATTATATTCAATGGGTATTGATTTATGTTACTATTTATCAAGTGATTTTTGATCAGTTTATTGTTTCTTCAGAAGTAAAAAATACGTTACAAGGAACTATTGATGAGCCAGTCGCAATCATTATTGTTATTTTGCCATCATTTATTTCAATTTGGATTGCCGTTGTTTTATTTAGGATTCGTATGGAAGAACTTTAATCAGATACTTTTAGAATGGAGGAGTTTGTATGTCTGCTTGGCAAACATTTAAAAATGGAACAAGGCAATTTTTTAAAGACATCTTGCAGTACTTATGGTTATTTTTTACTTTAAATGTCTTATTATTATTGGTGGGTGGGGCTTTTAGTTGGGCTACTTCCAACGCACTAAAAACTCAAGGTATTCCTTATCTTTCGTTTAATAACCTGAATTTATTGTTAGAAAAGCCGCTTGCTCTGGTGTTATTAATTCTCTTGTTGTTACTTTTTTTAGGTGCAGTTTTTTATCAGTTTACCTTTTTATTATTAGGGATTTTTCAAATACGGCAAGACCATCGTTTTCATTTTAAAGGAGTTACCAAGGCATCTTTTAAGGTTCTTAAAAAGCAAGGTGCCCGTTCGTGGTTATTCTTTTTCGGTTATTTTGTTGTCATTGTCCCTTTTGGTAACCTGATTTTCCAAAGTAATCTATTGACGAAATTTGTGATTCCAGATTTTATTGTTGAATTTTTGTCCCAACGAATTCCTTACTTGGTTGGGTTACTGGCCTTTGGGTTATTAGTCTGGTATTTAGCTATTCGTTTCATTTACACGCTTCCATTAATGATTCTGGAGAGAAAAAAAGCGGGCGAGGCAGTTAAGGCTAGTTGGTCAATGACAAACAAACGATTATGGTTCATTATTCGTAATATTGCATTTGTGACGATCGCGGTATTTGTTTCAACGTATGTTATTTATGTGTTACTTTATCTTCTACAGTTGAAGTTAGATACCTTGAGCGATACCATTAGCTTGCTAGGTGGTATTTTAAATTTAACGGTTGTCCAATTTTTACAGTTTGTCTCTAATGCTTGGCTTTCAGTATTACTGATTAATTTCTTATATACACAATTAAATGTTCAAGCAGAAACGACGACAAAAGTTGCCTTTGACAAAGAAACGAAACGTAATAAATTAGTGACTATCGGAATGGGCCTAGGACTATTCACCATTTTTGGCGGCTATATAATTTTCAACGCTGTTTACTTAACAGGGCTATTAGAATCAAAACCTTTGATTATTTCGCATCGAGGGGTCACCAATAGTAATGGCGTGCAAAATACTATTCCTGCTATGGAAAGAACCATTAAATTTAAACCAGATTATATTGAAATTGATGTTCAAGAAACCAAAGACCATCAATTTGTTGTGATGCATGATGCAAACCTTCAAGAACTCGCCGGCGTTGATGGCACGCCGCAAGAATTTACGTTGGCTGAATTAACAAAAATGACCGTTAAAGAAAATGGCCAAGAAGCACCAATTGCCAGTTTTGATGATTATTTAGCGAAAGCAAACCAAGCCAAACAAAAATTACTAGTAGAAATTAAAACGTCTAAACAAGATAGTCAAGGTGCGCTATCTAACTTTATTGAAAAATATGAACGTCCTTTGATAAAGAATAACCATCAGGTTCAATCTCTCGACTACAATGTGATCAAAGCGTTTAAAAAAGCCAAATCAAAAGTAAAAGTTAGTTTTATTTTGCCCTATAATTTCACTTTTCCAGAAACACAAGCTGATTTGTATACAATGGAAGCTACCACGTTGAACGATACCTTCATTTTAAAAGCTGACCAACAGAAAAAAGCAGTTTATGCTTGGACAGTTAATGACTCAGAGGTATTAAGTAAAATGCTCTTTATGGATGTCGCTGGAGTGATTACCGATGATTTGGAGTTAGTCAATGAAGAAGTCAATGACTTTGAAAAAAATCCATCGTATGCGGATCGTATTTTGCATTATATTTTTATGCTACCAAGTGTGGCTTCTCAATAAAAAATGAAGAAAAGGGTTAAACGAAATGAAAAAAGAATTTTCGCGAGTACTTCTTAAAAATCAATCTGATGAAATTCTTATCTTAAAAGATCGGCCAGACACATGGAATTTCCCTGGCGGAAAACAAGAACTTGGTGAATCAGCGCTGGAATGTGCGATTCGTGAAATGAAAGAAGAGTTAGCAGTGGAAATTACTGAACTTGAAGAAATTTTTACTGGACCACTTGTTTTTGATTCAATCGTTTGGCAAGGACATTTTTATTTTGCCAAACAAGCCCAAGGAAAAGTTACCCTGAACGAACCAAATAAAATTAAAGGCGTACAATTTATTAAGCGGTTTGAGGAAGTAAATTTTTCACCAGGATTAGCTCCGCTATTTGATTATTTGGTGCGTAGCGATTATTTAAAATTAAACAAAACTAACTGGAAATAGAGAGAATAGGAGTGTCTTTTGCTAGGGCTTTGTCAAGCGCATCTTTGATTAGTTTAGAAAGCCCAAGGAAAAGTCGTGGGCATTGTTTATTCCTAATAAATGTGTTATAGTAATTAAGTAATCAATTTTGATAAGTAATTTGAGTTATATATTTAAAAACTATACTTCTCCTTTTGCCACTCAACATTTTTTGCAATAACTTGCATATTTTTATGCACTAGGAGGAAATATATATGAACAACGGTACAGTAAAATGGTTTAACGCAGACAAAGGTTTTGGATTTATTACAGGTGAAGATGGCAATGATGTATTTGCACATTTTTCAGCTATTCAATCAGATGGATTTAAAACTTTAGACGAAGGCCAAGCAGTAACTTTTGATACTGAAGAAGGTCCACGCGGCTTACAAGCAACGAACATCGTAAAAGCTTAATAATGAATGAAAACGGACCACGTGTTGGTCCGTTTTTTTGATAGCTGTTGTCTGATCTCGCCATTAATTACATAGCAAAACAAAGCAGAGGCCATTTAAAGGAGGAGAATCTGAAGATGACCTTAACTGAGCTGTTACTTGTAAGTGGATTATTTTGGCTAGTAATCATAATTGGTGTGATTGCGGGTAGCATATTTCTAATTAAGTATTTTAGAGGTCGGAGCTGAACGGTTCTGTTCTCGCCAATTATCAGGTTTTAAGCCTGGGACAAAAATCCAAAGTGATTTTTGCCCCAGGTTCTTTATTTAATTAGGGTATCAAGTTTTAGGTAAAATAATTAACAAATTAAAAGCAATTTACTATATAATCAGAAAGGGATCTTTAAGAGAGAAGCAGGTGTTTGCTTGTCGTAATACTTTGTTTAGCAGATAGAAAAAGGAAACGTTATGCGTTACAATAGGAACGGAGGAGTTTTAACCTTATTGGATTTGTAGCTGAAGCAGAACAAATGTTGTCGCGTTAAGTGCGATTGAGCTTGCCACAAGCAACATTTAAAAAAACTACGGATAGAAAAATCATTCCTAAACAAGAAAAAAACACTCTTTAGATGAATAAAGAGTGTCCAGAAACGTTGATAAATCAACATATTTAAATAACGCGCCCTGAGGGAATCGAACCCCCGTCTCAAGAACCGGAATCTTACGTGATATCCACTACACTAAGGGCGCGGCACGAATACTAGTTTAGCTGATATTGACAAAAATTACAAGAGGGAGGACGAAAATAATGAAATTTGAGCAACGAATGTCCCAACAACAAAAACAAGTCCAGAAGTTGGCCATGACTCAACAGCTTCAACAATCCATTCAAATTTTACAATTTAATACGGAAGAACTGGCTGCCTTTGTTGAAGCGAAAGCACTAGAGAATCCATTAATTGATTTACAAGTAGACACGCAGTACACCACAGATTTTCCGATAACTAGTCGTTCTTACACCAACCAAGACGAAGAAAATAATTATATGAATCAAATTCCAGACTATCATTTATCATTATTTGAGTCTTTAATTGATCAAATTCATTTGAATTACCGCGATACATACTTGCGAACATTGGTATTGTTTTTAGTAGAATATATAGACGTGAATGGTTATTTAACGATTTCATTAGAAGAAGCGGCAGAGAAAACCGAAGCAAGCGCCATTCAAATGCTAGATGCATTAACTTTGTTACAACAGCTAGATCCAGCAGGTGTGGGGGCACGCAATTTACAAGAATGTTTGATGCTACAAACAGAACGAGACGATACCGCGCCTAATTTAGCGTATATTTTATTGGAGGAAGAGTTTGATGCCTTAGTGAGTCGTAAATGGGGCCCGTTAGCTAAAAAATTCGGGATTGAATTAGCAGAAATTCAATTGATTTTTGATTATATACAAACGTTATCGCCAGCGCCAGGGAATATTTTTGATGCGACCGAGGAATTGTATATTCGACCAGATTTAACTGTCCGAATCAAGGAAGATCGAATAGTGGTGATTTCCAACAAAGCTGGTCGACCGACATTAAATTTTCAAGAAAATTATTTCAAACGAATGCAAGAGACTGACGACAAAGAAGTCCAAGAATATATTAAGGATAAGAAAAACGAATTTGAATGGTTAGAGCGCGCAGTGAATCAGCGGGGGGATACAATTTTACGTGTAGGGCAAGAAATTGTGCGCCGTCAAGAAGCCTTCTTTTTAGAAGCAGATCGGCCATTAAAACCAATGACTTTAAAAGAAATTGCGGATGCTTTGTCTATTCATGAATCGACAGTTAGTCGTGCGGTCAATGGAAAATATCTAGAAACCACGTTTGGCGTCTTTGAATTGCGCTCATTCTTCTCAACAAGTATTCTTTCATCAGAAGAAGATGGCGAGGATGTCTCAACAACGATGGTTAAAAAGCAACTACAAAAATTAATTGATGAAGAAGTAAAAAGTAAACCGTTATCTGATCAAAAATTAGTCGAGCGATTAAAAGATTCAGGCATGGAAATATCCCGGCGAACGGTAGCAAAATATCGTGAAGCCCTAGGGATTCCATCTTCATCTAAACGAAAACGATATGAGTAAACAACCAAAGCTTATGAGTGATTTTCATAAGCTTTGGTTGTTTTTTTGTGATTTAAAAAATGCTGGTTTTTTGAATTGTAAAAAAAGCCTAAAGGAGGCAAAGTTTGCTTGCCATTTCCTAGGAAAAAACGTATATTAAAGTTACTTGCTTCTTTAAATAAAGGAAAAGAATAATTTTATAGAAAAGTTGGAAAGCACAAATGAATCAGACAGCAAATAGCAAGAAAAAACGCTATATTACAGGTTTTGATGGCATTCGGACGATCGCTGTAATTGGCGTGATTTTGTATCACCTTTTTCCCCAAGTCATGCGAGGTGGCTACTTAGGTGTTCCGATTTTCTTTGTTGTTTCAGGTTATCTTATTAACGACTTGTTGCGGCAAGAATGGGCAGAAAATCAGACCATTGATTTAAAAGGATTTTATGTGCGAAGGATGAAACGGCTGTATCCAGCATTAATCGTGATGCTTTTAAGTGCAGTTAGTTATATTACACTCTTTCAGCAGGATTTATTAAACAATATTCGCAGCGTTGTCGCTAGTAGTGTTTTTTATTACAACAACTGGTGGCAAATTCTTAAAGGGTTTTCTTATTTTGATGGATTTGCGACACAATCGCCATTTGTACATATTTGGTCATTGGCAGTTGAAGCGCAAAATTATTTAATTTGGCCATTACTTTTTATTCTTCTGGAACGCTTTGTTCGTAAGCGCGGTCGAATTTTCAGTTTAGTTTTAATCGGCGCTTTAATTTCGGTGACGCTGATGGCCGTTTTATATGTTCCTGGCGCAGATCCTACACGTGTCTATTATGGAACAGACACACGTGTTTTTTCTATTTTACTAGGTAGTGCATTGGCGTATGTTTGGCCAAGCACACGTTTGAAAGAAGAAATTCCAGAAGCCTCTAAAAAAATCTTAAATGGCGCTGGTTTAAGTGCCTTAATTCTTTTAGTATTAGCCTTTTTAACATTATCAGATCATACAAATTTTGTTTATTACGGCGGCATGTTTTTAATTAGTTTGGCAGCCACCGTTTTAGTGGCCGTCACTGCACATCCAGGGGCAGATATGAATCGTTGGTTAACGAATCCAGTCTTTACGTGGATAGGTAAACGGAGTTATGGCATTTACTTGTATCAATTCCCCATCATGATTTTTTATGAGGCCAAAATTAAGACCTTATCGGACCATGTTTTTCTACATTCATTGGTTGAAATAGCATTAATTTTAGTCGTGAGCGAATTGTCTTATCGTTTTATCGAACATCCACTGACACGATTGTCTTATAAGGATGTCTGGACTCAATTCACTGAGTTCTTACGGAAACCGTGGGACCTTCGTGAAAAAGGGACAATGGCCTTTATGACAGTGATTAGCGTGATTGCAGTATTCGGTTTAATTGTGGCTCCAGCAAACGCTAAAAGTGCGCAACAAGAGCAACTAGAAAAAAATATTGCGAAAAATCAGCAAAAAATTGAAGAACGTAAAAAAGAAGTCCAAGAAAGTGGCACGAAAAATAGTAGCACGTCCACAGAAAGTAGTACAAAACCGAGTGAAAGCCAAGACGTTCTACCCACACAACTCACACCAGAGCAAGTAAAAAAAGCGCAGAATTTAGAAATCACAACTATTGGTGATTCTGTTATTCTAGATGGTGCTAGCGGGTTACAAGATATTTTCCCTAAAATGATTATCGATGGGGAAGTGGGCCGTCAATTGTATAGTAGCATTTCACTAATTGGTGAACTAGACAAAAAGAAAATGCTTAAAGATACTGTTTTAGTGAGTTTAGGTACGAATGGTCCTTTTACAGAGGCACAATTTGATGAATTTATGAAAGCGTTAGGTAATCGAAAAGTTTATTGGATTAATGTTCGCGTCCCAACTAGAAGATGGCAAAATCAAGTGAATAGTTTACTTAGTCAAATGGACAAAAAATACGATAACTTAACGGTCATTGACTGGTTTAATTATAGTAACGCCCATGATGATTGGTTTTATGATGACCGAGTTCATCCAAATGTGACAGGTGGCGAGCAATATACACACTTTATCGCGGAGAAAATTTTACAGTAGCAAGAAACTTCCAGCTCAGATGAAAGGGGCTGGAAGTTTTTTGTTATAGGAAAAGTAAATATAGGTAATTTAATGATTTTCTTGAAAACCTAAGCTTTTTTTTTAGATATCTGGTATACTGTTTTTGTTACAAGTTCCCGAAAGGATTTAGCAAGTAATTGTCGTTACTTACTAAAGATGCCTTGTAACCGAAACTATTTAGGGGGAATAACATTATGACAGAAAGACATTTATTTACATCAGAATCCGTTTCAGAAGGACATCCAGATAAGGTAGCTGACCAAGTCAGTGATGCAATTTTAGATGCGATTTTGGAGAAAGATCCGATGGCCCGCGTGGCATGTGAAACATCCGTAACAACTGGTTTAGTCCTAGTATTTGGAGAAATTTCTACAACAGCTTATGTAGATATCCAAAAAATTGTTCGTCAAACTGTGAAAGATATTGGTTATACACGAGCAAAATATGGATTTGATGGAGAGACTGTCGCAGTTCTTGTAGCAATCGATGAGCAATCACCTGATATCGCTCAAGGGGTTGACGCAGCCTTAGAAGTGCGTGATCAAGATGAAAAAGACGATATTGGCGCTGGTGACCAAGGCTTAATGTTTGGTTTTGCCGTTGACGAAACACCAGAATTAATGCCATTACCGATCGCGTTAAGTCATCGTTTGGTTCGCCGTTTAGCAGAATTGCGGAAGGAAAAAGTCTTACCTTACTTACGTCCTGATGCAAAATCTCAAGTAACAGTGGAATATGATGATCAAGGTCAACCACAACGTGTGGATACGATTGTCATCAGTACACAACATGATGATGAAACAACCTTAGAACAAATCGAAAAAGACATTAAAGAACAAGTAATCAATGAGGTGATCCCTCATGAACTTTTAGATGATGAAACAAAATACTTTATCAACCCAACTGGTCGCTTTGTAATCGGTGGCCCTCAAGGAGATGCCGGCTTAACTGGTCGTAAAATTATCGTTGATACTTATGGCGGTTATGCTCGTCATGGCGGCGGTGCTTTTTCTGGAAAAGATGCAACCAAAGTTGACCGCTCTGCTAGTTATGCTGCGCGTTATATCGCGAAAAACATTGTTGCTGCTGGTTTGGCGAAAAAAGTAGAAGTCCAATTAGCTTATGCAATTGGTGTGGCGCAACCAGTGTCTATTTCTATTAATACGTTTGGTACGAGTGATCTTCCAGAAAGTAAATTAATCGAAGCAGTTCGTAAAAACTTTGATTTACGTCCAGCAGGTATTATTGAAATGCTAGATTTACGTCGCCCAATTTATAAACAAACTGCGGCTTATGGTCATTTTGGTCGAACAGATATTGATTTACCGTGGGAACAAACAGATAAAGTTGAAGCGTTAAAAGCTAGTTTAGCTGAATAATTAAATAAAAAAAACAAGAAGTCAGCCAATACTTGGCTGACTTCTTGTTTTTTTTTGTAATAATTTTTTTATGAAAAAGCATTTTTTTAAGACATTTTGTTCTTTTTTGTATAGAATAGCTATGGAGCAATTTAGAAAATTGACAATTGAATAGAAAAGGATGTGAACAAATGGCAAAAGAAACAAATGTTAAGTTAGTCACGGTGAGTGTTTTTGTGGCAACATTTATGACAGCCATTGAAGGGACCATTGTGTCTACTGCGATGCCAACGATTGTCGGCTCGTTACATGGCATGGAAATTATGAACTGGGTATTTTCAATTTATTTATTAACGAATGCGATGTTAACACCGATTTATGGGAAACTTGCGGATAAAATTGGTCGTAAACCTGTCTTCATGATTGGCATTATCATTTTTATTTTGGGCTCCTCGTTGTGTGGCTTTGCTCAAGATATGTTGACTTTAATTATTGCCCGCGCAATTCAAGGTGTGGGGGCAGGCGCAATTTTACCAGTTGCGTTAACGATTATTGCCGATATGTATACATTGGACAAGCGAGCGAAAATTTTAGGTTTAAACAGTGCCGCCTGGGGAATTGCTAGTATTTTTGGTCCGTTAGCAGGTGGTTTTATTGTAGATACAGTCGGTTGGCATTGGATTTTCTTCATTAATGTTCCTATTGGACTTGTTTTATTGGGCTTGATTAGTATTTTCTTAGTTGAACCAAAGCGGGAACGGACCAAGATGCCAATGGATATTTTGGGCAGCGTTACTTTGATGGTAGTGCTGCTAACGTTATTGCTAGGTTTTCAAATGATTAGCGATAATGGTTTTACATTAGTAACATTTGGTTGTTTAAGTTTGAGTGTGCTCTTTTTTGTAGCGTTTGTGATGATAGAAAAACGCGCGCAAGACCCAGTGATTGATTTGCATTTATTTAATCAACCAACGTTTGTTTTAGTAAATCTTATTGCAGCGCTTATTAGCGGTTTCTTAATGGGGATTGATGTCTACATTCCGATGTGGATGCAAGGTGTCTTAGGAAAAAGTGCAGGAATTGGTGGCTTAGTTTTAGCGCCTATGTCGTTACTTTGGATGGCTGGATCATTTATAGCAAGTAGCTTTATGGAAAAATATGCTATGAAAAAAGTCTTAACGATTGGGTTATTTATTCTATTAGTCGGGGCCATCTTTTTAGTGGTAATGCCAATGGCCGTTCCGTTTTGGCTTTTCTTTGTAGTGTCTTCTGTCTTAGGAGTTGGTTTTGGGATTACTATCACAACGACTACGGTGACAGCACAAAGTACAGTGGAGCCTGAAAAAATGGGGGTTGCAACATCGTTTAATACGTTGGTGCGTACAATTGGGCAGACTGTGATGGTGTCAATTTTTGGTGTGATTTTAAATGCAGGAATGTTTGCGAAATTGGAAGCGAGCGCGTTAAACGTCGATGCAGATGTCATGAATCAATTAGTGAATCCACATACTGCAAATTTAATTCCAGCTGCGTTGTTAAAACCATTACGCGGTATCCTCTATGCAGGTCTGCATAATGTTTACTTAGTCGGTGCGGGCTTAGTTGTTGTCGCTCTTTTGTTAAATATTTTCGCAAAAGCGCAACGAGCGAAGGTTTAGTGGTACACTAATAGAAAGAGTATTGGAGGGAAAAGTAGATGGCCTTTTTACAAGCAAATATTTATTCAAATTTATTGGAAATGGAAGTGAATGTGAACGTAATTTTACCACAAGAAACGGTAAAAAAAGTGGGCACAAGTACCCAAGCAGCATTGACAGATATTCCCGTGTTGTATTTATTACATGGGATGGGAGGGAATCACAGTGTCTGGGCTCGCAGAACCTCTATTGAGCGGTATGTCGCTGATTTGGGGATTGCTGTCATTATGCCGTCCACGGATTTAGCTTGGTATACGGACACGCAATACGATATGAACTATTGGACGTTTATCTCAGAAGAATTACCGAAAATTTGTCATCAACTCTTTCCGCAGTTAAGTACAAAACGAGAAAAAACCTTTGCCGCTGGTTTGTCAATGGGTGGTTATGGCGCCTTGAAATTAGGATTAGCGAAACCAGAATCTTTTGCAGCCGTTGCTTCTTTGTCTGGGGCAGTCAGTTTATCATCCACTAGTTTTGGGGAATTATTAAAAGTCCGTAAGCGAAGCTATTGGGAAGGTATTTTTGGCCCGTTAGATCAAATTGAAGGTTCCATTCACGATCCGCTGTATTTATTACAACAATTAGTAGAAAGCCAAACAGAAATGCCCCAATTTTACCTTTGTTGTGGGGAACAAGATATGTTACTTTCTGCTAATCAACAGATGGCTCAAGCGTTGGAACAGGCACAGGCAAGTTACACTTTTGAAACTGGACCAGGAGAACATGACTGGGTGTTCTGGGATGAATGGATTCAAAAAGCCTTGGCTTGGCTACCAATACCAAAATAGAGAAAGTAGTTTTCGCTATTTATTTTAAAAGTTAACCCTTGGTCCGTCAGTCGAAATGACTGACGGACCAAGGGCTTTTTTTATTTAGATGAAGATGTGTTGTCTGCTTGCAACCCATCTAAGTAGGTTTTAACGGCTTGAATAAAGGCGGATTTTTGGTGGATGGAGTGTCGAAATTGAATGCTTTCCTCCATGTACGTTAACTCATTGTCGGAGACATATTGTTTCATGTGCAGCACTTGTTCTTTTAAATAGTCATCTCCGTTCAATACTTGCGAAACGAGCTGTTTTTCCTCCGTTGCGTCCATAATCATCCCAAATAAAAGATGTTGTAAAGACGTTACTGCTAAATGAGTCATTTCTGGTGAAAAACCTGCTTCTCTTAAAATGCCCATCATTTGATTCAAATGGCGTAATCGTTGGGGATAGGCAGGGACGGTTTGGATTTCGATAGCTACGGCACAGGGAAATTGTTGATAGAGATCATAATAGTTTTCCATGAAGGCTAGTAAGTCAGAATACCATTCACCACATAATGCAGGTTCTTGAAAGTGCTCTTCAATCGCTTCAGCCATACTTTGAAGTAAGGCTTGCTTATTTTTAAAATACCAATAAATTGCGGGCGCCTGTACACCAAGCTGTTTGGCGACTTTACGCATAGAAAGTTGTTCTAAAGTGGGACTTTTTTCTAACAAAGAAAATGCGGCTGCAATAATCGTGTCTTTTGATAATTTCGGTTCCATGATTTTAGCTCCTATTAAACGTTATCTTCGTAAGTTTATCAAAAAGAAGGTACACTTTATGATAGGAAAAACTTGTGAAAAATTAACTTGTTCGCTTGTATTTTACCACTAAAAATGGTAAATTATGAATCGGCCTTATTTTACAGTGTTAAATTGGTGAAGTCAATGAGCAAATTGATTTTTTTGTAATGGGGAAGAATTCGCAGACCAACACTGAAGAAGCAGGGAACTATTTTAAGAAAGTAGGGATAAGATGGACCTTATTATTCAACACGCCAAAAAATACAAAGGCTCGGTAGTTATTGCCTTGTTGGCGGTGATCGTAATGGTTGTCTCAGCACTTTGGCAACCAAAATTGTTACAACAAGTGTTGGAAGCAATTATGAATGACGATAGCGACAAAATGAAAAACTTAGGGATTCAATTAATTGCCATTGCAGGATTAGGACTCGTTGCAGGGGTTATTAATACAATTTTTTCTGCCAAAGTTGCCCAAGGTGTCAGTGCTGACATTCGTGAAGCAACTTTCCGCAAAATCCAAACCTTTTCATTTGGCAATATCGAAAAATTTTCAGCAGGTAACTTAGTTGTTCGTTTAACAAATGACGTTACTCAAATTCAAAATGTCATTATGATTGCGTTGCAGACACTTTTTAGAATTCCTTTTTTATTTATCGGGAGTTTTATTTTAGCGATGCTAACCTTGCCACAACTATGGTGGGTGATTGTTGCACTTGTCATCGCAGTTATTTTGATTTCTATGCTGTCCTTTTCGCAAATGGGCAAGCATTTCATGATTATTCAAAACTTGATTGATAAGATTAATGGTATTGCAAAAGAAAATTTGTTAGGCATTCGTGTCGTCAAATCATTTGTTCAAGAAAAAAATCAATTGTCACGTTTTACAAAAGTGAGTGAAGAATTAACCACCCATAACTTAATCGTAGGTAGCTTATTTGCTGTGATGATTCCAGCGTTTATGTTGGTGGCGAACTTAGCTGTTGTAGGCTCAATTTTCTTTGTGAGTAACTTAGTCAAGGACGATCCAACTTTAATCGGTGGTGTCGCTTCCTTTATGAACTATTTAATGCAAATCATGATGGCGATTATTATCGGCGGAATGATGATGATGATGACTTCTCGTGCCGCTGTTTCCATTAAGCGGATTAAAGAAGTGATGGAAACAGAACCAGATGTTACCTACAAAAAAGTCCCAGAACAAGAGTTAATTGGTAGTGTTGAGTTTGACCACGTATCTTTCCGTTATCCTGGGGATGAAGAAGATACCTTGAAAGACATCTCTTTCTCTATTCAGCCAGGTGAAATGATTGGGATTGTGGGCGCAACTGGTGCTGGTAAATCTACGTTGGCACAATTAATTCCACGTTTGTTTGATCCGACAGAAGGAAAGATTGAAGTTGGTGGTGTCGATTTACGAGAAGTGAACGAACACAGTTTACGAAAAACAGTTTCCTTTGTGTTGCAAAAAGCAATCCTGTTCTCTGGAACGATTGCGCAAAATCTACGCCATGGTAAACGTGACGCTTCTGAAGCGGACATGGAACGGGCTTCAGGCATCGCCCAAGCCAAGGAATTTATTGAAAAATTGGCAGAAGGTTATGATGCACCCGTCGAAGAACGAAGTAATAACTTTTCTGGTGGACAAAAACAACGGTTATCAATTACTAGAGGTGTGATTGGTGAGCCTAAAATTTTGATTTTAGATGATAGCACCAGCGCGTTGGATGCTCGTTCGGAGCGGTTAGTCCGAGAAGCGTTGGATAAAGAGTTAAAAGAGACTACCACGATCGTTATTGCCCAAAAAATTTCTTCTGTTGTCCATGCAGATCGTATTTTAGTATTGGATAATGGACGTTTAGTCGGGGAAGGCACGCATGAAGAATTAGCAGCTACGAACCCCGTGTATCAAGAAATTTATGAAACTCAAAAAGGAAAGGAGGAAGCTTAATGACTGATTTAATAAAAGCTAGTAAATTTTTCTATCATTATTTAAAACGTTACAAAGTTTCTTTCCTCTTTATTTTCTTAGCAATTTTCGCAGCGACTTATTTACAAGTCAAAGCGCCGCAATTCGTTGGGGAAGCTATTCAGGAATTAGCGAAATATGCGGTTAATGTGATGCAAGGAAAAGACGATAAAAGTGCGTTCGTTTCTGTCATTTGGAAACTGCTCATTTTTTATGTCTTAACTAGTGCCGCTAGTTTCATTTACAGTATTCTCTTTACACAAGTCGTGGGGAAATCGACAAACCGCATGCGGATTGGTTTGTTTAACAAATTAGAAAAATTGACGATTCGTTTCTTTGATTCTCATCAAGATGGTGAAATTTTAAGTCGTTTTACTAGTGACTTAGACAACATCCAAAACAGTTTAAACCAAGCGTTGCTACAAGTATTAACCAATATTGCCTTATTGGTTGGTGTCTTAATCATGATGTTCCGTCAAAATGTGGAACTGGCATGGGCCACAATTGCTTCTACGCCGATTGCGATTTTAATTGCGGTCTTTGTGATTAGCAAGGCGCGCAAATATGTCGATTTACAGCAAGATGAAGTGGGTAAATTAAATGGCTATATGGATGAAAAAATTAGTGGGCAACGTGTGATTATCACTAATGGCTTACAAGAAGAAACCATTGACGGCTTTTTAGAGCAAAATGAAAAAGTTCGTGCAGCTACGTATAAAGGTCAAGTGTATTCAGGATTACTTTTCCCAATGATGCAAGGAATGTCATTAGTCAATACGGCAATTGTTATTTTCTTTGGTGGTTGGTTAGCAATCAATGGTTCTGTTGATCGTGCCGCTGCGCTAGGTTTAGTCGTTATGTTTGTCCAATATTCCCAACAATATTATCAACCATTGATGCAAATTTCTTCAGGTTATAGCATGATTCAATTAGCTGTTACAGGCGCTCGTCGTTTAAATGAGATGTTTGATGAACCAGATGAAATTCGTCCCGAAAATGGCGAAAAATTAGAAGAGATTAACAAAGCTGTGGCTTTAAATCATGTTGTTTTTGGCTATAATCCAGAAACACCTGTGTTGAAAGATGTTTCTATTCATGTGGATAAAGGTGAAATGGTCGCTTTAGTCGGACCGACAGGCTCAGGAAAAACAACGATTATGAATTTAATGAATCGCTTTTATGATGTGAATGAAGGCGCCGTGACGTTTGATGGTGTGGATATTCGTGAAATGGATTTAGATAGCTTGCGTTCACATGTAGGCATTGTTTTGCAAGAGTCCGTTCTATTTTCAGGAACAATTCGTGAGAATATTGCTTTTGGTAAGCCAGAGGCCACGGATGAAGAAATTGTTCAAGCAGCGAAACAAGCGAATATCCATGAATTTATTGTAAATCTTGAGCAAGGCTACGATACTGAGATTACGGAAGAGAATAACCTTTTCAGTACGGGGCAAAAGCAATTAGTAAGTATTGCACGAACGATTATTACCAATCCAGAATTATTAATTTTGGATGAAGCAACAAGTAATGTTGATACAGTAACAGAAGCTAAAATCCAAAAAGCGATGGACGAAGCAATTAAAGGGCGCACCAGTTTTGTGATTGCCCATCGTTTGAAAACGATTCTAAATGCGGATCGGATTATTGTTTTACGAGACGGTGAAGTCATTGAAGAAGGCAACCACCATGAACTAGTTGAACAAGATGGATTCTATGCGGAACTTTATAAAAATCAATTTGTTTTTGAATAAGTCGAAAAAGAAGCAAAATGAGTCATTCTCATTTGCTTCTTTTTTTGCTATGCTAAATAGAAAAAGGAGAAATGTCAATGGAAAAAATGAGGAATGTACGGCAATTACGGCGCACGTTTTTGTTGCTAAATCCTTTATTTGTACTGAGTGTATTCAGAGAGAATTGATGGACAAAATCGGCGCTGCTTTTTTGGCTGTTGGCTAATAGTTTTTTATATGGACTGCAGTGGTTGATTTATTTTGGGGGCGAAAAAGGCTGGCTGACACATCTGCAGCGGTGGTATTATTGCGCGGTTCTTCTCCAAATAGTAGGCACATTGATTGTATATTTTTCGTTTTTTGTATAAAGGTCTCTCGTTTCTTGCCGGAGAATATGCTAAAATAAAAAGCAGCAGGGGGCGAGAAAACCATGGAAAAGCCAAATAAACGCAAAGCTGATTTAGAACGTACACGGCAAATTATTTTGTCTGTCGCTTCTGAATTATTCATGACAAAGGGGTTCAAAAATACCTCCACTCGTGAAATTGCTTTAAAAGCGAACATTACCCAACCGAATCTCTATCACCATTTTAAAAATAAAAAAGAACTGTATTTAGCTGTGATTGAAGAATTAACGTCCCGTGTTCAGGAAGAATTAGTCCCAATTGTTTCTGGAAATGCATCAGTAGAAGAAAAACTTTATCAATTAATCAAAGTTTTGTTAGATGAACATCCGACCAATCTTTTCTTAATGTTGAACGACATGTTTCAAGAAATGGGCCCTGATTACAATCGTACGCTGTATCAAATTTTCAAAAAAACCTATATCAATAATATTGCGGCTATTTTTGAAAGTGAACCTGAAACCAATTGCTTACAAGAGGGCATCAGTGTAGATGATGCAACTCGGTTTATTTTATATAACGTTAGTGCATTATTAAGTATTGAAAAAACGTACCAGCGAAAAACAGTGGATGACGATGTCAAAAAATTCATTCAATTTATGCTACATGGCGTTCTGAAAAGTCACAAATAAAAAATAGAGAAGCCCTGTTGGAAAACAGACTTCTCTATTTTTTTGTAAAATTCACTTATCGATCGATAAATAATTATTGATTTATCGATCGATAAGTGATATAGTTTATTTCGAAAAGAAGAAAGAGGTGAACCATTCATGTTTTTAGGATTTAATGAAATGAAGTATTCAAAAGGACGGTACGTCCTTGTAGTTTTAGTAATGGTCTTGATTGCTTGGTTAATTTTTATTTTGTCAGGTTTAGCGAACGGTTTAGCTCAAGGAAATCGTTTAGCCGTAGATCAATGGCAAGCGAATCAAGTGGTTTTATCAAAAGAGGCCAATAGTAATTTAAATGTATCAGTGTTAGATGAAAACGTGAAAGAAACGATTTCAGGAGGCAAAATTGCACCGATTGGTCAACAGTCGTTAGCCATCCGCCCAGCAGATGACAAAAAGGCTGAATTAACGAATGTTAGCTTATTTGGGATTGAAAAAGAAAGTTTTTTAATGCCAAAAGTGATTGAAGGAAACGCATTTACTGATAAAAATCAAGTGATTGCTTCAGAAACATTGAAAAATCAAGGATTTAAAATTGGCGACAAATTAACTGCAGGGAAATATGATGAGCAATTAGAAATTGTCGGCTTTATTTCTAAAAGTAGCTATAACATTGTGCCGGTTATTTACACTTCTCTGGATACTTGGCGGTCAATTAAATATGGTGACAATCCAGCAATGGCCAAAATGGTTAATGGTTTCATTGTTCGCAGCAAGGACAACGCGGAAGTTAAAACGACTAATAAAGACAGCCAAGTTCTTTCAATTTCAGATTTTATTGAAAAACTGCCAGGATACAGCGCTCAAAACTTGACCTTGGATGGCATGATTTATTTCTTGATTGTGATTGCAGCGTTCATTATCGGTATTTTTATCTTTGTGATGACTTTACAGAAAACAGCAATGTTCGGTGTCTTAAAAGTTCAAGGGGTGCCGACTAGTTTCTTAGCAAAGGCAGTCATGCTACAAACCGCTTTATTGGCTGTTCTAGGAGTGGCGATTGGTCTTGCTTTAACGGGAATTACCGTGCTCTTTTTACCAGAAGCGATGCCTTATGCAACTAATGGACCACGCATGATTTTGTTTAGTGTACTATTGATTTTATCTGCATTAATTGGCGGGGCATTTTCAATTCGAACGATTGCTAAAATTGATCCGTTAATCGCGATTGGAGGTTAGAGACATGGCAAATGTTTTAGAAATGAAAAATATTTATAAAAAATATGGTGAAAAACATACAGAAGTGATCGCGTTAAAAGAATTATCTTTTGCGGTTCAACCAGGTGAATTTGTCGCAGTAATTGGTCCTTCTGGTTCTGGTAAAAGTACCTTTTTAACGATTGCAGCTGGTTTACAGGCACCGACAAGTGGTGAAGTCATTGTTGGCGGGCAATCACTAAATAAGTTAACGAAGAAGCAACGTTTGGCGCAACGTTTTCAAAAAATCGGCTTTATTTTACAAAGCTCTAATTTGGTTCCATTTTTAACAGTGGAAGATCAATTTCACTTAATTGAAAAAGTTGATAAGTCACGTAAAAATAGTGAATTAAAAGAGCAATTGTTAGAGACGTTGGGTTTAAAAGAATTACGAAATAGTTATCCTCGTGATCTCTCTGGTGGGGAAAGACAACGGGTAGCCATTGCGTGTGCATTGTATCATGAGCCAGACGTAATTTTGGCAGATGAACCAACGGCTAGTTTAGATACAGAAAAGGCGTTTGATGTTGTCCAATTACTAGCGAAAGAGGCCAAAGAGAAAGATAAAGGGATTATCATGGTGACACATGATGAGCGTTTGTTGAAATACTGTGATCGAGTGGTTCGTATTCGTGATGGTGAATTGACAGAGTAACAAAACAAATAAAAGAGAACATGATCGGATTGCTGGAGACAATCCGACCATGTTCTCTTATTTCTTTTCAATACAGAAAAGAACAGGTGGCTGATTTTTTTGATTGATAAACTCATAACGTAAGACACTGTAAACATCTTGTGGTAAGGCTTGCGTGTAATTAGTGACCAAATCAAGTTCCTCTGAACCACCTTCGTGGCCATAATAAACGACTAAAATAATGCGACTTCCTTTTACCAAATGAGGCAGTAACCCATCTAACGCCTGTTTAGTCGTAGCGGGTTTTGTAATAATTTCCTTATTACTTTTAGGTAAATAGCCTAAGTTAAAAATAGCGGCAGTGATTTCTGTTTCTTCATCTAGGACAGCATGAAGATGTTCATGTCCTAATGGAAATAACGTAGTTTGTGGGAGTAAATTAAGTTCTGTTAACTTTTGTTCTGTATTGATCAACGCTTCTTTTTGGATATCAAAGGCGAAAACTTCACCAGAAGGGCCAACCAGCTCTGCTAAGAATGCTGTATCATGACCATTTCCCATTGTTGCATCAATGACGAAGTCGCCAGGTTCCACCACTTCTTTTAAAAGTTGGTGACTAAAATGTAGGGCTGTTTGTAGCATTAATTGAAAACTTCCTTTCCTGAAATGACAGTATATTTTCCTTGATAACTGTTGCGGCGTTTCATTTCCGCATCAATCGCATTGAGGACTTCCCATTTTTTCAAACTCCACATCGGTCCGATAATTGTTTCAAAGGGAGCATCGCCTGTCAAGCGATGAATAACAATTTCGGGTGGAATCATTTCTAACTGATCACAAATCACTGAAACATAGGCTTCTTTGCTCATCAATTGTAAGCGTCCTTCATTATAATCCCGCATCATTTTGGTATTTGTCATTAAATGAAGTAAGTGCAGTTTAATCCCTTGGATATCTGAATCCTGAATAGTTCGCCGCACATTTTCGCGCATCATGGCAGGTGTTTCCCCAGGTAGCCCGTTAATTAAATGTGTACAGACCCGAATCCCGTGTTTCCGTAATTTAGCCACACCATCTAGATATGTTTGATAATCATGAGCGCGATTAATGGCAGCGCTAGTTTCCTCAAACGTGGTTTGCAAACCCAACTCTACCCATAAATAAAAGCGTTCATTTAATTCGGCTAAATAGTTCACTACCTCATCAGGCAAACAATCAGGACGGGTACCAATGGATAAACCAACGACACCTTTTTCATTGACTACTTGTTCAAACCGATGACGAATAACGTCAACAGGCGCATGTGTATTGGTGAAATTTTGGAAGTAAACAATGTATTGATCGACAGTTGGCCATTTTTGATGCATCAATTGGATTTCTTTTTGAAATTGAAGCGGCAGGGGATCGCTAGGTGCAACAATCATGTCGCCTGAGCCAGAAACACTACAGAACGTACAACCACCTTTGGCAACCGTCCCATCACGATTGGGGCAATCAAAGCCACCATCAATTGGCACTTTAAAAATCTTTTCACCAAACTGTTGACGAAGTGCATAGTTCCAAGTGTGATAGCGTTTATTTGGATCATCTGAATAAGGAAAAATTTGCATAATCAAGACTTCTTTCTAGCGTTGTTTGCTTTGAAATCGCCAAACAAAGCGTTTTTCTAAATAAATAGGGTAACTTAATAACAACCAAGCTAAACCAAGACAAAAACCACCTAAGATATCGCTAGGGAAATGGACACCTAAATAGATTCGACTAACCCCAATCATGAAAATCCCAATACCTAGTAAAATTTGCACACAAAGGCGGACCGTTTTATTTTTAATGAAAATTGGCAGAATCAATAAAATAGTGCCGTAGAACAAGGTACTTCCTACAGCATGTCCGCTAGGAAAACTATACGTATGTTCAGTTACTAAATGCTCCAAAGTAGGACGTTGGCGCATAAAGAATAATTTTAATAAAGAATTACCTACGCCAGCAATTAAGGCAGTATTAATAAAGAGCCATAATGCTTCAGCATAATATTTCCAAACAATAAACAGAGCAATGACAACGATTGCTAAGATGATAATCGTCAATGAATTGGCAAATTTGGTGTACCAAATAAAAAAGTTATTTAGCTGTGGAAAAGGACGACGAACAAAAGAAGTAATCGTTTGATCAAAGCCTTTGAGCCAGGTTGGATAAAAACGAACAACATAGCCTAAAAACATAAATACTAAAAGAAAACAACTACCTGCAAATTGATAATAAAGTTTGTTTTTCATAAAAAATCCTTTCAAAAATTAATCGCAACAATCCGTATTATACCATCAAAAGGGTAAAAAATTAAAAGATAATTTCATTGCCTGATTTGGAGGGGATACAGATATTAAAAAAGTTCTGGCACCACAATCTCTCATTGTGGTACCAGAACAGATGTTTTAACTGGCACATGTTTATTGATTATCATCATCAGGAGTATCAACGGTAATATCGCCGAATTCGCTAGAAAGGTTAAACTCTGTATCCGCACGACCATTCTTATAAGATGTTCGCTCTTTGTTTAAAAGTTGAACATCACCTAATTTTGATTCACCTTTGATTGAAATGTTACGCAAAATTTCTCCAGAATTTACATAAATATCTCCATGGACAAGAGCGACAGTTAATTTTTTAGGCACAGCAGGCATGTCTAAAGAAAAATCACCATTTTCACTTGAAAAGTTAGCTTCTCCTTTGAAATCATAGACGCTAATATCGCCATCTGTCGTTGTTGCTTGGATGTTTCCGCGAGCATTTTGCACTCGAATATCACCAGAAATAGTAGTATTTTTGATTTCATCGAAATAGGCTGAATCCAACGTTATATCGCCGTCAGTGGTTTCAACTGTTGCTTTTTTAGCGGAAGTATCCGCTGAAAGGTAGATACCATCTGAAGAGTTAAGCGTCATTTTTTTGGCTTTAACACCCGATAGACTAACATAAGAATTTGGTAGATTAGTTGTTAATTCGTCTACGTTAAAAGCATTCAATGAAACTGGTGAATGGGTTGAGCCATCAATTACTAACTTTTTCACATTATTAGGAATCTGGACATTCACGTTCGGTGTGAAGTCACTAAAAATACCAATATTAAAGAATGACAATTCGGGTTGGTTTTGTGTACGAGTGGTATTGATGGTTGCTGTTATTTTATTTTTTTCTTCTTTGACATCTAAGGTGCCTTCAGCTTTTGAATAAAAGGCATTATTCGGTGATCGTAACCCCATTTTGTTACTATCAGTTTTATAAATGGTATAAGGTCCTTTGCCTTTTAAGGATAAGTGAAGTTCTTCGCCTGCTTGTTTATTTTTTAGTGTATAACTTTCTTTTAGCGGTGTGACTGATTTTTCCGCTTGCTTGTAATAATAGACGGCGCCAGATCCACCAATTAGCATCGCTAAGACAGCAATGGATAAGAGAATCCCTGTTGTTTTTTTCATTAGATATCACCTCGTAAAACAGCAATGTTCCATTGGAAATAACGCTTAAAGACATGTGCTGAAAATTTTAAAATTGGTAGAAACAGTAACCAACCAATGATTGATGCACCAAATAAAAAGAGACTCATAGATAATTGGAAAAAGGAAGCGGCATTTGCCTGGGTAATAACACTATAAATACCATAAATTGGTGAAAATAAAGTTGCAGCTCCGGCAATGCCACAACCGACGTACATTAAGGCAATCCCTAAAATAACCCAAAACATGAAGAAAAAATTTAAACAGAAAATACCAAGCACTTGGAAAAATCGGGTTAGCGGCCGATGCTGTGGTCGTTGATAGTATGGAGAATCATTATCATAGTAAAATTCAGATTCTTCTTCATAGGGATGATCATAAGCAGGTGTAGCCGCTGGAATTTCTTGCCAGCCATTATTTTCAATTTTTCGTTCCGTCAATTCAATGCCTTGTTCTTTTAAAATTTCTTCTGCGATAACCCGTGGTTTCCCCAATGATTTTGCCACTTGTTCTTCTGTTTCGCCTTCCGCAACACGAGCATCAAATAACGCCTTGTATTTCGCAAGAATAATAGCTTGATCTTTTGGATTTAATGCTTTTAAATAAATTTTCAGCTCAATAATAAAATGTTCTTTATTCATTCCGCTCCCTCTTTCTACACGATTCATTTCTCATCTTAAACTATAATTTCTTTTTGGGCGAATAACAAGAGGAATTAAAAAAATCAGACTAAGGTAAAGAAGCATCTACAACTAAAGTCGCAGTTTTTTCCGAGTAGTAACAAGAGAGTATATCCGTGTTAAAAAACATTACTTCTTTACAATCTAGTTACAGTAATATGAAATTTTGTTGAAGTGTTTTTAATTCGCCAGAAAAAAAGGTATACTTGTTATAATAACAAAACTAAAAAATTACATTTACATATAAGTTAAAAAAGGAAAGTTGGGGACGTATCAATGAAGAAAGAATCAATGTCACGTATCGAAAGAAGGAAAGCACAACAAAGAAAGAAAACGCCAGTACAATGGAAGAAGAGCACTACTTTATTCAGCTCGGCGTTAATTGTTTCATCTGTAGGAACGCCCGTTGCGTTACTACCAGTGACTGCTGAGGCAACAGAAGAGCAGCCAACAAATGCGGAAGTTGCCCAAGCACCTACTACGGAAACTGGCTTAGTAGAGACACCAACAACAGAAACTACGCCAGGAACTACGGAACAACCGACAACGGATTCGTCAACAACGACTGAATCGACAACTGAATCATCAAAAGAAACACCAACAACACCAAGTACCGAGCAACCAACAGTTGATTCAACTACACCTGTGGAATCAGGAACGACTGATTCTTCAGTAGCAGAAATCGCGCCAGTAGCTCCTTCAACAACCGAGTCCGAAGCAGCGCCTGCGGTTACACCAGATGATGAAGTAAAAGTACCCGAAGCTAGAGTAGCTTCTGCGCAAACTTTTTCAGCGTTATCACCGACGCAAAGTCCTTCAGAATTTATTGCCGAGTTAGCTCGTTGTGCACAACCTATTGCGCAAGCCAATGATTTATATGCATCAGTGATGATGGCTCAAGCAATCGTTGAAAGTGGTTGGGGAGCAAGTACGCTATCTAAGGCACCAAACTATAACTTATTTGGGATTAAAGGCAGCTACAATGGACAATCTGTCTATATGGATACATGGGAATATTTAAACGGCAAATGGTTAGTGAAAAAAGAACCTTTCCGTAAATATCCTTCTTACATGGAATCATTCCAAGATAATGCGCACGTGCTAAAAACAACTTCTTTCCAAGCGGGCGTTTACTATTATGCTGGGGCTTGGAAAAGCAATACAAGCTCGTACCGCGATGCAACTGCTTGGTTAACAGGTCGTTATGCGACAGATCCTAGCTACAATGCTAAATTAAATAATGTCATTACCGCATATAACTTAACTCAATATGATACACCATCTTCTGGTGGAAATACTGGGGGCGGAATAGTTAATCCAGGAACAGGCGGCTCGAACAATCAATCAGGAACGAACACGTACTATACTGTAAAATCAGGAGATACCTTGAATAAAATTGCCGCGCAATATGGTGTGAGCGTTGCTAATTTACGCTCATGGAACGGCATCTCTGGCGATTTAATTTTCGTTGGTCAAAAACTTATCGTGAAAAAAGGTGCTTCAGGTAACACTGGTGGCTCAGGCAGCGGTGGTTCTAACAATAATCAATCAGGAACGAACACGTACTATACTGTAAAATCAGGGGATACCTTGAATAAAATTGCCGCCCAATATGGCGTGAGCGTTGCTAATTTACGCTCATGGAATGGCATCTCTGGCGATTTAATTTTCGTTGGTCAAAAACTCATCGTGAAAAAAGGTGCTTCAGGTAACACTGGTGGCTCAAACAACGGTGGCTCTAACAATAATCAATCAGGAACGAATACGTACTACACAATTAAATCAGGCGATACCTTGAACAAAATTGCCGCCCAATATGGCGTGAGTGTTGCTAATTTACGCTCATGGAATGGCATTTCTGGCGATTTAATCTTCGCTGGTCAAAAAATTATTGTGAAAAAAGGTACTTCAGGTAACACCGGTGGCTCAAGCAACGGTAGTTCTAACAATAATCAATCAGGAACGAATACGTACTACACGATTAAATCAGGCGATACCTTGAACAAAATTTCTGCACAATTCGGTGTTAGTGTGGCTAACTTACAAGCCTGGAATAACATCAGCGGTAGTTTGATTTTTGCTGGTCAAAAGATTATCGTGAAAAAAGGCGCCAACTCAGGTTCAACGAATACGAACAAGCCTACGAATAATGGTGGCGGTGCGACAACATCCTACACGATTAAATCAGGTGATACGCTGAATAAAATTTCTGCACAGTTTGGCGTGAGTGTTGCTAATCTACGTTCATGGAACGGGATCAAAGGCGATTTAATTTTTGCTGGTCAAACAATCATCGTGAAAAAAGGCGCTTCTGCAGGTGGCAATGCTTCTTCAACAAATAGTGCATCAGGCAAACGCCATACAGTTAAAAGCGGTGATTCACTTTGGGGCTTATCAATGCAATACGGAATCAGCATCCAAAAAATCAAACAATTAAATGGCTTAAGCGGGGATACAATTTATATTGGTCAAACTTTAAAAGTTGGTTAATTTAAGATTGAAAAAAATAGCTATCTTTGGTAACATGAGTCTTATAATAGAAAAAAACAATGAGAAGGAATAGTAGAAAGAACCATGTGATAGAGAGCGTATGGCTGGTGGAAATACGTACAGAAGCTTTTGAACTCGCCTTTAAGTTACTTTTTTGAACAAACCAAGTAGAAAAAGTCGGTGACGATCGTTAAGACGTTTGAGGTTAAGGTGACGGTGACTGACCGTTTCTTTGACGAATTTAGGTGGTACCACGTTGCATTTGTATGTTCACGTCCTATAGGAATTTTTCCTATAGGACTTTTTTTTATCACTAAGTGGCTAGTTTAAGTCAGAATAGTGACAATGGCTGCAGGTGGCAAATTTTAAGAATGAAAAATTTTATATTACTAGGAGGAATAACATGAGCTACAATCACAAAGAGATTGAGAAAAAATGGCAAAAATATTGGGCTAAGAACAATTGTTTCAATACATTGGACGACCCAAATAAAGAAAAATTTTATGCACTAGATATGTTTCCCTATCCATCTGGACAAGGCTTACACGTAGGTCACCCGGAAGGCTATACAGCAACCGATATTCTTTCACGTATGAAACGTGCGCAAGGCTATAATGTGTTGCATCCAATGGGCTGGGATGCGTTTGGTTTGCCAGCAGAACAATATGCGTTAGACACAGGAAATGACCCAGCTGAATTTACTAAGAAAAATATCGAAACATTCCGTCGCCAAATTAATTCATTAGGATTCAGCTATGATTGGAATCGCGAAATTAATACCACTGATCCCGAATATTACAAATGGACACAATGGATATTTACAAAATTATATGAAAAAGGGTTAGCTTATGAAGCAGAAGTTGCGGTTAACTGGGTACCTGAACTAGGAACTGTTATTTCAAATGAAGAAGTCATTGATGGAAAAAGTGAACGTGGCGGTTATGATGTGGTTCGCCGACCAATGCGTCAATGGATGCTGAAAATTACTGCTTATGCAGATCGCTTATTAGAAGATTTAGAGCTTGTTGATTGGCCAGAAAGTATTAAAGATATGCAACGAAATTGGATTGGACGTTCTGAAGGAGCCAATGTGACCTTTAAAGTCGCTGGCACAGAAGAAAGTTTCACGGTGTTTACAACCCGTCCTGATACCTTGTTTGGTGCAACCTATACTGTTCTAGCTCCTGAACTAGAACTAGTGAAAAAAATTACGACACCTGAACAAACAGCAGCTGTAGAAGCATATATTGAAGAAACCTCAAAAAAATCTGATTTAAATAGAACGGATTTAGCAAAAGAAAAAACAGGTGTTTTCACAGGTGCGTATGCGATAAATCCAGTTAATGGCCAAGAAATTCCAATTTGGATTGGCGATTATGTTTTAGCAAGCTATGGCACAGGCGCAATCATGGCGGTCCCAGCGCATGATGAACGGGATTACGAATTTGCGAAAACATTTGGCATTGATATCCTACCAGTAATCGCAGGTGGCGACATTACAACAGAAGCCTATACAGGGGATGGACCGCATATCAATTCTGATTTCTTAAATGGATTAAACAAAGCAGAAGCCATCGCTAAAATGAATGAGTGGCTAGAAGAAAATCACGTAGGGAAAAAAGAAGTATCTTATCGTTTACGTGACTGGTTATTCTCTCGTCAACGCTACTGGGGTGAACCAATTCCTGTGATCCATTGGGAAGATGGAACAACCACAACGGTTCCTGAATCTGAGTTACCTCTACGTTTACCAGTAACATCGGATATTCGCCCAAGTGGAACTGGGGAATCGCCATTAGCAAACATTGATGAATGGGTCAATGTCGTCGACCCTGAAACTGGTATGAAGGGAAAACGTGAAACGAATACTATGCCACAATGGGCTGGAAGCTCTTGGTATTACTTACGATTCATTGATCCTCATAATAAAAATGAAATTGCTGATTTTGAAAAATTAAAACGTTGGTTACCAGTTGATATCTATATTGGTGGTGCCGAACATGCGGTGCTGCATTTACTTTATGCTCGTTTTTGGCATAAATTCTTATATGATATTGGTGTGGTTCCTACCAAAGAACCTTTCCAAAAATTATACAACCAAGGTATGATTTTAGGAGAAAACAACGAAAAAATGTCTAAATCACGTGGCAATGTTGTAAATCCCGATGATGTGGTGGCTAAATATGGTGCGGATACATTACGTCTTTATGAAATGTTCATGGGCCCATTAGATGCTTCCATTGCTTGGAATGAAAATGGCTTAGAAGGAAGTCGTAAATTCTTAGATCGCGTTTGGCGTCTGATTGTTGATGAAGAAGGCAAAATGCGTGACCGAATTACCACAATTAATGATGGCCGTTTAACGAAAGTTTATCATCAAACGGTTAAAAAAGTGACAGAAGATATGGCAAACTTGCACTTTAATACAGCGATTTCTCAATTAATGGTTTTTGTGAATGAAGCCAATAAAGTGGATGCCTTACCTTATGAATATGTGGAAGGATTTGTCCAATTACTTGCACCAATCGCGCCACATATTGGTGAAGAACTATGGCAAATTTTAGGTAACGAGGAAAGTTTAACTTATGTCCCTTGGCCAACCTATGATGAAGCAGCCTTAGTAGAAGATGAAGTGGAAGTAGTTTTCCAAGTGAACGGAAAATTACGTGGCAAACAAAATGTCGCTCGTGGGTTAAGCAAAGAAGAATTAGAACAAATTGCAATGAACCATGAAGCTGTTAAAGAATTTATTGAAGGAAAAACAGTGCGCAAAGTGATTGCTGTTCCAGATAAATTAGTAAATATTGTTGCAAATTAAGTTATATGTTTATATGAAAAAAAGAGCCGGACGTATCAAAACGTCCGGCTCTTTTTAAGGTTGTTTTGTTTTACCTTTTTGATTCATATGTTCTTTACATGTGATTGTTATAACCGAAAGCAAGGCGATGAAGAGAAAAAAGTAACCGAGCGGCGTACAGAAAAAGGCGGGTTCTTTTAAAAGTCCATCGCTAGATAATGTTGATCCAACTAAAATAGAGATCATAAATAATAAAAGACTAATCAAGCCAAGAAATAAGCTAATACGATATTTTTTCAACTTCAGTTCCTCCTTTAATGAACTATCACTAAGATAAATCAAAAAGGTTAACTTTTTTTTAGGCAACTGTTAAAACTTAGATAAGAAATCTATTTTCTAAGTTTGTCGTTGTTGGTAATTGGTTAAGATCATACGTGAAAAGGGACCGACAATCAGCAATTGATAAGGAAGGGCAACAATAAAGTTCAGGCCCCAAGCTTGGAAATACGCACTTAGTGACAACGTCTGGCCTTCCATTAATAAGCCAAATAAAGACATACAAGTCACCATGCCGATAATCATGAGACTCGAAATGGTCAAAATAAGTAATAGCCGTTTTTCTTTATTAAAGGGTAAAGAAAAAGCGATTTTCTTAGCTAAGACACCAACGATGAAAACGTCTAAAATAAAAGCAACGATAAATCCAGGAAGCAAACCTTTTGATAAGGCGTACAATGAAAATTCTCCATGCAATAATAAATTATAGATGCTCATTCCGAAAACCATCAGAAAGCACATTAACGTAGTAAAAAGCATTCCTTCTTTTTTATTAGTAGGCATTTTTTTCTCCTTTCATTTATTGAGAGTAATGATTGTTCTAGGCAGAAAAGGACAAATTCTCTCGACTTTTACTAGTGTAGCAAAAATAAAAGTTCTTCATAAGTTAGAATTTGCTAAGAATTTGATTCAAATAAAAAGGTGTACTAAGTCAGCAGTACACCTTTTTATTCGTTATTTAGTTTATTTTTGTGTTATTTGTAACATCCTCTCCAAACCATTTTTGAGAAATTTTACTAAGGGTGCCATCTTTTCGTAACGTTTCAAAGGCAGTATTGATTTTTTGGACTAATTGATTGTCTGATTTGCGGACGCCCACAGCAAAATCCTCATTGTCATAGCCTACATGAGAAATAGTATAGTTTTTTAAATTATCTTCGTGGGAAAGATAGTAGTTGGCGTAGACGCGATCAATTAGGAGCCCATCAATTCGGCCAGATTTTAAATCTAAGAAAGCTTCATTAAAGCCGTCATATAAAATAGGCGTTTGGTCTTTAACAAATTTTTTCAAAACGTCAGGCTGACTTTCGAAGCCATCATAGCCAGAAGAGCCATTTTGAACCCCTAAAATTTTGCCTTGCATGTCGCTCGCTGTTGCAATGTTTTTTTCTTTTAAAGAAACAAGTACTTGGTCGTTCGTCATGTAGGGTTGTGTGAATTGAACTTTTTCGGCCCGTTCGCTCGTTTTAGTGTAGCCGTTCCAAATAAGATCAATGGTTTGATTTTGTAATTCTGTTTCTTTCATAGACCAATCAATCGGTTGGAAGTCAACGGAAATGCCATAAAGTTTAAAAACCGCTTTGGCTAAGTCGACATCAAAGCCGACAATTTTGCCTGATTTATCTTGAAAACCCATGGGCACAAAGGAGTCATCTAAGCCAATAATAATCCGTTTTTCTTCGTTAATCCGTGTCCATTGATCTTCGTTGCTTTTTCTTTTACCACAACCTGCAAATAGGAGTAAACTACAACAGATAACCAGCAAGGCTAAAGAATATTTCTTTTTCATCATAAACTCCTTTCTATTGGACGGGGGCAACCGTCAAAAGATTGTCTGCAATTTTTTCAGCGAAAGCCATATCGTGGGTCACGACAATCTGTGTCATGCCTTGTTTCCGTAAATCTAAAATAACTTCTTCCACTTGTTGGCGTAAAGCTGGATCTAGCGCGCTCGTTGGTTCATCGTACCCAAGAACTTTTGGCTTCATTGCTAAGGCACGAGCAAGTGCAACTCGTTGTTTTTGTCCACCGGAAAGTTGGTACGGATAGAGTTTTTCTTTACCAGCCAAGCCCAATTTTTCCAGTAATTCTAAAGCTTCTTGCTGACTTTTTGCTTTTTCTTCTTTTAGTACTAATGTAGGTGCTAAGGTAATGTTTTCTAAAACTGATAAGTGAGGGAAAAGTTGGAAATCCTGGAAAACGACCCCAACCACTTGATCGGCATTGTCCATTTCAGCAGGATTGAAAGGAACACCATCCAACAAAAGCTCACCAGAATCAATGGTTTCTAAACCAGCCAAACAACGAAGTAAAGTGGTTTTTCCGCCGCCTGAAGGACCAACAATCGTTAAAATTTTACCCTCTGGAATTTCTAAATTTAAGTGATCAATAATGGTCCGGTTGTCAAAATGTTTGGTTAAATTTTTAATAGTTAACATGGTAGAGTCCTCCTATTTATAATATTGATAGAATTTTTCAATTTTCTTAGAAGCAACAGTCAAAATTGCCGTAAAGAGTAAATAAATCACTCCCACTAAAGCTAATGGCACTAATGTAACATCGCGGCTCATCGCAATTTTACCAGCACGTAAAAGATCGCCTAAGCCAAGAACATAAATAAGAGAAGTATCCTTGACCAAATTGATAATTTCATTTCCTACGGAAGGCAGCACGATTTTAACAACTTGTGGCAAAATAATCCGCGTGACTGTTTGAAAACGTGTTAAACGTAAAACCTTAGCAGCTTCATATTGACCTTGGGGAATTGCTTGAATCCCCCCGCGGAAAATTTCAGCAAAGTACGCAGCATAATTTAAAATAAATGCGAATAAGGCCGCATCGTAACGTTCAAAGACAATACCAATTAATGGTAAGCCGTAAAAAACAAAAATTAATTGTAACAATAGCGGAGTGCCGCGCATTAACCAAATGTAGAGGTTAATTAAGTAACGTAAAGGTTTAAACGAACTTTGTAAAATAAAGGCAATGATGATCCCCAGTGGAATCGAGCCAAGGAGCGTAAAGAAAAAGACTTTCAGTGTCATGCCAGCTCCGCTAACTAAAGCAGGTAAAATTTCTAAAATATAATCCATCATTTTTTCCTCCAACAATTTTTATTAAAAAAACAAAAAAGCCTCTTGGCTGTGAGCCAAGAGGACGAATCGCGTTCGTGGTGCCACCTCAATTTACTTATCTTTCACAAGATAAGCCTTATGTAGTTGCGTTGACAACTACTCTCTGTTAACGATAGAGTCACCGGTTTTTCTTACTAAAGGATTCAGAAAAACATCTTTTAGGTGTGAGTAAAGAAGAATCCATCTTTTTCTTTCAGCCAATGAAAAAGTCTCTGTAAAGGAAGAGCTAAATTACTATGTCCTAAGCCTTGATTGTAAGTATGAAATTGTTCGAACGGAACAGAAAACCTGTTGCTTTTCTAGCTTATCCCATTAAGCATATAGAAAAGAGGACAACAGACTTGAGCAGTTGAGGCACTCTCTCAGGTTGAAAAGCGCATCTAAAAAACAAAAAAGTCCTTTGGCTGAATAGCCAAAGGACGAATAATCAATTATCGTGGTTCCACCTTAGTTTATTCGTGTTTCGCAACACGAACCTTATGAAGTTCATAACTTCGCCTGTTAACGAGTGGTCCCGGACTTTCCTACTAAGGGTTCAAAAAGTCAACTCCCAGATGTGGTTCGCTGTTTCTTTACGTCTTTTTCCACCAACCAAAGACTCTCTTCACTAAAGGAAACAGTTACTCTTCTGTTCTCTGTTTTTCAATACTGTACCACCAGAAAAAATATCTGTCAACTCTTATTCTTAAAAAAATATTTTTCTTTCAAAAAGTAAGTGCTGAAAAAGGACAAATGTATGGAAAATCATGTAAAATGTAGGTAAGTTGTTTGAACAGAAGGAGGAGTTTTGGTATGAAACAGAAAAAGTGGTTAATCGGACTTGTTGCACTGGGCTTGGTTTTAGCAGCATGTGGAAGTGGCGGTTCGAAAACGACCTCAAACGAACCAGCTACACAGAAAATTAACGTCGCATCTGGTGGTGAACTCTCGACATTAGACAGCGCTCATTATACAGATGTCTATAGTTCCGATATGATTGGTCAAGTAGTTGAAGGCTTGTATCGACAAGATAAAAACGGAGATCCTGAGCTAGCTATGGCGAAAGCAGAGCCACAAGTTAGTGAAGACGGGTTAGTCTATACATTCAAGTTACGAGAAGCAAAATGGACAAACGGGGATCCAGTTAAAGCAGGGGATTTTGTAGTTGCGTTTAGAAACGTGGTCGATCCAGCGTATGGTTCAAGTAGCAGTAATCAAATGGATATTTTTAAAAATGGGCGTGCGGTGCGGGAAGGACAAGCTACGATGGAAGAATTTGGTGTCAAAGCAATCGATGACCAGACACTAGAACTAACATTGGAAAATCCAATTCCTTATTTAGCCCAAGTCTTAGTTGGAACACCTTTTATGCCTAAAAATGAAGCCTTTGCCAAAGAAAAAGGTACTGCCTATGGGACTTCTGCAGATAATTTTGTTGGCAATGGACCATTTGTAATTTCAGGTTGGGATGGCAATTCCGAAACTTGGAAATTGAAGAAGAATGATCATTATTGGGATAAAGAACACGTAAAATTGAATGAAATTGATGTTCAAGTAGTGAAAGAAATTGGCACAGGAGCCAATCTTTTTGATAATGGCGACTTAGATTACACTGTTTTAGCAGATACTTATGCACTTCAGTATAAAGAGTCAAAACAAGCGCATTTTGTACCTAAAGCTATGGTAGGTTATTTAAGCCCTAATCATCGCCGTGAAATCACCGGCAACGAACATGTTCGAAAAGCTTTTTTACAAGCGATTGATAAAGAAACTTTTGCAAAAGAAATTTTAGGAGATGGCTCGACAGCTTTAAATGGTTTTGTACCAGCTAATTTTGCAAAAAATCCAGATACAGGTGAAGATTTCCGTAAAGAAAATGGTGATTTATTGCCATATAATATTAAAGAAGCCCAAGCTAACTGGACCAAAGCGAAAGAAGAGTTGGGCAAAGATAAAATTGAATTGGAACTAATCTCAGCGGACTCAGCGATTGCCAAGAAAACCATTGAATTTGTTCAAGGGCAATTGCAACAAAATTTACCAGGTTTAACAATCAAATTAAAATCATTGCCTTTGCAAAATCGTTTGGATTTACAAACAGCAGGTAATTACGATTTAGCCTTTGGAACATGGACACCTGACTATGCTGATCCCATTAATTTTTTAGAATTTTATGACTCAAAAAGTGGCTTAAATACTTCTGGTTATAACGATTCAGCGTATGATGCGGGTCTCCAAAAAGTTAGAAAAGATTACGCTAATGAACCTGAAAAACGCTGGAATGAATTACTAAGTTTAGAAAAAACATTAATTGAAAAAGATGCCGGTGTTTTACCCTTATTCCAAGGAGCCATTGGTTACTTGAAATCAGATCGCTTACAAGGCTTGCAAGTATTTTCTTTTGGTCGCACAGTATCCTATCGTTTAGCTTATGTAGAAGAATAAATTGACTTCTGAAAAGTCCTATCTTTTGAAAAAGTCTGCTTTCTGTTTTATCCTTAAAGTAGGAAAATTAACTAAAAAAATCAACTATGAAAGGTAGGTTTTTCAAATGTTTAGCTTTCTATGGGCATTAATTGTCGGAGGAATTATTGGCGCAATTGCTGGCGCAATTTTAGGAAAAGACGTGCCAGGTGGCATTATTGGAAATATTATCGTGGGCTTTTTAGGAAGTTGGGTAGCATCACTCTTGTTGCCTTCTTTAGGACCAGTCATCGGCGGGTTTCCAATTATCTCAGCGTTGCTAGGAGCGATTATCTGTATCGCTATTTACTCTTTTATTGTAAACCGCAAGGCGTAAAATTGTATCAAAATGATATCTTGAAAAGCATCATAAAACTTGTGAAGGTTAATCAGACCATTACTTTTGATGTCTTTTCTCTCATATTTTAAGTCTATGACAAAAATCTCTTTGGATTTTTGTCATAGACTCTTTTTTTTAAAAATATTTATTATGAGAATTTCCTGCGTTAGACTGCATATTTTTCATTTATTATTCATTTTTGATAAAGGAAGTTTTGTTGGATAAAGTGAATAGCTCAAGGTTCAACAAAAATAAAGAAAAAATTAATATGTTAAGTTTGGGGAAGGTGAAATTCTGCTCTCATAATACGCCGTTTTATTCATTAAACGATAGTTGAAAAAAATAAGTGCCCTTGTTATTCTTTGAATTAAACTAATGGGGGCGAAAAGCATGGAATCGTTAAAAAGTAATCTTTTTTTGACCAGAGAAGCATATTTGGAAGCTTTTGAAACAATCATGACACCTTTAAAAACGGCTATTTTAACATCAGAAAAACCTGGCGTAAATTTTGGGTCCAGTGGTGCTGTCTATGATCAGCAACATGCTGAAATGGAAGCGCTCATTCGACCATTATGGGGAATTGGACCGTATTGGGTTACTTGTAAAGATGATGTTTTAAGAGATGCTTATGTGGAAAAATTAATCGCAGGAACTGATCCGTCATCCCCAGACTATTGGGGCGATATTGTTGATTATGATCAATATATTGTGGAAGCAGCAGCATTATCTTTAACTTTATTGCTTCATAAGACATATTTTTGGTCCTGTTTTTCTGAGAAACAGCAAGAAAATATCATGGTTTGGTTAAATAAGGCACTTGGTTGTAAAATTCCTAAAAATAATTGGACGTTTTTCAAAGTGCTCATTCGTTTAGCACTCGAGGGATGTGGACAAGTGATTAACCAAACGGAACTAGAGGAAGAATTGGCGTTGATTGAACGCATGTATTTAGGTGATGGTTGGTATATGGATGGTAAAACTACGCAAAGAGATTATTATATTTCGTTTGCTTTTCATTATTATAGTTTGATTTATGTCAAATTTATGCGAGAAAGAGATCCTATTCGTGCGAAACGTTTTACAGAACGAGCCGTTATGTTTGCGCAGGACTATCTGTACTATTTTGATGAGGAGGGCGAAGCGTTACCTTACGGACGCAGTCAAACGTATCGGTTTGCTCAAGGAGCGTTTTTCGCAGCTTTGATATTTGCAGAAGTAGAGGCGTTACCTTGGGGACAAATAAAAACGCTGTTAGCAAAACATTTACACTGTTGGATGCAACAGGCTATTTTCACTTATGATGGTCGGTTGTCCATTGGCTATCATTACGAAAATTTAGTAATGGCAGAAGGTTATAACGCACCAGGCTCTCCGTATTGGGCCTTTAAAACATTTTTGTTGCTCGCTGTGGATCAAGACCATCCGTTTTGGCGTGCTGAACCGCTGGCGATAAAACGAGAAGAAAAGCGTTTGATAGAAAAGGGAAACATGTTATTAATCCATCCTAAAATGAAAACGCATGTCCTCGGCTATCCTGCAGGACTATGGCTTGAAAATCAAGCACATGCTGCGGCTAAATATAGTAAATTTGTCTATTCTAGCCGCTTTGGTTTTAGCGTTCCCAAAGCTGGCGCGTGTTATGAGGAGGGAGCTTTTGATAACGTATTGGCTGTTTCTCGTGATGGTGAATATTTTCGTGTTAAAGGGAAAATTCATGATTTTTATTTAACAGAGGAGCAAGTTTATTATAAATGGCTACCTTTTCAAGAAGTAGAAATTGAAACAACCATTTATCCTTTTGGAGAATGGCATGTTAGAGTACATGAAATAGTGACATCGGTTCCATTAAAAGTGCGCGAAGGAGGATTCAGTCTACCGTTACTTGGAAAATTTTCAGAAAAAGAACTTGGTAAAGAGTGGGCTAGAGTCGATTCAGGAGAATTGTGTTCGCAAATAGTTGCAATTGAAGGGTATGACCACGCAGGTATTCTTCAACCTGAACCCAATACATCGTTGTTTTTCCCAAGAACAAGTTTACCTTATTTGCAAAAAGAGCTACCAATAGGAACGCATCGCCTGATTTGTTTGGTAGGTGGTGTGACAAGGGAGGAATAAAAAATGATAAAAATCGAATTGAAAAATAAAGACAATCAGATTATTACTGGCCGAATCGATCACGAGAAGCCAGAAGCGCCATTCGTGGCGGAGGGAGACACGTTAGCGGTATTAGCAATTAAACAGTACCTTTATCAAGTTGGCGATAAAATTGTAGTGACTTATACAGGGGCTACCCCTTATTTGATGGTTCAATTAGATGAAACTTTGGCTCCTTCATTGATTTATCTAAAAGAAAAAGTTTGGGAATATCAAATTTCATTAGAAGAATCTGCTCGAAAAGCTTTTGTTGATACGGCCTTTCATTCAGCAAGGCACCAAATAATGGTTCGACAAGCGCACACGTTTGAAAAAGACAATTATCAAAATCTTTCTATGAATACACATGACCAAAAAGAATATTCAGGAGCCTATCCTCATGCGTATGCAAACGTTGAAACGAGAGACGATGCTGTTTTCTTTGCGAAAAATGCTATTGATTCTAAGTTTGGTAACCTTTCTCATGGCTCGTATCCATTTGCTTCTTGGGGAATTAACCAACAAAAGGAGGCACAGTTAACGATTGACTTTGGCAGACCTGTAGAAACGGACTGGATCCGCTTGCTATTTCGGGCGGATTACCCACATGATAGCTATTGGGAGGAAGTCACTTTAGCCTTTTCAGATGGAGAGGAACGAGTAGTTGCCACAACGAATACCGCCTGTTTTCAAGAAATAAAGTTCCCAATGAAAACAACACAAACTTTGACATTAAAATGCTTACGAAAAGCGCTGGACTCTTCTCCATTTCCAGCGTTGACCCAAATTGAAGTATTCGGTCGGAATAAATAACAAGAGGTCGGGACAGAACCGTTTAGCTCCGAGAAATAAGAAGAAATTTCCGAAAATTGATCTTTGATTTTTGGAGAATTTCGGCTTATTTCCGAAGGAGTTGGTTCTGTTCCCGCCGTTTATCAGTTTTTGAGCGTGGAGCAAAAATCCAAAGTGATTTTTGTCCCCCGCTCTTGTTTTTAAGAGAAATAATCAAGAAAGGTCGCTTTTTATTTTCTTTTACGTTATAATACAATAAGTTAATATGTTAACAAGTTAAGGAGTGATGGAGATGTGTAGTCAAGAAAATAAACAAAGACTGATCTCTCTAGGAGAAAATGTCACAGATGAATGGATTCAAACGCAATTAAATGAATGCGTTTCAAAAATTGCTAAAAATATGCAGCGTTTCGGAACACAGTTTCCTTCAGCTTGTGCTACGAATGGTCGATATCGTCTCAAAGCTAACGATGATTGGACCAATGGCTTTTGGACAGGCATGCTTTGGCTGGCATATGAGTGGTCTCACCAAGAAAAATTTCGTTTACTGGCAATGGAAAATATTGACAGCTTTCAACAACGATTAGAGGAGCATTTTGTTTTGGACCACCATGACATTGGTTTTTTATATAGTCTATCGGCGGGTGCTGGGTATAAAATTACCGGTGATGAGCGCTGTAAACAAGAAGTGCTAGCTGCCGCTGAAGTATTGTCAGCACGATTCCAAGAAAATGGCTCCTTCATTCAAGCGTGGGGCCATTATGGTGATCCCAAAGAATATCGATTAATTATCGACTCATTAATGAATTTACCGCTTTTATTTGAAGCAACTAAATTATCTGGAAATAGGGTTTATGAGGAAATTGCCTCACGTCACTATCATACGTTAATGAAAACGGTGATTAAATCCGATGCGACAACTTATCATACCTATTATTTTGATCCAGAAACAGGCAAACCAAAACATGGAGCTACGCATCAAGGACATAGTGATACTTCCATTTGGGCACGAGGCCAAAGTTGGGCAATTTTAGGGATTCCCCTAAACGAAACATTTCTCCATTCCCAACCATTTCCAGAAATTTATCCACAAATAGTGGAGGTTTTTCTAGCTCATTTGCCAGCAGATTTAATTCCCTATTGGGATTTTGATTTTAATGACCAAATGCCATCTGACAAAGATAGCTCGGCGCTGGCAATTGCGGCATGTGGTTTATTGGAAGCAGACAAACTACAGGCTTTTCCTCAAGCGAAAGAGCTTGCCAAAGGAATGATTTATCAATTAGGAGAATATTATCGTACGCAAAATGATTCCGAAAATGAAGGACTGCTACTCCATGGTGTTTACGCACATGCAGAAGGAAAAGGGATTGATGAACCCAATTTATGGGGCGATTATTTTTACATGGAAGCCTTAATGCGTTTAGCAAAACCATCATGGCAAAGATACTGGTAAAGGGGAAAAAAGATGCAAACGTTTGAGATTAAAGAAGACTTTTTATTAAATGGACAACCAATAAAAATTATTAGCGGGGCGATTCATTACTTTCGAATGACACCTAGCCAATGGGAAGATAGCCTCTATAATCTGAAAGCTTTAGGAGCTAATACAGTAGAAACCTACATTCCTTGGAATATTCATGAACCAGAAGAAGGCGTATACGATTTTGAAGGAATGAAAAACATTGAAGCATTTGTCCGCTTGGCAGAAAAACTGAATTTACTAGTTATTCTGCGTCCTTCGGCTTATATTTGTGCAGAATGGGAGTTTGGTGGCTTACCAGCATGGCTTTTGAAAGAAAAAGGTGTGCGATTACGTTCGACAGATCCTATTTTTATGACTAAAGTTCGTAACTATTTTCAAGTATTATTGCCTAAACTAGCACCGATGCAGATAACACAAGGTGGACCAGTGATCATGATGCAGGTTGAAAATGAATATGGGTCCTATGGCATGGAGAAAGCGTACTTACAACAAACCAAGCAGATAATGGAAGAACTGGGGATTGAGGTTCCTCTTTTTACATCTGATGGCGCTTGGGAAGAGGTTTTGGATGCGGGGACGTTAATTGAAGAGGATGTTTTTGTGACAGGAAATTTTGGTAGTCATTCGAAAGAAAATGCTGCCGTTTTGAAAAAATTTATGACTCGTCATGGTAAAAAATGGCCGTTGATGTGCATGGAATACTGGGATGGGTGGTTCAATCGTTGGGGCGAACCAGTGATTCAGCGGGAAGGTACCGACTTGGCGAAAGAAGTAAAAGATATGCTGGCAGTGGGTTCTTTAAATCTCTATATGTTTCATGGAGGAACAAATTTCGGCTTTTATAACGGGTGTTCGGCGCGAGGTGCAAAAGATTTACCTCAAGTCACTAGCTATGATTATGATGCTTTATTAACAGAAGCAGGAGAACCAACAGAAAAATATTATGCCGTTCAAAAAGCAATTAAAGAAGTATGTCCAGAAGTTTGGCAAGCACAACCACGCACGAAAAAACTGGGGAATTTAGGAAGCTTTCCAGTAACTGCTAGCGTATCCTTATTCGCAGTAAAAGATCAAATGATGACACCGAAGACCACCGCGTATCCATTAAGTATGGAAGAAGCTGGCTCAGGCTATGGCTACTTGCTTTATTCGTTTGATTTAAAAAATTATCATCATGAAAATAAACTAAAAGTCGTCGAGGCCAGTGATCGTTTACACATTTATGTAGATGGAGATTTAGCTGCTACCCAATATCAAGAGACAGTGGGAGAAGAGCTACTGATTTCAGGACAAACTGAAAAAGACACACTTGCGTTAGATATCTTAGTGGAAAACTTAGGTCGCGTTAATTATGGCTTTAAATTAAATAATCCGACACAAAGTAAAGGAATTCGAGGTGGAGTGATGCAAGACATTCATTTTCACCAAGGCTATCAACACTATCCCTTAACTTTTTCACAAGAGCAATTAGCCAAGATTGATTACACAGCTGGAAAAAATCCATTGCAGCCTTCATTTTATCAAGTAACATTTGAATTAGAACAGCTAGCAGACACGTATATTGACTGTCGAGGCTACGGCAAAGGATTCGTTGTGGTCAATGGTCATCATCTAGGTCGTTATTGGGAAATAGGACCCATTCATTCGCTGTATTGTCCCAAAGAATTTTTACAGCAAGGACAAAATGAAGTAGTAATTTTTGAAACAGAGGGAATTGAAATTGAGTACTTGAAATTTACGAATCAAGTAATCATAGATTAAAAAAATAGAAGTAGAAGCTGAAATTTATTCGGCTTCTACTTCTATTTTGGTTTTGAAATATTTCCAATGTTTATAACTAATAATATATTCAGCAACACTACCATCTGCGAGATAGGAATGTTTAACTTGTTTAACAGCGGGTTCACGAAAACTTAATTGAAGTAAGTTCAATAACTCAGCATCTTCGGGAAAGACAATTTCATTTGTTTCTACAGAAGCTAACGAGAAGAGGTCTACTGAAAAATCTTTACGGACTCGTTCATACACACTTGCATAAGCTGTGAGGTCCTTTGAGAGCGGCTCTTTAACAAGCTTTTTGGGAAGATGTGTGATATGTACGAGAAAGGGTGTATCTTCAGAATAGCGTACACGCTTGATTCTATAATAAGAAGCGTTAGCTGGTAAGCCTAATTCCTTTAAAATTTCGGCTTGATTTTCTTCTTCAATTGAAAGGACTTTAACTTTTTCAGAGTCTAAAGAATGCAACTCGATATCAGAAAATTTTACATTTTGAGAAACTTTTGATTTCGAAACAAAGGTCCCTTTTCCTTGGATACGATACAAGTAACCTGCACTGGTCAGCTCATTCAGTGCTTTGACAGCTGTGATAGAACTAACAGCATATTTTCGTTTAATATCGGCTTCAGAATAAAATTTATCACCAGGAATAAAGGTATGATTTTTTATTTCACGTAAAAGGTCTTGTTTAATTTGTTCATATTTAGGTAACATGCGATTGCCTCCATTCTAGTAATCGAATGAATTAAGCATAACATGTTAACTAGCCTTTAGCAAACACTTTGAAAAAGAGGAAAGACAATTTTTATTTAAAGAATTCAAAAAAATAAATTCAATATATTAAGATATTAGGTTTACGGATAACTTAGTATGTGTTATAGTAAGTTCGTAGAGAACATAACATGTTAAGTAGGGTCACCTACATCTAGGGAGGGAAATTCGTGGAAAACATTGTACTAATTAGTCATGGTAGCATGGCTGAAGGCGTCAAAGTTAGCTTAGAAATGATCGTTGGTCGGCAAGAACACGTGCATACAGTCTCATTACGACCAGATAGCGACAATCTTCAATTTGAGAAAGAGCTAAATGAAAAAATGAAAGCCCTTAACGGTACGACACTGATTATTGCTGATTTACTAGGAGGAACGCCATGTAACGTGGCAACTAAGAATTATTTGAATGTTGACGGAGTGGAAATTATTGCAGGGATGACGCTCTCTGTTGTGATTGAAGCAGTGGTTAATCAACAGGCTTCGATTAAAGAATTAGTTTGTTTAGCACAAGAAAATATTGTTGATGTAAAAGCTGGGATGAATCAAGCAGAACAAGAGATTTCAGAAGCCAGCAAAGAAAAAGAATTAAGTAACTATAGTCAATATGCTGGAAAAGAAAATATTGTAAACACACGGATTGATGAACGGTTAATTCATGGACAAGTAGCGGGAATTTGGTCGACAAGTCTTAGTACACAGCGAATAATTGTAGCCAATGATGAGGCGGCTACAGATCCTTTACAAAAATCATCTTTGAGAATGGCAGCGCCTTCTTCGATGCGTTTATCTGTTCTTGGAGTAGAGGCTGCCGCTAAAAATATTCAATCAGGAAAATATGGTAAACAGCGTTTATTTTTATTATTTAAAAATCCGAAAGATGTGCTCCGCTTTATCGAAGCGCAAGGACCTATCAAAACTGTAAATGTTGGGAATATGAGTTACAAAGAAGGAGCACGCGAAGTAACAAAAAGTATTCAAGTTTTACCAGAAGAAGAACAAATTTTTGAAACAATCGCTTCAAAAGGCGTCACTGTGACAGCCCAATTAGTTCCAAACGATCCAGTCGTTGATTTTATGAAAAAATTACGCGGCTAAAACTGTCAGACTAAGAAAGAATATTTTTAAATTTAGGAGGAAATTTCAATGCATTTAGCAGCGTATCAAATTATTTTAATTACTATTTATGCGTTTATTGCTATTAATGACTCACTTATTTCAAATACGTTGACGCAACCAGCTATTGCTGGAATGATTTCTGGAATGATTATGGGAGATTTAAAAACTGGTTTAATGGTTGGCGGCACTCTTCAATTAATGCGTTTAGGAATTGCTGCTTTTGGTGGAGCATCGGTACCTGATTATTTCACAGGGGCTGTTTTAGGAACCGCTTTCGCTGTAATCTCTGGAAAAGGAGCGGAGTATGGCATTGGTTTAGCTGTTCCTGTTTCTCTGTTGATGTTGCAACTAGATGTAGTCGCCCGTTTTTGTAATGTCTTTTTACTTCATAGTGTCGATAAAGCGATTGATAAGATGCAAGTAAAACGGATTCCACGCTTAGTTTTATCTGGTTCTGTTCTGTGGGGACTGTCTCGTGCCATTCCGATTTTATTAATGTTATTAGCGGGGGATGTTGTAGTAACAACGATTACCGATAACATGCCAGAATGGCTAATGACGGGCTTAAAAACAGCTGGAGGAGTATTACCTGTTGTCGGTGTAGGGATTTTATTACGTTACTTGCCAACGAAGCAATATATCCCCTATTTACTATTAGGCTTTTTCTTAGCGGCTTATTTAAAAGTTCCAATGTTAGGTGTTTCGATAGTTGGGATGGTAGCAGCGATGCTTGTATTTAAACGTGATGGGGCAAAAAGCACGACACAAGCAACAACAGGAAATGGTGATTTTGAAGGAGGATATGACGGCGATGAGTAAGCATAAACTGACAAAAAAAGAATTAAATGCAATTAGCTGGCGTTATATTTTAGGAAGCCAATTAAACTGGAACTATGAACGTATGATGAGTTCAGGATATTTATACGGCATCTTACCTGTTTTAAAAAAATTCTATGGTCATGATGAAGCACAATTTCAAGATATGATGCGCACACACAATCAATTTTTTAACACCAATGCTATTTTTGGGAATTTAATTATGGGGATTGATGTTGCGATTGAAGAGCAAGATGGCTATAAAGCGAAAGAAACAATTATTGCGCTAAAAACAGCTCTGATGGGTTCTTTGGCAGGTGTTGGGGACTCTTTATTCCACGTTATTTGGGGGACGATTTTCGGCTCTGTTGCAGGGACACTGGCTCAAAATGGTTCGGTGGTGGGCTGTGTTATTTGGATTATTGCAAATATTGCACTATTGTTTGGTCGGGCCGCGCTCTTACCACTTGGTTATAAGCAAGGGGTCAAACTAGTGACGACCTTAAAAGACAAGTTATCTGCCTTTACGAATGCAGCAACTGTTCTTGGTGTGACTGTGATTGGTGCCTTAATTCCTTCAGTTATCAAGGCGACAGTTCCTTTTGTTTATAAAAAGAACGGGGTCGAATTAGTTATTCAAGATACGTTAGATGCGATTTTGCCTTCCTTAGTTCCAATCTTACTTGTTCTTTTAACTTATTGGATGTTAGGTCAAAAGAAATTAAATTCCACACGAGTGATTTGGATTATTTTAATTTTATCGATTGTTTTGAGTGCCTTTGGTATTTTGGCGTAAAAAGTATATTAAGTGATTTTCAGAGAGTCGGAGAGTGTAGAAAGTATTTTTCTTCACTCTTTTTCTCTAATTTGGATGTAAGCGTTTTACGATAATTTTTTAGGAGGAGAAAGAATGAAAAACAGGAAAATATGGGTAATGCTGGTCGGACTGTTTACTGCTTTGATGAGTGGATTTATGGGAACCACTCTTACTTTGGCAGAAGAAAACGAAGCGAGCCAAACGATTGAGCAACCCTCTTACATTTCAGATTTCCCCAATCAAGTTGGGCATTGGCAAGATTTGGTGGGAACAGCAGAAAAAAAGAATGATTCTGCTGGTTTATGGATAGCAAACACGAAGCAAGGGACAAACCTCGAATCTGTCTCTATCAATCTTGATGCACGCGAACAATCTTCAGGAGATCTTGAACTAACCTTTTTATATGAAGGGCAAAGTAACTTCGGATTGGTTTTTCGCGGAGATAAACAAAAGACGAGTCAATGGCAATCTTTTGCTTATAATCGTGACGGTCGCTGGCAGTTAGGACAACCAGGCGGTAAATGGCTAACTAATATTCCGGGACCAACATTACTAAGTGGCCAACAATATAAACTGCTAGTTCGCTATGATGGGAAAAAAATTCAAACATTCCTGAATGATCAATTATTTTATGAAAATGAAGAGGTTCATTATCCTGATGGTACGTCCATTAATGATGACTGGATGGGTGCTGTAGGAATTAGACTATTTGGTAATCTATCAAAGCTGAATATCATTTCTATGAAAAGTGGCCCCGTTGGTAGCATTCCTGTTATCGATTCATCTGCAGAATACCGAGAATTAAAAGAAAAATGGCGAAATCAGCTTGTTTCAAAAGAATATGATTCAACTAACCAAGCGCTTGTAGACTACGTCCAAAAAATCTCCAATGAAGCAACAGAACTCGATCAAACGATGAATAAAGAGCCGAACCGCAGCTATTTATGGCCACTAGAGCCTGGCAATACGCCATCGGCTGATTTAACGACTCAATTTACCAAATTGCAAAAATTAGCGTTAGCCTATGGAACGAAGGGGAGTACGCTTTACCAAGATGACAAATTGGCAGCAACCATTATTGATGGCTTAGATTTTATGGTAACGCAAAAAGGATATGATGGGAAAAAGTACCATGGAAATTGGTGGGACTGGCAAATTGGTGTGCCACAGAAGTTTCTTAATATTCTAATGATTTTAGAGGATAAAGTTTCTCCAGAAAAGCAACAAATCTATACAAATGCGCTGAGCAGTTATGTCCCAGATCCGTTTAAACAGTTGTATACAAAACCACAAGGAACGTTTGTGGATTTAGCTTTTATCCCAAATTTTGTGACATCAGGAGCGAACCGAACGGACTTAGCTTTAACTGTTTTGGGGTTAGGAATTTTACAAAAGGATAGCGGGAAAATTAACCAAGCATCCAGTAGTATCGTCGATGTATTTAAATTAGTCACAAAAGGTGATGGTTTTTACCAAGATGGTTCTTTTATCCAGCACAATAACATTCCTTATACAGGTTCGTATGGCAATGTTTTGGTGAAAGGGGTTGGACAAATTTTGGCCATTACAGCAGATTCATCTTTTCAAATGGATGCAACTCTTGTGACAGAATTTGTTGAAAATGTTGATCGTGCCTTTCTTCCTTTGATTTATAAAGGTGAAATGCTACCAACCGTGAATGGCCGTTCCATCTCAAGAGCCCCAGCAGTTGGAAAAACAGGCTACGGCTCAACTACCATGTATAATTTATTAATTGTGGCTAAATTTGCCCCTAATAATTATCAAAAGAAATTTCAAGAAGCCGTTAAATATTGGATGAAGGAGAACCCAGATTATTATTTGACAAATGCTCGTGATTTTAATGATTTACAGATGACTATGCAACTTTTAACTAATCCAGAAATTACGGGAGGGCAACTTCCTTTTACAGGCACGAAACTTTATGCTTCGATGGATCGATTTGTCCAACGCACACCTAGTTATATGTTTGGGCTAGGCTTGTATTCAAAGCGCACTGCATCTTTTGAAGCAGGGAATAAAGAAAATAAACGTGGCTGGCACACTGGTGACGGAATGATGTACGTATATAATGATGACGAGGTTCAATTTAATTCCAGCTATTGGCCAACTGTAGATCCCTATCGACTACCAGGAACAACGGTAGATACCATTTCTTTGGCAGATGAAGTTTCAGCATTTACAACAATCACATCGAAAGAGCAATGGGTTGGTGGAGTAACGTCAGACAATCAGGCAGTAGTAGGGATGGCTCTTAATAAAGACGGGACCAAAAATAATGGGAAACTTTTACCTATGAACCTACAAGCTAAAAAATCTTGGTTTGTATTAAATGGGCAAATTATCGCATTAGGCGCAGGAATTAAAGGGGATACAGAAGCTTCGATTGAGACAGTTGTTGATAATCGTTTGTTAAATGATGCGTATCAGTATCAAGTGCTATCAAATATTGGGGAGATTCATGAGAAAAATGAAACGAGTAAAAAACAATGGTTATTACTAAAGTCGGATCATTCCAATGCTAATATGGGTTATTATTTTCCAGAAGAAACAACGGTAAATGTTAAAAGTGAAACTAGAAAAGGAACCTATAAAGCAATTAATGAAGCATTTCCAAGTGATAAAGAATATGTAGGTGATTATCGAACATTTACGATTCAACATGGTCAACACCCAACGAACGAGCATTATGCTTATGTAGTTTTACCAGGAATCGATGAAACTGATTTAAAAACATATGCTGCCAAAAAAACAGTAGAAGTTCTCTCAAATACAGAAGAAATTCAAGCAGTTAAGCAAGAAGAAGAAGGCTATCTTGGGGTTAACATTTGGTCAGAAACTGGCGGTACAATAGCAGGGATTACCTCAAATAAAGCTATTTCTTTAATGAGAAAGACACAACAACACCAAAAAACGTATACTTTCTCTGATCCCACACAAACAACTAAGACACTGACTTTAAAAATACCAAAAGATTACAGCACAGTAATTAGTCAAAGTGACGGAATCACTTATGATGATGCAACAGAAACCTTTACTATTAATTTTGAAAATGCTGCAGGAAGTAGTAAACAAATTATTGTAGAATAACTAAAAGAAATTAAAGTAGCCTCAAATTCCAGTTTAATCGGAATTTGAGGCTACTTTGTTGAAATTATTTAAGATTCTAACATTTCTGCAGGTAATAAAATCGTTTCACGATGGCCATCATCAAAAGCAAAAATTCGCGACGGATATGCCGTAGAATAACTAAATGGTAAGTCGATGGCCATTTCTACTGAACTATTTTCTTGAGAAAAATGGACAGTCACCTTGCCATTATTGTTCAACAAATCAAAGTGAAGTAAGTCGTTTAAAGGGATAACCCCTTTTAGATTTAAGTCAATAATCAACCAAATACTATCAATTAAGCCACTAGGTAAGCTAGAAACAACACCTAATGAAGCATAGCGGCTACGGTCACTATCAAAACGTTCAAACATATGGATGACCTCCTTTTTGTTTACTTACTTTTAGTATACTGCAAATTTAAAAAAAAGAAATTGTTTCGTTTGAAAATATTGCGTAGATTAGCAAAAATTTAATATTCCTCTGTAGCTTCCTAGCTTTGCAGGTGTCATCATTTATGTGAAGAAATCAAGACATGCAGTAAAAAGAAAATGGGACGTACGTTGTTTCAACGTACATCCCATTTCTAAAACTTAAGAGAATCAGCTGAACAAAAGTGTACTCTTTATTCGGCTAATTCTGGTTCAGTCGTTTCAGCAGCTGTTCCTTCTTCTTCTTCAGGAGCAGTTTGTGCTTCAACAATAGCAACTAGTTGTTCTTCTGGATCAGTTAAAATTTCATAGTCTTTGTGTTCAGGTAAATCAGCGATTGTAAGAGCATCACCAATTTCTAAGTTTGTAATATCTACTTCAATTGATTCTGGCAATTTATCTGGTGTGGCTGCCACTAAAACAGTGTACAAGTTTTGAGCTAAGGTACCCCCAGCTTTCACACCTGCAGATTCACCAATTAATTGAACTTCTGCTTCGACTTCTGTTGTTTCTTTCATATTTACAGATAAGAATTCAACATGAAGCATTTGACCAGTAAAGGTATCTAATTGTGCTTTCGACATTAATGTGTTGATGTTTTTGCCATCAACTGTCATTTTAATAACGGTGTTAGCACCATGTTCGCGTAAAATTTTTGATAAGTCTTTTTCTTCAAAATAGATTGGTGTACTTTCAATTTGGTAACCGTAAACAATGGCAGGTACTTTCCCTTCGTGACGTAGCTGATTTCTTAGTGAACGTGGACGGATAGCTCTTTCTTTAACTTCTAATTGTACTGACATAACCTAATTCCTCCTTGAAATAATGAGTGATTTGGTTAAACTCAGAAACAAAACATAATGGAAAAAAGAAACTCTTTTTTCAGTTGTTCTTGTCTAGAAAAATGCTAACAATAATCAAAAAATCCCCACAAATATTGCCAGGCAACACTCATGGGAATGGTTCATTGTTATCGTTGTTCTCTCCCAGGTCATTACGCTGTTTTTGAGAAACCTTTATTTACTTTACTTATTAACCGTAACACTTATATTTTTATACGTCAAGGAATTACCTTTTTCTACTTTTCATCTTTAACGGATTCCACTATACTAATACCAGAATGGAGCGGAACAATGCGATTAGATAAATTACTAGAAGAACTTCAGTTTGGATCACGCAAAACGGTGAAACGAATAATCAGAGGCAAGCAGGTCACTGTGGATGGCATCGTGACATTAAATGAAAGCCAAAACGTCGATGCGCAATTACAAATGATTAAAGTAAAAGGACAATTAATTTCGCATAAGACACATGTGTACTACATGTTGAATAAGCCAAAAGGTGTGGTTAGCGCTGTCTCAGATGCATCTAAAAAAACAGTCATTGATTTGATTGCGCCGCAAGACAGACGCCCTGGTCTTTATCCAGTGGGAAGACTCGATGGCGATACGGAAGGGTTACTTCTATTAACAGATAATGGACAATTAGGGTATCAATTAATTCGGCCAAATAAAGAAGTAGCGAAATGTTATGAAGTGAAAGTCAATGGTTTGGTCTCTGCAGAAGATTGTGCTAAATTTAAAGATGGGATTGTTTTGCAAGGAGGCATTCAATGTAAGCCAGCAAAAATAACTGTTCTTGCAGCAACTGAAACGGAGAGTCATGTTTTCCTGACTATTCAAGAAGGAAAATTTCACCAAGTGAAAAAAATGTTTTTATCTGTGGGGAAAAAAGTGACTGCTTTAAAACGCCAAACTATGGGGCCGTTGCGGCTAGATCCGCAATTACCTTTAGGTGCTTATCGTTCATTAACAAGAGAAGAGTTACAATTGCTATTGCCTTATTTTTTTATTGAAAAACAACAAACAAGCAAAGCATTACCGAGTAATTTGAAAAGAGAAGAGGAACGGAAATGAAAACATTGCTTTTTGATGTTGATGATACATTGTTAGATTTTAAATTGGCTGAAAAGAAGGCGCTCCATGCCTTATTTGAAGAAGAAAATGTACCATTTACATCTGAAGTCGAGTCAACATACCACCGAATTAATCAAGGATTATGGCGTTCATTTGAAGAAGGAAAAATAACAAAAGATGTTCTCCTTGATACACGGTTTGGTTTATTGTTTGACGCGTTTAATCGAGAAGTTGATAGCGTTAAAATGGGAGAAAACTACCGAGAATATTTAAGTCAAGGACATGACTTGCTTGGCAATAGTCAACGTATCTTGGAAAAATTAGCACCCCATTATGATTTATATATTGTGACAAACGGAGTGGCAAAAACACAGTATCGTCGGTTGGAAGAGTCGAAATTAATGCCTTATTTTAAAGATATTTTTGTTTCAGAAGAAGTGGGTTATCAAAAACCGATGAAAGAGTATTTTGATTTTGTTTTTGAACGGATTCCTAATTTTAGTCGAGAAAAAACAATGATTATTGGTGATTCTTTGCATTCAGATATTCAAGGAGGCCAACAAGCGAAAATTCAAACTGTTTGGCTCAATCCGACCTCCGCTCCAGCAACACCAACAATTCAACCCAATTATACGATTCAACAGCTAGATGAGTTGTTACCAATTCTTGGGCATTAAAAAAACAACATTTCCTGTACAGGAAATGTTGTTTTTTTAACTTAAATGTAACCGTAAGCGAACCATATCCTTTAAAGGCAAGCCGTTTTCTATAATGGGCTCATCATAATGATGGATAAAAAAATCTGGTTCAATATGTGTCATTCGAAAACCGACTTTTTGGTAGAGATATAGCTGTTGAAAGCCTGTGCTCCCAGTCCCAATCTCCAAGTAATCATACTTTTCTTTTTTGGCAAAATCAATGGCAAAATGTAATAATTCTTGCCCGATGCCCCGCCCTCGGCTTTCTTCTGAGACAGCGATGTTTACGATTTCCAATGTCCGTGGGTGAGTCGGCAACAGGACTAAAATTCCTTGAAGTTCTTCAGTCTGATAGTCAAAGCAAATACCGCGGGTAATGTAATCTGCCACCATTTTTTTTGAGGGATCTGCCTCATAAAGAAGAGCGTAATGCGCAGTTGTAAGTGCTTCTTTTTTGACTTTTTTAATCATAGGTAGGATTCTCCTTTTATTGATAAGTATACTGTAATTGAAAGAAGTGTGGGCAGATTTTTCATAAGAAGATAAAAATCACATGAAAAGTCTTGGAAAAGGTCTGGCATTCTTCAGAGTTTTCATTATAATAGTAAAAGACAATGAAGTTTTTGAAAAGAAAGAGGTTTATACATGAAAGATAGTCAGCCAATTATCATTGGTGTTACTGGCGGATCAGGAAGCGGAAAAACCAGTGTTAGCCGTGCGATTTTTAATAATTTTCCCGATCATTCAATTATGATGTTAGAACAGGATTCTTATTATAAAGATCAGAGCCATTTGAGTTTTGAAGAACGTTTAAATACCAATTATGATCATCCTTTTGCGTTTGATACAGATTTATTGATTCAACATGTTGAACAACTGTTAAACTATCAAGCCATTGAAAAGCCAGTTTATGACTACGTTGCGCATACAAGAAGTACAGAAACGGTGATCCAAGAACCGAAAGAAGTAATTATTCTTGAAGGGATTTTAATTTTAGAAGATCGCCGCTTAAGGGATTTAATGGATATTAAAGTGTATGTGGATACAGATGATGACATCCGTATTATTCGTCGAATCAAGCGTGATATGGAAGAACGTGGCCGTACGTTGGATTCTGTGATTGAACAATATTTGACAGTCGTCAAGCCCATGTATCACCAATTTATTGAACCTACGAAACGTTATGCAGATATCATTGTGCCAGAAGGTGGCGAAAACCACGTCGCTATTGATTTAATTAATACAAAAGTGGATAGTATTTTAACAAAAATGTAATAGTTAGCTTAAATAGCCGTCTCAATATCAGAGTCGACTGTTTAAGCTTTTTTTGACTTTTAAAGGGTGGTTTTATCAAATATTTTAAGGGATAGCTAAAAAGTTGAAAATATTGCAAGAAACAATATGCTATAATTTTTTAAAGGAAAAGGAGGGAAGGGAATCTGAATGATAAAAAGAGGTGAGGTTTTTTATGCGAATCTCTCACCAGTTGTTGGTTCTGAACAAGGTGGGATTCGACCTGTCCTGATTATTCAAAATAACAAAGGTAACTTATTTAGTCCAACGTTGATTGTTGCACCGATTACCCGTAACGTAAGCAAGCGGCTGCAACCAACGCAAGTCCTCATCGAAATTCCCCATAACGAGTGCAGGACGCCATCACTTATTTTGTTAGAACAAATTCGAACATTGGATAAAGAACGAATGCTACACAAGGTTTGTCAACTTTCTCGTGAAGAGATGGAACAGGTCAATCAAGCTTTAAAAGTTAGCGTTGGTATCCGTTAATTTACATATAAAGAAATCGTTTTGGGGAAACGGTTTCTTTTTTTTGTTGAAATGGTTTCCAAATATTAGTTTTTCTCGTATAGTGAAAGAGGAGGTGATCACATGGATAAAATTCGTTATGGAATTATGAGTACTGCCCAAATTGTCCCAAGATTTGTAGCAGGGCTTCGAGAAAGCGCGCAAGCTGAAGTGCGCGGGATTGCATCAAGGCGTTTAGAGAATGCTCAAAAAATGGCTAAAGAATTAGCGATTCCGGTGGCTTATGGCAGTTATGAAGAGTTATGTAAGGATGAAACAATTGATATTATTTATATTCCCACCTACAATCAAGGACATTACTCAGCAGCTAAGCTTGCGTTATCACAAGGAAAACCCGTCCTACTGGAAAAACCATTTACATTAAATGCTGCTGAAGCAGAAGAACTCTTCGCAATCGCACAGGAGCAAGGGGTTTTTCTAATGGAAGCTCAGAAGTCTGTCTTTTTACCAATTACCCAAAAAGTAAAGGCGACAATTCAAGAAGGGAGATTGGGAGAGATTTTATGGGTTCAGTCAGTTACTGTCTATCCCAATGTGGATCATATTCCCTGGTTTTACTCGAGAGAAGCGGGTGGTGGAGCGCTTCATGGCTCAGGAAGTTATCCATTACAATACTTACAATACGTATTAGGGAAAGAGATTCAAGCGGTTACGGGAACCGCAACATATCAGCAAGGGGCGACGGATAGTCAATGTAATTTAGCTTTGAAATTTGCTGAAGGGACGCTGGGCAATATTTTTATTAATGTTGGTTTAAAGATACCTAGTGAAATGACCATTTGTGGTACAAAAGGGCAAATCGTTATTCCTAATTTCTGGAAAACAGATTGTGCTTATTATACAGATGCTCAAGGCAACACTGTCAAATGGTCTGAACAATTCACTAGTGAATTTACGTATGAAATCAATCATGTGAATCAATGTTTACAAGACAAAAAGTTAACTAGCCCCGTAATGACGAAAGAATTAACGATAGCAACCGTTAAAATTGTTGAAAGTTTTTATCAAGAATGGTTCGATAACGAATAATTATCATCACTTGCTATCCAAACTATTCTGTGTTAAAGTGTGTTTTATGCGACGAGTTGACTCAATCAGATAGCTTCGGCTATTCCGTTTTGACGGCTAGTGATTGTCAAACACAACGACACCAGATAGTACGGCTATCAGTTACCGGATTTGTAACGTGTCGGACAGAATACTTTTGTGGAGAAGGTTTCTGTCTATTTATGCAAATAAATAGTGTGGTATCCCTTAACAGTAGTAACTGTTAAGGGATTTTTTTGTATGAAAAGAGAAGTGTTGCACTTTTATAAGTGCAACTTTTTTGTGTTGTGGAACAGATAAAATAACGCTATAGTTTTAAGTATAAAGGGAAAAGAAAAGAGGTGACAAGGCATGACCGTGTTGTTGTCCAAAAGAGCGATAAATATTTTATTGATGCTTTTGGATTTGGAAGGGAGTATTACCACGCAAGAATTAGCTGAGAACTTTACTGTCAGCGTTCGAACAATTAAGTATGATTTAGAAGATATTCGTGCTTGGTTTGAACAGCACGATGAGACACTTTATTCAAAACGAAATAAGGGAATCTGGCTAGATTTACCTGACTCTAAACGCTTACTGTTAAAAAATGAAATTATTGATGTCGATCGATTTGAAACCTATCCTGATCAAAAAAGACGAGTCAATGTATTGATTTTTCAGTTATTGTCAGTCAAAGGGTACTTAACGGCACAGCAGCTAGCAGATGAATTATTAGTGAGTCGAAACACAATTGTCAGTGATTTGGAACAGGTCGAACGGTTGCTGCAAGCATATGATTTAACCTTAATTCGCCAAGCACGGCAAGGGTTTACAATCAGTGGTGAAGAAAGCAATGTACGCTTACTGATGGAATTTATCACTCAAAAAGAACTTACAGAATACGATATTTACCAAATTATGAACTATGTGACAAAGACAAAAGGGGCTGAAAAAATCCCTAAAATTAAATTTGGGTCAGGGACATTGTTTCAAGGTTGTTATCGTAGTGCATTGAAAAAAATGCGAAATTTAATTAATCCACTCGATCAAAATCAATTTGATTATGCCGAAATATTATCTATTACGTTGAGAGTGGCAATTGCCGCAGCACGTATGCAGATGGCACATACAATTGGGACTTACCGAGTATTATCGCAAAAAACACGCTTTGAACAACGGAACGAAGTACCACTTTTACTTTTACAAGAGGTGTTTGAACGGTATGACTTGCCTTTATTAGCGGATGAATATTTTTATATTTATAGTGATTTATTCGGAACCCATCAACGGCAAGATATGGTTCAATTAACAAAGCAAGTGATTGAAAGCGTTTCAAAAGAGCTGAATTATCCTTTTGTAAATGATCGCCAATTATTTACGAACTTGTTTGCACACCTGTCCTTACGTTTTACAAAGAAACATTTATTTATTAATGAATACAATCCGTTTTCTGAAGAAATCAAAGGAAAACACCCAGCGTTGTTTTTAGCTATTCAAAGTGCCTGTAAACAATTAATTCAACGTTCTGTTTTGTTAGTCAACGATTCTTTCTGCGCATATATTGCGTTGCATTTTTTGGCAGCTCAGGAACGACAACAGCAGGAAGCTAAAGTTGTTAGGATTGTGTATGTTTGCTCGACGGGCTTAGGTGTGACCAGTTTAATTGAACAAAAAATTTTAGAGGAAGTACCAAACGTTGAACTCGCAGGATTTGCTTCTGTTTTAAATGCAACTGAAGTGATTCAAGCAGAAAAGCCCGATTTGGTATTGAGTATTTTCCCAATTGAAGAAATGACATACCCATTTATTAAAGTTAGTCCATTGTTGACGGACACAGACTTAAGTTTGATTCGGGAAGAGGTCGATAAAATTTTATTAGGGAAACGTCAAGGAAAAGGTACCGCTCGCTCCACGAAATCTGATGTAATTGAAAAAAATGAACGGATACAAAGCCAAGATTTATTAGTAAAAGCGTATATTATTTATGAAGAGTTAAAACGAATGTTTCAAACAAAGTTACTGAGCGAATATCAAGAAGCCTTTTTACTTCACGTTTTATTAATGACACATCGGATTACGTTTAATAAACAATACGAAGAGATTCCTTGTAATAGAGAAGTATCTCATGAACGGCAAGAAGAAATTCGGCAAATTGAATGTTTATTTGCTAAAAATGAGTTACCTGTCAATCATGCTGAAATTTCAGCATTACTTAATTATTTAGAACAACCAAAGGAGGAAGAGGATGGAACTAGCAATGGAAGCACAGGAGATCATTCGACAAAGTGCTGAACCAGAAAAGCTACAATCGATTATCAAACAAACCAGTGCGCGATTAGCAGAAGCACAAATTGAACCAACGGAATTACAGTGGACGATTTTGATTAACCATCTCAATGAGATGCTGAATCGTTCAAGAGAAGGAACGACATTAGCTGGTGTTGATCGGACGTTATTTACGGAACTAACACCAGAAACGTTGAAAATTGCACAAGAAACAACAGAAGCAATTGGTCAGTTATCAGAAGATGAATGGTATGTTTTAGCTGTTCATTTTGAAGTTGCTAAACAAAACAATTAATAGGAGGAAAAGTTATGATTACAGTAGTTATCGCAGATCGTTTAGGAAAAGGACAAAATGTTGCAAAAGGAGTGGAGCAAGCCGGTGGTCGCGCGGTTGTTGTTCCAGGAATGGGCGCTGATATGCGTTTAGGAGATGTGATGCAACAAGAAAAGGCTGATTTAGGCATTTCTTTCTGTGGCAGTGGTGGTGCAGGGGCGTTAACGGCTGCTACTAAATACGGGTATACCGAAAGACATGGCATGCGATCAATCGAAGAAGGGGTAACAGCAATTAACGATGGGAAAACTGTTCTTGGATTTGGTTTTATGGATCAGGAAGAACTTGGTAAACGAGTAACTGAAGCATTTATTAAGAAACACGGAGCATAGAAAGTAGTAACTTAGAAAGGAGCGGTAATTATGGATGCCACAAAACGGTCAACACAAACCGTGATTGTTTCTGGAAAAGGTAATAAGAAGAATGAAGCTTTTGCAAGTGCATTGAATGATGTTTCAAAAAAAGTATTAAAAGAAACAACAGAGGTCCTCATCCGGATTGAACCGAAAGAAGTAACTATTCGTCAGGCAAAAGAACAAGTTTATACAGAAAAATTTCTGTTCTTCTTCTTTCCTAGAAAGAGAGTGATTTATCATGTCGAACTAGCTGTAGAAGTGGAAATCCAAGCCATTGCAGTCGAAGAAGTTGATTTTTTAACGGAAACAATTAAAGAACCGAACGCAGTAGTAGTTCCGTTTCTTTCAAAAAGAGGCGTATAAAGGGAGGAAGAAGGAATGGAATTTGTAATCATTTTGCTGAAGTCATTGCTTATTGGTGGTTTACTAGGTTTTGCAGCTGGCGCAGGCGCTGCTCGGATGTTTCATGCACCACAAACGCAAGGGTTAGGGGCATTTAGAACATTAGGAGAAATGAACGCGGCACAAGGAGATCCAGCATCACACTTTTCTTTTGGTTTAGGTTTTTTCTTTAATGCTTGGGCTTCGGCCGTCGGAGCAGGGGCCTTTACACAAGATGTGACCCACCGGATTGTGCCTAACTGGGCTGCAGCAATTTTATTGGTAAAGGATAAAGATGTCACTAAAACGATGCATAATCCCAAAAAAATGGGGATTGTCGGGGCCTTTGTAGGAATGGCGACTGTGGCTTTCTTAAATAGTACAGCTGCAGCAATTCCAGAATCGCTACAAGTAACAGCAGTTGCGGTGTTGGTACCTGCAGCAACGATTTTAATCAATACTGTGATGCCTGTTTTATTCTGGCTAGCGGCTTTAGATGCAGGAAAACGGACGGGTTTCTGGGGAACATTATTTGGCGGATTATCTCAATTAGTCATGGGCAATGCTGTCCCAGGAGTTGTATTAGGGATCTTAATCGGTAAAGGTGTCGATGATTTAGGGTGGACCCGAATGACACGCGGCATGCTTGGTGCCATTATCTTATTATTTATTTTAAGTGGCTTCTTCCGAGGGTTCGACTTAGAAATGATCGAAAGTTTCCGCTTGTCTATTCCTCAATGGTTAAATAATTTACACAATGTCTTCACCGTTAAATAGAAAAAAGGAGGTCTCATAGATGGAACAGCAAGAAAAAAATGAATGGGCACAACAAGAACAAGAAATTCAAGAAGGTTTAAAAGGCAAAAGTTTTTGGTATGCTGATTGGGGCTTTCCCATTTTAGTCGGGATTATGTCAGCGGCAATTTTTGCAGGAACACATATGTATGTAGTTTATGGTGTGGGCGCCTTTAATGAAGTTTCAATTGTTGCGATGCTAAAAGCTGGTTTAGATGGTGGTTCTTATGGCGCTGCCGCAGCATTTGGTGCAAGTTTCCTGTTTGCACGAATTTTAGAAGGTTCTTTAGTCGGGATTTTAGATTTAGGTGGCTCAATTTTAACGGGGATCGGGATTGGCGTACCTGCAATTTTCCTCAGCATGGGTATTAAAGCACCTGTAGAAAACTTTGGCTTAGCACTTTTAACAGGTGCGCTACTAGGGTTAGCAGTTGGTGGCGTAATTGTGTTGATTCGGAAATTTACTATCAATCAAGGAAATTCCACTTTTGGTGCGGATGTGATGATGGGGGCTGGTAATGCCTCAGGACGTTTCTTAGGCCCGTTAATTATTTTGAGTGCGGCGGGTGCTTCGATTCCTATTGGGATTGGTGCTACATTAGGAGCTTTAGGTTTTTACATTTGGAAAAAACCAATCGCTGGGGGCGCAATTTTAGGCGCAATGATTTTTGGTGCAATATTCCCAGTTTCTTTATAATAAGAAAAAGCCTTTTGTTTTGCACTTTCTCTGTCACAAATAAGAATAAGCGTTTACATTATAATGTTACTATGTTATTATAAATGCGAAATAATTATTATTTTTATTAGTTGAACGGAGGAATTAACAAATGAATGGTTTTGTACAGTGGATGGAAGTTAAGTTAATGCCGATTGCGAATAAATTTGGTTCGCAACGCCATATGACAGCGATTAGAAAAGGATTAATTGCAACGATGCCTTTAACAATTGTGGGCTCATTCTTTACAATTTTTCAAAATATTCCAATTGAGGCATACACAAAATTGATTGAACCTTATCAAGCAATTTTAGATATTCCTTCCCGCTATACGATGGGGTTACTTGCACTTTATGCAACATTTGGGATTGCTTCATCATTGGCCAAAAGTTATAAGCTTGACTCTTTGACGTGCGGAATTTTAGCATTAATGGCCTTTTTAGTAACAGCGGCACCACCAACACGTGTCTTTGAAGATGTTGACAACGTCATTACAGCAGGGCGCTATATTAATTTAGCAAATTTAGGTTCAGCTTCTTTATTTGGTGCGATTGTAACAGCGCTGTTATCTGTTGAAATTTATCGCTTCTTTATTGAAAAAGATATTATGATTAAGATGCCAGATGGCGTACCGCCTGAAGTGTCAAATTCATTTATTGCGTTAATTCCAGGAGCAGTTATTCTTTTATTATTCTGGGTTATTCGCCACGTAATTGGTTTTGATTTGAATGGTTTCTTGAGTACGTTATTAATGCCACTTAAAGGTATCCTTGCTGGTAACAGTTTATTTGGCGGCTTACTAACAGTCTTCTTAATCTGTTTCTTCTGGGTTTTAGGGATTCATGGTCCAGCGATTATGGGCCCAGTTATTCGTCCTTTCTGGGATATGTCGATTGCAGAAAACCTTGAAGCTTTTACCAATGGCGCAAACGTTCATCAGTTACCTAATATTTTTACAGAACAGTTTTTACAATGGTTTATCTGGATTGGTGGCGCTGGAACTACGCTTTCTTTAGTTGTTTTAATGATGTTTTCTAAATCAACGTATCTGAAAAGTCTTGGCCGTTTATCGTTCTTACCAGGCTTGTTTAATATTAATGAACCAGTTATTTTCGGAACGCCTATCGTAATGAATCCTATTTTAGGTATTCCGTTTATCGTGGCACCGTTAATTACCACAACGTTATCTTATTTCTTAACAGTCGCTAATATAATTCCGATGATGGCTGCACGTTTAGCGTTTGCAATTCCAGCACCAATTGCTGCTTGGATGAGTACCAATTGGAGTTTTTCGGCCGCAGTATTAGTGATTGTTAACTTCTTAATTACAATGGCTATCTACTATCCATTTTTCAAAGTTTATGAAAAACAACAATTGGATAAAGAAGCAGAAGAATTAGCAGCTGAACAAGCAGCGAAAAATTAAAAAATGTTAGGGCGGGTGTTCTGATATGAATATCCTGCCCCTTCTAAGTCAGATAAGAAAGTCAGGAGCGTATAAGATGATTATTTGGTTCATTTTCTTTTTTATCGTTAGTCAAATTATTATAGAAAAAGGGCAGTTGCCTACTGTTGTTTATCAATTTGGTTTGGTAAAGACGTTGGTTTTTACGGCAGTTTGTATTACTCTTTCCATGATAATTGGCGGATTTCTAAATCAACCAGTATTGCTCGTTGGCTCTACAACAATCCTGTGTAGCTCGGTGATTGCTTGGAAATTTCGAAATAAATTTGAAAATAGCGGAGTGTGAGAACGAAGATGAAAAGAGCATTAGGTGTATCAGTTTATCCAGATCATAGTGATATCAATCAAGATAAAGCGTATTTAAAAAAAGCCAGCGAATGTGGGTTTACTCGAATTTTTATGAGTATGTTAGAAGTGACCGATGGCAAAGAAGCAGTTCAGAAAAAATTTAAAGAATTAATTAGTTATGCGAAAAATTTAGGATTTGAAACAATTTTAGATGTCGTTCCAAGTATCTTTGATGAATTGGAAATTTCATATGATGATTTGACTTTTTTCAGCGAATTAGGAGCTGATGGGATTCGGTTGGATACAGGTTTTGATGGAAATAAAGAAGCCATGTTGACGTTTAATCCATTCGGCGTGGCTATTGAGTTGAATATGAGTAATGATGTCGCTTATCTTGATAACATTTTGACGTATGAAGCAAATCGACCTTTCTTATATGGTTGTCATAACTTTTATCCACAAGCGGGAACTGCATTGCCGTATGATTTCTTTGAAAAATGTAGCATCCGCTTTAAAAAGGAAGGTATTCGGACAGCTGCTTTTATTTCATCACAGGTAGGTGAAATTGGTCCTTGGGATGTGAATGATGGGCTACCTACTTTAGAAATGCATAGACAGTTGCCAGTCACTGTTCAAGCTAAACATTTATTTGCAACAAATTTAATTGATGATGTTGTTATTGGAAATGCTTATGCTTCCAACGAAGAATTAGAAGCATTGGGTCAGTTGAATCGTTATCAAACAGAATTGACCATTGTTTTTGAAGAAGCGACTTCTGAAATTGAAAAAGAAATCGTAACAAAAAATCAACATTTTCGCCGTGGAGATATCACTCAGCAGATGATTCGTTCCACAGAAGTGCGTAAAAAATATAAAAATGAAGCTAATCCCCCACATGATAATCAAGCAATGCTACAACCTGGAGATGTTGTTGTGGGAAATGATGCATTTGGAAAATACAAAAATGAATTACAAGTCGTTTTAGAACCACATCAAGACTCACGCAAAAATCGAGTAGGGCGTATTATAGAAGAAGAACTTGTATTATTAGAATTCATTAAGCCTTGGACAAAATTTAGATTTATAGAAAAGTAGGGAAGAATATGGACTACGATTTACTTATAAAAAATGGACAGACAGTAGATGGTATGCCTGTTGAAATTGCAATTAAAGAGGAAAAAATAGCTGCTGTTGCAGCAACTATTTCAGGTTCTGCAAAAGAAACTATCCACTTAGAACCAAGTACTTATGTATCCGCAGGCTGGATAGATGATCACGTTCATTGTTTTGAAAAAATGGCTCTTTATTATGATTATCCAGATGAAATTGGGGTCAAAAAGGGTGTTACGACAGTGATTGATGCTGGGACAACAGGTGCTGAAAACATTCATGAATTTTATGACTTAGCGCAACAAGCAAAAACAAATGTTTTTGGATTAGTCAATATTTCTAAATGGGGCATCGTTGCTCAGGACGAACTCGCAGATTTAAGTAAAGTACAAGCGAGTTTAGTCAAAAAAGCGATTCAAGAATTACCAGATTTTGTTGTAGGGATTAAAGCCCGTATGAGTAGGACCGTTATTGGCGATAACGGCATTACGCCTTTAGAATTGGCCAAACAGATTCAGCAAGAGAACCAAGAAATTCCCTTAATGGTTCACATTGGATCAGCACCGCCTCATTTAGATGAAATTTTAGCCTTGATGGAAAAAGGGGATGTCCTAACCCATTGTTTTAATGGGAAAGAAAATGGCATCTTAGACCAAGCAACGGATAAAATAAAAGATTTCGCTTGGCAAGCGTACAACAAAGGAGTCGTATTTGATATCGGGCATGGTACGGATAGTTTCAATTTTCACGTAGCTGAAACAGCGTTGCGCGAGGGAATGAAAGCTGCATCAATTAGCACAGATATCTACATCCGTAACCGAGAAAATGGTCCTGTTTATGATTTAGCCACAACGATGGAAAAACTCCGTGTGGTCGGCTATGATTGGCCAGAAATTATTGAAAAGGTAACCAAGGCTCCTGCTGAGAATTTCCATTTAACGCAAAAAGGCACGTTGGAAATAGGTAAAGATGCTGATTTAACGATTTTCACGATTCAAGCAGAAGAAAAAACATTGACTGATTCTAATGGATTGACACGAGTAGCCAAAGAGCAAATTCGCCCAATCAAAACAATTATTGGAGGACAAATCTATGACAATTAGTTACGAAAAATTCCACTTAAAAGAAGTCATTAATGCTTCTGGCAAAATGACCATTCTAGGTGTCTCCAAAGTTTCGGAGGCAGTCCTAGCGGCTCAACGATTCGGCGGCGAACATTTCTTTGAAATGAGTGAACTTAGTGTGCAAACAGGGGCCTTTTTAGCCAACTTGTTGAAGGCAGAAGATGCCCAAATCGTTTCCTCGGCTTCGGCGGGGATTGCCCAATCGGTGGCTGCCTTGATTGGAAAAGGCAGCTTGTACCACGCGTATCATCCCTATACAGAAAAAATCGAACAGCGAGAGATTATTTTACCTAAAGGGCACAACGTGGACTACGGTACGCCTGTAGAAGTCATGGTAGCGCAAGGCGGCGGCCAAGTGGTGGAAGCTGGCTACGCCAACATGTGCAGTCCAGAACACGTGGAAATGATGATTTCCGAAAAAACAGCGGCCATTCTATACATCAAAAGCCATCATACCGTGCAAAAAAGTATGCTGACGGTGGCCGAAGCGGCCAAAGTGGCGCAACGCCACAAGGTGCCGCTAATTGTTGACGCGGCAGCAGAAGAAGATCTTTTCAAATACACTGAAGCAGGCGCTGATTTGGTGATTTACAGCGGCGCCAAAGCCATCGAAGGGCCAAGTGCCGGTTTAGTGGTCGGGAAAAAAGAATACATTGACTGGGTGCGCCTACAAGGCAAAGGCATTGGTCGAGCAATGAAAATTGGCAAAGACAATATCCTAGGCTTTACGCAAGCAGTGGAAGAATACTTGGCGCATGGCAGTGAATCAGGGGCTTTGATGCAAGAACGCTTAAAACCGTTTGTTGAAGCCATCAACAACCTGTCAGATTTAACCGCTAAAATCGTCCAAGATGGCGCCGGACGAGACATTTATCGCGCCAGTGTCAAAGTGGACGGCAGAAAAACCGCCAAGGAAGTCATCCAAGCGTTAAAAGCAGAAAGTCCAGCCATTTATACGCGAGAATATCAAGCAAACAATGGCATCATTGAGTTTGACATTCGTTCTGTCAATCAAGAAGAAATGAACAAAATCGTGCAACGATTACAAGAAATTATGGACACAAAGGAGAAATAAGCCATGTCATTAAAACCTAATTATTTAGAAGAACGCATTTGTTTAAACGTTTTAGCCAATTCAGTAGAAAATGCCCAAGCCTGTTATGAAGCAGCAGAAGGGCATGTTGTGTTAGGCGTCCTTTCAAAAAACTATGAAACCGATGAAGCAGCCATTGACGATATGAAAAAATACCAAGCAGCAACCAACAACGCTTTATCTGTCGGTTTAGGAGCTGGTGATCCAAATCAAAGTCAAATGGTGGCTCGCTTATCAGAAGTTTTACAACCGCAACACGTGAACCAAGTCTTCACAGGTGTCGGCGCTTCGCGGGCCTTACTTCGTCAAGACGAAACAGTGATTAATGGCTTGGTTTCACCCACAGGCAAAGTTGGCTATGTCAACATTGCGACAGGTCCGTTAAGCTCTGGTGCGCCAGCGGCGGAAGTGCCTATCGAAACCGCCATCAAATTGTTGAAAGACATGGGGGGCAGTTCCATTAAATATTTCCCGATGAAAGGCTTGGCTCACAAAGAAGAATACCAAGCAGTAGCAGCAGCTTGTGCCAAGTATGACTTTTATTTAGAGCCAACAGGGGGCATTGATTTAGAAAACTTTGAAGAAATTGTTCAAATTGCGGTGGATGCCGGCGTTAAAAAAATCATTCCTCATGTCTACAGCTCAATTATTGATCAAGAAACAGGGGACACTAGAACAGAAGACGTGAAAACGTTACTAACCATGATGAAAAACACATTGAATAAGTAGGTGGCAAAGATGAAAATTGCTGCGTTTGGTGAAGTCATGCTTCGTTTCACTCCGCCAGAGTATCTAATGTTAGAACAAACAGAGCGGTTAAGAATGAACTTTGTAGGGACTGGCGTAAATCTCTTAGCAAATTTGGCTCATTTTCAACTAGAAACAGCATTGATTACAAAATTACCTGCCAATCGTCTTGGTGAAGCTGGCAAAGCAGCGCTAAGGAAGTTAGGAATTTCAGATCAATGGGTAGGAGAAAAGGGCGATCATATTGGTAGTTTTTTTGCAGAAATGGGTTATGGAATCCGACCCACACAAGTAACTTATCAAAATCGCCATCAGAGTGCTTTTGGCATCAGCGAGGCGAAGGACTACGATTTTGAGGCCTTTTTAGCGGAAGTAGATATGGTGCATATTTGTGGTATTTCGTTAAGTTTAACTGAAAAAACTCGTGATGCTGCTTTGATACTTGCTCAAAAGGCGCATGCCTGTCAAAAGAAAGTTTGTTTTGACTTTAATTATCGACCTAGTTTGAATACAGCAAATAGCGCACTCTTTATGCGTCAACAGTACGAACGCATTTTACCTTATTGTGATATTGTTTTTGGCAGTCGACGTGATTTGGTCGAGCTATTAGGTTTCATTCCGCGAGAAGATTTAGAAGGTGAGGCACAAGAAACTGAACTGATTCAGCGTTTCATGTCTCAATACAATTTGGAATGGTTTGCTGGGACAACGAGAAGTCATTCCAAAAATCAAAACTACTTAAGTGGGTATTTATATACCCAAAATGAGTACCAACAGAGTGAAAAAAGACCGCTTCTTAATCTTGATCGAATTGGCGCTGGCGATGCTTATGCGGCGGGGATTTTATATGGCTATAGCCAAAATTGGTCGTTAGAAAAGGCAGTTAACTTTGCCACAGTCAATGGGGTCCTTGCACATACGATTCAAGGAGATATTCCTTTGACAACGGTCAAACAAGTGAATCATGTTCTCGAGCATCCGAATATTGATTTAATTCGTTAAAGAAGAAAACCAGAAGAAAAGTCGTGTGTGGCTTTTCTTCTGGTCTTTTTTTCATTATAATTAAAAGAAACAGATTGCAAAGGAGGCAGCAGGATGAGTGTTGCACATCTTTTAACAGTTTTAGAAAACGATGAATTTATTGAACGGATTCAAAAACGACCAGAAGCGTTCATTGGAACGACTGGCTTAGTCGGCTTAGAGAATTTACTTGTTCAGACAATTAACGGTTTATTAGAGTTTTTCATTGAAAAGAATCAAGGGAAAATTGCTATACAGTTATCGCGTCAACAAATCTCTTTTCAGGTATCTTCCACACGACCGCTTGTTTTTGAACAAAAGCAAGTCGATTTAGAACCACCTTTTCTGTATTTATCTGTTTTACAAGCCTTCTCAAAACAAGTAGGGATCAGTATCGATCAAGAAAAACAGCGAACTATTTTTATTTACCATCAAGGGCAATTGAAAAAACGATTATTGTTACCTATTGAAGAAACCCAGGAACGAATTGAAGTCTTATTTTGGCCAGATACGCAAATTTTTGGTACAGAATCACTTTCTTATATGCGTGTTTTACAGCAATGTCAACAGATTGCCATGTTGAATCCAGGCTTAAAGATTCTCTTAACACAAGAAGAGGAACAAAAAAATCTTTGTTATTACCCTAAAGGTTTAAGTAATTATTTATTTGAAAAAGATAACCCATTAACTAGAAAAGCTGCACCGATTATTCAAGCCAAGCAAACAGAATTGGCCCTTGTTCAATTTATTTTGAGTAAAAATCATGCGCCGCAAGTGCAAAAAACATTTGTTAATGGGCATTATCCCAGTCTTGGTGGAACCCACTATGAGGGCTTTCTTGATGGCGTAGTGGCCGCCTTTAATCAATTTTTAGAGGAGCAACATTACTCATTATCTGTGACAGCAGATAGTTTTTTAGCAGAATTTGATTTTGTTTTAGCCATTACGATACCAAAGCCCCGCTACACTGATGCAACGAAAACCATTTTAAGAAATACAGAGTTATATGAAGTGGTTAAAGAAGTCGTTTTTGACGAATTACAACACTACTTTCAACGTCATCCCAAATGGTTAGAGCAAGGAAGAAGCGAGGGAAATGAATGAAAATTTTTGTCGATGGCGATGGTTCACCTGTGAAAGAGACGGTTATTGAAGTCGCTGTAGAGAAAGCTTTGGATGTGGTGATTGTTACTAGTGTAGATCATTATTCCTTAAAAGATTATCCAGAAAATGTCTCTTTTGTGTATGTTGATAAAGGAGCGGATGCTGCTGATTTTAAAATTGTGCAGTTAATAAAAAAAGGGGATCTTTTAATTACACAAGATTATGGCTTAGCTTCCTTGGTTTTGCCAAAAGGAGTGTCGGTTTTACATCAACTGGGTTATCAATATACGAAAGAAAATATTGATGGCTTGTTAGAACAACGCTATTTTAGTGGCCAAATTCGGCGAAAAGGTGGCCGAACGAAAGGACCTAAACCTTTTACAGACCAAGATAGAACAACGTTTAAACAAGCCCTTATTGAGCTGGTGAAACGGAGTCTTTAGCAAGGAAAAGGCAAGCAAAGAATTTTTCCTTCACTAAATTTGCTTCTATTATGAAACTGGGTTTTATGCTAAAATAAGTAAGGATAATTTGAAAAATAATTTTTTCTAAAAGACAGGAAAGAAACTAGGAGGACAAGCATTTGAAGATTATTTTGTTGTATGGCGGCAGAAGTGAAGAGCACGATGTGTCTGTTTTGTCTGCATATTCCGTTTTAAATGCAATCTATTATAAATATTATCAAGTACAGTTAGTCTTTATTAGTAAAGACGGTCAATGGGTAAAAGGCCCTCTTTTATCTGAACGACCACAAAATAAAGAAGTTTTACATTTAACTTGGGCACAAACACCTGAAGAAACAGGCGAATTTTCAGGAAAACGAATCAGTCCTTCGGAAATTTATGAAGAAGAAGCGATTGTTTTCCCTGTTTTACATGGGCCAAATGGTGAAGATGGAACAATTCAAGGATTCATGGAAACCATTAATATGCCTTATGTGGGCGCAGGTGTCTTAGCTAGTGCTAACGCAATGGACAAAATCATGACGAAATATCTTTTACAAACTGTTGGCATTCCACAAGTACCATTCGTGCCAGTTTTAAGAAGTGATTGGAAAGGAAATCCAAAAGAAGTCTTTGAGAAATGTGAAGGTTCTTTAATTTATCCGGTCTTTGTTAAACCTGCCAATATGGGTTCTAGTGTCGGAATTAGCAAAGCGGAAAATCGTGAAGAATTGCAAGAAGCATTGGAAGAAGCTTTCCGTTATGATGCCCGAGCAATTGTTGAACAAGGGATTGAAGCACGTGAAATTGAAGTAGCCATTTTAGGAAATGAAGATGTCCGTACGACTTTACCTGGTGAAGTGGTGAAAGATGTCGCTTTCTATGATTATGATGCAAAATACATCAATAACACGATTGAAATGCAAATTCCAGCGCATGTTCCAGAAGAAGTAGCTCATCAAGCGCAAGAATACGCTAAAAAAGCGTATATTATGTTAGATGGAAGTGGCTTAAGTCGCTGTGATTTCTTCTTAACAAGCAAAAACGAATTATTCCTGAATGAATTGAACACCATGCCTGGTTTTACTGACTTTAGTATGTATCCTTTACTGTGGGAAAATATGGGCTTGAAATACAGTGATTTAATTGAGGAACTGATTCAGTTAGCTTTGAATCGTTTTAAACAACGCCAAGAATTTTATAATAACTAAGAAGAAAAAATCACACAAGACTGGGACATGACAAGACTTTGGCATGTCCCAGTCCCTGTGTCAGAGGAGCAAAACATAATGAAATTAACCTTCTGGGAAGTAGCGCAAGCGGTTGAAGCCAGTAATGATTGGCAACAATGGCCTGATTTTCCTTTAACAGGCATTGAATTTGATAGTCGTAAAATTGTGAAAGGAAACTTCTTTGTTCCTTTACAAGGTGAAAATGATGGTCATCATTTTATTGAGAGTGCCATGGCTAATGGCTGTCAGGCCGCTTTTTGGGGACAGGATTTAGTCGATGCACCGCAACAATTGCCTGTTTTGCATGTTACTGATCCACTGGTTGCTATGCAAAAATTAGCTACCTATTATTTAAATAAAATGCAACCGAATGTCATCGCTGTGACTGGTAGTAATGGAAAAACCACCACTAAAGATTTGATTGCTGCTGTGTTATCTGAAAAGTTTGTGACTTACAAAACGCAAGGCAATTACAATAATCAAATTGGCTTACCCTATACTATTTTACACATGCCTGATGAAACAGAAAAACTGATTTTAGAAATGGGCATGGATCACGCTCAGGAAATTTCTTTCCTTTCCAATCTGGCTCAGCCAGAAGTTGCCGCCATCACAATGATTGGCGAAGCTCATGTGGAAAATTTAGGCTCACGAGCAGGCATTGCACAAGCAAAAATGGAAATCGTAGATGGTTTAGCCAAAGACGGTAGTTTATTTGTGCCAAGCGATGAACCTTTGCTAGAACCATTGGTGGAAAAAGTCACGCAACAAGTGATTACTTTTGGTTTTAGCCAGGAAAGTCAACTTCAAGGAATCGTCACAAATGAAGCCAAAGAGCAAACCTCATTCAAAATCAGTGATACACAAATGACGTTTACGATTCCAGTGCCAGGAACCTATAATGTCACCAATGCATTAATCGCAATTGGTATTGGTCGGTATTTCCAATTAACGGATAGTGAGATTCAAAAAGGATTGGCTACAGCGGAACTAACAAAGAATCGGACAGAATGGCTGAAAGCAGCGAATGGTGCCGAAATTTTAAGTGATGTGTACAATGCCAATCCGACAGCTATGGGTCTTGTTCTGGACAGTTTTAGCAAAATGTCCAAAGTAGGAAAACGAATTGCTGTTTTAGGAGACATGCTAGAATTAGGTCCTGATTCTGCTAGCATGCATCAAGCAATGGCGCAGCATTTAGCCCCAGATGCGATTGAAGAAGTCTTTTTATATGGTTCTGAAATGGCTTATTTAGCTGATAAATTGCAAGAAACCTATGCACCAGCTAACATTCATTCTTTTAAAAAAGAAGAAAAAAATGAGTTGATTGAAGCTGTCAAAAAAGTTTTACAGCCAGAAGATATGGTGGTTTTAAAGGGAAGTAACGGGATGGGACTTCGTGAAGTCATCGATGCACTTTTGGAAAAGTAAATAAGTTTCATAAAACTTGCTGAAAATAGGATTCTATGATAGAATGACCTATTGCCGGAAGATGACGAGAAAAATTGAATCGTAGTAAATAAAATAGATCTATTTCTATGTTTAATAATAAATGTGAAGCTGAACGACCACGTTTGGCTTTTCTAATGCCATAAGGTGAATTTTTCGGTGAAATCAGGAAAGAAGAAATAGTTGGCACACTATAATGGATTTCTTTTTAACAACTGAAAGTGAAGACACCTGAAACTAGGAAGAAATCGTTCTTTCCGAAACAAAATCTAGGAGGATATCATTTGAAATTTAAAGAACTTGGTTTAGCGCCAGAATTATTATCAGCGGTAGAACGCGCAGGCTTCGAGGAAGCAACCCCTATTCAATCAGAAACAATTCCGTTAGCGTTAGCAGGAAAAGACGTAATCGGACAAGCACAAACAGGAACAGGGAAAACCGCTGCTTTTGGCTTACCAATGCTTAACAAAATTGACGCAGACAACCGCGTTATTCAAGGATTAGTCATTGCACCAACCCGTGAGTTGGCTATCCAAACACAAGAAGAGTTATTCCATTTAGGCCGCGATAAAAAGATTCGCGTCCAAGCCGTTTACGGTGGGGCTGATATCGGTCGCCAAATCCGTGGACTAAAAGATCGTCCACATATCGTTGTAGGTACACCAGGACGTTTACTAGACCATATTAACCGTCGTACCTTGAAATTAGAAACTGTTGAAACATTAGTTTTAGACGAAGCAGATGAAATGTTAAACATGGGCTTCTTGGAAGACATTGAAAAAATCATCTCACAAGTGCCAGAACAACGTCAAACACTTCTATTTTCAGCAACTATGCCGCCAGCAATCAAGAATATTGGCGTGAAATTCATGAAACAACCAGAACATGTGAAGATTAAAGCCAAAGAAATGACGGCTGATTTAATTGATCAATATTATGTACGTTCAAAAGACTTTGAAAAATTTGACATTATGACACGTTTACTAGACGTGCAAACCCCAGAATTGACCATTGTCTTTGGTCGGACAAAACGCCGTGTTGATGAACTTGCCCGCGGGTTAGAAGCGCGTGGTTACAAAGCAGAAGGCATCCATGGCGACCTATCACAACAAAAACGGATGAGCGTTTTACGTTCATTCAAAAATGGTAACTTAGATATCTTAGTGGCAACAGATGTAGCAGCACGTGGGTTAGATATTTCAGGTGTCACCCATGTCTATAACTACGATATTCCACAAGATCCAGAAAGTTATGTTCACCGTATTGGTCGGACAGGTCGTGCTGGTAAAGGCGGTATGTCTGTGACGTTTGTAACACCAAACGAAATGGGTTACTTACATGTCATCGAAAACCTAACGAAAAAACGGATGACACCATTACGTCCACCAACCGAAAAGGAAGCATTTAAAGGACAATTAAGTGCAGCTGTTGAAACCATCGAAAGTGATCTAGAAGAAAATGGTTTAGACAAATATCTAGAATCTGCTGAAGCGTTATTAGAAAAATATTCAGCGACAGACTTAGCTGCGTTATTATTAAAAACAGTAGCGAAAGATCCAGCAGATGCGGTTCCTGTAAAAATTACCCCAGAACGACCATTGCCTTCAAATAAAAAAGGCTTTAACAAAAATGGCCGTGGTGGTGGCGGTGGGAACAACCGTAATCGCAACCGTGGTGGCAATGGTAAAGGTGGCAGCTATCGTGGCAACAAAAACCATAAAGATGGCGACCGTAATTACAAAAATAGCGACCGCAAAAATAAAGATCAACGTGGCGGCAAACGTCATAACGATAAAAAACGTGGTTTCGTCATTCGCGAAAACGCCAAATAATCAAAAGAGCGAGTGTTCCGTCTATGAACGGAACACTCGCTCTTTTTTGGTAGATAATCGTTAAATAGAAAAACTCAAAAAAAGTAAAAAAGGCATCAAAATGATATAGAAAAAGAAAAACGCCAAAATTATCCAAGTTTTCAACGGGGAAGTTACATTGAAGAGTTTCATTTTTTGTTGTAGCAAATGAATGGTTATAATCCAAACCAGTTGCAAGAGAAAAAATAGGTTGGGATTTTTAAAGAAGATTGGAAATATGTAGAGCAACAAAGCAAAAATAAACAGGGCGCAACGAAGTAACTTTTTTTGCCGAGAAGTTAAAGTCATACGTTTTTCTCCTTTTTCTTTTTATTCTCCCATAAGTAGCCAAAATTTTCTATAAAATATCAGAACATCCACTTAGTTTCCTGCTTTTTTTCCGATACTTCTTAGTTGTTTTCTTACTTTTATAAAAATTCAGAAAAATTTTATAAAAATGTAAATAGGAAGAAAACGTATGGTACTTCAATTTGTGTGAGGATCTTGTAAAACATTCTTTATTTTTTTAGCGAATCAGTGGAAAAATTTTGAAATTTTGTTAAAATGAAAGGTAATTCGGAGTAACTATATTAAATAGGAAGTAAGGCGGAAAATGATAAAGGGAATTGGTATTGACGCAGTAGAATTAAGTCGGATAAAACCGATTGTTGAAAAACAAGGATCGTTTATTCAACGGGTTTTAACACCTAACGAATTGACCCTTTTTGAAAAGTTATCTACAAAACGTCAAATAGAATTTTTAGCTGGTCGTTTTGCTTGTAAAGAAGCGTTCTCTAAAGCATGGGGCACAGGGATTGGTAAAGTTGGTTTACAAGATATTGAGGTGCTGACTGAAAAAACAGGTGCACCATACGTAGCAAACTCGCCCCATAATGGTAAAGTGTTTGTCTCGATTACGCACACAGATACTATGGCGATTGCACAAATTGTTTTAGAAAGCGAATAATAGAAGCAACGAAGAAAGAAGGATGTACAATGGTCGTTGGATGGCATCGTCCTACACGGTTACATATCGATACGCAAGCAATTACTGAAAATGTCCAAAAGGAATGTCAACGTTTGCCAGAAGGAACCGCTTTATTTGCGGTTGTAAAAGCGAACGGCTATGGGCATGGCGCCGTAGAATCCGCTAAAGCGGCGAAAAAAGGTGGCGCGACAGGTTTTTGTGTCGCCTTATTGGATGAAGCAATTGAATTGAGAGAAGCAGGTGTTCAGGACCCCATTTTAATTTTGAGTGTGGTAGACTTAGCTTATGTGCCTTTGTTGATTCAATATGATTTGTCTGTAACGGTAGCTACACAAGAATGGTTAGAAGCTGCTCTTCAACAACTAACGCCTGAGAGTAACACGCCATTACGTGTTCACTTAAAAGTCGATACTGGCATGGGACGGATTGGCTTTTTAACCCCGGAAGAGACTAAGCAAGCAGTGCGGTTTGTTCAATCCCACAAAGAATTTTTATGGGAAGGGATTTTTACTCATTTTTCAACAGCTGATGAAATCGATACAAGCTATTTTGAAAAACAAGCAGGGCGTTTTAAGGCTGTTCTAGCAGTTTTAGAAGAGTTACCACGGTATGTCCATGTTAGCAATAGTGCGACAGCGTTATGGCATCCTGATGTGCCAGGAAACATGATTCGCTATGGAGTAGCCATGTATGGATTGAACCCTTCAGGTAATAAGCTGGCCCCAAGCTATGCGTTAAAGCCGGCCTTACGGTTGACCAGTGAACTTATCCATGTAAAACGCTTAGCGGCTGGTGAAGGGATTGGCTATGGCGAAACCTACGTAACTGAATCTGAAGAATGGATTGGGACAGTGCCAATCGGCTATGCAGATGGCTGGTTGCGTCATCTCCAAGGATTTACAGTGCTCGTGAATGGTAAGCGTTGCGAAATCGTCGGACGAGTGTGTATGGATCAATGTATGATTCGTTTAGCAGAAGAAGTTCCTGTCGGCTCAGTCGTTACATTAGTTGGAAAAGATGGCAATGAAGAAAATACGTTACAAATGGTAGCCGAAAAATTAGAAACCATTCATTATGAAGTTGCATGTACTTTCTCACAAAGAATCCCCAGAGAATATAACTAGATAGGAGGTTCCACTATGGTCAAACGCGGAGATATTTATTTTGCAGACCTTTCCCCAGTAGTGGGCTCGGAACAAGGTGGCGTCAGACCTGTCCTTGTTGTCCAAAATAACTTAGGTAATCATTTTAGCCCAACGATTATCGTTGCGGCGATCACAGCCAAAATGGCAAAGCCAAAATTGCCAACACATATCGGGATTAATTCTGATGAAACAGGCATTGAAAAAGATTCAGTGATTCTTTTAGAGCAGATTCGAACAATCGATAAGGGCCGCTTGAAAGAAAAAGTTTGTCATTTGAGACTTGATATTATGGAAGAAGTTGATCGTGCCTTAGGCATCAGTGTTGGACTTAGTAGCGATTCAGCCCCAGCAAAAGCAAATTCAGCTACATAAAGAACGATAGCTACTATGAAATCAACAAAGACTAATTGGATTTTTTAAAAAGCGACTGATCTAGTTCGGTTCGCTAAACATAGTTTGAGTAAAAGCGAGAGAGATGGCCAAGTGGCATCTCTCTTTTTTTTGTTTTATATTTTAAAAATTAAAATATAAATATAAAATATAAAATTTTATCATCTTATTTTAAATAAAGTTGTTGGCAAGGCTCAAACGGAATGTTACAATCAATACTATATAGAGTTTTTAAAGAGCGTAACAGGTGATTTTACAAGTTTTGATTGTCGAGCGATGACATAAAGGAGATTATATTTGTATGATGATTGTTGTACTTTTAATGAATAGTTGCTTATTTTTATTTGTAAGCTATCAATTGTATTTGCGATTACTTGTCGAAAAACTGGATTCAGAGGACCGGACATTAAAGAGGAAAATAAATTTCTATAAGTATCAGAAAAATAGTCGTTTAATGATTTATTTATTGTTTAGTATTTGTCTACTTAGCGTATTATTGTTAGGAATTGTTTATACATATTATCAATTAAATCAACGAAATATCCGCATTGAACAACGGATCGAGCGTTTGGCACAAGGCCAAGCTACTCAAGGTGACAAAATAAAAAAACAAGCGATTAAAAAAACAGCCTTAAATCAGTTTCCCTGGAAGCAAGCTGTTTCGGCAGAATCGGCCGCTGTCTTGACTAATTATGAATTACAATTAGCGCGTGAATGGCGTCCTTACCTCGGAGAGACGAGTATCACAATGATTAGAAGTGAAAAAACACAAACCTTGACACTGTCTGTTTTTTCAGTTGGCTTAAGTTACCATGAATTTCAAACAGGCCAAGACAATATTGTAGCACTTATTGCAGCGTTGAATTCAGTTAAAGAAATTACCATGATTGATTTTAATTTTACTTATCGAGATCAAGAGCAAACCCTTGTCAAATCCATTGATACGTATGCTCGTGAGACGCTTGAAACAAATTTGGAGCCTGTCGTGATTAGTTAAAAGGATGAGAGAAAGGACATATATATGACAAAAAGACGTTTAATCAAAAAAATTAAAGATATTTCGGATGATACGCTTGAAAAAGAAGTCTTTTTTCAGCCAGGATTCGAACCAGAAAAAACAATTAGCGGAATCAAACCAGAACAACAGGAAAAAGAAATGGCGACGTTAAGAGAAAGGCTCGCCTACTATCAGAAAAAAGAAACAGCCTTTAAAAAACTTCAAGAAGAAAATGAGCAATTAAAGAACCAACAAGAAACGGAAAAACAAGCGTTAGAAGAAAAAAATCAGGCATTACTTGAAACACTAAATCAAAAAGAACATGAAATTTTTGAATTGGAAGAGCAACTGGAAACAAACAGTGAAACCACGACAGAGGCTACTACTCTTCAAACAAATCTGCAAAATGCAGAAAAACAATTAACCACTGTACATAATCAAATGGAACGTTTAGAAAGTGAATTAACGCAGCAAGTGGCAGAATTAGAAAAAGAATCGGCTGAACAGCAACAACATATCCAGACATTACACAACCAGTTAGCAGAAGAAAAAGGAAAGTTGGAGAAAAAAGGAGATATTACAGGAATGGAAAAGCAAGTAGAAACGTTAACGACAGAATTAGAAGAAAGCACAACGACTCAACAAGCATTGCAGGAACAAATTGAAAAACTAACTGTACAATTACAAAAAGTAGAAGCCGAAAAACAAGCCTTACTAGAGGCTGTCCAACAAGAAGTGATTGTGAAACAGCGCATGGAGGAGTTAAAGAATGAGCTTCAAAATAGTTTACAGCAAAAAAATGAAGCAGAAGTAAAACTAGGTCGACTACAAGGTGTCAATGACAAACATCTTGCTGAAAAGCAAGTTTACGAAGGAGAATTAGCTGCTCTAAGAAAAGAAGTAGAGGCCAAAGAAGACAATTTAGAACAAGTTCAAAAAGAATTGAAGACACTACAAGCCGTTTCAAAAAATATTGAACCGAGTAGTGAGCAGTTAACAGAACTGCTACGCGCAAAACAGCAAATTAACGATTTATTAATGAAAAATCAGCAATTACAAGAAGAGGCTTTAAAATCGCAACAAGAAATTGGCGAAGTGATGGTTTCTGCCAAAAAAGAAGCCAATCGGATTGTTAATGAAGCGAAAGTAGAAGCAAAACACCTAATCAATTCCGCAGAATTAGAAATGTTAAATATTGGTAACCGAGCGAAAAGTATTTCGAATGAAGTCGAAGCATCAAAAGTAGAAGTACTTGAGATTTATCGCGAATTAGAGGAACGCTTAACTAAACTGACACGTCTTGAACAAGATAACTATTAATAAAATGGTCAGTAAAAAGTTAACGGGAGCAAGGAAACTACATTGTCTTGGGGTCCTTTTTTTAGCTGTTACACTAAGTGGCTCTGCAGAACGATTACAGGCTGCTGCTGTCTCAAAGGAAGAGCAGTCGCTAAGGCAACCGCTTATCAGGAAAAACATCGTAACAGAGAAGAGCGAATATCTTGTAGAAGCAAATCAAAGTATTTGGGAGCTGGCACAAGATGCGCAGAAACCATTGAATCAGTTTATGAAGGAAAACCAGTTACGTAGTAGTTATATAAAAAAAGGAACGCAATTAGTTAAATAGAAAAAAGGAGCAAGAAAGGAAAAGTTTATTTAAGAAGCTTTTCCTTTTAAGAAAACGATGGAAGAATGGATAAAGCCCGTTATGCGAACAATTCGCCACATTAAGCGCGCCTTCTTGAAGCAAAAGTTGCCTGCGACATATCAGCTAAAAAAGCAAAAGGCTAACACAGCAATGGAATATTTGCTTGAGCAAACAGATAACCATCAATCAATAAGAGGACCGAAAAGAAAAATGACCGCTGAAGAGATTAAAAAAAAGCGGCAAGCCTACCAAAAGAAACAACGCGTCCAAGTCGTTAAATTTTTTATGCCAGCTATTCTTTTCGCCATTTTTGTGTTCTTTTTTGTGTTAAAGACATCTAGCTACCCAATTGCTGGGCAATCCATGAAGCCGACACTTAACGCAGGGGAACGAGTCTTAGTACAACGGACGAAGCAAGTAGCAAGGTACGATGTGATTGCATTTAAAGCACCGCTAGCTAGCAAAGGTACGTACGTCAAGCGAATCATCGGGGTTCCTGGTGATCGAATTTGGGTAAACGAGGGAAAACTTTATCTTTCAGAAGAACCTATAGCAAGCGATAATGAGGCACTGCCTGAGAATGCCAGTCGTTTTGACTTATCAGAAAAAGCGGCAGCCCAACTTCGCCTGTTTCAGAAGATTCCAGCTGGTCATTACTTTGTCTTAGGGGACAATCGTACGCATTCAAGTGATAGTCGTACGTTCGGCTTTGTCGAGATACAAGCGATTGAAGGAATCGTGGTGTTTAAAATGGCGCCGTTTAAGGAAATAGGGAAAGTAAAATAAAAAGCTTAAGTCAGTCATCTTGTAGTGAGACCCGAAAGTTAGACCGAATACCGACTGGAGAAATCTGGTCGGTATTTTTATGCGACGAACCGTTTACGGAATTGAACGGGACTGCACCCTAGTTTTGTCTTTATTCGTTGATGATTATAATAATCAATCCATTCCTCAATTGCTTGTTCTAGTTCTTCGAAACTAGAATAAATAATGCCATGGTAGGTTTCTTGTTTTAGTAAACCAAAGAAATTCTCCATAGGAGAATTATCAAAACAATTGCCTTTTCGAGACATACTTTGAAAGATCTGGTGACTGGTTAATTGCTTTTTGTACTGCTTCATTTGGTACCCCCAACCTTGGTCAGAATGAAAAGTGCGCCGATATGGACAATCTTGCGTTTTATCAATGGCTTCTTTTTGTGCCTCAAGAATTGCTTTGGCATTCGGCTGTTTAGAAATACGGTAAGACAAGATTTCACCATTAAATAAATCAAGAAAAGGATCTAAATAGAGTTTTTTTATTTGAATCTTTCCACTTTGATCACGTTCATAATACTTAAATTCAGAGGTATCTGTTGTTAGCTTTTGATGGGGTACTGAAGTGTAGAAACGACGATGTAGACGGTTTTTTTCGCCATAGCCAACGGTTCCTTTGTAGGAATTATATTTTCTTGATTTACGAATAAATTTTGTCCCTTTTAGGCCAAGTTTACGCATAAGACGACGAATTTTTTTCTGGTTTACGTTCAATCCTTGTTCTTTTAAAGCTAATTGAATACGGCGATAGCCATAGTTTCCTTTGTTTTCGTCAAAAATTTTCTTAATCAGGGCTTCTAATTTTTGATTGGGATTTTTTCGCTCAAATCGCTTTTGCCAATACATATACGTCGCTTTAGGAAATTTGGTTGCTTCCAGTAAGATTGTTAATCGGAATTTTTTTCGGAGTTCGTGGATGATTCGGGCATCTCGTTCTTGAGTCGTTCCGGGATATTCATTCCTAAAGCGCGGAGCTTTTTTATGAAGGCTAGTTCCGCTCGCAATAGTTCATTTTCATGTTCTAATTCTTGTTCACGTGTTCGTGTTTTTTTCACCTGAACGGGTTTCTTTTTCTTTGACATAGAAGGTCTTCCTTTCTGTTTTGGTGAAAGCCCTTCTATGCCTGTTTCTAGAAATTTCTGGTGCCAAGCCAAGACTAAGGTATCGTTTGGCAGACCATATTTCAATGCGACAGTCAGATAAGAGTCACCACTCGTTAAATAATAGTGTATGACATCCCGCTTGAATTTGGAAGAGTAATGTTGGTAATTTACTCTTCGATGAAGTGCGTTAAATCCAAATTTCTCGACTGTTTTAACCCATTTACGAACAGTCGAAAGTGAAGCAATATCAAATTGATTCGCTAGTATTCGATAACCTCCTGCGCCATTTTGGTAAGCTTCTACTACTTTTTTCTTGAATGCATAATCGTATTTTGCCAATTTAAATACGCCTCCAAAGTTAGATTTTTTGGTCTAACTTTGGGGGCGCACTACATCTGAGAGTAGGGCACTTAAGCTTTTTTATTAGAGATTATTTGCCCAATAACAATTGAATGATTTTTTCAATTGATTGTAGGTCGTAACGATTACTAATATCCGAAAAAATATAGTAATGGTCATACTGGGCAACGAGCTGTTCATTATTGGTATTCATTAAAAGCAAATCATAATGGTTTTCTGCGTTGTAAGGCTCAATTTTCAGCGGATATTTTCCAGCGATACTCTGTTGTATTTTTTGTGCTACCAACTCGCTATAAGCACTGCTCAGTGAGTGATAAACACCAATCGTTATTTTTTTTTCATTTAATTCAGCAATGTGATTCAAAATAAGTGTATAATTAATTTCAGTAAATTGATTTTGGTACTTAGAAGCAGTGGCTTTTGTGGCAAAGTTCGTTGTAGCGATCTCCACTAATTCGTAAACTTCACTTTCGCTAAAAGGATGACGTACGACTTTCAAAAGTGACTGAATTGTCCAATAATCAAAGGGTAAAATAAATCCTGAAAAATAATAGAGTTGCGCATGTAATTGGAAAAGTAAATTTTCAATATAAAGTAGCCGAATAGGCAGCACGTAATGGGATAAATAACCACGTGCTTTAAGGTACGTTAAAATGACCCGGTTCATTTCGTTAAGATACGTTTTTTCAATTCGTTGTTGTTTTGCTAAACGAAAGGCGAAAGCAGCATTCGCAGAATAATTATGCATGGAACAAAAAAAGTCATAAAACATATAGGCTTCGTTGATTGTATATGGACGGTCGATTCTTTTCATATATGTATGTATAGATAAATTAATTTCTTCAAATAAAGGTCGATCGAGTTGGACATCATGTGGACTAATCGTTGGCAGGGGTTCTAAAACCATGCGACGAAAAGAAATTTTCATCCAAAGTTTAATTTGGAGAATTTCTGTATGGTCAAAGGTAATTCTGGGGATTTCTTGTAGTATCTCGATTAATCCTAGGTATTGATTGGCCAGTTCTTTTTCTAAATCTGTTTTTTCTTCAAAGATAAACCAGAAAAAATTAAAAAAGAAAAAGCGAATTTGTTTTTCTTCGCCGACAAGTTTTCCTCGTTTGATACGTAAATTAAACTCATTGAGTAAGTCATTTAATTCAACAATTTTTCGATAATAGGTAGCAGAGCTAATGGCATAATTCTGTTGGAAATACCCGCCATTTATTTCATTTTTATGGAAGAGTTGCTGGACCATGTGAAACTTAATAGATTTATCTAAGAACAACATGATCATTGCTTTCATGGAAAAGGTAGGCGCTTTATTTAGATATAGAGTGTCACCTAATACTGTTAAGGTGAGGTTTTCTTGAAGTTGCTCTTCTTTCAAAAATTGCTCTAAAAAAGAAAGATACTCATTCAATGTTGGTAAACTAATATTGAAAAAATCTACTAATTCATTTCGTGTCGCTTGACCTTTATTATTATATAGGAACAATAAAATATCATTCATATAATCATAAGGCTTTTCTAAAAAATCTCGTTTTAGCATCGTTACTCACCTCTCTTTTAAGAATACTGTATCTATGATAAAATGGCAATAAACAACTGATAAAAAGATTGTTTTTTGAGGTGTTTTTTATTATCGTTGAGAAAAAGAAATAAAAAGAAAAAACAAAGTATTTAAATGATAACAAAATAATTAAAATGAAGGAGCGATAGAACATGAACAGCGTGGTGAACTTTAGAGATATTGGAGGATTTCCAACGCAACAAGGCACAGTTGTCAAGACAGGGCATTTTTTTCGGAGTGGTGAACTCGTCAATGTTGCACAAGCGGATCAACAGAAACTGGTAGAGGACTATCAAATTAAACGAATCTATGATTTTAGAAGTGCAGCGGAAACGCAAGAACGACCAGATGATTCAATTCAAGGAACCAACTATCTACATATAGATATTTTGGCCGATATTCAGGCGCAGACTGCTTCATTAGAAGGAATGCTTAAAACGGTTGGTTCACCCGATGAAGCAATGGACATGGCTTATAAAGAAATGGTTCTTTCCAATTCGGGGCGCAAAGGTTACCAAACATTTTTTGAAAACTTTTTAAGTTATCCACAGGAAGCTATTTTATTTCATTGTTTCGCAGGAAAAGATCGAACAGGAATCGGCGCAGCCTTGATATTAAGTTCTTTAGGTGTGGAACATTCTTATATTTTAGAAGATTATTTAAAGACGAACGAGCAAAGAAAAACCGCTAACGAGCAAATTATTGCGCAATATCAAGCAAATGGAACGCCTCCAGCAGAAATTCAACAATTAGAAACGCTGCTTTATGTGAAAAAAGAGTACTTAGCGACCGCTTTACAGGCGATTGAAAAAGAATTTGGTTCGGTAGAGGGCTATTTAAAAGAGGGACTCGGCTTACCTTTATCCGCCAAAAAAGACATGCTAAAGCTCTACACAAAATCATAGATCCTAAAAAAAGGACTATCCTTTCTAAAAAAGAAGTTTTATAATAGAAAAGAATCTGTTTGTAAGGAGGGATAGGGAATGAAAGAAGGACAAGAACAATTCTTAACGTTCATACTAGATCGAACAAAAGAAGATAAAAAAGAAAAAATGCAAGCGCTACTTGCAGAAATGTTTGAACGCCAACAAACAGGCAAATTAGATAAAATGTACTTGATGACAAAAGCACCAAAACTTTTGGCTTATTTAAAACCAGAAGCCATTGATGAAGTTAAACAAGTCGTTTCGGAATTTTCTAAAAATATGAAATAAACAATCTTAGCTTGAACTTACGACATTTTAAAAATGTGTCGTAACATTCAAGCTTTTGTTTGTTATTCTCTTGTATTTTATGCTAAAGTTATTCAGGCACAAAAAAAAGCAGGTGATTTTATGAAACATATAAAAAATACATGGGAACTATTTATTTTAGATTGGAAAAGAATTTTTAAAAACCCAGTAGCAACATTTTTGATTGTTGCCTTAATGATTATTCCATCATTATATGCATGGTTTAACATTAAAGCACTATGGGATCCGTATTCAAATACAGGAGAGTTACCAATAGCGGTCTATAGTGATGACCAAACAGCAACTTTTCAAGATAAATCGGTCAATATTGGTGATGAAGTCTTGAAAAACTTGAAGAAAAACAAGCAATTAGGTTGGCGTTTTGTTGATTCGAAAAAGGAATTAGACAAAGGGGTCCAATCAGGAAAATATTTTGCCGGGATTTATTTACCTAAAGATTTTTCCAAAGATTTGCTAAGTTTTACTTCTGGTGATATCAATAAACCTAAAATTGAATACTCAATTAACGAAAAAATTAATGCAATTGCGCCGAAAATTACGTCAAAAGGCGCTTCTTCCATTCAGTCACAAATTTCGGAAGAATTCATCAAAACGGCAAGTAGTACGTTAATCAAAACATTCAATGATATTGGCTATGATATTGATAAAAACATGGTCAGCATTCAAAAAGTTAAGAGCATGATTTTAGATACAGATGCCAACATTGGAACCATTGATACGTATGCAAAACAAGTCACAGACTTACATGGTAAGATGCCAGAGCTAAAAGAAAAATTAGCGAAAGCCAACGATGCGATGAAATATTTACCTGAAGTTGATGCTTTAGGAGAGAAGATTGTTGAGCTAAATGGCAAAATGCCAAGCATCAAAGAACAAGCTAGTGTTATTTTGACGTTACAAGAAAAAATTCCAGAAATTCAAAACGCTGGCCGACAAATTGCTATGATTGATGAAGACTTTGCTTCTGTGGAACAAACAATGAGCGAAGGAATCCAAGAAGCAAAACAAGGATTAGAAATCATTCAACAAGTCCAAACGGCGTTACCAGATATTCGTAAACTAGGTGATCAAGCCAATGATTTAGGGAATGTCACATTAGATGGCGCCAATAAATTGCAAGAGGCTTTACCTGACATTACGCGGAGTGTAGGGACGATTGTCAAGGCAATTGAAACAATTAGTTCTGGTATAAATATCGGATTAGAGCAACTGAAGGATAAACGTTTGCCAGTGGAAGAAAGAGAGCAAATTAAACAACAAATATCTGAAAATTTAGCGAGACAGCATGAGAATATTCTGCAATTAATTCAATTGTTTACGCAACTACAAGAAGCAACTGGAAGTACTGCATTGCAAGATTCAATTGATAAATTGAATGAGGTAAATCAATTTATTTCAGACTTGAAAACGGTAGTTGATGGTATTGACGTCAACTCAGTAACAAATGATGACTTAACAATAATTCAAGATCAAGCGAAACAAGTACAGGATACTGCAGCAAAGATTTATCCAGATGAAATTAGTAATACCGTTTCAACCATCTTAAACAAACTAACTAGTACCATCCAAAATGCTCAAGGCCAACTAAACAAAGCGCAACAAATTGACTTTGAAGGATTATTGAGCTCAACAAGTCAAACGGTCACTAATGCGATTTCTTTATTAGAAAAATATCAAGCCGAAATGCCGGCAATTAAACAAGAAATTCATGATGCGAATACGATGTTGAATGGCAATATGGAAACCATTGTCAATGGCATTAATCGTGGTGCTGATTTGTATAAAAACGATTTACCAGTCATTCAAGACAAAGTCAGCAAAGCGGCAGCCTTTATGCAAAATGACTATCCAGGTATCCGAAAAGATTTAACGAATACCTTGAAAACAGTCAATGAGAAAATGCCAGATGTTGAAGCGGCCTTAGACAAAGCCAACGAGCTGATTATTAATGATTGGCCAAATATCAAAACAGGATTACACAAAGCAGCGAATGCAATCCGTAAAGGTGAAAAAGAAGTTGACTTAGGCGAAATTCTTAAATTACTAAAATTAGATGCCAATAAAGAAAGTGACTTCTTTACACAACCAGTTGAAGTCAAAGAACATGCTGTTTATCCGATTGCTAATAATGGTTCGGCAAGTACGCCATTCTATACAGCTTTGTGTTTATGGGTTGGTGCTGTATTATTCTCAAGTGTTGCGACAACGGATGTTTATCTTGAAGGAAAAGATAAAAAACGCTTTTCTAAACGGGAACAATTTTCAGCACGGATGTTTACCTTCATTGTCATGGGGATTGGTCAAGCACTGATTGTAACCTTAGGTAATTACTTTGCGTTAGGCGTAGATGTTCGTAATCCAGCGTATAGCGTCTGGTTTGCGGTATTGATTGCCATTACGTTTATGATAATGGTTTATGTGCTCGTTGCTCTCTTTGGCAATGTAGGGAAAGGAATTGCGATAATAATCTTGGTACTATCCATCTCTGGTGGGGGTGGGAACTACCCAATTCAAGTCTCAGGTAAATTCTTCCAAATGATTAATCCGTTCTTGCCGTTTACGCATGCCGTAAACTTGCTAAGGGAATCAGCAGGAGGCATTTACTGGCCAAATGCTTGGTTTGCAATTTGGATTATGGTGGGGATTTCAGTCGTATTTAGTATTGGCGGTGCAATTCTTTATCCACATCTGGAACACAGATCGAAAAAATTTGCGGCTTTAGCACAAAAGAGCCATTTATTCCATTAAAAAACAAAAAGCTGAAAACGTCTCTAGCGTTTTCGGCTTTTTGTTTTTCTTTATTTTCAAGGCAACCCTAACAAAGAAGTTTTGGGGGCTCTTGCTTTTGACTTTTTGGCAATGCTAAATAATAAAATCTCCCTCAGAAAGTGAGGTTTTTTGTGTACAAATGTATAAAAAGGTTTTATAGTATTTTTTTAAGAAATAAAAAGTGGGTAGGGGTTGTAAAATGATTCAAGCATTGCTTCAACGATATGAGAAAAAAATTGAACGTCGTAAATTGGAAAAACGAACAGCATTCGGTGCTTTTGCCGGGCGGATTGGGCTTGTTTCTAATTTATTTTTATTCGTTAGTAAATTTATGATTGGCTTGCTTTCAGGTAGTGTTTCAATCATGGCAGATGCCATTAATAGCTTGTCCGATACTATTTCTTCAGTTTTAACATTAGTCGGTTTTTATATTGCTGGTAAGCCAGCGGATAAAGAACATCCCTATGGCCATGAACGTTTTGAATATATTAGTGGAATGCTTGTATCATTAGTGATTACGTTTATTGGGTTTGAGTTTCTAACGACCTCCGTGGATCGCATCCTGCATCCAGAATCAATCAAGGTGACACCCATTTTATTTGCTGTTTTAGCTTTATCAATTGGGATTAAAATTTGGCAAGGGCTGTTTTACAAAAAAGTATCAGCAAAAATTGATTCTCAAGCATTAGTTGCTTCTGCTAAGGATAGCTTTAATGATGTTTATACTACATTAGCTGTTTTGATTTCTGCATTTATTGAAGGCGTCACTGGTTTGCGAATTGATGGATATATTGGTTTTTTAATTGCTGCATATATTATTTATAGTGGGCTGCAGTTAATTCGCGAATTTATTAATGAGTTGATGGGCATGCGTCCGAGCCAAACAGAAATTGATGAAATGAAGAATGTCTTATCAAAAATGGAAACAATTGTAGGGTATCACGATTTACTGATTCATAATTATGGTCCCAGCCAAACGTTTGCGTCTGTTCACATTGAAATTGATGATCGCTGGGATTTAAATAAAGCCCATCAGACAATCGATGCGATTGAAGCGAAGTTTAAAGAAGAGTTGGATGTTAATCTTGTTTGTCATATTGATCCAGTGAATTTGTATGACCCAACACAACAATTTGTTCATCAAACAATCAAAAAGATTATTCGTTCTTTTGATGCGTCTTTAAAAGTCCATGATATCCGCTTAGTTACCCATGGCGAAGAACCGAAGATTTTGTTCGACTTGGTTTTACCTACAGAATCAAAATTATCTGAATTTGAACTGGGTGTGGAAATTCAACGGCAAGTTTATGAAAAAATTGGTCGTTATAAAGTGGAAATTACCTTCGATCATACGTACTTGTTACAATAAAAGGGAATAATTAACTAAGTTTTTAAGCGAGAGCCAAAAGGTCAAATAGACTTTTAGCTCTCGCTTTTTTGTTTAGAGAATGCAAATCCTTTTGTTATCTGGATTCTCTTGATAAGATAAAGGAAGCGGGGGACTTTAAATGAGTGTCTGATTAAAAAAAGATGGTGATTTTTTTATCTTTTTCAGTAACAAAAATCAATTGACTTTTCATTGTGAGAAGCGTAGCATATGGATTTGTTTGATAAAAAATAATGAAAAAAGTGAGCGGGTCACTCTAGAGAAAAGGAGTAGAAAAAAATGGCGGATTTAAAACGACTGTTCATTGGGAAACCATTGAAATCAGCCGAAAATGATGAACATAAATTAAGCAGATTTGCAGCGCTTGCGTTGTTATCTTCTGATGCACTTTCATCCATTGCGTATGGTACAGAACAAATAGTGGTGGTTCTGGTTACTTTGTCGGCGGCTGCGATTTGGTATTCATTACCAATTGCTGCATTTGTTATTATTTTACTTATTTCTTTAACATTGTCGTACCGACAAATTATTCATGCGTATCCGCATGGCGGCGGCGCATACGTTGTTAGTAGTGAAAACCTCGGCAGAAATGCCGGTTTATTGGCTGGTGGTTCGTTGTTAGTCGATTATATGCTAACAGTAGCCGTTTCAGTTTCAGCGGGCGCAGAGGCGATTATATCGGCGATTCCGGCGTTATATGGTCATCAAGTAGCAATTTCTATTGGGATTGTGATATTGATTACCTTAATGAACTTGAGAGGCCTGCGAGAATCTGCTTCGTTCTTAATGTTGCCAGTGTATAGTTTTATCGCAATTATTACATTACTGATTGTTGTTGGGCTATTTAAAATTGTGACTGGCGCACAGCCATTGAATGCGACAGCTTTACCAGGAGCCGTGGTTCCAGGAATTTCTATTGCCTTAGTTTTACGGGCGTTTTCATCTGGTTCTTCTTCCTTAACAGGGGTTGAAGCAATCAGTAATGCAGTGCCATTCTTTAAGAAACCACGAGCAAAAAATGCTGCTGGGACGTTAGCGTTAATGGCAACGATTTTAGGGTTCTTCTTCGTGGGGATTACATTTATTAACTATTGGTATGGGATTGTGCCCAAAGAAGAAGTGACAGTTCTTTCACAAATTGGGAAAGCGGTCTTTGGTCAAAATATTTTATATTATTTATTACAGTTTGCTACAGCCTTAATTTTAGCGGTTGCTGCTAACACAGGCTTCTCAGCCTTTCCAGTTTTGGCTTATAACTTAGCCAAAGATAAGTTTATGCCGCATATGTATATGGATCGTGGCGACCGTTTGGGCTATTCAAATGGTATTTTAACTTTAGCTGCTGGTTCCATTGTTTTATTATTGATTTTCCAAGGTTCCACAGAACGTTTAATCCCATTGTATTCAATTGGTGTGTTTATTCCGTTTGCTTTGTCTCAATCGGGGATGGTTGTAAAATGGCGAAAAGAAACTAAAAATTGGTTGCCAAAATCAATTGCTAATATTGTCGGCGCCTTTATCTCTTTCGCGATTATCGCCATTTTGTTTATTTATCGATTAGGGGATATCTGGCCGTTCTTTATTATTATGCCGGTGTTGATTTATGCATTTTATCGGGTCAATACTCACTATAAAAATGTGGCGGAACAGCTACGTTTAGAAGATGGGGCACAGTTGCATGAGTTTGACGGGAATACAGTTATTGTTTTAGTAGGGAACGTAACCAAGGCAAATGTCGGCGCCTTGAACTATGCGCGTTCCATTGGTGATTATGTTGTTGCCATGCATGTCTCAATGGATGAAAACGTTGAGAAGGAAAAAGAAATTCAGGAAGAGTTTAAAAAACACTTCCCGGACGTTCGTCTATCAATTGTCCATTCTTCGTATCGTTCACTGCAAAACCCTATCTTACGTTATGTTGATTTGGTTAGTAAAAATGCCACGAAGCATAACTACAGTACAACAGTTTTAGTACCACAATTTGTACCAAATAAACGTTGGCAAAATATTTTGCATAACCAAACAAGTTTACGCTTGCGGATTCGTTTAGCGTGGCGGGAAAATATTATTGTGGCTACCTATAGTTATCACTTGAAAAAATAAAAAAAAGTCTGCCATCTTTTGATGGCAGATTTTTTTATTGACGTAATTGTTTTTGATAAATTCTAGCGCAAGACTGCTCTTCGGTGGTTACCATTGTCAAAAATTCCCAGTCATATCTTTCATAAAAAGTAGTATGGTCTGTAAGCAGATAAAGCTTTTTAAATCCAGAATTAGCAAGAAAATCACCAACTGTTGTTAAAAGAATTCCTGCTAAGCCTTGGTGACGAAATGTTGGTTCGACATACAATGCACAAAGGTTTGGCGTAAGGTCTGCACGATTGTGGAAGTCATTATCAATTACGCCCACGCCTGCAACGATGTCCTGCTGTTTATTCAAGCAGACCCACCAATGTGGTACGTGGTTTTCGCTAGTTAGCATTTCCTGCATACTTCCTTGATACGCTTCAGCGGGGATTTGCCACTTTTGGCTAAACCATTGAGCAGCTGACGGAATTAAGTGTGGTTGTTGGTTTAAATCGATAATAGTATAGTTAGACATTATTGATCTCCTAGATAAAAGAACAGATCCCATTGAAAAGAAACAATGTTGGATCTGCTCTGTATTTTTTATTAATTGGAATGTTTGCTAGCTGGGTCTAAACGCCGTTCAATAATCCCTAGAACCCAATCTGTGATAATCGCCATAAAGGCCGTTGGTAAGGCACCGACTAAAATGATAGAAGCACCATCTGTGGCATTGGTTCCACGAATAATAATATCCCCTAAACCACCAGCTCCAACGAAAGCACCAATCGCAGTAATCCCGATTGCGACGACTAACGCATTTCGAATACCTGCCATGATTACTGAAACAGATAAAGGTAACTCGACCATATAAAGAAGTTGTACTTTTGTCATACCCATTCCTTTACCAACATCTAAAATATTGCGATCCACTTGAATCATGCCAGTGTACGTATTCTTGATGATTGGTAGGAGAGAATAAAGGAAGACCGTTACAACCACCGTGTTGACGCCTAAGCCCATTCCCAACATTAAAATCGAAAGCATTGCCAAAGCTGGTACTGTTTGGATAATGTTCGCTAAACGGATAATCCAGTTGGCTAAGCTACGTTTACGTGAAATCATAATCCCAATAGGAATCCCGACAATTGCAGCAAAGATTACGCCATAAATCGAAATTAAAAAGTGACGTAAAAATTGTTGAAAGACGTAGCCGCCATTTTGTTGGAAATAGTAGATAAATTGTTGGAATAAATTCATATTATTCATCTGTTACTCCCCCTCAAAATAGTTATTTTCTTTTAAGAAACGTTCGGCTACGACAGCAGGTTCAATTAAATCATTATCTGCTTGATAGTTCAATTCTTGCATTTTTTTGGTAGAAATTTTACCATCTAAGCGATTTAAGACATCTTTAATTTCCGGCGTTTCTTTTAATAATTTGTCACTAACCACAGGAGCGGCATCATAAGGCGGGAAGAAACGCTTGTCATCTTTTAACATGACTAAATCGTAACTACCAATCCGGCCATCTGTTGAGTAACCTAAGATAACGTCCATTTTTCCAGCGTTGACTGCATCGTACACCAAGCCAATTTGCATTGGTAAAATAGATTTAAATTGGAAGTTGTATTCCTTTTTAAAGCCTTCATAACCGTCGCCTTCACGTGTGATCCACGCAGTATCGACACCAGCAACTAATTTGTCTGCGACTTTCCCTAAATCACTGACTGTTTTTAAATTGTATTTCTCAGCCGTTTCTTTTGTAACTAAGAATACATAAGTATTTTCAAATCCATATGAAGGGAACCAAGTTTGTTGATAACGTTTTTCAAATTCTGATTGAACTAGATTGAACGCTTTTTTAGGATCTTTTTCCGCTGGTAAGCCCAGCGTAGTAGTCACGTCAGTACCAGTATAACGAGCTGCAGAAATTGAGGCATCTCCGTTTAACATTGCTTGGTGATTGATGGTAGTAGTGGCTAAGTTGTTAATCACATTTGTTTTTTTATCTGTGTAATGCTCCACCATATCCGCTACAATGCTCCCTAAAATCTGCGCTTCTGAAGTAATCCCACCTGTAATGGCGACAGTGTTATCATCAGAAGTTGAAGCGAGACCAGGTAAAGAACAACCTGCCAATAAAAGTAAACTGCTTAAGAAGAGTAAGCTTAACTTGAGTTTCTTTTTCATCATTATTCGCCCTCCCTTAAAGCTTTTGGCGTTAAACGATTTTCTAATAATCCAAGAAGAACATCTGCTAAAAGCGCTAAAATAGTTACCGGAATAGTCCCGCCAAAGATTAATTCTGGCTGATAGTTATTTAATCCACTGAAAATCATATCACCAAGACCACCTGCACCAATATAAGAAGCCAGTGTAGCCCAAGCAATGACATAGACAGCAGCTAAACGAATGCCGGCCATAATTGTTGGCATGGCAATGGGTAATTCAACACTAAAAATAGACTGTAAATTGGTCATGCCCATGCCTTTAGCAACATCTCGGTAATTTTCATCGACATTTTTCATTCCGATATACGTGTTTCTTAAAATAGGTAGAAGGGAATAGATGAATAGCGCGATAATAGCGGGTGTTTTGCCGACACCAAAAATTGGAATCATCAAAGCTAATAAAGCCAACGAAGGAACCGTTTGTAAGGCACTTGTTAAACCAATGACAATATTGGCTACTTTGGGCAAACGTGTTAACCAAACGCCAACGGGCACAGCGATAGCGACCCCTAATAAAAGTGCAAAGAATGAAATATAAATATGTTCAATACTTTTTGAAATCATTTCTGATCCATATTCTTGAAAGAAGCTACTCATTGCTTACGCCTCCTCTTTATCAGTTTCGGACTCGCTTTGTTTTGCTTCTACAGCTTCACTAATCGTTGTTTCATCGCCCCAGATAACATCATAAACAATGTCAACAAGGGAAGCACGTGTTAAGATGCCCACCACTCGTTTTTGTTCATCAACGACTGGCACATATTTTAAGCCACGTTTTAAGATTCTTTGTAAAGCATCACGTAAAAGAGCGGTTTTTTGAACAAAGAAGACATCTTTATTCAAGATATCACCGACACTAGAAGCTTTGCCACGTTGCTGATCTAATGTTTCAACATCGATAAAGCCTTTAAGCACATGGGAATTATCAACAACTAATAAGGTATCAACCCGTTTTTCACGCATCAATTTAATCGCTTCTTGTAAAGATTTTTCCGGCGTGATAGTAATTGCTGAATTTAACATGACTTCATCAACAGTGGTGAAATCAGGTTTAGCTTGTAATAAGCGATCTTCTCCGATGAGTTCTTCTACAAATTCATTGGCTGGATGACGTAAGATATTATCTGGTGTGTCAAATTGAATTACTTTGCCTTCGCTCATAATGGCAATTTTATTTGCTAATTTCAACGCTTCATCCATATCATGGGTAACAAAGACAATAGTTTTTCCTAAACGTTCTTGCAAATCTTTCACTAAATCTTGTAATGAATCACGGGTGATAGGATCTAAAGCACCAAAAGGTTCATCCATTAGAATAATATCTTGATTGGCAGCTAAAGCCCGCACAACGCCGATTCTTTGTTGTTGTCCGCCAGAAAGTTCATTGGGATAGCGGTCCAACATTTCTCGTGGTAACTCAACCAAATCAATCATTTTTTCAGCTATCTTATTGCGTTCTTCCACAGGTACTTTTAATAATTTAGGCACTAAAACGATATTTTCACGAATGGTCATGTGAGGCATCAAGCCGATATTTTGAATGACATAGCCAATTTGGCGACGTAGCTCTACAGGATTGATTTTTTGAATATCTTGGCCATCAATTAAAATTTTTCCTTTTGAAGGGTCGGTCATGCGGTTAAGCATCCGCATTGATGTTGTTTTTCCACTACCACTTGTTCCGATGAAGCAGATAAATTCACCTTTATCGAAAGACAAATTAATGTCATCAACGGCGACTTTTCCGCCTTTATAAAATTTTGATACATGCTGAAATTCTATCAACTTACTCACCTCAACTAAATATTTTGAAAATGTATCTTATTACTAGTATGCTATAAAAATGCGATTTCGACAAATGTAATCTATTTTTAATGGGAAAAAGAAGGCGGTAAAATTTTTTTAATTCGTTCTAAAAAAAAGAAAAGATAACTATTGTTTAGTAAAAGTTATCTGAACGAAACAAGATGTTAAAAAGAGTATTCTGAGAAGGAAGAAAAGCCGCTATAACAAAGAAAAGTGTCCTTTGTAGCAAGTTGACGGGAGCTGAGTTTTTCATTAGAATGGAAAGAGAACAAGGGAATAAAATAAAAAAAGGCGCTTCATGATTTAGCGGCAACTAAATCACGAAGCCTTGAATAGTCACCTGTGCAAGTGGACCATCAAGTTGCCCGTTCAATCAATGGAAACCATTGATCACTTTTATTTTACTGAATTTTTGAAAAAATTACCAGTTTTTTTAAGAAGTAAGAAGTGGAAGAACGAAGGATGCTTTTTATGGAATGTGCAATGACGTTCAGAAAAATCTGAAGGTCATTTTTTATTCTCTTGTTCAAACATTCAAACATAGGGGAAGAGAGACGGACGTAATTTTGTCACCGATTATTACGTCCGTCTTCCGTTGTTTTCTAAAGCGTTGGTTACATGTCTTTGTAGAGGTTGGCTTCGATTGCAGTCCGTTTTGGTTCTAAAAAAGGCGGTAAAGCCAACGTTTCCCCTAAATGTTCCAGAGGCTCATCCAATGTAAAACCAGGAGTCAAAGTAGCAAATTCAACCCGATTCCCGCCTGGTTCACGAATGTATAAACTTTTAAAATATCCACGACTTACATACATTTCAATTTCCCAGCCTTGTGCTAAAGCGCGCGTGTGTAGTTCTTGTAATGCTTCATCATCAGCCACAGAAAAAGCAATATGATCCATACTGCCACGCCCCATTCGGCTTGTTTTATCCGACGTTGTTTGATGAACAGAAAAGCTTTCCGTCTCACTTAAAATAATCGTATTGCCAACTGCTTGCCAACCAAGAAATGTTTCAAAAAAAGCCAAGGTTTTTTCAGAATCTGGCACATGAAATTCAGTAGAGGCCAAACCGATAATTTGAACCGCTGCTGGAATGTCGTTAGAAACAACGAGTGTTTCTTTTAATGGATTTTCAGGAACTTCTGTCAGGATAATATGCGTATCATCTGGATCACTGAAATGTAGGCTCTTTTCTTTTTTGTTAAATGGAATTTTGTTTTCTGTTAAACGTTGTTCCCAAAAGGAAAGGCTATTTTGGGGGATTTTTAAGCCAATCGTGGCTAAATAATTTTTTTCTTCATAGCGGTTGCCTAATAAGGGCACGATAAAAAAAGTTACTAAGCTTCCCGGTGTGCCTTGATAATCGCCATAAAAATAATGAGGCATGCGATTGTTGTCTTGATTTACGGTATTTTTGACAAAGCGTAAGCCTAACAATTTTGTATAGAATGATTGGTTTTCTTGACCATGACGCGCTAATAGTGAAACATGATGAAATTGAGCATGCATTTTGAGTTCCTCCTCTAAATAACTATGTATACTTACTTAAAGTAAGTATAATGCTTCTGACATTTTTTGACAACTATTTAGTTTGATTCAGAAGGCTGACATAGCCAGAAACAAGAAAAAGTGTTAGAATAACCAAGATAAAAACTAGTAGAAAGAGTGACGGAAATGCTAAGTACAGAAGATTTTGATTTTGATTTACCAGAAGAATTAATTGCTCAAACCCCACTAAAAGATCGCGCTAGTTCACGATTATTAGTTGTAAATAAAGAAACAGGGGACATGGAGGATAAACATTTCCATGATATTCTTGATGAATTACAGCCTGGGGATGCATTAGTCATGAATAACACACGGGTACTGCCGGCCCGTTTATATGGAGAAAAACCTGAAACAGGCGGTCATTTGGAAGTTTTACTTTTAACAAATACAGAAGGCGATACATGGGAAACCTTGATTAAGCCCGCGAAACGTGCAAAAGTCGGCACGGAAATTCAATTTGGCGATGGTCGCCTAAAAGCGGTGGTTAAAGAAGAGTTGGAACATGGTGGTCGAATCATTGAATTTAAATATGATGGTATTTTCTTAGAAATTTTAGAATCGTTAGGAGAAATGCCATTGCCGCCATATATCAAAGAACGTCTAGATGACCCAGATCGTTATCAAACGGTTTATGCTGAAGAAAATGGTTCAGCTGCAGCACCAACAGCGGGTTTGCATTTTACAAAAGAACTATTAGAAGAGATCAAAGCAAAAGGTGTTCATCTCGTTTATTTAACTTTACATGTCGGTTTAGGAACATTCCGTCCCGTGAGCGTTGATAATATAGAAGAACATCATATGCATAGCGAATTCTATCGTTTAACTGAAGAAGCGGCTAAGCAATTAAATGAAGTGCGCCAAGCAGGCGGTCGGATTGTTGCGGTTGGAACAACTTCTATTCGTACGTTGGAAACAATTGGCACAAAATTTAATGGTGAAATCCAAGCTGACAGTGGCTGGACCGATATTTTTATCACACCAGGGTATCAATTTAAAGTCGTAGAGGCTTTTTCAACGAACTTCCATTTACCAAAGTCTACGTTGGTGATGCTTGTGAGTGCCTTTGCGGGGAAAGACTTAACATTGGCTGCTTATCAACATGCAATTGAGGAAAAATATCGTTTCTTTAGTTTTGGCGATGCAATGTTTATTAAATAAGCGACACTTTGTGAGCAGAATACTTGGGATTGAAACAAAAATATATTATGATAAACACGTGATTTTTGGAATCACAGTAAAGGTGTGCTTTATTTTTTCTTCCCCTGTAAATAATAAAGTTAGAAACCAAAACGCTACTAGAGCAAAAATGCTTAGTAGACAATCTTAGAATAAAAAGAACGACGCAACCACGGTTGCGCCGTTCTTTTTTTATGTAAGAAAAGATTAATTATTGAAACAACAATACGAAGAAGTACTTTCTTCGTATTGCCGGTACTAAGTTGTACCTCGGCAACTCCAAGTACAATCAGAAAAATTGTCTTGTTAAGTACAGCTTATACTGTTTAGGCTTCTTGTTCTACATCGTCATTCAGTGTTTCTTTGAAGGTGAACACATCATCAATGGTTACGCCAAAGACGTTCGCGATGTCATGCGCAAGAAGTAATGAAGGATTGTACTTGTTTCGTTCCAGTTGAATAATTGTTTGTCGAGAGACACCGACTCGATTGGCCAAATCTTGCTGGGTCATACGAGCCATAGCACGATAAACATGAATTGAACTTTCAAACGAAGATTTTTTCTTTTTTCGCATAGCATTCCCTCCTTTAAAAGAAGATAAAATAGAATGTGCACCTTGAATATAACACATATGATTATTTGATACAAATATATTTTATTGCCTAAAAGAAAAAACCGAGCTTAAATTTAAGCTCGGCCTTGTTAACGGGAAGACATCAATTGGTTGAATAAGTGTTTACATTTCGCGATACATGTAAAGCAAAAGGTGAACGTGATGTGGTGAAACTAAAACCTTGTTTTCATACAGTTTCGACGCTTGGATGGTGGATAACTTGCGTTAGGTGATAACAGATAGGGTAAATGCTTTATAGAAACTCCATCCTTCTATAACCTTTCCCTATTTTCCGATACGAGTTATCACTAACAATTACTCTACACGTATTGTTTACAGGTGAATCTTGCAATTCTAACAACTTTGAGTTTACCGATTTTTATCTACTGAGAAAATCTTCAACCAATTGATTTGCATGTCCTCCTTACACTTAAAGAATAGCACTTTTTGGAAGCGTTTGCAAGTTGTAACACTTATTAATAAGATTAAATATAATATTTTTCTGGTTATTTTATAACATGTAAAATAAATAATCATGCGAACCAAATAACATTGTATTTTTTGTTGTTTTTGTGTTGAATATATAGAAATAAACTATTTTTTTATCAGACAAAATGAAAAAAATGTCCATTGCTTTTTGGCTGAATTCGTTTCTTTTTTCATAAAATTCCCATAATCAAATAGAAACATTGCTGTAGCAACAACGAAAATACCAGTTTTTTCTGGACATATGAGAGAACGCTAAGCCAAAGATGAAAAAAGTTGCGTGTTCAAAAAAAATCATGTTATATTTAATAGAGACACTATTATATAGGAAGAAAAAATTAGAGGGGGAATAGGATGGAAGCTTACAAGCAATCTGTCGATACTGTCACAAAAGAAGTTTCAGTCAATACTGAAACTGGTTTAACACAACAAGAGGCCCAACAACGGCTGAAAGAAAATGGCCGCAATCAATTTGAAGAGGCTAAGAAGGATTCTGTGTTAAAGAAATTTATTCACAGTTTATCTGATTTTACAACGATTATTTTATTAGTTGCTGCGGCAATTTCGTTTTATACAGCAATCGTAACAGAACATGGCGAATATTTTGAAGGAATCTTAATTATTGCAATTGTGATTATCAATGCTGTTTTGGCCATTGTTCAAGAAGGAAATGCTGAAAAATCTCTGGCGGCTTTACAAGACATGAACAAGCAAAGTAGTGCAGTCTTACGAGATGGCAAGGTAATCGAAGTCGATGCTGAAGAACTAGTAGTAGGAGATGTTCTAGTTCTTGAAGCTGGTTCAATGATTACAGCCGATGCACGACTTATTCAAGCTTCTCAAATGCGCGTAGAAGAGTCAGCACTAACAGGTGAAAGTGAACCTGTTGAAAAAGATCCTACATACGTGGGGCATGACGATGATGGCTTAGGAGATCAAATAAATATGATTTTCAAAGGCTGTACCGTTGTGAATGGCCGCGGACGAGCAGTAGTAACTGCAACAGGAATGAATACAGAAATGGGTAAAATTGCTGGGTTACTGAATAACAGCGATCAACAAAAAACACCATTACAAAAACGCTTGAATCAATTAGGCAAACGTATTAGTTTGTTAGCCTTAGGGGCTGCAGCAATTGTTTTCATTATTGGTGAACTGCAAGGAGAACCGCTTCTTGAAATGTTTATGACAGCCGTTTCCTTAGCGGTGGCAGCTGTACCAGAAACACTAACCGTGATTGTAACGTTAACCTTAGCATATGGTGTTCAAAAAATGGCTAAGAAACATGCGATTATTCGTCGATTGCCAGCAGTAGAAACGCTAGGAACTGCGAATGTTATCTGTTCTGATAAGACAGGAACACTGACACAAAATAAAATGCGCGTCCGCCGAGTATGGCATCGTGGTGATGAAGTAACGGATACGGAAGATGCCATGACCGATGAAGCCATGGAAGTATTGAAAATGGCTGCTTTATGTACAGATGTCATTGTGGAAAAAGAAGGCGATGAACTAACTGTTACAGGGAATCCGACAGAAGCGGCAATTGTTCGTGCTGTCGAAGAAAATTATCATACTAAAGAAGAACTTGAAGAAAAATATCCTCGTATTGGTGAAATTCCCTTTGATTCAGAACGAAAAATGATGACTACGGTCCATCAATGGGGGAAAAAGTACATCTCAATTACTAAAGGAGCCTTTGATGTGTTACTACCTCGTTTTGGTTTCGGAGATGTCGATCAAGCGGCTATTGTTAATGATCGTTTCGGAAAACGAGCGTTACGAGTTATTGCTGTCGGTTATGCCGTATATGATGAACCACCCAAGGAAATTACATCAGAGGCTTTAGAAAAAAATCTTCGCTTGTTAGGCTTAATTGGCATGATTGATCCACCACGTCCAGAAAGTAAGGGCGCCATTGCTCGTGCGAAAAAAGCTGGAATTAAAACAGTCATGATTACTGGTGATCACGTGGTAACAGCCAGTGCAATTGCTAAAGAATTAGGAATTTTAAAAGATAAAAGTGAAGCCTTATCTGGTTCAGAACTGAAAAAAATGAGTGATGAAGAATTAGATAAACGGGTTAAAGATTTATCCGTTTATGCACGTGTAACCCCTGAAGATAAAATTCGAATTGTTCAATCATGGCAACGTTCTGGCGCTGTTGTAGCAATGACCGGAGATGGCGTGAATGATGCGCCAGCTTTGAAAGCTAGTGATGTCGGTTGCGCAATGGGGATTACTGGAACAGATGTGGCCCAAGGCGCTTCAGATATGATTTTGACGGACGATAACTTTGCAACTATTGTTGATGCGGTTGCGCAAGGACGTGCCGTGTACCGAAATATTCGTAAAGCCATTAACTTCTTATTAAGCTGTAATATTTCTGAGATTTTTATTGTTTTAATTGCCATGTTACTTGGTTGGGGTGCGCCATTTACTGCAGTTCAACTGTTGTTTGTTAACGTGGTCGCAGATGGGTTACCTGGTTTTGCATTAGGAAAAGAACCAGCGGAAAAAGGAATTATGGATGAGGCACCAATCCCTAAAAACGAAGGGATTTTTGCACGAGGCTTATGGCAAAAGATTGGGATTAATGCAGCAGTGTTCACAGTCATTACTTTGTTTGGTTTTTACCTAGGTGCCTTTGTACCAGGTGTTTCAGCCTATGTTTCAAACAGCTATGAAGTTGGACAAACAGTGGCATTTTTAATCTTAGCTTATTCCTCTATCTTACATGTCTTTAATGTTCGTAGTGCGAACTCTGTTTTCCGTGTAAAATTATCAAGCAACAAGTCGCTCTTTGAAATGGTCGTTTTAGCATTACTAATTACCACAACCATTGCTTTATTACCATTCACACAAGAACTATTTGGATTAGTGCATATTAGTTTAAATCATTGGATGTTAGCAATTTTCCTATCCTTTGTGCCAATTTTCGTCAATGAAATGATTAAGTTCCATTTCTCTGAAGTTGAAGAGGAAGAAGAAGTGATTTAAATTTAACAGGAATAAAAGGAGCTACTTTTGTTCAGGGAATTATCTTAATAGTTAGCAAGTGGGGCAGCAGTCGTTTCGACTGCTGCCCCACTTATTTTTGATTTTCCTTTTTTCAAAATAGGTGGGTTTCTTATCTAAGATGAACATTCTCTAATAAAAAGACTTGCTAAACGATTTAAAACGTATTATAGTGAGTAGCATCGTTAGTCAAAAAGCGCTTTTTGACTAATGAAAAAGATATATAAAACGTTATATAATAAAGAGTTTTAAAAGTTTTTATGGAGCTGTTGGTTAAACTAAACGAAGTCATTTCTTTTGTAGGAGGAAAGTATTGTGTTACACAAAGCAGAGGGGTTTGATCGTCGGAAATTTACGATGGCAGGGATCTTAGTTGCCATGGGCGTTGTCTATGGAGATATTGGAACGAGCCCTTTATATGTAATGAAAGCCATTGTAGGAGATAATGGTGGCTTGGCACGGGTCTCTGAATCGTTTATTTTAGGTTCGGTCTCATTAATTTTTTGGACATTGACTATCTTAACCACGATTAAATATGTTGTTATTGCTTTAAATGCTGATAACCATGGAGAAGGTGGGATTTTCTCTCTTTATACATTGGTTCGTAAAAAAAGTAAGTATTTGATTATTCCCGCAATGATTGGCGGCGCCGCTTTACTGGCTGATGGCGTTTTGACCCCAGCTGTGACAGTGACGACAGCGATTGAAGGCTTACGGGGGATTCCGGCATTTTTTGAACGTTTTGGCAATGACCAAACGATTATAGTGGTTATTACGTTGACGATTATTTTAATTCTTTTTTCTGTTCAACGATTTGGAACAGAATTGGTCGGGAAAGCTTTTGGGCCGATTATGTTCTTGTGGTTTACTTTTTTAGGCATCATTGGTTTAATGAATTTTAGCCAAGATTGGACGGTTATTCGTGCATTAAATCCATATTATGCTTTGCAATTACTAGTCAGTCCAGAAAATAAATTAGGTCTATTTATTTTAGGGAATATTTTCTTGGCTACAACTGGTGCTGAAGCTTTATATTCTGATTTAGGGCATGTAGGAAAAATGAATATCCGCATTAGCTGGCCGTATATTAAGATTTGTTTGATTCTTAATTATTTAGGGCAAGCTGCGTGGTTGTTAACGGTCAAAGAAAACCCTGAAATGCAGGCATTAGCTGAAATTAACCCATTTTTCCAAATGATTCCACGAGGTATTCTCGTATTTGGCGTTGTTTTTGCAACAATCGCCGCAGTGATTGCTTCGCAAGCGTTAATATCAGGTTCGTATACTTTAGTTTCTGAAGCGATTAAATTGAAGTTATTACCAAGACTTAAAATTATTTATCCTGGGAGCAATATCGGTCAAATGTATATTCCAGCGGTAAATTTAATTTTGTGGTTAGCTTGTTCAGCAATCGTGCTGGCTTTTAGAACATCGACACACATGGAAGCTGCGTATGGTCTATCGATTACGATTACGATGTTGATGACAACCATTTTATTGTTGTTTTATCTTTTGGATAAAATTCCAGCTTGGTCTGCGTATCTAATTTCCTTGTTCTTTGCTGCCATTGAAGTTGTCTTTTTCTTTTCAAGTGCTGCGAAGTTTTTCCATGGTGGATATGTTGCTGTGGGAATGGCAGTCTTCTTGTTATGCATCATGATTATTTGGGAACGCGGTAACGAGATTAAGGAAGCTACGGCGGAACAAGTGTCGTTGGAAAAATATGTACCACAACTTAAAGCTTTGAAAGAAGATACATCTGTACCAATGTATCAAACCAACGTGGTCTTTTTAACCTCCGATCGAGTGGACGGCGAAATTAATCGTAATATTATTTATTCGATTTTGGACAAACAGCCAAAACGAGCGAATGTTTATTGGTTTGTTAATGTTCAGGTAACAGATGAACCCTTTACTCAAGAGTATTCTGTTGATATGTTAGGGACTGATTTTATTGTGCAAGTTCAGCTATATTTAGGCTTCCATATTTCTCAAGAAGTGAATGTATATTTAAGACAAATTGTTCATGACTTGATGAAAACAGGCCGCTTGCCAAAACAGCCGCAACGTTATTCATTAACGCCAGGGAGAGAAGTTGGCGATTTCCAATTTGTATTAATTCAAGAAGAATTATCTAACGTTTCTGAACTGAAAAAATGGGATCGACAAATTATGCAGGCAAAATTAGCTATCAAAAACTTAACTACCTCTCCTGAAAGTTGGTTTGGCTTGGAATACAGTGAAGTCAAATATGAATCCGTTCCTTTAATCATTGGTCCACAACGGAAAACGCACTTAGTCGAACGAAAGAATCGTTCATAAATAGAAGAAATTTAACTAAAAGATTGAGCCTAAGTCCTTGAGATACATGGCTCAATCTTTTTTGTAGAATCAGAGTAAATACTGTAATTCCACAAAGAATTCATTTAAAAGCGTTTGGTCTTTAAAGGAATTCATCCGCTTAAAGATGGCCAGTAAGACTTCTTTTTGTGGCTCAGTTAATTGATCTACTTTTAACAAAGGAAGAAAAGCGATAATCAGAGAATAATCCAATTCTGGATTTTGAGAATGTGTAAATAATTCATGGAGTTCTGACAAAATAAACGGATGATAATAAGATTGGTCAGACTGTTCTTCTGCAGTTGTTGGTTCATAAATAGAAATACTCTCTTGGGAATGAGAGGGGGCTTCTACTGTTAAAGGAAAAGCATAAAAGGACTGCTGTAACTTTTGCGCTTGAATCATAATTTTTAAGGAATCGTGATAGGATAGCTGTTCTTCAGATAAACGTCCCATCAACTGAGTAAAAAAAGGTGGTTTTAGCAGTTGTTTATTTTGAAAATTTTCTTTTAATAGCTGGCGCACAAATCGATCAAAATCACCATAAAGTAGCCAATCTACTGTTGTATCGCAGGCTTTAGCGATTTTTTTTAAGTATCGTTTATTGGGTAAATTCAAACCTAATTCCCAGTTACTAATTGTACTTCCACTAGATAAACCAATTTTATTGGCTAAATAACGTAAAGTGTACTTCTTCTTTTTTCGAGCTTCACGCATGCGCGCCCCGACTTGCTTTGTAGTAATTTTCATTGAAACACTCCTTTTGTAATAAATATGAGGATAAGGTGTTCTTAAAATATACATACGCAAAATTCGGCTCTTTTTTTTTCTAAACTAAAAAAAGTAATTATTTCTAACAATTTTCATCTTGTGCTATGCTTAAGATGAAAATACTTAAGAAGAGAAGGGATCATATGTCAGCAAAACATAATCATGAACAACACCAGGAAAAACAGCCAACAATGTCCCACGATAAAATGAATCACATGAATCATGACATGGCGCATGAACAAATGGCTATGTCACACCAACATGAAGGAATGAAGGGAATGGATCATTCAATGCATATGGGGAATTTTAAACAAAAATTCTGGCTGTCATTGATTTTAGCTATTCCGATTATTGTTCTTTCACCAATGATGGGTTTTCAATTACCTTTTCAATTTACTTTTCCAGGTTCTGATTGGTTGGTCTTAATTTTAGCAACTGTGCTATTTTTTTATGGTGGACAACCATTTTTAAGTGGCGCTAGAATGGAATTACAGCAAAAGAGTCCAGCAATGATGACGTTAATTGCGATGGGGATTTCGGTATCATATTTTTACAGCTTATATGCGTTTTACATGAATCATTTTACGAATCAGGCCCACGTGATGGACTTTTTCTGGGAATTAGCCACTCTGATTGTTATTATGCTTTTAGGCCATTGGATTGAAATGAATGCTATTTCTAATGCTGGTGATGCCTTGAAAAAAATGGCTGAACTGTTGCCTGACACAGTCAAGCGAATGACTGAACATGGGGAAGAAGAAATTCCTTTGCAAGATGTCCAAGAAGGCGATCGCTTGATTGTCCGTTCGGGAGATAAAATTCCGACAGATGGTAAAATTTTGAAAGGAAGCACAACAGTCGACGAATCGATGGTTACAGGGGAATCAAAAACAGTAGAAAAAAACATTGGTGACTCCGTGATTGGTGGAGCTGTCAATGGCAACGGAATGATTGAAATTTCGGTAACTGGCACGGGTGAAAATAGTTACCTGTCAAAAGTTATGGAGATGGTTAAACAAGCGCAATCGGAAAAATCAAAACTAGAATCCATTTCAGACCGTGTAGCCAAGTGGTTATTCTATATTGCCTTATTCGTAGGTGTGTTAGCATTTATCGGTTGGTTACTCGTAACGAAAGATTTGTCTCTAGCATTTGAACGAATGGTTACAGTTTTTATTATTGCCTGTCCCCATGCGTTAGGCTTAGCAATTCCTTTAGTGATTGCTAGAAGTACCTCCATTGCTGCTAAAAATGGCTTACTTTTAAAAAATCGGAATGCATTAGAACAAGCCAATAAGGTTGAATATGTGTTGCTGGATAAAACTGGAACTTTAACAGAAGGACAATTTACAGTTACTGGCTTAGAATTAATGAGTAAGCAGTTTACTAGAGAAGAAGCACTTAAATATATTGGGGCATTGGAAAAAAATGCAAATCATCCGTTGGCAATTGGGATCATGAACTATTTAAATAAACAAGCCGTTCAACCTTATGAAGCCCATAATCTGCAAGCTTTATCAGGCGTAGGACTGGTTGCTACTGTTCAAAACCAAGAAGTCAAAATAGTCAATGAAAAAGAAGTTGCACGGTTACAGTTAACCTTCGATGAAACAATTAAAACAAACTATCAAGAGCAAGGAAATACCTTGAGCTATTTAATCATCGCTGGTCAATTAGTCGCACTGCTTGCTTTAGGAGATAAAGTCAAACCAGAAGCTAAAACATTTATTGCAGAGTTACAAGCGCAAGGAATTACGCCAGTCATGTTAACAGGGGATAATCAAACAGCCGCCAGTGCAGTTGCTAATTATTTAGGAATGAAGGAATACTACGCAGAGCTCTTACCAGAAGATAAAGAAAAAATTGTGCAACAATATCTTACTGAGGGACATCAGGTCATGATGGTAGGAGACGGTATTAACGATGCACCAAGTTTAGCCCGTGCTTCAATCGGCATTGCGATAGGCGCTGGTACAGATGTAGCAATTGATTCGGCAGATGTTGTACTGACGGATAGTGATCCTAAAGATATTTTAAGGTTCTTAGATTTAGCCAAACAAACACGACGTAAAATGATCCAAAATCTTTGGTGGGGAGCTGGGTACAATATTGTCGCTATTCCTTTAGCGGCTGGGGTTCTTGCACCAATTGGGATTGTTTTAAATCCAGCTGTAGGTGCTGTCTTGATGTCATTAAGTACAATTATTGTAGCAGCAAATGCTATGACACTGCATATTTCAAAAAAATAATTCGATATAATTGTAGAGAGCGGAAAGTAATCAATACTTTTTGTTCTCTATTTTTTTCTTCTTAAAAAAATTTTTGCCTTATTTGACGTATTCTTATAACAAGGGAGTGAAAGGGGACGATATATGGATTTCAAGGAATTATTGTCTTTTGAACATAAAAATATGTTGGAATTGTTGGATTTACTGCAACAAGAGCAGACATTTTCTGTTTTGATGGCTGCAGAAAAACTAAAGGTGAGCGACAAAACCATCCATTGTTACATTCAACGTTTTGAAAAAAAGCAGGAAACGTTTAAGATAGAAGGGCTTTGTAAGATTTATACAACGACCAAAGGAATTGTAAAATATCGTGAATTATGCGTTTGTGGCTTGGCTCGATTTAGACAAAAATTTTGTTATTTTATTCCCGAATTTTATATTTTACGTTGTCTAATTGAAGAGCGAATCAATTATGCACAATTGACCCAGGTATTGGAATTACAGGAATCAACTCTTCGGAAGAAACTTTCTAATATTCGACGTTGGCTAGTTAATTTTGATATTATTGTACGTCAAAAACATTACGATTTAACTGGTAATGAATGGCAAATTCGACAGTTAATCCTTTGTTTTTATTTGTTTTTCCAAGAAAGCTGTCTGGAAGAAAACAGAGAAATGACTCGGAAAATCATTACCTTTTTTGAGTTGGATTTAAATGTAGCACAACAGAATCATCTTAGTTGGCTAATTTATATTTGGGAGAAACGATATAGAGGCGGGCATGAAATTTCAGTGCCAAATGCTAATTTATTTCAACAAACAAGTGCTTTTTTTTATTTATTTCGTGTGGAAGTGTTGAGCACTTCTTTTATGTCTCTTAAAGAACAAAAAGCGTTATTTGTGATTCTTGAAGCACATTTTGGTGGTTGTTTTGGCAAGAGAGCGCGAAAGTATTTTATTCATGAGCAAATGAAAATAGAAAGTTTATGCTTAAAAACAGCTATTTTTATTATGAAAGAAATTAGGAGAAATTTTACACAACATCATTTTAATTATCAAGAAATTCATTTATGTCGATTTTTAAGTACGCATATGAATAGTTTATTAGACGGACAAGCATGGTTGCCAGCTCATAAACAGGAACAAACACTCGCTGTTCGTTATCAACAAACCTGGCACAGATTACAGAAACTAATTAGGCTTTTAAAACGCCTGTATCCAGTCTTTACTTCAGTAAAAGAAAGGGAATTGACGAGTTGCTATTTTTATCACATCCTAGATTTATTTGACCCGATTTTATATGAAAAAAAATATATTATTTGCCTATTGACGGACTTTCCTCCAGAAAAGGAACAAGCGCTGGGGCAATCTATAAAAAGCTATTTCAGTGAAAAAAAGAATATTACAATTATTCATGGAAAACCAACGTATCAACTTCACCAAGCACACCTCTTAATTGTCAATCATTTGTTTCAGATGAACGTAGCGCTTTCTTCTGAGACAGTTGTTTATTTGCCAGAGGAATTATCTCCTGCTTTTTTTGAAAAAGTCGAAGCGAATCTATCGTAAGAAGTCCAATTTTGTCTAAATAGTGTTAAAATGAAGAAGTAAGAGGAATGGATGAGGAGGATATTAAAATGAAACAACTACAATTTGGTACAAGTGACGAAACAGTTTCTTCGGTTATCTTAGGATGTATGCGCTTAAATGGTGCTGAAAATCCTCAACAGGTAATTGAAACTGCTTATGATCATGGCATTACATTTTTTGATCACGCCGACATTTATGGTGGCGGCGACTGCGAAACCATTTTTGGTAAGGCCTTAAAAGAAAATACCATTCGTCGTGAAGATATTTTTATACAAACGAAATGTGGGATTCGTCAAGGCTTTTTTGACTTTTCAAAAGCACATATTTTAGAAGCGGTCGAAGGGAGTTTACAGCGTTTAGGTGTAGATTCAGTCGATGCATTATTGTTGCATCGTCCAGATACTTTAGTGGAACCAGAAGAAGTAGCTGAAGCTTTTCATTTATTAGAAAAACAAGGGAAAGTTCGCTATTTTGGTGTAAGTAACCAAACGCCAGGACAAATTGAACTTTTAAAAACAGCTGTTAAACAACCGTTATTAGCCAATCAATTACAATTTGGCATCAAGCATACTGGCATGGTGGATCAAGGCTTACAAACAAATATGGAAATATCAGGAAGCATTGATTATGATCATGGTATTTTAGATTATTCACGGTTGAAACAAATGACTATTCAAGCATGGTCACCGTACCAATATGGTTATTTTGAAGGTGTCTTTATTGGAAATGAAAAATTCCCTGAGTTAAATCAAAAATTAAGCGAATTGGCTGAAAAATATCAAACAACGCCAACTGGCTTAGCCAGCAGCTGGATTCTGCGCCACCCTGCTAATATGCAAGTCATCGCAGGAAGTATGAATCTTGGTAGAATTGAAGAAATTGCTAAAGCAGCAGACATTGTGATTAGTCGCGAAGATTGGTACGATATTTATCGTGCAGCGGGAAATGTTTTGCCGTAAAAAGATTCTCATACTTGTGAAGATTCAGCGTGTATTGCTGATTGATTTTGGTATTTGATATAGTTGTCACTAAGGAACTATGTCAAATACCTTTTTCTTTCATTCTGCAATCGCCGTCTACTGCAAATTCTGTAGTTTTTTGTTAAAATAGAAAGGAAACTAGTTTGCTAAAGATGAGGGGAAAAAAATGACCAAAAAAAAATTATTACTCGTTGATGGAAACAGTGTAGCCTTTCGTGCATTTTTTGCGCTACATAACTCATTAGAACGATTCAAAAATAAGAACGGCTTGCATACAAATGCTATTTATGCGTTTAACAATATGTTTGAAAATGTAATGCAAAAAGAAATGCCTACTCATGTTTTAGTCGCTTTTGATGCAGGGAAAACCACATTCAGAACAGAATTTTATTCAGAATATAAAGCCGGACGTTCAAAAACACCGGGGGAATTTAAAGAACAAATGCCGTATATTCGTGAACTTTTAGAAGGTTTAGGCGTAAAATATTATGAACTACCTAACTATGAAGCAGATGATATTATTGGTACATTAGCCAACAAAGTTGATAAAGATGAATTTGATGTTGTCGTGTTATCAGGGGACCGAGATTTGACACAATTAGCGACGGACACTGTCAAAGTAGATATCACTGTTAAAGGAGTTAGCGATATTGAATCATATACGCCTGAGCATATTGCTGAAAAATATGATGGGTTAACGCCTAAGCAAATTATTGATATGAAAGGGTTGGCTGGCGACACGTCGGATAACATTCCAGGTGTAACGAAAATCGGTGAGAAAACCGCGATTAAGCTGTTAAAACAATATGGCTCAGTTGAAGGGGTTTATGAGAATATCGATGAAATGAAAAAAAGCAAAATGAAAGAAAACTTGATTAATGATAAAGAGCAAGCCTTTCTTTCTAAACGTTTAGCGACAATTGAAGTCAATGCACCAGTCGAAGTCAATGTGGAAGACTTGGCATATGAAGGGAAAAACTTAGAAAAATTGGTTCCTTTTTATAAAGAAATGGACTTTAAACAATTTTTAGCTAAGTTGGACATTACAGAAGAACCTGTTGAAATGGAAGATATTTTATTTGAAGTAGTCGAAGATCAGTTAACCAATGAAATGTTTACAGACGATATGGCTCTTTATGTTGAGATGATGGAAGATAACTATCATACGTCACCGATTGTCGGCCTTGCTTGGGGCAACAACAAGAAGATTTATACCACGAATAATTTAGCTGTTTTTGAAAGTCAGCCATTTATTGACTGGTTGATGGATGAGACACGTAAAAAAAATGTCTACGATGCAAAACGGACGTACGTTGCACTAAATCGCTATGTAGGAAAAATGACAGGGATTGCCTTTGATGTTTTATTGGCTGCTTATTTACTTGATACCAATGACAATAACGCTGATATTGAAGGTGTAGCACAACATTACGGATATGATGCGATTCAATCTGATGAAGCCATTTATGGAAAAGGGGCCAAAAAAGGCTTGCCAGAGGACGAAGAAGTTTTCTTTGGTCATTTAGCACGTAAGATTAAAGCAATTCAATTTTTAACAAGCAAATTAGATAGCGAATTAACAGAAAAAAATCAAGCTGATTTATTCTATAAAATGGAATTACCACTTTCTCGTATTTTAGGCGATATGGAAATAACTGGTATCCGTGTTGATGCCACACGCTTAAAAGAAATGCAAGTAGAATTTTCAGAACGCTTGAAAGAAATCGAAGAAAAAATCTATGCAGAAGCTGGCGAAGAATTTAATTTGAATTCACCTAAACAATTAGGCGTTATTTTATTTGAAAAAATGGGCTTACCTGTGATCAAAAAGACGAAAACTGGCTATTCAACAGCGGTAGATGTTTTAGAACAACTAAAAGAACAAGCACCAATTGTGGCCGATATTTTAACCTATCGTCAAATTGCCAAAATTCAATCGACCTATGTTGAAGGACTCTTAAAAGTAATTCAGCCAGATAATAAAATTCATACTCGGTATGTACAAACACTGACACAAACAGGACGATTAAGCTCAGTAGATCCTAATTTACAAAACATTCCTATCCGTTTAGAAGAAGGCCGAAAAATTAGAGAAGCCTTCGTACCAAGAGAGGATAATTGGTTGATTTTCTCTTCTGATTACTCTCAAATTGAGTTACGTGTGCTCGCGCATATTTCTAATGATGAGCATTTAAAAGAAGCGTTTGTGGAAGGGCAAGATATCCATGCCAGCACTGCAATGCGAGTTTTCGGTGTTGAAAAAGCAGAAGATGTCACACCTAACATGCGTCGTCAAGCTAAAGCGGTGAATTTTGGAATTGTCTATGGTATCAGTGATTATGGCTTGTCCCAAAACTTAGGCATTACTAGAAAGCAAGCGCAACAATATATTGACACCTATTTTGAAAAATATCCAGGCGTGAAACAGTACATGGAAGAGATTGTCCGCGATGCCAAAGACAAAGGCTATGTGGAAACATTGTATCATCGCCGTCGTTATTTAAGTGATATTAATTCAAGAAACTTTAATCTACGTTCGTTCGCTGAACGTACAGCGATTAATACACCGATTCAGGGAAGTGCCGCAGATATTTTAAAAATTGCGATGATTGAAATGGCGCGTCGTTTAAAAGAAGAAAAATTACAAGCGACAATGTTATTACAAGTGCACGATGAATTAGTTTTTGAAGTACCAGAATCAGAATTAGAACAATTAAATCAACTCGTCAAAGAAGTGATGGAGCACGCAGTTTCCTTACATGTGCCACTTATCACCGATAGCAGTTGGGGAAAAACATGGTATGAAGCAAAATAATAGCTTACCCATTAAGAACGATGAATAAAATAAGGATAAGTAGGATCTGGACGTTGATATCTAAGCGTTCAGACCTCTTTATATAAAGGAGCAAAAATAATGCCAGAATTACCAGAAGTAGAAACAGTGCGAAAAGGACTTGAAAAACTTGTTGTAGGAAAAACCATTCAAGAAGTCATTGTTTTTTGGCCAAGAATTATTGAATCACCAGAAGTTGATGTATTTCAAGGTCAATTAGCTGGTCAAACGATTGAAGGGATTGAGCGAAGAGGAAAATTTCTGATTTTTAAATTGTCTGATAATGATATGATTTCTCACTTACGGATGGAAGGAAAATATGAGTTTCATCAGGCTGATGATGAAATTGCCAAACATACCCATGTAATGTTTACTTTTACAGATGGCACGCAATTACGTTATTTAGATGTACGGAAATTTGGGCGTATGACATTGGTTCCTAAGAATCAAGGTCATCAATATAAAGGGATTTTAGCTTTGGGGCCAGAGCCAACACCAGACGTTTTCCAATTAGCTACTTTTCAACAAGGCTTGAAAAAGCATCATAAAGCAATTAAGCCATTGCTGTTAGATCAAAAGCTAGTGACGGGTTTGGGGAATATTTATGTAGATGAAGCACTTTGGCAAGCGCAAATCCATCCAGAACAACCAGCAGATTCCTTAAAACCTGCGGAAGTTGCTACGTTGTATCAAGCAATCATTGACGTCTTGGCACGCGCTGTTGAAGCAGGTGGAACCACCATCCGCACCTATCTAAACGCGTTAGGAGAAGCAGGGACTTTTCAAGTAGCGTTGAATGTCTACGGGCAAACAGGCTTACCTTGCAATCGTTGTGGTACGCCAATTGTTAAAACAAAAGTGGCGCAACGTGGTACGCATTATTGTCCACAATGCCAACAATTGAAAGGTCGTCGATTGAAATGACAAAAGTTTTAGGCATTACAGGAGGGATTGCGACAGGTAAAAGTACGGTTGTTGCTCTTTTTAAAAAAGCGGGTTATCCAATTGTTGACGGCGACATTATCGCCCGCGAAATTGTTGCAAAAGGGCAACCAGCCTTAGCCGCAATCGTTGAAACTTTCGGACCAGAAATAGTATTAACAACTGGTGAATTGGATCGGAAAAAATTAGGACAATTAATTTTCGCTAGTCCTCAAAAAAGAGAGTTGTTAAATGAAACGCTGAAACCTTTTTTAAGAAAAGAAATTTTACGTCAAATTGAAGAAGCTAAAAAGAAAGCCTCCCTGGTTATTGTTGATATTCCTCTGCTTTATGAAGCTCATTATGAGGCGATTATGGATCAAGTTGCTGTGGTATATGTACCAGAAAAGATTCAAAAAGAGCGTCTGATGGCCCGAAACCAATTAACAGAAGAAGAAGCGCAACAACGAATTGCTAGCCAATGGCCGATTGAAATGAAAAAAGAACGAGCAGATATCGTGTTTGATAACCAAGGAACTAGAGAAGAAACGGAACAGCAAGTGAAGAAGTGGCTAGAGAAACAAACTGGAAAGAAGTGAATATTTTTTAAATGGCGTAAAATGTTTTGAAAATTTCAGAAAAACAGTGAAAGTCTTTGTTTTTATTAAAGAATGGCAAAGATTCAACTAAGAACCAGTTCTAAAGACCTAGTAATAGCGCAATTTCATGTTATAATATAGGCAACAAAAATTATACAGAATAGAAGAGGTGAACGTTATGCGTTGTCCAAGATGTCATCATAATAATTCCCGTGTTATTGATAGCCGTCAAGCAGATGATGGACGTGCAATTCGCCGTCGTCGTGAATGTGAAAATTGCAGTTATCGGTTCACTACATTTGAAAGAATTGAAGCGGCGCCATTACTTGTAATCAAGAAAAATGGGGATCGTGAAGAATTTAATCGTGATAAAATTTTGCGTGGGCTCATTCGCTCTGCGGAAAAAAGACCCGTTGCTATGGAACAAATGGTTCAAATTGTCGATAATGTTGAAAATCGAGTGCGTAGTTTAGGGGAAAATGAAGTCTCTACAACGCTTATCGGTGAATATGTGATGGAAGATTTAGTCAATCTAGATGAAATTGCCTACATCCGCTTTGCGAGTGTTTATCGACAATTCAAAGATATGAGCGTGTTTTTGAAAGAGTTACAGGACATTGTCGACAAAGCAAAATCTTCTTCTCCTGACTCAGAAAATTAAAAAGGAGGTCTTTCTTTGAAAGGAAATCGGCAAAGAATCCAACCAAAAAATATTTTTCAAGCGGTTATTGATTCACCGCTTTCTGATCAAGAGAAAGAGGTTTTAACCTTTTTATATCAACCAATTGTCGGCGCCAATGCGTTTAGTTTATATTGGCTTTTGTTATCTGAAACAACAGACTCAGAGGAGAATGGCTCGCTGTTTCATGCAGATTTAATTAGTTTGCTGGACTTGAGTTGTCAACAATTAGAAGAAGCTTGCTACAAATTAGAAGGCATTGGGTTGCTAGAAACGTATAAAAAAACAGATCGGGAATTAGGAGATTGTTATTTATATTATTTAAAAGCACCTGAAACAGCCGCTCGTTTTTTTAAAGATGAAGTGTTAGCTTTAGTGTTATTTAATCGGGTTGGACAACGGAAATTTGATCAATTAGTGCAAAAGTTCCAACCGCATCCTACCAAAACAGAGGGCTATCAAAATGTTTCCGCTAGCTTTCAAGAGGTTTATGCCTTTAAAGAAGAACAAATTGTTTCCGAAGCGAACCGATTGACAACGATTCAAGAAACTTTTTCTCAACAAGAAAAATCGAAGAAAATTTCTGTATCAACGGATTCTTTTGATTGGCACTATTTTGTGGAAGGTTTGCACCGTTTAGGTTTACAACTGCCTGAAGATGAGGCTAGTTTTCAAGAAGAAGTCTATGTTTTTCATCAATTATATGGCATCAATGAGTTAGATATGGTAGACTTTGCTTCGAAATCATTTGACTATTATACAAGTCGAATTTTGCCTAAGGAATTAGTGCGAACGATTCATCAAGCGTTTGATCCTGATAAAAAACCACAACCAACAAACGTAGTGACAAACAAGCAAGCACAATTGACGGTGGAAGAGCAACAAACGTATCGATATAACGCATTAAAAATGAATGGTTTTTCTGAACTGGATATTCAAATGATTATGGATAGTGAAAAGAATCCGCCTATTCAATATTTAGAAGCTTTAAAAAATAGTCGAGGCGGCTATACGACACCACAAGAACGTTCATTAGTGAAATATTTGGTTGCCAAATCAGGCTTACCGACTAGTGTGATTAATATTTTGATTAACTATGTTTACAATATTCAACAACAACCGACTTTAAAAGCGGAGTATGTGAATCGAATTGCGAATGAATGGGGACAAAGTGGCATTCATTCACCAGAAAAAGCAATTGAACATGTCAGAGAATTGGCAAAACAAAGCCAAACCAAACAAAAACAGCGACAACAAAATTATTCAGGGAAACGCCAAACTGTTCGACAAGAGCGATTGCCAGAATGGGCAGATCAGCCAAACGATGAAACAAAACTTTCCCCAGAAGAACAAGCCGAGTTAGATCGACAAATTCAAGAATTTTTAAACCAAGGAGGTGACCAATGATGGAAGACGTAGGAAAAGAAATGTCAAAAATTATCCAGAAGCGTGACATCAATGAACGATATGAAGAGCTGGTTAACGAAGTATTGAAAGATCAAGATGTTCAAGCCTTTATACAAGCAAACCGAGAGCGTTTAACCGATGAAGATATTCGTAAAAGTTATGCTAAGCTGTATGAATTTGTTCAAGAAAAAAAGAAATTTCAATTAAACGATCCAGCAATGATTGCTCCAGGCTATGAGCCAAGATTAATGTTGAATTTTCATTACATTGATGTAACGTATGTCCCAACGGCTGATTTAATCGCCCGTCAGAAGGAAGAAGAAATTCGTAATCGAGTAAGGGCAATGGACATGCCAAAAGATGTCCGAGAAGCAAATTTACGAGATTTCGATCCATCTTCTCAAGGTCGAGCCAAAGCGTTAGCAGAAGCAATGCAATTTTTAAGAGAATATCCTGCGACACCAAAAGAATTTCATAAAGGGATCTATTTACAAGGTCCCTTCGGTGTAGGAAAATCTTTCTTATTAGGTGCGATGGCTAATGCTTTAGCAGAACGTGGATTTACTACGACAATTGTTCATTTTCCAACATTTACAGTAGAAATGAAGCAAGCCATTGGTCGCGATCAAGTTGGTGAAAAGCTCGATGCAGTAAAAAAATCCCCTATATTAATGATTGATGACATTGGTGCGGAATCCATGACTAGTTGGATTCGTGACGACGTTTTAAGCGTAATCTTGCAATACCGAATGCAAGAACAATTAGTTACTTTTTTCTCTTCCAATCTAGATTTAAAAGCTTTAGAAGAGCATTTAACCGTGACGCAACGAGGAGAACAAGAGCCGCTAAAAGCCAGACGAATTATGGAACGTGTGCGTTATCTGTCAAAAGAGATTACGATGACAGGAAATGATCGACGAAACGGTTAAAGCAATCCTTTTATTTTTATGGATTGCTTTTTTTCTTGCGTTTGAAGAGGTAGCGTAAGTTTCGCAAAAACAAGTACTTTTGTGTACACTGACAATAAAGAAGTGAGGAAAAGAGGCGTAACAATGAAGAGAAAACTTTGGATTTTTATTGGGGTATTCGTGGTGCTTCTGGGAGGATATTTTCTTTTGTTTAGAGAAAAATCCTATAAAGTAGAGGTGGAAAAAGTGAATCCAAAAATTCAACGCTTAATGTCGACAGACAAACAACATTTTTTAACAAAACATGAATTTCACACAAAAGAAACCGCTGAACGCAAAGATTTGTTGAAGTTTTTTATTGAAACCCGGCTCAAAACAGACGGCGGCTTTTTAACCAATTATTTACCAGATGCTGAACGCAAAGATGTCGCCACAGGACATGAGCTGTTAAGTGAGTCTTCGGGTCTATATTTGCGTAATTTAGCTTTTGATACGCAGGGACGTTTTGATAATTTTTACAAGCAGACGAAAGACACCTTTTACGACGGTGTCCAATTTAGTTACCGAATTGACGAACAAGGCAATAAATACAATGTCAATGCCTCGATTGATGATTTACGGATCATTCGTTCATTAATTGAAGCAGGGGGGCATTTTAAAACAGATCAGTACGATCAAGAAATTAAAAAATTAGGCAAGAGTTTTATGAAAACCTCTATGAAAGATAATATTCTAATTGATTTTTACGATAGTAAATCAAAACAACAGTCTTCAGAAACTTCTTTGTTTTATATTGACTTAATTACGCTGGGTTATCTATACAAAGAATTTGGGATTTCAGCAGACTACTTGCAGTATCATTACCAATTAATAGATGATGGCTATATTTCTGATGATTTACCTCTTTATCAAACGAAGTTTAATCATCAAACAAATAAATACGAAAACAACGGAACACTTAATATTATTGAATCTTTATTAACGATTGTCCATTTAAGTGAAGTGGGTATGGCGAAGCAGACTAGTATTGATTTTGTGCGAAAACAAGTTCAGCAAGGAACGCTTTTTAACTCGTATGATTTAAATGGATCGCCCGTGGATAAAAATCAATCTGCAGCTAGTTATGCGATAGCGGCTTTAATTGGTGTTGCCGAAAATGACAAAGAGTTGTATCGTGCGGCAATTACAGTACTTAATAATTTTCAAATTATGGATTCAAGCAGTCCGATTTATGGAGGATTTGGTGATAAAGTTACGAAACAAGGCTATTCCTATAATAACTTAATGGCTCTTTTGGCCTATGATTTCTAGATGAGGTGAAAGCATGGAAAAGATCAAAAAATACATGAACTCGGCTTTTGAATGGTTGAGTCGTTATATTTCTCCAAGTCTTTTGGCCGTTTTAGGGATTGGGTTAGTGACAAGCATTTTGTTATTCGTTTATCCGATTAATGGCTTGGGTGATAATGGCGAGTATTTTCGTGTGTTAAATTCAAATAGTCTTTATCGTGTCAATGGTGATAGCTACGACAATGTGGCCTATTTTGTTAAGGACTTTTCAATTATGCGTTATTTTAATGAAACAACGACGCACTTTGTTTCCACTCAACAATTTTTCATCACCATTGCCATTTGGCTTAATAAACTTTTTTATAGTCAAACACTTTTCGATATTCGTTTCTTAGGTTTCGTTTATCTTAGTTGTTTTTTAGTGTCAATTTATATTCTGGTACGAGGCTTAACCGAAGGCGTGTCTTTGAAAAAAAGTTATCTTATCTCTTTGTTGGTTATTTTCATCTTAGGAGATACCTCCTATACGATTTATTTTAATTCCTTTTATACAGAAGCGACGAGTTTTTTACTTTCTGTGAGTGTCTTAGCATTTTCAGTCTATTTTTATCGGGTGACGAAACCACGAACTTGGCTCAGAAGAATAGTTTTAGTTATCTTGGCACAAGCAGTAGTACTTTTAATAGGGACAACACGCCAAGAATATTTGCTGATTATTGGCGTAATTATTGCTGGATTAGGATTTTTTGTCTACTTGTCACAACGTTACCAACGATTGTCAATGACGGCCTTTTTAATTGCGTTGATTGGTTTTACAACGTTAGCAGCTTTTATCGTTCCTAACGATATCTATGAACGTGATGTCTACCACAGCATGACGCGCGGTGTAATGAAGGATAGTAAGGTTCCGGATAAACGGATGTCAGAGGGCGGAATCAACCCGCAATATGGGTTGCAAAAGGGACGTTCCTACTTTGAAGAATACAGTCCTGTATCACCAACTTCTGAACAAATGAAAAAAGATTTTTTTGATAAAACGAGTTTTGGATGGGTGTTATTGAATTATTTAAATTATCCATCTGAATTATGGCAAGGACTGAATTCAGCGGTCCCAAATGTTTACTTAGTAAAGCCTAATAATGTGGGGAATTTTGAGAAAACGACGGGGCGTGCACCGCTGGAACAATCTAAATTTTTTATGGTGTATAACCGTATTAAAGCCAGTTTTTTCCCTAAAAACTTTGCTTTCTATCTATTATTAGGCGTGATTCTGTTTGGTTTATATGGCGTTGGTTTATACAGAGGACTCAAGAGAAACGAACCCAGATTAGTTTTTCGCTTCTTTTTAATGACAGGGATCTATCTTAATTTATTAGTTGTTTTCATTTCAACAATTATTATTGATGGGGATAGTGACTTAGTACGTCATTTGTTTTTAGTCTCAGTATTTTTAGATTTTCTCTTGTTACAAATTGTTTCTGATGTTATTGGTAAACGAATGTGGCAAGATACAACACCACAAGTCATTGGGGAGGTAGAGGGAATTGAAAAATAAACAATATCTTATTGGCTGGGTGTGTTTCTTACTCTTTTTCGTTTTTTGTGGCTTTGCCAAACCGGCGCTGGCTGCACCAAGTAAACATGTCTTACTTGTCTATGACAGCTTGAATATTGCTGGGAAAAAAGAAAATGATGTGGATGCTTTACAACGAGTGTTGACGAGTTTTGGAGTAGAAGTTCAGAGCGTGGCGGTGTCAGACTATGTGCCTGGAGAATTGCTAAATGATGGCTATGACAGTTTGATTTCTATGGTGAATTGGCCTGAACAAGCCGGCGTTATTGCCTCTGATTTTCTAGCAGATCGAGTTCATTTTAAAGGCAAACAATTACACATTGGTCGAAACATGCGTGACGATGAAAAACAATATTTTAGCGGTACATGGAAAGAATTAAGTCATCGTCAATATCGGTTAGAAGATGAAAAAAACCGCTTTTCTCAAGTATTGCCTTTTCAAGATCAATCAGTTGTGCTGGAAAATACGCAAGGTCAGACAGTTGGCCGATTAAAAACACAAGAATTAGCACCAGAAGAATATCCATTTGGTGTAATTGAGAATGGGCATGCTTTTCTACCAATGTTTGAACGCAAAGGCGCTGTTTTTTTAGAAAGCTTGGACGTGATTAGTCAATGGCTGGAAAGTGAAAAAATGTCACGGCCGTTTTTGACGATTTCTGATTTTAACCCGTTAAGAGATATGTCTGTGGCAACCTATTTGCAAGAAGAATTAGTTAAAACCACGTATCCTTATATTTTATCCAGTACGAGCGTTTCACAAAACAATACGATTTTACCTTATAAACTATTTACGAATGCGTTACGTGCGTTTGCTTCGACGGGGGTTATTTTCTTAGAAACACCGGTCGTTAACAATGTTGATTTAAATGACCAACGTGCCTTGAAACAATTGATGGAGCAGCAGATTAGTTTATTGGTCGACAGACATGTCTATCCAGTAGGCATTTCTGCTCCAGGATACTGGAATCAAGACCTTCAATACCAAGAGGATGGTCTAGCAATTAGTGATACAGTGATTCTAAGAGAAAATCCGCCGATTGAACGCGTTTTTTATCGGAACCAAACGGGAGAATCAATCACTTATAAGAATGCTTTGTTTGATTTACCGTATGATTATTTATCGGGGATTGAATGGACGGATAAAGATAATCCGAATGACTATCGATTTCCAATGCCGACCACCATTAGTTTTTCATTTCCAAATTCTAAAAAAGAAGTGGATCATCTAATTCAAGAAGTCAAGGAAGCACCAATAGTGTTTAGTGTTTCAGAAGCGGATCAACATTTCACTGTTCAAACACAAACGCAGAAAATCGAATTTCGGAATAATCGGTTCTTCTTAAACAATCAAATTGTCAATGGTTTGGCTGATACAGGGGCTTCAACAGTTGAAAAACAACGATTTACAGGGTTATTTTCATTCTTTTTCAGTATCACAAACAATATTTTGATTGGCGTTGTGACACTGACTTTAATCATCCTGATTATTTTGTTTATGATTGGACGAAAGAATTATCGGTCGAAATATATTAATAAGGAGGAAGACAAATGACCATTGCTGACATTGTAATGTTAACAGCAACTATCATTATTTGGAGTCTACTAATTGTAAATATTCTCTTAGTTATTTTTGGCTATGTTTATTATTTAAAAACAGATCCTGTCGCACCACCACCTGTAGAGGACGAAGACGCGCCGTTTGTTTCAATTATGGTGCCGGCCCATAATGAAGGAATTGTCATTGTGCGGACAGTTGAAGCGTTATTGAATTTTAATTATCCGCAAGATCGCTATGAAATTATTGTGATTAATGACAACTCAAGTGATAATAGTGCTGAGCTTTTAGCGAACGTCCAAAAAAAGGCGGTTAATCGAAATTTGCAGATTATTAATACAGACAATATAACAGGTGGTAAAGGTAAGTCTAATGCCTTAAACATTGGTTTCAAGCAAGCCAAGGGGGACGTGATTGCCATTTATGATGCGGACAATACACCTGAACCGAATGCACTCCGTTATTTAGTTGGAGAGTTAATCGCTAGTGAAGAATACGGCGCGGTTATTGGTAAATTTAGAACGAGAAATCGCAATGCAAGCTTGTTGACACGCTTTATTAATATCGAGACACTGGCCTTTCAATGGATGGCACAAGCCGGTCGTTTTCAATTATTTAAGTTATGCACGATTCCTGGCACAAATTTCATTGTTCGTCGTAGTATTATTGAAGCCATTGGCGGCTGGGATGACAAAGCGTTAGCCGAAGATACAGAAATCAGTTTCCGCATCTATATGATGGGCTATAAAATTAAGTTTCAACCAAAAGCAGTGACGTGGGAGCAAGAGCCACAAACTTTGTCAGTTTGGTTCCGACAACGGACGCGATGGGTCAAAGGCAATATTTATGTCATTGTTAAAAATGCTAAATTATTGTTTAATCCTAAAGCGAGTCGGATCCGTTTTGATATTTTATATTTCTTGTCCATTTATTTTCTCTTAATGACATCGCTCGTTTTGTCAGACATCATGTTAGTTTTATCAATGTCTGGTTACTTAACAACGACCCTGCAAGGATTTAGCAATTCCTTATGGTTGTTAGCGATTTTGTTATTTATTTTCAGTACTTTTGTCAGTATTACAACCGAAAAAGGCGAAATGACTTTAGAGAATATCTTAATTATTGCCTTGATGTATATTACATACAGTCAGATGTGGCTAGTAGTCGCCGCTTATGGCATGGTGATGTATATTAAAGAAAATGTTTTTCATAAACAAACACAAACAAAATGGTACAAAACTGAACGATTTAAATAAGGAGGAAACGTGCAATGAAACAAAAAACAGTCACTTTAATAGGGTTGTTCTTTCTGGCAATTCTGATTGGTGTCGCAAGTCCGACCGTATACGGCGAAAACAAAGAACAAGACAACCATACCTTTACACAACCTTTTCAAAATAAAACAATCTCTTTAACAGGTACTTCTGTCCGTAGCACCATGTATTTTACAAAAATTGATTATTGGAACGTTAAAAAAGCATCATTCAATATGACCTACCAAATCACACAATTAAAAAATAATCAGACCTCAGATTTAACTGTGGCGGTTAATGGTGTGAAGTTTTATTCTTGGCGTCCTGAAAATACGACTGGTATTCAACAAAAGACGATTGAAATCCCTTTGGAACTGATTAAAGAGACAAATACATTGACTGTTGAAGGCCAAATTATTAATCAGGCAGGAAACGACATGTATAATTTAATTGAAACTCCAGCAAATTGGTTAACGATGTATGAAGGATCTAACGTAAACTTCCAATACGATTTACAATTACCAGAGAATACGATTCATTCTTTTTATAATCATTTTGTGGGAGCAGACACGATTGCGAATAAACACAGTGTTATTTTGACACCAGAAAATGCATCGGAAAAAGAATTAGCTGCAGCGACCCATGCGTTAGCTGGTGCTGCTCGTTTGATTACTACCTCAGAAGAATTGTTGCCAATGGCTTCTTTGAACAAAGAACAGTCTGCACCCTATCAGTTGATTATTGCCAGCTATGATAAATTACCAGATCAGTATAAAAGTCAAATTGATAGCAAACGCGTGGAGGACCAGGCTGTCTTAAAATTTTTCAATCAACCAGATAAGCATGTTTTAGTAGCTACTTCTAAAGATGAGGACTTACTTGTTCGTGCGGGACGTTATTTAGCAAACTATGAATTAATGACCCAAACAGATAAAGAAGAGACAACAGTTGATGAGAATACCGATACGTTTAGTTCAACTTTAGAATTTGATGGAAATTATCCATTAACATCAACGGGGGACAAACTAGAAGGGGCCTATCACCAAGAACAAACGTACTTTGTCAATTTACCAGTGGATCGAAACAATGCCAATGGAAGTCGCGTGCATTTACATTTTAAATACGCTGAAAACTTAGATTTTGATTCTTCTTTAGTGACGGTCTATGCCAATGACAAACCAATTGGCAGCAAGAAATTAACCGCTGCTGGTGCGAACGGTGATGAATTAAATCTCGAATTTCCAAAGAACTTAGAAATTGCTGATAGTTTTGTTTTAAAAGTTGCTTTTGATTTGAATGTTAAATCACCAGAAGTTTTACGAAATGGTCAGACTCCATGGGCCTTTATTGAAAATAATTCGAATGCGTTTATTCAAACAGAAGAACTTAATGACATATTATTTAATAACTATCCGAACATTTTTATCAGAAGCCGTTCTTTTGCTGATTTAGCGATTTTATTACCAGAAAAAATGGACGATAACTATTTTAAAGTGTTGACCAATCTATTTAACTTAATTGGTAATTATGCCGAAAGTAATGTCGGTGAGATTACGTATTATAAAAAAGCGCCTAAAAATGCGGCATTAGAAAATCATAACTTGATTATTTTTGGTACGCCTAAGGACAATCCGATGATTCGTAAGTTAAACGATCAGTTATATTTCCATTATGATAAGGACTTCACACGTTTTGTTTCAAACGAGAAACTGAGCATTGAAAAAGATTATGGTAAACAAATCGGTACGGCGCAGTTAATGTTTTCTCCATATAATGCGAAAGCCGCGGCGTTAATCTTAACAGGAGCTAAATCACAAGGTGTCTTTTTAGCCTCTACACAAGTGAATACAGAGAAGAATACTTCTATGTACAAAGGAGATGCCATTGTGGTCGATCCGAACTATCGTCGCTATGATTATCGTTTCAAAAAACGTGTAAGCAACGTCAGCAACGAATCATTAGGTAAACGAATTGTCAATAATCATAAATTAATGATTTATCTATTTGTCTTCTTAATTGGTATGACTATTATTGGATTAAGTGCGTTCTTCATCGTGAAGAAGAATTTGAAAGGTGGGGAATAGAGTGAATCAAAAACGAGTGACCTTACTTTTGGATTTAACTTTGTTGGTAGGAATTGTTTTGGTTGTCGGCACAACCATCTTTATGGCCTTAGGAACGAATGATTTCTTTGTGGACTTAAGTTGTCTATTAATTTCAGTTATCTTAATTATCGTTACCTATTTTGTAGGAATTACAGCGGGGTTAACATTTTCGCTTATATTTATTTTTCTACAATTGACTTATGTTGTATATCAGTATGTCTATCATGATTTGTTTAGCTATGGCTCATTATTTTGGCTAATCATGCCGCCGCTCTACTGTTTAACAATCTATGCAGTGACTTATCAAATTCGTACGATTGAAGAAGAAAATATTCGCTTACGTAAAGAAACTTCACGGTTAAATGCGTTAGATGCAGTAACTAATTTAAGAACAGCAAAAATGTACGAGGAAGGATTCGATTTATTTTCTGACATTTCTACACGTTATGAAGCGCCGTTATATTTGGTCGTGATCCGAGTGGCCTATTGGGAAAGTATTCGTAACTTATTAAGTCCTGAACAAAAAAATGAATTGCTACAAATCGTGACAGCGGCGATTAAAGAGACAACGGATGATCGCTTCTTACCATACTTTATCGACGGCACACCGCCGACTTGGGCGTTATTAATTTTCCGCGATGGGGATGACGGATACACTACTAGAAAAGAATTCAAACAACAAGCTCAAGAGAAATTTGCCCATTCTGAAACCTTAAGGAATATTACTTTGACATTACAAGTTTCCTATACCAAATATGATCCTGCCGAATTTAACAACGCTTCAGAATTTTTAGGGGATGGAATTAATTCTCTTCAATATGATGTTTAAAAAGGAGGCAAACAAATGACTGAAAAACTTGCTGTTTTTACAGGGAAATTAGCAGATGCTGGTGTGTTAAATGAGACGCAGCCATTGTCAATGCGATTACATTTAGAAAATATCCAAGCAGAAAGTGATCCAGAATCCATTGTGCCCTTATTTTCTCATGGGGTAATTTTAAACATACTTGTTGAACAGTTAGAGGAAAGTATCCCACTGTCTCACTTGAAAAAAGGGACCAAAGTCCGTTTCACAGTCGTGGGCTTGCCGCCGATGACTATGTCAATTCCACCGCATGTTGGTGGGCAAGCGATTGAATTGATAGAAGAAATCTAAAAAGCTTCTGCATTAGCTATGATTATTAGCTAATGCAGAAGCTTTTTTTATTCAAAGGTCATTCTTTCAATTCGATCGAACGCTTCCTTTAATAAATCTAAATTTTGTGTTGCGGCTAAACGAATGTACTCATCGCCCGTTGTTTCACCAAATGCTTTTCCAGGAATCACTAATACCTGTGTCTCTTTTAAAAGCTTTTCCACAAAAGGGACGGAAGTTAGTCCAGTTTTTTGAATATTAATGAAGGCGTAAATACTTCCTTTGACTGGATGAAGCGAAAGGAAAGGGATCTTTGCTACTCGTTGGGCCACATACTCTAAACGTGTTTGGAACACTTCAACGATTGGGTCTACAAATTCGTCAAAATGTTGTAACGCATAGATTCCTGCTTGCTGTGACAACGTAGGCGCAGAATACGTAACGCCTTCATTAATTAATTTGGCTACTTCGTTAATATAGTCTGGGGCAATCATATAACCAATACGCCAACCAGTCATTGCAAAGGCTTTTGAAAAGCTACCAAAAGTGATAGTATTTTCTGGAGCAAACGTAGCCATGGGAGTAAACGTTTCTTGGAAACAAAAGGCTTCATAAACTTCATCTGAAAGAATGTATAAGTTGTGTTCAATCGCTACCTGTGCAATTTCTCTGAAAGTTTCTTCAGAGAAAACAGCGCCTGTCGGGTTATTCGGTGAATTAAGAATAATCGCTTTGGTTTTAGGCGTGATTTTTTCTTTCAAAAGAGCTACATCAATTTGGAAACCATCTTTTTCATAGGTTGGTAAAAAGACCGGAACGCCATCTGCTAAAAGGACTTGGTCTTTATAAGGAGAGAAATAAGGTTCATGAATAATCACTTCATCTCCAGGATTTAGAATCACTTGTAAGGCAAGGTACATTCCGTGCAGAGCGCCAACTGTGGCCCGGACTTGATTCGGTTGAAAAGATAATTGATAATGTGACTGATAAAACTGAATGACCGCCTCAATGAATGCCTCGCTACCATCAGAAGCGGTATATTTTGTATGCCCATTTTTGGCATCGTTAGCTGCTTGTTCGATAATCCGCTCATCGGTAATTAAGTCAGGGTCACCAATCGATAAATCGATTAAATTTGGGGTCTTTTTCGCCAATGTTGCAATATCCATGAGTAAATTTTCAGTAGGTTGTTGGTAACGTGTTGCGATATTCTTGCGATCCATACCAGGTGCTCCTTTTTATAAAACTTTTCTTAGAAAATCTTGTGTTCTTGGGTTTTGTGGCGCATCAAAAATTTCTTCAGGTGTGCCTTCTTCTTGAATGATTCCTGCATCCATAAAAATGACACGGTCCGCAACTTCTTTTGCGAAGCCCATTTCGTGGGTAACCACCACCATTGTCATCCCTTCAATAGCTAAATTTTTCATAACGGATAGCACTTCGCCCACCATTTCAGGGTCTAAGGCAGAAGTTGGTTCATCGAACAGCATCACGTCAGGGCGCATGGCTAAAGCACGAGCAATCGCTACCCGTTGTTGTTGCCCACCAGAAAGTTGAGCGGGATAATTTTCTTTTTTATCTGATAAACCAACTTGTTCCAGTAAAGAAAGAGCATGTTCTGTGGCTTCAGCAGCGGCTTCTTTTTTTACTTTAACAGGACTAATCGTTAAGTTTTCCAAGACATTTTTATGCGGGAAAAGATTGAAATTTTGGAATACCATTCCCATTTTTTGACGAAGTTGATCAATGTTGGTATTTTTATCTAATAAATTTTTTCCTTCAAATTCAACGCTGCCACCAGTTGGTGTTTCTAATAAGTTCAGGCAACGTAAAAAAGTACTTTTACCACTACCAGAAGGGCCAATAATTACGACAACTTCACCAGCTTCAATTTCTAAGTCAATTCCTTTAAGTACTTCATTTTTTCCGAATGTTTTCTGTAAGTTTTTAATGTTAATCACTAGTACTCATTCTCCTTTCAGCAACACCTAATAGACGCGAGATAGTAAAGGTTAGGACGAAATAAATTAACGATACAATTAAGTAAGGTAAGAAGGGTTTAAAACTTGCTCCTTGAACGTTGCCAGCTTGGAAAATTAGTTCTGAAACACCAATGACTGAAACAACGGAAGATTCTTTAATTACTGTAACAAATTCATTGCCTAACGCTGGTAAAATATTTTTAATAGCTTGTGGGAAAATGATGTATCGCATTGCTTGGTTTTGATTCATTCCCAAAGAACGAGCAGCTTCCAATTGTCCTTTATTAACTGCCTGAATACCAGCACGAATAATTTCTGCTACATATGCACCACTGTTTAAAGAAAGGGCAATACAACCAGCTGCTACTTTTGATAAGTCTAAACCAAGAACGCCTGTCCCGAAATAGACAATAAAAATTTGAACAAGCAAAGGAGTGCCACGAACATATTCAATATAAGCAATGGCAATGCCACGTAAAATTTTGGAATTGGCTAACTTCATTAAGGCAAGTAATGCCCCTAAAATGGCACCAAACAAAACACCAATGAAAGCTAGGAAAATGGTATAGCCCGCACCGTTAAGGTAGAACTTTCCATACTTTTGTAAAAAGCTTTGATCTTTTTGGAACATTAATTGATTGGCTTCTTTTTTATAACCGTCCATTAATTTTTGATCATTAATTTGTTTAATAGAGGCATTTACTTTCTCCGTCAAAACAGGCGCATCTTTAGGAAAAGCAACGGCAGTATCTTTTGAGCCTTTTTCAAAGGTAACATCAGCAAAAGCTAAATCCTCATTTTGAGAAACATAGGCTTCGCCAACCGGTTCTTCCATAACGACTGCATCTAATTTATTATTTTTTAGATTCATAATTAAATCTGGAATTTTTTGAAGAGAAGTAGGGACAGCACCGGTTAATTCGGTTTTAATTAATTCTTCTTGTGTCGTTTGCTTTTGGGCACCTGCACGAACGCCTTCGAAATCTTTAGTGGAATGAAATTTATCTTTGTCTTCTTTCCGAACAATGACTCTTTGTTGAACGTTCATATATGGTTGAGAAAAAGCTACTTCTTTTAATCGTTCAGGCGTTGGCGACATGCCAGAGATGACCATGTCAATCTTGCCAGTTTTTAAGGCCCCTAACAGAGCATCGAAGCCTAGTTCTTCGATTTTTAATTTAACGCCTAAATCGTCGGCAATTTTTTGAGCAATAGAAATATCAAAACCGACAATTTTATCTTCACCATCTACTTTTGCATGAAATTCATAAGGGGCATAGTCTGCGGATAAGCCGACAACTAGTTCTCCCTTTTGGATGATTTTGTCATAGACTGGATCGTTTTCGGCTGCAAAAGTTTCTTTAATAGGTAATAATGAGAGCAACAAGAATAAAATTGGTAAAATCGTCTGTAGCCATTTTTTACATTTGGTCATTTGCGTAAACTCCTTTTTGTATTATTTTTATAAATATTCAAAAAAAGCGAATAAATGTATAAAAATTTATTGTGTTATGATGTGGTTTATCATATCATAGAATATGTAAAAGGAAAAGTAGTAGAGTTGAAAAAATACAACTTTTTCAAAAAAATTTTCAAAAGTCAAAAATGAAGGGGATTTTCAAGATGGAACAATCATTAATTGTGAGAGGGACACCACAAGAGTATCTTTGCGAAATTGGTTCGTGGGAATTATTAGAAGGACAACTATTATGCAGAAATATTCATCGTGTATTCATTTTACACGGGACTGAGTCATGGCAAGCGGCAAAACCGTATTTTCCGACGTTTCAAAAAGTAACAGCTGTTTTTGAAAACTATGGAGGTGTTTGTACAGATCAACGTGTGCAAGAGTTAGAAGCGCAAGTGCTGGACAATCATTTAGAGGCCATCGTCGCTGTTGGTGGAGGAAAAGTGGCCGACTTGGGCAAAGCCTTAGCACACAAAATGGCGTTACCGGTAATTATTTTACCCACTTTAGCAGCTACTTGTGCACCGTGCACGCCATTGAGTGTAATGTATCGAGAAGATGGAGCAATGGAACGATATGACGTTTTTCCGCAAGCAAACGCTTTGGTGTTGGTAGAACCAAGAGTGTTATTGCATTCGCCTCGGTCCTTAATGGTGGCAGGTATTGGGGATACATTAGCTAAATGGTACGAAGCAGATGCGATTATTTCGCAGTTAGACGTCCAAGTGTTACCTATTCAAGTTTCTCATTTTGCCGCGGAAAAATGCCGCGATATTTTGTTAAATGAAAGTATCAATGCTTTAAAAGCGATGGAAGAGCAGCAATTAAATCAATCGTTTATTGATGTCATCGAAACGAATTTAATTATTGGTGGAATGGTGGGTGGCTTTGGCGATGATTATGGTCGGACAGCGGGTGCCCATTCCATTCATGATGCACTAACTTTGCTGCCAGCTAGCCATAGACAATTGCATGGAAACAAAGTGGCGTATGGTGTGTTTGTTCAATTAGCCATTGAAGAGAAATGGCAAGAAATCGCTGAATTGATTCCTTTCTATCACCAACTAGGTTTGCCTATTTCTTTAAAAGAAATGGAGATGGACTTAACTGAAGCCGAGTATCAAGAAGTAGCAGAACGTGCTTGTATAGAAGGCGAAACGATTCATTATATGAAACAAAAAATTACCCCTGAAATTGTGAAAACAGCGATGCAAGATTTAGAAAAATATACAGCGACAAAATAAGTGCCAAACAGCAACTAGCTCATTTGAATTATTTGAACTAGTTGCTGTTTTTTAAGGATCCTTTTTTGAAAAAAGAAACCTTGAGAAATCCTTGCAAATTCAATAAAAAAAAAGTATGATGATGGGAGGACAAATTATAGTAGAAAGTAGGGAAATGAATGACGGAACCAGCCATTCGTTATCGTTTAATCAAAAAAGATAAACACACAGGTGCGCGTTTAGGTGAATTAATTACTCCTCACGGCACATTTCCAACACCAATGTTTATGCCGGTAGGTACACTTGCGACAGTTAAAACAATGTCACCAGAAGAATTAAAAGAAATGGGTGCCGGTGTTATTTTAAGTAATACTTACCATTTATGGTTACGCCCAGGTGAAGATTTAGTCGAAGAAGCAGGCGGTTTACACAAATTTATGAACTGGGATCAACCTATTTTAACTGATTCAGGTGGCTTCCAAGTCTTCTCATTAAGTGATATGCGGAAAATCGAAGAAGAAGGTGTGCATTTTAGAAATCATTTAAATGGTTCAAAAATGTTCCTTTCTCCAGAAAAAGCGATCAATATTCAAAATAAATTAGGATCAGATATTATGATGAGCTTTGATGAATGTCCACCATTTGATGAAAGCTATGAGTATGTCAAACGCTCGATTGAACGGACTTCTCGTTGGGCTGAGCGTGGCTTAAAAGCCCATGCGAATCCTGATAGACAGGGATTATTCGGTATTGTTCAAGGTGCGGGATTTGAAGATTTACGTCGTCAAAGTGCTAAAGATTTAGTGAGTATGGATTTTCCTGGCTATTCGATTGGTGGCTTATCTGTTGGTGAGTCTAAGGAAGAAATGAACCGAGTCTTAGACTTTACGACACCGTTAATTCCTGAAAATAAACCACGTTACTTAATGGGTGTGGGTGCCCCTGATTCATTAATTGATGGAGTGATTCGTGGGATTGACATGTTTGATTGTGTGCTACCAACACGTATTGCGCGCAATGGTACTTGTATGACTTCACAAGGTCGCTTGGTTGTTAAAAATGCCCAATATGCAAGAGATTTTCGTCCGCTTGATGAAAAATGTGATTGTTATGTTTGTCGTAATTATACGCGGGCCTATATTCGTCATTTGATTAAATGTGATGAAACATTTGGAATCCGTTTAACATCGTATCATAATTTATACTTCTTGTTAGACTTAATGAAAAATGTCCGTCAAGCAATTATGGACGACAATTTATTAGAATTCCGACAAGCGTTTTTTGAAGAATATGGCTTTAATAAAGCGAATGCAAAAAGTTTCTAAAAATTAGAGGAAAAAACTAGTTCTTCAAGCATTTTTTTGATACAGTTAGTAGTGTGAATAATGCAGAGTGAGGTGAAACAAATGGGTGGCGGATTTACAATGATTTTTACATTAGTCCTTTTAGGAGGAATGATGTTTTTCATGACACGTTCTCAAAAGAAACAACAGCAAGAACGTCAAAAACAACTAAACGCAATGAAAACTGGCGATAGTGTTGTCACAATTGGTGGTTTACATGGTGTTTTAAGTGAAATCAACGAAAAAACAGTTTTAATCGATTGCGAAGGTATTGTCTTAGAATTTGACCGTGCAGCAATTCGAACTGTAACACCTGGAACTGCCGTTACAAATGATTCAGCAGTAACTAGTGTACCAGTCACAGAAGTTGAAGAGACAGTCACAGAAGAAGTAACTGAAGTTCCTGAAACATCAGATCCTTCAAAAGAAAAGAAAGACTAAACGAATCAACTAATTCATTTAATGGTTAGAGAGAGCGGAACAGGCTTTTCAAAGGCGAAACTGTGACCAGTAGTCACACGAGAAAGCCAATAAGAAGAGATAATTCCTATTCCGCTCGTGTCGTTTATCTTAAAATGTAGGACTAGGAAGGTAGGTCATTTGGACTTACGTCCTAAGTCCTTTTTAACTATTAAGTTTACAAAAAAGGTTCCTTTTTATAGTGTTGGAAGATAGTTAAAAAGTGAGCAATCTTTCGCTTGGTTGGAAGGAGAAGAGCCCATGACAAAGGAAAAATTAAGTTGGTTACAACAAAAAATGCTCAATAAAAGTATTAAAAAGAAGTGCCAAAATTTTCGTGAACTAGGTTATTCTTCCATCAACGAAGAAGATTTATTGACTTATTTACTCACCTATCGTTGGAAAAAACAAACCCATTTATCTGTCAAAGACTGTCGCAAAGACATTCAGAAGGTTAAGCCGAATGAATTTTTTGACTATCAACAATTATTGGCACAGACATCAAAAAATCCTTTAAGGGACTGGCATGATATTGAAGACTTATTCTAGAAAAAAGAATAGGTCTTTTTTTTGAGATAAAAAAAAATTATAAATAGTTGTGAAAAAAATCACAAAAACTATTTACAAGATTCGTTTTATGTTGTATGATGTGAATGTGAAATAGTTAACAAAGTTTTTTTAAAATGAAACTCTTAGGAGGATGAACATGGTTAAAACAGTAAAAAAAGAAAAGACAGAAACAGTTGATGTTTCATCAATGATTGATGAATTAGCAACAAAAGCGAATGTCGCTTTAAAAGCAATGGAAGATTTTACACAAGAACAAGTAGATCACATTGTCCATCAAATGGCGATGGCGGCGTTAGACCAACATATGCCTTTAGCAAAAATGGCTGTCGAAGAAACTGGCCGTGGAATCTATGAAGATAAAGCAATCAAAAATATGTATGCATCTGAATACATTTGGAATAATATTAAACATGATAAAACAGTGGGTGTAATTAACAAAGACGAACAAACCGGTTTAATGGAAATTGCTGAGCCAGTTGGCGTGGTATGTGGGGTCACACCAACAACAAACCCAACGTCAACAACTATTTTTAAATCACTAATTGCCTTAAAAACAAGAAATCCAATTGTTTTTGCTTTCCATCCTAGCGCACAAAAATGTTCGGCAGAAGCGGCACGTATTGTACGGGATGCGGCGATTGCAGCAGGTGCACCAGAAAATTGTATTCAATGGATTGAACAACCATCGATTGATGCAACATCTGCTTTGATGAATCATCCAGGGATTGCCATTGTTTTAGCAACTGGTGGCGCAGGCATGGTAAAATCTGCGTACTCAACAGGTAAACCAGCACTAGGCGTTGGTCCTGGGAACGTACCAGCTTATATTGAAAAAACGGCTAAAGTAAAACGTGCGGTTAATGATTTAATTGTTTCAAAATCATTTGATAATGGAATGATTTGTGCTTCTGAGCAAGCGGTCATTGTGGATAAAGAAATTTATGCTTCTGTCAAAGCTGAGTTTGAAGCACACAATGTTTACTTCGTGAAACCGAATGAATTACAAAAACTAGAAGATGCAGTGATGAATGAAGGCAAATACGCAGTAAATCCAGCGATTGTCGGTAACTCTGCAGAAAAAATTGCTGAATTAGCAGGAATTAGCGTACCAAAAGGCACAAAAATTTTAGTCGCTGAATTAGAAGGTGCAGGTCCAGAATATCCATTATCAAGAGAAAAATTATCGCCAGTTTTAGCAATGATGAAATCAAACAATGCAGAGCATGCTTTTGAACTATGTGAAGCGATGTTAAACTTAGGTGGTTTAGGACATACAGCAGTAATTCATACAGAAGATGAAGAGTTACAAGTTGCTTTTGGTTTACGTATGAAAGCTTGTCGTATTTTAGTGAATACTCCATCAGCAGAAGGCGGTATCGGTAACATTTATAACGAAATGATTCCATCTTTAACACTTGGTTGTGGTTCATACGGGAAAAACTCTGTTTCTAAAAACGTATCAGCCATTAACTTAATTAATATTAAAACGGTAGCGAAACGGAGAAATAATATGCAATGGTTTAAATTACCTCCAAAAATTTTCTTTGAAAAAAATTCTTTACAATATCTACAAAAAATGGAAAATGTTGAACGTGTCATGTTAGTTTGTGACCCAGGTATGGTTCAATTTGGCTATGCAGATATCGTACGTAAAGAGCTACAAAAACGTAAAAATGATGTGAAAATCGAAGTATTTTCTGATGTTGAACCAAACCCATCAACAAATACTGTTTATGCAGGTACCAAAATGATGGTTGATTTCCAACCAGATACAGTGATTGCCTTGGGTGGCGGTTCTGCAATGGACGCGGCGAAAGGCATGTGGATGTTCTATGAACACCCAGATACAGAGTTCTTTGGTGCAAAACAAAAATTCTTAGATATCCGCAAACGGACATATAAAATTGCCAAACCAGAAAAAACACAATTTGTTTGTATCCCAACTACTTCAGGAACTGGTTCAGAAGTTACACCATTTGCCGTTATTACTGATAGTGAAACACACGTGAAATATCCGTTAGCAGACTATGCGTTAACACCAGATGTAGCGATTGTTGATCCACAGTTCGTAATGTCTGTGCCAGCTTCAGTCACTGCAGATACAGGTATGGATGTTTTAACACATGCTATTGAATCTTATGTTTCCGTGATGGCTTCAGATTACACACGTGGTTTAAGTTTACAAGCAATCAAGTTAGTTTTCGATCATTTAGAAAATTCAGTGAAACGTCCAGATATGGAATCTCGCGAAAAAATGCATAATGCATCAACCATGGCAGGGATGGCATTTGCCAATGCATTCTTAGGTATTTGTCACTCTATTGCTCATAAAATTGGTGGGGAATATGGCATTCCACATGGTCGTACAAATGCGATTTTATTACCACATATTATTCGTTACAATGCGAAAGATCCATCAAAACACGCAATGTTCCCTAAATATGATTACTTCCGCGCCGATACTGATTATGCAGACATTGCAAAATTCTTAGGCTTAAAAGGAAATACTACCGCAGAATTAGTAGAAGCTTTAGCAACAGCAGTAGCAGACTTAGGTAAATCAGTCGGAATTGACATGAACTTGAAAGCCCAAGGTGTCTCACAAGAAACATTAGACACAACGGTTGATCGTATGGCAGAACTTGCATATGAAGACCAATGTACAACTGCAAATCCGAAAGAACCATTAATTAGTGAACTAAAACAAATTATCTTAGATGCTTATGTAGGATAAAAGAACTCAAATAAAGAGACCAGAACATTAATGTTCTGGTCTCTTTAACGTTTTGCGAAAACAGTGCTGTCGATACCACGGTTATGACACCAATTAACTAAAACTGGATCGAGGATAAGTGCGGTACTCGTCAATTCTTCTGTCGTCTTTTTTCCTAAAAGAGTATAAAGCATTTTCACTTCTTCTTGCCATTGCTGTACAAGGGCTAAGGTATTTTCTAAACCATTTTTACTCATAAGGGAAGCTAAGATAGTCCCAGCAACTCCCATGCTTTTGGCACCTAAAGCGAGTCCTTTGACAATATCAAGAGAGTTACGCACACCGCCAGAGCCAAGAATAGTTAGCTTCTTTTGCCAATTTTGTGATTCCAGAAGAGAGATGACCGTTGATTGCCCCCAATCATCTAAGAAAGAAAGTTCGCGTTTCTTCCGCCGGGCATTTTCAATTTGTGTAAAACTCGTTCCGCCTTGGCCGCTCACATCCACTGCTTGAACGCCGATAGAGGTGAGTTTTTCTAAGGTTTCTTGGCTCATGCCAAAGCCAACCTCTTTGACAATGACAGGCACTTCTACGGCCTGTACGATAGCTTCAATCTTGGTTAGCCAATTAGTGAAATCACGATCTCCTTCAGGCATGACCAATTCTTGGGGCACATTTACATGGATTTGTAAGGCATTCGCTTGAAATAAATCAAGCGCTCGCTTTGCTTCTTCCACACCCAAACCTGCACCAATATTGGCAAAAATGAGTCCATCTGGGTTTTCTTTTCGCATAATTTGATACGTATCCGCTAAACTAGCATCTTTTAACGCTGCCGAGACAGATCCTGTCGCAACTAAAAGGCCAGTTTCTTTGGCAATAATGCCTAATTGCTGATTAATTTCTTTTGCACGCTGACTACCACCTGTCATTGCATTGACATAAAAAGGTTGGGGAAGCTGAAAAGAAAGAAACGAAGTGGAAATATCCACTTCGTTAACAGCGGATTCAGCAAACGATTGGTGAACAAAACGCACACGATCAAAGTCATTACTTTTTTCTTTGTGGAACGCTTTAGCTAATGATAGATGTTCATCTTTTCGATTCATGCTTCTCCTTACACTCCTTTTGACCATAGGTATAGACGTGAAGTGGCAGTGGGGTAATTCCGTCTTTTTCCCAAGCAGTCATTAATGGTAAAATCCCGGATTTTTGGCGGAAAATTACAATCCCACAATCGCCCCCGCCAGCGCCAGAAGATTTCGCAGCTCCTGTATAAGATTCAGCCAAATCACAAAGATTTTTCAAGGCTTCTGTTTCGATTACCACACCAGTCAGTGAAGATAATTCGGCGAGCAATTGGCGATTTTTAGTAATTTGTTTTTGAATAACAGAAATTTTTCCTGTGTTAAAGCCATTAATCATTGTTTCGACACAAAGCCGACTTTTCATTAAGAACTGCTCATAAGCCGCTTGTTTTTCTTCTTTTGATTGATGGACTCGATCAACTAAGTCTGAAGTGGACGCAGGACTACCTGTCCAACCAATTAGTAAACGTAGTTGTTTCGGTACTTTTAACGGAAAAATCATTAATTCAGGCCAGTCCATTGCTAACAAATCAGTTAATGTTTCAGTGGCTACTTTTTGATTGACCCAATCATGATCGAAGGTTGAAAAGGCAATCCAGCCCCCGTAACAGCTGGCGGCGATATCTCCGCAAGAACCATTTCCTTGAACGGCTAAGTGAGCTAATGCTGATAATTTGAAAATTTCCTCATTTTCCAAACCTAAGTCATAAAAAATATTCAAGGCTTTGACAGTTCCAACGGTTACTGCACCGCTTGAACCAAGACCATATTTTCGTCCATTTGAACTATCTAATTCACTCGTCACTTTTAAATGATAAAATGACAATTCTTTGTTTTGCTCTTGCGCATATTTTTCAGTTAGATGAATCGCCGCTAGAACATAATGAAAGGGATTTTCGCGAATATCTAATACAAGCTCACCATTTCGGCGTGTCCAGCGAATAGGTAACGAGCTGTATTGTGCAGATTGAATACTGCCTTCATCTGTTGTTTCTTCGACAGTTACAGTTACGAATTGATCCACAGCAACGATAATGGCAGGGTGGCCAGGTTCAACAACGGCATATTCTCCTGCAATAAATAACTTTCCTGGCGTAGTAACTTCAATCATGCTTATTTATCCATTCCTTTCGTTTCAAACAATTCAATTCCGGGACCAGCAAAAGCTGGGACTAACTGCTCTTTTGAAAAATGTTCACTTAAAAATGTTTTTAATGCTTCTAAGTTTTTCTTTTCGACTAAGACCTTGACATTCGGACCTGCATCCATTGTAAAGTAACAAGGAATTCCTTTGGCCCGTGCTTGGCGAACTAAAGCCATCGCTTGTAAACTGCCTGGGGACCAGTAAGTAAATGGAGGGACAGCACCTAAGGTTGTTCCATGCATCCTTAACCCATTGGCTTCAATGATTTCTCCTAAACGAGGGAAGTCTTTTGTTTTAATTGCTTCATGAACTTGGGATAAATCTTTTTCCACATTGTCCAACCAACCTTGATAAAAGCTAGAAGTTTCTAATGTTCGTTTCATTCCATCACGGCTGGAAACATCTTTTTCGCCATCGTTAATTAAGATAAAGAGCATGGCCAATTCGTTTTCCCAATTATTGGCTGGAATATTTTCAGCAAACGAAGTTTCATCAGAGTGGCCTTTGTTCCATTGAGCAAAACCACCAAAAATGCTGCGACAAGCAGAACCTGAACCACGTCGCGCTAAACGTGATAAGTCTTTTGCTGAAAGATTTAATCCTAAGGCTACGTTACAGGCCCCTGCTAAAGCAGCTAGACCACTCGCTGAAGAAGCCAAACCAGCTGCAGTAGGCACAAAATTTTGACTTTCTACTTTTGCAAACCAAGTACAATCGGCTTGTTGACGAACAAGGTTCAAAAATTCTTTGACTTTTTTTGTTTGTTTTTCGTTTTGCAAGATACCATCTAAAATAAATACATCTTCTGAATAATGGGCATCAAATGTCACAGTTGTTTCTGTGTAAAAGGCATCTAATGTTAATGATAAACTACTATTCATTGGTAAAATGTATTCTTCATTGGCTTTTCCCCAATATTTAATCAGAGCAATATTTGTATGCGCTCGTGCTTTTCCTGAAAGCATTACTTTTTCACCTCTAATGATTGAATCCATGTAGCAACAGCTCCATTTTCTTCTAAAGTCTGTGCAATGGTTTGTGCGGTCTTTTTATTATCTGTTAAGGCAATCATACAGCCACCGCGACCGCCGCCGGTTAATTTTGCTCCTAGAGCGCCATGTTCTAGAGAGAGAGCCACTAGTCGATCCAGCATATCGTTGCTGACGGTTAATTGCTGGAGTTGCTCTTGCGCTAACGTCATTAGCTGACCTAATTTTTGTTTATCATCTTGTAAAATTGCCTGCTTCGCTTCTTTAGTAAAAGAACCTAATTGTTTCATTGTTTCAGCGATTGCTGTGGGATTATTTTGAGCTAGCTGCGCAATGTCTTTCACTGCTTCACGTGTTTGACCTTTAATTCCCGTATCAGCTACTACTAAGTAGGCATTAGATAAATTCATCGAGAAATGTGTGGGCGGAAATCCTCTAGTAAAAAATAAGGGATCAGCGCCGCTTGTTGCTGCGGCATCGATACCACTAGGATTGCCATGAGCAATTTTCTCACTTAAGGAAACAAGCTCAAACAATTCTTGATATGTATAAGCGTAATCAAAATAATCAAAAAGGCTTCGAACGATGGCCACAGCGGTTGCTGCGCTTGAGCCCATTCCTCGTTCAGCGGGAATCGTACTTGTTAAGGTCAAAGTGCCTTTAAACGTATCTTCCTTTAAAAAATGTAAGGTTTGCTGAACAACTTCCTTGATATTTGCTAGCTCTTGGGGCACGTCTTCAAGCAATCCTGTAAAATATGCACAATCAATCTGCATAGTTTTTGCTGGGGTATAGACGGCTGTGATTTCTGTCGCTTGAAAAGGAAAGGCGATTGCTGGTTCGCCGTAAACAACGGCGTGTTCCCCCATTAAAATAATTTTTCCCGTCGCTTGACCGAGGCCTTGTTTTTTTATATTCATTCACTGACATTCCTTTTGAGTAGAATCGAGTATAGGACAAAAGACGTTCTTGGATTAGAAGAACGTTTGTCATAATCTCTTCATGATTTATAGGAAATGATTCCAAAAGTTTCTCTTGTTCCAAAAAAAGAGATTGCTTAACCTAAGATAGTTTACCTAAAAATAAGGCACAAGTAAAATGGTTCCGTTGGTTTTTCCAAAAAATTAATAACAATTTAATAAGAAAGAACCGACAGAACCAGTTATTCGGCTATTTTTTTAAAATTTTCTTAGGTAATCACCAAACCAAGGGCACTTGCCAAATAAATGGCTTGTTCAGGGGTGACTTTAAGACCTGATAAATAGTTTGGTGAGAAAGTCAAGCGTTCAAAGGTGTTTTGGGAAAAATCCAATCCTTTTAAAGAAGTATTTAGCCAATTACTTTCGGTTAAATCGCAAGCTTCTAGCAGGAGTTTCTTCCAGGTGACCTCGAAAAATTCACTTTCGACTAAACGTGTCTGATTAAAGTGAACAAGATTAAAATTTGCAAAACGAAAAGAAGCATAATCGGCTTTGCAATCTTCAAATAGACAATCTTTTAAATAGCTATCTGCAAAATTCGTTCCTGTCAAATTGCAACGAAGGAAAGTCACTCGATGAAAACTGCCAGACAGCCATTCGACGTTAGAAAAATCGCAAGCTTCAAAACGCACATTACTACAATCAAAAGAAGCAAACTGGCCATTTGCTAATGAAAGATGATCGAAAACAGCATCCCGAAAGACTAAGTTACGAATTTCTTGATTCGATAAATCAATCTGCTGATACAAATGATTTTCTAAGATTGCCTCATCTTCTAATTGACAGTTCGTTAATAGAGGAAGTTGTTCTGGTAGATTTGGTGGCAAGGGATAAGTTATTTTCATAAAACGCCTCTTTCTTCTTGTTGATTTTCAAAGGTTTCATCAATTGAGTAGGCCCGATTATAGAAACGTAGCGCAGTTGTGAAAACATAAGCGCCGGCAAAACCAAGTAAACTACCTAACACAATCCCGACTAATCGATAGTTTAAAAGATTACTAATGACTTGCTGTCGTGCAAGATTTGATAATAATAAGGACATCGGGGTAATAAAAAAGCTGGCAATCGCATAGTTTCTGTTAATGAATCCTTCAAAAGCTGCATATAGAATACTAATGATACCGATTGTTTGTAAAGGTGTAAAGGGAATCATTAATAAAATTGCAGAAAGCAACAACCCAAGACTCGTACCTAGAATCCGTTGCACATTTCGCTGCATCACAGAATGTAAATTTTCCCCTTGTAAAATGGCTGCGCAAGTAAACGTCATCCAATAAGCGTTGACTAAATGAAGCGATTGACTTAAATAAGCCGCTAAAAATAAAATGGCCGCATAATGCAAAGCATCTAATAAAGAAGCGGGATCAATATAAAGTCGTTCTTGAAGAGACATCCGTTTTTGAAAAACGTAGGGGCGCTTGTCGATGAAATGAAGCACAATGCCCATGATAATGCCGGTCACTACTCCTAAAAGAACAAAACTGGCCATGATGGGAATCTTATGTAAAGGAAAATTGTTGCTTGTTCCCATTGCCGTTGACATGATAACTAACAAAGCACCAGGCTTCTCAATGCCATACAATCTAAAAAGTAAGCGTGCAAGAAAAGCGACGATGGCAATTGTAATGGGAATCAACCAAGGTACATGGTGACTTAGCATTCCTAAGCTGTTGCCCAGAACAATAAAAAAGCCAACAATATTCAGTCTGCGCAATAATTGGGGCAAAGGAAGCGGCTGATAATAAATAAACGTATAAATGCCCATCGAGCCAAAGGTCCCAATGAGTAAATTATTGGAAAAATAACCAATTAATAATGGAATTGCCATACAAATTGCGACACCAACTAACCGAAATAATTCGTCATTTGCTTTATCAATAGCAAACAAATCCTTTAAAAACGTAGAATTTTTCATATTTTGTCACTCCTTTACTTCCTAATTTACCATAATGTTTAGAAAACTGACAAAAGAATTGCAATAAAAGACAGGAAGAAAAAGAGTGGTTTCTGATAGGAAGAGAAGAAAAATTAAAAAAAGTTAACATTTTGACTTGCAATTTTAATATGAAAAATGTAAGATATATTCCATAGCAATAAATAATTATTAAATTCTGATTTTTCAGAAAATACAGATTGTATTATTTTAGGAGGCAACACTATGAAATTGAAAAAGTCATTAACATTCGGTGTGATTACATTATTTAGCGTAACAACTTTAGCGGCTTGTGGAGGCGGCGGAACGTCAGATAGCTCAAGCGCGTCTGGTGGCGGTAAGGCAAGTGGCGAACAAGTTTTACGTGTCACAGAACAACAAGAAATGCCAACAGCTGATTTATCACTAGCAACAGACAGAATTAGTTTTATTGCATTAAATAATGTATATGAAGGAATTTATCGTTTAGACAAAGATAACAAAGTCCAACCTGCAGGTGCAGCGGAAAAAGCAGAAGTTTCTGAAGATGGACTAACATACAAAATTAAATTAAATAAAGATGCAAAATGGTCAGACGGTAAACCAGTGACTGCTAATGACTATGTTTACGGATGGCAACGAACAGTTGATCCAGCGACAGCTTCTGAATATGCTTATCTGTATGCCTCTGTAAAAAATGGTGATGCCATTGCTAAAGGGGAAAAAGATAAATCAGAATTAGGAATTAAAGCAGTCAGTGATACAGAATTAGAAATCACTTTAGAAAAAGCAACACCATACTTTGATTACTTATTAGCTTTCCCATCGTTCTTCCCACAACGTCAAGATATTGTGGAAAAATATGGTAAAAATTATGCATCAAACAGCGAAAGTGCTGTCTACAATGGTCCATTCGTCTTAGACGGCTTTGATGGTCCTGGTACAGATACAAAATGGTCATTCAAGAAAAACGATCAATATTGGGATAAAGACACAGTGAAACTGGACTCAGTAGATGTGAATGTCGTGAAAGAATCACCAACCGCGTTGAACTTGTTCCAAGATGGACAAACAGACGATGTCGTTCTTTCTGGTGAATTAGCCCAACAAATGGCCAATGACCCAGCTTTTGTTAGTCAAAAAGAAGCATCAACACAATATATGGAACTAAATCAACGTGATGAAAAATCACCATTTAGAAATGCAAACTTACGTAAAGCAATTTCTTACTCAATCGACCGTAAAGCGTTAGTTGAATCAATCTTAGGGGATGGTTCTATCGAGCCGAACGGTTTAGTACCAGCAGATATGGCAAAAGACCCAAGTGGCGGCAAAGACTTCGCTAAAGAAGCAGGTAGTCAAATTGAATATGATACGAAAAAAGCTAAAGAATACTGGGAAAAAGCGAAAAAAGAATTGGGGATTTCAACCTTAACAATGGATATTCTTTCTTCAGATGCAGATTCTTCTAAGAAAACAGTTGAATTTGTTCAAGGGTCAATTCAAGATGCTTTAGATGGTGTGAAGGTAACGGTTAGTCCGGTTCCATTCTCTGTTCGTTTAGATCGTTCAAACAAAGGCGACTTTGATGCAGTAATCGGTGGTTGGAGTGCTGACTATGCTGATCCAAGTAGTTTCTTAGACTTATTTGCTTCAGATAACTCATATAACCGTGGACGTTATAACAATCCAGAGTTTGACAAGTTCGTGAAAGCTGCAAGTAGTGCAGATGCGACAGATCCTGAAAAACGTTGGGATGATATGTTAAATGCAGAGAAAACGATTATGGGAGACATGGGTGTGGTACCATTATTCCAAAAATCAGAAGCGCATTTACGTGCTGAAAAAGTCAAAGATGTCGCAGTTCATCCTGCTGGCGCAACGTATGACTACAAATGGGCATACATTTCAGAATAACCTGACAAAAGATCGATAGCAAACAAAAAAGGACCTTTGCCATGGAATAAAAGGCAACGGTCCTCTTGCTATCTTGTCTTAGACCAAGTAAAATAGTAGAAAGCCTAAAGACAGAATCAGTAAGATGCCCCCAGTTTTTAGCCAGAAAGAGCGATGTGCATCGCCAATGACTGAAAGCGGGATAAACTCTTTCGGTTCATTTTTCTTTTTAAAACGAAACGCGTTTTTCATTGAGCGCTGAAAGTTATCGAAAAAGCCAGAGGACATAATCCATAAAGCAATGCCGATAATTAAAAAGAAAAGCGAAACGATAAAGAAGGTATCTGATAATGAGGAGGTAGTGATAGGTTCTTTACTTATTAATAAGTAAAGAAAAATGCCGATACTGGAAATAACGGCTGTAATAATTGGCCATTTAAAAATTTTCATGTGTTCACCCTATCTATTATTGTGGTCTATCTAGTCATTACTTTAACGAAAATAACTGAGGAAGTCAAAAAAATCTCGGAGGTGTCATTATTGAATAGTTTTGGAAAATATTTTCTTAAACGGATCTTTTTCATGATTATCACTTTGTGGTTAATCGCAACGATTACGTTTTTCTTAATGCAATTATTACCAGGTACGCCTTATACCAACCAAGAAAAACTTAGTCCAGAAACAATCGCTATGTTGAATAAACAATCTGGCTTAGATAAACCAGTGATTGTTCAATACGGAATTTACTTAAAGAACCTGGTAACGGGAGACTTTGGTATTTCATTCCAATTTAAAAACCAACCTGTTGCTAAGTTATTAGCTGGTCGAATTGGACCATCCCTTCAACTGGGAGGACAAGCGATTATCTTTGGTACGTTAGTCGGTATTTTATTGGGGATTATCGCAGCGATGCGTCAAAATACTTGGGTAGATACGTTGGCAACATTGTTAGCCATTTTAGGTCGTTCTATTCCAAACTTTGTTTTCGCGGTATTATTACAATACATTTTTGCAATGAAATTAAGAATCTTACCAATTGCTATGTGGAATGGTTTTGCCTACACAATCTTGCCAACTATTGCCTTGGCAATGAGTCCAATGGCCGATTCGGCTAGGTTTATTCGAACCGAGATGGTAGAGGTCTTGCATAGTGATTATGTCGAATTAGCCAAAGCAAAAGGCTTGAGTCGCTGGCAAGTTGCATTCCGCCACGGGTTAAGAAACAGTTTAATTCCATTGATTACCTTATTAGGACCTTTAGCCGTTGGTTTAATGACAGGTTCTTTAGTAGTAGAAAATATTTTTGCCATCCCTGGAATTGGGGAACAGTTTGTAAAATCAATTATGACAAACGACTATCCAACAATTATGGCAGTAACTATTTTGTATTCAACAATGTTAGTTGTTGTAATTCTGATTGTTGACTTACTTTATGGTTTAATTGATCCAAGAATTCGCGTATCAGGAGGTGCAAAAGGCTAATGGAAACAGTCAATAAAAATAATCTACCACAAGCGATTAAAGATATTCCGGCAGATGAGTTTCAGCCTCTAAACACTTCAACTCTAAAAGAAAGAGAGCGTATTGCCACACCGTCTTTAAGTTTCTTACAAGACTCATGGCGTCGTTTGAAAAAGAATAAAGCTGCAGTTATCTCAATGAGTTTCTTAGCAGTTATTATCTTTATCTCTATTATTACCATTTGGGTTTCACCACATAACCCAACGAAACAAAATGTTTCTTACATTAACTTACCACCACGAATTCCTGGCTTGGAAAGCGTGAATGGTTTAAATGGTAAAACAACAGTTGCTGGTCAATTAGTTGATAAATATGCACAAGCAAACGTTCCAGATAACGTAAACTTTTATCTAGGAACAGATGGTTTAGGTCGTGATGTCCTAAGTCGTTTATTTATGGGAACACGTATTTCCTTATTAATTGCGTTTATTGCGGCAATTCTAGATATTACGATTGGGGTAACGTATGGACTGATTTCCGGGTTAGTCGGCGGTCGTGTCGATACAGTAATGCAACGTATTTTAGAAGTTCTTTCTGGTATTCCTAACTTAGTTGTTATGATCTTGATGCTAACAGTCTTTGATCCAGGGATTGTTTCGATTGTTTTGGCCATGGTTATTACAAACTGGATATCAATGGCCAGGATTGTGCGAGCCCAGACCATGAAACTAAAAGACCAAGAGTTTGTCATGGCAGCAGAAACATTGGGCGAATCTCGTTGGAAAATTGCTATTAAACATATTTTACCGAATATCTCAAGTGTCATTATTGTCCAAATGATGTTCAGTATCCCATCGGCAATTTTCTTTGAAGCGTTCCTAAGTTTTATTGGGTTAGGATTACGTCCACCAACCGCATCTTTAGGAACCTTGTTAAACGAAGGATACAAAACTTTCCGTTTCCTTCCATATTTAATGTGGATTCCAGCGGCAACACTTTCAGTTATCATGATTTGTTTCAACTTGTTAGCTGATGGTTTACGTGACGCATTTGATCCTAAGATGAAAGAGTAAGAGTGGTGAATGACTATGGAAAAAGTATTAGAAGTTAAAGACTTAAGAATCTCCTTTGATACATTTGCAGGTAAAGTCAACGCCATTCGTGGTGTGAGTTTTGATCTTTATAAAGGTGAAACGTTAGCCATCGTAGGTGAATCAGGGAGTGGTAAATCTGTTACAACCCGCAGTATTATGCGTTTGTTGAGCAGTAATGCCAATATTGATAACGGGGAAATTTTGTTTAAAGGGCAAGATATTGTTCATAAAACAGAAAAACAAATGCAAGCCATTCGTGGTAAAGAAATCGCAATGATTTTCCAAGATCCGATGACTTCATTAGACCCAACGATGCCAATTGGCAAACAAGTGGCGGAATCATTAATCAAACATAATAAAGTCTCAAAAAAAGAAGGCTTAGCGCAAGCATTAGAATTACTAAAATTAGTCGGCATTCCTAATGCTGAAAAACGTTTGAAAAACTATCCGCACCAATTTTCTGGTGGACAACGTCAACGGATTGTCATTGCAATTGCTTTAATTTGTTATCCAGAAGTTCTAATTGCAGATGAACCAACTACAGCGTTGGATGTAACCATCCAAGCACAAATTTTAGAGTTATTAAAAGATTTACAAGAAAAAATTAGCACTTCGATTATTTTCATTACCCATGATTTAGGGGTAGTAGCGAACGTGGCTGACCGTGTCGCTGTCATGTACGGTGGACGTCTGGTTGAAGTGGGAACAGCAGAAGAAATTTTCTATAATCCACAACATCCATATACTTGGGGACTTTTAGGGTCAATGCCAACGATGGAAGGAACAGAAGACAAACTTTATGCGATTCCAGGTTCACCTCCAGATTTATTAGATCCACCAACTGGAGATGCCTTCTATCCACGGAATGAGTTTGCTTTAAAAATTGATACAGAAAAAGAACCACCTTATTTTGAAGTATCACCGACACACAAAGCAGCAACGTGGTTATTAGCACCACAAGCACCAAAAGTTACGCCTCCAGCAGAGATTGTTCGTCGTTGGGCAATTTATGCAGAGCGTCAAAAAAATCCAGGAGGTAGTAATTAATGGCAGAAGAGAAAAAAGTCCTATTAGAAGTCACTGGTTTGAAACAGTATTTCAATGTTGGTCGTAAAGACGAAGTAAAAGCCATTGATGACATTAGTTTTCATATTTTTGAAGGCGAAACCTTTGGATTAGTTGGCGAATCAGGAAGTGGAAAATCAACAACTGGTCGCAGTGTCATTCGTTTATATGATCCAACTGCTGGTGAAATTCTTTTCGATGGAAAAGACATTAGCAAAATTAAATCAAAAGCGGACATGCAAGCATTCCGTCGCGATGTTCAAATGATCTTCCAAGATCCATATGCTTCATTGAATCCAAGAATGAAAGTCAATGATATTATTGCTGAAGGAATCGATGTCAATGGATTAGCTAAAACACCAAAAGAGCGGGAAGAAAAAGTCAATGAACTTTTAAAAACGGTGGGATTAAATCCAAGTCACAGTACGCGTTATCCTCATGAGTTTTCTGGTGGGCAACGTCAACGGATCGGGATTGCTCGTGCTTTAGCGGTTAATCCACGTTTCATTATCTGTGATGAGCCAATTTCGGCTTTGGATGTGTCGATTCAAGCTCAAGTAGTAAACTTATTACAAGATTTACAAAAAGAACAAGGCTTAACTTACTTGTTTATTGCACATGACTTATCGATGGTAAAACATATCAGTGACCGAATTGGCGTAATGCACAGTGGGAAATTATTGGAAATGGGCACAAGTGATGATGTCTATAATTTCGGCGTTCATCCTTATACAGAAAGTTTACTTTCTGCGATTCCATTACCAGATCCAGACTATGAACGCACACGTAAACGGATCGTTTACCAGCCTGCAGCGGCAGATGGGAAAGATCGTGAGCTCCGTGAAATTCTCAATGGACACTATGTTTATTGTGCTGAAGACGAAGTTGCAATGTACCGTGAAAAAATTGAAGAGAAGAAAAGAAAAGCTGGTTTATAACCAGCTTCTTTTCTAACTATCTTGGTAGGGTGGTTATGAGATGAAGGCTCTGAAAGCTTATAAATACAGACTTTATCCAACCTCAAAACAAGAAGAGTTTATTCAAAAAACATTTTCTTGTGTTCGCTTGGTGTATAATTTAATGTTACAAGACCGGATTGATATCTACAAAGAGATGCGAAAAAATCCTCAACAAACGTTTAAAATGCCAACGCCAGCTAAATATAAGAAACAATACCCTGTCCTCAGAGAAGTTGATAGTTTAGCTTTGGCAAATGCACAAGTTTATTTGGATCGAGCCTTTAAAAATTTTTATCGGGAAAAAGGGATGGGCTTTCCAAAAAAGAAAAAGAAAGAAACGGTGCATTCCTACACTACGAACAATCAACATGGCACGGTCAAAATTTTGGATAATCGTTATTTGAAAGTACCTAAATTGAAATCTTTAATTAAAATGAAGGTACACCGCCAACCGCTGGGGGAGATAAAATCTGTAACTATTTCTATGAGTGCGAGTCACAATTATTATGTTTCCATTTTGTGTGAAGCGCCGATTGAAACGAAAACAAAGCAACAAAAAATGGTGGGAATTTGTAGCAGTAGGGAAAAATTTGCGCTGCTTTCGAATGGTGAAAGCTTCGAAAAAAGCTATTGTTCAAAGCATTTAAAGCAAAAACTACGTCAAGAAGAACGAAAATTAAACAAGCGTAAAATGATTGCTTTGGAAAAAGGCGTCGATCTTTCACAAGCAAAAAATTATCAAAAACAAAAAATAAAAGTCGCAAAAATTCGCGAAAAAATAGCCAACCAACGAACGGATATTTTAAACAAAATTACAACGGAATTGGTTTCAAGTTACGATGTTATTTGTATTGAAAAAGCCCATCACAGTAATGAGCGGCCGCCAAAACATGATCGTTCTGAACTGGCTTGGTCTTTATTTTTAGCTAAACTGTTGTATAAAGCACAATGGTATGGCAAAGAACTCATTTGTATTGAGTCAGAGGAGATAGAAACAGAGTTGTCTTTTTCTGAAAGTACAGAAAATTCAGAGTATCTTAGAAGCCAAAAAATCTTAGAACGTGGCTTGTCTAAACGAGAAACCTTATAAATAGAAGAACTGTAGGGACTACAGGGATCGCCTAGGGGATAGAAAATGTACACCATGTGTTGAACCATTTGTTTCTAGGAAGTCACATTGGGACAGTCCACTAATTATTAATGATCAAAATACGAGTTCAAACGAATCTAGTGCTAGATTCGTTTTTTTTGAGGAAATATATTGACAACTAGGATAAACTAAGGTAAACTAGTGAAGTTGAGAAATGAAAGCAGAAGCACCCGCTTCTCGCCTTAGTTGAGTATATCGCTGGGCTAGATAAAGTATTCCTTATTTTTTTAAGTAAGGCAGACTGTTGGCGGGTTCTGGATAGGAACCTGTTTTTTTATTGCATTTAGCAAACAAAGCAGACTTCCGTTAGGATTTTCTCTTAAAAATTTTGGAGGTGAATGACCATAGCAAAGGATATGATGGTTAACGACGGCATTCGTGCACGCGAGTTACGTTTGATCGGACAAGATGGTGAACAATTAGGTGTAAAAACCAAAGCAGAAGCATTACAAATCGCTGAATCTGCAAACTTGGATTTAGTACTTGTAGCGCCAGGAGCGAAACCACCAGTTGCGCGAATTATGGATTATGGAAAATTCCGTTTCGAACAACAAAAGAAAGAGCGTGAAGCTCGCAAGAAACAAAAAGTGATCAACGTCAAAGAAGTTCGTTTAAGTCCAACAATTGACGTAAATGACTTCAATACAAAACTTCGTAATGCGCGTAAGTTCTTAGAAAAAGGAGACAAAGTGAAAGCTTCTATCCGTTTCAAAGGCCGTGCCATTACCCATAAAGAGATTGGTCAGAAAGTTCTTGATCGCTTAGCTGAAGAAACTGCGGACATCGCCACAGTGGAACAAAAAGCGAAAATGGACGGACGCAGCATGTTTCTAACGCTGGCACCGAAAAACGACAAGTAAACGAAGAGACCGAGCATTCGGACTTTTGGTAATTTCTACAAGAAGGATATTCGACAGTTGTGACTGTTAGAGTCTTTCACTTGAAGCAAAGATTTTGAGGAGGAAAATTAGTCATGCCAAAACAAAAAACACACCGCGGATTAGCAAAACGTGTAAAACGTACTGGTGGAGGCGGCTTAAAACGTGGCCGTGCCTTTACATCTCACCGTTTCCACGGTAAAACTAAAAAACAACGCCGTCAATTGCGTAAAGCAAGCATGGTTGCAAAAGGCGATTACAAACGTATCCGCCAACAATTAGCAAGAATGAAATAAAACAACTCGGTGACTTTTAGATTACCGTCAAGAGAAACAAGATATTAGGAGGAATTCAACATGGCACGTGTTAAAGGTGGAACAGTAACCCGTAAACGTCGTAAAAAAGTCCTTAAGTTAGCGAAAGGCTACTACGGATCAAAACATACTTTATTTAAATCAGCAAAAGAACAAGTAATGAACTCTTATTACTATGCATTCAGAGACCGTCGTCAAAAGAAACGTGACTTCCGTAAATTATGGATTGCACGTATCAACGCGGCAGCTCGCATGAATGGCTTAAGCTATTCTAAATTAATGCACGGTTTGAAATTGGCAGAGATTGATATCAACCGCAAAATGTTAGCTGACTTAGCCGTTAACGATGCAGCAGCATTTACAGCGTTAGCTGAACAAGCAAAAGACGCTTTAAGCAAATAAGCTTAAACAATCTTTCACACCCTACTCAAGGAGTAGGGTGTTTTTTTAATAACTCCGTTGGTAACTTTCATCTATAAATGAAAAAACTTGTGAGAGCGGAATTTCTTCAGAAAGACTTAACCAATGCTCTTTATTCATATGATAGGCAGGAAAATAGCCAGGTTGGTTCTTTAATAAGGCAATCAATTCAGGCGCAAGTTTAACGGTTAAAATAGTGAGCTGCTTATTCTCGGTAGCGCCGATCAGTTGTGCATCCAGTGGCATAATTAAAGCAAACCATTTTGCATTTCTAGGATGACGAAAGACGAGATAGTCTGGGTGTTTTTTAAAAGGAAAATCGGGCGTTATCTGATAACGTTCTTGGATATAGGCGCTAATAGTTTCTTGAAAAGTCATAGGTTTCTTCCTTTCGTTAAGGCTAGGCATATCTATTTACATCATAGCAAAAATTACATAAAATTACTTCGTTCAAAGGAATGGGAGGAGGGAGCAGATGACATTAATTTCAACAATTTTAGTAACCTTGGTGGCTGTAGAATTTTTCTACATTATGTATTTAGAAACGATTGTACCAACATCTGAGACAACAAGCCGTGTTTTTAAAATGGATAAGCAAGAGTTACAAAGAAAATCAGTCACTACATTGTTTAAAAATCAAGGAATCTATAATGGACTAATCGGTGCAGGACTTATTTATAGTGCCTATTTTGCGCAAGCAACGATGGAGATGACAAAATTTTTATTGATTTATATTATTTTAGTGGCGGCGTACGGTAGCTTAACTAGTGATAAAAAAATCATTTTAACACAAGGCGGTTTAGCTATCGTGGCTTTGATTAGTTTACTCGTTTAGCCATCAGAGTTAATAGAGAGAGACAGTCAAATCGACAGAAAAAACACGGTTGATTTGCCTATTTTTTATGGAATTGAGAGAGACAAAATGTGGTATACTTTGTTTATTAGATAGGGAGGAATTAAAAATGCTGAACCAAAAAGAAGTAAAAAAAACGATTATCCTCAATTAATTTCTCTATGGCGTTCTTCAGTAGAAGCTACCCATTTGTTTTTGAGTCAGGCAGATATTGATAAAATCGAAGTGGTTTTACCTGATTATTTTCAACAAGTTCAATTAAGTATGTGGTTAAATGAAGAACAGAAATGTGTGGGCTTTAGTGGAACAAATCAACAAACGTTGGAAATGTTATTTATTGACCCAGTCTATTTTCGTAAAGGCTATGGTGGAGAAATTATCAAAAAGTTAATAGAGCAAGAATCAATTATCTTTGTTGATGCTAATAAACAAAATGAAGGGGCAGTGAAGTTCTATCAATCTCAAGGGTTTCAAGTAATTGGTGAATCAAAGGAAGATCCTCAAGGAAATCCGTTTCCTATTTTACATATGAAACGGATATAGAAAAGAAGGGAGAAGCCATGCGAGTAATCGTTACAGAATACCAACCAGCCTGGGTGGAACAGTTTGAAGAAGAAGCCCAAGCGTTGAAACAGATTCTAAAGGAAAATTGTCTTAAAGTTGAACATATCGGTAGCACATCTGTGCCTAATTTAGCAGCCAAACCAATTATTGATTTTTTGGTCATTGTTGAAGAAATTGAAAAAGTAGACCTGTTACAATGGGAATTTGAAAGAATCGGTTATGAATATATGGGGGAATTTGGGCTATCAGGACGTCGTTATTTACGAAAAGGCCCGATAAAAAGAACACATCATGTGCATATTTATCAGTTTGACAATACGCAAGAAATTTTGCGCCATCTTGCTTTTCGAAATTATTTACGAGAAAATCCGGCAATTGCTACAACCTATGGTACATTAAAAAAGCAATTGGCCCAAGCACACCCCGATAGCATTGATAAATATATGGATGGCAAAGATGCGTTCATTAAGAAAATAGAAAAAGAAGCGTTGAAGAAATATTGGGAAAAATAAAAAAAGTTGCTAAAGCTAGCAACTTTTTTTTGGTTCTTTTTTGAAAAAATGATAAAGAAGACCACTTAAAAGAACACCTAGAATAATTCCAATCGCTAAATTATGCGTATAGACGATCACACCCACTGTCACGAGTAAAATAACAATTTCAGTAATTTCAAAAGTTCGGAAAAGCTGCAAACTTTCCCAATCAAAGGTGTCGACTGCCACTGTCATCATGATCCCAATCAATGCAGCTGTAGGAATGGCTACCATCACGGATTTAAAAACAAAAATGAATAGAAGGAGGGTAATACCTGAAATCAAAGTAGAAAGCCGTTTTCGTCCTCCAGATTTAACATTAATGACCGCTTGCCCGATCATCGCACAGCCAGCTTGGCCACCAAAAAAGCCGGTAATTATATTAGCGAATCCTTGCGCCTTAACTTCTCGTTGGCTATCACTTTGGCTCGCTGTCATTTTGTCCACAATGGGGATCGTCAATAAAGATTCAATTAACCCGACCATTGCTAAGGCAACAGAGCTAGGTAAAATAATCCGCAACGTTTCTAAGTTGACGGGTACATTAGGCCAACGGATCGCTGGATGAAACTGGCTCATTTCACCAAGATCACCTACCGTTTGCAAATGACCTTTTAAAAAATAGGACAGGATAGTCATGAATAAAATAACAATTAAAGCAGGAGGCACAATTGTAATAAACTTAGGTAATAGATAAATAAGTAAGATACTACAGATAATCATACCGTAGGACCACAGTGTTTGATGGGGCAATTGTTGTACTTGCGCCATGAAAATTAAAATGGCTAACGCATTGACGAATCCGTACATCACTGTCTTGGGAATAAAGCGCATTAATTTATGGATACCTAAATAACCTAAAATAAATTGTAGAAAGCCTGTTAAAATAGTCGCAGCAAGCATGTATGACAAACCATGTGCTTGAATTAAGCCTGCAAGGACTAAGGCCATTGAGCCAGCAGACGCCGAAACCATTGCCGGACGGCCGCCCGTAAAAGTAATCACAAGTAAAGTAACAGCTGAAGCAAACACTGCAGAAAGCGGGTGAACACCAGCAATAATCGCAAACCCGATTACTTCTGGTAAAATGGCGACAGAAGAAACGAGACCGGCAAAGAGATCATTTCGTTCATTGCCTAACCATTCGCTTTTTTTAATACTAAATAACATCGAAAAACTCCTTTAAGTTAATAAAACCTTATTCATAATAGCATGAATAAGCTGAAATGAGCGTGGGACAAAAATCACTTTGGATTTTTGCTCCACGCTCAAAAACTGATAAACGGCGGGAACAAAAGCAACTCCTTCGGAAATAAGCCGGAATTCTCCAAAAATTACAGAACAATTTTCGGAAATTCCTTCTTATTTCTCGGAGTTAAACGCTTCTGTCCCGACCTCATTAGAACTGTAACAGTGCCAACAACAAAATGGCTAGGACGACTTGAACAGTTCCTACTGATAAACCATAGATTAAGAAACGTTTGCCTTCTTGGAAAAACTTTTTAAAATCGAGTCGTAACCCGATTGCTGCCAAGGCAGTAATTTCAAACCAAGAACTAAAGAAATGAGCAGTCTCACTGATCACGACGGGGAAATGAATCAAACTATTAAAGACACAGGCAATGAAAAAGCCAACTACATACCAAGGTAGGGCGCTGCTTTTTTTGGTGACTTTTACCAACTCAGCTTCTGATTCTGCCGTCTTACTTTGCTTGAAACGTCCAAATAAATAGACAACTGCTACGAGTAGGACAATTCGCATAATTTTAAAGAGCATCGCAAGTTGAACTGCGTTCTCATTGACCATATTGGCACTGGCGACAACCTGACCAACTGATTGTAAAGTCCCTCCGATTAGTGCGCTACGAGCTAACAAATTGGTACCATAGAGAATCCCACTTAAAATGGGTAAGGTCAACATTAAAACGGTTCCTAATAAGTTTACTAAAGTAATGATTTGGCCTTTTTCTTCCTCATCTGCTTGAATTGCTGGAGCAATCGAAGCAATAGCAGAAGACCCACAAACGGCATTACCACCAGCCATCAATAAAGACATATTATCAGAAAAAGCCAGTTTTTTACCGATCAAATAGGCAAAAATAATGGTCAGCGACATTTGAATGAGAATAAATGCGACACCTTGTAAGCCAATTTGGGCAATCGTTTGAAAGGTCACGGTGGTTCCCAATAAAACAACAGAAAATTCTAGTAATTTACTTTCGGCTACTTTGGTTCCGCGATTTAAATTGGCACCGCGAACAAAGGTATTTCCCAAAAAGATTCCTAGTAAAATAGCTATCGTTGCGGCGCCTAAGCTAGGTAACCAGATGGCAAGAAACTTGCTAAGGCAGGCGACAAGGAAAGCTGTTAGCAAGCCAGGAAGAATTTGTAATAAAGATTGGATATAATCATTTTCTGAATTTTTCATTGAAAAAATCTCTCTTTCTTGTTCATTACTTCCAGTATAACGAAATTTTTTACATTTGAGAAATAAATAGTTAAAATAATATTTATAACAGAAAGTTATCGAAAGGATACCTATGTTTAAATTATTAAAGACTTTTCAAATTGTGTATGAGCAAATGAACTTTTCCAAAGCAGCTACCTGCCTATATATATCACAACCAGCCGTTTCTAATCAAATCAAACAATTAGAAGAAGAATTAGGCTGTTCATTGTTTTTAAGAAATGGTCGACAAGATGTAGTCCCTACTAGGCAAGCAGAAGTCTTGTATAATCGTTTGCTAAATTTAGCTGATGATTGGCAAGAAACATTAACAGCTCTTCATCAGGCGAGATTACCTAAAGAAACTTGCCGAATTGCTGCGTCTAATACTTTTGCAGTTTATTATTTGCCGCAACTGATGCAGCATTTACAGACACAGTATGCAACGATCAATTTTGTTTTAGAAATGAACAATTCAGAAGAAGTAGTGGAAAAAGTTGAAAAACATCAAGTTGATTTTGGCTTTATCGAAAAACCATTAATTACGAAAGGCGCCTCTCGTGAAGAAATTATTCAGGATCAATTGGTTTTAGCTGGAGACCCTGCCAATCAGAATTGGTTGGTACGTGAAAAGGATTCTGGGGTCTTTCATTATACCCAACAGTATTTAGAAGAAAGTAATCAAAGCCCAACACTCATGACGGTTAAAAATAATGAAATGATTGTTAAAATGTTGGAATTGGGCATGGGGCAATCGTTGCTTTCAAGAAAGGCGATTACTGAAAAAATTCCTTTCCAAACGTTAGGTGAAAAGTATTGGCGTTCCTTTTATTTTTTGACACGGGGACATTTAAAATCTTCCTTGCTTCAAGAAGTAAAACAAGCAATTTATCGATTCTATCAGACGGAAATGAATAAATACTAAAACGTTCTCTTTGTTTATTTATCAATCTTTGACTACACTAAAGAAAACGAAGGAGGGAACCACAATGCCTAAATTTTCACCATGTTTATGGTTTGACACACAAGCGGAAGAAGCTGCTAACTTCTATACAACAATCTTTGAAAAAGGTGCGATTCTAAGTAAAACGAACTACGTTAATGAGGAGCATCAACCTCAAGGAACATCATTAATGACCATTGAATTTACCTTGGCGAACCAAACAATCATTGGTTTAAATGGCGGACCAGAATTTTCCTTTACGCCAGCTAGTTCATTTTTTGTTGAATGTACAACATTACCACAAACAGAAACGTTGTGGAAAAATTTAACAGCAGATGGACAGATATTGATGCCTTTTGGGGAATATCCTTTTAGTCCTTTATATGGTTGGGTAGTGGACAAATTTGGTGTCTCTTGGCAAGTGTCTTTTTCAGGAAAAGAACAAACAATTGTACCAACCTTTATGTTTGCTAATGAAAAATATGGCGAAGCAGCCAAAGCTCTATCAGAATGGTTGGCGATTTTCGGTCCAGGCGAAATAATTGAAAAAGTTGAATATGAAGATGGGAACATTGCGCAAGCACTTTTCACATTACAGGAGCAACCGTTTCGAGTAATGGATGCACGAGATAAACATGATTTTGATTTTACCATGGCCTTCTCCATTTATATTGATTGTGAAAATCAGGAGGAAATAGATCGGCTATGGCAACAAGTGACTGCTAAAGGGAAAGAATGGCCGTGTGGCTGGATGGAAGATCAATTTGGAGTCAGTTGGCAAACAGGCAATCCTGAACTGAAACGTTATTTATCTGACTCAAATCCAGCTAGAGCAAATGAAGTGACCAAAAAATTGTACCAAATGAAAAAAATAGATTTAAACCAGTTAAAAGAAGTGTATGACAAATATAATCATTAGAAAAACTGAGGTTGTCTGATCCACTACACTTCGTTACGTTGGTATCAATTCCAATACATGGAACATACTAGAGTTGAAGGACTTGTCTTTTAAGGATCAAGACCTTCAACTCTTAAAAAAGGCTCGATTCTTGCGAGTTTCAAAGAAGCCACTTCTATTCTGTTGTTTATCTTAAGGGTTAGGACTCTGCCGATTTTTTTATAAGATTATGCTATAATTAAGAGTAGCAATTATTGAAGGAAAAATGAAAAGTCCAAAATAGGAAGTGGTAAAATGATTGAGTTAATTGTGTTGTTAACAGTTTTTACTTATGGAACAAACTTTGTTTTATATCTTATTTTGAAAAATAAAAAGTCCATGCCAATTGTCGAAAAAGCTTCTATTGTATTAGGAATTAATATGTCTGTGTTATTATTAGATGGTATTTTTGCTTTCGTTGGTAAATTCATCATGTTATCAGAATGGGAATTATTAGCGCCTATTTTTGAAATAGTGTAAAAATCATCATAAAGTCCTATATCCAAAAAGAATGAAGTTTGTTAGGATAAGAAAGATGAAAATTTAGAAATAAAAGAGGTGGGATTGCATGGCTAAAATCATGATTGTCGAAGATGAAACAACCATTCGAGAATTAATTAGCGAGGAATTACAAAAATGGCAATTTGAAACGATTGGAACAACCGATTTTAATGATGTATTGGATGATTTTCAAGAGGAGAATCCTCAATTAGTCTTGATGGATATTAATTTACCTGTTTACGATGGGTACTATTGGTGTCAAAAAATTCGTGAAGTTTCTAAAGTACCAATTATTTTTATTTCGAGTCGTAGTACCAATATGGATATGATTATGGCGATGAACATGGGCGCGGATGATTTTGTCACAAAACCGTTCCAGATAGATGTTTTAATTGCTAAAATCAATGCTTTGTTGCGCCGCTCTTATAACTATTCCGATACGGATAGTGAAGTGCTTTCACATAATGGCATTACTTTAAATGTGGACAATGGACGAATGGAAATCAGAGGTGAAATGATCGATTTAAGTAAAAATGAATACCGATTACTGTATCTTTTAATGAAAAAGCACGGAAAAATTTTAACACGTGAAAAACTATTGCGCGCTTTATGGGACGATGAACGTTTTGTGGATGACAATACGCTGACGGTAAATATCAATCGTTTAAGAAAAAAAATTGAGCAAGCAGGGATTGCTGGCTATATTGAAACCAAAGTGGGCGTCGGTTATATGGTGCCCTAGATAGGAGTAGACAATGACCATTCTAAAGTATTTAAAAGATCGCTGGTTATTACTAATTGGTTGGTTATTTTTTCTGTTCTTAACTTGTTTTATTTTATGGTTGGCTCCTAATGTCCGCTTAGATTGGACAGTGGTTGGCTATATCTTTTTACTGCAAAGTGTTTTTTTATCGCTATTTTTAACAATTGATTATTATTTAAAACGTAAGTGGTGGCTTTCGTTGGCAACGGAAAAAGAGCCGCCTTCTTTACAAGAATATTTGAATACAGCAGAAAAAGAAGAAGAACTACTTGTCCAAACGTATATTAACGGTTTATTGCAAGAGCACCAACAAACCATGCAGCAAGCAATTAACAACCAACAGGACCAAAAAGATTACATTGACTCTTGGGTTCATGAAATCAAAGTCCCCCTAGCGGCTATCACGTTACTGGTACAATCTGTCGAAGATGATATTCCAGAGAAAAAATATTATCTATTGGAAAATGAGTTAGGTAAAATTGATGAATATGTCGAGCAAGTCCTATATTATGCTAGACTGGACAGCTTTTCTCGAGATTATTTACTCCAAGAATATTCTTTAAAAGAAATTGTGCAATCTGTTGTTCGTACGCAAGCAAATTATTTTATCCAAAAAAGATTGCAATTCTCAATTGAAGGGGAAGATGAAGCGGTTTTAACCGACCGAAAATGGGTCATTTTTATTTTCCGCCAATTATTAAGTAATGCAGTCAAGTATACGCCAGAAGGCGGCACGATTACGGTCCTAATTTCCAAAAATAAACAAGGTATTTATTTATCTTTAAAAGATTCTGGGATTGGCATTCCGACACAAGATCAACGACGCATTTTCGATAAAGGATTTACTGGTGAAAACGGGCGAAAAAGCGAACAGCATTCGACTGGTCTTGGCCTGTATTTGGCCCATAGCTTAGCGAAAAAGTTAGGTCATGATTTAACAGTCGAATCGACAGAAGGGCAAGGTACGACGATGACATTGTTTTTCCCTTCCCTCAGTTATTATAATGAAGTGAAATAAAAAGTAGGTCTATCAGCAAATTAAAGAGGTGATAGGCCTTTTTTTATTTATTAAAACTTTCTTGCTAACTTCTCTTACTCTTCTTAGTTGTTTAGAAAACGTTTTTATTGTTAGAATGAAATGAAATAAATTTGTTAGGAGAATATTATGAGTTTACTTATCGCTTTAGTGCCCATGATTGCGTGGGGCAGTATTGGTTTAGTCAGCGGTAAAATTGGTGGAAGCGCCAATCAACAAACGTTAGGTATGACAATCGGCGCATTACTATTTTCAATTGTTGTCTTTTTTGTCATCCAGCCTACGTTGACGACAGCCACATTAATTGTTGGATTTATATCTGGTTTATTCTGGAGTTTGGGACAGAATCAACAATTTCATAGCATGAAATATATGGGCGTTTCAGTTGGCTTACCAATTTCAACTGGGATGCAGTTAGTTGTTAATACCGTTGCAGGGGCTGTTTTTTTCCATGAATGGACAAAAACAAAAGACTTTGTTGTGGGCTTTATCGCTTTGGCCTTTTTAGTTTTTGGGGTGTATTTAACAGCTCGACAAGATGATGACAGTCAACCGAAAACCTCAAACAGTATGTTAGATTTTAATAAAGGGATTCGGGCCTTGATTTTCTCAACAGTTGGGTATGGCGTCTATACCATCATTATTAATGCCACTGGTTTAGATCCGTGGGGAATTATTTTGCCACAAAGTATTGGTATGTTAGTGGGGGCTAGTTTCTTTGCCTTCAAAAAAGTCAAAGTTGATCGTTTTGTTTGGATGAATATGACGACGGGTCTGCTTTGGGGCTTAGGAAATATTTGTATGTTATTAACAATGCGTGAAATTGGCTTAGCTATTAGCTTCTCTTTATCACAAATGGGGATTATTATTTCGACTCTTGGGGGCATCTTCCTTTTAGGCGAAAGAAAATCAAAAAAAGAAATGTTTTATGTTATTTTTGGTTGCATTTTTGTTATTCTAGGTGGTATTCTTTTAGGGTATATGAAAGCGTAAATAGTTTATTTACGCTTATTTTTTTTACGGGGGTAAACACATGTCTATTTTCAGAAAAAAAGAAATCACTGTGCCTGTCAATGACAGTGGTGGGATGAAAAAAAATCTTAAGACGATGGACTTAATTTTTCTAGGAATTGGGGCTGTAGTAGGAACAGGGATTTTTGTTGTGACAGGTGTCGCAGCGGAACGCTATGCAGGTCCAGGGCTCGTCTTATCATTTCTGGTAGCAGCAGCCGCGATTATTTTATCTGGTTTATGCTATGCAGAATTTGCATCACGTATTCCGGTCATTGGTGGGCCGTATGCCTACATGTATGTGGTCTTTGGAGAAATTGTGGCTTGGATGACTGGTTGGATGATTATTTGTGAGTTTTTCTTGGCGGTTTCATCCGTTGCTTCAGGTTGGTCAGGCTATGTCCATGGCTTTTTGGATAGCTTAGGTTTTTCTTTGCCGCAAGCGTTAAGTGGCGCTTATAATCCAACAAATGGTACATATATTGATTTGATTGCCATGTTGGTCGTTGTAGCCGTAACTTTTTGGGTATCTTTAGAAGCGAAAACAGCGTTACGTTTAAATAACTTAATGGTTTTCGTGAAGTTTGGGATTATTTTATTATTTGTTCTCGTGGGAATCTTTTATGTGAAACCAACGAACTGGCAACCATTTATTCCTTATGGTTTTTCAGGCGTTTTCAGTGGTGCTGCTTTAGTTTTCTTTGCCTTTCTAGGGTTTGATGCGGTCAGCATGGCCGCGGAGGAAGTGAAGAATCCGAAAAAAGATATTCCAAAAGGGATTATTGGTTCCATTATTATTTCAACATTGTTATATATTGTTGTTACGTTAGTTTTAACTGGGATTGTTCCATTTACGGATTTAGGGGTCAAGGATCCGGTGGCTTTTGCGATGCGCTTCATTAATCATGGCGCAATCGCGACAATCATTTCAGTTGGTTCTATTTTAACCTTATTAACAGTGACGATTGCGATGATGTACAGTTTAGCCCGTGTGATTTATGCGATTAGTAAAGATGGATTATTGCCGCAGTTTATGAGCAAAATCGATGAGAAGCGGCACACACCTAAGAATGCAACCTATGTAGCTGGATTTTTAGCAATGGTTTTTGCTGGGATTGTTCCAATGGAGATGTTGGCTGAACTTACAAATATCGTGACACTCTTTTATCTGATGTTTCTCGCTTTAGGAATTATCAAATTACGGACAATGAAAGGAGAACCGCAAGCAGGTGAATTTAAAGTACCACTTGTGCCGGTTCTACCATTAATTTCAATCGTGGTTTGCGCGGCTTTGATGTTCCAATTGTCTTTAGCTACTTGGCAAGTATTTGGCATAGCCGTAGTGATTGGTTTGGCTATTTATTTCTTTTATGGACGACACCATAGTATCGTTCGTTTCGAGACAAAAGAATAAAAATGAACGAAAAAAGAGAGGAATACTTGTCAAATAGACAGGTGTTTCTCTCTTTTCTTTCTGGCATTTTCTTCATTTTCAAGAGAAAACCGACAAGAAATATAGTTTAATAATGTCTAATTATGGTATACTGTTTAGGAGTAAATCCTGAGGGTTTAGGAAAATGACTAAAGGAGGTTTTTTCTGTATGTCACAGAAAGAAACATTTTATATTACCACCCCAATTTATTACCCAAGTGGGAAGTTACATATTGGGAATTCATATACAACAATCGCCTGCGATGCAATGGCCCGTTACAAGCGTTTAATGGGTTTTGATGTATTTTATTTAACAGGTGTGGATGAACATGGCCAAAAAATTGAAAAAAAAGCTGCTGAGTTGAATGTGACACCAAAAGAGTACGTTGATAAAATGGCAGCAGATGTTCAAAAATTATGGAAAACATTAGATATCAGCTATGATAAATTTATTCGGACAACGGATGATTATCACATGGCAGCCGTGCGACAAATTTTTGACCGTTTAGTAGAACAAGGAGATATCTACCTTGGAGAATATGAAGGTTGGTATTCAGTTTCTGATGAAGAATTTTTCACTGAAACACAATTAGCTGAAGTATATCATGACGATGAAGGCAATGTCATTGGTGGGAAAGCACCAAGTGGTCACGAAGTCGAATTAGTTAAAGAAGAATCCTATTTCTTCCGCATGAGTAAATATGCGGATCGCTTGGTACAATATTACGAAGAACATCCAGAATTTATTCAACCAGAATCTCGTAAAAATGAGATGCTAAATAACTTTATCAAACCAGGATTAGAAGATTTAGCCGTTTCAAGAACGACTTTCTCTTGGGGAATTCCATTAAAAAATGATCCAAAACATGTGGTTTACGTATGGATTGATGCGTTATCAAACTATATTACAGCACTAGGTTATGGTTCAGAAGATGATTCATTATTCCAAAAATATTGGCCTGCGAACGTGCAAATGGTTGGGAAAGAAATCGTGCGTTTCCATACGATTTATTGGCCAATTATGTTAATGGCCTTGGATTTACCATTACCGAAAAAAGTCTTTGGACATGGTTGGTTATTGATGAAAGACGGAAAAATGTCTAAATCTAAAGGAAATGTTGTTTACCCTGAAATGTTAGTAGAACGCTACGGTCTAGATGCGTTACGTTATTATTTATTACGAGCAATTCCATTTGGTAGTGATGGCGTCTTTACACCAGAAGATTTCGTTTCTCGCTTAAATTATGATTTAGCTAATGACTTAGGAAACTTGTTGAATCGAACAATTGCGATGATTAATAAATATTGTGATGGCAAAGTACCAGCCTATGCTTCAAAAGTTACCCCATTTGATAGTGAACTATCGACAACTGCGGCGAATGTTATTGGAAAATATCATGAAGCAATGGAAAAAATGGAATTTAATACGGCCATTGCAGAAATCTGGACGCTAGTTTCTCGTGCAAATAAATATATTGATGAAACAGCGCCTTGGGTATTGGCTAAAGAAGAAGAGAAACGCAACGAATTAGAAAGTGTCATGATCCATTTAGCGGAAAGCTTACGAATTGTGGCAATCTTATTGCAACCAGTCATGACAGAAACACCAGGGAAAATTTTCGAACAATTAGGCTTAGATCCAGAAACAATGAACATGGAAAATATTCATTTTGGTGAGTTTCCAACAGATGTAACAGTAACAAGTAAAGGAACACCTATTTTCCCACGTTTAGAAATTGAAACAGAAGTAACGTATATTCAAAAGAAAATGTCCCAAAGCGAAAGTGCTACAGAAGAGGATATTAAATGGAATCCAGAAGAAACAACGTTGGTTTCAACGAAAGAAAAACAAATTAAGTACGATGATTTCGATAAAGTGGAATTAAAAGTTGCCGAAGTTATTGACTGTAAAAAAGTCAAAGGAGCAGATAAATTATTGCAATTTCGTTTAGATGCTGGAGATGAAAACCATCGTCAAATTCTTTCAGGTATTGCTGAATTTTATCCAGATCCAGCTGCGCTAATTGGCAAAAAAGTAGTCATTGTGGCTAACTTAAAACCAAGAAAAATGCGTGGTCAAATTAGCCAAGGAATGATTCTTTCAGCTGAATCACCAGAAGGGAAACTTCAAATTGTTGAAGCACCAAAAGAAATGCCAAATGGTGCAGGAATTGCATAAAAGCATAAGTAGTAAAGATAAAAGGTGAATTGTAACCTTTTATCTTTACTACTTTTTTTGTATACTAGAAGAAAAGTGATTTGATGTGGGGGAAGTTTGATGGCTTATCATAAATTTAAATTTTATGAGCAACGAAAAAATGATCCTAAATGGCGTCCGTATTATTTAGAAGCTATGAGAGTAAGGGAACAAGCACGGCTAACAGTTCAACGTAGAAAAAGAAGGGCAAGAATTAGAACCTTTTTAGTGGTTGCGATACTGGTTATTTTAGTTTTTCTGTTATTGGCTCATTGGACATATTCACAAACAAATGAACTCTCTTTCTCCAGTTTTATCGACGTCCTAAAATCGAAAATCAACGAATTTTTAAATTAAAAGAATCGAAGAAAAGCCTAGAAAAAATCATTTGCGATTTTTCCTAGGCTTTTCTATTTTAGAGTTTCACTTTTTTAGGTATTCGTTTTTTACCAAAACGGCCTTTCGTTAGGCGACTTGGTAAAATGATCAGTAAGAGTGAAAAAGGGACACTGATAATTTGCCACGTGAGTAAACGGCCTAAGCTATTATTTTTATAGAGCCACTCTAATATAAAATGCAGCCCTAAAATACTTAACAAAGCCAAGCCTGTCAGGAAATAAGGCGTTGATACCCAGTTGGTCGTTTTCAAGAGACTAAAACCTAAAGGAACTAGATAAAAGTAAGCACTTGTTAAAGTAATACGCCAACTTTTCATAACGGTGCCTAAATTAATTATAAAAAAAAGTAAAGATAGGACTAAAGCGAAAGGTGGAAACAAAGCCACTAACGCCGAATAGATGGTTCCCCAGACGAGCATTAAGGGACCTTTAACAATAGCGGCAATAAGTGTAAACAAGCCAATTAGGAGTAACTGCTGTGTCAGTGAGCCAAAGGTTAGCAAGCCAAATAAAATAAGCAGTAGCCAGTGCCAAATGGTTTGGTTTTGTTGTTTTCGCTCAATAGTTACATTTTTTTGGATAGAGGTTTTTAAAAAATTTTCTAAATCAGGTGATTGTTTCACCTTCTCACGCTCCTCTCAACTTAAGAGACAACAAACGAGTAGGTCTGCTAATTAAAAAGCAGTGCCTACTCGTCTATTATAAGTGGTTTTTCTAAAAATAAAATCCGCCTTAAGTCTCAGTTACTGGGCTGCCAAGTAAGGTGTAAACCATTCAGAAAGTGTGCCAGTATAAGGTAAAACGACCCGTTTCATTCCACGAGAAATAGCAGTATACAGGATTTTTTTATCTCGTTTATTGTCGGAATAACGATTAACATTTGGGTTATGAAGAATTACATTATCAAATTCTAGACCTTTTGCCATATCAATTGATAAAACTTGCAGTGACGGATGCTCTTCCAATGAAAGAGAAGCACAGAGTTCTTTTGTTAATTGTTCTTTTTCTGCAAAAGTTTTAGTAATAATGGCGGTGCTTTCTTTCGAATCAAAGGTTGTAATGGAAGTGACGATTGCTTTAAGATAGTCAGACGCAGAGTCACAAGGAATAAATGTCGGCTTTTCTCCATCATGCCGGATGGGCACAATGGTTAATTGCTCTGGTTGAGTGCCTAATGTTTGGAAGAGTCGTGTAATTTCTTTACTTGAACGATAGCTGTTTAATAATTGATAGGTTCCAACAGAACGGCTGGTTTCGTTAACCAATAAATCATGGGCTTCAGAAAATTCAATGGCTGTATTAAAAATGGCTTGATTTTCATCACCAGCTAAAGTAAAACTAGCTTTAGGGAAAAGTGTCAGCAGTAATAATAATTGGGCTTCTGTATAATCTTGGACTTCATCGACTAGGATAAAAGCCATTTGCTGGTTGGCGAGGTTTTCAATAAATGCATGTTTCACCAAAATAAGGGCCACAATTTCATCGGCTGTGAAAACAGCTGTCTCTTTTTGATACGATTTTTCAGTGAATAAAGAATAAAACGTTTCAAAAAAGGCCCATTGATCTAGCCAAGCATCATTTTTAATAGCGGCAGTGATAGAGCGATATTTTTTCTTCAAACGTTTTAAAGCAAAATCAGCCAGATGTTTTTCATTATCTTCGGTAATCACTGTGCCAAAATAACGAACTTGTTCAGCTTCTGTTAAATCTTGGAATTGATCCAACATTTTTTTAGAATGGGCTTGTTTTAATAAGTACCGTGTCCAAAGACTGGTTAATTTTTCTTTTGTGGCTGAAATTCGTTGGCGAATACTCAAGTCAGCTGGTGTTTCTTGATAAAGTTTAAAAATTGTTTCTGAAGTAAATAAGGTCTGCTTTTTAAAAGTTAAAGGACGGAAAAAATGTGGCTGCACAACCGCTTTTTCAGGATTGCTTAAAAGAAACGTTGCAAATTCTTTTGAACGAATAACGTGCTCTTGCTCCGTTGCCTCAGAGCGAGTAATGCGTTCGAAATAGTCCGTTTCTTCTTCCATTGGCCATGCTTCTTTGGTAGTGAAGCGTAAAAATTGTAAAAGAGTCAAATTCAAGGGATTTCGTTCGCCTAAATTCGGTAAAACTTGAGAAATATAATCAATAAATGTTGAATTTGGTGAAAGTAATAAAATATTATCCGCTGTAATTTCTGCTCGATGTTGATAAAGTAAATAAGCAATCCGTTGCATAATCGCAGACGTTTTCCCACTACCAGCAATCCCGTTGACTAGTAGGAGTGGCTGCGTTTCGTCACGAATTATTTGATTTTGTTCTTGTTGAATGGTTGTCGTAATGTCCTTCATATAAGGAGAAGCATCTTCTTCTAAAGAATGCAATAACACATCATCTTGAATCGCAATGGTTGTGTCAAAATAGTTGATTAATTGATCTTTTTCAATAATTAACTGTCTTTTCAAATCAAGTTGTACAGGAATGGTTTGTTGATGTGCCGTGTAGGCTGTTTTCCCTAAAACATTGTCATAAAATAACGAAGCAATCGGTGAGCGCCAATCGTGAATGCGCGTTTCTTCTTCTAAAGAAGTAAAATCGTTTACGCCAATATAAAAGTTTTCTGGCTCTTCAGGGCTGTCTTCAAAAGTCACGCCAATTTTGCCAAAATAAGGAACTTGTAATAGGCGTTTCACTTTGTCTAAATTTTTAGCCGTTGCTTCATTTTTTAAGTTCCACTGATCAATTTCACGGTTCTTCATTTCCAACATGGCAAACGTTTCTAGATTATCGGCATAACTATCAAAATTCAGCTTAGAATCGCGACCAAATTCCTCTAGCATATGTTTGCCATCTTTCATTGTGTTCGCCAATTGCTCTTCGTAAACTTTTTTAGCCGCTTGCAGCTCATGATAAACCGTTGTTAAATGCTGTTGTTCATAAATTTTTTCATCGGTCATGGAGATTCCTCCTTTTAATAACATGACTGAATAGTATACGTTACTTTTAGCATAAATGCAAGCGCTGTTTATGAGGAAATGGCGAATCTTGTCGCCTAGTCATTCAGATTTTTCAAGAAATATGATAAAGTAGAGAGGAGATAAAGGAGGCAATCATAATGATTTTTGATACACATACACATTTGAATGCAGAACAATTTAATGATGATATTCCAGAAACGATTGCACATGCCCAAGAATTGGGTGTTACAGAGATGGCCGTGGTCGGTTTTGATGAACCAACGATTGAAAAATCTCTTTTACTTAGTCAGGAATATGCCAATATTTATAGTATCATTGGTTGGCATCCAACAGAAGCGGGTAGCTATACGCCAGAGGTTGAACGACGATTACAAGAACAATTAACGTTGCCAAAAATTGTAGCATTAGGTGAAATCGGTCTTGATTATTACTGGATGGAGGATCCTAAAGAGGTGCAAGAAAAAGTCTTTCGCCGTCAAATTGCGATTGCTCGGGAAATGAATTTACCGTTTAGTGTGCATACGAGAGAGGCATTAGAAGATACCTATCGAATTTTAAAAGATGAAAAAATTTCAGATATTGGTGGAATCATGCATAGTTTCAGTGGTGATGCCGAGTGGATGAAGAAATTTTTAGATTTAGGTCTGCATATTTCTTTTAGTGGAGTCGTAACGTTTAAAAAGGCGTTGGATGTTCAAGAAGCGGCGATGGCGGTACCACTTGAACGAATGTTGGTGGAAACAGATGCACCCTATTTAGCCCCGGTTCCTTATCGTGGTAAACGGAATGAACCAGGCTATACACGATACGTAGTGGAAAAAATTGCTGAATTACGACAACTAACCTTTGAAGAAGTGGCAGAACAAACGAGAGTCAACGCTCATCGCTTGTTTCGGATAGATAAATGAAAGAAAAAATGAAAGTTGCAGAAATCATTGTCGTTGAAGGAAAAGACGACACACGCCGCATTCAAGAGGTAGTTGCAGCGGATACGATTGAAACGATTGGTTCTGCTATCAATGATGAAATTTTGACACAAATTGAACACGCACAAGAAACGAGAGGCGTGATTATTTTTACAGATCCAGATTATTCGGGCGAAAAAATTCGTAAAACAATAATGGAAGTCGTTCCTGATGCAAAGCATGCTTTTCTATCAAGAAAAGTTGCAGTGCCTAAAAAAAATGGCGGTAGCCTAGGGGTTGAACATGCTAATGATGAAGCAATTATTGAAGCCTTAAAAAAAGTCGTAACACCTGTTCAAGCTGGTGAGGACTATCAAGAAATTCCTAGACAAACACTAGTTGAATATGGTTTAATAGCGGGAGCAAATGCAAAAAAATACCGTGAATTATTAGGAGATGACCTAAGAATTGGCTATACAAATAGCAAACAGTTAGTCAAACGGTTAAGCATGTTTCGGATTACAGAAGCAGAATTGAAAGAAAGCATGACACGTATTTTAAAAGAACTTGCAAACGAAGAATAACTACATGGAGGAACAAGCGTGACGGACTATAAAGAAATTGCCACACCATCCAGAACCAAAGAAATACTAAAAAAACATGGATTTTCATTTAAAAAGAGTTTAGGTCAAAATTTTTTGACAGAGCCTAATATTTTAAGAAAAATTGTAGAAACAGCGGGAATCAATCAGCAGACAAATGTTGTCGAAGTCGGGCCTGGAATTGGTGCATTAACAGAGCAATTAGCGATGAACGCGGCACAAGTTGTGGCTTTTGAGATTGATGATCGCTTGATTCCTGTCTTAGCAGATACCTTAAGTCGCTATGATAATGTAACAGTGGTGCATCAGGATGTTTTAAAAGCTGATTTGGTCGAGACAACCAACCAAGTTTTTCAAGAGAAGTATCCGATTAAAGTGGTGGCTAACCTACCTTACTATATTACTACGCCAATTATGATGCATTTTTTAGAATCTTCTTTAGATGTAGCTGAAATGGTTGTGATGATGCAAAAAGAGGTCGCTGATCGAATTGCTGCTAAACCAGGAACGAAAGCTTATGGCTCATTATCAATTGCTGTCCAATATTTTATGGAAGCAAGTGTCGCCTTTATTGTGCCAAAAACGGTTTTTGTGCCGCAGCCAAATGTTGACTCGGCGATTATTAAATTGACGCGCCGTGCTACACCAGCAGTGACAGTGACCAATGAAAAAGAATTTTTCAAATTAACCAAAGCCAGTTTCCAATTAAGACGTAAAACATTGTGGAATAACTTAACGCATTTTTATGGGAAAGATGAACAAACAGTGGCTTGGCTAAAAGAGAGCCTAGCTGAAGCAGAAATTGATCCTTCTAGACGTGGTGAAACATTGTCTTTAGAAGAATTCGCTCGTTTAAGTAATGCTTTAGAAAAAAATAAACCAGTATAAAAAAGAACTTTCTGTTATTTATGAGAAATAACAGAAAGTTCTTTTATGTGTCTTGACACATTGCGGATGTTCAGCTACACTTGAGAAAAACAAAAAGGTGTCATGACACCTTTGGGAGGCAGTTTTAATGAAAACAAACTCAGTAAAACGTTTAACAATTTCAGCACTTTTAATTGCAATGGGGATTATCATTCCAATGGTTATGCCAAGAATTACCATTGGTCCAGCCAGTTTTACGTTAGCAAGTCACGTCCCAGTTTTTATTGCCATGTTTATTTCTCCAGTGGTGGCAATTGCGGTTAGTCTAGGAACAGGTTTTGGTTTTTTCTTATCCGCAACACCGATTATTGCTTTGCGGGCCTTATCTCATTTGATTTTTGCAGTCATTGGCGCAGTGATTTTACAAAAGCATCCAGAAATTTTAATTAATAAAGAGGGGAAATTCACTTTATTAAATGGGAAATTACAGTTGTTTAACGTGGGAATTGGAGTGATTCATTCCGCTGCCGAGCTAGTGGTTGTTTCTGTATTTTACACAATGGGCAACTTGCCAGGAACCTATTATACAGCCGGCTTCATGTATTCTATTTTTCTTTTGATGGGCGTTGGTGGATTAATTCATAGTTTGGTGGATTTCAGTATTGCCTACTTTTTAGCAAGTACCTTAAGTAAACATGTAGATATTCCAACTTTTACAGAAGCGAAACAACCCAAAGTGATAAAGAAGAAGGTTAAATTAGCATAAAGAGAAACAATCGAGGCATCCGTCATTGCGACGGATGCCTCGAGATTTTTTTATTTAATGACTTCTTCTGTTTGAGGGTCGAAGAAATGTCCTTTGTTAATATCAAAAGCTAAGTCAATCATTTCACCAGGATGGTGGAAGTCACGTGCATCTACTTTTGAGATAAACTCTGTATCACCAATTTTTGTATAAAGCATGGATTCAGCCCCTAATAATTCAGAAACAACAACTTCAGATTTAATCACTGCATCTTTCATTGCCGTTAAAGCCACTTGTTCGCTATGAATATCTTCTGGACGAATACCGAAAATTAATTCTTTGCCTTCATAACCATGTTCAACAAGCTCTTTGTTTCTTCCTTCAGGAATTGCTAGATTTAAGCCATGTTGGTTAGAAATAACCCCATTGTTTAAGGTAACTTTGAAGAAATTCATGGCAGGTGAGCCGATGAACCCAGCTACGAACATATTTTTTGGTGTATTGTAAACTTCTTTTGGTGAACCAATTTGTTGAATAAAGCCATCTTTCATAATTACGATTCGATCAGCCATGGTCATCGCTTCGGTTTGGTCATGTGTCACATAAATTGTCGTAGTTTCTAAACGTTGGTGTAGTTTAGCGATTTCAGCACGCATGGCTACACGTAATTTTGCATCCAAGTTTGATAAAGGTTCATCCATTAAAAAGACTTTGGCATCACGGACAATTGCCCGGCCAAGTGCAACACGTTGGCGTTGTCCACCAGAAAGCGCCGCAGGTTTACGCTGTAAGTACTCTGTTAAGCCCAGAATATCCGCAGCATTTTCCACCCGTTTTTTAATTTCAGCTTTATCATATTTTCTTAGTTTTAAACCAAAGGCCATGTTATCAAAAACAGTCATATGCGGGTAAAGCGCATAGTTTTGGAAAACCATGGCAATATCACGATCTTTCGGTGCAACGTCATTCATGACTTTGTCCCCAATTGATAATTCACCTTCAGTAATATCTTCTAAGCCAGCAATCATGCGCAATGTTGTTGATTTACCGCAACCAGAAGGTCCGACAAAGACGATAAATTCACGGTCTGTAATTTCTAAGTTAAAATCTGTAACAGAATAATGTTCTGCATTGTCATATTTTTTATACACATTTCTAAGCGCCATTTCCACCATTTGATACGTCACTCTTTTCTTTTTGATTTGTTACTCATAGTTTAAATGAAAACGCTATCTTTCGGCAAGGGAGAGTTGCACAAGAAAAAGAAGACTTTTTCGTCAAGGTGACAAAGGACAAACACTCTCAGCGGATTTATCGCTAAACTTTTGTTATAATATAACAAAGACAGGAGTTGGATAACATGAAAATCGCTTTAATCGCTCATGATCGTAAAAAAACATTAATGATCAAACTAGCAACCGCTTATAAACATATTTTAGAAAAACATGAATTGTATGCAACGGGAACGACAGGCATGAAAGTGATGGAAGCAACTGGCTTACCCGTGCATTGCTTTAAATCGGGGCCATTAGGTGGGGATCAACAGATTGGCGCAATGATATCAGAAGACAACATTGATTTAGTTATTTTTTTAAGAGATCCTCTTTCCGCGCAACCGCATGAACCAGACGTGACGGCTTTGATTCGTCTAAGTGATGTCTATGAAATTCCTTTAGCGACCAATATCGGCAGTGCTGAAATTCTTTTGAGAGGTGTCGAGGCGGGGTTTGCGGACTTCCGTGAGGTTATCCATGAAGGGGATCGTCGACCGTTAGCTTTTTAGAGAACCTTAATGGTTATTTTGACTATTTTGTGGTATATTTTATGAGGACTTTTGTCCAAATAAAATAACAGAGTAGGAGACAAAGCGTTAAGTGCTAAAAGGATGGGATGTTGCCTTTTGGACGAAGAACATAAACAGTGTGTTGCTAGAAAGCAAAGGTTCTTACTTTGCTTATCATCAGAACAACACGTTCAGCTTTTTAATGTTCGCGGTTTTGTTTTCGCATTCGCTGCATGGTTCGTCATGTAGCAGCTCTTAGAGGAGATGCTAAAAATGACAAAGAAAAAATTTGGCACAAAATCCATTGCGTTAATGGGCGTACTCATTGCGGTGGTCGTTGTCTTTTCACGCTTTTTTGCGTATGAAACAACGTTTTTAAAAATCAGTTTCACGTTTATTCCAGAATCATTGATTGGGATGATTTTCGGACCTTTTTGGGCTGGAATCGGCACGGCGGTGGCTGATGTGGTAGGAATGTTGCTTTTTCCAAAGGCAGGCTATTTTCCTGGGTTTACTTTAAATGCCTTTTTGGCTGGTGCTATTTATGGTTATTTCTATTATAAGAAAGAAATGACATGGCAACGAGTGATTTTGGCGACATTGTTGGTCACCGTTTTAATTAATATCATTTTAACTCCTTTGTGGTTAAGTTTAATGTATGGCGTCAATCTAGCAAATTTTGCTTGGTGGGTGCCACGCTTAATTAAAACAGTTATTTTCTTTCCTATTCAAGTAATTGCCACTTATTATTTAGGCAATAAAATTCCCTTTAAACGTTTATTTGGAAAGCCATTATCTGAATTAGATCAATAAATTTAAAATTAAAAGAGTCACTTTTCATCATCCCAGAAAAGTGACTCTTTTTTATTGTGCTTTTTGATTAAACTGTGCTTCGTAAAGGTCACGATAATAACCCTGTTCTTTTTGCAATAATTCGTCATGGGTGCCAATTTCAACTACTTGACCATTGTCCATAACTAGAATTTTTTCAGCACTTTTGATTGTTGCTAAGCGATGGGCAATAACAAAACTGGTCCGGCCAGTCATCATTTGTAAAAAAGCATCCTGAATTTTTTGCTCGGTCAATGTATCAACTGAACTGGTCGCTTCATCTAAAATAAGCATCGGCGGATTACTAATCATCGTGCGTGCAATGGTCATTAATTGTCGTTGTCCTTCAGAAATTTTAACGCCTTGGGAACCAATCTCGGTATCTAGTCCTTGAGGTAAACGCATGACGAAATCAAAAATATGGGCTTTTTTCATGGCTTCTATAATTTCTTCGTCAGAGGCTTCAGGATTTCCGTACGTTAAATTTTCCCGAATGGAGCTATCGAATAGCCAAGTATCTTGGAGAACCATACCAAAACTTTTTCGTAAGCTGTCCCGAGTAATTTGAGTAATGTCGTGAGTATCAACCGTAATTTGACCATGGTCGACCTCGTAAAAGCGCATTAACAAATTCACTAATGTTGATTTACCCGCACCGGTTCGCCCAACAATGGCAATTGTTTCTCCTGGTTCAGCAATTAAATTAAAGTTTTCGATTAAAGGTCGCGTCGGCGTGTAAGAAAAATCAACGTCTTTAAATTCAACACGGCCTCGCGCTTCTTTCAAAACAATTGCGTTCGGGGCATCAGGACGTTCAACTGGTTGATCCATCATATCAAAAGTACGTTCCAATCCAGCTAAGGCTGCTTGGATTTGGTTGGTGATTCCTGAGAGTTCAATAAAAGGTTTAGAAAACTGACTAGAGTAAATGGTGAAACTGGAAATAACACCAACTGTGACTAAAGGATTGCCACTTAAAACTAACAAGCCACCGACTAATCCAATCGATAAGTAAGATAAATGGTCGATAAATCGAGAAAGTGGGTTGGTTAAGGAGGAAGAAAACTGAGCCTTCTGTCCTTTTTCATACAACGTTTGATTCAATGCTTCAAATGTTTCTTGTGTAGCTTGTTCTTGTTGAAAGGCTTTAACAATTTTTTGGTTGCCAACCATTTCTGAAACGAAGCCGGAAATTTCACCAACAATCGTTTGTTGTGCAGCAAAGTTTTTTTGTGAAGCTTTTGCAACAAGCCAGTTTACAATAAAAATAATCGGCGTACTGATAAGAACCACTAATGTGAGCAGGGGACTTAGCCGAATCATAAAGAGCAAAGCAACAACGACGGTGGCCATGCCAGAAAATAATTGGTTGAAGACAGCCGAGCAAGCCATTGAAATATTGTCAATATCGTTGGTAAAGCGACTGACGATATTTCCGTGTGATGTTTGGTCATAATAACTTAACGGTAATTGATTTAAATGGGCAAAGGCGTCTTTTCTCAGCTGTGTGGTCGATAAATAAGACACGCGATTACCGAGACGTTGAATCAGCCATTGACTTAGAACGGTTACGAGTAAAATCCCTGCTAATAAACCTAAAATTTTGATGAGTTGCGCAGCATTGACTTGTCCTTTACCAACCATTGTATCAACGGATTTACCTATATAATAAGTCATGAGGACAGTCGAAAAACCACTGAGAATTCCTAGGATTAAGGCGCCAATAATTTCTTTTGGATAGCGTAGTAAATACGGCTTAAAACGTGAGAAGGCACCAAAATGAATTTTTTTAGTTTGCATGGGTATCCTCCTCCTGTGACGCAACGATTTCTTGATACTCTTTAGAAGAAGTAAGTAATTCTTCGTGGGTGCCAAGGCCAGCGACTTTTCCACTATCTAGGACTAAAATTTGATTCGCCGTAGCAATCGAACTCACGCGTTGTGAAATTAAAATAACGGTTGTCTCTGCTCGTTCTTTTTGTAAAGCACGGCGCAGATTCAAATCTGTTTGATAGTCGAGGGCACTCAAGGAATCATCTAAAATAAGTAAATGCGGTTTCCTAATCAAGGCACGGGCAATGGTCAACCGTTGTCTTTGTCCACCAGAAAAGTTTTTTCCGCCTTCGTTAACAGGCGTGTCTAACCCTTGGTCTAATTGTTCAACAAATTCTTTACATTGGGCGATAGCTAATGCTTCCCAACAGTCTTCATCAGTTGCATTTGGTTTGCCCCATTGTAAGTTTTCTCGAATAGTCCCTGTAAATAAGACGGCAGTTTGTGGAACACTTGCAACTTGTTGGCGTAAAGTAAAGAGCGGCCAATCGCGCACATTTACACCATTAATAAAAAGGTTTCCTGCACTCACATCATAAAATCTGGGAATGAGTTGGGTTAAGGTACTTTTCCCGCTGCCGGTAGGTCCTGTGATGCCGAGAATTGAGCCTTTAGGAATCGTAAAATTGATATTTTCCAAAGCCAAACCGGCCTCTGGTTCATAGCGAAAATCTACATGGTCAAAGGTAATATCACCAAATTGTGGAGATGTTTTTGCTGATTCTGGTGTATCTGTTAACTGGCTTTCTACAGTTAAAACCTCATTGACACGGTTTGCGGAAGCGGCAGCTCGCGTAAAAATTACCACGAGATTAGAAGCAACAATTAAAGCGAGCATCATTTGATTCATATAATTGATCAATGCTAAAACTTCCCCTTGTTGTAAGGAACCAAAAGAAACTTTTAAGCCACTAAAATAAAGTAAAAATAAAATTCCAACATTCATAATCAAAGTGGTTAAAGGCGTTAATAAAGCAGAGACATTCGATACACGAATGTAAATATCGCCTAAATCATCTGAAGCTTTATCAACATGTCGTTGCTCTGTTTCCTTTCTAGCAAACGCACGGATTACACGGACACCGCTTAAATTTTGACTAATTTGACGGTTTAACCGATCCAAATATTCTTGGACTTTTTGATATAAAGGTACAGTCACTTTAATGATAATAAAGAGAATAAGGCTAAAAATTGGTAAAAGTAATAGGAAAAGAAAGCCCATCTGCACGTCAATGTAAAAAGCCATCACCACAGAACCGATACTTAAAAAAGGTGTCCGAATGACCAACCGAATAAACATCGCTAAAGCCAATTGAAGCTGGTTGATATCGTTTGTGATCCGGGTGATGAGGGTATCTGTACCAAAACTATTCAATTCTTTGTGTGAAAGCTGATTAATTTTCTTCATTAATTGATTTCTTAGCTCCGTCCCAAAACCTTGCGAAGCGACTGAAGCATAGTATTGACAAATCATGACAAAAAATAAACCAACTAACGACATAACAAGCATCCAGAGGGCCATTTCTATGACAGTCTGTCGGTCGTTTTGACGAATACCGACATCGACTAAGTGAGCCATGAATAAGGGCAAGACTAACTCGAAACAAGCTTCTAAAAATTTGAAGACTGGACCGAGGATAATTTGTTTTCGATAATTTTTTGCGTATTTCAATAAACCAAACATAAGATTCCTCCCTTTGCTGCTCTCATTGTAGCCTAATCTTTCAATGAAAGAAAGTTGTTCGCTACATTTTCTCAACTTCTGTTAAAATAGAAGAAAAGCGCAAAGAAGTGGAGTGTGACAGAAACGTGGAAAAAATGAGTCAGGTTATTTTGTTATTTTTTATTTATTCCTTTATCGGCTGGTTATGGGAAACGGTGTATTGTTCATTAAAAGCTAAAAAATTTGTTTATCGAGGATTTTTGGTAGGGCCTTATTGTCCTATTTATGGATTTGGGGTCTTAAGCGTTCTCTATTTTGTGGAACCCTTTGAAAACAATCTCTTGGTATTGTATGTCGGATCGGCTGTTTTAGTGACGATTTTAGGATATGTCACTAGTTATGGCTTGGAAAAACTGTTCCATGCCTCTTGGTGGGATTATCATGATGTACCTTTTAATTTAAACGGTCGCGTGGCTTTACCGGTTTCTCTTTTTTGGGGATTGGGGTGTGTCTTGATTGTCAAAGTTATTCAACCAGAAATCGCCAAAGTTGTCAGCTTTTTACAAGCAACCTTTGGCAACTACTTAGCACTTTGCATAGTGATTGTAATGGGGCTTGACTTAATTTATACGTTGCTGAACATGCAAGGTTTCAAAAAACTTATTACCGAGATGGGCCAAACGTTGGAAACGAACCAACAAGAATTTAAGCAACGGTTGAACACAAAAATGGAAATCGCTACAGCTGATTGGCAGAAGTTAAAAGAACGAACCAAAAAAGAGCATTTCCAAAATCGGTTAAATTTCCAACAACGTCGTTTTATTAACAATTACCCAAAACTAACTTTAAAAAACATTAAAAATTCCAAAGAAGTTCGGCATCTCTTAGAAGATTTGAAGAAAAAGGGCCAATAATTAACAAAAAATATTACAAAATATTTCAATCAATGGTCTAATGGGATGAAAAAAAGAAAAATCGTCAAAAGCTAGTTTTTAAGCCGTCTTAAGAAATTCTTAAAGAATTGAGATAGAAATGGACTAATGAATAAACGCAGGATAAAAAAAGAGTTGCATTTAAATTGTAATAAATTGTAACATGATTGAAATAAAACAAGCCCTCCTGACTAGTATAATGAGTAGGTGTTTTAGATAAGTTAGGAAAGGTGTTGGATTTAGTGAAGGTTAAAAAGTTGATACCATTTTTAACAACAATGATGCTTATCAATTTTGGACTTCCAGTCGCTGCGGCAGCAGAATCACTTGATTCGTTGCAAGAAAAAGAAGCGCAAGCGAAACAATCTGGGGAGTTAATTAGTAAAGAAATCAATTCAGCCTTAGACGATGTAAATGCTAAATATGCGGAAATCGAACGTTTAAAAACGCAAATTTCAAAAGCGGAAGATACGTTGAAAACTTCGAAAGAGGAAATAGAAAAAACAGAAAAAAATATTTCTCGTCGTAAAGAAGCTGTTGGCGATCGTATGAAGGATATTCAATTAAATGGCGACCAACGTACTTGGCAAGCCTTATTAGATGCAGAAAATTTATCAGATTTCTTTAATCGGGCCTACGCCATGACCGTTTTACAAAACTTTGAACGGGAAAAGATTGAAAGCTTAACTAGCGAAAAAGAAAAGTTAGCTGCATTACAAGAAAAAGTTGAAAATACGCAAACAACTTTAAAACAAAATGAAGAGAAATTACAAGTTGAAGCTTCTTCAATGAATAATAAAGTCTCTGAGTTAAAAGAAAAAATGGCGAATAATGAAGAATTATTGGCTCAAATTTCGACAGACAAACAGAAAGAGCAACAACGCTTAGTCAGCGAAAAAGCAGCAGCTGAGGCACAGAAAAAACGTGCGGCAGAAACTGCCAAAGCAGAAGCAGCGAAGAAACAAGCAGCTGCCGACAAACAAGCGCAAGCAGATGCGGCGGCTAAACTAGAAGCCGAAGCTGCTGAAGAGTCAAGCAGTCAAGCATCAAGCTCTTCTACAAGTACGGAAAGCAGTAGCACTGAATCTTCAAGTTCAGCTAGTTCATCCGAATCGTCATCAACGCCAGAATCATCGACAGGCGAATCATCAACACCAGGAACTGGCTCTGGTCGTGTGCTTCAGATGGAATCAACTGCTTATTCTTGGCGCGAAGCTGGTGCAAGTAATCTAAGTGCTACTGGTATTGACTTAAGTAAAGAAAGCAATGTAGTTGCAGTCGATCCAAGTGTAATTCCTCTAGGTTCATTAGTGAAAGTCTCTGGTTATGGCTTTGCTATTGCTGGAGATACAGGTGGCGCTATTCAAGGAAATATTATTGATGTTCATTTTGATTCAGTAGACCAATGCCGTCTTTGGGGACGACGTCAGGTTACAGTAGAAATTCAATAATAAATTTGTTATACTAAAGACAAGATAAAAGGAATTGGCTAAGTCAGTAATGATAGTAGCCAGTTCTTTTTTAGTTAAATGTAAAGGAGAATTACAATGATTCGCTCGGCAACAAAAGAAGACGGTCAAGCGATTGCTCGGCTGGTCTTAGTTATTTTAAAAGATATGGAGTTACCAATTTTAGAAGAAGTCTCAGAAGAACAAATGATTGACCTGTTAGCAGAGGCAACGGCGTATCCAACCTATCGCTATGGCTATCAACGAATTTTAGTTTATGAACATGCAGGTGAAGTTGCAGGGATTGCTGTCGGCTATCCTGCGGAAGATGAAAAGATTATTGATGAACCTTTAAGAGAAGTCTTTAAAAAACATGGCTTAGCAGAAGATGTTCGGCTATTTATTGAAGAAGAAACTTTGCCTAATGAATGGTATTTAGACACGATCTCTGTGGATGAACGTTTCCGTGGAATGGGAATTGGTTCTAAGTTATTAGATGCTTTACCTGAAGTAGCCAAAGCTAGCGGGAAGCAAGCCTTGGGTCTAAATGTTGATTTTGACAATCCAGGGGCGAGAAAGTTATACGCAAGCAAAGGCTTTAAAGATGTCACAACAATGACTATTAGTGGTCACTTATACAATCATATGCAAAAAGAAGTGTAAAAATAACGAAGCTAAAGTCAATCACTTTAGCTTCGTTATTTTTCATTAATCCGTTAAAGGATCAAAATCTAATCCAAAATCATCGGAAGTTTTTTGTTTTTTCTTATTATATAACCAGTAGTCAAGGACAGCTGCTATACAGATGCACAACGGTGCGTCCTCATCATTGGCAACAGTTAAAACAAAATAGTCGCCTGTACAAAGCATGGTTTTATCCATTGACATGATTTTTTTATGGACTTGATAAATTGAATATTGGTGCGCTTTGATATCCCCAACAACTGCCCAGTGAAGGCCTTGAACATAATAGAAATCAGCATTCAAATTGAACAGTTTTCGTAGAGTACCCACTTTTTCAAAACGCTGATATAACTCAAATCGTGTACCAAAAGTCCAAGAAACTTGTTTAATACTGGCTAAAATTTCTCCGTTCATTGCATATAAAGAAAGCGCATCTCCTCGTGTGCCCCAGCGCCCCACCAATAGAAAAAGTGAACGGCCTGCTTGGTCTTTCACGATGGTTCGCGTAACTTTTCCTAACTGTTGTTCTTGAATAAAAAATTCAGACACGACACGATCTCCTTTCTATATATAAATGAGTGCTGTAACTGGTAGTGCTTATTACAAATCTTCTCTTATTGCACGCAGGATGGCTTCGCCAACACCATTTTCTAAATTAGTGGCTGTTTCATATTTAGCGTATTCTTTTAATTCCAGTTCGGCATTGCCCATTGCAAAACTTACCCCAGCCCATTGAATCATGCTGACGTCATTTAAATTATCACCAATAGTCATGACTTGTTCAGCGGGAATCCCACGTTCTTTAGCGACGCGCGCAACCGCAATCCCTTTTTGTGCTAGGCGGTGGTTAATTTCAATATTATTAAGCGCAGAAGAGGTAACAACCAAATCATCTAGTTCTTCTACTTCCATCCCAGCAGGACCTAATACTTTCGGCCCATCCATACTGAAGCCAATAATTTTAAGGACTTCAATCGAATCATCTTTTAAAATGTCGTCTAAACGATCAACATAGGTAATATGCAATAAAGATAGGTGTGCTGAAGCCATGGCGATCGCCACTTTATAAGTTAAATGGGGCATGGATTCTGCAATATGAGCGGCAAAGTTTTCAATTCTTTTTTCTTGATGTTCAGAAAAAATACCTTTATTTGTAGAGATTTCATAGTAAACATTGTGTTGACTCAAAATAGTTAGTACTTCTGTTACTGTTTCTTTTTCGATCCCAGCCGTGAAAAGTGAGTGTCCATCTTTGTCGAACACTTGGGCGCCGTTTAAAGTAATCATGGCACAGTCAATTCCAGCTTCTTCTAACGCGGGTTTCGCTTCGGTATATGCGCGGCCAGTAGCAACCATAAATTCGATTCCTAAACGTTCCGCTTCGCGAATTGCTGAAGCGTTATCATTTGTGATGCTCATTTTTGCATCTAAAAGTGTTCCATCCATATCTGAAGCAATTAATTTAATCATCGATTCTCTACACCTCATTATCTATTTAAAGCTTACCTATAGTTTACCACGTTTTTCCAAGAGAAAGTACCCAGAAATTTCTTGTCAGGTTTGGAGAAATTCGTTATGCTTAGAGAGCGAAGGAGTGAGCATTATGAAAGAAATTATTCACAATAGTTGGCAAACCGTTTTATCTGCTGAATTTGAAAAACCATATTATCAAGAATTGCGGGAATTTTTGAAAAAAGAATATCAGACACAAACGATTTATCCAGATATGTATCATTTATTTTCAGCGTTAGAACTAACCCCTTTTGAAGAAGTAAAAGTAGTAATTTTGGGACAAGACCCATATCATGGACCCAATCAAGCACACGGATTAAGTTTCTCTGTCCAGCCAGGTGTGAAAGTGCCGCCATCTCTTGTGAATATTTACAAAGAATTACAAGCTGATTTAGGGTACCAACCCGTCAACCATGGCTTTTTAGAAAGCTGGGCCAAACAAGGCGTGTTGTTATTAAATACTGTGTTGACCGTTCGGGCAGGTCAAGCCTATTCCCATCGAGGTAAAGGGTGGGAGCAACTGACAGATGTCATTATCGAAAAGTTGAATGAGCGTGAAAAACCCGTTGTTTTCATTTTATGGGGACGTCCAGCTCAAGAAAAAATTAAAATGATTGATACGACTCGGCATGTGATTATCAAATCGCCACATCCAAGTCCATTGTCAGCGCATCGTGGTTTTTTTGGCTCACGTCCGTTTTCTCAAGCGAATGCCGCTCTAGAACGTTTAGGGGAAACGCCGATTGATTGGCAACTTCCTGAAACAGTGTAATGTAACAGCGCAAGCTGTTATAGTGTAGAAGAGTTAGTTTGTGAAAAGTTTATCGGATTATTGGTTTTTTTGACTAATACAGCTAGAAAAAACTGTTATTTTCTTTGAGAATAGTGTATGATGGATTTTGTAAATATAAAACTGGAGGGTTTATCGTGGAATTATTCGATAGCTTAAAATTTAAAGTCGTACGCCGTAATATCAAAATTGTTTTCCCTGAAGCAACAGATCCTAGAATCTTAGGTGCTGCTGCCCGCTTAAAATCTGATGAATTAGTAGAACCAATCTTAATTGGTGATCCAACAGATATCTCAAATGCTGCTATGGCTCGTGGAATCAACACATCAAACTTTATTATTATCAATCCAAATGATTATGAAAAATGGGATGAAATGGTCGAAGCATTTGTTGAACGCCGTAATGGAAAAGCTACTAAAGAAGATGCTGAAAAAATCTTAAAAGATGTCAACTATTTCGGTACTATGTTAACTTACATGGGTATTGCTGATGGTATGGTTAGTGGTGCTATCCACTCAACAGGTGATACAGTTCGCCCTGCGTTACAAATCATTAAAACAAAACCAGGCGTGAGCCGTACAAGTGGTGCTTTCTTAATGATTCGTGGTCGTGACCAAGAAAGATATTTATTCTCAGACTGCGCGATTAACGTGAACCCAACTGCACAAGAATTAGCTGAAATTGCTGTTGATAGTGCCAAAACAGCTGAATTATTTGACATTGAACCAAAAGTTTCATTGTTAAGTTTTTCAACAAAAGGTTCTGCAAAAGCACCAGAAGTAACAAAAGTTGCTGAAGCTACAAAAATTGCGCAAGAATTAGCACCTGAATATGCGATTGATGGTGAATTACAATTTGATGCTTCTTATGTATCTTCTGTCGCACAATTAAAAGCGCCTAACTCAAAAGTTGCTGGAGAAGCAACAGTCTTTGTATTCCCAGATTTACAATCAGGAAATATTGGCTACAAAATTGCTCAACGTTTAGGTAACTTTGAAGCAATTGGCCCAATCTTACAAGGATTGAACAAACCAGTTTCTGATTTATCACGTGGTGCAAACGAAGAAGATGTTTATAAATTATCAATCATTACAGCTGCTCAAACATTAATGAACGACTAATTAACTATGTCGAAGCATGATAAATAAGCAAAGTAGAAGTTGAGGTTCCCAGGACACTTGGGCCTCAACTTTATTTTTTTGAAGCTGCCACTAGTCAACTTATTGAATTTTCGGTATACTTTCATACATAGATTCTTGCAGATGGGAGGCAAAAAAATGAATATTGTCCTGAACAATCCATTGGAAACAGAAGCAATTGCTAAAATCATTGGACAAAAGGCACAAGCTGGTGATGTAATTGTCCTGACTGGTGATTTAGGGGCCGGTAAGACGACAATGACGAAAGGGATTGCTTTAGGATTAGGCATTTCCCAAATGATTAAAAGTCCCACCTATACGATTATCCGCGAATATCCACAAGGACGACTTCCGTTATACCATATGGATGTTTACCGTGTTGAAGAGGGTGCGGATGAATTAGGGTTAGATGAGTATTTTGAAGGAGATGGGCTATCCGTTGTAGAATGGGGCAGCTTGATTGAAGAAGAATTGCCAGAAGATTATTTAGAAATTATTTTAAATAAAGATTCTCAAGAAGCTGACAAGAGAGTTCTTGAATTCCGCGGAACTGGTCCATTGGCAGAAGAAAGAATAGCAGAGATTCTGAAAACGTGGGAGGCTCGCGAATATGTCTGAACAAACATTTTCTATTCGAGAAGCAGTGCCTACTGATGCGGATCAATTACTATCTGTGATGTCAAAAATTGGGAGTGAAACGCCCTATTTGGTAATGGATGAGCGAGGAATGGCCATGTCGACAACAGAATTGGCTGAAAATCTAGCAACACTCTATGAATCGCCAAATAATGTTTTATTGGTGGCATTAGCGGGAGAAGCGATCATTGGGACCGCATCTGTGTCTGCTTCTTCTAAAAAGCGGATGGAGCATATTGGTGAAATCGGCATTAGTATTTTAAAACAGTACTGGGGCTATGGACTGGGCAGTATCCTGATGGAAGAACTTATTCGCTGGGCGCATGAAAGTCATGTTATTCGTCGCTTGGAATTAACGGTACAGGATCGTAATCAACGAGCGATTCATGTCTATAAAAAATTAGGGTTTGAAACAGAGGCAATTATGCCTCGGGGCGCCAAAACAGACCAAGGTGAATTTTTAGATGTTCATTTAATGCGTTTGCTGATTGATTAATTATTGGTTAATAATTTTAATTTCTTAAATAATCGAACGATAATTGCATGAAAAAACAAAATTTTCGCAATTATCGTTTGTTTCATATTTATTTTTCTGATATTTTTGTTATAATTATAGAAGAATTTAACGAAAAAATGAAAATTTATTTTGGGAAGGAATGTAAGAAATGGCGAAGGCAACGAAAATGAATGTTAACTATCGAGAGTCGATCTTGTATCGTGCGTATCGTTTAGAGCTAATAAAAAAAGATGAGTATGCAAAACATCAAGAAAAATTATCATTATTAAATGAAAAATTGTCTGACGGGGAACCAGCTCAATTTGATGCAAAAGAAGAAACGTTTTGGAAAAAAATTTCGCAAAAAGTTATTTTATAAAAGTAATACATACGAATAAGAGCGTACACATAGAAAGAAGCGTAAGCAGTGTTAAACTGCTTACGCTTCTTTTTTAATGAATAGGAATAACTGTTTCACGCTTAATTAATTTGTGAGGAATAACGAGACGGACACCATTCGTCAATTCTTCATGGATTAATTCATATAATTTTTTCATCGCCATTCGACCTAATTCTGACGTGTCGATGTCAATGCTTGTTAGATAAGGATGTGTCAATGTTGAAAAGATTGAGTTGTTAAAACTAATAATGGATAACGTTTCAGGAACTTGATAACCATAGATTTGCGCAAGTTGCATCGTCCGCAAAGCAAAGATATCATCAATCACCACCAACGCCGTGGCATTATTTTGATGAAGAATATCATCGAAAGCCATGTAATCTTCAGGTTTTTCTAACGCAACGCTTGGTAAAACAGTTAATCCTTGCATCATCATTGCTTTTTGATAACCAAAGTAACGTTCAAAGTACAAACTTTCATGCGTTGTATTGGTCACAAATAAAATATTTTTATGGCCGTTTTCAATTAAAAATTCCGTCGCTTGTTTCCCTAATAATTGATTATCATTATCCACGTAAACTATTTCCGTTTCATGTTGGTAAGGTTGACCAATTAAAGTAAAGGGAATGTTGTTTTCGTATAAGTAATCAATGACGGGGTCCTTACTATCTGAATACACAAGAATAAAACCGTCCACTTGTTTTTGAAGATGCATTCTTTTAACGTTTTCCAATAGTACATCAAAACTTTTGGCAGTTGCAATAGCAGTAGTCATATCATAAAGACGGGCTTCCTCATTGATGGCTTCCATAATTTCTAAATAAAATGGATTCCCTAACCGTTCTTTCGAATCTAAAGGAGGTAAAATTACGCCAATGGCACTTGAAATTCGTTTACCCAAATTCCGTGCCGTCATATTTGGCACATAGCCTAAGTCATCCATGACTTTTCGCACTTTCTTTTTTGTCGATTCAGAAATACTTGGATGATCGTTAATGACACGCGAAACGGTTGAGGTTGCAACCCCCGCTTTCTTAGCGACATCTTTTACTGTAATTGCCATTTTTGCCACGCCTTTCTTAGTGATTATAGAAGGTTAAATTGATAAACCGTTTGGTAGGTTTGCTTTTTATTAGCTGGTAATAAAATAGAGCCCCACTGAGGATGATGAACAATGTCTGGATACTCTTGTGGTTCAATTGCTAAGCCATAGTTTGAATGCATCGCTTGTCCATTAATAGAAAATGGAGCCTCAAAACCAGTCGTAGAAAATAATACCATACTTTGGTTCGTTGTTGCTATCGTCATTTTTCTTCCAGAAGTAGGTTCTTGTAAGCATAATTGTGGCTGTCTTAAGTCAGAGCCAACTAAGGGGAAAACATCATCTAACCCGGTTGGATAGCGTTGGAGGATTGTTTCGATAGGTGTCAGTTCATTAAAACGTATGGATAGTTCAGAAGCTGGTAAAATCCGTCCAGTAGGCAGCTTATTATCGTCTAATTCTAACATACCTTGACAGTTCAAAGATAGCAAATGTGACAGAATGTCTAACTTTCCATCGCCAGATAAATTAAAGTAGGCGTGGTTTGTAGGATTAAAAAGTGTTTCCTGTTTACTCCGTCCAGTACTGATCATTCGTAAATGATTATCCTCTAGCTGATAAGTGATGGTGGCCTCAATTGGTCCAGGATAGCCAGAAATGGTGTCGGTTAAATGAAAAGCAACGCCAATGATATCCTTTTTTTCAAAGGGCTCGACTGTCCAATATTGAAAAGACCACCCCTTTGAGCCACCATGGATATGATGACCGTCGCTATTTTGTTCTAATATTCCATTTTGCCAATGGCCATTACGAATACGTCCAGCAACTGGTCCAACAGTGGCGCCAAAAAAGCTTTGATCCTTTAATACATCTTGATACGAATCATACGATAAAAGGATATTTTCCCAATGATTATTTTTGTTTGGCATCAAAAGTTGATGGAGGCGCGCGCCATAATTGAGAAGAACGACTTCTAAAAAGTCGTTCTTCAAAGTAATTTTCTTTAAGTTTGTGTTTGGAATATCGGTTACGGTGATACGATTATCCTTCATGATCAAGCCACACTTTTTTTAAGTAATCAAACGTTAAAGCGCTCGTCTCTGGCACGATGGTCAACCCTTCGCCTAACTCTTCTTTGCGGCCAACGCCAACAGGCTGCGCTCCACTAGCAAGAATCGCTTGAATCCCAGCTTTGGCATCTTCAATGCCAAGACATTCTGCTGGTGTCAAATCAATTTCTTTCGCAGCTAAAATGAAAATATCTGGAGCGGGTTTGCCTGCCTGAACGTCTGCTGGATTAGCAATGGCATCAAAAAGGGGCGTCAATTGCATTTTTTCTAAAAGGAAAGGCCCATTTTTACTTGCAGAAGCCAAGGCGATTTTAATATTGGCTTCACGTAATTCCGTTAATAAAGAAAGAATTCCTGGATAGACATCTTCAGGCGTAATTGCTTGGATCATTTCCAAGTAATAATCGTTTTTCCGTTGCGCTAACTGGGCAAATTCTTCAGAAGAAAACGTGCCTTCTTTTTTTCCGTATTTTAACAGTAACTGCAGAGAATCTTCACGGCTTACACCTTTCAATTGTTCGTTGAAAACACGGTCAATGGAAATTCCAATTTCGTTCCCTAATTTTTTCCAAGCGTGGTAATGAAATTCTGCTGTATCAGTAATAACGCCATCTAAATCAAACAAAACGCCTTTAAACATGAACTTCTTCCTTTCTGATCGGTAAAACTAATCGATCTTTTAATGTGTATTTTTGATCGTAAACAGTTAATGGAATTGCAGGGCCGTCGAGTAAAGTGAAGGCCACTTGGTCTGCTGCAACTTCAACAAATAGTAAACGATTCCGATAATTAATGTGGAACGAGTAGGCTGTCCATGTCGCTGGTAAAAAGGGTGCAAATTTTAGTTGTTGATGGTCCGTTTTCATTTGGGCAAAACCTTGCACAATCGCTAGCCAACTACCAGTCATTGAGGTAATGTGTAAGCCATCTTCTGTATCATTATTGTAATTATCTAAGTCAAGGCGCGCTGTTCGTTGATACATTTCCACTGCTTTTTCTTCCATGCCTAATTCAGCAGCTAACACAGCATGAATGCTTGGTGAAAGAGAAGATTCATGGACAGTCATTGGTTCGTAAAAGTTAAAGTTCCGGCGTTTTTCTTCTAAAGAAAAGGCATCATTGAAGAAATAAATTCCTTGAAGAACATCGGCTTGTTTAATGAAACAAGACCGTAAAATTTTATCCCATGACCAATGTTGATTTAAAGGCAGCTCACTAAGTGGTAAATCAGAAACAGGCATTAAATCTTTATCTAAGAAAGTGTCATGTTGTACAAAAATGCCTAATTCATTATCCACTGGGAAGTACATATTTTCTACAATGTCTGCCCATTTAGCTAATTCGTCGTCTGCAATTTTGAGCGTTGTTTCTTCTTGGAATTTTAAATAAGACTCACGGGTGTAACGTAGAACCCACGCAGCGATGGTATTGGTATACCAGTTATTATTGATATTATTTTCATATTCATTTGGCCCCGTTACGCCATGAATCATATATTGTTTATGACGTTGGGAGAAGTGGACCCGATCTGCCCAAAAACGAGCGATTGCTACAAGTACTTCTAGACCAGCATCTTTTAGATAATCTTCATCTCCTGTATAGTTGACATAATTATAAATCGCATAAGCAATCGCACCATTTCTGTGAATCTCTTCAAAAGTGATTTCCCACTCATTATGACATTCGACACCAGTAAAAGTAACCATTGGGTAAAGGGCACCCTTTAACCCTTGTTGTTGGGCATTATGAATGGCTTGAGGCAATTGATTGTGGCGATATTTCAGTAGATTTTTAGTAACTTCGGGCTTAGCCAACGCCAAGTAAAGTGGGACAGCATATGCTTCAGTATCCCAATATGTGGCACCACCATATTTTTCGCCAGTAAAGCCTTTTGGTCCGATATTTAAACGATCGTCTTCGCCATAGTAGGTTGAGAAAAGTTGGAAAAGATTAAAACGAATGCCTTGTTGGGCTTCATCATCTCCTTCAATAACAACATCAGCTAATTGCCAACGTTTTGCCCAAGCGGCAGCTTGCCCAGCTTTTGCTTCAGGGTACAAGGTGGTCATTTCTGAAAATAATTCGTTTACTCGTGTGATTTGTTGCGTTTCTGGCACATCACGACTGGTAACGACAAGCACTTCTTTTGTGATAGCGGTCGTTTCGCCTTCGTTTAAAGACACCGTCAATTCTGCGGTTAAAGCCAAGGGCTGTTGTGTATATGTAGGCACAACAGAGGCTCCATCGATGAAATGGCGCATGCCTGCAGTCACTGTAAAACGCTCTATTTCAAAGTTGTTAGGAATGGTCTTAGTTGTAACAAAGCCAAGTGTTTCTTGTGTTTCAATAGCTCTTTCTTCCCAAAAATGTTCTTCATAATTGCTGTCTTCATTTTGAACATCGCCATCCAATTTTGAGTGAAGAGTGATTGTGCCTGTACCTTCCAGCATTTCAATTGTTAAGTGGATGTAAGCCGCTTCTTTTTTTTCTAAGCTTAAAAAACGTTCAAAAGAGAAGCGCACTTTGTTCTTCGGTGTTTGGATGGTGAATTGCCGAGAAAGGACCCCATTTTGCATGTCTAATTCTAAAGAAAAATCTTCGTAAGGTGTAGTGGCTAAATCAATTGTTTGTCCATCAATTTGTAAGTCCATTGCGATGAAATTAATTGCGTTAATCACTTTACCAAAATATTCAGGATAACCATTTTTCCACCAACCAACACGTGTTTTGTCTGGATACCAAACACCGGCTAAATAGGTTCCTTGATGGTGGTCGCCAGAATAGTGTTCTTCAAAATTTCCCCGCATCCCCATATAGCCATTGCCAATGCTCGTTAATGATTCTTGTAAACGTAAATTTTCTTTATCTAAGTGTGTAGTACGGATTTTCCAAGGATCAATTTGGAATAAACGTTTGATTTGTTTCATGAGAATCCCCCTCAGTGATTTTATTGATAGGTCTATCATAAACGCAACCGATTGCATTAGTCAATAGTCAATGCTTAAAAAGTGTAATCTTATGAATAAAAGCTGAAACAAAGGTAGGTTAGAAGGAGCTTTATTTGCTTTATTAAAAGACAAAATAAAAAAGGATTAAGTAGTAGGGAGTTGTTTTCCACAATATTTTTGAAATTAAAGCATTTACAAAAAGGAAACAGGAGTATATAATGGCAACATAACGAAACCGATTGCGTAAGGAGTGGCAGGAATGAAAAAAATGTTTAGTTTTGAGTTTTGGCAAAAATTCGGGAAAGCTTTAATGGTCGTTGTGGCAGTAATGCCCGCAGCGGGTTTAATGATTAGTATTGGGAAATCGCTTCCTTTAATCGATCCTAATTTAGGCTTGTTAGTAACAACAGGCGGAGTTCTAGAGAGTATCGGTTGGGCAATTATTGGCAACTTACATTTACTATTTGCGTTAGCAATAGGTGGCAGTTGGGCCAAAGATCGTGCAGGTGGAGCATTTGCAGCGGGGATTTCTTTTGTTTTAATCAACCGTATTACTGGAGCCATTTTTGGTGTAACAAATGAAATGTTGGCTGATGAACAAGCTTTCACGCATACCTTGTTTGGGACCAAGATTATGGTGAAGGGATTCTTTACAAGTGTCTTAGAAGCCCCGGCATTAAATATGGGTGTCTTTGTAGGGATTATTGCTGGTTTTGTCGGTGCGATGGCTTACAACAAGTATTACAATTATCGGAAATTACCAGATGCGCTATCATTTTTTAATGGTAAACGGTTTGTCCCATTTGTCGTTATTTTGTGGTCAACAATTGTCTCAATTGCATTAGCACTTATTTGGCCAAATATTCAAGCGGGAATTAATAATTTTGGGTTATGGATTGCGCAATCTCAAGATAGTGCACCTATTTTAGCGCCATTCTTATATGGAACGTTGGAACGTTTGTTATTACCTTTTGGGTTACATCATATGTTGACGATTCCAATCAACTATACACAATTAGGTGGAACGTATGAAATTTTATCTGGCGCACAAGCTGGAACCCAAGTCTTTGGTCAAGATCCTTTATGGTTGGCTTGGGCAACAGACTTAGTGAATCTTAAAGGCGCTGGTGATATGAGCAAGTATCAGTTTGTCTTAGAAAATTGGACACCAGCTCGATTCAAAGTAGGCCAAATGATTGGTTCTTCAGGGATTTTAATGGGGATGGCTTTGGCGATGTATCGTAATGTCGATGCAGATAAAAAAGCTAAATATAAATCAATGTATTTTTCTGCTGCTTTAGCTGTTTTCTTAACTGGTGTGACAGAGCCGTTAGAATTCATGTTTATGTTTGCTGCAGTGCCGCTTTATGTGATTTATGCCGTAATCCAAGGTGCTGCTTTTGCAATGGCTGATATTTTACCATTGCGTGTGCATTCGTTTGGAAATATTGAATTGTTAACAAGAACACCGCTAGCAATAAAAGCTGGTTTAGGTGGCGATTTAATCAATTTTGTTTTAATGGTCATCATTTTTGGTGTTGTCACTTATTTCTTAGCGAATTTCTTAATTAAAAAATTTAATTACGCAACACCTGGAAGAAATGGAAACTACGACAATGATAACGGCGAAGAAATCGCATCTGGCGCGGCTGGTTCAGGTGTCGTCGATCAGCAAATCGCGCAAATTGTCTACTTACTTGGTGGTAAACAAAATATCAAAGAAGTTGATGCGTGTATGACACGCTTACGTGTCAGTGTAAAGGATCGAGAAAAAGTCGGTTCGGAAGAGGCGTGGAAACGGGCAGGCGCAATGGGCTTGATTGTGAAAGATAATGGTGTTCAAGCCGTTTATGGACCAAAAGCCGATGTTTTAAAATCCGATATTGAAGATTTACTAGCTTCCGGCGTTGACATTCCAGAACCAGTTATAGCAGAAAGTACAACAGGAGTGCCAACAACGAATTTCTTAGGCAAGAAAAAAGATTTCGTGGCTGTGGCGACAGGGGAAGTTATTCCAATGGCGCAAGTCAATGATCCTGTCTTTTCACAAAAAATGATGGGGGATGGATTTGCAGTTAAGCCTCTAGAAGGAGAGGTGGTGGCACCAATTTCGGGGAAAGTCCTAAGTGTTTTCCCAAGCAAACATGCGATTGGGCTACAAACAGAAGAAGGCATCGAAGTACTTGTCCATATGGGGATTGATACAGTTGAAATGGCAACACCTGCTTTTGAATCTTTTGTTAAAGAAGGACAATCATTGAAAGCTGGGACGAAACTAGCTAAAATGAACTTGGATGTGATTGAACAAGCTGGCAAAGAAACAACGATTATTGTCGCCTTTACAAACAGCGACAAAGTGGAACAAGTAGTTATTAATCAACTAGGAACCACCACTGCGGGAACTGTGATCGGACAGATTGAAATTTAAATGATTAGGTCGGGCACAATCAATAATTGTGCCCGACCTAATAACATGTAAGAGAAGGGGAAAAGATGAATCTTTTAACAATCAATACTCATAGCTGGTTAGAAGAAGAACCATTAAAAAAATTAGAGGAGATTGCCAAGGTGATTTTATCTTCTGAAAGTGAAATAATTGCCTTACAAGAAGTGAATCAGAAAGTCGCTTCCAAGAAAGTGCCGTTAGAACAGTTAACTACTTTTTATCCCATAGCGACCCAAACGCCAATCCATGAAGATAATTTTGCATATCTAATCGTTCAATATCTAGCTGAAAAAGGCCAACACTATTATTGGAGTTGGGAAATGAGCCACATTGGTTATGCTATTTATGAAGAAGGGAACGCACTACTTTCGAAATGTCCGTTGACTAGTGAAGCTCTCCTTATTTCAGAAAGCCAAGAACCAACGAATTATCGAACAAGAAAAATCTTAGTAGCGGAGACAGAGAGTTCAAAAGGTACGCTTACTGTTGTCTCTGGTCACTTTTCTTGGTGGGAAACACCCTGTACAGGTTTTGCCTATGAATGGCTACAACTAGAGAAATACTTAGCGATGGGGCAACAACCGTTAGTCATTTTAGGCGATTTAAACAACCCAGCTGGTACAACTGGCTATCAATTAGTGGAAAATAGTTACTTGCCGATTCAAGATGCATTTGTTGTAGCGGAAGAGACAAGCGGTGAAGCGACAGTAGAGAAAAAAATAGATGGCTGGGAAGAAAATGAAGCAGCCTTGCGGATTGACTACGCATTTGTTCCAAAACAGTGGCACGTACGAAAATATGAAGTAATTTTTGATGGTAGGAAAACACCTATAGTCAGTGATCATTTTGGCTTACTCATTCAACTAAAATAAGAAAAAGCGCTGAATTTTCAGCGCTTTTTCTTATTTACTCGCTCATGTAACTATTCCTCTTAGTTTTGTTTGGCTAATTCTTGATCCCGAAGGATGGTGGCCTCAATCCCTTTGATGACTGTTGAAATAAACGCATTGTTTTCTAATTCGACAATCCCAGCAACCGTGGTTCCACCAGGAGAACTGACCTGGTCGATTAAAGTCCAAGGATTCTCTGTACTATTTGCCAAAGTTTGAGCGCTGCCTAGTACAGCTTGTGTGGCAATTTCTAAGGCTAACTCTTTGTTCATACCATTTTTAACGGCTGCTCGGGCAATCGAATCAATAAATAAGAAAGCATACGCAGGAGTGCTACCTGCAATAGCAGTAAAAATCGAAAAATACTGTTCCTCTAATTCCCAGGCTTGGCCAACTGCTCGAAACAACGATAAAACAGTCTGGATGTCTTCAGGGGATGCAAAAGCGTTACCACAGACAGCTGCTGCACCCGCGCCAATCAACGCATTCATATTGGGCATCACACGAACAAGACGAAGCGGTTGGGTAGTCTCAAACAGTTGATACAATTCTGCAATAGTCGTACCTGCTGCAATGGAAACAATTAACGGTTGCTTGTCTAAAATTGCTTCTTTTGCTTCAAGTAAAGCCGCTTGAACGAATTGCGGTTTCACCGCTAAAATAACTAAGTCAGCTACTGTAATAGCTTCTTGAGGCGAAGCAACCGCGTGTGCACCAATTTCTTGTGCAAAAGCGGCGGTTTTTTCGACTTGAATATCATAAAAATAAAGGTTTTCTGCGGCAATAAATTGCTTTTTTAGCGCACCTTTGGCAATAGCGGATGCCATATTTCCAGCACCGATAAAACTAATTTTCATAAAAAATTCCTCCTAAAAACTGTTGAATCTCTTTTTTCGTGTTACCATGTATCTAGTATAGAAGGAAACGCCAAAGAAAAAAATAGAGGGAGTAAAGTAAAAAGTGTTGGATTATGAGGTGATTAATTGGCAAGCAAAGAAGAGCAATATGTAGCATTTTATCAGTTTTTAGAGACCTTAGATTGTTATTTAACCACTACCAATGCTCTTGAGAATGAAGTAGCGCAATTTAAGGAAAATCCGCATCGAGAAATTGCGGGCTTTATGTTGGCATCTTCGGAAACAATTGACGTTCCGAAAGGATTTATTCGGATGCTCTATTGTTTAGAGCAAGATGGCAATGCTTATTTGGATCAACAAAGGTGTTCGTTTTCGGCTGGCCAAGTCATGATTGTCAATGAGGCCACCTCGGTTAGCTATCAGGGGCAAGGAATGTCTATGATTATATTTTATTTTAAAAAGCACTATTTTCTTGATACGCTCTTAAATCAGCTGGCGGAAGAACCAGTCATGTATCGTTTTTTTACAGAAATTGCTAGCAGTGAATTTGAAAACATTCCTCGATATTTCGTTTTTGCCAGCCAGCCAAATTCGGATGTCCACGTCTATTCGCTATTATTACTGAAACAAATTGTGAAAATGGCCTATTTTAATAATAAAGTGACCAAAGCGGCCTTTGTTTTGCTAGTGGTGGAACTAGGTCAACTGCCTAGAGAAGCTTTAAAGATGCAAGATAATTATTTGTCGAATCATCAACGTGTTGAGGTGATTTTAGCGTATATTGAGCAACAGATTGCGCATGTCACTTTAGCAGAAGTCGCCGCTAAATTTCATTTTCATCCGAATTACTTATCGAATTTTTTAAAAGAAAAAACAAACAAAACGTTTACGGAAATTGTCTTAGCCTACCGAATCCAATTGGCGAAAAACTACTTGAAGCAAACAGATTTATCGATTCAAACGATTGTTGAACGAATCGGCTATCAAGACAAAGCCTTTTTTTATAAACGTTTTAAAGAAGAAATGGGCATGACCCCAAAACAATATCGACAGAAAGAGGGAATGGCAGATGTACGAAGAAGTCTTTGAAGAATTTCAGTTAACTGTAGTAGAATTACCAATCGAATTCGTTGATGATTTGCCTGTCTATCGCGGACACTTAAAAGAATTAACGTTTCTTTCAGCGGAAGCCTCTTCACGAAAAAAACTCTACCAACAGCTTTTACAGGCTTATTTGTTGTATAGAGAAGAGAATCAAGCAGTTGTTGAAGAGGAAGAAATAACCTCCTCATTATTGTCTACAGAACAGTTATTAAAATACTATGATGGTGAAACGTTCGATGGGTTTCAGTTGCCATCAAATGAATAAGAAAGCAGGGGAACAGATGGATACAATGGCAAAAATTAATCAATTTCGAGATGAAAGAAATTGGCGCCCCCACCATAATGAAAAAGATTTGGCGCTCTCAATTTGTTTAGAAGCGGCAGAATTGTTAGAACTTTTTCAATGGAAAACAGCAGAAGAAGGCATCAAACAAGAAGAACGAATCAAAGAAGAATTGGCTGATGTTCTCATTTACTCCTACATGATGGCTGATAATTTAGGGTTTGATTTGGACGAAATTATCGAAGAAAAGTTGAAGAAAAATGCGGTGAAATATCCAGTGCCAGAAAAATAAGTGTTGAAACAAATGAATCGAAGAACTTATAAAAAAGAATAACGAAGTGGAAAATAGCCAGTATTAAGAAATTCTGAAGGGTTTGCGGAAAACAGAAATAAAAAGTAGTTTTCTGCTGCAAAAAATTTTAAGGAGGAACAATCAATGATTACAGGCACAGAAATTGATTTTATTGTTAGTGATAGTTTAAAGGCATTAGCTTTATATAAAGAAATCTTTGAGGTTCATGTAGTTGAAGCGACAAAGTATCCTGTTGGAAGGAATGAAGTAGTGTTTAACTTATATGATACTCGTTTCCATATGTTAGATGCTAATGAAGAATTTGGTTTAAAAGCACCAGATTCAGAACATCCCAATACAATTTGGTTCAATATCACGGTAGCAGATATTGTGCAAACTCATAAAAAAGCCTTAGCAAATAAGTGCATTGAGATGCAACCAGTTACAGAAATGATGGAAGGAGCTATTCAAAATTCGTTATTTGTTGATCCATTTGGTTACATGTGGATGGTACATCAAATTAACCAAGAACTAAATTTTGAAGAGCGAACAGAAATTTTAGAAAAAGAAATGTAGTAAGGAGTGGTGCTCAGAGATGAGTACCACTTTTTTTATTTTACAATAGAAGTAAAATACTAATGATCCTGTAGTGATCAACAAGACAGTAAAAAATTGGAGATAGAAAGTCAGTGTGTCATAGAAATACAGCATTATTCTCTAATAATTACTCTAACGTTAAAAAAATTGAGAAAATGCCAGATTGATTTTTGATAAACTGTAAACAAAGAAAAACTGGCTGTAAAAATCTTGATAAAACAATGGAATAAAAGGAGAAAGCGAAAGATTAATTCTTGTATGTAGATACAAAGGGAGACTAAATGAATGAAAAATAAAAAGCGAATAAACTTCGGTGTTTTAATCGCAACAATACTAGTAGTAGCCATAATCGGCACGATTGGAGTGAAAAAAATGAACGAACCAACAGAAAAAGAAAAACAAATTGCTTTTTTGAAGGAGCACGAGGAGGAAATGACGGAGTATGTAAAATCTCAAAATTCAAAGATTTACAGTGTTCAATATGATTGGGAAAGTGTAGAGGTTGGAACAATTGGTAACGGAACACCTATAGGAGCTGGAAAAATACTCACGATTGTTGGAAAATTCAATAGTATTTATGATTCTAGCTTTTATTTACAATTTAAATTTGATAAATCTACTAAATTACCAAGTATTAAAAGTATGACAAGTTATAATTCTTTTAGGATAGGAGGAATGTTGTATGAATAATTTAGAAAACTTTAATTGTATCTATGCAAGTTTATCTGAGAGTTCTTATAATGGTAGACCTAACGCTTTTCCAAAATATCAAAATAGCAAGGAAAAAGAAGAATTTAATTACTCTTTAGATGTAATTGATGAAAAAGGAGATAGAACTAAAGGAGGTCAAAATCTCCCAAATAGTGGAATTGTCTACCTCCAACCCGACAACTAGGAAAAGTCAATCAAAATAGAAAAATCACATAGTAACTCTTCCCCATACATATTAAGGAGGTGAAAAATTGAAAAATAAAAAGCGGATAAAATTTGGTATATTAATCGCAACAATAATAGCAATAGCTATAATCGGAATGATTGGAGTGAAGAAGATGAACGAACCAACAGAAAAAGAAAGACAAATTGCTTTTTTGAAGGAGCATGAAGAAGAAATGACGGAGTATATTAAGGAATACAGTGTTCAAGATGAACAAATAGTATTTGATTGGGATACAGTGACAGTAGATACTAGTAGTGCCTTTTCTAAACCAGTCTTGACTATTAAATTTGATATTAGTGATAGTTCTGAGTCAGTTTATAACAATCAAGGATATGTTTTAAGAATTAAAACTGATGTGAAAAAACTAGAAAAAATAGACGGGTTAACAGTTTTAAATGACCCAATCTATTCTTCGATTCAGGAGGATATAAATGATTGATTTAAAAAATACTTTTAATATATATGCAAATTTATCTCAAAGTACTTATACAGGTCGACCGAGACCACTTCCTTACAAATCACTTTTGCAAAAAGAGCGTAAAAAATTAGATAAAAATCAATCGGTTCTATTCACCTTCCCAAACGCCAAAGACGCCCACGGAAATGACGTCAGTATTGTCTATCTCCAACCCGACAACACTGTAAAAACAATCAAAAAAAAAACTGGGTAGGTAGGGAAACGGTTTATAAAAAAGGGTTATTAACATAGGAAAAGTCAATCAAAAACAATCAAAATAGAAAAAATCACATAGCAACTATTCCCCATACATAATAAGGAGGTGAAAAAGTGAAAAATAAAAAGCGAATAAAATTTGGTATATTAATCGCAACAATAATAGCATTAGCCATAATTGGAACGATTGGAGTGAAGAAGATGACTGAACCAACAGAAAAAGAAAGACAAATTGCTTTTTTAAAAGAGCATGAAGAAGAAATGACGGAGTATATAAAACAGCAAAATAAAAAGATTGCTAAAGTTGCGTTTTGTTGGGAATCGTTAGAACAAGAGTCAGTGGGAAATGGTCTTCCGCAAGGAGCAGGAGATATTCTATCTATCCGAATACAAATTATTGATAATAATAACAATAAAATAAATTCATTTGGACTTGCAATAAAACCAAATAATTGGAATGAGCCTACTAAAATAAAAGAACTGTATACGATTAATGCTGACTACGATTACTATACAGAAGGAGGATAATATGGCAGACTTAGAAAAATATAGTAATTTATACGCGGATTTAGCGCAGGCAACTTATAATGGCAGATCCATACAATTTCCGTATAGTGCAAAGAAATGGAATGATAAACAATTAGATAAGTACCGAAATAAAGAGGCTGTTCCATTCACCTTCCCCAACGCCAAAGACGCCCACGGAAATGACGCCAGTATTGTCTATCTCCAACCTGACAACACTGTAAAAACAATCAAAGAAAAAAACTGGGTACGTAGGGAAACGGTTTATAAAAAAGGGTTATTAACATAGGAAAAGTCAATCAAAAATAATCAAAATCGAAAAAATCACATAGTAACTCTTCCCCATACATATTAAGGAGGTGAACAGGTGAAAAATAAAAAGCGAATAAAATTTGGTATATTAATCGCAACAATAATAGCAATAGCCATAATCGGCACGATTGGAGTGAAAAAAATGAACGAACCAACAGAAAAAGAAAGACAAATTGCTTTTTTGAAAGAGCATGAAGAAGAAATGACGGAGTATGTAAAATCTCAAAATTCAAAGATTTACAGTGTTCAATATGATTGGGAAAGTGTAGAGGTTGGAACTATTGGTAACGGGACACCTATAGGAGCTGGGAATTTACTGACTATTAAAGGAGGATTTAATAATATAAAAGAATCTAATTTTATAGTAAGCTTTGCTCTTGATACTAAAAAAATGCCTAAGCTAGATACGGTAGGCTTGCTAAGTTCTTTGTATATTGGGGGTGAGATTTTTGAGTAATTTAGAGAATTTCAATAATATCTATGCTAACTTGGCAGAAAGTTCTTATAATAACCGACCTAATCCGTTCCCTAATTATCAAAAGATGAAAACAGAAAGGGAATTTGACTTTTCAAAAGATAAGAAGATTAGTGGGAAATTAACTAAAGGAGGTCAAAATCTCCCCAATAATGGAATTGTCTATCTCCAACCCGACAACACTGTAAAAACAATCAAAGAAAAAAACTGGGTAGGTAGGGAAAAGGTTTATAAAAAAGGGTTATTAACAGATGAGAAAGCTGGCTATAATTCTTATTATGTAACAGATACGCCGACCTTGAGTCCAAAAACGCAACATACATATTTTGCCACTCGCGGTAGTGACGGCGTTTCAATGGACGTGAAAAAAGGTTGGTCAGGGAATAATTTGAATGACTGGGTCAATAATAATGGATCCTTTACATTATTCAATGCCATTTGCCTCAAGCAAAATTAGCCAATGAAGCCATGCATCAAAAGATAATGGAGATGAGTGCTAAAGCCCCTAATGCGACTATGTCGATTACAGGTCATTCTTTAGGAACCATGATTTCTATTCAAGCGGTGGCCAATCTCCCCCAAGCCGATCTTGCTAAAATTGATAAAGTAGTATTGTTTCAAGGCCCTGATGCGCGAGAAAGCATTAATAAAATGTCTCAACAAGCTCAGGAAAATCTTCAACAATTAGAAGAACAAGGGAAAATCGATTATTATGTGAATGCGTTTGATATTGTCTCCATGTTGAATCGAAATAAAAAAGGGGTAGATGAAATTGGTCGGGTGCATTATCTATTACCGAAAACGTTCACCACTACTTTTGATCTGACGGACAAATACGGTTCTAGTCATGATTTTGGTCAGTATCAATTAAATCCTGATGGTACGCCCAAAGAAGCCAATCTAAAGGAACATGGCTATATTTTTGCGGCAGGAGTAAAAGTTTCCAAACTTATTGATAAATATTTAGGGAAAATCATGGATGCTTCAGGTGAATCCTTAGCTAAAAACAGTCTCCAATTTTTGTTAAGTCTGCTATCTGAAGAAAATCGCCAGAAAATCATCAAAGAATATGAAAAAATCATTCACGAAGCAAAAATTGCCAGCCAATGGCAAGGGAAAGTGAGTCGTATTCAGAAAAGTTTAGCCAGTGCTTCAGGTAGTGAAAAGATTGAATTACGTAGTGAATTAGCAGAACTAGTTGCAAAACAAGCTCAGCAAGCTGGAAAAGAATACGAACTACTTGTGAAAAATATCCTCCAAGAAGCAGAAGATGAAGTCCAGACAGTCTCAAAGGAAATTCGTGAAAGTGCAATGAGTATCCGACAGTATCTATCCTATGCAGAAGTTCAAGCAATGATTGCTCCTTACGAAAAAAGTCGTCTTTGGGATAGCGCTGAAGCAACAAATACTAGCAACCAAGCCAAGCAATACAAGCAAAAATTAACTGATTTTAGCGGAAAATTAACAACTGTTGCTAAAAATATTCAAGCATACGATCAACAAGCAAGAAGTAGTTTATTTCAAAAATAATAAATGAAAGGGTTTTCCTATGGATGAAAGAGAATTTCAAGAAAAATTAGAAGTAGAACAAAAAGCTCGTGAACGAGTAGCAATCCAGACAGTAATTACTGCTAAAAAAACACGAATTGCTACAACCAAACAAAACACAACCGCAAGTTTGAAAGAACTTTCAGAAGCCATGTTTCAACAAACAAATAGTGCCCTACCTAATGCCTTGAACGGAGCTTTGCAGGGGAAAAGTGCAGAATCAGCAGAAAAATTTTTAAAAGGAAGCCAGAGACCAAATTTAAAAACACCTGTCAAGGGAGAGTGACCGACAAATGGAGGAACAGCGAAGAAAACGGCAATATTTAGAAGAACAATATTATGAAGAAAAAAATAAAATTCACCGCCAACAAGAAGTGCTGAGTAATCAATTAGTAAACTTTAGAAGAGAAACTGGACAATTGGTAGATAAAGTCAATTATTTAACGAAAAATGATCAATGGCACAAACAGCAATTTTACCATGCAATGGAACAAAGTGATCACTTGATACGTCAAGAAGGAAATCGTTATAGACAACAATTAGAGGAAAAAGAACGTGAATGGACGAGGACATATCGAAAAGAATTGGATAAACTCTAAAAAAACAGCGTCACCTCTAAAGGTAACGCTGTCTTTGTCAGTCTGTTACGTCACAGGAGGGATTCGAACCCCCGACCGTCCGCTTAGAAGGCGGATGCTCTATCCTGCTGAGCTACTATGACAATAGTTGTAACACAACAAAGCTAATTATAATGGAAGTAGTGTTAGAAAGTCAATCGGAAATTTAAATAACAGAAGAAGTTTTTTTGGAGAGAGAAAGTGAAGAAAATAGAGAGTTTATATTGACGAGGTTTTCTGGTTCTGTTATTATAGTTAGTGTTGTAATTGTGGTCTCCACAGCTACAACCGCACAGAACAAGTTTTTAAGCATGAGCAATCATCACTTGGGATGGCGAGTCTAAGTCTAGAAGAAGGAGGTGCTGTATAGCATGTACGCAATTATCAAAACTGGTGGTAAACAAGTGAAAGTTGAAGTAGGTCAAGCAATCTACGTTGAAAAATTAAACGTTGAGGCTGGCGAGAAAGTTGTTTTTGACGAAGTTATCTTAGTAGGTGGCGAATCTACAAAAGTTGGTGCGCCAACTGTTGCAGGCGCAACTGTTGAAGGAACTGTTGAAAAACACGGCAAACAAAAGAAAGTCGTGACTTTCCAATACAAACCTAAAAAACACTCTCACCGTAAACAAGGTCACCGTCAACCGTATACAAAAGTTATGATCGAAGCAATCAACGCTTAATCTCTCTTGTTGACAGGAAAGAAGGCCTATCAATGATTAAAGGTTCTTTTAAACGAACAGGCTCCGGCCGAATCGTTTCATTCGAATTAACCGGGCATGCTGAAGCAGGTCCTTATGGCAGCGATGTGGTTTGCGCGGCAGTTTCTGCCTTAGCAATTAGCACAGTCAATGGGATTGATGCCTTAGCAGGTTTTGAACCGATTGTGGAAGTTGATGATGTAGAAGGTGGCTACCTTTATGTCGAGATGTTAACAACTGTCAATCAGGAACAAAAAAATATTGCCCAAATTCTATTAGAAAATCTTTTATTAGGTTTACAATCAATAGAGAACGAAAATACTGAATTTATTCAAATAAAAACAATCACTGAGAAATAGGAGGTGCAGACTATGTTATTGACTATGAATTTACAATTATTTGCCCATAAAAAAGGTGGCGGTTCTACATCAAACGGCCGTGACTCTGAATCTAAACGATTAGGCGCTAAAAGTGCTGATGGCCAAACAGTTACAGGTGGTTCAATTTTATACCGTCAACGCGGAACTAAAATTTATCCAGGTGTGAACGTTGGAATCGGTGGCGACGATACGTTATTTGCAAAAGTTGACGGTGTGGTACGTTTCGAACGTAAAGGCCGCGACAAAAAACAAGTATCAGTTTATCCAGTAGCTAACTAATACGATTAAAAAGCTGAATCTCCGGATTCAGCTTTTTTTGTCTTGCATAAAGGGTTAGCCGGAAAATAAAGGAAGATCTCAAAATAAAAAAAATCTCACATTGGGTTTAACTGCTTGTCTGACAAGGTTAATTGATGATATATTTAATGTAATAACAAGCATGTTATAAAATAATTGAGTCAAAAGAAAGAAGGGTATTATGCAGAAGAATTTTAGTGTAGTAAAGAAGTACGTGAATTTGATTTTGGATATTGTATTAGGGATTTTAGGAGTTTTCTTATTAGTATTTATGGCTAGTTATTTAGTTGACCTCGCTACATATCTCATGAAGCCAATGACGCCGGATAATTTTTCAGTTATCATGCAAGAAATTATTTCATTCTTTATGTTATTTGAGTTTATTATGATGATTCTTCGCTATATTCAAGAAGGACACCATATTCCGATTCGTTATTTGATTTTAATTTGTTTAACCGCAATTTTACGTCAATTAATGGTTGCACATGGCGATGGCTTGCAGACTTTATTGTTATCTTTATCAATTCTTTTACTAGTGGTTGTGCTATTTATTCTCGGGTTAAATGGCAGCAAATTTTATACGCTAGGAAAAGCGAAAGTAGAAGAAGATCACGAGCAAGATTTTCATCATTAATCGAACATAATCAAAGACCGTCCAACGTGAGAATTTTTCTCTAACGTGGGGCGGTCTTTTTAATGCATAGTTAAATAGTTAACTCAATCAGTTCAATTGTTGGTAAGACACCAAAGCGTGCGCTGATTTTAGTGGTTCCGATTCCTGGGTGAACAATTAGCGGCGTTTCATCTTCTAAATGATAAAGCCCATGTGTATATTTTTTAGCAAGCTGATTTTTGTAAGTGAAAAAAGGCAAGCGAATCTGTCCGCCGTGACTATGTCCTGCTAAAATGAGGTCAATGTTTTTGTTGACTGCTGAGTCTGCGACATCTGGCTCATGGGTTAGTAGCAGAGTGGGCGTTCCAGTAGGGCGGTTGACTAAAGCTGCAGCTAAGTCGGTTTGTCCATATAACGAATCTTCTAAACCAGCGACGTACAAGGAGATACGGTGTGAGACAGGCAGTAATTTGCCCGTGTTTTTTAGTACGGTAAAGTCGGCAGCTTCTAAGATTGTTTCGTAAAAATTGGTATCTAACCCGCTATACTCGTGGTTGCCATAAATAGCGAATTTGCCATAAGGGGCGTTAATTTTACGGAAAAGTTGACTCACTTCATCCTGAATTTCGATACCGAAACGGGCATAATCATCAAATAAGTCTCCTGTAAAAACGACTATGTCTGGTTGTAATGTATTTGTTTTTTCAACAATCTGTTTTAAGGCCTTCACAGAATAATTCTTTTTTAAATGAATATCAGAGAGTTGAACAATCCGTAAGGTTTTCCCTGATTCTGTTACTTTAATTTGATTTTTGTGTATGACTAAGCATTTAGGTTCAATAAAAAAACTATAGCTTAAAATGCCGATAATAATGAAAAATAGTGCCAGAAATAAATAAACGTTCATAATTTCCTCCTTGAAGTCGCTAAAGTAGTTTACTACAAAAGTGTTAAGCAAAAAATAAGGAAAGGTAAAATTTTCAGTAAACTTTCTCGATGAAGTTTTTTGGTGATTCATGCTTTTCTGAAGTAAATTTGCTATAATGAAAAATGAGAAAAAAGAAAGAAGGTCGAACCAATGATGGCAAGAGTCGAAAAGCTACGGGAGTTAATGAAAGAAAATAATTTACAAGGATTTTTAGTGACAAGTCCGTATAATTTACGTTATTTAACCAATTTTACTGGGACAACAGGCTTGGCAATGATTACATTAGATAAAGCTTTTTTTGTAACGGATTTTCGTTATACGGAACAAGCTGCGGAACAAGCAACTGGTTTTACTATCGTTAAAAACACAGGACATATTTTTGACGAAGTAGCAGATTTAGCTGAACGTTTGCAATTAGATAATTTAGCTTTTGAAGAAACGCAAGTTAGTTTCGCTGATTATAGCTTATTGGAAGAAATTTTACCATGTGAATTAGTTCCTGTAATGGGTTTGATTGAAGAATTAAGAGAAGTGAAAGATGAAGAAGAAGTAGCGATTATTGAAAAAGCGTGTGCCATCGCGGATCAAGGATTTGCCTTTGTCTTAGAGATGATTAAACCTGGAATGACAGAGATTGAAGTGGCTAATCAATTAGATTTCTTCATGCGTTCAAAAGGAGCCAGTGGTGTTTCTTTTGAGACAATTGTGGCCAGCGGTCTACGTTCAGCGATGCCACATGGCGTTGCTAGCCATAAAGTCATCGAAAAAGGTGAGTTAATCACTTTGGATTTCGGTTGTTATTATGAAGGCTATGTTTCTGATATGACACGGACATTTGCCATTGGTAGTATTCAGCCAAAACTAAAAGAAATTTATGACATTGTTTTAGAAGCGCAATTAAAAGTGTTAGCAGAAGCTAAACCTGGGTTGACGGGCATTCAATTAGATGCGATTGCACGGGATCATATTGCTTCCTATGGCTATGGCGATGCGTTTGGCCACAGTACTGGTCATGGCATTGGATTAGAAATTCATGAAGGACCAAATGTTTCATTCCGAGCAGATAAACAGTTTGTACCAGGGAATGTGATTACGGACGAACCTGGAATTTATTTGCCAGGAATTGGTGGCGTGCGTATTGAGGACGATTTATTGATTACTGCTGAAGGTAATCGTGTATTGACACACGCGCCAAAAGAATTAATCATTTTATAAAGGTTGGGAGAACATGGATATCCAAGAGTATCAGCGGTTTATTAGCGCGTTTTATAAAAAACGTAACTGGTATCAATATGATCCGTTTATTCGTTCCAACTTTTTAACAGAAGAAGTCGGCGAAGTTTGTCGAGCCATTCGGACAATTGAAATTGGCCGTGATCGACCGGATGAAACAGTTTTGGCAGATGAAGAGAATCTGGAAAATTTAACGGAAGAGTTAGGCGATGTGTTGGATAATTTATTTATTTTAGCGGATAAATATGACATCTCTTTAGAAATGATTATGCAAAAGCATCGGACGAAACTAATGGAACGTTATCCTGAAGAATAAAGACGTAAAAATAAGAAAGCCAAAATTACTTGGTCTTTCTTATTTTTACGTCTAAAGCCTTGAATTAGAAATTTATGACAAGAAATTATCTGTTCTTTTAGTCAGAACTTAGCTTTTCTGGTAGCGAAATAGGCTAATTAATGATAAACTAAGAACGAGTATTGATAAGCAAAATTTGGACGTTCTTTCACAACTAACTGAAGAAACCAGTGTTGTTTTAATTTTTAAGAATCATCCGTTGCTTAAAAGAGAATCCTTAAGAGACTTAGTGATTCATCAAATAAATCGTTTATTTAACGATTTTGTGCGTAATAGATAAGGAGGACAACCAAATGTCAGAAGAAAAAAATCTTGTAATCAATGCAAACGATTCTTTAGGAGAAATCGTGATCGCTCCTGAAGTCATTGAAGTAATTATCGGAATCGCTGCTTCAAAAGTAGAGGGCGTTTATGGGATGCGCGGCACGTTTGCCAATAATGTGAATGAATTATTAGGCCGTGCAGCACACGGCAAAGGTGTATATTTACGAACAGAAGAAGAAGGCTTAAAAGTCGATATCTATTGTTACTTGAACTACGGTGTTTCTGTGCCAAAAGTTGCATTAGAAATGCAAGACCGTGTGAAACAACAAGTCTTATTTATGACAGATATTGATTTAGTTGAAGTGAATATTCATGTTGTAGCGGTAGTACCTGAAAAAATCCCTCAACCAGACTTAAATGAATTATTCCCAGAAGATGAAGATGGAGAAGAGAATGAGTAAAACAGAATTAACCCGTCACGAGATTCGTGAAAAAGCGCTCCAAGCCCTTTTTCCTTTAGATTTTAATGCTGATTTAACCAAACAAGATGCCATTGATTATGCATTGGCTTATGATAATCGGGAAATCGTCAGTGAAGATGGCGAAGACCTAGTCCCTACGTATTTAGATTTACTTGTCGGCGGTGTGTGTAGCCGCAAAGCAGAACTAGACGAAGTGATTACGAACCATTTAGGTAATAACTGGTCTATGCAACGCTTAGCAAAAATAGATATTGTTATTTTACGTTTAGCTATTTTTGAAATGCTATACGTTTCAGATGTGCCAAACATTGTGGCATTAAATGAAGCCGTTGAGTTAAGTAAAAAATACAGCGACGACCGTTCACGTAAATTTGTTAATGGTGTGTTATCAAATGTAATGAAAGAAATTGATTCAGAGGCGTAAGCTCTGAATCTTTTTTTACTATCTAACTGGTGTTAAGATACTGGGTTATATGCTAAAATAAATACTATTAAAGAAGTAAAGAAACAATAGAGGGAGCGAAGGAATGAGTACAGTAATTAACGGTCGTGAATTAGCAGATCAAATGCAAGCAGAGATTCAAAAAGATGTAGAAAAGATGACACAACAAGGCATCCAACCAGGATTAGTTGTTTTATTAGTTGGGGAAAATCCTGCCAGCCAAACGTATGTGAGAAATAAAGAACGTGCAGCAGCCAAAATTGGCATTCTGTCAAAGGTCGAAAAACTGCCAGAAACTATTTCAGAAGAAGAATTATTGGCTGAGATTGACAAATATAATCAAGATTCACGCTTTCATGGCATTCTTGTACAACTACCTTTGCCAAAACATATTGATGAAGAAAAGATTTTATTAGCGATTGATCCCAAAAAAGATGTAGATGGGTTCCATCCAATGAATTTAGGCCGTTTGTTTGTAGGTAAACCGGAAATGATTCCTTGCACGCCGTATGGAATTATGAAGATGTTTGAAGCTTATGATATTGATTTAACAGGTAAACGTGCGGTGATTATTGGTCGAAGCAATATTGTTGGCAAGCCAATGGCACAATTATTGTTAATGAAAAATGCGACCGTGACGATTGCCCATTCTAAAACTGAACATTTAGCAGAAGTTGCAAAAGAAGCGGATATCTTAGTTGTAGCAATTGGACGCGGGCATTTTGTCACCAAAGAGTTCGTGAAACCAGGTGCGGTAGTGATTGATGTGGGTATGAATCGCAATCAAGAAGGAAAACTGATTGGTGATGTAGCATTCGATGAAGTTTCTGAAATTGCAAGCTATATCACGCCGGTTCCCAAAGGTGTTGGCCCAATGACGATTACCATGTTAATGTATCAAACAGTCGAGGCAGCAAAAAAACAAAAGTAAGGTGAAAAAATGACGCAACAGTATTTAACAGTAACAGCCTTAACGAAGTATTTAAAACGTAAATTTGATGCAGACCCTTACTTAGGACGTGTCTATTTAACAGGTGAAATTTCGAACTTTCGCTTCCGAGCGAACGCGCATCAGTACTTCAGTTTAAAAGATGACCATGCGAAGATTTCTGCAATTATGTTTAAATCAGCCTTTCAAAAATTGAAGTTTCAACCAAAAGAAGGCATGAAAGTCATGGTGGTGGGGCGGATTTCGCTTTATGAAAACAGCGGCTCCTATCAAATTTATATTGAACATATGGAACCAGATGGTGTAGGTGCACTTTATCAAGCATTGGCAGAATTAAGAGAAAAACTAGGAAAAGAAGGACTTTTTGAAGGGCCTAAACAACAGTTGCCTCGTTATCCCAAACGAATCGCTGTGGTTACAAGTCCTAGTGGTGCTGTTATTCGGGATATCATTACGACAGTCAAAAGACGGTATCCGATTGCACAACTGGTCCTTTTTCCAACCTTGGTCCAAGGCGAGCAGGCGGCGGATGACATTGTGCGGAACATTCAGCGAGCCGATGCGCAAGGCGATTTTGATACGATGATCATCGGCCGTGGCGGTGGTTCAATCGAGGATTTATGGCCATTTAATGAAGAAAAAGTGGCTCGGGCCATTCATGCTGCCACCACACCGATTATTTCATCGGTTGGTCACGAAACAGATGTGACAATTGCCGATATGGTAGCAGATGTTCGTGCAGCAACGCCAACGGCAGCAGCGGAACTAGCGGTACCAGTTTTAAATGAAGAACTATTAAGAATTAGTGAACGGCGTAGTCGTTTAGAACAAAGCTTTTTATATCTCTTGCAACAACGAACAGAACGTTTCCAACGACTACAAAACTCTTATGTGTTTAAGCAACCTGAGCGGCTTTATGAAGGTCAAACGATTAAATTAGATCGAATGACGCAACGTCTTTTCCAAGCAATGACAACGATTCATCACCAAAAACAACGTCAAGCCCAAGGGATTATCGCCCAATTGCAACAACAGACACCAAAGGGACAATTAAGAGAAAGTCAGCAACAATTGGCATTTTTACAACGAAACTTGCAAACACAAATGACACAATTGTTCCTAAACAAACAAAAGCAATTCACGTCTGCTGTTCAACAATTAGACTTACTCAGCCCACTCAAAATTATGGGTCGAGGATATAGTTATACTACAAAAGAGGACCGTGTCGTTAAAACTGTTACCGAGTTACAGCCAGCAGATCAATTAACGATTCATTATGCTGACGGTACAGTTCAAGCAAACGTCGAAACAATAACAGCGAAAAAAGAGGAGTTTTAACATGCCAGCAAAAGAAAAAACGTTTGAAGAATCATTAAATGCCTTAGAAGAAATCGTTCAGCGCTTAGAACGAGGAGATGTTCCTTTGGAAGAAGCCTTAGCTGCCTTTCAAGAGGGCATGGCATTAAGTAAACAATGTCAAGATACATTGGAAAAAGCGGAAAAAACTTTAACGAAAATGATGACAGAAAACAATGAAGAAATTGTTTTTGAAGAGAGCGAGGAAGCGTAATGACGAATTTTAGTCAACAGCATTTACCGTTGGTTGAAAAAGTCATGGTCGATTTTATCGCAGAATATACTGAAAATGAGCGTTTGAAAGAAGCAATGCTCTACTCAATACACGCAGGTGGCAAACGATTACGCCCGCTATTAGTGTTAACAACAGTGGCCGCTTTTCAAAAAGAGATGGAAACGCAAGGCTATCAAGTGGCTGCCTCTTTAGAGATGATTCATACGTATTCATTAATTCATGATGATTTACCAGCAATGGATGATGATGATTTACGTCGTGGCAAACCAACCAATCATAAAGTGTTTGGTGAAGCGACTGCCATTTTAGCAGGGGACGGCTTATTAACAGGCGCATTTCAGTTACTTTCTTTGAGCCAATTAGGCTTAAGTGAAAAAGTTTTACTGATGCAACAACTGGCAAAGGCAGCGGGGAATCAAGGCATGGTTGCCGGCCAAATGGGTGATATTGAAGGAGAAAAAGTCAGCTTGACTTTAGAAGAGTTAGCGGCTGTTCATGAAAAGAAAACTGGAGCGCTAATTGAATTCGCCTTAATTGCTGGGGGCGTATTAGCCAATCAAACAGAAGAAGTCATTGGTTTACTGACACAGTTTGCGCATCACTATGGCTTGGCTTTTCAAATTCGTGATGACTTATTAGATGCCACAAGTACAGAAGCAGATTTAGGTAAAAAAGTAGGCCGAGATGAAGCGTTGAATAAAAGTACGTATCCAGCTCTTTTAGGGATTACCGGTGCGAAAGATGCGCTAACACATCAATTAGCAGAGGGCAGCGCTGTTTTAGAAAAAATCAAAGCAAATGTTCCCAACTTTTCAGAAGAACATTTAGCAAACTTGTTAACTCAGTTACAATTGAGATAGAAAGAAGGCACTTATGAAAAAAGAACGCGTCGATGTCTTGGCGTTTAATCAAGGACTATTTGAAACACGAGAAAAAGCCAAACGCAGCGTGATGGCTGGTTTGGTTTACAATGATAAAAATGAACGTTTAGATAAACCAGGGGAAAAAATTTCTGTGGAGACACCCTTACATACTAAGGGCCAAGTAATGCCTTATGTTTCTCGTGGGGGCTTAAAACTAGAGAAGGCACTAAATGTTTTTGCAATCAACGTTCAAGGCAAAACAATGCTAGATATTGGTTCCTCCACAGGTGGTTTTACCGATGTTGCTTTACAAAATGGGGCTCGTTTGAGTTACGCTTTAGATGTTGGCTATAACCAACTAGCATGGAAAATTCGGCAAGATGAACGCGTGGTGGTAATGGAACGTACCAATTTTCGCTATAGTAAACCTGAAGATTTCACCGAAGGGGTGCCGGATATTGCAACGATTGATGTTTCCTTTATTTCATTACGCTTAATTTTGCCACCTCTTCATGATATTTTGAAAAAAGGTGGTAGTGTGGTGGCGTTAATTAAGCCACAATTCGAAGCTGGCAAAGAGTTTGTTGGGAAAAAAGGAATCGTGCGTGATCCAGAAACCCATCAAATGGTTGTGGAGGAAATTACACGCTTTGCCATGAATAACGGTTATGATGTGAAAAACTTGGATTTTTCACCAATCACTGGTGGCGAAGGAAACATTGAATTTTTGGCACATTTAGTTTCTGTTGAGGGAGAAGGATCCTATCAAGCGACAGAATCCATTGAAGAAGTTGTCGCGCATGCGCATCAAAAATTAGCGGAATGATGAGAAAGGCAGCAAAGTTTGTAGACTAAGCAATTAAACAAAAAGGGATCTGAGACAGCCATTAGAAGTATAACTGTCTCAGGTCTTTTTTTATTTTATAAATGAATTAGTGAGACATTTAATAATGATAGAAAGGGATTTGAATAAAAATAGTCGTTGAATTGAACTTTATTAGTCCTTTTTTATCGTGATGAAATAACATTTTTAAGATATGTATCCTTTAAATAATAATTAAAAAAACATTGAAAATATTATTTAATCTTATTTTAATTTACTGGTGTATTTTTTAATGTTAAACTAAGGATAGTTCTGATCAGACAAACTATTTTAGTAAGACCAAGTAATTGAATAGAGAGGTAAAAAAATGAAAAAAATGAAGTTATTAATTTCTGGTTTTTTTGTAGCAATCGTTTTGGGTACTGGTGTTGATGCATTTGCAGCCTCTAGGTTTTCTGGCGTATTATCGAGAGGAATTAATGGAATTAGTTATTGGTTAGGACCAACCGCAACATTTGGTAATACCGATACAGCGATTAGAAATTGGATGTATACTCCGTAGGGGAATCCTTTGTATATTTATAAACAAGGAAATAACTATGGGACATCAATTGATTTTTATTCGAAAAGTTAAATCCGGGAATAGGTGGGGTTACAGATTTTTTTGATGGCAGAGACAGGATGATTGTAACTGGGATGCGAGAAGCTCCGCGAATAAACTATTACTATGCTAAAATTAATTATAATACTATGTATTCACGAGCTTCATCGATGAAAAATGGGACTATTGCTAGACATGAAATTGGGCATGCGCTCGGAATTGCACATTCAAATGGCATTATGACACGTTCTGTAAGTACTAATACAAATCTTGCTGTTGATAAACCGAATAATGATATCTTAGCAAGAATATATGGGTGGTGAAAAAATGAAAAAAAATCCCATAGTATTTTTGGTAGCGCTTTCTTTGTTGGCGTGCGCTTTCTTAATGATTAATTTCGTTAAAGAGAACGAGAAGAAACAAGTTGCTGCTGAAAAAATAACAACAACTTCCAATTCATTAAAGAAAAAAGCCTTGAAAAATAGTATTGATTCTTCAGAAAGAAAATATTATTCATATCTTGATGAAATTGACCAAAGTAAGGTTATTAATCAATCCGGTGGATCGCAACGACTGTTAATGTATAATCCTGAAATCCCAAAAGATATCCAATCTTTGTCAACAAATATTGTTATTGGCAAAGTTCTTTCTTTAGATAAAGCAGACGCGCCTGCTAATGATCCTAGTAGTCCCTATAATGGAGAAATCTATCCATGGACATTTGGGAAAATCCAAGTACTAAAAAATATTCAAGGCGAATTAGCATCTACGATTGAATTTGTGCGACCAGGTGGCATTATGGAAGAAGGGCGAATGTTTTTAAATGATGCGAAAGAAAATGTTGATAAATTGAATCGTGGGCGTGCAACAAGACGAATGGCGCCAATTCAGCAAAGTCGTCAGCTTGTTGAAATACTACAGTATGAAGGAGATTTTTATTTAGAAGCTGGTGAGACCTATTTGTTTTATGTTTATTGGGATAAGGAATGGAATAAGGGGTTAATAATGGGCTATCAATACGGTTCTTTACGTTTAGAAGACGAGCAGCAACCTGCTGAAGAATTAACCCAAAGGAATCGCCGAGCGATTGGCAAAACGTGGAATGTTGTCAATGAATCAACCAAAGAAACGACTAATTTAACTACCTATTTAAAAGATGAATTAGGAATTGAACTTCCAGCAGAATAGAAGTAGAGAATAACAAAAAGTCAGCGGAGCTTCCCTTGCTTTTTGTTATTCTTTTCTTTGTTTAGTCTTTTAAAATGCATAAAAATAAGCTATGATGAGGGCAAGAGTAAACTGAAAAGGAGAGCGGCGCCATGAGAAAGCAAGATAGACACCGTTTAATTACACGTTTATTGACTGAAAAAAATATTCAAAAGCAAGAAGATTTTGTCAACTACTTACAAGAAAAGGGCGTAGCTGTAACTCAAGCAACAATTTCTCGCGACATTAAAGATATGAAACTGATCAAAGTTCCTTCTGCAGAAGGGGGTTATCGATATAGCCTTCCATTAGAAACACAAGCTAATACGAGTGCTAAACTTGCAAAGCTTTTAAAAGATGCCTTTGTAGCTGCAGAACAAATGGAAAAATATGTCGTATTACGAACCATTCCTGGCAATGCGGCGGCGTGTGGTAGTTTAATCGAAAAGAATTACCAAGAGAAACTTTTTGCCGTCATCAACGATGATGATAGTGTCCTCATGATTGCACGAACTGAGGAAGCAGCAGAAAAACTTCATAAAGAGCTGTTAAGCTATCTATAAAGAATGAGGTGAACAAGATGTTACAAGAACTTTCCGTGAAAAATTTTGCGATTATCTCTTCGTTACAATTAGAGTTTCAAATGGGTATGACCGTTTTAACGGGAGAAACGGGTGCGGGGAAATCCATCATTATTGATGCAATGGGATTACTCACAGGCGGACGCGGCTCCAGTGACTATATTCGTCAAGGAGCAAATAAATGCACCTTAGAAGGACTTTTTTCAATGCCGAAAAGTCAAGAATTAAAGAAATTATTAGAAGAATTAGGTATTGAAACAGAAGAAGATTCTTTAGTGATTCAACGAGATATTTCCGCTTCTGGTAAAAATGTTTGCCGTGTCAACGGACGGATTGTCAACATTACTAATTTAAAAAGAATTGGGGAATATTTAGTAGATATTCATGGCCAAAACGAACATCAAGAATTGATGCAAAGTGAACGCCATATTGATATGTTAGATGAATTTGGTGGGAAAAAACTTTTAGCAGTCAAAGAAAAATATACACAGGCGTATCAAGAGTATCGCGCACTCGAAGCCAAAGTCAGAAAGCGACAAAAAAATGAAAAAGAATTTGCCCAAAGAATGGACATGCTTCATTTTCAAAGTGATGAAATTGCTAGTGCACAGTTAGTCGCTGGCGAAGAAGAACAATTGTTAGAAGAACGCAATAAACTGAACAATTTTCAAAAGATTGCTGATGCACTGACGATTAGTTATGCCGCGCTAAATGGTGAAGACGATAGTAGTTTGGATAAAATCGGAACAAGTATGAATGAACTCGCTTCGATTGAATCCCTTGATTCAGAATATAAAACATTGTCAGATGCTGTTCAAAATGCTTACTACTTACTACAAGAAGCCAGTGGAGATCTTTCTAGGTTGATTGATGGCTTAGAACTAGACGAAGGCCGCTTGAATGAAGTAGAAAATCGTTTGGAATTAATCCGTCAAATGAAACGTAAATATGGCGATTCAATCGAAACGATTTTATCTTACTATGAAGAAATCACCAAAGAGTTAGCAGAGGCTGATTTTTTGGAAGGCGGTACAGGTGACTTAGAAGCGTTGCTTGCAGAGAAACAACAAGCGGCTCATCAACAAGCGTTAGCTTTACGAAAAGAACGAAAGCGCCTAGCCAAAGAGCTCGAACAACAAATTTTAACCGAATTAAAAGAACTATATTTGGAGCGAACGGAATTTGAAGTCCGCTTTACAGAACTTGAGCATTTACAAGAAAATGGCTTAGACGGAGTAGAATTTTATATTACTACTAACCCAGGGGAACCATTAAAACCGTTAGTTCGGGTGGCTTCTGGCGGAGAACTTTCGCGAGTGATGTTGGCTATGAAAACAATCTTTTCTCAAACGCAAGGGATCACTAGTATTGTTTTTGATGAAGTGGATACAGGAGTTAGTGGCCGAGTAGCACAGGCGATTGCCGATAAAATTTATCAAATTTCAGAAAATTCGCAGGTGTTGTGTATCACGCACTTGCCCCAAGTGGCGGCCGTTGCCGATGAACATTATTTTATTGAAAAAGAAATCGTGGCGGGTCGGACAGAAACAAGCGTCCGAATTTTATCTGAAAAAGAGCGAGTAAACGAAATTGCGCGTATGCTCGCAGGAAGTGAAATTACGAAATTAACCATTGAACATGCACAAGAGCTGTTGGCGATGGCGAAAAAATAGCCGCTCTATTTGAGCAAGTAAAAAAAACAGCCCCTTCAATTGATAGAAGGGGCTGTTTTTTTACTTTTAATGTGTGAAAAAGTTCTCCAGTTTAAAGACTAAGAATCGCTGTTAAAACAGTTGAACCTACAATTGCGATCAGCATTAGCCAAACCACGACTTTCGTGATTTTTGAAAAGCGACTTTGTTCTTTGTCGTTCATAAATGACACGTCCTTTTTAATTTCTGCTAATAGTGTACAACCTTTTCCTGAAAACAGCAACCTAAAGTTATAAGAGATTCTTTTTCTTTAAAATTCGAATACTAATTACGCAGATTAAGGTAGTGATGGCAAAAATAATCCAAAAGGAATATTCATGCTCTGCAAAAGGGAGTTTCACATTCATGCCGTAAATTCCTCCGATGATGGTCGGAATGGTCAGGACAATTGTTAAGGATGTTAAAATTTTCATGACATTATTTAAGTTATTTGAGACGATTGCTGAAAAAGTATTACTAATGTTATCAACTAATTTTAGTTGTATTTTAGTCGTATTCAGTCCTTGTTCTAGTTCAATCAAAATATCCCTTAAAAATGGCAAATGTTTTTCTGGATGATTAAAAATTTCAGCGCTATATAAACGTTTTAATACTTTTAAATTATCCGTTAAAGCTGCTTCGAAATAAACTAGACTTTTTTGAATGTCCATAATCTGATACAATTGACTATTTTCTGTGGCTACTTGGAGCTCTCCTTCAAGTTTGTTGGTTTGTTGGATAAGTGCTTGTAAGTTTTTATTGAAGGAAAGGGCCATCTTCCATGAAAGGGCTAAAATTAAGGCCTTCTCAATAGAAAGATCTTGATGCGTGAACGCCTCTTTTTGAATCCCATGAACGATGTCGTTAGGCCCATTGCTAACAGTAATTAGTTTGTTATCGACGGTTGCGATTAAAGCAATCGGCACCGTTTCTACTTGCAGATAGCCACTAGGACTGATACTAGCTTTGGGATAACGAAATAAAAGTAACGTAGGCGTTTGTAATTTTTCGTGGCGGAAACCTTCCACTCGAGCATTTTCTTCATCATCTAAAACGCCGGTAAGATAATCTGTTGGTAAGTGGTATTGATTGACGAGACGCTCGATTTCTTCTTCTGTAGGAGATTCTACCGAAATCCAACTTAGGGATTCATCGTCTGGTGAACAAGGTTCAAAATAGTCATTTTTCAATAATAAATAATTAATCAAAAGATTCACCCCGAATCAACATTTTTTGTTCTAAATCCATTATAATAGAAGTATGACACAATACGAGAAGAAAAGCTTATAAAAAACATTCAAAAATAAGTGGCCGCGATAGGTGAGGCCTCGTTTTGAAAATGGTTTGATAAGTAATCCGTTTTTTATATGAAAAAGCAAGCAAAAAGGGCTTTTAGCACATATATTTAAACGAAATGAAACATCTGTGTAACGTTGATGAAGTATAGTTATAGCAGGTGGAATGAAAGGATTTGTTGAGAGAATGGTGTCGTTTTCGGCAATAATGTTATTTTGGTATATTTTTCCGGTAATTGTGCTCTTTGCGTGCAATTTTCTCGTGTCCACTTTTTCCCTAACGGAACGTTGGAAAATAAAAGCACCGGATTTGGCCATTCCGTTTTTATTCATAGGGATCCATGAGTTATCCAAAGATAGTTATGATGAATCGATTATGCCGTATTTTGTGATTTCTATTTTGTTATTAGGAGTCGCTGTTGCCCTGTTTCAAGCTTATTATTATGGAGAGATTTTATATAGACGATATTTCAAGATGTTTTGGCGGTTGACGTTTTTACTAACGTTTGTGTTGTATGTGTTGCTTATCTTGCTAAATATCAGTCATTATCTACTGTAATAAAGCGTGGAGACAATAGGGGAAATACGCTGTGGGAAAATGTCCCCCACAACTCCCCACTCCGTGGGGTTTTTTTGTTATTTTGGGGGTTATTTGATAAAAAACATAGTAAAAACCTTGTTATAATAACATTTTTTGTTGGGTGATGCTTGTTACATAAAACCCTGTAAATATTACAGAAATTTTAAATAACAGTTAAAAAATAGAAGTTTTTAGATTTATAGTGGTAGAAAGTGGTGGGATGTGGTAGACTTGTTCTATCAAGTGGAAAAGCGGGTGTATTGGCTATGCTTATGGGTGAATACCAACATAATATCGATGCCAAAGGCCGCCTAATCGTTCCATCAAAGTTTCGTGAGGAACTTGGTGAAAAATTTGTGGTAACGAGAGGGATGGATGGCTGTTTATTTGGTTATCCTTTAAATGAATGGTCACAACTTGAAGCAAAACTTCAAGAAATGCCCTTAGCTAAGAAAGATGCACGTACCTTTGTACGATTCTTTTATTCCGCTGCAACAGAATGTGAGATTGATAAGCAAGGTCGTATCAATATTCCGGCGAATTTACGAACACATGCCAGTTTAGAAAAAGGCTGTGTTGTTATCGGCGTCTCTAACCGAATTGAAATTTGGAGTGACGAACGTTGGCATGCATTCTCTGATGAAGCTGAAGAAAACTTTGATGAATTAGCAGAAACAATGATTGATTTTGGATTTTAGGAATGAGGCAAATGATGACTGAAGAATTTCGCCATTACACCGTTCTTTTAAAAGAAACAGTGGATGGATTACAAGTGAAGCCGGATGGCGTATACGTAGATTGCACACTCGGTGGTGCCGGACATAGTGAATACTTACTGACACAATTGAATGAGCACGGTCATTTATATGCCTTTGATCAAGACCAAAAAGCGTTGGCACATGCTAAGACTCGTTTGCAGAAATATGTAGACAAAGGTCAAGTGACCTTCATCAAATCAAATTTTAGAAATATTAAAGAAGAATTGGCAGAACACGGGGTGTTCCATGTTGATGGGATTCTATACGATCTAGGTGTTTCTTCACCACAATTAGATGAAGCAGAACGTGGTTTTAGCTATCATCAAGACGCACCCTTAGATATGCGCATGGATCAAGACGCACCCTTGACGGCTCGCGAAGTGGTGAATACGTATAGCTATAGTGAGTTAGTAAAAATTTTCTTTCGTTATGGGGAAGAGAAATTTTCGAAACAGATTGCTCGAGAAATTGAACGTGTTCGCGAAAAGCAACCAATTGAAACAACAGGTGAACTCGTTGAGATTATTAAGACGGCGATTCCAGCTCCAGCAAGACGCAAAGGTGGACATCCTGCAAAACGAATTTTCCAGGCAATTCGCATTGCCGTTAATGATGAATTAGGGGCAGTTGAAGAGTCGCTAGAACAAGCAATTGATTTGCTAGCGAAAAATGGCAGAATCAGTGTGATTACGTTCCATTCGTTAGAAGATCGTATCGTTAAAACAATGTTTAAAGAATACAGTACGGTACAAGATTTGCCACCAGGCATTCCAGTGGTACCAGAAGAATTTCAACCAGAATTAAAAGTAATTACCAGAAAACCAATTTTACCAAGTGACAGTGAGTTATCTGAGAATAATCGTTCACGAAGTGCGAAGTTACGCATTGCCGAAAAAATAAAATCTAGATAGAGAGAGGGGTAGACACATGGCTGAATTGAAGAAAGTAAATGATTTCCATTATGAAGCACCAGAAATGGATCAGCCAACTGTGGCAACAGAGCAAGACAGAAAAATGCAAGAGGAAACACTACCTGTCCCCACTCTATTACCCAAAAAGAAACTAAAAAATGTCTCTTTACTAGAAAAATTAATCGGTGTTGTATTAGTTTGTGCAACGATTGGTATTGCAATTGCGACAATTCAAGTAAGAACGACAATTGTCCAAACCATGAACGATATTACAGAAACACAAGCAGTCATTAAAGAAAAGGAAGATAACGCTTTGAAATTGGAACAAGAAAGAAGCGAACTTTCTAAATCAGATCGAATCAAAGATGTCGCTAAAAAACAAGGACTAGAAAATAACGGCGACAATGTTAGGACTGTTAAATAATGAGTAAAAGACATAAATTTAAACAATTCATGAAAAAGAAAAACTTAAATCCGATGAACAATCGTAAAAAAGTAGGCATCATTTTATTCGCTACGAGTATTGGATTGTTCTTTTTATTTGCCTTTAGAACGACATACATTGTGGCAACAGGCAAAGTAGCCGGTGTATCACTAAAGGAAAAAACAGCTTCTCTATATGAAGGAAGCCAAGTGGTAAAAGCTAAGCGAGGATCAATTTTAGATCGATATGGTAATCCAATTGCAGAAGATGCTACTTCCTATTCGTTATATGTCGTATTATCAAAAAAATATACGGGACAAAATAATGAAAAGCTATACGCGGAGAAAAAAGACTTCGATGATATTGCTGAAATTTTAGCGAAATATACCAAACTAGACAAAAAAACAGCATTGAAATACTTGAATAATGGGATCCATGAAGATGGGTCAACACAATATCAAGTGGAATTTGGTACGGGTGGTCAAAACATCACCTTGGAAACACGCCAAAAAATTGAAGCAGATTTGAAAAAGAAAAAAATTTCAGGTGTTTATTTCAATGAACATCCAGCCAGATTATATCCCAATGGTCAGTTTGCTTCTCACTTTATTGGCTATACAAAAGCAGCCAATCCAGATGATGATAAAGAAGGCTTAGTAGGAGCAATGGGACTAGAACAGACCTATAATGATATTTTAAGTGGAACCGATGGCCGTGTGTATTTTGAAAAAGATATTTATGGCAATGCCTTACCAGGAACTGTGGCGGAAGAGAAAAAAGCAGTGGATGGTCAAGATATTTACACGACGCTAGATAGTCGCTTGCAAAATACCTTAGAAGATTTAATGACGCAAGTTAATGAAAAATATGAACCAGTTTCTATGACTGCCATGTTAATGGAAGCAAAAACAGGCGAAATTGTTGCCATGTCTCAACGGCCAACATTTAATCCTGAAACGAAACAAGGGTTAGACGATAATGGCACGTGGCAGAACCTATTAGTTGAAAGTCCTTATGAACCAGGCTCAACAATCAAATTATTTACAACAGCTGCTTCTATGGAACAAGGACAGTTTAATCCTAATGAATTATTCAATCGTGTTGGTGGAATTCAGGTTGGGGATGTAACTGTGAATGACCATGACTACACTCGGTTGAACGGCAAAGAATATTTGAATTATCGTCAAGCCATTTCTTGGTCTAGTAATATTGGTATGGTAAAACTAGAACAAAAAATGGGTGATGAAAAATGGATGGAATATTTGAAAAAATTTGGTTTTGGTACGAGCACGCATTCAGGTTTAAGTGGTGAATCTGCTGGTAAATTGCCAGGAACAAACTTTGTAGATAGAGCAATGTCGGCATTTGGTCAAGCAATTACGGTTACTAATTTCCAAATGATGAAAGGTTTCTCAGCTATTGCAAATGACGGTTCAATGTTGCAACCTCATTACATCAGCAAAATTGTTGACAAAAATACAGGAAAAGAAACGATTACGGAACCACAAATCGTAGGAACCCCAATCAAAGCGCAAACAGCTCAACAGATTCGTACGTACATGATTGATACCGTTGAAGACCCAACTTATGGGATTGCGTATGATATTTATAAAGTACCAGGCTATCATGTTGCTGCCAAAACAGGAACTGCCCAGATTTCAGATGGTAAAGGGTACGTTGATGGAGCAAGTCAAGTCTTGTCTTCTGTAGTGGAAATGGTCCCAGCAGATAATCCTGAATATGTTTTGTATATTACGCTTAGACAAGCAAAATCAGGTTCGCCTTCAGAAGCAATGGCGGCAATTGCAAACCCATTAATGAAATTAGCGTTAGACATTAAAGAGACAGATCCGGAAACAACGAAAGTAGCTTCTGATAAAGTCACAGTTGCTGATTATAAAAATATGACACCAGCGGAAGCGTTGGCCAATGCCAAAGTGAACGGGGTGGATCCTGTGATTATCGGTGATGGTGAAAAAATCAAGAAACAATCAACGCCGTCTGGTCAAACATTAATGCCTAATCAGAAATTGATTTTGATCACAAATGGAACGAACTATATGCCTGATTTAACCGGCTGGTCGAAGAGCGATGTTACCAAGTTTGGTGATTTATTAGGTTTGACTGTCGAGTTTAAAGGTGAAGGCTATGTGACGAAACAAAGTATCGCTGCTGAAACTGAAATTACGGAGAAAAAATTAACCGTGACTTTAGAAGGCACAGAATAATAACGTAGAATAATTAGGAGAGATAACATGGAGTGGACACAGATTTTTATTCCCATAGTGGTGAGTTTTGCCATTACAGTGAGCGTAATGCCACTATTCATTGGCTATTTTCAAATGAAAAAACAAGGGCAGGTTACTCGTGAAGATGGCCCAACTTGGCATAGCGTGAAAACAGGTACCCCTACAATGGGGGGAGTCGTTTTCCTTGTAGCCAGCTTGATTACTTCATTAGCAATGGGGTTGTTTTTCCACCAATTTACGCCGTCTCTACTAATTATTCTATTTATTTTAGTATTATACGGTTTGCTAGGTTATTTAGATGATTTCATTAAAGTCTTTAAAAAACGGAACATGGGCTTGAATTCTCGTCAAAAATTAATTGGTCAAATTTTTGGTGGGTTGGTTTTCTACTTTGTTTATCGAAGTGAAGGCTTTTCAGAAACCTTAGATTTGTTTGGAGTAGCAGAAGTTCCGTTAGGTATTTTTTATGGCGTGTTTATTATTTTTTGGTTAGTCGGTTTTTCTAATGCCGTGAACTTGACAGATGGAATTGATGGTTTGGTTGCTGGTTTAGGAACAATTTCATTTGGTACTTATGCAATTATTGCCTGGAAACAACAACAATTTGATGTTGTGATTATCTGCCTAAGTGTGATTGGTGGGCTGATTGGCTTTTTCCCTTATAATAGAAAACCAGCAAAAATCTTCATGGGTGATGTTGGTTCATTAGCATTAGGTGGATTGTTAGCAGCAATTTCAATTATTTTGCATCAAGAATGGACGCTACTTTTAATTGGACTTGTCTACGTTTGTGAAACAGCAAGTGTTATTTTACAAGTTGCTTCATTTAAATTATTTGGTCGACGGATTTTTAAAATGTCACCAATTCATCACCATTTTGAAATGTGTGGTTGGTCTGAATGGAAAATTGATTTTGTCTTTTGGTCTGTCGGTTTAATCTGTTCAGGAATCACATTATGGATTCTTTTCTAATCTATCAAAGGGGAAATTGACAATGAAAAAAATAACAACCTATCAAAACAAAAAAGTGTTGGTTTTAGGACTAGCTAAAAGTGGTGTCAGCGCAGCGAAACTCTTACATGAGTTAGGTGCGCTCGTTACCGTTAATGACGCAAAACAATTTGATCAAAACCCTGACGCCCAAGATTTATTAACCTTGGGTATTCGTGTTGTTACAGGGGGGCATCCAATTGAATTGTTGGATGAAGAATTTGAACTAATCGTTAAAAATCCTGGTATTCCTTATACAAATCCACTTGTGGCAGAAGCACTAACTCGGAAAATTCCTATCATAACTGAGGTGGAATTAGCAGGTCAAATTGCCGAATGTCCAATTGTCGGCATTACGGGCACCAATGGTAAAACAACCACGACCACGATGATTGGTTTACTGCTAAACGCTGACAGAACGGCTGGTGAGGCACGTTTGGCGGGAAATATTGGTTTTCCAGCGAGTACGGTGGCTCAAGAAGCAACGGCCAAGGATGATCTTGTGATGGAACTTTCTAGTTTTCAGTTAATGGGAATTGAGACGTTTCACCCACAAATTGCAGTAATTACAAATATTTTTGAAGCACACTTGGATTATCATGGTTCGCGGAAAGAATATGTTGCTGCAAAATGGGCCATTCAAAAAAACATGACCGTAGAGGACACCTTGATTTTAAATTGGAATCAAGTAGAGCTTCAAACGTTAGCCAAAACCACAGCTGCCAACGTATTGCCTTTTTCAACGAAAGAAGCAGTAGAAGGGGCTTATCTTTTAGATGGGAAATTATATTTTAATGAAGAATATATTATGCCCGCCGACGAGTTAGGTATTCCTGGCAGTCACAATATTGAAAATGCACTCGCAGCGATTTGTGTAGCTAAATTAAAAAATGTATCGAATGTTCAGATTAGACAAACTTTGAAAAACTTTTCGGGCGTTCCCCATCGAACGCAATTTGTTGGCGAAGTTCAGCAAAGACGTTTTTATAACGATTCAAAAGCAACCAATATTTTAGCTACAGAGATGGCGTTAAGTGGGTTTGACAACCAAAAGCTACTTTTACTTGCGGGTGGCTTGGATCGCGGTAACTCATTTGATGAATTGGTTCCTGCTCTGCTGGGACTCAAAGCAATTGTTTTATTTGGAGAAACTAAAGAAAAATTGGCGGAAGCTGCTAAAAAAGCGAACATTGAAACAATTTTATTTGCTGAAAATGTTCAAACGGCGGTTACCATTGCCTTTGATTATTCGGAAAAAGATGATACTATTTTACTATCACCTGCTTGCGCAAGTTGGGATCAATACCCGAATTTTGAAGTACGCGGGGAAGCCTTTATGCAAGCTGTTCAACAATTAAAAGAAAGTGAAATGTGAGAAAATGAAGATACTAGTAACTGGTGGTGGCACAGGTGGGCATATCTATCCTGCGTTATCCTTCGTCGAACACGTCAAAAAAGAAGCACCTGCAACAGAATTCTTGTATGTGGGAACAGAAAATGGTCTAGAAAGTCAAATTGTGCCAAAGGCGAAAATTCCATTTAAAACGATTAAAATTCAAGGATTCAAGCGTTCGCTAAGTCCTCAAAATTTTAAAACAATTTATTTATTTTTAACAAGCATTAATAAAGCAAAAAAAATTATTCGTGAATTTCAACCAGATGTGGTCATTGGTACAGGCGGTTATGTTTCTGGTGCAGTAGTTTATGCGGCCCACCAATTGAAAATACCGACAATTATTCATGAACAAAATAGTATCCCCGGAATGACAAATAAATTTTTAAGTCGTTATGTGGATAAAATTGCGATTTGTTTTCCAGATGTCGCTAGTTTTTTCCCGAAAGAAAAAACAATTTTAACAGGGAACCCGCGGGGACAAGAAGTCGTAACGGTGGAAAAGTCAGCTATTTTATCAGAGTTTGGCTTGGATCCAGCAAAGAAAACGGTGGTTTTATTTGGCGGAAGTCGTGGCGCCTTGAAAATCAATCAAGCGTTTGAACAGGCCTTTCCTTTGTTTGAAGAGAGAGAGTATCAAGTTTTATACGCTTCAGGAGAAAGATATTATCAGGAACTTCAAGAAAGTCTAAAGCTTTCTGAAAAGAAATTGACAAACATAAGTGTGCAACCGTATATTGATAAAATGGTTGAAGTGATGGCTAATACCGATTTAATGGTGGGACGTGCAGGAGCAACCTCAATTGCGGAGTTCACCGCATTAGGATTACCAGCAATTTTAATTCCGAGTCCTTACGTCACGAATGATCATCAAACGAAAAACGCGCAAAGCTTAGTAAAAGTTGGTGCTGTTGAAATGATTCCAGATGCAGAATTGACCGGCGCTCGTTTAGTTGCGGCAATTGATGATATTTTATTAAACAATGAAAAAAGACAACAGATGGCAACGGCGTCCAAAGGGGAAGGCATCCCAGATGCAAGTGATCGTTTGTATCAAGTTGTGAAAACGTTAGTCTGAGATAGGAGGTGTGGAAGATTAGTAACGAGAACGATATATTCAAAAAAAGAAAACCATTACCTCCAAAAAAATCGGAAGAGTCTCAACCTGAACTGACACCTTGGCAAAAACAAAACCAAGAATATTTGAAGAAGCAAGCGGAAGAAGCTGCTTCAAAAGGTGAAAACGAACAAGCAGAAGTCACCATCACTTTACAAGAACAAAGTCAAGAAGAGCCTCAACAACATCTTCCACAAGAAACAGTGGAAGAAGAGGAGCATTTTGCAGATCGTTTACCGAACGTTAAGAAAACACGGAACAAGCGCTTATACAGGCGTTTAGCCTTTATTTTAACTTGTTTAGGGACAGCCATTTTAGTGGCATTGTATTTTGTTTCGCCTCTTAGTCGATTGAGTGAAGTAACAGTTTCAGGTAACAAAAGTGTGGAGAGCCAAGCGATTATTCAGCAGTCAAAACTTGAAACGGGTAGTGGCTTATGGGAGCAGTATTCAAATAGAAATTATTTTTCTGCAAATATTCAGAAAAAGTTTCCAATTATAAAAAAGGCGAACATTAAGTTAAATGGTATTAATTCATTTAAAATTGATATTCAAGAGTATCAAATTGTCGCTCTTGCTGCGACTAAAGGCGGCTATCATCCGATTTTAGAGAATGGTAAAACTTTGGCGGAAACCACCAAGGCTGCTGAAAGTGGCAAACCAATTTTTGAGAATTTCAAAGAGGATAAATTAATCCCTGAATTAATGGCCTCTTACAACAAATTACCTCAAGAAATTAAACAAGGAATTTCAGAAATTAAATATGCACCATCAAAAACCAATAAAGACTTGATTAATGTCTATATGAATGATGGAAATCGAGTGATTGTTAATATTTCTGATTTAAGTGAAAAAATGGCTTATTATTCACAAGTAGCCGAGCAAATGGACAAACCTGGAATCGTTAATATGGAAGTCGGCATTTTTTCTTATCCGTATGAAAAAGAAAGTGAAGAAACGGGCAGTGAAGTTTCCGAAGATTCAGCGGTTGAAAATCAAGAAGTTGTGGACCCAAATGCAGGCGCAGCAACGGATGAAGCGAATAACGGTACGCCGACAAATGGAGAAAATCAAGAAGTGCAACAAGCAGAATAAGTTTTTTACAAAAATGTTTCAAAAATTAACGAACAAATTCGTATAATCTGCTTTCTAAAACCCCCATTTTTATGGTAAAATTGGAAGAAGTGAATAATACTAAAAAAGAGATAGTTAAACGGACGCCTTTGTCCGCTTAGATATTGGAATTAATAGGAGGAGGAATTCCGTTCATGGCAAAAACAGGAATGTATGTAGGCCTCGATATTGGTACAACTTCTGTCAAAGTAGTTGTCGCTGAATATATTGAAGGTCAAATGAACATCATCGGCGTTGGAAATGCAAAATCAGACGGTTTGAATCGAGGGATTGTCGTCGATATTGATCAAACAGTTCAAGCAATCCAACGGGCCGTTCGACAAGCCGAAGAAAAAGCCGGCATTCAAATTAAAAGCGTAAATGTTGGATTACCAGCGAATTTATTAGAAGTAGAAAGCTGTCAAGGAATGATAGCTGTTAGCAGTGAATCAAAAGAAATTACAGATGAGGATGTGCGCAACGTCGCATCTGCAGCTTTGGTTCGTTCAACTCCTCCTGAACGTCAAATTGTTGCAATCTTACCGCAAGACTTTACCGTCGACGGCTTTGAAGGCATCAAAGACCCACGTGGAATGCTTGGCGTTCGCATGGAGATGTTTGGCGTTGTCTATACTGGACCAAAAACAATCATCCATAACATCCGTAAATGTGTTGAAAAAGCTGGCTTAGGAATTAACGAATTAGTGATTACACCGCTTGCTTTAACGGAAACAATTTTAACAGATGGCGAAAAAGACTTTGGAACAATTGTCATTGATATGGGTGGCGGTCAAACAACGACATCTGTTATCCACGACAAACAATTGAAATTTACTCATGTTAACCAAGAAGGCGGTGAGTTCATCACGAAAGATATCTCAATCGTATTGAATACTTCTTTTAACAACGCCGAAGCCTTAAAAATTAATTATGGGGATGCTTATCCAGAAAGAACTTCAGCAAACGAAGAGTTTCCTGTTGATGTTATCGGTAAGTCAGAGCCTGTAAGAGTGGACGAACGTTACCTTTCAGAAATTATTGAAGCGCGTGTGGAACAAATTTTGAGAAAATCAAAAGAAGTTCTGGATGAAATTGATGCGTTTGAATTACCTGGAGGCGTTGTATTAACTGGTGGCGCCGCTAGTATGCCAGGTATTGTCGATTTGGCGCAAGAGATTTTTGAAGCCAACGTAAAACTATACGTACCAAATCACATGGGCTTACGTAACCCAGTCTTTGCTAATGTCATTAGCATTGTGGAATATTCAGCGCAACTAAACGATATTTATCACATTGCCAAATATGCAATCCCTGGTGAAAAATCGAAACCAGCACAATCAGTCGCTGTCCAACAAGAAGTTCGCTATGACACATATGCTGAACAGCCTCAAGAAGAATACGAAGAATTCAACGAACGTGAGTCTGGTGAAAAAGTGACAGGCAAAATCAAAGACTTCTTCTCGAACATTTTCGACTAATCACACAAACAGGAGGATACGATATCATGGAATTTTCATTAGACAATAACATTAACAACGGTGCAGTCATTAAAGTTATCGGTGTAGGTGGCGGCGGCGGAAACGCTGTAAACCGTATGATCGAAGAAAACGTTAAAGGCGTGGAATTTATCACAGCCAATACAGACGTTCAAGCATTAAAACATTCAAAAGCAGAAACAGTGATTCAATTAGGCCCTAAATACACTCGTGGTTTAGGTGCCGGTTCACAACCTGAAGTTGGCCAAAAAGCTGCAGAAGAAAGTGAACAAGTGATTTCAGAATCATTACAAGGCGCGGATATGATTTTCATTACTGCTGGTATGGGTGGCGGAACTGGTACAGGTGCTGCGCCAGTAGTTGCAAAAATCGCTAAAGAATTAGGCGCTTTAACAGTTGGTGTAGTAACTCGTCCATTTAGTTTTGAAGGTCCAAAACGTGGTCGTTTTGCTGCTGAAGGAATTGCCTTATTAAAAGAAAACGTTGATACACTATTAATTATCTCAAACAACCGCTTATTAGAAGTCGTTGACAAGAAAACGCCAATGCTTGAAGCATTTAGAGAAGCTGATAATGTATTACGTCAAGGTGTTCAAGGAATTTCAGATTTAATCACTGCGCCAGGTTACGTAAACTTGGACTTTGCTGACGTGAAAACAGTGATGGAAAACCAAGGAACAGCTTTAATGGGAATTGGTGTAGCGAGCGGCGAAGAACGCGTAATTGAAGCAACGAAAAAAGCTATTTCTTCACCATTGTTAGAAACATCAATCGATGGTGCGGAACAAGTCTTATTAAACATTACTGGTGGCTTAGATATGACCTTGTTTGAAGCGCAAGATGCTTCAGATATCGTTACAAATGCTGCTTCAGGTGATGTGAACATCATCCTAGGTACATCAATCAATGAAGATTTAGGCGACGAAATTCGTGTAACAGTAATCGCTACAGGTATTGATGAATCAAAAAAGGATAGAAAACCGCACCGTCAAACAAGACAAGCGGTTCAACCAATGCAACAAACAACTCAATCTGTGGAAATGGATCAACCAAAATCACAAGAAGAAGCAAGTGCTTTTGGCGATTGGGATATTCGCAGAGAACAAAATACACGTCCAAAAGTTGATGAATCTTCATTAGAACAAGTAGACAAAAAAGAATTTGACACATTCCACCGTGAAGAACCAAATCACAATGATGACGAATTAAGTACGCCACCATTTTTCCGCAGAAAACGATAAGGAGCATCGATTAGAAATGATAGCTGAAAACTTAACAAATATTAATAATCAACTTCAGCTAGCATGCAAAAGCTCACAGCGCTCTGTTGCTGATGTGACAATGATTGGCGTCACTAAATCAGTAGGAATTGAGGAAGCAGCAGAGCTTGTTCAGCTTGGTGTCCAGAATTTAGCTGAAAACCGAGTAGATAAGTTACTAGAAAAGAAAGCTGGATTGGAAAAATTTAATGATATTCAGTGGCATTTAATTGGTAATTTACAACGTAGGAAGGTAAAATTAATTATTAATGAGATAGATTATTTTCATGCATTAGATAGTCTGAGTCTAGCCAAAGAAATTCAAAAAAGAGCAACGAAAGTTATTCGTTGTTTTGTTGAAGTGAATATAACTGGGGAAGAAAGCAAGCACGGCTTTCGTAAAGAAGACGTCTTACCTTTCATTCAAGAACTTGCTGATTTGGACAAAATTCAAATCGTCGGTCTAATGACTATGGCACCTTTTGGGGCAAGTGAAGAAGTATTACATGCAACATTTAGAGAATTAAAAGAGCTGCAAATGACCGTAAATGAGAAACATTTATCTTTTGCTCCTTGTACAGAACTTAGCATGGGAATGAGTAACGATTTCCCAATCGCAGTTGAAGAAGGTGCAACTTTTATACGAATCGGAACAGCGTTATTCAGAGATGCGTAAAGGAGAGGAATTTATGTCAATTTTTAACAAGGATGCGTTATCGAGCTTTTTTGGCTTATCTGGCGAAGAAGATGATTATTATGATAACTACGAAGAATATGAAGAGCGCAAAGCAGTTAATGAACCACCGCGTCGTGCAGCTCGGCCTAAACCACAACGCCCTGTTCAACAACAGGAAAGTTACAATCAGCCAGCTTATACACAACAAAGTGAGCCTGTAGTTGAAAAACCTTCTGCACGCTATCGTTCTGCTGAAGCGCATCAAGAAAGAGACACACAACAAGCTGCTTACACAGAGAAAAAAGTGGTTTCTATGCGTAGTTCTAATCAATCAGCGACTACGAATACAAGACGAGCACAAGAAAGCACCGCCAATGCAAAAACACATAAAATTACTATTATTGAACCACGTGTGTATTCAGAAGCAATGAGCATTGCGAAACATTTATTTGCTGAAGAAGCTGTGCTAGTTAATTTTACATTAGTAGAAGAAGACCAAGCACGACGCATCGTTGATTTCTTAACTGGTACTGTGTATGCTTTAGACGGAGATATTCAGCGCGTTGGCAATGAAATCTTCTTATGCACACCAGCGAATATGGAAATTGATAGTGCGACAGCACAATCTTTAGCCAACAAACAATTCTTTGATTTCTAAGCCTTAGGGAGGTGTTATTATCGCAACACTGATTACTCTATTATACAAAGGCGTTCAAATCTATTCAGGATTACTAGTGATTTACGCGCTACTTTCATGGTTTCCAGGAGCATATGATTCTGCTTTCGGGCGTTTGCTCTCTAGAATTTGTGAACCATACTTAAGTTTGTTTGACCGTTTGAATTTAAGGATTGGAATGGTTGGATTTAACGTAATGGTAGGGATTATTGTCCTTAACCTAGCAGCGGGTGGCTTAGCAGTCATTTTACGAGCTATTGTTTATTAATAACTTTTAGAAAGGATGATTTATCTATGAACGCAAATGTGTATCAACATTTCCGCAAAGATGAACATCCTTTTATTGACACTGTCGGGGATTGGCTAGAGCAAGTGGAGATGCAATACGCGCCTTATTTGACAGACTTTCTTGATCCTAGACAGGCGTATATTTTGGAAACGTTGATTCGACAAAACAGTGATTTATCGTTTACTTTTTATGGTGGTTATGAGCAAGCAGAACGAAAACGCTGCTTGATTTATCCAGCGTATTACATACCAGAAGAGACAGATTTTGGTGTTGTATTATTTGAAATTATTTATCCATCTAAATTTGCGACATTATCTCATGGGAAAATTTTAGGCACCTTGATGAATGTTGGGGTTCGTAGGGAAGCCTTTGGAGATATTATTTCCGATGGTGATAAGTGGCAGGTTTTTATAGCACAAGAAGTAGCTGGCTTCGTTGTTAACCAAGTCGACAAAATTGGTAAAATTACTGTTCGTTTAGAAGAGCGGGATTATACACAAATTTTGATACCGAAGGATGGTTGGCAAGAAGAGCGAACGACTATGAGCTCTTTGCGGCTGGATAGTGTGATTTCCGCCGTATTTAATATTTCAAGGCAGCGATCAAAACAATTGATCGAATCTGGTAAAGTAAAAGTCAATTGGACAGAAACGACACGACCAGATTTTGCTTTAGACTTATTAGATATTGTTTCGATACGAGGATTTGGGCGCCTTCAGATTCAAGAATTAGAAGGAAAAACAAAGAAAGAAAAATTTCGTGTCCTCTTAGGGGTATTGAGAAAATAATCTCGAACTTTTGTTTAAGAAAACCATTTTGGCTGTTCATTCAGACGAAGTTGTGTATAATAAAAAAAGTAAGATATTTGCTATTTCAGGATTAGTATGAGAATGTGTTCATAAGGGGTTTTACAAAAATAATCCAAAGAGGTGAAGGAATATGGCATTAACTCCATTAGATATTCAAAACAAAGACTTCTCAACAAAAATGAGAGGCTATAACCAAGACGATGTAGATGACTTTTTAGATCAAGTCACACGTGATTATGAAGATGCATTACAAAAAAATCGTGAACTTGAGAAATCATTAAAACACGCAGAAGAAAAATTACAATACTTCAATGAATTGAAAGATGCATTGAACCAATCAATTATTGTTGCACAAGATACCGCTGATAAAGTGAAATCAAGTGCCAACAAAGAATCAGAAATGATTATCACTTCGGCAGATAACCAAGCCAAAGAAACCTTGGTAGAAGCTGAACGTAAATCAAATGCAATGATTGCAGATGCTGAAGCGAAATCAACACAAATCTTAGCAGAAGCAATTGAACGTGCTCGCCAATTAGCTGGGGAAACAGAAGACTTGAAGAAGAAAACACGTGTCTTCCATCAACGCTTAAGCTTAATGCTTGAAACTCAATTAGAGCAAGTGAAGAGTGAAGAGTGGGAAGAGATTTTAAAGCCTTTTTCTAGTTATGTCGGAGACAAACATACAGCAGTTAAGGAAATTCTTGATGAACAAGACCTTGACAACGAAAATGAAACTGTTGTAAACTCTGAAGAGAACACAGATGCTGTAGTAGAAAAAAAGCCTGTAATTGAAGTCACTGAAGAAACAATTTAAGAAGAATCAAAATAGATAGAACAGAACGTTTAATGTTTATTCTTAGCAGCGAGTCAATGATAGTGAAAGTTTGACAGACACTGGCATTAAACAGATCCTCTATCCTAGATGCAGTTCTGAACACTTGAGTAGGAATTGCCGGATAATTACCGTTATCAATTTCAGAGAAAGTAGGGGCAACTCTACTTTGAATTTGGGTGGTAACACGAGTACTTCGTCCCTTGGGATGGAGTACTCTTTTTTTATCTACTTTTATCAGCTATCGTTCATCTTTAGTATGAACTAACACAATTAAATCGATAAAATGAAAGCGAGGCAAATGCATATGAAAATGAAAGAAACATTGCAATTAGGAAAAACAGCTTTTCCAATGCGTGGGAACTTGCCAAACCGTGAAGCAGAATGGCAAAAAGACTGGGAAGAAAAAGGCTTATATGAACAACGTCAAAAATTAAACGAAGGAAAACCAACCTTTGTTTTACATGATGGCCCTCCGTATGCAAACGGAAATATTCATTTAGGACATTCTTTGAATAAAATCAGTAAAGATATTATTATTCGTTCAAAATCAATGTCTGGTTTCCGTTCTCCTTATGTGCCTGGTTGGGATACCCATGGTTTACCAATTGAGCAAGTGTTAACCAATAAAGGGGTTAAACGTAAAGAAATGACTGTCGCTGAGTATCGCGAAAAATGTAAAGAGTATGCCTTATCACAAGTCGATAAACAACGTAACGATTTTAAACGTTTAGGTGTGTCAGGCGATTGGGAACATCCATACATTACGTTAGATCCAGAGTATGAAGCAGCAGAAATTCGTGTTTTTGGTAAGATGGCAGAAAAAGGCTATATTTATAAAGGCTTAAAACCAATTTATTGGTCTCCTTCAAGTGAATCTTCTTTAGCAGAAGCAGAAATTGAATACAAAGATGTAAAATCACCTTCTATTTACGTAGCTTTTAATGTGGCCGATGGTAAAGGTCTTTTAGATAACGAGACAGCCTTCGTCATCTGGACGACAACCCCTTGGACATTACCAGCCAACTTAGGTATTTCAGTTAATCCTGATTTTACGTATGTTGAAGTGAAGGCAGACGGTCGTAAATTTGTAATTGCTAAAGATTTATTAGCAACAGTTAAAGAAGCGGTTGGTTGGGAAGAAGTAGAAGTCTTGCGAGAATTTTCTGGTGAAAAATTAGATCGTATGACAGCTCAACATCCATTCTATGATCGAACATCACTTGTTATGCTAGGCGACCACGTGACGCTAGATGCCGGGACTGGCTTAGTTCATACCGCACCAGGGCATGGTGAAGATGACTATATCGTTAGCCGTAAATATGATTTACCTGTTATTTCTCCTGTTGACAGCCGTGGGGTCTTTACAGATGAAGCACCTGGTTTTGAAGGAATTTTCTATGACAAAGCGAATCCAATGATTACTGAGTTATTAGAAGAAAAAGGCGCGTTATTAAAATTAGATTTCTTTACGCATAGTTATCCACATGATTGGCGTACCAAAAAACCAGTTATCTACCGTGCAACGCCACAATGGTTTGCTTCAATCTCTAAATTCCGTCAAGATATTTTAGATGAAGTTGAGAAAGTTGACTGGCTAATTCCTTGGGGAAAAACACGTTTATATAATATGATTCGTGACCGTGGTGATTGGGTAATCTCTCGCCAAAGAGCGTGGGGTGTACCATTACCGATCTTCTATGCTGAAAACGGGGAAGCCATCATTACGCCAGAAACAATTGAACATGTAGCGAATTTATTTGCAGAACATGGATCAAATATCTGGTTTATGCGTGAAGCAAAAGAGTTACTACCAGCAGGCTTTACACATCCAGGTTCACCAAATGGCGAGTTTACCAAAGAAACAGATATCATGGACGTTTGGTTTGACTCAGGTTCTTCACATGAAGGAGTTTTACGAGAAAGAGAAGAGTTAACTTTCCCAGCAGATATGTATTTAGAAGGTTCTGACCAATATCGTGGTTGGTTTAACTCAAGTATTACAACAAGTGTCGCTATCAATGGAGTAGCGCCTTATAAATCAATTATTTCTCAAGGGATGGTTCTCGATGGCGAAGGCCGTAAGATGAGTAAATCGTTAGGCAATACTATCTTACCTGAAAAAGTTATCAATCAAATGGGTGCAGATATCTTACGCTTGTGGGTAAGTAGTGTTGACGCGGAAGCCGATGTGCGTGTCTCAATGGATATCTTAAACCAAGTATCTGAAGTGTACCGGAAAATCCGTAATACTATGCGTTTCTTGTTAGCGAATACGAGTGATTTTAATCCAGCTGAGCATACTGTAGCTTATGCTGATTTACGTTCTGTAGATAAATACATGACGGTTCGTTTAAATCAAGTCATTCAAGAAATCCGTGAAAATGGTTATGAAAAATATAATTTCATGCATATTTATCGGACAGTTATGAACTTCTTAACTGTGGATCTATCTTCTTTCTATTTAGACTTTGCGAAAGATGTCGTTTATATTGAAGCAGAAAATGATTATCAACGTCGTTGTATGCAGACTGTTTTCTATCAAACATTGGTTTCATTAACAAAATTATTGACACCAATTATTCCACATACAGCGGAAGAAATTTGGAGTTTCTTACAAGAAGAAGAAGAGTATGTGCAATTAGCTGAATTCCCAGGTTACGAAACGTTTACTAATGAAGAAGAATTGATGGATACATGGGCAGCCTTTATGGATTTCCGTGACAATGTCTTAAAAGCGTTGGAAGAAGCTCGTCATTCTAAATTAATCGGTAAATCGTTAGAAGCCAAAGTAACTGTTTATCCAAATGAACAAATTCGTCAATTAATGACAGCTGTTGATGCAGATATTGCTCAATTACTAATTGTTTCCGACTTTGAAGTATCAAAAGAAGTAGCACCTAGTGAAGCTGTTCAATTTGAAGACATGGCTATTTTAGTTGAAAAAGCAGAAGGCGAAACGTGCGACCGTTGTCGTTCCGTTCGTCAAGATGTCGGCTCAGATGAAAAATTACCAACACTTTGTGGCCGTTGTGCACACATTGTTGAAGAAAATTATCCAGAAGCGGTTGCTGAAGGATTCGAATAAACAAGGAAAAAGATCCGCTAGTTGTTAACTAGCGGATCTTTTTTGGCTTATTTATTGATCAAGTTGACCGCGGTCACGGTACCAGTTATCTGGTTGCCATTCCCAAGTAAAGCCATCTTTTTCTAATAAGTCGAAGGCAGCTTGCGGGCCCATTGTGCCAGCGGCATAATTAGGGAAAGAAACGTCTGTTTTATCCCAAGCATGTCGAATAATGTCAACAATGCGCCAAGATTGGGCAACTTCGTCCCAATGAGAGAAGTTTGTACTATCGCCATTTAGGCAGTCTAATAGAAGTTTTTCATATGCTTCTGGACTATTTTCAGTCATTTCAGCACTTTGACGGAAATCAAGTTTCACTGGAGTTGTATTGAACCCTTGACCGATTTCTTTTCCATTTAAGGTTAATGAAAATCCTTCAGTTGGTTGGATATAGATAGTTAAAACATTCGGTGGTAAATCGGTTTTATCGCATTCTTCACACGTATCATCTTTGAAGACATTAATAGGTACTTGTTTAAAGACGATGTTAATACGTGTGCCTTTTTCAGTTAATCGTTTACCTGTGCGAACATAGAAAGGGACGCCAGACCAACGGAAATTATCAATTAAAAATTTACCAGCAACAAAAGTTTCAGTGGATGAAGTTTCTGCCACATTTGGTTCATCACGATAGGCTGCGAATGTTTGATCAGCTAGCTGACCTTCGCCGTATTGTCCACGCACGAAATTTTGAAGGGCTTCTTCTTCAGAATAAAGGCGGATGGCACGTAAAGCTTTTACTTTTTCAGTCCGAATTTCTTTTTCAGAAAAGGCAACAGGAGGCTCCATAGAAAGCAATGCAACGACTTGTAAAATATGATTTTGAACCATATCTTTTAGTGCGCCACTGTGGTCATAATAGCCGCCACGATCCTCGACACCTAAGCTTTCAGCGAAGGTGATTTGGACATTATCAATGTAACGATTGTTCCATTGTGATTCAAAAATATTATTGGCAAAACGAATGGCTGAAATATTTTGGATCATTTCTTTGCCTAAGTAATGGTCAATTCGGAAAATATCTTGTTCAGGAAATGCAGCACGAATTTCTTCATTTAATTCGTAGGCAGATTCATAATCAGAACCAAATGGCTTTTCGATAATTAGACGATCAAAGCCTTCTTCCGAAATAATATGTTGTGATTTCAAGTGATTAACAATGGTTCCAAAGAATTGAGGGGCCATAGCTAAATAGTAAACATGATTGCCTTCTAAGTGGTATTGTTCATTTAGGCGATCAGATAATTCTTTTAAGGTATTATAATGTTCCGTATCATTCACATTATGTGATTGGTAATAGAAATGACTAGAAAATTCAGTCGCCTCTTCGGCCGTGGGATTTAAGTCTTGAATGGTTTCACGAACGATTTCCCGATAGTATTCGTCTGTCCATTCCCGACGTGCGGTACCAATCACCGCAAAACGCTCAGCTAATAATCCTTTTTTATATAAGCGGAACAGGGAAGGATACAATTTGCGTTTGGCAAGATCACCTGTCCCCCCGAAAATAGTAAATAATGCTACTTTTTCATTCATTAGTTTTCCTCACTTTCTCTAATCAACGGCTCAACAAAAATTGTGTTTGCTGCTTTAAAGCTGACGGATAATTCTTTGTTTTCATTATAAATGGTGATCGGTCCTTCATATGCAGCAATTTCTTTAATCGTATATTCTTCTTGAATATTTAAATCAATGGAAACTAAATAATCCAGTAATTCTTTTTCGTCTAAGACACGTGCAATCCGAATTTTTGTGCCAACAGGGTAGTCTGTTAACGTTTGGCGTTTCTCCTCATGAATGGGTTGATTATCTTCGGGAATAACACCACCGTGTGGACAAAATTCTGGATGATTTAAATAATCCGCTAAACGGTTCACAAGCGTCTGTGAAGTAACATGTTCTAAAACTTCTGCCTCTTCGTGCACATCATTCCAAGTGTAATTTAAGTGCTCTACTAAAAAGACTTCCCAGATTCGGTGTTTGCGAATTAACGTACTCGCTTTTTTTAAGCCTTTTTCAGTTAATTGTACCCCTTGATAAGGAGAATGCTCAACCAAATCTTCTTTTACTAACTTTGAAATCATCTCACTAACCGAAGCTGCCGAAACATCGAGTCCAGAAACAATTTGTTTATTATTCACTTTAACTTCGTCGCCACCTAATTCAAAAATTAATTTTAAATAGTCTTCGCGATTTGGTGTCATAGGGGCTCATCCTTTCAAAAAAACATCATCCTAAGTTTATCAGAAAAAGGCGCATTTGACTATTTAATAATATTCAAGTTGTAAGAAAACTTTCTGAATGCTTTTGCAAGGGATGTAAAAAAATAAATCACCCACCGCACATACTTCATTTTATGTGTCGTGGGTGATTTATTAATTGTAAATAGCCCGTTCTAGTGTGTAGGTTTCGTCGTCGGCTTCATCGTAAAGCGTCGCAGGGACACCATTTTCACATTGAATGATTAAATGGTAACCTAACTTGTCTAAGATAACTAAGCGTTTAGGGGTTAATTCAACAAGCAAGGCATGCGTTTGTTTGCCATCAATGAAAACATTGAAAGATGAGGTGATTTCCAAGGTGTGTTGCGTGGCTTTCTTCACGTCTACAAACCACCAATGTCCAGTATAGTTGTGTTGAAGCTCCTGTGGGGAAGGGAGCTGTTTATTTTTTTTCCAGAGGATAGAGCCTGCTAATCCAGTAAGTAAAGATGCACCAACCAAGAAAGTCCAATGTTTTTTCAAAGAAATTCCTCCTAACCTTCATTTTCATTTATTCGTCTTCGTCACCTTTATTATATAGAACTTGTCTAAAATATTCGACTAAATCGCTGAGAATTGACAAATATTTAATGATTGACACAAGATAGTAAAATTGTTGGTTTTGGTCTATACTTTTCCTTGTTTTTTTATGGTATAGTGTGTAAGAAAGGAAGTCTGTGTATGAAGTACCCGAATGTCCAACTTGCTTATTTTATCGAACGACCCAATCGGTTTATTGCACACTGTCGTTTAATGGAAACGAATGAAGAAGTAATCACACATGTCAAAAATACTGGCAGAGGGAAAGAAGTTTTTTTACCAGGTGCTGTTGTGGCGCTTAGTTATCAACCATCGCCTAAAAGAAAAACAGATTACGATTTGATTGCAGTAAAAAAAGGTTCTTTTTGGATTAATATTGATAGCCAAGTACCGAATACATTAGTCAATGAAGCGTTAAAAAATGGTCAAATTGTGCTTCCTGGTTTAGTTGGTACGATCCAAACTGTTAAACGTGAGCAACGATTTGCACATTCAAAATTTGATTTTCTAGTGGAAACGGATGCGGACGAACAAGCTTTTGTCGAAGTGAAAGGCATGACTTTAGAAAATAAAGGCATCGGTGCTTTTCCTGACGCGCCAACACTTCGTGGCTTGAAGCATGTCACTGAACTAATGGCTGCAACTAAAGCGGGTTACCGCTGTTACGTTTTGTTTGTGGTCCAATTTGAAGAAATTAAGCAAGCAACGATTCACCAAGAGATGCAACCCGCCTTTGCTGAAAATGTGGGTGCTGCAATTGATCAAGGTGTGCAAGTCCTTGCTTACAATTGCCACGTAACACCAGCAACGATTGAACTTAAGTCACAGGTAACCTTTGATTTATTACAGGCATTTGATGATCCTAATAAATAACTTGAAGAACTCCTAGCGTTTTAAGGCAGGGTAATTACGTGACTTTTGTACGAGAGATTACTATTATAAAGAGAGTAAATAAACAAAAAATGGAGGTTTTTGATTATGATACATTTAGGCGTAATTGGTACCAATTGGATTAGTCATCAATTTGTTTCAGCAGCTTTAGAAACGGGTGCGTACGATTTAACGGCTGTTTATTCTCGGAAACTAGCAACGGCACAAGAATTTGGTTCTCGCTATGGGGATGTGGAATATGCAATTGATTTAGAGACGTTTTTTGGTATTGCACATATGGATACGGTTTATATTGCCTCACCAAATTCATTACATTTTGAACAAGCGAAACAAGCAATTTTAGCGAAAAAAAATGTAATTGTTGAAAAACCAGCTTTTTCAACACCTGATGAGATGGCAGAAATTATTGAATTAGCGAATAAAAATCGTGTGTATTTCTTTGAAGCGGCCCGTAATATTCATGAGCAAAGTTTCCAAAAAATTGCTGAATTATTGCCATTAAAAAACCAAATTTTAGGTGCGAATTTTACGTATATGAAATATTCTTCTCGCTATGATCAAGTATTAGAAGGCAAAGAGCCAAATATTTTTTCTCCTCATTTTTCTGGGGGAGCCTTAGCAGATTTAGGCGTTTATTTAGTTTATGCAGCCTTGGGCTGGTTTGGCGTACCAAACGAAAGCCATTATTTTGCTAGTAAAATTGCGACAGGTGTCGATGGCTTAGGAACAATTATTTTACGATATGATCAGTTTGACGTGACGTTAAACACTGGGAAAATTAGTGATTCTTTTGCGCCATCCGAAATTTACTTTGAAAACGGGACCTTGATTTTAGATAGTGTCAATGCTATTTCTTCGGCTGAGTACCATGATCGCGCACATGAAGAACGTGATGTCTTAGATATTCAAGTAGCTGATAATCCAATGATTGAAGAAGCCCGTGATTTTGCAGCAGTTTTAAATAACCCAACAGATAAGTATTGGGGCACCAAGTATGAAGAATGGGTTGAGCTTGCTCGAAATGTCAATAAAGTAGTCACTGATTTACGTCATAGTGCCGGCATTATTTTTGATGCTGATAAATAAGAATTAAGCGATAGGAAAGGAACAATATGAGATTTTTAGAACAACTTCCAGAGGCTTGGCAAGAACAGTGGCAAGCTTCTGGCTTTAACGAACCATCAACAATTCAAGAAAAAAGTTTTACGCCCCTTCGCGAAGGAGAAAATGTTTTAGGAATTTCGCCGACAGGAACTGGAAAAACACTTGCTTATATGCTGCCTTTACTCTTAACTGTTGAAAAAGGACAGGGAAATCAATTGTTGATTATTGCTCCGTCTCAAGAATTAGCTATGCAAATTGCTGAAGTTGCTCGGACTTGGGCTAAGCCACTTCAATTAACGGTTCAAACGTTAATCGGCGGGGCAAATGTTTCACGCCAGATTGACAAGTTAAAAAAACGTCCTGAAGTGTTAATCGGAACACCAGGTCGGATTTTAGAGTTAATGAAGAATAAAAAAGTCAAAGCTCAGTTGTTAAAAACAATTGTAATGGATGAAGTTGATCAACTTTTCCAAGAGGAAGAGCTAAGTTTAACCAAGCAAATTTTGACACACACACCAACCGAATACCAACTTGTTTTTTATTCAGCGACTGCTGATCGTGTCGTGAATCAAGCGCAATCTTTAAGCCGAAAATTACAGGTGATTGATGTGACGGAAGAAGATACTTCAGCAGGTCAAGTCGCCCACTACTTTATTCGATTAGCACCAAGAAAAAAAGCTGATTACTTACGTCGTTTGGCCCATACAGAAGCATTCAGAAGCATGGTCTTTTTCAATCAAGTTGCTGATTTAGGTGCAGCAGAAGAAAAATTAGTTTATGAGAATGTGCCAGCTATTGGTCTGGCTTCAGATCAAAGTAAACAGTTGCGTAAATTGGCGATCGATCAATTTAAAGCAGAACGAGTGAAGTTGTTACTAACCACGGATATTGCGGCACGGGGCTTAGATTTCACAGGGGTCCCTTACGTCGTAAACGTAGATGTTCCTTTAACCGAAGAGAGCTATATTCATCGTTCTGGTCGCGTTGGCCGGATGGGTGCACAAGGGGCAGTGATTACGTTTATCAACGACGGAACCAAAAGAGATTATCAACGTTTGATGAAACAATTGGCCATTCCCTATCAGGAAATCTTTTTATATGATGGTGCACTTCATGAACAGCCAAAAGCCAAAGATGAACTAGAAAAAAAGAACGTAGCCAAAGATACGTATTCAGAAAAAAAGAGTACGAAAGAAAGAAAACCAGAAACAGTAAATTCTGTTGTCAAAGAACCACAAGAAACACGCAAAAAGAAGAAAAACAAAAAGAAAAACACGAAAAACAAAGGAGCTCGTAAAGCGAAGAAATAACGCTTTACGAGCTTCAAGCAGAACGTTGTATCGAGGAGGATTCCATGAAATCTCGGAAGGAAGAAATCTTAGCGTTACTTCAAAAAAATGAAACTGGCTTAACGGCAGGAGCGGTAGCAGAACAGTTAATGATTGATCGCAGTAATGCCAGCCGTTATTTAAATGAATTATTCAAAGAAAAGAAAATTACTAGAAGTACTGGACGTCCTGTTATCTATTCAGTGCCAACAATCAATGAAGGAGAACAAGTCCATGTAGATGAGTCTACCTCTGTTAGTTTTGACACATTAGTAGGTGCCAATGATTCTTTAAAAGTGAGTATTCAGCAGGCCAAGGCGGCTATTTTATATCCACCAAGAGGTTTGCATACGATTATTTTTGGGAAAACAGGAACAGGGAAATCTCTTTTTGCTGAATGTATGTACCGTTTTGCCATTGATTCAAAAACCTTAGATGAAGATGCCCCTTTTGTCTCTTTTAATTGTGCTGATTATGCACAAAACCCACAATTATTATTTGGTCATATCTTTGGCGTAAAAAAAGGCGCCTATACTGGTGCGAATGAAGATAGTCCAGGCTTAATGGCAAAAGCAGATGGCGGGATTCTCTTTTTAGATGAAATTCATCGTTTACCGACAGAAGGTCAAGAAATGCTCTTTACGTTTATTGATAAAGGCGTGTACCGTCCATTAGGAGAAAGTGGCCAAACCTATGAAGCCTCTGTTCAAATTATTGGTGCGACAACGGAATCCTCAGAAAACTTTTTAACCACTTTTAATCGGCGGATTCCGATGTCGATTACATTACCATCTTTAGATGCACGGACGCTAGATGAGCGTTATGCCATCATTTCGTTATTTATTCAGCAAGAGGCAACACGTTTGGGCCAACAAATTGATATCGAACGCGAAGCAGTTTTGGCGTTCATGTTATACGATGCAGAAGGAAATATTGGTCAGGTGAAGCGGGACTTAAAATTAGTTTGTGCTAAGTCATTTCTTTATTATCGGACGCACAATTTAGAACATTTGGTTATCCGTAAACGGGATTTGTCGTTACCTGTCCAAAAAGGATTATTAAAAATTAAAGAAGTACCTGAGCGCTTGGATCAATTTGTCGATAGTAAAAGTAATTATTTATCTTTCCAGCCAGGTACCAACAAAATTGTTTGGTCGCAAGATCCAGCTAGAGACATGCAAGTTTACAATGAAATCGAAGAAAAAGTCGCTGACTTGTCTGAAGCTGACTTAGAAAATGTTGATTTAGAAGAATTGATTTCTAAAGATATGAATGCGTATTTTAAAAATTATGTCGAAGAATTAACCCAACATTCTTTACATAAGGAGTTATTACCAGAAGCTATTTGGGACTTAACGAATCGTCTTTATGATATCGCAGAAGAGCGTTTGGAACACACGTACAACGAAACTGCGCGCTTTGCCTTTGCGCTTCATTTACAAAGTACGATTGAACGTGTCAAAGAAGGTCATGTGATTGTCCATCCTGATTTAAATAATGTCCGTAAAAATATGAAAAAAGAATTTCAAGTAGCCTTAGATTTATCTTCTATTATTGAAGAAGAGAACAACATAGAGATTCCTTTCGATGAAATTGGCTTTATTAGTATGTTTTTATCTATTAATGTCGGTAAAGAAGAAAGAACTCCAGAAAATAATGTTGGTGTGTTCGTCTTAATGCATGGGGATTCTACTGCCTCAAGTATGTTGAAAACCGCCCAAGAACTTTTAGGAACGTCAATCGGAACAGCGATGAATATGCCGTTAACGATGGAAGTTCAAACAATGTATGAACAATTACGAAACCAAGTAATTACGCAAAAAGAATCGTTAAATAATGGGATTTTATTACTGACGGATATGGGTTCATTAAATTCGTTTGGAAATATGTTGTTTGAAGAAACAGGTATCCGAACAAAGGCGATTACAATGACGAGCACAATGATTGTCTTAGAAGCTATTCGAATGGCAAGCGTGGGACGAAGTTTAGAGGACATTTACCAAAATATTCAACTTTCTTTTGAAAGCGTTGTGAGAGAACAATTTCGCTCTAGTCTGCAAAAACGTCAAAACGTAAAAAAAGCAGTAATCGTGACGTGCTTTACAGGAGAAGGGGTCGCCGCAAAACTATACCAACGAATCTTACCAGTTATTGATGAAACAAAAGTGGAACTGATTCAAATGCAATTTATTGAACGAGAAACGTTTAAAAAGCATATCGACAACTTGATGGAAGAATATGAAATTAAGGCCATTGCGGGAACTGTGGATGTTGAATATCAAAATATTCCCTTCTTTTCCGTCTATGATATTTTTGATGATGAAAAATTAAATGTATTGAAACGGATTGCTAGTGATGAAGTGGCAATTGATACAATTGTTCATTCACTAAGTGGCGTCATTACTTCTGTGGACTCCTTACAAAAATTAATTCTCATGTTACAAAAAACAGTTCATCAAATACAAACAGACATGCATATTATTGTTGAACCAGGGGTGGATGCCGGAATCATGATTCATTTGGCTTTTCTGGTAGATGCTTTAATTAAAGGAGAAGAAGCAAGAACTTTTCCAAACTTAGCGGAATATGTTAAAACACATCGTTTAGAAATCGATGTCGTACGCACGAATTTTATGTTAATTGAACGGGCGTATCGTGTGACGATCCCGGAAGCAGAAGTTGCGCATGTTACCCAAATGTTTTTAGAAAATGAAATTAAAAGTAAACAATAATAAATAAAAAAACATCAAGAAATGAGAAAACGCTCTCTTTTTTCTTGATGTTTTCTTTTTGTAAGTTACACACAATTTCATGTGTGTAAGCGTTTTCTTTTAGTGTGTGCACGCTTTTTTCGATGACAAAAGCTGTTATATCAGTATTTTAATGAGGAAAAAACTTGGCACAATTATTGCTATAAATAAAGTGTATAACGTCATAACTTTTAAGGAGATGAAGAAAAAATGGCAAAAAAAACAATTATGTTAGTTTGTTCCGCGGGAATGAGCACAAGTTTATTAGTAACAAAAATGCAAAAAGCAGCAGAAGATCGTGGCATGGAAGCAGACATCTTTGCAGTATCGGCTTCAGAAGCAGATACAAACTTGGAAAATAAAGAGGTGAATGTTTTACTTTTAGGTCCACAAGTTCGTTTCATGAAAGGGCAATTTGAACAAAAATTACAACCAAAAGGGATTCCTTTAGATGTAATTAACATGGCAGATTATGGCATGATGAATGGCGAAAAAGTTTTAGATCAAGCAATCTCATTAATGGGATAAGGAATTAAAACGTTTAAGAAAAGTGAATAGCAAACAAGGATAGTGCATGTTACCAAAGGTTTTATTTTGTACGCTCGATTCATTCGTTTAATGAGGCTACTGCCTTTTTAATAAATATAAATGGATACAGGAGGAATAAAAATGAACGGATTAATGGCATGGATGGAAAAATATATCTTACCAACTGCCGCAAAAATTGGTGCACAGAAACATCTGGTGGCACTAAGGGATGCTTTTATTGGTACATTACCTGCGACAATGGCTGGATCAGTCGCCGTAATGATTAACGCAATTATTCGAGATCTTCCCCAAGAGTTTGTCTCAACTTATGCGGCAAGTTTGGAAGCAGACAAAGGTATTTTTGCAGTATTGAATGTCATCATTGGGATTAATGGTTTTGTTTGGAATGGTACATTGGCTATCGCTGGTTTGATTTTCGCTTTTTCTTGGGGCTATAACTTAGCGAAAGCATACAATGTGAATGAGCTAGCTGGTGGGATTGTCAGTTTAGCTACCTTAATTTCAGGTGTTGCTTTTGCACCAAATAACACAGCTGAATTAGCTGTGAAAGTGCCAGAAAAGATTGCCAACGCAATTAATGGGGCAGAAATTGGTGCGTCAATTGCTAATAATCAATTGACTGTCAATCCATGGGGTTGGTTAAATCTCAACCATTTAAATGGTAACGCTTTCTTTACGGTGATGATTATGGGCGCTTTATCAACCATTATTTTTTGTAAATTAATGCAAGCGGATTTAACAATAAAAATGCCTGATTCTGTACCACCAGCAGTTTCAAAAGCGTTTGCGGCAATTTTACCAGCAACAATCGCATTGTATGTCGTAGCAATTATTAACTTTACGGTGTCAAAACTTTCAGGCGGTCAATTATTAATTGACTTAATTCAAAAATATATCGCGGAACCGTTCCTTGGGTTATCACAAGGACTAGGCGCTGTGTTAATCGTAACAGTTTTTGTTCAAATTTTCTGGTTCTTTGGTATTCATGGGCCAAACGTTTTGGCACCAGTTCTTGAAGGAATTTGGGGACAAGCACAATTAATCAATATTGATATTTTCCAAAAAGGTTATGAAGGAAAAACAGGAACAGCTGCGGTTTTAGCCGCTATTGACGACGGTAAAGCCTACATGTGGGTCCGTGGTTCGTTTGATGCTTTTGCTTGGTTTGGTGGTTCAGGCGGTACAATTGTCCTAATTATTGCAATCTTGTTATTCTCCAAACGAGCAGATTATTTAACAGTCGGTAAATTATCATTAGGACCTGGGATCTTTAATATCAATGAACCGATTATGTTTGGTTTACCAGTTGTTCTGAATCCAATTATGTTTATTCCATTTGTAATTGCGCCATTAGTTGCTACTACAATTGGCTGGGTTGCAACGTATCTTGGGCTAGTCGCCCCAGTTTCTCAACAAGTCGCATGGGTGACACCGCCGTTGCTATTATCTTTCTTAGCGACAGGTGCTGACTGGCGCGCACCAATCGTAGCGTTGGTATGTATGGTAGTCACTTTCTTGATTTGGACACCGTTTGTTATCGCTGCTAACAAAATGGATCCTGCATTAGGCGAAAGTGAGCAATAGGCAATAAAAACAGCAATTACTTGTATAGAAAGGAGCGAGCGGCATGATTTCGATTGCAAGTGCAATGAAGCAAGAGGAAATTATTACTTTACTAGAGGCATATCAAGGGGAAAATGAAACATTTACTTTTAAAGAAAAGAATGGTATTAAGTTATTTTTTGAAGTTGAAGGAGACCCTGAAACTGCTGCACAAGTTGCAAAACAGCTGATTAAGGAACAACCTTGGGGTGGCGTTTTATATTTCCAAGCAACGGTAGTCTAAAAAGATAGGATGGATGAAAATGATTAGAAATGGATTATTTTTATGTAGTATTGGCTTCTTGATTGTTTTGTATTCGTTGAATCCCAGCTCCTTAAACTATGATTTATTAAGTCTGACAACGGGGATTTTTTTCATTGGACTTGGTGGTTACCTGTTTTTTAAAGGAAAAAAAGTTGCTGAAGAAGAGGCGACAAAGGATGAGGTGAAACGGTAATGGAAATTACGAAAACATTAACTATTTCAGCAGATGAATTTTACACGCAATTAATGAATTCTGTTATTTTTGATATCCGTAAGCAAACAGGCAAAACTCTTACAAGAAAGCAGTTACGTAAGTTTGAATATATCAAAGAATATAGTAAAAATAGTCGCGCGAAAATAGTTATTGAAGAAGCTGTAGAAAATAAGACCTATCAATTTCGAACATCCACAACTAAAAATGATTTCTCGGTGCGGTATGAGCTACAGCCAATTGATGAAAAAAGCTGTGAACTGCGTTATACAGAAACAATGGTTTCTTATGGGGCGTTACAAAAACTGAATGATGCAGTATTAGGTATCTTTTTAAGTTATTTTAAAAAGAAACAGTTTTATAAAATGCTTAAAATGATGGAAACTGCTTAAAGGGAAAAAGCGGCTTTTGTCCAGTTGATTCTCTTCAGCTTTAGAAAGTGAGCGATGAGTCGTTTCGACTTATCGCTCACTTTTTTTTGTTGCCCTATTATTTTGGAAACGCACACAAAAAAGCTGTGTGTAATCGTTTTATTTTTAGTGTGTACACGCTTTCCATGTTGAAAAACGTTGTCATATCAAGGTTTTCAATGTGTTAAAACTTGGCACGCTTCTTGCTTATATAAAGGTGTAAAGCAAAACAAAGAGAATTTAGGAGATGAAGGAAAATGGCAAAAAAAACAATTATGTTAGTTTGTTCCGCAGGAATGAGCACAAGTTTATTAGTAACAAAAATGCAAAAAGCAGCAGAAGATCGTGGCATGGAAGCAGACATCTTTGCAGTATCGGCTTCTGAAGCAGATACAAACTTGGAAAATAAAGAGGTGAATGTTTTACTTTTAGGTCCACAAGTTCGTTTCATGAAAGGGCAATTTGAACAAAAATTACAACCAAAAGGGATTCCTTTAGATGTCATTAACATGGCGGACTATGGCATGATGAATGGCGAAAAAGTTTTAGATCAAGCAATTTCATTAATGGGATCATCAAACTAGAGCAGAAAATGGGGTAGAGGTAATGGACGGACAACAGAACTTAGAAGCAATCATGGGTTTAATCATGTATGGCGGAAATGCTAAAAGCGATGCAATGGAAGCGATTGCCGCAGCAAAATCGGGGGATTTTGAATTAGCAGACAAAAAAATTGCAGATGCAGAAGAATCACTTGTACATGCACATCATTCGCAAACAGGAATGTTAACAGAAGAAGCAAAAGGCAATAACATGCAAGTAACATTGTTAACAGTGCACAGTCAAGATCATTTAATGACTGCGATTGCATTTACAGATTTAGCAAAAGAAATTATCGATCTTTATCGCCGTATTGATAACGAGTAATCTCGTTGTCAATGCGTCTTATAAGAAAAAAGCGCTTGAGAAAGCGTTAATTAGGAGGAATAACAATGGACGGATTTGTTCAATGGATGGAGAAACACTTTATGCCGAAAGCGTCAGTAATCGCAGCGCAACGGCACTTGGTAGCAATTCGTGACGCGTTTGTCGTAACGATGCCATTAATGATTTTAGGGGCTTTGGCGGTATTAATTAATAATATTCCAATTCCAGGATATGAGGACTTTTTAAACAAAATTTTCCCAATGATGTATAACGATGCACCAATTTGGAAAAGCTTTGGTGGTAACATTTGGAACGGTACATTCGCAATCTTTGCCGTTTTAGTAGCCTTTTTAGTAGCACACAATTTAGTTAAATCTTATGGAAAAGACGGCATTGCAGCCGGTACAGTTTCTGTAGCTTCATTCTTCGCAGTTGGCGGCTTAGAAGGCATGGGCGCAACTGGATTATTTATTGCTTTGATTATTGCACTTATTTCAGGAGAACTATTCCAACGTTTATCTGGCAATCCTAAATTAGTTATCAAAATGCCTGATGGTGTACCACCAGCAGTAGCAAAATCATTTGCGGCATTATTACCAGCAATGATTACAATCAGTTTATTTAGTTTAATTACATCAATTCTATTTGCTTTAGGAATTGACAATATCGTTATTTCATTCTATGAAGCAGTTCAACAACCATTTATGGGACTTGCAAACAGCTACCCATCAGCATTATTGTTAGCTTTCATTACACCATTCTTATGGTTCTTTGGTTTACATGGTGCCAACATGGTTGACCCATTAATGCAAACAATCAACGTACCAGCGATTGATGCGAACATTAAAGCTTTAGAAGCAGGTAAAGCAATTCCTTATATTGTAAACAAACCTTTCTTTGATTCATTTGTAAACTTAGGTGGAACAGGGGCAACATTAGGTCTGTTAATTGCTATCTTTATCGTAGGTCGTCGTAACAAACCATACAAAGTCATTACAAACTTAAGTTTAGCACCAGGACTATTTAATATTAATGAACCAGTCATGTTCGGTTTACCAATTGTTTTAAACCCAATCATGTTTATCCCATTCATTTTAGTCCCAATGGTTCTTGTAACTGTTGCGTATGTGGCGACAGCAACTGGTTTAGTACCAGCTGCAACCTTTATGCCACCTTGGGTAACACCACCAATTATTGGCGGATTTTTAGCAACGAAGAGTATCGCCGGCGGAGTTTTAGCAGCTGTTAACTTATTGATTTCTATTTTGATCTACATGCCTTTCGTAAAAGTAGCAACAGATCAATACTTGAAACAAGAAGCAGCCGCAGAAGCAGCCGAGTAAAAAATCGAAGGATTGAATCGTCCGGACTCTTACGGAGGGTTCAATCCTTTTTTTAATGATTAAATCGTAAAGGAGCAAATAACATGAAATATCAATTTCCAGAAAATTTTTGGTGGGGTTCTGCAGCCAGCGGTCCTCAAACAGAAGGCGTTTTTGAAGGTGATGGTAAAGGTCAAAATATTTGGGATTTTTGGTATCAAGAAGCGCCAGAAAAATTTTTTCAACAAGTCGGTCCAGATAAGACCTCACAATTTTATAAAAAATACCAAGAAGATATTCAGTTAATGAAAGAAACGGGACATAACTCTTTTCGAACATCCATTCAATGGAGCCGTTTAATTCCAGATCCTACAACAGGAAAAGTCAATCAAACAGCAGTTGATTTTTATAATCAAGTCATTGATGATTTATTAGAACACGGGATTGAGCCCTTTATGAACTTGTATCATTTTGATATGCCGATGGTACTTCAAGAAAAAGGCGGTTGGGAAAGCCGTGAAGTGGTTGATTTGTATGTTGACTTTGCCAAAACCTGTTTTGAATTGTTTGGCGATCGCGTGAAAAAATGGTTTACGCACAATGAACCAATTGTACCAGTTGAAGGTGGTTATCTCTATGGCTGGCATTATCCTGATAAAGTGAATCTAAAAGAAGGGATTCAAGTACTCTATCATGAAGCTTTAGCTAGTGCCAAAGCGATTGCCGTCTATCACTCTATGAACTTATCAGGTGAAATTGGCATTATTTTAAACTTAACGCCGACTTATCCTCGTGATGAGCACAACGAAGCCGATGTAAATGCGGCTAAATTTGTCGATGGTTTCTTTAACCGTTCGTTTTTAGACCCGGCTGTTAAAGGTCATTTTCCAGAAGATATGGTTGCTTGGGCGAAAGCAAATGACTTATTGCCAGAAACAACGCCAGAAGATTTAGCAATAATTGCTGAAAATACTGTGGACTTATTAGGAGTAAACTACTATCAACCACGTCGTGCCAAAGCAAAAGAAACACCTGTTGAAACACGACCAGAAGGCTTACTTCCAGAAGATTTTTATGATGTCTACGATATGCCTGGCAAAAAAATGAATCCTTACCGTGGCTGGGAAATCTACGAAAAAGGTATTTATGATACATTAATGAATTTAAAAGAAAATTATGGCAACATTCGCTGCTACATTTCAGAAAATGGCATGGGCGTAGAAGGAGAAGAACGCTTTGTCAATGAACAAGGAGTCATTGAAGATGATTATCGGATTGAATTCGTGCAGGATCACTTGAAATGGGTGCATCAAGCGATTCAAGAAGGTAGTAATGTTCAAGGATATCATATGTGGACGTGTATGGATAACTGGTCTTGGCTTAATGCCTATAAAAATCGTTACGGCTTCATTGCTGTGGATTTAGATGATGATGCGAAACGGACCATTAAGAAAAGCGGTCGTTGGTTCAAAGAAATGACAGCAAATAACGGCTTTTAGAAAGAGAACCGTTTCTGTGATAAAATGAATTGATACAATGTGCGAGGAGGAAAGAAAATGACAACTAAAAGAGTCAAAAAAATGGGCAAAGAAGAAATGAAAGAGATGTTTGATCTTGTCATCTATGCTTTTAATCAGGAACCCACGGTGGAACGCCAAGAACGTTTTGAAAAATTGTTGTCACATACGCAAAGCTATGGCTTCCTAATTGATGAGCAATTAACAAGTCAAGTGATGGCGACACCTTTTCAAGTGAATTTCCATGGTGTCCGCTATCCCATGGCTGGAATTGGCTATGTGGCTTCTTATCCAGAATATCGTGGTGAAGGCGGCATCTCTGCTATTATGAAAGAAATGTTGGCTGATTTAGCGAAACAAAAGGTTGCCCTTTCTTACTTAGCACCGTTTTCATATCCATTTTATCGTCAATATGGCTATGAACAAACATTTGAACAAGCAGAGTATACAATTAAAACGGAAGATTGGCCACGTGTTAAACGAGTTCCAGGTACCATTAAACGAGTTTCTTGGGCTGACGGTAAAGAAGTCATTAAAGACGTATACCTTGAAAATCAAAGAGCGCACTCTGGTGGTGTGATCCGTGAAACTTGGTGGCTGGATTATACGCTGAATCGTGCAAGTAAACCAAATAATCAAGCGATTTATTATTCGTCAGAAGGGAAAGCAGAAGGCTATGTGATTTATCGGATAGCTGCTGGCACCTTTGAAATCGTAGAATGGAACTATTTAACTAATACAGCTTTTAAAGCTTTAGCTGGGTTTATTGGCTCACATAGTGGTTCCGTTCAATCGTTCCATTGGATTAATGGTTTTGCTGGAAAAGATTTAAATGATTTAATGCCAACGCCAGCAGCTTCTGTAAAAATTTTACCTTACATGATGGCACGAATCGTTGAGTTACAAACATTTCTGGAAAAGTATCCATTTCAATCAGGAGAAAAAGAAACGTATTCTTTAGAGATTGAAGATTCCTATGGGCCATGGAATGAAGGCATTTGGACAATCACAATTGACGAACAAGGAAAAGCAACAGTGACTAAAGGTGCTGCGGAAAAAGAAGGGACTGCTGCTTTGAAAGCAGATATCCAAACGTGGACGCAACTATTCTTGGGCTATCGTTCAGCAGAGACGTTATCTTTTTATGAACGCTTGCAAGGAGACGCAACGACAGTTCAACGTTTAGGCCAACGTTTAGTCAAAGGCATGCCAATTTTAGAAGATTATTTTTAAAAGTGTGTTTATTCGCAAAAAATGACAGAACCTACTATAATAAAAATGTAAAAAGAATTATTTTAGAAAGGTGATGGGGACAATGGCGAAAACGAAACAAGAAAAAGTTGCACGCAATAATAAAATTGGGCAATATATAGCTATTGCGACAGGACTTTATTATTTAGGAAAAATGATTCTTGATCGGCGGCAAAAAAAATAATAGATAAACGAACGACGTGTTTCACTGAAAGAAAGTATCTCGCATAATTGTTTATGCGGGATACTTTCTTTTTGTCTATTGACAGATGTAGTGAAGACTTCTAAAATTAAAACAGATTGTTCTCGTAGCTCAGTAGGATAGAGCAACCGCCTCCTAAGCGGTAGGTCGCTGGTTCAATTCCAGTCGGGAACGTAAAAAACACCTTTCAAATGTTGATTTGATAGGTGTTTTGTTTTATTTGTGCCAAAAATTTTAGAATTCTATTTTTCTTTACAAAACAGAATTGCTATATTATAGTGATTTCGAACACAGAAAAACACAGTAAAATGCTGAATAACCTTAGTTGGGAACGTAAAAAGGCAAGTAAATTTAAGGGGGAAGACAGATGGCGATTACTATAAATATTTATTATAGTGGGACAAATGGAGGTGCAAGAGAATTTGCCAAAGAAATGATTGCCAGCGGAATTGTAGAGGCGATTCGTGCAGAAAAAGGGAATAGTCGCTATGAATACTTTTTTCCAATGGACGATGAAGAAACAGTTCTGCTGATTGATAGTTGGACAGATCAGGAAGCATTAGACAAACACCACGCTTCTCCAATGATGACCCGTATTACGGAACTTAGAGAAAAATATGATTTGCATATGAAAGTAGAAAGATATGTATCAGATGTAACAGACCCCTTGACAAAAGATGCCGCGTTTATAAGAAAATAACCAGAGTGCAATCATTGATCTTAAAATTTAGTGCTAGGAACATCAGCCGTTTCGACTGATGTTCCTAGCACTTTTTATCTTGTAAGGATGAATCATTTGTTACACACGTTAAATTAAAGAAGGACCATTTGTTCTTCAGTCACAGCCGGTTCGGTTAAAATTTTGGCTTGGGCAGCTGCGAGTTTCGCAATAGGTACCCGATAAGGTGAGCAAGAGATGTAGTTTAGGCCAAGTGTTTGGAAAAACGTGATGGATTGCGGATCACCACCGACTTCTCCACATACGCCAATACTCATGTTTGGTTTAGTACGACGCGCTTTCTCTACAGCTAATTGAATCAGTTGACCAACACCTGTTTGATCTAGTGATTGAAACGGATCTTGGGTAATGATTTTCTTTTCCCGATACGTATTAATGAATTTACCGATATCATCACGAGAAAAACCATAGGTCATTTGTGTTAAATCATTTGTTCCAAAGCTGAAAAAGTCTGCTTCTTCTGCTAACTGATCCGCAATCAGACAAGCTCTAGGTAGTTCAATCATTGTCCCGATTTCGTAAGGGAAAGGAGTCATTTTATGTTCTTCAAAGAGACCGTCAATCGTTTCTTTTAAAATGCGTTTGAGATAGAGAAGTTCTTCTTTTTCGGCGATTAGAGGAATCATCACTTCTGGATAAACAGTAATTCCTTCTTTGACTAATCGAATGGCACTAGTAAATAAGGCTGTAACTTGCATTTTGTATATTTGTGGTTGGGTCACACCTAAGCGACAACCACGATGGCCCAACATTGGATTGGTTTCTTGTAACCGTTCAATTTGTTTGGCGATGGTCACTGGGAACCGTTGTAGTTGCTTCGCCAATAATTGAATATCATTCTTTTCATGAGGCAAAAACTCATGCATCGGCGGATCTAACAAGCGGACCACCATGGGCTTGTCTTGAACTACTTTCAGCATTTGATAAAAGTCTTCCTGTTGAAAATGAAGAAGTTGCTCCAACGCATAGGTTGCTTCCTTTTCAGACTCTGCTAAAATCAGGCGACGCATTTCCAAGACACGCTCTTCACCGAAAAACATATGCTCTGTTCGCGCTAAACCAATCCCCGCTGCGCCAAAACGGATAGCAGTCTCTAAATCTTGTGTAGTTTCTGCATTGGCACGAACAGTTAAATCAGCATATGCATCTGCCCAAGACAAGAGCTCTTGAAGGTCATCGTTATTATCAGCAGAAATTGTAGGAATTTCGCCAAGATAAATTTCCCCCGTTGAGCCATCGACGGAAATGATTGTTCCTTCTAAGATGACCTGTGGCCCGCAGTGTAGTTGTTTGGCTTCTTCATTGACGGTTAAACTTTCACAACCAGTCACACAGCAAGTTCCCATTCCTCGTGCGACCACAGCGGCATGAGAAGTCATTCCGCCACGACTGGTCACAATTGCTTCGCTTACAACCATGCCTTCAATATCTTCTGGTGAAGTTTCTTGACGAACAAGAATGACTTTCTTTCCTAGATTGGTCAGTTCTTTGGCTTTTTCTGCTGTAAAAACAATTTGGCCACTTGCTGCACCAGGACTAGCAGGAAGTCCCATAGCTAAACGTTCCATGTGTTGTCGTTTCTCTTGATCAAACACGGGATGAATTAATTGATCAATCGTATCAGGTGTCACACGCAACAGTGCTTCTTGTTTAGTAATGCGATTTTCTTTGGCTAAGTCTAAAGCAATTTTAACCGTAGCTGCGGCGGTTCGTTTCCCGTTTCTTGTTTGTAAAATATATAATTTTTCATTTTCAATGGTAAATTCAATATCTTGCATGTCACGATAATGATATTCTAAAAGTTCTGCGTAATGGCGAAAATCTTGATAAACTTTTGGCATAGTCAAAAGTAAACGACGAATGGGTTCTGGCGTCCGAATACCAGCCACTACATCTTCTCCTTGCGCGTTCAAAAGAAACTCTCCAAACAGTTGATTTTCCCCTGTGACCGGATTTCTAGTGAAAACAACGCCAGTGCCACTGTCTAGTCCACGATTGCCGAAAACCATTTCTTGAATGTTGACAGCTGTACCTAAATCATGTGCAATATGATGTAAGTTCCGATAAACCACCGCACGTTGATTATTCCATGAATCAAAAACAGCTTTGATTGCTTCAAAAAGTTGTGCGACAGGGTCTTGCGGGAAGACCACCTGATGTTGTTCAAAAACTTCTTGGTAGCGGACAATCAAGGCGAAATGATCTGCTTCTTGAAAAGCGGTAATTTTTTTGTTTAGCTCTTGTTCCAAGCGCTCTTTTTGTTGGTCAAATAATTCTTTGGGAATGTGATAGACGACGTCTCCAAACATTTGAATAAGTCGGCGATAACAGTCAAAAGCAAAACCAGGAGAGGTTAAGGTCGCAAATTTTTTCACACGTTGATCATTTAAACCCAAATTTAAAATAGTATCCATCATACCAGGCATCGAGAAGGCAGCACCACTGCGAACAGAAACTAAGAGAATCTCATTATCCGCGGTAAAAGATTTGCCTGTTTCAGTTTCTAGATTTTTAACCGCTTTCAAAATTTCTGATTGTAAGTGTTCTTCAAAGAAAGTAGCATCTGCCAAATAGTCCATACAGCAACGGGTTGTAATCGTGAATCCTTGTGGAATCGGCAAACCTAAGCGTGTCATTTCTGCCAAGTTTGCCCCTTTACCACCAAGAGTCTCTTTACCTTCATTGTGTGTTTCGTTAAAAGAATAAATAAACTTTTTCATGCGTGACCTCCGTTTAATATGTGTCTTATATGTTCAATAAACATCATAATAGACGGAAATAAGTTTGTCAATAGAAAAAGTTTCTTGTTAATATGTTGAAAAAACAATAAATATGTGTATAATTGTAAGCGAATGCACAATTTGTTTAAGAGGAATTGAGGAGGAAATGATGAAATTAAGTAAACGACAAGAGCAAATTATCGCTGTTGTAAAAGAGCATCAGCCAGTTAGTGGTGAACGCATTTCGGACATACTAGCCGTTTCACGTGCGACATTGCGTTCTGATTTGTCTTTTTTAACACTTTCAGGAATTTTAAAAGCAAGTCCGAAAGTTGGGTATACTTACGAAAGTGATAATATGGAGGCTTTTTTCTTTTTTGATGTTTTTCAAACAAAAGTTCAGGAGATCATGAGTCCACCATTGATGGTTGCCCAAGACACCTCAATTCGAGATGCGATTACCAACTTATTTATGTATGATGTCGGTTCTCTTTATGTCATGGATGAAGCAAAAGAATTATTAGGGGTTTTGTCACGAAAAGATTTATTACGGGCCTCTTTAAATACAAATATTGATGGCACACCTGTTGCTGTTTGTATGACAAGAGTGCCACATGTGAAAACCTGCACACCAGAATTTACTATTCTTGAAGCTGCTGACACTTTGCAAAAATACGAAGTGGATTCTTTGCCAGTCGTTGAAAAAGAAAATCCTAAAAAAGTTATTGGAAAAATTACGAAAACGAAAATTTTAACCTATATTACGCAACAAGCGAAAGAAGCCGCACAAAATAGATAAGGGAGCTTAATTATGAAAAAAGAGATCATTGTTTATACTATTTCCGATTCACTTGGAGAAACATCACAAAAATTGTTAGCTGCAGCAAGCGCACAATATCCAGATATTTCTTTTCTTAATCGATACAATTTTTCTTTTGTCACAACAGAAGAAGAATTATTGGAGATTTTAAAAGATGCCTTAAAAGATAAAGCCTTAGTTGTCAGTACATTAGTCAGTAAACAACTAATCACAGCGGCGAAAGAATTTAGTGAACGAACAGGGTTGTTATATTTAGATTTAATGGCGCCATTTTTTGAATTAATTCAAGCGAAAGCTGGAGTAGATCCTATTGAAGAGCCTGGACGACGCCACCAACTAGATCGTGCCTATTTTGATAAAATCTCAGCGATTGAATTTGCTGTAAAATATGATGATGGCAAAAATCCTCAAGGGTTTCTTGATTCTGATATATTGTTGTTAGGCGTTTCGCGGACCTCAAAAACGCCAGTCAGTATGTATTTAGCGAATCAAGGCTACCGCGTTTCTAACTTACCATTAATTCCAGAAGTTCCATTGCCGCCAATTTTGGAAGAAATGGATCCACAAAAAATGATTGGTTTAGTTTGTTCGCCAGAAACATTAGGTCAGATTCGTAGTAGTCGGTTGGCTTCCTTAGGTTTAGGTAATGAGACCAGTTATACCAATGTTGAACGGATTGAACAAGAATTAGCTTATGCTGAAGAAATTTTTGCGAAGTATGGCATCCCAGTGATTGATGTAACCGCAAAATCTGTCGAAGAAACAGCCTTTTTAATTAAAGAAAAACTAGATGAAAGAAATTAAAAAGCTTGGCAACCTCACTAAATTTCAGTGAAGTTGCCAAGCTTTTTATACTTAATTGGGATTCTTTTTGTTAGTCAATATTTTTTTGATCGACAATGAGTAAAGCAATCATCACGTAGACAATCCAGCTACTTTTAGAATAAAGTGTATAGCGTGGTTGCCATTTGCTAGCAAATTTTTCCTTGTATTCGCGTAATCCTTGGAAGGAGTAGATTTCTGAACCAAATTCATAAATTAACGCAGCAATCCGTTCTTGAATAAAACTTTTTCTTGATTGACCAACGTTGGCTAACGGAGCCATCCCTAAATTGAAATAATGAATATTTTCTGTTTTCATATATTCAAATAAATGAATAAATAGGAAATCCATACTTCCAGAAGGGGCTTTTTCTTTATGGTGACGCATCAAGTCGATGGTACCAACTTCATTTGTGTAACTAGGAATGATATTAGCGAAAGAGACCATTTCTCCTTCAGCATTTCGGACAACAGCAATTGGGTTTCTTTGAAGATACGCTTCATCGAAAAATCCTAGTGAAAAGCCTTTTTCTTTTCGATTGTCTAACCAACTATCCGAAATAGCTTTTAATTCGTGCATTTGTTCGGCACTAAAAGGAGGTTGGAGTACGTCAAATGAATAGCCGGCTTTGGTAATTTTATTAAACACTGCGCGGGTACCTTTGAATTTTTTCCCAGACATCGTAAATGTTTCTAGATTAACTAAGGCTTCTTCGCCCATTTTGATAAATTCGTAGCCGTATTCGTGTAGTAACATCACGCTGTCCTCATTGGTTTCGTAAAAGACGGGTACATAGCCGAAACGATCTGTTTCTTTAAGAAATGCATCAATCGCCGCAGGAAAATCTTCTTTATTCCCAGAAGGGTTGCCCATCACAACGCATTTATTATTAATGGTGTTGAATTGTAAAAAGACAGTCGGTTCTTCTTTGGGATATAAGAAAACCTGTTTATCATGAAGAAAGACAAGTTCACTGTCAATATTCCCGCCATAAGTTGTTAAGATATTATGCAAGATACTATCTTCTGGAAACTCACCAACTTGGTGTTTTTTCCCTTGAAGGTAGCGAACAAATAGAAAGTTAAAACTCATAACTAAGAGGATAGCGATAAATCCTGACAACCAGATCCGTTCGGAAGGGAACAAGAAAAATTCCACAAAATGATGACGATGGTGTGGGAAGTTCGGTAAATTATAAACACCAATTACCAGGTATAACAAAGTCAACAAGCCAAAGATAAACCCATCAATCGTCATCCACTCCCAAGAGTAAACCAGTTGTTCACGGTACAATTCTGATTTTGAAAAAATAACGATAAATAATAAAATAGCTAAATAGAAAATGGAAAACATACTAAAGTCAACAACAAATGAATACAAGATAGCACCAATTAATAAAATAATCGTTGGATAATAGGCTCTTTTAACACGATCAGCAATCCCACGTCCCATAATTAATAATGCAAAGCCTAAAACAATACTCGGAATTTGAATAATAATATGTGAACGGAAGGGGTTAATATCTCTTAACCAATGCACTTGAGTGAAGGCTTCTGGAATAGTGGCTAGGAGCACCATCATGATTCCTGAAAAATAAAGTAAAACCACTTCCAGCTTGTGGGCAATTTCCAAAGTAATTTGTTTCAGCAATTGACGATAGTGAGTATCCAACTTTTGGCTTAAGTGTTTTGTAAAGAACAAACAGCCAATTAAGAAAGGGATAATATAATAGAATAAACGATAGAGCAATAACCACAAAACAATAATTTCACGATCGACACCTAAGTTGCTTAGTCCTAAAATCATCATGACATCAAAACTACCTAAAGCCCCTGGAATCATCGAAGCAATCCCAATAATCGAAGCTGCTACATATAAAGGAACAATATCAATTAAAGGAATCGGCACGTCCAATAAGTAACCAATACTAATAAAGGTAATTAAAACACCTGTCCATTCTAAAAACGAAGAAACAACTAAAGATAAGCGATTTTTTGCATCGAGGTTACCAAAGGAACTATTTTTTTGGAAATGTAAAATAAGATAAAGTAATGGGAAATAAAGACCACCACCTAATAACCAAATCCAATATTGCTGTAAATAAGCCATCTTTGGATCAAACTGAACAAGGAAAAAGCAAAGAATACTATAAATAGATAGACCGGATAACACAAAAAGTAAAATATGGGTTAACGCAGGTAAAATTTTCTTTTCCTCTGTTTTATTTCCATAAAATTCAGAACGAAGTCCCATGCTGACCAAACCACCGAATCCACCAATATTATTGATGGTATTGACAATCCAGCTAGATTCAAGGAGTTCCCGTTTTGAGACTTTCAAGTTTAAAATGCGATTTAATGTTAAGTCATAATTTAGCATCGGAGTAACGGAAACTAAACCGATAACCATCATCAATAACAATTTCCATAGCGGAATCTCATCAAAAATCTGTTTTAACTGTTCAAATGAGATCGTTTTACCAATTGATAAAAGTTGGGCAACAACAATAATTGAGACCGCAATAACAAACAGTGTTTTTAGTAATCCTGTATGCGTTTTGATCCAATGAATAATTTGTTTCATTTAGACACCTTCATTTCCTTTAAGAATTTTTCGATTGTTTTATTAAAAATATCTGGTGAGTTTTTGGCAAATAAATGACCCTGTTTATTTACCAAGACCAATTTACCATCAGGAATGGCATCAGCAATCGCCCGTGAATGGGAAAGCGCAATTAAATCTCGACTGCCAGTAATAACAAGAGTAGGACAGGGGATGTGTTCTAAATCTTGTTTTGTCAGTCCAGTATCTTCAAATAACAGAGCCACGATAGGGAGCCGTGCGCGCAATTTTTTTGAAAAAAAGGCGCCAATACGACAAAACCAATATTGAAAATAAGTGGCAATCGTTACATATTTTTTCAGACCAGACATGGTGACATTTCCAGAATTTAAGACGAGTTTGTTGACGAAATCAGGATATAAATGGGTAAAAACCATGGCAATATTTGCTCCGTCACTAAAGCCCAATAAATTAATTTTTGTTAAGTGTTCTTGTTGAATAATACCAGCTAAATCTTCTGCCAAAAGCGGAAAAGTTAATTGACTTTGTGTATTGGTGGAACGTCCATGTCCGCGGGTATCCACCGCAATAACTTGATACTCCTTGGAGAAATAAGAAATTTGATAATTAAAAAAAGTATGATCATTGCCATTACCATGAAGTAACACAAGGGGGTAATTTGTTTCTTTGCCAAAAATTTGATAAAAAATTTGACTGCCATCTATTGTTTGAAAATATTTTTCTATTGCCATTCTCCGTCACCTATCTCATCTATAATCAATCGAGTCCTCTCTCATTATAGAGTCTTTTGTCTTTTTTTTGTAATAAAAAACAGAAAATTTTCCGAACAGTTTTGTAAGGTGTTGTAATATAGTGTGATATAGTAGAAGATAGCCACCTAAAAATTAGGCTAGAGGAGGGGAAGTTGATGTCTTTAATCGTTTTAATTGGTGCCCAAGCTGTCGGGAAAATGACCGTTGGCAAGGCTTTAGAAAAGCAGTTAGATGCTAAATTACTATTTAATCATCAAACCATTGACTTATTTGCAAACTATCTTGGGTATACGGAACGTGCATTTCAATTGTCTGATTCCGTTAGAAAGGAACTTTTTCATGCCTTTGTAGAAAATCCAGCCACAAATACAACAAAAAACATTATTTTTACAGTGGTGATTGCTTTTGATCAAGAACAGGATTTTCAATTTTTAGAAGAAATATCAGAAATTTTTCTTAATAAACATGAGGCCGTTTATTTCGTCGAACTCGTCTCTTCAACATCAATCCGCCTAGAACGAAATGTTCATCCAGAGCGGCTAGAGGCAAAACCTTCAAAACGCGATGTTGATTTTTCTCGAAAAGAATTACTCAATACCTTTAAAGAACATCGATTAGTAAGCCACGAAGGTGAACTAGAAAGTACATTTCCAAATGTAAAAATAACGAAAATAAATAATTCAAACATGACACCAGAAGAAGTAGCAACGAAGATAATTGCTACTTTTGGTTTGACATAATGTGAAAGGAACATCGGAATCAATGAAAAAGTTTTTTAAATATCTCGGTAGCTTGATGGTCCTTCTTCTAAGCATAGCTTTAATTTTGATAGGATATTTAACCTTCCGAGAGTTTCGACCACGAGCGGTTGAACCAGTTGCTATAAATAAACAATTTTCAGAGCAAACCATCGAAAAACAGCAATCCATTTCTTTAGTCACGTATAACATAGGCTATGCTGGCCTAGGACAAACAGAAGATTTTTTTATGGACGGTGGCAAAACTGTCCAACCAGTTAATAAGGCAATGGTCCAACAGAATTTAACAGGCATTGAAGGAACTTTAAAAGAATTACCAGCGATGATTTACTTATTCCAAGAAGTCGATCGTCGCTCGCAACGTTCTTATGAAGTCAATCAAGAGGAAGAATTACAAAAACAGCTACAGCTGAACAGCGCATTTGCTTATAATTTTAAGGTAGATTATGTGCCCATTCCTTGGCCGCCGATTGGACGAGTAGAAAGTGGTTTATTAACATTATCAAATGAAAAAATAACAGAGGCTAAACGCATTGCTTTACCCAATCCCTTTCGTTGGCCCGTTAGCATTAGTAACTTAAAACGAGCGCTTCTAGAAACGCGCTTTCCAATTAAAGGCACAGACAAAGAATTAGTGGTTTTTAACTTACATTTGGAAGCCTATGACAATGGGGAAGGGAAGATTGCTCAAAGCAAAAAGTTAGCTGACGTATTATCCCAAGAATACGCTAAAGGAAACTATGTAATTGCTGGAGGTGACTTTAATCAAGTTTTCAAAGGCAGTCATCGATATCCTGACTTAGGGGAAGCTGGTTGGGTACCAGGAGAAATTGATCCTGCAGACTTACCTAAACATTTTTCACTTGCTTATGATGATCAACAACCGACCGTGCGGGTGCTTAATAAGCCTTACACTGGCTCTTATGAAACATCCCAAGTGTATGTAATTGATGGTTTTATTGTTTCTGATAATGTGGCTGTTTATAGCGTGAAAACAAAGGACGAACAATTTAAATATACAGATCACCAACCTGTGAAGATGGAAGTTGGGTTGAAATAAAAAAAGTACAAACGGTGCTTGTTGCTTGCACCGTTTGTACTTTTTATTTTACAGATAGCCTTTAGTAATAGAATGAGTGGAATTTAGCATATTTGCTGGGGTTCCTGTAAAAAGAAGCTGTCCGCCATTTTCTCCACCTTCGGGACCTAGTTCAATCAACCAGTCGGCACTTTTAATCACATCAATGTGATGTTCTAATAAAATCAAGCTGTTTCCTTCTTCTACCATTCGATTGAAAAGTTGAAGACTTTGTTGGATATCAATTAAGTGTAAACCATCTGTAGGTTCATCCATTAAATAGATAGCTTTTTTTTGGTGAAGTGTGTCTGCTAATTTTACCCTTTGCAATTCGCCACCAGATAATGTTGAGAGCGATTGATTGAGTTTAAGGTAGCCTAAGCCAACTTCCAGTAAATTTTTTAATGAAAGAGCAAAAGGCTGGTCTTTGAAAAAATCATAGCCATCTTTAACGCTTAAAGCTAGTACTTCAACGATATTTTTTCCGTTATACAGATAATGAAGCACCTCTTCTTTGTAACGCGTTCCGTGACAGGTTTCGCAAATACTAGTAACATCCTCCATAAAAGACATATCGGAGACAATTATGCCTTTCCCCTTGCAAGTAGGACAGGCGCCTTTGGAATTATAGCTAAATAAAGCTGGACTAACATGATTTTCTTCCGCAAACAGTTTGCGGACCTTATCAAAAATATTAAGATAGGTCATAGGTGTGGATCGTAAATTTGCGGTAATGCTTTTTTGTGAAAGATGAATAATTTCTTGGTTATCAGCCTGGGCTTTTTGATAAATTTCTTCCGCTAATGATGATTTACCTGAACCAGCGACCCCACAAATAACAGTCAAAACTCCTAACGGAACTTCGACAGATAGATTGTTTAAATTATGCAGTGTCGCATGTTCGATTGATAAAGACTTCCTTGCTTTTCTTGGTTGGTCGTTTAAAGGGAGCGGCTCTTGAAGCGCTTGACTAGTCAAGGTTTTGGAGACTAAAAATGCGTCATACGTTCCTGAAAACTGGACATGGCCACCATTTTCGCCTGCGAAAGGTCCGATATCGATGATAAAATCAGCTTCTCTAATTAATTGTGGATTGTGTTCCACCAGAACCACGGTGTTTCCTTTATTTTTTAAATTGAGCAATGCACGACTGATCCGTTCGATGTCCTTTGGATGTAAGCCAGCACTTGGTTCATCTAAAATATACATAATATCGTTTAAGGCGCTGTTTACATACTTAGCAATTTTAATCCGCTGTGCTTCACCACCAGAAAGTGTTTCAGTTGCTCGTCCTAATGTGAGGTAGGAGAGACCGATATTAATTAATGCTTCTAGACGTACAAGTAGCTCTTCTTGAATAGTTTTTATTAAGGATAGGTCCATTGAACGAATAAAAGAATGTAATTCAGTGAGTGGCATGTCAACAGCATCAGCAATACTTTTCTGATTAATTTTGCAGCTACGAACACGTTCATTGACTCTACTTCCTAAACAATCAGGACATCTTTTTACGGTAACAAAGTGATTAAGGTATTTTTGATGACGTTTGCCTTCGTCTGTATGCAATATGCTACGTTGCATGCGCGGGACGATTCCTTCATACAAAGCTGTATGAGGCCACTCTTTGGGTGGATTAGCTAGTTTTTGTTGTGGAGCATATAAAAATAATGCTAACTCTTCAGGGGAATAGTCCTTGATTTTTTTATCCAAATCAAATAGACCACTATGGGCATAACGCTTCCACCGCCAGTTGCCAACTGTAAATGTGGGGAAATCGATAGGCCCTTCGTTTAATGATTTGTCATAATCAACTAGCTGATGAAGATTGATTTCGGTAATCTTTCCTAAGCCATCGCATGTTGGACATTTTCCATCCGGATGATTAAACGAAAAAGTATCTGAATAACCAACAAATGGAGAACCTGCTCGTGAAAACAGCAAACGTAAAAACGTATAAATATCTGTGTACGTTCCCACTGTCGAACGAGAATTACCTGCTACTTTTTTCTGGTCAATGACAATTGCAACAGGAAGATTCTCGATTTTTTCAACTTCTGGACGACCATATTTGGGTAAGTAATTTTGAACAAACGAACTAAATGTATCATTTAGTTCACGACGTGATTCAGCGGCTAATGTGTCAAATACTAAGGAGGACTTTCCTGAACCCGAAAGTCCAGTAACAACAGTTAGTTGCTTTTTAGGGATATTGACAGAGACATTCTTCAAATTATTTTGTGTTGCGTGCTTAATTTCAATCCATTCCATTAAAAAACCTCCGTTTCTATTCTATTTTAGCATATAAAAAGAACCTAGCCTAAAAGTTGAACATTGGAATTTTCAAGAGAACTTTACTTTTTAATCGCTTTCATTTATGCTATAAGTAATACAGATTTTTTATCTGTATTAATAGATAAAGGATGTGACTTATGAAGAAGTCGATTTTGTTCAAAAAGTTAGGGATTATTTTATTAATTAGCCAAACACTGGTAGGGGTACCAATGTTGGCACAAGAAAGTATACTAGAAACAACCGTTCAAACAGAGACGGAATCAGTAACAACAGAAACCAGTCAGACTGTAGCTAACTTGGAATCTGAAACTACTAGCCAAACGGTGATGCAGGAAAAAGAATCCTCTTCGGCAATCGCCGAAAGCAGTAGCGGAAATGTGGTTGCAGTAACTACTGAAACCACAAATGAGATACAAAATAGTGATACAGATAGAAAAGCTGTTTCTGAAGAGAATGTTTTTTCAGAAGCAGATTATAAACAAGCAACTGCACTGGAGTTAGCAACTTTAGTAAGAGAAAAAAAGGTGACGAGCGAAGAATTAGTAAAAATTGCGTTGGCCATCACTAAACGTGAAAATCCTACATTAAATGCGGTCATTACTTTACGAGAAGAAGCGGCTTTGACAGAAGCAAAAGCTTTACAAGATACAGGTCAACCATTTCTAGGTGTGCCGCTCTTACTAAAAGGGTTAGGACAATCCTTGAAAGGTGAAAGCAACACGAACGGTTTTGGTTTTCTCCGAGATCAAGTAGCTGGTGGGACATCGACCTTTGTCAAAGCACTACAAAATGCCGGATTCATAATCATTGGTCAAACGAATTATCCAGAATTAGGTTGGAAGAATATTTCAGATTCAAAGTTATATGGCGTTTCCGTCAATCCATGGAATCCTAACCATTATTCAGGTGGTTCTTCAGGCGGAGCGGGTGCTAGTGTCGCCGCGGCATTTGTTCCCATTGCTTCTGGAAGTGATGCTGGTGGCTCTATCCGCATCCCTGCTTCTTGGACAGGCACCGTAGGTTTGAAACCTTCTAGAGGAGTAATCATTGGCAATTCTAATAGTGCAAAAGGTCAAACTGTTCACTTTGGTTTAAGTCGAACCATGGCGGATACAAATGCATTATTTGAAACCTTATTAACCAAAAAAGATCTTCCTGCGGGACATTTAAGTCAAGCGCAACCCATTGCTTATACAACAGAATCTCCTGCCGGAACGCCTGTAAGTGCCGAAGCAAAAGAGGCGGTCGCTGAAGCTGTTGCTTTTTTAAAAGACCAAGGGTACACATTGGTTGAAGTGAAGCACCCTGTTGATGGGGAACGTCTAATGAAAAATTATTATACTGTAGCTGCTGGCTCAGCAGGAATTGCCGATTTTATGGCGCGGCAGAAATTGAAAAGACCGCTTGAACGAAATGATGTAGAACTGTTAACATGGGCGCTTTTTCAAACAGGAAAAAATATAACGAGTGAAGAGACAACTGCGGCTTGGACAGATATTGCTTTACAAGCACAAGCGATGGACGAATTTTATCAACAGTATCCTATCTTATTAACACCAACGACAGCTGCCACGGCACCTAGTATTGATAATCCGTTACTAAAACCAGAACATGCAGCACAGATGGAAAAAATTGATCAATTGTCACCAGCAGAACAAAAACAATTGATTTATGACCAATGGCTGACGGCGTTCACATATACACCGTTTACACAACAAGCAAATTTATTTGGACATCCAGCATTAAGTGTACCAACTTACGTTTCAAAAGAAGGACTGCCTTTGGGGATTCAATTTAATAGTGCATTAAATGAAGACCGAACATTGCTACAATTAGGTGCTTTATTTGAAAATAACCACAAGATAAATCAACCACATGTAGAAGAACCAGAAAAAGACAAAGAGCCAGATGCAAGTGGCGAACCAGAAAAAGACAAAGAGCCAGATGCAAGTGGCGAACCAGATAAAGGCAAAGAACCAGATACAAGTGGCGAACCAGATAAAGATAAAGAACCAGATATAAGTGGCGAACCAGAAAAAGACAAAGAACCAAATGCAAGTGGCGAACTGGATAAAGATAAAGAACCAAATGCAAGTGGCGAAGCAGAAAAAGACAAAGAGCCAGATGCAAGTGGCGAACCAGAAAAAGATAAAGACTCAGATGCAAGTGGCAAGCCAGATAAAGACAAAGAAACAAAAACAAGTGAAGAACCAATCGAAGGAAAAAACCAAAACCCAGACAAATCTGGAAAAACTACTAGTGAGTCATCCTTAGATAATTCGCTGAATTCATCAGCAAATCAGGGAACCAAATCAACAGAAAGTACGCATGCTTTTTCTAATAAAAGTATGATTGGGAAACAAGAACAGCTTCCCAAAAAAGTATTACCAAAAGCAGGTGCAGAAGTACCTAGTACTTTCTGGATTGTTTTAGGAGGAGCTTTCTTAGTAACGAGTGGAACGATTTATATAAGGAAAACTAGAAAACGATAACCAGTGAAGGCTAGCGACAATTTATCCCCAATTGTCTCCAGCCTTCTTTCTTTGGTCTACTAAAACCAATAGGGAAATGGAGGCGAAAGTAATGAGGGCGTTTGAGAAGATTCCAGCGTTTCAGCAATGGCAAAAAGTTGAAGCTATTCACCGTGGTTGGTCAACTGATTTAAAGTTTAAAGTTACCAAAAATCAAGAAACCTTTTTATTACGAATTTTTCAACAAGAAGAGTTATTAGCCAAACAACAAGAATATCAATTTATCAAAAAAGTAGCGGCGTTAGGATTTCCCAGTTCTAAACCTTTTTTATGTGCACCTATTCCTGAAAGTGAACAAGGATACATGTTATTAACGTATCTAGAAGGTGAAGACTTAAGCGATGTTTTACCCGCTCTTTCTCCCAAAAGACAACTGAACTTAGGCGTAGAGGCGGGCCGCTATTTAAACAAAATCCATAAGCTTTTGTTGCCTGAAAGGATTAGTCAAAGAGAGATTGCGCGAAATTTATACGAAAAAAAGCAGAGCCAACTAAATAAGTATAAGGAATCTCAATTTTGTATGCCGTACCAACAGCCAATAATTTCATATTTAGAAAAACAATTACCGTTATTGCAACAACGGCCTGTAGTTTATCAGCATGGAGATTTCCATGTGGGAAATTTTATTTACTTGCCAACTAGGCAGGTCGGTGTGATTGATTTTAATCGATGGGATTTTGGGGATCCTTATGAAGAATTTTACAAGTTACAATTTTTTTCAAGAAATGTTTCGCCATTGTTTGCTTATGGTCAATTACAAGGTTATTTTGCTGGGAAAGTTCCTACCTTATTTTGGCAGTTTCAAAAGCTTTATACTTTTCACGCAGGACTCTATTCTTTAGTTTGGGCACTGAGCTTTGGTGAAAAAGAAATCAGGACTATGGAACAGCAATACCAACAATTACTAGAGGACTATAATTGTGGAGAATTACTAGTTCCCAAATGGTTTTCAACTATCCAAAGAAAGGGATTGAGATTTTAGGTTTATTTCGATAGAATAAAAACAAAAACAGGAGTTTAAGGAATGAAACTAAACGGGATTATTATGATAACGGTTGTTGGAAGCGTTTTATCTGGCTGTGGTTGGCGGATTATACTTGTAAGTGCAAAGGTGATAGAAATCCTATCGCTTAAGCATTTACAAGTATTTTTTTATGGAGGTAGGTACATGAAATGTTTTAGTTGGTCGGTTGAAACGATCGTTTGTAAAGAAGATTACTCATTAGAGATTTTTCCTTTTGAGATAGAAACGCTCAATGAATCGAAGCAAGAAGTAGTTGAAATTGCTTTATATAAAACAAAAGCGTTATTTGAAGAAAAGAAACAAAAATGTCATAGGAGCCACATTTGCTGGTTAGCATTAAAAAACTCCTATTGTGTAAGTGAGTATCAACAATTTGCTCGATTGTATGAAAACAAGCGACCAAGAAAAGCTATTATGTGTATGCTACATATCCCTTTTTGGAAACTAGTGGAATATGAAAATTATTATAATGGGAAAACGAAACGTCTCACGCGTAAGAAGTACAGTGAATTAAGAAAGTATTTATCGAATGAGAAAATTCGTCGACGTTATAAAATTCCAAGATGTGAGTTTCAACAGTTTCTAGAAAATTAGTTCTTTACCTAAGTAACATCCTTTTTAATATACCAGGCGTAAATTTACGTACAGGAGTTTTTTGTTCTCCTTTATCAAAACACTAGACCACGTTGCGATGGGAGGCTAACCAAGCCGTTTTTAGGGACGGAGTAACTCTGGCGGTAATTGATGGGCACTAGTTTTATTTTATCTTTTTTACTATGCAGAAAAAGAGATAGATAGATTCTATTTCACTTAAGGGGTATAGTCTATTCTTTAATTACATTCCTACATAGAGTTAGTTTTTCAACATGCAGGTGTTTAAAACGGTTCGATTCCGTTTCATGTTATTGGCTATTCGGCCATTTGAAATAACTAAAAGAGAGAGAATGAAAAAACTCTACCAAGTTCACTTGATAGAGTGTTATATATGTTAATCTATCCAACCTTTATAATAGGCAACAATTCCACCGACTATTAACAAAGATAAAGGATGAAATTGTTCTAAAAAGTAAAAACCTATAATGATTAAAATTAGGACAAAGCCATACTGGATAAAAGTACTTAATTTCATAGTATTACCTCTCTTTTTGTTAGGAGGCTTTTGCATTAATAGAGTAAAGGTATGCTTTTTATTAATGCAATTGTTCCTCCAATTTATAATTAATTTTCTGATTTTTAATGTTTATCATGAAAAGTCCTCCTTTCTCTAAAAATGTTAATTCACATTATTTTATCAGATGTTATGAATTCACACAATAAGGGGAAATAACATAAATCATAATTTTTCAAAAGATTTCTACATATACTTAGTTTTACCAACATGCAGGCGTTTAAAACGGTTCGATTCCGTTTCATGTTATTGGCTGGTTTTTCATTTTTTAGCCAGCGTAAAAAATAAGAGGTGATCCTTTTAACTGTTTCGTGTTCTTACAGCTAGAAAGAAACGAGGATAGTAACTCGCAATATGGGTTCTAATTTGTGCTTCTTGATCGTGCAACAGCTGTTACGCTTGAATTTCCCGGGGTGTCTTAATCCATAATTGTAGATGCATTTGGGTGACATTCAACTCGTTTTTTCACCTCTTTAATTTTTTAAGAAAAGTATGTAACAAAATTAGATAGTAAGTTCCAACTTATTGGGTATTTAGACAGAGTAAGTTTCTTGTCTAGTAGCCAATTTTTTTATAGACAAAATTCATAGAAAGGAACAAGTAATAAACATGAACAATTATCTAGTATTTCAAGAGTTTTCACGAGTAAAAAAGAAAACAATACGTGTAGTCGTTCGTAGAAAAGCGAATTGGGCAATTTTGGGAGAGATTACTTTTTGGCTAGCTTGGCGAAAGTATGTGTTTGTTCCTGAAAACTTAACCTTGTTTGACGCAGATTGTTTGAATGATATTAGTTCCAAATTAACACAAATGAATAAAGAAATCCAAGCAGAGTGGCAGGCACGAAGAAAGAAAGTTGAGGAGGCGAACGAATGAATAAAGTAAGGATAGAGCCACAAGAAATATATGTCTGGTTAGCGTGTGCCGATGGTTGGCATCGACATTTAGGGTTGAAAGCAACCATTGCTGGCTTAGAATGTTCTGTTTGTTTAGTACGTGGTTCGTTGGTGAAGTCAATTGTGAGTGTTTTAGAGTCAGGAGTAGGAATAGGTGATATTTCTATTTCTGATTCGGAGTTAATGAAGAACAACACTGAAGACGAGGCATTAGATTTAATGACATCAAAATTAGAAGTGTTTGTTCCATTAATAGAACGCTTCGGAATAGCTAACATTAAAGAAGATGCGGATCAAAAATCAAAGGCTACTGAAGCATTATTTGGTAAAAGGCCTAAAATGGAGATAGCTGAAGTTTTTTCATTAGTTGAAGCAGAAAATAACCAGGAGAGAGGAAAGAAAATAAATGACTCATGACTGTAGATTTTGTCAACATGGCGAAGCATTAAATGATACAGCCAATTCTAATTTTTCTATAACGATTAATCAAGATGGAGAGGATAGTTGTATAGAAATAGAATATGACGATAGCTATTGTTCTGATAACGATGGCGCCTTTATCAATTATTGTCCAAAGTGCGGCAGAGAATTAAAAATAGGAAACGTTTATCCGATGGATTTAGATAGGAAGGTGAGCTGATGGTTGAACAATTGTTAAAAAATGAAATTTTGCTTACTGACGTCTTAAAAATGGTTAATTTTCTTGAAAAAGATTGTTCAGAAATAGAAAGAGCGATTGAAATAGAAATGTTAGATAAATTATTAAGAAAATTTATGAGGTTTTATCGTCAAGGAAAATTAAAAGAAAGCATGATTTTAACACTTGAAGCAAGGGATATGCCTTATATTGCGGTGGGTAAAGTATGTGTTACATCTGCTTATGTAGGACTTGAGCAATGTGAAGTGTATTTTAAGAGCCGTCGAGAAGAAAGTGAAATATAAAAAAATAATATTATACACTAATTGATGTTCAAAAGCAACAAAAAAGAGAGTGAAATAACATTGACTTTTGATAGTTATAATTCGATAATGAGTTATATTCATAAATGAACAGTGTTTGACCTTTCACCAACGGTTTTTAATCGTGATCAAATAAAAAAACAAAAAAATAAAAAAAGAAAGTCGAGGAATTAAAAATGAAAAAAATGATGACAGGGTTGTTTATCTCAGCAATTACATTAGGGGGCTTAACTTTTTCACAAACGATTGTTCATGCGGATACTTGGAAAGCCAATACACCCGAACAAATTCAAATTACCAAAGACCAAAAAGAGTATACGTTGAAAAATGGCGATACCCTATGGGCAATTGGTCAAAAAATCAATATTAATGTTGAGGCACTCGCAAAAATCAATCGAATTGATTTAGCTAAAGGGGAAGAGAAAAACTTACCGATTGGCCGTGTGATTAGCTTTGATGGCAATAAAGTAACCGTAAAAGAAAACGACGGCTCAGTGGTCAACCAAGCAGTGATTAAAAAAGAAGACAAAGTGGATCCTAAGAAACCAGTTGGAGAACCAGTTGCGGATAAAACAGTAGTGGACAAACCAGTGAATGAGGTCAAAGCAGATGATACTCAAAATCAAACACCTCTTCCAGGGGGGAACGAAGCTGTTAACGGAAATGATAGTTCAGTACCAGCTGAAACATCAGGAGCACCAGCAGTATCACCAGTAACACCAGCTGAAACTTCTGGGGAGGCACAACCAGCACCAGCGGCACCTGTAGAAACGCCAGCTCAACCAGCGGTACAACCAGCTCCGGCGCCAACACCAGCTTCAGCACCTCAAGAGGAACCACATTTTGAAACGCCTGAAGAATTACATGCTCGTATGGAATCAGAGGGTTGGATTAAACCACCATTTCCTTTAGATTCTAGTGAATTTGTAGATTGGACATTTGATCATGGCTATGATGGTTACGATGAGTTATATGGATATATTCGTCCATATTAATAATAAATCAATTCAAGTGAAAGCAACTTTCAATTTAATTGAGAGTTGCTTTTTTGTATGGAGGTGACACGATTTAATGCAGGTAAGAGAGCCGCCCTTTTACTAAAAAAATAAATTTTTATAGGAGGAACATATGAAACAAAGAAAATTTAAGCCACCTAAAGTGGGTTTGTTGGTCCGATTAGTTACTCTATTTCAATTGTTTATAATGGCTATTATGCCAGTGATAGCCAATGCCGCTACCACATTTCCGGAAACTGTGACGATTGAGTGGGATATCAACCAACTTTACACGTTTCGAGGAACAAATGCTGATGGCACACCTTTTCAAACTGTATCCACGGGCTTATTTGCGGTGTATGACAATGTCCGACAACCAGTTTTTTGTATCGAGCCGGGCGTAGTTATTAATAACCCAGTCACACCAGGATATACTTCTGACCCGCTTCCAGTTGTAGCTAGTAAGCCGAAAGCAAAGTATACAAGTGTCTTATGGAAATATGCAGGCACAGATATGGATACCCAAATGGTTGCGCAAGCCATTATGTGGGAAGAAGTCACCGGAAAAAGAATCACTTCTTTAACTAAACCAAATGGCAGTTTAATGACAACGTATGGTTCCATTAAAGAAAAAATTAATACGATTGTGACAGATTATCAAAAGAAACCAAGTTTCCATAATCAAACCGTGAAAGTCAAATTAGGCGAATCAGTTACTTTGACAGATACCAATGATGCCGGATTGTTTAGATTTGATGGTGCTAGTTCAAATAGTGCTGATGTTAATTGGAAAATTACTGGGAATAATTTAGTTATTACTCCAACAATAAATTCTAAAACTAGTGGTTCTTTAAGAGTATATAAAACAAAGGATATAGGCACTCCAGTAGCTTATAAAAAAGCAGGGCAACAAACTGTGGTAGCTGGCGCAATTAATGACCCTAACACTTTTCAAATTAATCTGGAAGTTATCAAAAATGGGGACTTAAAAATTGTTAAACGCGATAAAGAAAGCGGGGTGTTAGTACCGAATACGACCTTTACGCTGTCTTTTAGTGACAAGTCTCCCAATAGAGACGTTACCACGGGGGCTGACGGTACGGTGACGTTGAAAGACGTAGCGCTTCATGATACTGAAGTAACCGTGGTTGAAAAGTCAGTGCCAGCTCCGTATACGATTGATAAAACCCCCTTAAAGGCCAAAATTATTGCGGGTGAAACCGTTGAAGTAACGTCAAACAATTTACGACAAAAAGGCCAAATCAAGCTAGAAAAACAAGGGACAGAATCAGGGACTACTTTATGGAACAGTAACTATACACTCGCTGGAAATGAATTCCAAATCCGGAAGGATAGTGTGACTGGACCAATTGTGAAGACCTTAAAAACCGATGCCCATGGTAAAGCTGAAACGCCGGCGGATAGTCCCAATGCGTTAGAACTAGGAACTTACTTTGTAATTGAAAGTAAGGCTAGTCCCGGATTTGTCAAAAGCTTTGAACCAGTCAAAGTGGATTTAACCTATACCGGACAAACAGTTCCCTTAGTAGTAAAACCGGCAGTCGGTAAAAATCAAGAAGTGACCGGTCAAGCCACAATTACTAAAGAAGATTCAGAAACGGGTGTTAAAACGCAAGGTCGATCTACTTTTAAAGGTGCGCAATATGCTTTATTTTACAATGAAGGATCACAAAAAGATCAACCCGTTAAATGGTCAGATCCATTCAAGCCAAAACTTACAGCTGGAACGAAAGCTGATAATGAAAATGTTGTGATTCAAATTGATGATACTACTCGCCAAGCACAAGTAAATCATTTATCTTTAGGGGCTTTTTATTGGAAAGAAGTTAAAGCACCAGAAGGGTATCAACGAGATAATATCAAACACGAGTTTGCAATAAACTATCAGAATCAAGACACTTCAGTCGTTGTAGCTGAAGCTACGTCTAAAGAAAATGTCATTAAATTCAACCTTGATGGCTTCAAATACGTTACTTCTCGTAACGGTGCTACCAAGAGCGGCTATAATGGCATTAAGTTTTCTTTAGAGCCAACCGATCCAACGAACGGAAAAGCCAAAGTAGTAACGACTGCTGCTAATGAGGTTGGTTTTGATGGCGCATGGGCTTTTACCAATATTCCTTATGGTGATTACACCTTAAAAGAAGTCAACACTCCAACAGGCTTCAAAGCTATTACACCGTTACTGATTCATTCAGCTTATGATTCAGAGAAAAAAGAATACACCTTTATCATAACAGAAGATGGGCAAAAAGAGCCGCTTCAAGTAGTAACTGTAGCGGAAGAAACTATTAACACTCATTCCAACCTAGTTACTTTCAGTAAACTATTCTTAAATGATGATAGTATCCATGTACCAGAATTATTATCGGTGCTAACAAATGAAAACGATGGGAAAACTATTTATGCGTCTGATCAAGTAAAATTACCTGATCAACTGACATATAAGCACTTAGATAGTTTTATTGGTCGTGAAGTAGTTGCTAATGCCTATTTAACGGTTGATGGTGAAAAAGTTTTAATTGATGACAAACCAATTACCGCAACGGCTAAATTTACTCCGAAGAGTGCCAACGGTACGGTCACTGTTACTTATAAATTTGACGCCACAAAACTAGATCCAGCTACGATGGAAAAACTAACATCGTTTGCGGATTTAGTGGATGAATATGACCAGGTAATCGTCTCTCACACTGATCCTGATAGTGAAGCTCAAACTATTAATGTTAAATATCCAACACTTCGTAGTACAGCTACCTATGCCAATGGTGAAAAACAGGCGTATACCAACGCACAAGCACCAACTATTGATGAAGTCTTTTATCAAAACTTTAGTGCTGGTGAATATTACCTAATCACAAAAGTCTTTGACAAAACTACCGAACAAGTTATTTCTGAAACAGAATCGAAACAACAAGTAGCTAGTGCGGGGACAGCTGATTCTTGGCGAATCAAACAAGCGTTAAACACAAAAGAAATGGCCGGTCATGAGTTAGTGTATTTAGAATATGTCTATCAAGACCCTGAACATACACAATTAGTGATTAAACATGATGATATCAATGATGCTAGTCAAACCATTACGGTTGTGGCGAAGGATACACCGCTTATTGCGACCCAAGCCCATAATGGTAACGGGAAAAGTCAAGTCCTAGAAGCACAAACAGGAACGCCCGTTTATGATCAACTTTCTCTTACTGGGTTAACTATTGGCGATCATTACCACTATGATTTACAGTTACACCGAATTGAGAGAGAAAAGGATCAAGTCTTGTATAACGATTCCTTTGAATTTCAAGCGGAAAAAACAACGCTGAAAAAAGAAGTGAAGACGACCATTGATACGTCAGAAGATGCCGACGGCGTCTATTATGTATGGACGGAACAGTTGAAAGATGATGAAGGCAACTTATTAGCGGATCATTCTAATTTAAAAGACCAAACAGAAACACTAACTGTCAGCATTCCAACCATCAATACCTTAGCACACAACGGTGATGGCAAGACCCAAAAGATTGAAGCAAAAAAGGAAACTAACGTAGTGGATAATATTTCGTTTGATCGCTTAGTAGTTGATGAAGCCTATCGTTATGAGTATCAATTACACCGAATGGACGGAACAAAAGACACGGTTGTTTATAAAGACAGCATTGAGTTTAAAGCCGAACAAACAACGTTAGAAAAAGAAGTGAAGACAACGATTGATACGTCAGAAGATACCGACGGTGTCTATTATGTCTGGATAGGTCAATTAAAGAATGAACTAGGTCATGTAATTGCTGATCATTCCGACTTAACCAACAAAAAAGAAACATTGACCGTAACCATCCCAGCACCACCAGCAAAACCTGAGAAAAAAGGCTTATTACCTCAAACAGGAGAGGAAAAGAAAGCAGCAGGTGTTATTTTAGGCGTGTTCTTAACAGTTGGTGTGGCGTGTGCAATGTTGTTAAGAATGGATAAAACTGAAAAATCGAAAAAGAAAGACAACGAGTAGTTTATTCTTTCTTAAACAGGAATAAAACACCTATTTTTTAACAGGAAATAGGTGTTTTTATTATACAAAAAAGCTTATAAAATTTCTCGAGGTAGTAACCATTTACAAGTTTAAAAAAAATTTGAAATAACATGTAATAAAATGAGTAAACTTATAAACTTCCGAATAGTGTATTGCTAGTTTTATCTTTAATCTATTCAAAAAAAGGAGTGAAATCATGAAAAAAGAAGTATTGCTTTTTGCTGAACGGTTTGTTGAAGGTATGAAACGTCAGAAAAAGCCTTTCTCTATGTCAGATATAGAAAAGAGTTATAATTTGGAACGAAAAAGAAGCGGAAAATTGGCTATCAAATTAACCAATATGGAACGTTTAACCATTGAAAGCTGTTTATTAAAAAAGTATCTGTTACAACGAAAGTATAAAAAAAGAGAGGATTTTTGGCAACTGGTGTTTTTTAGTTCGAAATAATAAAAATAAATAATAAAAAAGAAAGTTGGAATAGAAATGAAAATTATGATGAATGAAGCATGTGTAAAAGAAAATTTAGGTGAAATTATGTTATTAGGTTCTACGGTTCGTCACCCTTACAATGAAACAACTCGCGAATATGATGAATCAATTATTGAATCAGTAACGGTAAATCTTGCTTGTGTGAATTTAGATAATAGTATTACTGTTCAATTGGAAGAAAAAGAAGTTCCTAATGTGCGAAATTGGGGTAAGGTGCGTGTTGTAGGTTTAGTGTATTCTCCTTCTGCAAGTGCGAATTCTTTTGAAGATAGAAACACAGGAAAAAGCCGATCATACGGTAGTATTAATGATCGTTTTACAGCTGTACGAATTGAACCATTAACGAATGCAGATAGAAAAGCAGATGAAAATGGAGAATTAACAAAGCAGCTTGAGTCAAAAGAAAATAAGGAAACTAAAAAATAAATAACATGAAAATAAGTCGTTTAAAGGTTTAATAAATAGGTACTTAGCCAACGATGTTTGGTTACATTGTTGGCTGGGTAATTTTATAGACTGTGAGGTGTTTTTTTGAATTTTATAGACTGGCATTATAAAGGGTTAAGAGTGCGAAAATGGCATAGAAAATTAATTTGGAGAGTCCTTTTTTTGTTTTCTTTTTCGATTTTTTTATCTTTATTTAGTTATCATTTTTGGCAGAATCAGTATTTTGCCTTATTAACAGCTATTCCTTTTTCAGCTATTGGCCTTTCACTGATTAGTTCTTTAGGTGTTGGGCTTTTAAGTGGTGGTCTACTCTTTTTGGGTGCTTTTCCTTTATTTAAACGTTTCTTGATTATGCAACGGGTGTGCGATATGATTTATAGTTCTGGTTTTTATGTAGTTAATGACTTTCAAACACCTAATATGATGAAAAATAAGAAAGTAATGATGAAAAAAAGCATTATGTACTTTCCTAGATTTTATGTCCGAATCAAAGGAAAAAGCATAGAAATTACAGTTCGTCTTGATGGGAGTGAATTTCATCAATCCGGAAGGTTTAAAGAATTAGGTAGCGTGTTAGAAGAAAAATTTTCGATTGATTTAGTGGGAATGGATCTTAGGAATAGTTATTTTACGTATAGCTTCGAACGAGACAATATTAAAAATCGTTTAATGATTTCCGATGTTGTACCTGTTGATTATAGTATTGAGTTAATGAAAGGCATAGTTTGGAACATTGCTAAAGTTCCACATGCCCTTATTGTTGGTGGAACTGGTGGCGGGAAGTCATATTTTATTCAAATTTTATTACGTGCTTTCGCAAAAATGGGGGCAGATATTCGGATTGGTGATGCTAAATTTAGTGATTTATTGGATATGAAACAATTTTTCCCACATGTATATGGTGAACCTGATGAAATTTCTACTATGGTAAAAGCAACGGTGAAAGAAATGAATGATCGTTATAAGTATCTTAAAACGTTGGATAATTATAAATCCGGGAAAGACTTCACTTATTATAAGTTAAAGCCAATCATTTTAGTTTTAGATGAATACGTAGCCTGGATAAGCGGTTATACAGCTAAAAAAGACCGGGATCAAATATTAAGTGATTTAAGACAAATCATTTTAAAAGGCCGTCAAGTGGGTGTCATTGGTATATTTGCTACACAAAGACCCGATGCCGAGTTTTTAAAAGGTGATATTCGAGATCAGTTAGGGCTACGAGTCACTTTAGGAGAAATGAGCCCTGATGGTTATAAAATGGCTTTTGGTAATATTGCTCAGGACTTAATCAACAAGAAAATTATTGGCCGTGGGTATATTTATATGACGGGTAGATTCATGGTAAGAGAATTATTTAGTCCGCTTGTTCCTGAAGAGTATGATTTTGTTGAGGAAATGGCAAAACTGCTCGGCGCTGACCTGGACGATTTGAAGCGGAGCGAAAAAATCGATTCAGAGTCTACAGCCGAGCTAAGTGAGCCGTTAGGCGATTACGAAGTACGAGAAATAATTTATGAGGAGAAAGATGGTTATGAGCGAAGCGAATAACGCCCCCACTACTAATAGGGGGGCTGTGCGTACAAAAGAAAATTTCCCTTTGCGTGTGTTAATTGATTGGTGTCAAGTGACAGTTAAGGACATGGACATTCAATCGATTTGTAATGAATTATTAAACATTCCGTTTGAGTTGATGTCTGAAGATGAAGGCAAAGGCATCAAGGGATATCATGCTTCTTATTGTTACGATGATATAAGAATTCTTGAAAGTAGTGGGAAAAATGTAGATAATGGTATTCAGCTATTGATGTCTGGTACAGGTTGTAGGAATTATGAAATATTTCTTGAAGCGAATAACGAAACATGGTTCGATTTTTTGGAAAGAGTGTTATATTATGGTTTTAACGTTCCTCGTATTGATTTAGCGATTGATGATTATAAAACTTATTTTAAAATTTCTACGTTAAAACGCATGGCTAAAAAAGGTTATACAGTAAGTTCTTCAGAAGTTGGTTCAGAAAATAATTCTTTTATTTTGAAAGATGGTGAAAATAAGGGTGAAACATTAAATGTGGGTTCTAGATCAAGTGATTTGTTCATGGTTTTTTATGAAAAAAATTATGAACAAGAATATAAATTTAACCTTGAGGAAAAACTTCCTAAGTGGAATCGATATGAAATGAGATTTCGACAAGGGAAAGCGATGGCTGTTGTGAGAGAGTTAGTAAAAACCCGACGGGTTGATGAAGTAGCTTTTTCGGTTTTGAATCAAGAAATAAGATTTGTTGTACCTCCAAAAGATAGCACGGATTCGAACAAACGTCGCTGGGGTGTTTGGCAACCTTGGGCATGGTTTATGAAAGATGTGAATAAATTGAAACTATCGATTGATCCACAAGAAAAAACGTTTGAGCGTTTGTTTATGTGGTTATTTAAGTCTGTTGCTCCTTCTCTTTGGGTTTTGAGAGAGATTGATCGTTTATCTGAAACACAACAATTGAAATGGTTAATAGATAATGCACATATTGAAAAGAAACATCAAAAAATGGTGGAAATGTACGCCAAACAGATTGAACGTCTTGGATTATATAAAACAAGAATTGAAGCAGAACAAAAGAATGAATTAGAAAATTATGAATAAAGGAGGAATTAAGTTGTGGCAATTTTTTATTGTTCCTTGTAGAGAAGAACGGGAAAAAGAAGGGATTTCATTGGCTTCAGTAGTGGAATATTTTCATATAGTTAAAAAGGATAATCCGGAGATAAAGCTATTGTTTTCCGATTGTTCTAAAAAAATAAGCGGTGGAAATGAGGAATTGAAATGGTGATACCTGATGAAAAGTAAGACACATTTTATAAAAATAGCACCTGAATTCTTTTTAGCTGTTATTAAGAAAAAGAAAAAACATGAAATTCGCTACAATGACCGACAATATAGGGTTGGTGACATTGTTGTTTTAAAAGAATACGAAACCGAACGGCGTTCTTATACTGGACGTACGGTAGTTATTGAAATCACTTATCTTTCTTCTTTTATGCAGAAAAAAGATGTAGTGGTTTTTTCTTTTGACTTATTAGCATATTGTTCTAATCGAAAAATCCCCCTCACAAATTAGTTTTTTGCGAGGGGGCTATTTTATTGTAACAAGTCAGCTATTATTTTTTGATCCTCTTTAGTATATGCCGGATAAAGAGAAGAAGGGAAAAAATCTCCGTTTTCATCAAGTTCTAAGGCGACTTTTTTTAGTCCTTTAACAAAATAGTAAATGGGTTTCTTTTTCCATTGGTTCACTGCTCCGCTGTCGATTAAGGTTTGAGCTTTAGGACCTACTTTTTTCGTTTGGTCTTTTTCTTGCATGTCTTCTAAGCTGGCAATTTTTCGTTTTAGCTTAGTGATTTCTGTTCCGAGTGTTTTCATTTTTCTAGCTGGTTTAGTTTTGTTATAAGCTTTTGCTTCTTCGTTTTGCTTTTCTAGTTCTATCAGCTTATTTCTAAAATAGTCTAGGTTGTTGACACTTGTTTTTGCCCCGACGGTGGCATAACTAGATTTACCGACCACATGAACATCTTTTAATAGTTCGTTTTCTGTTTTAAAGTCTTCTACTTTTTCCAGCATATCGATGCGGTTAGTTTGTTGTTCTTCTTCATGCATAAGCTTAATTGCTTGGTCATGGTATCTGTTCACTGTTTTGTAAATGTCACGTCGACCAATAATATTAGGTTGACCAAAAGGAATTTTGTTATGCTCGTTTCTAATGGCTTGGTGAACAGTTACCTGTTCATTTTGAATTCTTTCTAATTTTGCTTGTGCTTGTTCTAGTCTTGTTGCCATGTGTATCAGTCCTTTTCTTTTATTTTTTGTTTTTGCCACAACCATTTTTTTGAGGCGTTTTTCAGAGGCGGAAGGTTTTTGAAAGAATTTCAATTTTTCCGTTCTTAGTAGTTGCCCAGTGTAGATTAGGTTATGGTTCATTTTCTCTCGGCTGTTATCTTCGGCGTGCTTATGCCTTACGCCTGCAGTGGCAGAAAAAAAAGGGAGTGCTGTAGGAAAAAAATATTTGTACTGAAAGTTGTCCACAAATAATTTTTTCCGCCCCTTTTTTTTTCTGATACGAAAGGTGTATAAGCACCAACGCCGAGGATAACAGCGGGTTGAGAGAAAATAAACCATTAACTACACAACGGTTAAGAATGGCAAAAATCGCTCTGAAATTCTCTTTCTTTTAAATAAAAAATTTAGGGTTTGCCCTTTTTAAAGGGCAAGGTCTGACTATTTGGGAGGTTATTTTAAAATGTTTATGACTTTATCTGATCGTTTGAAACAATTAGGATTTGTCACTATGTCTAAAGGAGGGTATCAATTGTATCTTTTGGAATTACCTCCCTAAAACGTCTTTGGTTATCGAGGGGTTTTATATCAAGAAGAAAGGTGTGTTTCTTTATGATTTTTATTCAATGAAGTTTGATAAAACGAGTGGTGTCAGTTATGGGTATAAACTTTATTGTCACCAAGTAACGGTTACGGTTATGTTTAAAAAAGTAACGAAACATATCGCTTTTGTGAAGCAATTACTTGCTAGAAAGGAAATGTAAGATGACTATAAGCATTATTTTTTTACTAGGGGTCTTTTTAGGAGGCAGCTTTTTTCCTAAGATAGACGCCTTTTTCGCGTTCACTGTACGGCGACAAATAAAAGCAATCTGTCAAAAATTTGAATGTCAAAAAAACGAATTTACTTATTATATGGAAGATAATGATGGCTATTATATTGTTAGTCTTGCTGATAGAGAATTTCGAGTGAAGTTTTCTATGAGCAACCCTTGTCAAATTGTTTATTGCCAAGAAGTAGAGTGTATTCGTTCGAATGAAACATATTAAAGAAAGGAAGTTGTCAGAATGAATTTTTTTCAAAATGTATTTAATAGTGTAGTTGGTGAAGCCAAGTATTTTGTCATGATTTGCATGTTAATAGCAGCGGGTTATTTCGCGCTAGAAAGAAAAGCAAGCAAAGCGATTCCGGTTATTCTAGCTGTCGCTGTGGCTGTTTGGTTTGTTGGTGATACATCAGGCGTGTTTGATTGGTTATTAAACAATATGAAAGCTTGGGGTAAATAATCATGCAACAAATAAAAAATTGGTCAAAAATTTGGAAAATTGAACGGGTTTTTTACAAAATAAATAATGAGATTTCTTTACCTCGTCCAGTGACTCAAACCTTTTTAACATGGTTCATTCTTTTATTGGTGTGTTCATTTAAAATGAACGGTATTTTTCCTTTTATGTTTTCCAGTAGTTTAGTCAATCATTTAGGCATTCCTTTTGGAGTTGCCTTTTTATTGAATAAGCGTTCTTTTCAAGGGAAAAAGCCCTACAATTATTTATTAACAAGGCTTCTGTTTGCGTTGCGCTTTAAACAAACCAGAAGAGGTCATCGTATCGGAAAACTCCGAGAGAATGAGTTTCATCCTAGTGTCTTAATTCAAGAAAGAAAGGAACAAGAATAAAAATGAATATTCCTAAATTTATTCCCAAGTTTCCAATTAAATATTTAGAGGATAATCTCGTATTTAATAGAGACGGTACCGTCTATGCTTATTATGAATTGATGCCTTATTCCTATGGATTTGTTGGGCAAGATAAAGCTTTTCAATTAAAAAATAATTTTTCGAGAATGGTGAAACAATATAAAAAAGGTCGTTTTAGATTATATATGTGTTCGTCTGAAGAGAAAATTAAAAATGTTATCGCCCGTTCTAAAAAAGAGGTCAAATCTAAAGGTGAGCTAAAAGAGCTTGCCTTTCAACATTTAGAGGGTGTGGAAGAAATATTGATTAACATGAATGGTGAGTATGAATTATCTGCTCGCTTTTTTATTGGCTTCGAACTCTTACTTGATGAAGAAAAATTTGGTAAAGGTCGTTTTCTTGATGAATTGGTTGTCGGAGTGGAGCGTTTCTTTAATCGCTCAAACACGGTGCTATTTAATGAGTTTGAAAAAATAGCTAGTAAAGAAATAGAGCGGTATAAACGGTTGGAAAGGCTGTTATATAGTAGAATTACTAAACATTTTACTTTGCGAAAAACAGAACCTAAAGATATTGCTTATATCATTACTCATTTAAATGGTAAAAAGAATCATTCGCTTGAAGAAACAACCTATTTTTCTCAATCATTTAAGAATGAGGAAGAAACGTATGTCTTTAAATACGATACGTTAAAACTAGGTTCTGCAAAAATCATCGAATATGATGAATATTTGGAAATCATTCAAGATGGAACGACTGAATATGTTTCCTATTTGGCACTTTCTCATGTCACAGGAACGGTTATTTTTCCTTTTGGTTCGGAATTTTTTTATTATAGTCAATCGGAATTTGATTATCCGGTAGATGTTAGTTTGGACATTGATGTTTTAGAGAATAAATCGGCATTAGCTAAAATTCGAGGGAAAAAAATGGATTTAAAAGATATTGATGAAAGTGGGCTTGAGAGTGGTCATGATGTCGCAAATAATATTTTAGAAGCTCGCCAAATGGCGAGTGAACTAGAAGCCGATTTAGAAGATACAAAAGACAATATGTATAAAATTTCATTGGTTGCTCGTGTATCAGCTTCAACTCATGAAGAATTATTGAAAAGAGAAAGTGAAGTTCGAAGTTATTTTGATGACTATAAAATGATGTTAGAAACATCAACGGGCGATCAACTTTTTTTACATTATGAATGTTTTCCTTCTGGGAAGCGTACGATTGATGATTATGTTCAATATGTTGAAGCTGATTTTATTGCAAGTAGTGGATTTGGTGCTACCCAACAATTAGGTGACAACTACGGTATTCCATTAGGATTCAATGTAGATACTGGTAAAACTGTTTATATTCGTCCGTGGTTAGCGGCACAAGGAACAGCCGGAACGAATACAAATGCACTAGCGAAAGCCCTTGTTGGTTCTTTAGGGGGTGGTAAATCATTAACTGAAAATTTAATTGCTTTTTGGAGTGTTCTGTTTGGTGGTTTAGGATTTTTAATCGACCCTAAAGGGGAACGCACCAATTGGCAAGAGGATCTACCTTATTTTAGCCAACATTTAAAAACAGTTAATATTACAAATAGCGAAGAAAATTTGGGTTTACTTGATCCGTTTTCTGTGATGTCAAACACCAAAGACCAAGAAGCTTTAGCATTAGACATTTTGACTTATATTACAGGAATTAGTGTTCGTGATGAAAAACGTTTTCCTTGTTTACAATCAGCTGTAGAAGCTGTCGCACAACGTGAGAAAAAAGGATTGTTATTTGTGATTGATGAATTACAGGCACAAGGCAATCCAGTAGCTAAAAGTTTAGCGAAACATATTAATAGTTTTAAAAAATTATCGATTGCAGGGTTATTATTTGGCAATGGCGAAAAACAAAAGGCCTTGGATATGTCTTCTCCACTAAACATTGCTTTAGTACAAGATTTAACCTTACCTGAAAAAGAAACAAAAATGGAAGACTACAACCCAAGTGAGATTTTAAGTGTGGCTATCATGATGATTCTTGCGACCTATTCCTTGGATTTTATTAAGCTAAATCGAGCAGTATTTAAAAGTTTAGGACTTGATGAAAGTTGGGCGTGGTTGAATGTTGCACAAGGGAAAATACTTGGAAATAAACTGGTTCGTGCGGGACGTTCTATGAATGCTGGTATTGATTTTTCAACACAAAATACAGATGATTTAGGCGACGAAAAAATGAAAAATAATATTGGAATGAAATTTATTTTCCGTTCAAATGATCGTGATGAAATTGAAAAAGCCTTGGCTTTTTGTAATTTGGAAGCGACAGATGACAATATTGCTCGAATTATGAGTTTACAAAATGGTGAATGTTTATTTGCGGATATTCACGGAAACGTAGGGATTATTTACGTTTATTATTGGTTTGAAGATTTATTTCATGCGTTTGATACTCGTCCTCCTATGGAAGAAATCGAGGAATGATTATGAGAAAAAAAGTTTATTGGATCAATCTTTTTTTATTGTTCTTTTTCTTGTGTTTTACTTTGGCGCCAGCTGTGGCTCATGCGACTGGTTGGGTAAGTGAAACGGTGGGTCAAAATGGAGCGATGTTTAATTTTGAAAAATATCCATTAGAAAATTATTCCCTTGATTTTTATGTGGATTCTTCTTGGAATTGGCTACCTTGGAAATGGGGCGATGGAATTGGTGATGCAGTGATTTATGGAGTTTATGCATTGACTAATGTCTTTTGGTTATTAAATGTTTATGTGAGTTATTTTATCGGGTTTATTGTTCAAGAAGCGTTTGATTTAGATTTTATTACTAGTTTAATTACAAGTGTTGCTACTAATATGCAACGAATTGCAGGAATTGATGAAAATGGCTTGCGGGCTACGGGTTTATTTCCTATGTATGGGAAATGGCTTGTGTTGATTGCTGGTTGTTATATTGCTTATGTAGCGGGTGTTAAACATCAAACGACGCGGGCAATCAAACATGGGCTTGTTTTTTCAGTTATTTTCATTTTGTCTGGCGTCTTTTTGATGAATGCTAAAACTTATTTAACACAAGTAAATGAAGCACAAAAAGATATTAATAGTGAAATGTTAGTGATTGCGAAAGATATTATCCCTAATGCGACTACTGGTGATGGAATTGTTATTGGACCTGATAGAGCTAGTCAAGAAGAGCAAGCTACCAAAAGAGCGACGAATGCCATTCGTGAAAATCTATTTGATTTACAAGTTTATACGCCGTATTTACTATTACAATACGGTGATAATAATGTGGCCTCTATTGGACAAACCCGTATTGATAACTTATTATCACAATCACAATTTATAGAAAAAAGCGATCGTGAGACTGTGGTTAAACAGGAAGTCGAAAAACAAAACAACATGAATATGTCGCTTAAAGGGACGTTTCTACGCTTTGGTATGACGTTACTAGTAATTGTTTCAAATGCTGTTGTTAGCTATAGTGTGGCTGTTTTAACGATTACTATGATAACGTCTCAAATTTTGTTTTTACTATTTTGTGCCTTTTTACCAGTTGCTATGGTTTTTTCGATGTTTCCTAATTCTAATCGGTTATTATTTACGGCAATGCAAAAAGTCGCCCAAGCTCTAATGACTAAAATGGGGATTACGCTAATTTTAGCGGTTGTTTTTTCTCTTAGTCATTCTTTTTTTACTTTATCAAGAGAAAAAGGCTATATCTGGGTTATCTTTTTACAAATTGCTACCTGGTTGACTACTGTCAATAAAGTCAATGAGTTATTAAGTTTTATGCACCTGGGGGGTGCTGACACTCGTCAAGGCGGGCGTTTTGGTCGAATGGCAAAGAGTTTATTGTTTGCAGGAGTAGCTAGAAATATGTTACGTCGTACAACGGCTAACTTGAAACAGGGTTCTAGAACACTTGAAGAAACCAATCAGCCACATACTACTTATCAGCCTGTGAAACAGCCGATGTCTAAACGAGTGGGTGCCAAAATTTCAATGCTTCAAGATAGTCCTAAGAATTTTGTTGAAAAAGTTAATACGATGAAAGATGCTGTTAAAAATGCTCCTACAAATGCGAAGTATAAAGCCTTACAAATGCGTAATAACTATGATGATGGTCGGCTTGGAACAGAAATAAAAAATAAGGCGGAACGTTCTAAACGAGTTACACAACAACAATTAGCGCAACAACAGCGTTTAGAGGCTCTTAAGCAAGTAGAACAACGTAAAAAAGAGGATGTTAGAAATCAATTAGCCGCTATTGCACCACGTAATTTGATAAAAACACGTATCCCTTCAGAAAAAAGTGGAATCACCCATTCTGTTCGTTCAACAGATGCAAAAGAAAAGCGACCATTGCCAATAGCAAAAACTAGTTTTAATGCGAAACAAACTAGAATACGAGACGATTTTAATGAGTCAAAGCATAGGATTGCTGAAGTAATGCCAAAACAAACGGCGATTAGTCAACCGAATAAAAAAGCTTCGGCTCAATTTAATGATAATCGTTCAGAAAAATCTGCTCCTATCAATTATTCATTGAGTGAAAAAGTTTCGAAAGAAACCATTCAACCAGAAAAATATAAGCCGCAAAAAGAGATAAAACCAGTAGCACCACAAAATAAAGTAGGAAAAAAAACGAACGCGGTAGATAAGTATATGAAACGCCAACCAAAGAGCTCTTCTAAACAGGGGAGGAAATGAAGATGAAAAAGTATCTTTATTCTTTTTTAGGTGGATTTTTAGGTTTAGGAATCGTGTTTATTCTTTTAAGTGGTGGCGGTCATTCACTTTCTTCAAATTCAATAACTGATGATGTTGTGTCTGTGGGATTACCTAAAGAAGTTTTACAATACGAAAAAATAGTAAAAGAAGAAGCAACAAAAGAAAATATAGCCGATAAAGTCAATTTGTTATTGGCTATTATGGCAGTAGAATCAGGCGGTCGTGGGAATGATGTGATGCAATCAAGTGAGAGTTTAGGCTTATCGCCTAATAGCTTACAACCGCTTGCTAGTATCAGACAAGGAGTGAAGTATTATGCGTCGCTCCTTCGCTCTGCCCGTGCAAAAGGTAGTGATGATGATGTAGCAATTGGTGCCTATAATTTTGGTGGCGGTTATATTGATTTTGTTAGCAAAAATGGGAACAAACACACATTAGCTGTCGCAGAAAAATTTTCTCATGATGTAGTAGCACCAAGCCTAGGAAATAGAAACGGACAAAAATATTATTACGGAAATCCGGTTGCCAATAATCACGGGAACTATCTTTATTTAAATGGTGGTAACTTTTATTATGTGGATCTCGTTAAACGATATCTAACGTCCGGTTCTGGTTCTAGTGCAACTACAATTGCTATTTTAAACAGTGTCTTAGGACAATCTGTTTATAATGGCGAATGCTACGGATTAATTGCTTATTATGTTGATAAATTAGGCGGTCCTCAAATGATGGGATCAGGCTTTTTGTATGCTGAATCCATCGGGAGTGATTATGATTGGGCTTCTTATGGTTGGGAGGTTATTTTTAATCCTGCTCCCGCTGACATAAAAGCGGGCGATATTATCAATTGGAAAGCTGGTGGTGCGTTAGCACCCGGAATTTACGGTCATACCGGAATCGTTGCTAAAGTATATGATGGTGGGAAACGTTTTGATAGCTATGAACAAAATTCGGAAAAAGGTCGAATTTGCGCTACTTATACCCGTACCTATGAGATTAACCCAATTACTAGCATTGTTAGAAAAAAATAAGGAATGAGGAGTAACTGCACTATGAAATTATTTAAAAGAAAGAAGCAACAATTAAAATCAGCTAAACTGAAAAAAAACCGCCAATCCCGTGTACCGCGTGTTATTTTATACGGTGGTTGGCTTTTATTAGTTTTTAGTGTTTGTTTTGGTGTCTATAATAATTTAACAGTTGTTTCTACTCACACTGTTCATGAAAAAGAAGTGATAAAGGAACAGTTAATTGATACAACTGGTCTACAAAGTTATGTGAAAGGATTTGCGACTACTTATTTCACTGTATCACCTACGAGTAATGAACAACAAAAACAAAAAGAAGCCTTATCCTATTATTTGTCAGATACAGTTTCCCCTTCTATCTATAAAGAAGTCAAAGAAAAAGTAACGGCTGAAGATGTGGAAATTTTACAAATTATAGAAAATAAAAATGAGAAAAATAGATACAGTGTCTTATTTAAGTTGCTGCTTAAAACGACGAACGACGCTTTTATGCGAGCTTATTCAGTAGATGTTTATGCACATAATAATCAATTTTTAATTGTTAAATTACCTATTCTCGCGTCTATGCCTAATAAAGCCCTTCTTGAAATAGCTAAACCTGCTATGTCTTCTAGTATTGATGCTACGACAAGAGAAACTGTCGAAGGATTTTTGACTACTTTCTTTACGGTTTATCCTAAAGCTGATGAAAAAGAATTGATTTATTACGGAAAACAAATTCAACCAATCCATGAGAATTTGACATTTCTTGAAATAACTAATCCACAAATGACTGAAACGAAAGAACAAGTTGAGGTTACTTGTACGGTCGTTTATAAAGATAATGAGACAAAATTATTATTGGAAATGCCTTATCAACTGTCTTTAGAAAAATTAGCTGATAAAAAATTTGCCATTAAGGAGTTAAATTAATGATGAAAAAAATACAAGGGTTCTTTTGGGTAAGTTTAGCTTTATTATTATTGGCAGGTTGTACTAAACCGGACGTATCTCAGGACAATATGGTACAAGAAAAAACAATTGATCAATTAACACATGAGAAAAAAGAATTAGAATTACTTTTAGAAAATGAAAAACAGAAACACTCTGTTCAACCTGCTGAATTAAGTGAATCTAATCTTGAAGAAAAAGCACAAGAAGAATTAGCCACGTTATTTGATACGTTTCTACATGCACAGTTTGAACAAAATCAAGAAACGTTGAAACATGTTACTAGTGCGCGTTTGTATACTCAATTAGTTGATCAAGCGGGGGCTTATGATTCGACGGTTTCATTTGAGAGTAAAGTTATTAGTATTGAGTTATATCAAGTAAAAATGAGACAAGAATCAGAAGCTAAAATAATTGGTAAAATTGAGGTTCAAACAACTGTGGGTGATTTTGCCCCGAATCGTTATGAACAATTAGTCGAATGTATGGCTATTAAAAATTCGGCGGGTATCTATCAAGTAGATACCGAAGTGTTAACTAATTTAGCATCATAAACGTTTAAGCAGGAATAAGAGTTGCCTTATTCTTGCTTTATTCATGTTACCTCGAAAACTCTTTTATTTGTTTAACTAAAAAATAAATAAGAATAGTTATTAATATTTAGTAAGAATAGTAAGTAAATTCTAATTATGTATAATTAAAGTATCTTAGCGGATATTTATACTAAGAAATTTATAGATAAAAGGAGTTTTGCGGTCAAATTTCTCAAGAAAATGTTTAAAAACTATTTTCTCTATTTTTTGTTTTTTTAATCAAACTTAGGAGGTCATATATGAATAAGAAAGTGTTAGTAAAGATTGTTGCAAGTTTGTTGGTTTTTTCAATTACTCTTACAGGCTTTCCTTTAAGTTTTATTCATCATGAATTGTTTGAAACGGTAGTTTTAGCAGACGAAAACTCTAAAAATTCGTCAAATGAAAAAGTAGTTAAGCCAGTGGTTGTTACGAATAATGATTTAATTATTAATGGCAAAAAAGTGAATGAAGAGGAATTAAAAGCTTTATTAGACAAAAAGATGCCTAGTCTATCTAGAATAGGTGGATTAGCCACTGTTTATTTTATACCAGGTGTAGGTGAAGTAGCTCTTACAGTAACCGGGGTAATTATTTTAGGTGGAGTGACAATTGGTGCAGGACATTGGGCATATAAAACGATTAAAAATTATTTTAAAGAACATACTAAAAATAAACGAAAAAGCACGTATAATAAACATACTAAACCGCGTCCAGGTAGACAAAATGAAAAGAAAAAACAAAAGCCTGGATGGCAAAAGAGGAGATAACTTTGAAACCTTTTAATTATAATGGATTGATTGAATTATATACGGAAACTGTTGATGAAGATAATGATTCTTTTTCATTGGGATATGTATTATATGAAAGTAATGATTATATCTTGTTTCTTTCTATTAATGAAAATAGTATGGTTGAAAGTGTCCAATTACGAATAAAAAAATATGTATCAGATATTCAATCTAATACGGATTATCTCAAAATGTTCTTGCAGTATATTAGCTATGTAAAAAAGAAAGGTATTTTTGATCCTTTCCGGTTAATTAATGAATATGAGCAATTACCTAATAAATCATTAGAAGGAGTCTTAGATTACTTCTTAGAAAAAGAAAGGATTATTTCTGTAGTAACTGCAGGAAACGAGGAAATTATTACTGGTAAAATTATATTACTAGAAGATCATTCTATTGTTTTAACTAAATTTGATTTTAATTCAACCAGTTATAATGAAAAAGTAGTTATTTTAAAGTCTGAAATAATTTGTATAGACTTATTTAGCTCAGAGAATCTTCTATTACAACAATATTTATTGAATAATGTAGATAAAAAAAATAAATTAAAGTGATATATACTGTATGCAGTTTGGATTTCAGTATGTTATTTTAAATGAAAAAATGAAAAAAAAGACTAGAAAAAAAGAACTCCTTTGTGTATAGTTTGAATCACGACAAACAAACCACAGAAAGGAGTTCTCTTTTTGAACTATAAACAGTTTAACATAGATGAACGGGCGTGTATAGCGTCTTTTTTAAGGGAAGGTAAAAGTTATTCAGTGATGGCAGAGCTGTTAGGACGTTCTGTTTCTTCAGTTTCTCGTGAGATAAAAAGAAATGCGAATGAACAGGGTGTATATAACCCTTCACTAGCACAAATCAAAGCCGATACGAGAAAAACACAAAAGAAAAATCGTTCGAAATATTCACTAACGTTGAAACAAAAAATTGAAGCTGATTTATTAAAGGGTTGGTCACCTGAACAGATTGTTGGAACTTATCGAACTCCAGAGGATTCCTTTGTTTGTCATAAAACTATTTATCGTTGGCTTAGAAAAGGCGATTTAGTTAACGGTAATGTGATAGTGTTACGCAGAAAAGGGGAAAAGTATAAACGTCGGACTGATGTTAATAGAATGAGGGGCGGGAAAAACATTCGTGATCGACCTAGAGAAGCACGGGATAGAAAACGTATTGGGGACTTTGAATTAGATACCGTTGTGGGTTGTAAAGGAACCAAGAGTTGTTTGCTTACCATAGTTGATCGAAAAAGTCGCTTTTTATTTGCAAGCTTAATTCCTGATAGAACCGCTGCTCGTGTGTCCAACGAAATTTCGCGTATACTATCTGACGAAGTTGTTCATACTCTTACAGCAGATAACGGTAAAGAATTTAGTAATTTTTCAGAGATCGAACAAAATTTGCAGGCAGAAGTTTATTTTGCGGATCCTTACGCTTCCTGGCAAAGAGGAACAAACGAAAACACGAACGGTTTATTACGTGAGTATGTTCCTAAGGGGGTAGATATTGGGACGTATACACAAGAACAAATTCAAGAATATGTGTATATGCTTAATACTCGACCACGAAAAGTTTTGAATTACCAAACACCCGAACAAGTTTATTATTCTGATGCTTGAGTTACATAATTGAATAGCTTCATAAATTGGGGGTGAAAAAATTTTCAAACAGGCACCCTCTATTTTGTCATGTTTAAAAAGTGTAAAAACCCCTAAAACCTTGTCGTTTAACAAGAAAAACTCTGTAACATATTTGTAATAAAAAAGTTTAGCATTTCTATTGACAATCTAGCGGTTGGCAAAAATCGAAAGAGGAATCACAGAAAGTACAAACCGTACAAACAAACAATGTAAATACTGAAGAAACAAGAGCAATTTCAGCAACCGAAGTTAGTCAAACCACGGCGTTGGAATTAGAGCAAACAACGCAAACACAAGAATTAACTGAATTAGTTACAGAAGAAGGGACGATTTGGAATCAGCAAAAAGCAAAACAGTTAGGACAATACATGGAAATCTGGGGTCAAGAACGCAATCAGAACTATCAAGCGTACCAACCAGGTCACTCTGTAGCTTTTTACACGATTCAAGTGCCTGATGATTTATTGAGTTATGAACCTAAAATACAACCAGCTATTGGGAACAATCCCATTTGGTTAAATTGGTCAGAAACAGGCAGTGAAGGGGGTTATTGTCTGGTGGCAGTATACTCTGACAGTGCGACACAAGTTGCCCAGAAGCATGTCTATTTATTTACTTTAGTGAATGGTGAAGCCAAAGTCTATGTGAGTAAAGAACAGCCAGTAGAGGAGCAACCTTATTTGTTTTTAAAAGAAAAACAGAGTATGGATATCTCTATCTTTTTATTAATTTATAAATCGCTTCAAAACATTTTAATACCAAGACTTATAGCTCTTTTTCTAATGGCTTTCTTTCTTGTATCTTTTTGTGAATTCTTATCTTTTCGTCTTCTTTTGTAGTAAAAGAGTAGTATTTATTAAGAAACAAATGTCATCATGTCTGCTTGAATTTGCTCCATCGAAACATGCGCGTATAAATCTAATGTTGTGGCAATATTCGCATGTCCCATCACATACTGTAAACTCTTAGGATTCATATTTTGACTGGCTAATCTCGTACAAAATGTATGCCTTAAGGTATGCGGGGTAATCGCAGGCAAGGGCTCTTGGTGTGTTTTATTGTACTTTCGTACGATTCTTTTTAACAGCTCTTTATAAATATCTCCCGTTTTTGGTAACCCTCGTTGATTGAAGAAGAGAAAACCATTATAACCATCAATAATTGGCTGATTGCCCTCTGATAGGGTTGCTAGTACGCGTTTCATTGCTTGGTAGGCTACTTCGCTTAACGGAACCTTCCGCACGCCACAGGCGGTCTTAGGGCTTTCTATATACAAGCCGCCTTTGGGGTTTCGCAATAGTTGATGGTTTACGTCAATTATTCGCTGCTCTAAGTCAACATCATTGATCGTTAAGCCGCAAAATTCCGAAATTCTAAGCCCTGTTTTCAATAATAACACCAGTTCATCGTAATAAGATTGATAAATCGGGTCTTCTGCGACAAAGGCTAAGAAATCAGTTTCTTGTTGCACACTCAAGGCTGTTTTCGGTACCGTAGTATCTTTTAACACACTTCTTAATGGATAGTCAAAAGGATTCTTGCGTACGTAGTCATCTTGTTGCGCTAAATAAAAAGCCGCTTTTAATGATCGTTTATAGTTATTGATGGTTTGATAGGCATAACCGGCTTGACTGAGGCGAATTGCCCAAGCCTTACCATCGGAAAGCTTAATCTTCCGAATGGGTCTATGACCTAACACATCTCGTTGTAACAACGCCATCAAATAATGGCGACCAGTTTGTGTATTCGTCTTCACATTCAAACTTTGTTCAATAAATAGTTGATAGAGCTGACAGAGCGTGATCGTTTGTCCAGAGCTATCCAGTCCTTCCGCTAAATCTTTTTGAATCTGTGCTTCTTTTTCTCGCAAGGCGACACAAGCTCGTTTTCCCGCTGGAATGCGATCGGTAGCCACCAATTTCCATGAATAAATAAATTTAGGCTTTCCGTTCGCATCTATATATTTATAGGCATAACGACCATCTGAGCGTTGGCTTTCACCTGTTTTTAATAGGCGACCTTTGTGGTCGCGTCTCTTTGTTTCCATTGTTTCTCAAACTCCTTCTGTTTACCCTAGAAAGAGCCTGAACTACGACTAGATTTATTCTAGCATAATTCAAGCTCTTTTCCCATGGCTGATTGATTAAACGGTATCTAATGTATCGAGGACTTGTTCGAATAAACGTCGCTTGATTTGAATCCGATTGCCATTCATTAAAAACCAAGTCGCCTGTGGATTTTCTTCAGCTAGACGTCGTAATTTATTCTCGCCAATCCGAAAATAACGGGCGGCTTCGTCAATGCTTAACATATATCGTTCCCATACGGGCACTTCATTCATTATTTCCATCGGTTTGGTCTCCTTCCGTCATTGGTTTTGTTAGAAACTGGGTGAATTTTTCATACATGGCTTGTCCGTTGTGTGGCGTGTGCTGTGACAATTGGTCAAATAAGGTATTCTTCTTTTGGGTTCCTACAACAGGTACGTAAGTGCCTAAACTGGCATGATATTCTTGCCGTTCAATGGTTTCTGCGGTCATGTACTGCACAAACGTAATTCGTCGTTCTAACTGTTTAAATGCATCGGGCGTTTTCTTTTGTCCAAAAATAGCATCGTAAAACTGTTTTGGATTGTAGGGAGTGGTGATAATAAAGACATCTACCATCAATGACTTATCAAAGAAACGACTGGGCGCTTTAGGATTTTCTCCATAGGGATCAAGCATTTTTAACAAATCATCATAAGGAAACGTCTTTGGGCGTAGCTCGTCTAAAATCACCACATGTTCACCATTATATTGTTGAAAGCTATCTTTTGATGAACCGGTAATAAAATAGTCTGTTTGAATGGTTCGAGCATAGTTTTTCGCTAACAGTGTTTTCCCTGTTTCCGATTGGCCATAAAGCCAAATGACAAGGATTGGTTCGTTACTTTCTTTACGGGCTGCTAACCAGCTTTTCGCTTTTTCGGCTTGAACTTGTTGATAGACATCATTGATTTGTTTTTTAGCTTTGGCGAATTGTGAACCAGTTAATTGAGCAATGACTTCTTCTTTGGTTAAATCACCATTACCTAATTGATCAAGTAGTTGACGAATTAAAATCGCATCTTTTCGACTAGTCTGACGGGTACTTTCTGTGACTTCTTGGGTCATCTGTTTAATAAGCGTTGGGTAGTCAAAGTTCGCTAGAACTTCGGTCACATCGTATAGGTGTTGATGACACGCATTGGTGGTGGCATGGATTAAGTAGGCAAAGCCGTTTTTATAATTTCCTTGCCATTGTTGTAGATATTGCGGCGAATCCCCTAATAACTTGGCTACTTGCTTAAGACTTCGCGGGTGTTCAAATTGCATCATAATATGCACATGCGCGGCTTTCTTTTCACCGATTTGATGAGGGAAGGGAGTGCCCTGTTGGGCTTCCCAGGCATCTTTCTCTTCTTGGGTATAGACATCTTGATCATGAAGGATACCCGCACAACGCTGTGGTTGTAGTTTTTCAGAAATTCTATCCATTCCTTCGGCTAATGTCTTAAATGGTAAATAAGCCATTCTTTGGACATACATCATATTTCGCGCTTTACTCATTACTAAACCTCATTCTTTCTATTTTTTTGGAACAATTATTGGCACTGGAACAGTCTAATTTCGGTGGTATAACAAGCCCTACCACCGTGTGAAATCAAGGTTTTTGGCTTCTTTTTGAGTTGGCACAATTTTTATTACTAGTTGTGCTCAGGGCTGCTCCTTTGTTTTCGTTCCGAACAAAAGCAGCCCTGACCACTTACTCGTGTTTCGTACCCATCAACCATAAATTCCGCTTTTCCCGTACAAAAGGGGACAGCACATATTCCGGATAATAACTCGCAATATGGGCTTTAATATGATCTTCCTGTTCGTGCAATAGCTGTTGTGCCTGAATTTCCCAGGGCATCTTAATCCATAATTGTAGATGCGTTTGGGTAATATCCAAGACCGATTTTCCTACTGCTCGATTGAAACAACTAACGGTGGTTTTGTTAGGTACCCAGTGTTTTTCTGATGTCTCATTCGTCGGGGTGTTAGGGGGAATTTGACGGATAAAACGCCGAAAAATGATCGTGCCCCACAGGGCTTTGCTTAAATTGCGTAAGGTATCTGTTTGTTTGCGCCTCATTATTTCAGGGAGTAACAGCCCTAGTAACAAAAATGGCATCAGCCTAACGCTATATTTTAATAGTATATTTAGCCATTGGAAGAGTTGAGGCAAGAATGGAAAAATGAACCATTCACTCGGATTCGTTTGTTCATGAATTGGTACCATGGTAAATAGGATGAAGCTGGCAAGTACGACGATCCAACTTAAGCACAAGCCATAGGCTAGTGGGTAACAGCGCATCAAATAGGTTTTCTTCATGATAAAATTCCTTTCTCAGTGTAAAATGTCGGTGTCAGTAACGGGAGTACTTGGTACGGGTGTTCATCATCAATGAGTTGAATTAAGCCGGTGCCTTTTCCAATGGGAATCACAATCCCCGCGGGATCCAAATCAGGAAAAAGAAACTGGGTTGTTTTACGATTGATATTACCAATTTGAACAAACACGTTGGCCTGTTCACGTACGCTAATAGGCACTGCGTTATAATCAAAGCGTTGGGAGACTAAAATCAAATGACAATTCGTCGCCCGACCTAATAAGGCAATCCCACTCAATAGGGAGAGAAAGGCTTCTTTGATGGCTTTGTTGACGCCTTCGGATAAAGCTAAGACTTCATCAATCACTACCGTAACGGGTTCAAAGACTTTGGTGGGTTGATCGTATAATTGTTCTTGCCGTTCATAAATAGTTGTTAATACTTGGCTCAAAGCATCATTGACTTGACTGACAAAATCACTTCTCGAACGATTCTTGGTCGGGTGAATGACGGTCAATTGGTGAGCTCGTGCCCAACGCGAAGGACTATCTAATTTTGGGTCAATAATAATTAACTGGGAGCGGGTAACCAATTGTTCTAATAAATACGTTAAGAAATAAGATTTGCCACTCCCAGAGTTTCCCGCAATCACGATACTAGTCACTTTTTGATAATCCATCGTCAGATGTTTCATAATGGGAATCTCGGTACCTTTCGTTTGATGAACATATGCACGTAAATCTGGAATCACTAACCGTTCACTAATCCCTTTAAACCAAGGGAAAAACAACGCCCGTTGGGTATGAATATCTTCCGTGTCTAAAGGAAGAAAGTACGCAGTGGTTTGTTTTAATAAGGTGTAACGAGGATAGAGACTCGCATTAGCGATAATAAAAATTTTTTGATACAAGTCATCATCAATTAAATAGCCCGCCGGGGTACGGGGGACGAATAGGAATCCGTCCGCTTTTACCGCTACATAAAAAGAATTCGTATAGGTTGATTCACCGTTAATGGCGAGAGCCATGTTTAAACTTTGGGTTAAGTACTGTTCAATAGCGTGTGCTTCCATCATTTCACGACCTTTAAGCCGTCGGCTTTGAAATACACATTGTTCCGAATTTCAATTCCTTGAAGGTGCTCAAATTCAATGACGGCTAAAAAAGGGGGCAACGTTGGTTTCTGTTCAAATTTCACCGGAAAAGGATTTAATCCTTCTTGGATAAACCAAAGTTTATAGCCTTTAATGGTGTCCGTTCGTCGGTTGTCAACATATTCGTATTGAGTTTCCATAAAGGTGGTCACGCATTGAACGGGCTTATCTGGTACGATAAATTTTCGGGCAGTGGTTTCTGCATAGTGATTGGTTTGATTAAAGGTTGTTTTCATAATGGGAATCCTCCTTAAAATAGGGTTGATTATTTCTATAGTCTTACTATTTTGGTTCTTTAATTTCATTTAGCTATGAACTACTACGCGTCGTAGTCCATATAAGATTACTAACAACAAAGGGGTGCACAAACCTTTGTTGTATTCATCTTATCGTAGCGCTCGATAATTTGGTTGTTCATCTAGTTGTTAATTTCCTAGCGTTTCATCAACCAAATGAACAACTGGACTTTATACGCAAAAAAGAGCCTTCCCCTAAGGGTTAGCTCTTGATACTGAATTATTTTGCAAACAATAATAATTCTTCTGGAGATAAAAATTGGAGTAAATTATTTTGAAGATGAATAAATATATTAATACTTTCTATGATATTTTTATTTAGGTGTTCTTGTAGCCGTTGCATAATTTGACTATTATTCGTTAAGTATCCCGGGATAATTTTGTTGTGATAGAATAAAGTGTCATAGAATTCACTGCTATGTTTAAATTTGTACTTATCATTACGTGTGATACCATTTCTTCTAGAAGTAAGTGCTTGATTAATCAGGGCATCAATATCTACTTCATTCATGTACGCTTTTCCATCAACTTTTTTATACGTAATCCCATATTTATCAAATTTCTTTGCTAATGCTTGATCTGGTATTTTGTCTGCTAACGCCATTTCATTTGCCAAGTCAATAAGTTTCATTTTTTCTTCTACCTCGGCGTCAGATAAAGGGTGATCGGTGAATTTGTGGAAATTATTAGACGAAATATAAAAGCTGTCATTGTAGGTTGTTTTAACTGGGACAGTAGTTTGAAAGGAATCTGTTAAATTTTCATCTAGAAATTCCTTAATCATATTTTGCACGATGAGGCCTAACTTAAAGATAGTATTACTACGTAACTTTTTGATCACATTCGGTACAATCACTTTATTAAATTGTTGGTTAATCCACTGATTGACGGTAGTATTAATGGTTGAAAAATTAAAGTCATCGAATAGAGTATCCATAACTTCGGCTTGAAATGAGGTGATCATTTTATCTTGGCACATCCACCACATCTTACTAGCCATATCAGTAAAGTCAATAACGGTGGCTTCATTAATAGGCGCAGACCTACGGTCTCTTTCGGGATTAATGAGTTTTCCATTCTCACGATAGTAAACATCATTTTTTTTGCAGAAGTCATCCATGAATTTATCCTCTAATTGTAAAAAGTGATAGCGCTGAAAATTATATTCTGCGAACATTTCTGCTAAAGATAGGACGGCTGTTTGAGCTTCAATTGCTGTTTGATAGCTTGTGTGATATAAGTATGCATGGCTAGTTAAGTCTTTCATCATAATGGTAAAAAATAATTCATAGAATAATTCACACAAAACATTCTCTAATTCGGCGGCTGTTCCGAAGATAATTTCGGCCGGGCTTTTATCAAAGATATGGACATAATCAAACAGAACGGTCGCAGTCATATAGTTGCCGCTTTTGGGAACAATCCCTTTTTCAATGCGACTAATCGCCGCTTTATCCGAAATAGCTTCCATTTTAAAACCACGATCAAGGCGTAATTTTTTACAGCGTTGGGCTATTTTTTCGATTAATAATTCGGTAAAACAAATCAGCATCTGGTTTTCTTCCAATCCTAGCTATTTTAAAACGACTTCCACCGTTTCAGTCACCCTTACGGGCTATTCCTTGCTCATTTGGTAAGTTTTTTTATATTCAATGGCGGATTTTCCCGCCGGTTGGTAGGTAAATTTCTAACCATAGGGGAGGTAATCGGCTTTAATGAGCTACGACCTTTCTTCAACTTTTAGTGAGTAATACCTAGCACATTCATTCGTAATTAAATGGGATCATTACTTCCCCATTAGTAAAAAGTATGGCACTGTTGTTCTTGTTTTAATTGCTCCTCATGGGTCCTATGGTTGTCCTCAATAACTAAAAAAACTCCACGGATAAGTTAACGACCCCCACATCTAACTTGGCCGTTATTGACTTATTCCGTGAACGCTTTTTTAATCGGTTTTCATTGTTCTATTTCTGCTTTACGTTCTTGTTGGGGTCTTTTTTTCCTATATAAGATGCCCACAAAGATGATTAAGAACGTTCCTAATAAGTTTCCTAGCATTGATTTTTTTTCATTGGTTGATGGGAAGACCCTGGCAAGGGCTTCTTTTTGAGTTTCACCGGTGGCGTAAGGTAGACCGGCCAAACGTTTAGTTGGTTCAGCTCCTTGGGAGCTGGCTGTTTTTTGTGGTTGCTCACTGACGGATGGTTCTTTAACTGGTTTTGTAGGTAGTTTTTCTTTACCCATTGTTGTAGGCGGATTAATTGCTGGTTCCTCTTTAATTCCTGTTGTATCAGGTTCGCTTGAGGTTTCTTCTACTTGATAGGTCACAACGACCTGACCGGTTTCAACCATTTCTGCTTCAACTGCTTTTTGTGTAAAAACAAGCGTCAGCCCCATTACTAGTGAGATCCCACCCCCAATCAATTGTTTTTTCATTTGCTTAGCCTCCTCGACTTATTTCTTGGAGTTCGATCCTTTTTCTACCACGACTAAATCCACGCTAGTGCTGGCACCATTTAATTGTTGCTGGGTAGTTAAATCAAATGCCTCAATTTTCATTTTCAGCTGATAATGTCCCGGTTTCAAAGCTTTAGGTAATGGAAATTCATTCACGGCTTTCCCGGGTTTGACCAAACCGGTTTCCATTAAGACCTCGTTGTTTTCCCCATAAGAAATGATAAATTTAAAACTAGCTTTGTTAAACTCAGGATTCGCTAAGGCTACATAGGCTTTTTCTGCGCCTTCACTAACAGTGATTTCATCATAACCAGGAAAAACAAGTTGGGTCGCATCATAATTGGAGGGCTTCTTCATTTTTGTGTCGTAATTAACGGCTTGTGGATCGTCCTTTAATTCCACCTGATCAGTAGTGGACTGTTTAGGCGTATTGAAAAAGAACCAGCCTCCGATTAGTACCAAAATAAATAGTCCCAAGAGGGCTAACCATAGTAGACGTTTCTTTGCGTTCATGTGGTTCTCCTTTCATCTACATTTAGTAACCCGGATTGATTAGGGCACTCGTTGATAGTTAAATGTGACGACATCAGAATAGATCCCAGCCTTATCGGCTTTACTAGTTAGATACGCCACTAAAGTCTTTTCATTCACTGTTTTATCTAGATTAAACGAATAATCGACTGCAGTAGTAATATCTTGACCATTCACGTCTTTAAGTTTGTAGTTAGCCCCCAAAGTATGGTCTGCCCCTTGTAATTGCCAATGGTTTTGCGAAGTAACCGTTAATTGAATGTTACTATTACCAGAATAGGCTTGCCCATCAGCAGTATTAAACAACTTAATGTTATAATTAGTATCCGTCCCTTTGGTTTGACCAACCTTCGGTTCATTCGTTTTAGAAAAGTGTAACCTCGCTGGTAATTGTAACGCATAACTTATGTTTTGCAGAACAGTAACCTCTACCGTTTCACTAACTGAACCAGAAGAGTAGGTAACCGAATAAACGCCGGGGATAGTAGTATCTACCGGACCATTGACGGTGACTTGGTCAAACGGCACAACATCACCAGCTTTATTTTTAGCTGATACAAAGTTAGTTATAGGGTTCCATGTTTCATCAGAGTAAAGATTGATTTGGCTATTTTTAAGTTCAACCGCTGATTGATCTTTTAAAACAGTGATGGTAGCTTCTTTACTTAAATTACCGTAAGAGTAAGTAATGGTATAACTTCCCGGGGTATGAATGTCTACCGTTCCGTTTGTGACAACTTGTTCAAAAGGGACCGCATTTTTAGTTTTAGTTGTATCTGTGGCCGAAACAAAATTATCTGCGGGATGCCAAGAATCACTCGTATAGAGGGTTAGATCTTGTAGCGTTAAGGTAGGGGCAAAAACCCAATACCAATCACCCGCCATTGCTGTCCCATCATAAGATTGAAGGAGTTCTGCATTGCCATACCCTTCCCCAGAATTGTTTAAACGCCAAGCATTTCCGGTATCAATAGATACAACTGGCATTACGGTTAACTTAGTGGTACTACCTAATTTTAAATGAGTAATACTTGTAGTATCAGTTTCTGTTATACCCGTATAAAATAAATGATCCGCACCTAGAATTCCTGTTATATCACCCAAACCTGATACATCAAAATCGGTTAGACTAATACATTCACCTACTATATAGTCCATAAAAGTTACCTTAGACGTATTAATATGCGGCAAGACGATACTTGTTGCACTCCTGCATGCTTGGCATAGGTAGGCTATATTCGTTACGTTAGGAATATTAAAGCTTGATAAATCTAAACTCGTTAGGCCAATACAACCACTGAACAGACCCTGTATGTTCGTTACGTTAGGAGCATTAAAATCGGTGAAATCTACGCTTGTTAAACCGCTACAACCAGAGAGCATATAATTCATAGTCGTTACGTTAGGAATATTAAAGCTTGATAAATCTAAACTCGTTAGACCGCTACAACCAGAGAGCATATAATTCATATTCGTTACGTTAGGAATATTAAAGCTTGATAAATCTAAACTCGTTAGACCGCTACAATCAAAGAACATTGAGTTTATATTCGTTACGTTAGGAATATTAAAGCTTGATAAATCTAAACTCGTTAGACCTCTACAACCACTGAACATATTGCTCATATTCGTTACGTTTGGAGCATTAAAATCGGTAAAATCTACGCTTGTTAAACCGCTACAACCAGAGAACATACTACTCATACTAGTATCGGTAGCAGTATTTATAGTTCCTAGGGCTACACTGGTTAAGCTTGTATTTCTCTCGAACATAGAGTTCATATTCGTTACGTTAGGAATATTAAAGCTTGATAAATCTAAACTCGTTAGACCGCTACAATCAAAGAACATTGAGTTTATATTCGTTACGTTAGGAATATTAAAGCTTGATAAATCTAAACTCGTTAGACCTCTACAACCACTGAACATATTGCTCATATTCGTTACGTTTGGAGCATTAAAATCGGTAAAATCTACGCTTGTTAAACCGCTACAACCAGAGAACATACTACTCATACTAGTATCGGTAGCAGTATTTATAGTTCCTAGGGCTACACTGGTTAAGCTTGTATTTCTCTCGAACATAGAGTTCATATTCGTTACGTTTGGGGCATTAAAATCGGTGAAATCTACGCTTGTTAAACCGCTACAACCACTGAACATACTGCTCATATCCGTTACGTTTGGGGCATTGAAACTTGATAAATCTACACTGGTTAATTTTTTATACCCCATAAACATTCCATTTAGACTGTCAGCTTTGATATTCAAAGCTCCTAATTTTATACTTGTTAAGTTCATATCACCCCAAAAAATAGTATTAAAGCCTTCAGCGTTAGGGGCATTAAAGTTGGTTAACTTTAAGCTTGTTAGGTTGCTACAACCAGAAAACATATATTCCATGTCAGCTACGTTAGGAATACTAAAGCTTGATAAATCCAAATTTTTTAGGCCGCTACAATTAGAAAACATATTCCGTATATTAGCATTGGCAGCAGTATTTATAGTTCCTAGGGCTACACTGATTAAACCGCTACAACCACTGAACATACTGCTCATATCCGTTACGTTTGGAGCACTGAAACTCGTTAAATCTACACTCGTTAAACTGCTACAATTTCTGAACATACCGCTCATATTCGTTACGTTAGCCGTATTTAAAGCAGTTATATCCAAACTCGTTAAACTGCTACAACCACTGAACATACTGCTCATATTCGTTACGTTAGCCGTATTTAAAGCAGTTATATCCAAACTCGTTAAACTGCTACAACCACTGAACATACTGATCATATTCGTTACGTTAGCCGTATTTAAAGCAGTTATATCCAAACTCGTTAAACTGCTACAACCACTGAACATACTGATCATATTCGTTACGTTAGCCGTATTTAAAGCAGTTATATCCAAACTCGTTAAACTGCTACAACCACCGAACATATTGCTCATATTCGTTACGTTAGCCGTATTTAAAGCAGTTATATCCAAACTCGTTAAACTGCTACAACCACTGAACATACTGATCATATTCGTTACGTTAGCCGTATTTAAAGCAGTTATATCCAAACTCGTTAAACTGCTACAACCACCGAACATATTGCTCATATTCGTTACGTTAGCCGTATTTAAAGCAGTTATATCCAAACTCGTTAAACTGCTACAACCACTGAACATACTGATCATATTCGTTACGTTAGCCGTATTTAAAGCAGTTATATCCAAACTCGTTAAACTGCTACAACCACTGAACATACTGCTCATATTCGTTACGTTAGCTGTATTTAATTTTTCAAGATGCTCAATTTCTGTTAAGTTAGATAAACCATAAAATAGCCCACTTAATGAAGTTACTGCAACTACCGTATCATCAAATACGACTTTGTTAACGCTAAGCTTAATTGAATCAAAAGGTGACTTAAATGAATAAATATCTACCCAATTAGGAAGATCTCCACCGCCTAAATGCAGGACACCATCCGGTGTTAGATACCAATGAATAGTTCCTAAATCTCCTTCTGCATCCACTGTTGTTATTGGATCTGGTAATCCGAGTTCTGAAACCTCATCTGTCACAGCTTCTACAGGTACCGTATTCAGCAATGAACATAGTCCTAACGATGTAAATACTAAGGTTGTCCATAAAACATTCTTTTTCATGATAGCCTCCTTCCATCAGTTTTTTTATTAAAAACCCCCTTTTATCTGGTCATTCGCCAATAAAAGAGGGCCACTATCTTATTAAAGAATGAAAAGACTTAATTTTATAGCAATTATGAAGTTACATTTTCATAAGTGAAGGTCAAGACATCCGAATAATTACCACTTTGATTCGCTTTACCAGTTAGCGTAGCGGTTAACGTTTTGGTATTAGTCGTACTATTCAAGGTAAACGAATAATTAGCTGCCGTCGCATCGATGGCTCCATCTTTTAGTTTATAAGTAGAACCTACATTGTCAGCGGTATCTTTTAATGTCCAATTTTTGGCAGACGCTACACTTAATTTCACATTTTTTGCTCCACTATAATCGTTAACCCCATCGGGGTTTACCATTTTAAAATTACCATTAATACCGGTTCCTTCGGCCACGCCATTAGCTGGTTCATTTAATTTAGTAAAGTTAAATCCTGATGGTAATTGAATAGCATAGGATGGTGAATCAGGATTGGCAGGGTCATTTACTTGAACCGCTGTGGTATATTGGACATCGATGGTACTAGTACCAGAATCCGCCGCCCAAACTGGAACTGTGCTTAAGACCACTCCACCTAATAATGCTGTTGTTACTAATAGTCCTGTTAATTTTTTCATTTTTTTCTCTCCTTGTTTTCTGTATTGGTAGTGCTAATTTAATCTTTCATGACCTTAGGTCATTTTAACTTTAGCTTAAGAAATGTTTTATTACATGCTAACACCCTATTTAGTAATTCCGCTTATCTTGCGAATCGCTAGTGTTAATTAAAACAATTCCTCTTTGAGATAATTTCTCTTCTTTAGTTAATCAGTTCCTACGGAACTACTAAGAATACCTGTTATCCCCCACGTGAAACAGATGAACCGTTTTCCTTTTTACAGTTACCAATTACATTCGTAAACCTCCTATCTACAAAAATTATCCCGAGAATGAAATTTAGTATCAGATAAACAACTCTGTACTAGTGGTCATTTCAATCTTAGTATAATCACATTATTTTAAATAAATACGAAATAAAATTCCACAAAAACTAACCTTATAACTTCAAAAAAAGGAATGTCAGTTAACGAATGTGTTCATACCAGCGTTTATTCAGTATCTTCGTCTTTTCACCTCATTTATATATTATTCGACAAACGATTAAAAATAATATTTTAACCATTTCCTTACATCAGGGATTTTATGTATAATAAGACATTGCTTAAAAAGCTGATTCTTCAAAAAAACTTGCCAATCGAGTTCATTGACAAGTAGTTGTATTAATTTAAGTAATAATCTATAGTAAACAGGATTGCTTAAGGTTTCTTTTTTTAATACGTCGTGTTAAGGCTCTTTAGAGTAGTAATAGGGTAGTATTTTTGATTTTTGTTATGTTAGTAATCCCTTTAAGGATAGCAATTAAGTTAATTTCTTCTTTTTTAATAAAAACAAGCAATACAGAACTGAAAGAACAATTCACAAATCTTGTGAATAATCTTTAATTTTTTATTTAATCAAAAGGAAAAGAAAATTTATCATTGACAAAGTATCCGCTTTCATTTTATTCTGTAGCTACCCCTTGGGAAAGGGCAAAAGGAAGTTTTGAAAGGGATGGAAAAAATGAAGGAAACAAGTTTAGTAATTATTAAGCCAGATGGCGTTGAACGAAAGTTAGTTGGCAAAATCATTCAACGTTTTGAAGATAAAGGTATTGACTTATTGCACCTTAAATTCGAACGACTAACAGTAGAAACAGTGAAGGAACATTATGAGCATTTAAAAGATGAACTATTTTTCCCTGAATTATTAGCCTATATGACAAGTGGCCCAGTGGTTGTGATGGTCGTTGTAGGGGACAATGTGGTTAAAAAAGTGCGTAAATTAGTTGGAGCAACGAATCCGTTAGATGCTGAAAGTGGCACCTTACGAGCGGATTATGGGTTGTCTGTCACCAAAAATTTAATCCATGCTTCTGATTCTGTCCAATCAGCAAAAATTGAGATGCAACGGTTCTTTGGTTAATCAGCGAAAAAGAAGCAATCCTTTATTTTTTATAAAGGATTGTTTCTTTTTTATTAATTGTCAGAATATTCCGCTTAAATGGTTGACATCTGGAGGTAGAAGAGTAGTATAGACTACATACTAAATACTAAATGACCGCGTGTGCTTCAGGAGGATAAAATGATAACAAGTGATGAATTGACAGAAAATCTTAGTCCGTTTGAATTAAGTCTATTTTTAGAGAAGAAATTACATGAAGAAAATCATAATTTAGAAACATTGTTAAATGCAGGGCGAGGCAATCCTAATTGGACGGCGCCAACACCAAGGGAAGCCTTTTTTTTATTAGGTCAATTTGCTACAAAAGAAACGTTAAGAGAGGGGAGCGAACAAACGGCTGGTATGATTCAGCCAAGTTTTGGTAGAACGCAACGCTTCTTAAACTTTTTAGCAGAAAATCCTAGCAAAGGGGCAACCTTCTTACAAGAAATTTGGACAGCAGAGCATAACTATTTTGGGATGGATAAGGAAATGTGGTTAGATGCCATGTTAGACTATGTGATTGGGGATAATTATCCGAATCCTGTTCGTTGCTTGAAGGCGTGTGAACAACCGATTAAAGCATATTTAAATCAAGAATTATTTTCCAGTGAAGCACAACCGTTTGATATTTTTGCCGTTGAAGGTGGTACAGCAGGGATTTGTTACTTGTTTGATACGTTGGCAAATAATTATTTACTAGAAAAAGGTGATCGTATTGCGTTGTTATTACCAACGTTTGCTCCTTATCTAGAAATTCCAGAACTACCACGTTATGATTTTGACGTGGTTAAAATCAAAGCAGAGCAAATGATTATTGATGGAAAAACGACGTATCAATACTCAAACAAGGAAATTGATAAACTAAAAGACCCGTCCATCAAAGCGGTTTTTGTCGTAAATCCCAGCAATCCAACTGCCAATGCTATGGGAAAACCTACCATTGAACAAATCAAACAAATCGTTGCAGTGGATAACCCTAAGTTAATGATTTTAACAGATGACGTTTACGGAACCTTTGTGCCAGCTTTTCGTTCACTATTTACGGAGTTACCTTACAATACAGCCTGTATCTATTCTTATTCTAAATACTTTGGCGCTACCGGTTGGCGTGTGGGGACTATTGCGGTTAGCCAAGAGAACATCTTTGACCAATTATTAAAAGAACTGCCAGTGGCTCGAAAAATGGAATTACAGGCACGTTATGCTACATTGAATGCAGACACAAGCCAAATTAACTTTATCAGCCGCTTAGTCGCAGACAGCCGCGATATTGCGTTGAACCATGCAGCGGGACTTTCTTCTATTCAGCAAGCGATGATGGCTTTATTTAGTTTGTATGCTTTGTTAAAAGACGGTCAAGCTTATAAAGACGAAGTGATGGATATCTGTCATACGCGTGAAAAGCTCTTGTTCCGCACCTTAGGCATTGAAGAGCCTTTAGCAAGTTTAAATACAGCCTATTATTGTGAAATTAACTTTAGAGATTGGACAGAAAAACGTTATGGCCCAGAATTTTCAAGTTATTTAACGAAATCGTGGACGATCACAAAAGTATTAACCTCTTTAGCAGAAAAAGAAAAATTAATGCTTTTAAAAGCGGATGCTTTCGGGAGTGACAAATGGTCAGTTCGAATTTCTTTAGCCAATTTAGCTACTAACCAATATAGTGAAGTTGGTAAACGAATGATTCGCCTATCTGAACACATTAAAGAAGAGTGGTTGCGCCAAAAGCGCCAAGCAATTAAATAAAAAAACGCTAAGTCTCTTAAGCTGCAGGAGACTTAGCGTTTTTGTTTATTATTTATTCATTTTTCCGTCAGTTTTGGTTTATAAATGTTTGCTACACTGGAGATAAGAGGAAATTAAGCGTTTATAAAAAGGAGAGAAGTGAATGAAACATATTAAAGGAATGTTGGTTTTTATCGGATTATTTATTTTGGTTGGTTGTGCGCCAGATCAAGAGCCAACGAAACAAACAACAAGTGGTCCGCAAGAGACAAAGCAAGTGAAGCAAGTTACCGTCACCAATCAAACGACTTCTGCGGTGGAAAAACAAGCGCCGACTAAAAATGACGAACTGATTGCTAATCAATTGACTTTTGATTCTCATGAATACACGTACGAAGTGGTTACAGGGGCCACACAAACGACATTTGGGACAACCCCACCAGCAAAATATACACCAGAAGAAAAAAAGAAAAAAATGTTTTGGTCCAATCAACCGCCTTTGGGATTAATGACGGGTAACTATTATAAAAATGAAGGTGTATTTACTGGGGGAAATTACGGCATTGTAGAGATTATTACGGAACCTGAAACGCAAAGGATTCTGAATGTTGAGTTTACAGAGTTTGCTAGTGACCCTTATTATGATACACGCTATTCGGGTGTCAACAAACGCCTGTCGGATTATCCTGAATTTCAAGCAAGCAACACGCGCACAGACGATACGTTAGTCACCGTTGTTAATGGTATTACTTATGTAGAAAAACAAATGCGTGACGAAAATCGTGTCACAGGTAATTTTTATACGGTACGCGGTTCATCAACTTCTGCGCGTGAAGGTTTAATGCCTTTAGCAGCAGAGATGGACACTTGGCTAAAAGAGCCATCGAAAGAAACGTATATCGGTTACGCAGAAGATTTAGGCAATGGCCTAATCGCTCGACTTCAAGTGATAACAGAAGAGCAGAAAATAAAACATGTCAGCTATGATGAATACTTTTCAGATGAACAGGAAAAAATCACAGAAACAGCCCTGCGGCCTTTTTATCGTCAATCGAAATATTATTCACCAGGATACAATAAACAAACCAACAATTCTTTTATTCATTTTGTAGATGCACTAACAAAGGCCATTACGACACAACAAACTTTATCCGTTAACGAAGAACAAGAGCTACAGCATCCGTCTTTTATGACTTATCAAAGATTGGCTGAAAAAATCAGCACGTTTCAAAATTCATTGAAGGAATAAAAAAACGGAAGTGGGGCATAAGTCGTTTCGACTTATGCCCCACTTTCGTAATCTTAAGATTATCAGCTAAACCAAAGTGAGTTCTTTTTAAAGAAATACTTTTATTTTAGCCTTTTATAGATCTAAATAATTTTCTAAGTAATCTGCTAAACCATCTTGATCATTTGTTTTTTCAGTGACATCGTTGGCTACGGATTTAATTTTATCCGTGGCATTGTTCATAGCAACACCCCAACCAGCATAACTTAGCATTTCTTCGTCATTATGTTCATCGCCAAAAGCAATGATATCAGCTGGTTTGACAGATAAAAAGTTCGCCACTTGATCAACGCCATGGGCTTTTTGAATTCCTTTTGCGACCATTTCTAAAATAGGCATTGGACCGCCCCAAGTGCGGACATCAATATAATCACCATATTGTTTTGTCAATGTATCAGCAACTTTTTTAGCTTGGTTTGGTGTGGTCCGAACCATCATTGAGGTAGGATTTGTTCGTAAATTTTTAGCAGTAAGTAAATTATCTAAGGTTGCTTTGGAAGCAAAAAATTTCGGATCGAACCCATCTAACGTATCGATATAAAATGTTTCTTTGTTTTCAGCAGCAACAAAATCTAATTGTAATTCTTTTTTCTGTGCCAAAATGTCAAAGACTAGGTCACGTTCAATATTGGCTTCGCTTTCCAAGTCCCATTTTTTCTCTGGAATGTGGACTAAAGCGCCGTTAAAGTTAACCATAGGGGTCGTTAGGCCAAGTTGTTGGTAAAATTGATGACTCATTCTATAGGGACGTCCAGTGGCAATACTGACGTAATGACCGTTGTCAATCGCTTTTTTTAGTGTTTGTTCGGTTTTTGGACTGATTAAAGACTGTGCATTTAATGTTGTGCCGTCTAAATCAATAGCAATTAATTTTTTCAAGTAAAAATTCCTCCTAAATGCCTTTTACTCAGTCTAGCATAAAACCGAAGATTATCAAGGGGAGAAGTATGTTCATTTATAAGGTTTAAAAAAAAGCTTAAGAAGTATGCTACACTAAAATAAACCGTTTGAAAAAGGAGCGCAGAGCATCTTGAAAAATTCTAGAAATTATTTACGAGTGATCACCTTAATCTATTGTATCTATATGTGGTTATTTGCTACTCATTTTCATTTTATGGCGTTGAACGTGTTGTTAGCCTATATTCCAATTGAACTTAGTTATCTTTTAAACGCAGAAAAACGTAAAAGGGATTGGTTGATAGGTTTTGCTTGGTTAATTTTTTATCCTAATGCACCGTACCTATTTACGGATTTTTTTCATTTAGAAACGTTATCTATTTATCGAGGCTTTAATACGATTTTTGCAAACCAAATTGGTGATTGGTGGGCGTTTGTTTGCTTAACTAGCGGAATTGTTATATATGGACTTTTAGGGATGAAAACAGTAACAACTGTTAGCCAGAAATTGCAAAGTTATTGTGGCTATAGAACAATTATAGGCTTTCAAGCCAGCCTTCATTTCTTGTCTGCTTTGGCGATTTATGTTGGACGTTTTGATCGATTACACAGTGTCTATCTTTTTATGAATCCGATTGAAACAGTGAAAATTATCTTTTTTGACTGGTCCCTTCAAAAATTAATGTTTATTTTATTAATGATGTTTCTACAGATGCTGTTGTTTGGGCTAATCCAATTATTAGGAAAAGAAGAAGCAATGTAAAGCTTTTTCTTTTTTTATATCTGAAAAACACGAACATTATATAGAAAAATATATATAATAGTTAATATTTTGTTGTAAAAAGATAGCGATTCTTTTATAATCAAAGAGTAATTATTCGAAAACATGGATTTTAAGGGAGAGAAGTGCAATTATGAATACGTTTTTCAAATTAAAGGAAAACAAGACAACGGTATCAACTGAAATAATGGCGGGGGTTACGACCTTTTTTGCAATGAGTTATATTTTATTTGTTAATCCGTCCATTCTTTCAGAAACAGGGATGCCTTTTCAGGCTGTTTTTTTAGCGACCATTATTGCTTCAATCATCGGTACATTAATTATGGGGCTGTTTGCTAATGTACCTTACGCTCAAGCACCGGGAATGGGACTCAATGCTTTCTTTACGTTTACGGTCGTTTTTGGGATGGGGTATACATGGCAACAAGCATTAGCAATGGTTTTTATTTGTGGTTTGATTAACATTTTGATTACAGTGACAAAAATTCGCAAAATGATTATTAAAGCAATTCCAGAGAGTTTACAACATGCTATTGGTGGTGGGATTGGAATTTTTGTCGCTTATGTAGGGTTGAAAAATGCTGGCTTACTAAGTTTCACAGTACAAGCAGAACCTCAAAATGGTGTTGTAAATGGTTCGAGTATCGTGCCCGCTTTAGGAAATTTTGATAATCCAGCCATTATTTTGGCGGTAATTGGGTTAGTTTTAACAACGATTTTAGTTGTCACGAATGTTCGTGGGGCTATTTTAATTGGCATTGTGGTTACTACGTTAGTCGCAATTCCAATGGGGGTGGTAGACACTGCTTCGGTTGATTGGCATGCTAATTCGTTGGGCAATTCATTTAAAGAATTAGGTACAACTTTTGGCGCTGCTTTTGGTGCTGAGGGCTTACAGTCATTGTTTAGTGATTCTTCAAAAATTCCTCAAGTCTTAATGACCATTATTGCCTTCAGTTTATCAGATACGTTTGATACAATTGGAACATTTATCGGTACGGGACGTCGAACAGGGATTTTCTCTAAAGAAGATGAATTAGCTTTAGAAGATAGTAAGGGCTTCAGCACTAAAATGGACAAAGCTCTATTTGCAGATGCTATTGCAACATCTATCGGTGCGATTTTTGGTACATCGAATACGACAACTTATGTAGAAAGTGCAGCAGGAATCGGTGCGGGTGGTCGAACAGGTTTGACATCGGTAGTGGTAGCAATTCTATTTGCCCTAAGTAGTCTTTTTTCACCACTTATTGCTATTGTACCAGCACAAGCTACGGCTCCAGCGTTAATTTTAGTGGGAATTATGATGTTAGCTTCTTTCAAAGACATCAATTGGACGGATTTAGAAGATGCGATTCCAGCATTTTTTGCTTCAATTTTCATGGGATTATGTTATAGCATCTCTTATGGGATTGCTGCTGGGTTCATCTTTTATGCAGTGGTAAAAGTAGTCAAAGGAAAAGCCAAAGAAGTTTCACCAATTATTTGGGTCATTGATGCGTTGTTTATCTTAAACTTTGTAATCTTAGCTATTTTATAGTAAATAGAAGTGAGGCTGAGATAACAGCGGTTAGCTTTGAAGGTGTTGTATTTATTCAGCTGTTTATCTTAAGCCCAAGTGTTAAGAAGTCTGGCAGATTGGTCGTTTTGACCGGTCTGTCAGACTTTTTTTAAAAGAATTTTCTTTTGAGAGATTCACTCTTTTAGAGTATAGTGGTAGGTGAAGAGGTGATAAGGTGGATAAAAGTATGAAAATAAAATGGAAGCAGAATTTGTTAGTCGCATGGATTGGTTGCTTTTTTACAGGGGCGAGTATTAGCTTAGTTATGCCGTTTATTCCAGTATACGTTGAACAATTAGGGACGCCTAAGAGTCAAGTAGAGTTGTTTTCTGGATTGGCAATTTCCGTCACGGCGTTTGCTGCTGCGATTGTTGCACCGATTTGGGGAAATTTAGCTGATCGAAAAGGTCGGAAAATTATGATGATTCGGGCTGCAGCAGGAATGACGATCACGATGGGGGCGTTAGCATTTGTCCCTAATGTATACTGGCTGTTGATTATGCGGTTTATGAACGGGATTTTATCTGGCTATATTCCTAACGCAACAGCGATGATTGCGTCGCAAGCGCCAAAAGAGAAAAATGGCTGGGCTCTAGGGACATTATCAACAGGTGCAATTGCTGGGACGTTAATTGCGCCATCGATTGGCGGTGCGTTGGCACAGTGGTTTGGAATGGAAAATGTCTTTATTATTACCGGCGTTATTTTATTCATTACAACGTTGTTGACTATCTTTTTAGTTAAAGAAGATTTTCAACCAGTTGAGAAAAAGGATTTATTAACGACGAAAGAAATTTTTAGTAAGATGGATCATGTTTCAGTATTGATTGGTTTGTTTGTGACTACGTTAATTTTACAATTAGGAATTACAAGTATCAGCCCAATCTTAACGCTATATATTCGATCTTTAAGTGGCGATACAGAGAATGTATTATTTGTTAGTGGTTTGATTGTTTCGATTGCCGGCGTTTCAGCAATTATTTCTTCTCCAACTTTGGGAAAAATTGGGGACCGCATTGGGAACCAAAAAGTTTTATTAGGCGGATTAATTCTTTCTTTTATTTGTTACATTCCCATGGCGTTTGTGCAAACACCTTTTCAGTTAGGTGTTTTACGATTCCTTTTAGGTTTTTCAACAGGTGCTTTAATGCCATCAATTAATACGTTAATTAGTAAAATAACGCCAACAGAGGGCGTAAGTAGAGTTTATAGTTACAATCAGATGTGTAGTAATTTCGGTCAAGTTTTAGGACCGATGGTAGGGTCGACAGTTGCCCATGGTTTTGGCTATTCTTCTGTTTTTCTGGTAACCGCTTGTTTCGTTTTAGGAAACATTGGGCTGTCCTTCTTTAATTTCCGAAAAGTTTTAAATAAAAAGCTCTAAACAGTTGAAAAGATAAAAAAACCAGTTACAATAACTTTAGTAACTGGTTTTTTCTTATTTAACAGGTTTGGTTTCTTTCGGTACTGCAAAGTGTGCAATTAATAAAATAATAACGGCTGTTGCCAACGATAGAATCGTTGTCATTTTAAAGTCGTATGAACCACCAGATAATGCACCGCCGATATATCCAACGACTTGGCCTAATGCGAAGGTCCAGAAAAATACAACAAGATAACGCATATGAGCACCTCTTTTCTAGCTCTTAGTTTAGCATATTTTCTTTAAAAGTAAAGAATCCGCGATAGGAAAATAAGAGAAGAGGCAAAAAATAGCAAGGATTCAAAAAGGAGCTGTCCAATGTCATTTCCACAATTACATACCGTTACTTCCTATTCGCTTTTATCTAGTACGGTTAGGATTCGTTCCTATGTAAAACAAGCGAAAGCGTTAGGTTATCAAACATTAGCGATTACCGATATCAATGTCTTGCATGGGGCGGTTGAATTTTATGAAGCATGCCAAGAAGCGGGAATTCAACCAATTATCGGTTTAAGATTAGAATATACCCCAGCAGAAAAAGAAGGGCATTCCGAGTTGCTTTTATTTGCTAAAAATTTAAAAGGTTATCAGCAATTAATGCAACTATCTAGCAGCAAAATGACAACAGAGGGTCCCTTTTACTTAGCGGAACATCAATCCTTATTAAGTGATTTATTTGCCGTGACTTTGTCAGCTAAAGGAGAAGTCGCCCAAACATTTTTTGAAGATGAACAACAAGCGGTTCACGCTTTCCAACAACTTGCTTCATATTTTGATCCCCAGTCGTTATTTGTTGAACATTCTTTTTCAATGAATCAACAACGCAATCCAGCGCTCTTTTCTTTTTACCAAAGAGAACAATTACCTGGCGTGGCTTTGCAAGAGGTACGTCATTTAACAAGGGAAGAAGGCTTTGCCGTAACTGTTCTTGAGAGCATCAAAGAAAATAATCAATTGAATATTACAAGCCAAACACCGGAAATAGAAGGTCTGAATTACTTGCGTGAAGCAGAGACGACGATGGAACAAATGCTTCAAATAGCTGGTGCAGAAGTGGTCCAGAATACGATTCAGCTAGCTGAAAATTGCCGAGTTGACATTCCTTTACATCAAAAATTATTACCGCATTTTCCTGTGCCTGATAATCAAACGGCTGGTTCTTATTTACGCACATTGTGTTTAGAAAAATTACCAGAAAGAGTGCCTCATCTAAATGAAGTTTACCAAAAACGATTAGAAAAAGAGTTAACCATCATTCACAATATGGGCTTTGATGATTACTTTTTAATCGTTTGGGATGTGATGGACTTCTGTCATAACAATCAAATTGTTACAGGCGCTGGCCGAGGTTCAGCTGCAGGCTCTTTAGTGTCCTATGTGCTATCAATTACAGATGTAGATCCAATCAAATATGATTTGCTTTTTGAACGTTTTTTGAATCCAGAACGCTACACGATGCCCGATATTGATTTAGATATTCCTGATAATCGGCGGGAGGAAGTTTTAGCTTATGTCAGTCAAAAATATGGTCATTATCACATGGCGCAAATTGCCACGTTTGGTACGATGGCTGCGAAAATGGTTTTACGGGACGTTGCACGTGTTTTCGGGTTGTCCCAGAGTGAAGCGAATCGTTGGTCGGCAGCTGTCCCCAACAAGCTGAAAATTACGTTAGAAGAAGCGTACCAAGAGTCGAAACGGATGCAAGAATTGGTCAATTTTTCACCAAATAATCAATTGCTCTATAAAACAGCTGTTCAGCTAGAAGGATTGCCTCGCCATGTTTCTACGCACGCAGCAGGTGTGGTAATTAGTGATGAAAATCTTTTGAATTTGGTTCCGTTACAACCAGGATCGAATGAAATTTTATTGACCCAATTTACTATGAATGATGTTGAAAAAATTGGTCTTCTGAAAATGGATTTCTTGGGCTTAAGAAATTTATCCATCATTGATGATACCCTCACAGCTGTTAAACGCGTCTATAATCGAACCATTCGTTTGAATCAGATTCCATTAGATGACGAAACAACGCTGGCTTTATTTAGAAAAGGGGAAACAAGTGGCGTTTTCCAGTTTGAATCTGCTGGAATTCGGAATGTATTAAGAAAATTAGGGCCAACTAGCATTGAAGATATTGCTGCTGTCAACGCCTTGTATCGTCCTGGTCCGATGCAAAATATTGATGTTTTCATCCGCCGGAAAAAAGGCTTGGAACAAATTAGTTATCCAGAGCCTAGTCTCGCCCCCATTTTGGAAAATACGTACGGAATTATTGTTTACCAAGAGCAGATTATGCAAGTTGCTGCGAAAATGGCTGGCTTCTCTTTAGGGCAAGCTGACATTTTACGTCGGGCCATTAGTAAAAAGAAAAAAGATGTGCTAGATGAAGAACGAAATCATTTTGTTAATGGTGCGTTACAACAAGGCTATCCCCAAGAAACAGCTAACCAAGTGTACGATTATATTGAGCGCTTTGCTAATTATGGCTTTAACCGCTCGCATGCATTTGCCTATTCCTTTATTGGTTTTCAAATGGCTTACTTGAAGGTTCATTATCCGAGTGCTTTTTATGTCGCATTGTTGCATTCTGTTCGTCATAATCCAACAAAAATTAAAGAATATATTGGCGAAGCTAGAAAAAACAAGCAGACGATTTTGCAGCCGTCAATTAACCAAAGTCACTACAGCTTTTACCTAAATCAGCAACAGCAAATTTTATTTGGTTTTAGTTCTTTAAAAGGAATCCGCCGAGACTTCATTCAAAATATTTTAAATGAACGCCGAGAAAATGGACCGTACAAAACGTTCGATGAGTTTCTTTTGCGAATTGACCGTAAGTGGTTGAAAGTTGAAAATATCGAACCATTGATTGCCATCGGTGCATTTGACGAAATTGCGCCCAATCGCCGTCAATTAGCGGTAGGTTTAGAGAGTAATATCCAAAGTATTCTTCTCAGCGGTGGTAGTATGGATTTGTTAGAAACGTTGAAGCCAAAGGAAGAAGAAATTGCCGATTATCCGCTAGAAGAGCGACTAGAACAAGAAGAACAATATTTAGGGGTCTATTTATCAGGACATCCGACAGAAGAGTTCAAAAAAACACGCTTAGCCAAGCAAACGCAACTTGTTCATGAACTTGTTGAAAATCAGCCCACGAAATTATTGATTTATGTCAAAAACATTCGGACGATTCGGACCAAAAAGGGAGAACAAATGGCCTTTGTTGATGGGGATGATACAACAGGAAGTATTTCACTAACGTTGTTCCCAACCGTTTTTCGCCAGTTAAGACAGAGTGTCGAGAAAGGGCAAGTTTATTATGTGGAAGGAAAAGTGGAACGCAGTACTTACAATCAAGAATTGCAAATATTGGTTCAACGAATAGAAAAAGCGCAACAAGTAGAAACATCAATTAGTGACGAAACGTGTTTTATCAGAATTACAAAAGATGTCGAACAAACGGACGTTTTTCAGAAAATGAAAGAGGTACTCAGTCGTCATGCTGGACACATTCCAGTGATTGTCTATTTTGAAAAAACAGGAAAGAAAATAGTATTAAATGAAGAAAATTGGGTCGCTCATACAAGCGCTAGTCAGCAACAATTAGCTTACGTTTTAGGCGAGCAAAACGTCATTTTCAAATGATTTACGGTAAAAAATACTAGTTGTTTTCAACTTTTTTCATTTTTTTCTTCTTAACTCAAGACATTTTGGTTCTTTAATGGTAAAATGAATGACGTAATATTTTTGTATATCAATTTTTGCGAAAAGGTTTCTTTTGGCAGTTGAAAGTATATTATATGAGGTGAAATAGCGAATGAAACGCATTGGTATTTTAACCAGCGGGGGAGATGCCCCTGGAATGAACGCTGCAATTCGTGCAGTCGTACGCAAAAGTATTTTTGATGGAATCGAAGTTTACGGTATTAACTATGGATTTGCCGGTTTAGTCGCAGGCGACATCCGTCGTTTAGATGTTGCTGACGTTGGCGATAAGATTCAACGTGGTGGAACATTCTTGTATTCTGCTCGTTATCCTGAATTTGCTACTGAAGAAGGGCAATTAAAAGGAATCGAACAATTGAAAAAATTCGGTATTGAAGGCTTAGTTGTTATTGGTGGAGACGGTTCTTATCATGGCGCAATGGCTTTGACAAAACGTGGTTTCCCCGCTGTTGGAATTCCTGGAACGATTGATAATGATATTCCTGGAACAGATTTCACAATCGGTTTTGATACAGCGATTAACACTGTTTTGGAATCAATTGACCGAATTCGTGATACAGCGACTTCTCATGTTCGTACATTCGTTATCGAAGTAATGGGACGTAACGCTGGTGATATCGCATTGTGGTCAGGCGTGGCAGGCGGAGCAGATGAAATCATTATTCCTGAACATGATTTTGATATGAAAAACGTTGCCAAACGTATTCAAGAAGGCCGCGACCGCGGGAAAAAACATTGCTTAATCATTTTAGCAGAAGGCGTAATGGGCGGAAATGAATTTGCTGATAAACTTTCTGAATACGGTGATTTCCATACGCGTGTATCAATTTTAGGACACGTGGTTCGTGGGGGCTCGCCAAGTGCTCGTGACCGTGTATTAGCAAGTAAATTTGGGTCATATGCTGTTGAACTTCTAAAAGAAGGCAAAGGCGGTTTATGTATCGGTATGTTAGATAACCAAGTAGTTGCAGCTGATATTATTGACACGTTAGAAAACAATAAACACAAACCAGATTTATCTCTTTATGAGTTAAATCATGAAATTTCTTTTTAATCTTGTATATTAGCTAATCTTATTAGCTTTGTATAAACAAATTTGGAATAGGAGCGTTTTAGTAATGAAAAAAACGAAAATCGTATGTACGATTGGACCAGCTAGTGAATCCGTTGATATGCTAGTAAACTTAATTAATGCAGGTATGAATGTTTGCCGTTTGAACTTTTCACATGGTGACTACGAAGAGCATGGTGCTCGTATTAAAAACATTCGTGAAGCTGTAAAAATTACAGGGAAACGCGTAGCGATCTTACTAGATACAAAAGGTCCTGAAATCCGCACAAATGACATGGAAAATGGCGCAATCACAATGAAAATTGGTGACTCAGTACGTATTTCTATGACAGAAGTTTTAGGAACAAATGAAAAATTCTCAATCACTTATCCAGAATTAATCAATGATGTAAACGTAGGTTCACACATTCTTTTAGATGATGGTTTAATCGATTTAGAAGTAACTGATATCGACCGTGATGCAAACGAAATCGTAACAGTTGTTAAAAACGAAGGCGTCTTGAAAAACAAAAAAGGCGTTAACGTACCAGGCGTTTCTGTAAACTTACCAGGGATCACTGAAAAAGATGCTAACGATATCCGTTTCGGAATTGGTCAAGGAATTGACTTTATCGCAGCTAGCTTCGTTCGTCGTGCTTCTGACGTTTTAGAAATCACTAAAATTTTAGAAGAAGAAAACGCAACACACATCCAAATCATTCCTAAAATCGAAAACCAAGAAGGTATCGATAATATCGATGAAATCTTAAAAGTTTCTGATGGTTTAATGGTTGCTCGTGGTGACATGGGTGTTGAAATTCCAACAGAAGATGTTCCAGTTGTCCAAAAAGCTTTAATTAAAAAATGTAATGCTTTAGGTAAACCAGTTATCACTGCAACACAAATGTTAGATTCAATGCAACGTAACCCACGTCCAACACGTGCGGAAGCAAATGACGTAGCAAACGCAATCTACGATGGAACAGATGCAGTAATGTTATCAGGCGAAACTGCAGCAGGGGATTACCCATTAGAAGCTGTTCAAACAATGGCTCGTATTGCAGTTCGTACAGAAGAAACATTAGTTAACCAAGATTCATTCGCATTGAAATTATATAGCAAAACAGATATGACTGAAGCAATCGGACAATCTGTTGGCCATACAGCACGTAACTTGGGTATCCAAACAATCGTTGCGGCAACAGAATCAGGCCATACAGCACGTATGATCTCTAAATACCGTCCAAAAGCACATATCGTTGCAATTACGTTCTCAGAACAAAAAGCACGTAGCTTGTCATTATCATGGGGTGTTTACGCAACAGTTGCTGACAAACCATCAAGCACAGATGAAATGTTTAATTTAGCTTCAAAAGTATCACAAGAAGAAGGTTATGCTTCAGAAGGTGATTTAATCATTATCACTGCTGGTGTTCCAGTTGGCGAAAAAGGGACAACAAACTTAATGAAAATTCAAATGATCGGTTCTAAATTAGTTCAAGGTCAAGGTGTCGGCGAAGAAGCAATTATTGCAAAAGCCGTTGTTGCAGGAACTGCTGAAGAAGCAGTTGCTAAAGCGACTGAAGGGGCTATTTTAGTTACAAAAACAACAGATAAAGAATACATGCCTGCAATTGAAAAAGCATCAGCATTAGTTGTTGAAGAAGGTGGTTTAACTTCTCATGCAGCTGTTGTAGCGATTGCACAAAATATTCCAGTTATCGTAGGTGCTGCAGATGCAACATCATTAATTAATAATGACGAAGTGATTACTGTTGATCCTCGTCGTGGTATTGTTTACCGCGGAGCAACAACAGCTATCTAAATCTAATTAATTCAATCATTTGATTCTAAGCAATATGTACTCGGACGCAAAGCTGGGACAAACCGATTCGTCAGTTTGTCTCAGCTTTTTTTACAAAGAAGACAGTAGTACGAAATGTTCAGAAAACACGTATTCAGTAAATAAAGAGTTGGGCGCAAATAGTAAAATTATGTCTTAGTTTTAAATTATTTATGTTATTTCACACAAAAAATTTGTTATTTAATTAAATAAGCGCTAAGTTACCTTCAACAGAAAAACAATTATAAAAAAAACGAAAGAAAAACAGGAAATAAGAAAGGGCTGTCAAGAAAATTTCATTGACAAAGCTTTCATACCCCTGTATAATAGCTTTTGTTGCTTAGGAGTGATAATTATGAAGTGGTCTTTGTTAGAATTAAATAAATACAAAGAAGAGCCGCTAGTGTTTTCAGAAACATTGCATCTTAAAGAAGAGCTTCTTCAACGAGATGATACCTTGTTGGATGTAAGTCCAATCAAAGTAGAAGGCTTATTAGCAGTCAATAAATCAGAATATTTACTTCATTACACTATTCAGGTAACTGTAACCGTTCCTTCATCCCGTTCTTTAGAACCTGTGGCTTTGCCAATGCAAATCACGGTCGATGAAGTTTTTATGACAAAAGAACAAATGGATACAAGAGATGAACGATTTGCAGCTGAAGAGATTATTTTATTGGACAAGCCAACAATTGATTTAGATGAATCTGTCGAAGACAACATTCTATTGTCCATTCCAATTCAAGTGCTTACAGAAGAAGAACAAAACAGTCAAGAAATGCCAAGTGGCAATGACTGGGAAGTGATTTCAGAAGAAGCATATTTGGAAAGTAAGCAGAAAGCAGCAGAACAAACAGTGGATCCTCGTCTGGCTAAACTATCAGAATTACTCAGCGATAATGCTGAAGAGGAAGATAACAGCTAGGTTGGAATATATTGTGTATGTAAATACACGCATCTTTACAAGGAGGTGGAACAACAATGGCAGTACCAGCTAGAAGAACTTCTAAAGCGAAAAAAGCAAAACGTCGCACACACTACAAATTAACAATCAAAGGCTTAAATGCATGCTCAAACTGTGGTGAAATGAAAAAAAGCCATCACGTATGTCCAGCATGTGGTCACTACGATGGAAAAGACGTAATGTCTAAAGAAGCATAAGCATAAAAACATTTTTTGAAATGTTGAATCCCCTAGGCTAACCATGGAGCCTAGGGGATTTGTATTTTTTTAAGAAAATATGAAGAAATTGGAAATTTATTGGCACTATATTGTTTTCATATGAAAGATAGTGCGTTATAATAGTGAGGATTATAAGAGAATGCTCATAGAATTTTCGTTGATTATAATATAGGAGGTCATAAAATGACAAAACAACAATTTGGCGTAGTCGGCATGGCTGTCATGGGGAAAAATCTTGCTTTAAACATTGAAAGCAGAGGCTATACAGTTGCGCTGTATAACCGTACAGGATCAAAAACAACAGAAGTGGTTGAAGAACATCCTGACAAAAACTTTCAAGCAACATACTCAATTGAGGAATTTGTGAATGCAATTGAAAAACCTCGTCGAATTATGTTGATGGTTAAAGCTGGACCTGCAACAGATGCGACAATCCAAGAATTGTTACCACACCTTGATAAAGGCGACATCTTAATTGATGGCGGTAATACGTTCTTCAAAGACACAATGCGACGTAATGAAGAACTAGCAAACTCAGGAATTAACTTTATTGGTACTGGCGTTTCTGGCGGAGAAGAAGGAGCCTTGAAAGGACCATCTATCATGCCTGGCGGACAAAAAGAAGCGTATGAGTTAGTTGCGCCAATTCTTGAAAAAATTTCAGCTAAAGCAGAAGACGGTGAACCATGTGTGACTTACATTGGCCCAAATGGTGCTGGACATTATGTAAAAATGGTTCATAATGGGATTGAATATGGGGACATGCAATTAATTGCTGAATCCTACGACTTAATGAAACAAATCTTAGGTTTATCTGTTGATGAAATGGCAGAGATTTTCAAAGAATGGAACGAAGGCGAATTAGACAGTTACCTTATCGAGATCACGGCTGACATTTTGACACGTAAAGATGATGAAGGAACCGACCAACCAATCGTTGATGTTATTCTTGATGCAGCAGGCAACAAAGGAACAGGTAAATGGACAAGCCAAAGTGCGTTAGATCTTGGCGTACCATTACCATTAATTACAGAATCAGTATTTGCACGTTTCATTTCGGCTTACAAAGAAGAACGCGTAAAAGCAAGTGGCATTTTATCAAAACCTGCAGCCTTTAACTTTGCAGGCGATAAAAAAGAATTGATTGAAAAAATTCGCGAAGCATTATACTTTAGTAAATTAATGAGTTATGCGCAAGGGTTTGCACAACTCCGTGCAGCTTCTGAAGAATACGGATGGGATTTACCATTTGGTGAAATTGCAAAAATCTGGCGAGCAGGTTGCATTATCCGTGCACAATTCTTACAAAAAATTACCGATGCATATGAAAAAAATCCAGCACTTGAAAACTTGTTGTTAGATGAATACTTCGTAGAAATTACGAAAAAATATCAACAAGCCGTTCGTGAAGTTGTTGCGATTGCTGTTCAAGCAGGTGTTCCTGTACCAACATTCTCATCTGCAATTGCTTATTACGATTCTTATCGTTCAGATCGCTTACCAGCGAATTTAATTCAAGCACAACGTGATTACTTCGGTGCTCATACGTACGAACGCACAGACAAAGAAGGAATCTACCATTACAGCTGGTACAACGAAGAATAAACACGCTGGAGACCATGAGTGTGGCTCACCATGCTCATGGTTTTACTGTGGCTTAAAAAAGAACCAGACAGATTGAGTAGTAATTCTCTAATAAGTAGTAAGGAATAAAAAGGTTGAGCTTGAGTATAGCTTTTAAAGAGAAAGGACAATTAATCAAATGAGCAACATTTTAATTATTGAAGATGAAAAGAACTTAGCGAGATTCGTTGAGCTTGAATTAAAACATGAGGGGTATACGACAGAAGTACACTACAATGGTCGTACAGGATTGGAAGCCGCTCTTAACAACGAATGGGATGCTATCCTTCTTGATTTGATGTTACCAGAATTAAATGGATTAGAAGTATGTCGCCGTGTTCGCCAAGTGAAAAATACACCAATTATTATGATGACTGCGCGTGATTCAGTAATTGACCGTGTTTCTGGCTTAGACCATGGAGCGGATGATTATATTGTTAAACCATTTGCAATTGAAGAATTGTTAGCTCGTTTACGTGCGTTACTTCGTCGTATTGATATTGAGGGCGATAAAAACGTTGCAAAACAAACAACGATTACATATCGTGACTTAACAATTGAAAAAGAAAATCGTGTCGTTCGTCGTAATTCTGAAATGATTGAATTAACAAAACGCGAATACGAATTACTATTAACGCTAATGGAAAACGTGAATGTTGTCTTGGCACGTGATGTGTTACTAAATAAAGTTTGGGGCTATGAAACAGAAGTAGAAACAAACGTTGTGGATGTGTATATCCGCTACTTACGAAATAAAATTGACGTACCTGGAGAAGAAAGCTACATCCAAACTGTCCGTGGAACTGGCTACGTTATGCGTTCGTGAGAACTAATTAATGAAAAGAACGATTAAAAAAGAACTGGAAGGCCCATCTTTAACTATAAAGTGGGCTTTCGCAAGTTCTTTCTTTATATTTGTAGTTTTTACCATTTTTGCGGTGATTACCTATAAGTCTTCTGTCAGTCTTATTGTTGCCAAAGAAAAGGAAAATGTCGAAGCAACGATTGCAGAAGTAACAAATCGATTAGCTAATGCCAATGAAAATTTAACGGTAACAGACGTTTTTGACTATTTAAAAACGCCGAGTGAAAGAGATGAAAACTACTATAATAAGCATACAGCAGTAGAAGGTTCGTTTATGGAAATGGACAGTTTCATATCTGAACTAGGACAACCAGAACTTTATTTATCTGTGTATGACACAAACCAAAAGCTAGTTTTTAAAACACAAAATGAATATGATAAGTTATTACAATTGGATCGGCAATTACCTGTTGTTCGAACCGTTTTTGATAAAACTGGTTTTTATTCCGTGGAACCTATTTTTTCAAAAGAAACACGAGAAAAGATTGGCTATATTCAAGCGTTTTATGAACTTTCTTCTTTTTATGAAATTCGTAATCATTTATTATTAACACTTGTAGTTTTAGAAGTGATTTCTCTGATTGTAAGTAGTGTCTTAGGCTTTATCCTCTCTTCTTATTTCTTAAAACCATTAAAAGTATTGAGAGACACGATGGATACAATCCGCAAAGACCCGCAATCAGATGTCCACATGCCGGAGATTAATACGAGAGATGAGTTAGCAGATATCTCGGAAATCTTTAATGAAATGTTAGATCGTATGAGACGCTATATCGAACAACAAGAGCAGTTTGTTGAAGATGTTTCCCATGAATTAAGAACGCCCGTTGCGATTATGGAAGGCCATTTAAACCTTTTAAATCGTTGGGGGAAAGACGATCCTGAAATTTTAGATGAATCATTAAAGGCCAGTTTACAAGAAATTAGTCGTATGAAGAGTTTGGTCCAAGAAATGCTTGACCTTTCACGCGCTGAACAAGTGGACACCCAATATGCAAATGAACGAACAGATGCTAAACAAGTAGTCTACCAAGTATTTAATAACTTCCAATTGGTTTATCCTGAGTTTCATATCACGTTAGATGACGATTTACCAACCGAAGTTGAACTGAAAATCTATCGTAATCACTTTGAACAATTGCTAATTATTCTATTAGATAATGCGATTAAATATTCAACAGATCGAAAAGAAGTGCATATTTCCATTTCTCGAACGATGAATGAATTTGAAATAGCTGTGCAAGATTTTGGTGAAGGAATCACTGAAGAAGACTTGGAGAAAATATTTGATCGATTCTATCGAGTAGATAAAGCCCGTGCAAGAAATAAAGGCGGTAATGGCTTAGGACTATCGATTGCAAAACAATTAGTCGAAAACTATAAAGGACGTATTGATGCAGAAAGCGTATTGCATCAAGGAACGATCTTTAGAATTTTTATTCCAATCGCTGGAATAAAAGAAGAGAGCAACGTACAATAAAGTACGTTGCTTTTTTTACGAATGATTAACGAACATTTCAGTAAGAGAAAAGGGATTATAAGATAAAGAAACGAATGTTTTCTTTGCAGAAAATATTCATCGTTCGAAATTGAAAAAAATGTTATTTTTCTGCAAAATAATAGTTGCGTTTTAGAAAAATCCTTGGTATATTAATATCTGTTCTGACAAACAGTTTGTTAAGAAAAAAGTTTTAAAAAGTTAAAAATTTTTCTTGACGAAAAGATAAATAACATGTTAGAATAACAAAGTCGTTAAAGAGATTGCTTTTAAATCAATCATTTGATCAAAAAAACTTGTTATAAAATAACAAAATAGTTTTAAAAAGTTGTTGACAAACAACTGAGATAATGATAAGATATAGAAGTTGTCACAACAGACAACAACAACCGAGCAAAACAACTTAAAAAACTTTTTCAAAAAAAGTTCTTGACATTCAAATGAAAGTTTGTTATGATATAAAAGTTGCTGCAAGGTAACGTAGACCTTTGAAAACTGAACAAAGAATAGACGAACCAAATGTGTAGGGCGTCTTGATTCAATTCAAGACAACAAACATTTTTAACAAGCAAGCAATATGCTAGCAAAAAATTGAGCTTAACAATCGCAAGATTGTTCTAACTTTTATTATGAGAGTTTGATCCTGGCTCAGGACGAACGCTGGCGGCGTGCCTAATACATGCAAGTCGAACGCTTCTTTCCTCCCGAGTGCTTGCACTCAATTGGAAAGAGGAGTGGCGGACGGGTGAGTAACACGTGGGTAACCTACCCATTAGAGGGGGATAACACTTGGAAACAGGTGCTAATACCGCATAACAGTTTATGCCGCATGGCATAAGAGTGAAAGGCGCTTTCGGGTGTCGCTGATGGATGGACCCGCGGTGCATTAGCTAGTTGGTGAGGTAACGGCTCACCAAGGCCACGATGCATAGCCGACCTGAGAGGGTGATCGGCCACACTGGGACTGAGACACGGCCCAGACTCCTACGGGAGGCAGCAGTAGGGAATCTTCGGCAATGGACGAAAGTCTGACCGAGCAACGCCGCGTGAGTGAAGAAGGTTTTCGGATCGTAAAACTCTGTTGTTAGAGAAGAACAAGGACGTTAGTAACTGAACGTCCCCTGACGGTATCTAACCAGAAAGCCACGGCTAACTACGTGCCAGCAGCCGCGGTAATACGTAGGTGGCAAGCGTTGTCCGGATTTATTGGGCGTAAAGCGAGCGCAGGCGGTTTCTTAAGTCTGATGTGAAAGCCCCCGGCTCAACCGGGGAGGGTCATTGGAAACTGGGAGACTTGAGTGCAGAAGAGGAGAGTGGAATTCCATGTGTAGCGGTGAAATGCGTAGATATATGGAGGAACACCAGTGGCGAAGGCGGCTCTCTGGTCTGTAACTGACGCTGAGGCTCGAAAGCGTGGGGAGCAAACAGGATTAGATACCCTGGTAGTCCACGCCGTAAACGATGAGTGCTAAGTGTTGGAGGGTTTCCGCCCTTCAGTGCTGCAGCAAACGCATTAAGCACTCCGCCTGGGGAGTACGACCGCAAGGTTGAAACTCAAAGGAATTGACGGGGGCCCGCACAAGCGGTGGAGCATGTGGTTTAATTCGAAGCAACGCGAAGAACCTTACCAGGTCTTGACATCCTTTGACCACTCTAGAGATAGAGCTTTCCCTTCGGGGACAAAGTGACAGGTGGTGCATGGTTGTCGTCAGCTCGTGTCGTGAGATGTTGGGTTAAGTCCCGCAACGAGCGCAACCCTTATT
>NZ_JBIOOI010000001.1:1930000-2220688 GCF_051712165.1 Enterococcus sp. DIV1420a
ACGGGAGTGCCGGTTCGACCCCGGCCGCCGGTATACTAAAGACTGTTAAATCATTGATTTAACAGTCTTTTTTGTTTATTATTTTCTCGAATACATAAAAAACACCATCTCAAAAAAATGAGATGGAAAGTTAAGTGAGAGAGTGATAAGTATAGTGCGAATAAATACAAGGGTTACAGAAGAATGTGGGGGTTCTGCATCATCGTCATTAAATGTTCCTGCAGTGGGAATATGAATTTCTGTCATATTATATTCAATAACTTGAACTGTGATGATTGCAACAGTTCCAATGATTGCTAACATAGTAGTCATACTTTCACTCCTCTCTTAATTTTAAATAAAAGTACTTAACTGATTGACTAGAGACTAAAAAGATACATCAACATGAACGTTGAGCTTTAGCACTATACAACGTAAAGATCACTCTTAGCTATTTTGAGAAAAGCCTTCTCCTCGACCAGTCTTGTTCTACTCATTGGTATCTCTCGACATTTCTGAGCAATAGCCTATGTTTGTATAGGAGCCTCACCTAACTTATTACAAAGAAATAATAGTCTTTTAAGTAACTCTTTGTCAAGACATAAGCAGAAGTCAAAACAGTTCTATTTACAAATGAATGCGACGAACCATTTCTTCTGTTATTTGTTCTACAATATCAATGGTTGTTTTTGGCGAACGTTGATTTCTGGGGATATCGATTGAGTAAATTTTGGCAATACGACCAGGATTTGCATCCATTAATACAACCCGATCAGAAAGTTGAACTGCTTGTTGAACATCATGCGTGATCATCACAATTGATTTAGTCGCAATTTGATTGTTTAGCCAAATTTCTAATAAATCGTTAGATAATTGGCTGGCTGTAATGATATCTAAAGCTGAAAAAGGTTCGTCTAAGAGCAATAAGCTAGGTTCGATGGCTAAAGCACGAGCAAAGCCTACACGCTGTTTCATTCCACCAGATAACTCTCTGGGATAAGCTTTTTCAAAACCAGTTAAACCAATCATTTCAATGAGATTACTGACTCTTTTATTTATTTGTTCGCGAGAAATTTCTTTACGGTTTTCTAAGCCAAAGCTGATATTTTTTTCAACTGTCAACCAAGGAAAAAGGGCAAAATGTTGAAAAACCATGCCGATATTGGCATCAGGCTCATTAATGATTTTATCTTCAAAAGTAATTTCACCTCTAGTTGTACGAAGAAGTCCAGCAATACTTCTGAGCAACGTTGATTTTCCTGTTCCTGATTGTCCGATAATACTTAAAAATTCATTCGTTTTAACTGTTAAATCAATATTTTCAAGGACTTTTAAATGTTCTGAATGTCCTTCAATTTCAAATTCTTTATATACTGATTTTATGCTTAATAATTCTTTATTTTCCATCGTCTTATTAGATAGGTCAAGGGAAATCACCTATCGTTCTCCTCTCTAGTTTATCTTAAAAATTTAGTCGAGTTGAGTCGTCCAGCTATTAATAGTGAAATTTTTGTTTTGCTGCTCGATATAAAGGTTGCCAAACAAAGGCGATACATAAACCAACAACGAAACACATCGCTAAGGTTCCTAAGGCAGATTTATCTTTTACGCCATCGTTTGCCGCAATATATTGTCCTAGGCCAGTAACATCTATTGATTTTTTGCCCCATTGAATGCTTTCTGCTGCGATATCAGCGTTCCAAGCAGCACCAGCAGCGTTAATAATTGCTGTAATGAGGTAAGGTAAAATAGAAGGGATCAAAAATTTTGTCCACCATTGCCATTTAGATAATTTAAAAAGTTTGGTTACGTCACGAATATCATCAGGGATGGCTAAGTAGCCAGCAATTACATTAAAGAAAAAATACCATTGGCAACCAACCATGATGAGTGGTAAAATCCACCATTCTAATTTGTTGAAGCCCATACTAATAATCAACACAATGAATGGAGTATAAACATTTGACGGAATGGAGCCTAAAATTTGTCCAATCGGTTGAACGATACTTAAGCGCCGATTATCATTCGCAACCCAGATTGCTAAGGGAGTAAAGATAATGCCAGCAACGACCATAGCCAAGGTAACCCGTAGCGTAGTATAAAGGGTTAATCTAGGAATCATGCTGAAATCTTGATGGGGCAAAAAATGATAGAGCTTAATAGAACAATAAACCCCAATAATGGTTAAGCTGACATACCATAATGTTTTGAAGAAATGGCGTAATTTTGCTAGTAATCGATAGAGATAGTCTAGCTTGAAAAAGTACCAAACTTTTGGTAAATCGTAAATCCAAAAATGACTGAATTTCACAAAAGCTTTTGAAAAGTATTTCGTTAAAGTTGCTTTTTTTAATAAATGATAAATGATGGATTTAGGTGGCGTCGTACTTTCGACATCTGTTTCATATTTAAAATAATAAGTGGCTCGAACTAAAGGTTGAAAAACTAAAAAGTTTAAAATCACCACATTGATTAATAAGGCAAAAACAGCCCATAAACAGGATTTAAAGTCGGCTCGATTTAATGCTACTTGGATATAAGAACCAATTCCTGGTAAATAAAGGTTGGTTTCTTTAGGAAAGGCAACAGAAGCTTGCTCGCTGGCCACCAAGGCAAACCAAGCCGCAGTTTGAGAAATAATAACGTTCCAAAGTAAGCCAGGAATTGAGTAAACAAATTCAAGCCGCCAAAATTTTTCCCAAGCATTGTACTTGAACTGATCGGTCACATTGACTAGATCTGAAGGAATAACTTCCATTATTTGATAAAGAGTCAACATGATGTTCCAAGCTTGACCTGTGAAGATGGCAAAAATAGCAACCGCTTCTGCGCCCATCACATTTCCTGGAAATAAACCAAGTAACCAAGCAGTTGTAAAGGTCAAAAAACCTAGCAATGGAACAGATTCAAGGAAATTAACTAATGGTAAAATGACTCTTCGTGCCGTTTTATATTTTACGGCTAAAATACCAAAAACAAAGGAAAACAGGAAGGACCAAGCCATCCCCACAATCATTCGAAACATGGTTCGAATTGAAAAGTAAAAAAGATTTGATGGAGATAAGAAATCATCTGTTTTACTTGGTGTTGCGAGGAATTCTTCTGAGGGAAGGGTGTGGAGAGGGCGATTCATTTTTAGCCAAGAGAAGACGATGATAAAAATGAAAATGCCTAAAATGATGAGCAAGGTAAGATTCCCGATACTTTTAGTAAGTAGGGTATTTTTCTTAGATGATGCAGTGACAGCTTTCAATTTAAAAACCTCCAATTAATCATATTAAAGAGGTCGCCGAATAAAAGAAGATTATAGGGTAATCACAATAATTGAGCTTTGGCTTTCTGAGACGTAAGAAAAAAATTCTAGTTATCTTAGGAAAGCCTTAATTCGACAATCCCTGCTTTACTCGTTACTGTCTCTCGACATTTCCGAGCGATAACCTGTGTTCTTCAGAGTAACCTCACCTAATATGATTCTATTTGATTTACATGCTTATCATACTCGTGACTAAAAATAAAACAATTTCTAGCTGGTTATACCTGAATTACTGTTTGTTGTTATTCTATTCAATGATTCTTAAAAAGATTGCCCACATTCTGTTTTTTTAGGGAGAAATTATCAGATGAGTATGTTATATAACCCGAGGTTAATAGCGTAGGATGTTGTATTTTTAGTTTGTCTCGTTTACTGTTAAAGATGTAAGTAGTAACTATACGTGAATGGCTAAAATTTTGGGAGGTAGTGTATTGAAAACAAAAGTGATAGTAATTAGCGGTGTGACAGCAAGTGGAAAAACGACACTCATTAATGCTTTATCTGATACTGTTGAAAATGCTTATGTACTTTCATTCGATGATTATAGTATTGATGCTTTGCCATCGGCACCATCCCATGCTTTTTTATTAAAAAATTTCAACGTTGCAGTCAATTTATTCGATATTACCCAGTTAATGAAAGACTTTTTTTCTGTGAATGCTCAAGGCAAATTTAATTATATTTTTATAGACTTTCCATTTGGCTATTTACACGATGATTTGAAGCCTTTTATTGATATTGTGATCTACCTGAAAACGCCATTAGATGTTTGTTTTGCTCGCCAAGTGATTAGAGATTATTCTTATTCTCAAGGAGAAAGTATTATTAAGTGGGCCCATAACTATTTAAATAATGTTAGACCGCTATTTATAGAACATGAAAAAAATGTATCAGTAAGTTCAGACTATCTTTTAGATGGCACACATAGCGTAGATGAACAAATACAAAAGCTAAAAAAATTAAAAGTAATCTAGCACCTAAATTAAACAACAAAGAAATTTGTTCAGAAGAAAGGAAATTATGATGATTATTTGGTTAAACGGTGCGTTTGGAGCCGGAAAAACGACCATTGCACATGAGTTACAACAAAAACTTCCCAATGCAATCATTTATGATCCAGAAATTATTGGTAGTGCATTGATGGAGTTAGTTCCCGAAGAAATGAAAGAAAATGATTTTCAAGAGTATCAGGAATGGCGTTGCTGGAATGCTCATTTATTAAAACGAATGTCCAAAGAGTCTGGACGGCCGATTATTGTTCCAATGACCCTTTATAAAAAAGAATATGAAGAAGAGCTGATTGGTTATTTGAGACGAGCTGGCATTGACGTTTATCATTTTTTGTTAGCGGTCGAGAAAGAAGAAATTTTACAGAGATTATTGAAAAGAAATGATGGAACTTTTGAATGGGGGAAAAATAAGTTGCCCGAAGTACTTGAAGGTTTTCGTCAGATTAAGTTTACCGAGATTTTTAGAAATCATTCAGCTGACACGACAGAAATTGTAGCATCCATTCTTAATAGAATAACCGAATAAAAATAAAATAAGGGACCTAAGCCGAAATGACTTAGGTCCCTTATTTTCTACTTCTTAAGATAATCAACTACCAGCTACCCTGATTTCTTCAAACTTTAAGATCGCACATTTACGACAATCTATTTTTACACTGTCAAAATTTTCTTTCAAGTCTTGCATTTTGTTATTTTTAGCAGTATATTTTAGGTGTACCTAAAATATATTAGAGGTTAACCTTCTAACGGGAAGGGCCTTTTAAAATTATTGCAAAACGAAAGAAGGAATTGAATTGAAAAATTCAGAAGAACATGAACCAAAGCAAAGACATCATTTGATTGAATATGCAAATGGTCCTTCGCTTGAAGAAATTAATGGCACCATCGACGTGCCTAAAAATATGAGTTTTTGGAAAACGTTATTTGCTTACTCAGGTCCAGGAGCATTGGTAGCAGTGGGGTATATGGATCCAGGAAACTGGTCTACTTCAATTACTGGGGGACAAAATTTTCAATATTTATTGATGTCGATTATTTTAATTTCCAGTTTGATTGCAATGTTGCTCCAATATATGGCTGCTAAATTAGGCATTGTTTCACAGATGGATTTAGCACAAGCGATTCGTGCTAGAACTAGTAAGACGTTAGGTATTGTATTATGGATTTTAACAGAGTTAGCAATTATGGCTACAGATATCGCTGAAGTTATCGGGGGCGCAATTGCCTTATATTTATTATTTCATATTCCTTTAGGTCTGGCTGTCTTCATTACGGTATTTGATGTTTTACTTTTGTTGTTATTGACAAAAATTGGTTTTAGAAAAATTGAAGCTATTGTTGTTGCTTTAATTGTTGTTATTTTTGTGATTTTTGCTTATCAAGTGGCATTGTCAAATCCAGTATGGGGAGATGTAATTAAAGGGCTGGTTCCTAGCGCAGAAGCTTTTTCTACATCACATGCGGTGAATGGGCAAACGCCATTGACAGGTGCATTGGGGATTATTGGTGCAACAGTGATGCCTCATAATTTGTATTTACATTCTTCTGTTGTGCAAAGTCGTAAAATTGATCGTAAAGATAAAACCGATATTCAACGCGCTTTACGCTTTTCAACTTGGGATTCTAATATTCAATTAACGATGGCATTTTTTGTTAACTCTTTATTATTGATTATGGGTGTGGCCGTTTTTAAATCCGGCAGTGTCAAAGATCCTTCATTCTTTGGTTTGTTTGATGCTTTATCAAATCCAGCGGTTATGAGTAATTCTATTTTAGCGCATATTGCAGGTTCTGGAATTTTATCAATTTTATTTGCGGTAGCCTTATTGGCATCAGGACAAAATTCAACAATTACAGGAACGTTAACTGGTCAAATCATTATGGAAGGGTTTATTCATATGCGCGTACCAATTTGGTTACGTCGGATGGTCACACGTTTGTTATCTGTTATTCCTGTCTTAATCTGTGTTTTAATGACCAGCGGAAAAAGTACAGTGGAGGAGCATATTGCGATTAATAATTTAATGAACAATTCACAAGTTTTTCTAGCATTTGCTTTGCCATTTTCGATGTTGCCTTTACTGATGTTTACAGATAGCCGTGTTGAAATGGGTGAACATTTTAAAAACTCGTGGTTAATTAAATTGTTAGGCTGGGTTTCTGTCATTGGCTTAATTTACCTCAATATGAAAGGCTTACCTGATCAAATTGAAGGATTTTTCGGTGATAATCCGACAGCGAGTCAAATTACGTTAGCCGATAATATTGCCTATGTCATCATAGCACTCGTCATCCTCTTGTTAGTTTGGACGGTTGTGGAATTATATAAAGGCGATAAACGATATGCACAGCAGCTTGCAGCTATGGAGCAACAAGTAGAGGAGGTTAAATAATGAAATTTTCAAAAATTATGGTTGGTGTTGAAGAGTCGCCAGATGCGTTAAAAGCATTTCATTATGCTATCCAAAAAGCAAAAGAAGAACAAGCTGAATTGGTTATTGTTTCGATTTTAGAAGAGAAAGAGATTAATGTTTACCAATCGTTAGATAAAAATTATTGGCAAGAACAGTTGGCGAAATTAGAGAAACAAACGGAAAAATATCAACAAGAAGCGTTAGCGAATGGCATCGATAAAGTAAGTGTAATTGTCAATGAAGGGAACCCAGGAGAATTAATTATTAATAAGCTTATTCCTTTGAATAAACCAGATTTGTTAATTATTGGCTCCAAGTCAACTAGCAAATTAAAAAGCTTTTTTGGTAGCCAAGCAGCTTATATGGCTCGATATGCCCCAATTTCTGTAATGATTATTCGCTAACAAAATTGAAACAGTTAAAAAAGCCGCCACGATTTACTATTCGTGGTGGCCTTTTTATAGTAATTTTTGTTTATATAAATAAACAGCCAAACTTAGTTGTAGCGAACTATCAGGAAATTCTAAAGTTAAGTGAAGAATCTCTTCTATTTTTTTTAAGCGATAAATAATTGTATTACGGTGTACATACATATTTGTGGCAGTCAACGAAATATTTTTATTCGACTGAAAGTAGGTATTGATGGTTTCTAGTAGGGAACTTTCATGTTTTTGATCTTCTTTTTCTAATGGTTCAATCAATCGTTGATATATTTTTTGTTTGGCTTGTTTGGTCAGGGTTTCGATCATTAAACGATAAAAAAAGAGGTCGTCATAATTCAAAATAGTTCGTTGTTGTAATTCTTGACTTGCTTGTGCTAAGTGGAATGTTTCTTGTGCTAATTTATAAGAATCACACAGATTGGTGATTTTCTTGACAGTTGGACCAATCGCTAATTTAAATGATAATTTTGGATTCAGTTTCATTAGTTGCTCTAGTAAATTCTTGGCAAGATGAGTGGTTTGTGCAAGGTAGGTGGCTTCCTCTTGCGCTGGATTTTCTAGTAATAAAATAAAGCCAGTTTGTGTAGGAAAGGCAGTGATTTTTTGTCGATATCCTTCTAAAATATGATTCAATTGATGGCCAATGCTATTCATTTGAATAGTCGGATTAAACAGTTGTTCCAATTGTTCAATGGCTACAAGCAAGAGACTAAATGTATCTTTTTCATTTAATTGCAGATAATTACTAAATTCTTGCCAAGCTTGAGGATTGGTATTTTTTTCTTGGATAAGGTCTTGAAACAGCGCCCCGATCTTTTGCCTCGTTGTTAAATTTTCCGAAGATTCTAATTGAAGTTGTGGTAAAAGGTAGTGAGCACAGACCTCCACAGATAATAAATCAATCGTCTGTAATTTTTTGGTAGTTTGCCAAATCACTAAGTAAGATAAGCTGAGATTTTTCTTTTTGATGGGTAAAATTCGCAAAGATAACTGATGGTTCGCTAAGGAAAATTCAACAGTCAATGGTTCTTTATAAAATAATAGGAGCTCATTGTTCTGGGCTTTTAAAGCTGTCTCAAACTGTTTTTTGAGAGTCGCGTTATTTAAAATACTGGTGATTCTTGTTGGCGCATCAGGTAAATCAAAATGATTCATAATCTGAAAACGCTCGTCTAAAAGCATTACAGGCGCTTGAATCGCGGCACTTAATACTTCCAGTAATTGGGTACTTTTTCCGCCAGCTTTGATAATTGTATAAAATTTATTATGCATATGAACAGAATGTTGGCTAATCGTTTCGTCAGGTTGATTGACTCGGCGATTGACCAATGAAATAATTTGAGAAAAGTTGTAATTATAAGGGATTGAGAGAATTGGTAATCCGACGTCATTCGCTAATTGGATCATCTCTTGTGGAACTTCATTGAAATAACGTTGGACTTTAAAGCCTAGAGCAGCGCAGTTCATATTTGCTAGTTCTTGAATAAGACGTTTTTGCAAGCAAGGCTGATCTTTGAAAATATAGCCGGTAGTTAATAAAATTTCTCCTGGCGTTAACCAGTCAAAAGCATCAGGATTTTCTAAAATATTAGCTTGTAGAATTGGCGCATCTAAATTGGTCTCGTGCGTCAATAAGGTTAAACCAGGTAGTTCTTCTGCATGGAGTAGATCATTGACCGTCATCATTAGCAAGGCCTCCTTTTGTATGAATTATCTAAAAATTAAGTGTATTTATTGTAAGATGTTACAAAACTATTTTAGGGAAAATAAGGTATCCTTATACTAATAGAAAAAAGTTCCAAGTCATCACGTGATTGGTAGTCACAAGTGACCAAATAAGAACAATCAGCGCTTACAACCTATAGAAACGCATCGTTTAAAGATATAGCAATAGTATACTTAATTTTTAATGCTTTTACTATTGTTTCAGCTACTTTAAATTTCTCAAGTATTTCTATAATCTGTAAGTTTTTTGAGACTCTTATCAGATATGCTTCTTTTTCTATATTTTATCAGAAAATTCTGGTAACTTTGAAGGTTATAGTTTGTAAAATGGAGGGATCGGTATGAAGAAATTAAAAATGTTAGGATGCGTCGGTTTGCTTTTAGCTTTAACGGCTTGTCAGGCGGGAACGGGAAACTCGGCTGATAGTAACAAAGCAGCGGAACAAAAAATTGCAATTAGTTCTGAAGCGGCTATTTCGACAATGGAACCACACACAGCGGGGGATACGACCTCGACTTTAGTCATGAATCAAGTTTATGAAGGACTCTATGTTTTAGGTAAAGAAGATGAATTAGAGTTGGGGGTCGCTGCCGAAGAACCAGCGATTTCTGAAGATGAAACCGTTTATACATTTAAGATTAGAGAAGATGCCAAATGGTCGAATGATGATCCAGTAACAGCAAACGACTTTGTTTATGCATGGCAACAAGTTGCTTCCCCTAAATCAGGATCGATTCATCAAGCTTTATTTTTTGATGTCATTAAAAATGCTAAGGAAATTGCTTTAGAAGGCGCAGATGTGAATACTCTTGGGGTTAAGTCGCTAGATGATAAAACGTTAGAAATAACTTTAGAACGGCCCACCCCTTATTTGAAATCTTTGCTTTCGTTTCCTGTTTTGTTTCCGCAAAATGAAAAATATATCAAAGAACAAGGGGATAAATATGCCACTGATGCAGAACATTTGATTTATAATGGTCCTTTTAAATTGAAAGAATGGGATAATGCCTCTTCCGATGACTGGACCTACGAAAAAAATGATACGTATTGGGATGCTGAAAAAGTTAAATTAACAGAAGCGAAAGTTTCAGTAATTAAGAGCCCAACGACAGCGGTGAATTTGTTTGACTCGAATGAATTGGATGTAGTGAATAAGCTAAGTGGTGAATTTATTCCTGGTTATGTTGATAATCCAGCCTTTCTTTCAATTCCTCAATTCGTCACATACTTTTTAAAAATGAACAGCGTTCGTGATGGAAAAGAAAATCCGGCTTTAGCGAACAACAATATTCGTAAAGCGTTGGCACAAGCTTTTGATAAAAAAAGTTTTGTAAAAGAAGTCTTGCAAGATCAATCAACGGCTACAGATCAAGTAATTCCGCCGGGACAAACGATTGCGCCAGATGGAACAGATTTCACAAAACTAGCTGCTAAGAAAAATAACTACTTAACCTACGATACAGCGAAAGCAAAAGAATTCTGGGAAAAAGGGAAAAAAGAAATTGGGCTGGATAAAATCAAATTAGAATTTTTAACAGATGATACAGACAGCGCCAAAAAAGCTGCTGAGTTTTTCCAATTTCAATTGGAAGAAAATCTAGACGGATTAGAAGTGAATGTTACTCAAGTTCCTTTTACTATTCGTGTTGATCGTGATCAAACGAGAGACTATGATTTAGAATTATCTGGTTGGGGAACCGATTATCGTGATCCATTAACAGTTATGCGCATCTTTACTTCGGATAGTACCTTGGGCGGCGTAACGTTCAAGAGTGATACGTATGATCAATTAATCCAAGAGACTAGAACAACACATGCGGCTGATCAAGAGGCTCGTTTAAATGACTTTGCTCAAGCACAAGATATTTTGGTGAATCAGGAAACGGTTTTAGCACCAATCTACAATCGAAGCATTTCTGTATTAGCTAATCAAAAAATCAAGGATCTGTATTGGCATTCATTTGGACCTACGTACAGTTTAAAATGGGCTTATGTTAACTAATTGAATGAAGGTAGGAAGGGGTTTGTCATGCTTTTAAAAAACTGTAAATTAGAAACAGGATTTTCTACTGTGAATCAGCGAATTGTTGCGACAGAGACAGCTAGCTATGATATTCGAATTGAAAACGAGATCTGTACTGCGGTCGCACCGCAGTTAAGGCCTTTAGAGAACGAAACAGTTATCGATGTGAATCAGCAACTCGTTTTACCTGCTCTAAGAGAAATGCATATTCATATTGATAAAACGTATTTTGGGGGACCTTGGAAGGCCTGTCGTCCACTAACGAAAGGAATTTTAACACGTATTGAAGAAGAAACTTGGCTGTTACCTGAACAATTACCAACTAGTTTAGAACGTGCTTGCCAAGTTATTGAGCAGTATATTCAACAAGGCCATTATCATATTCGCAGTCATTGTAATGTAGATCCATCTATTGGAACGAAACATATTGAAATTACTAAAGAAGCATTTAGTCGATATGAACAATACATTACTCATGAAATTGTGGCTTTTCCTCAACACGGATTACTCCGCTCACAAGTCGAACCTTTGATGCGCGAAGCCTTACGCATGGGGGCAACTCATGTCGGCGGCGTTGATCCAGCCCTTGTGGATCGTCATGTGGATCATTCAATCGCAAAAATATTTGAATTAGCTACCACATTTAATAAAAAAATTGATGTTCATTTACACGCCCGTGATACTTTGGGACTTTATGAATTTAATAAATTTGTTGATTATACAGAACAAGCAAAGATGTTTGGCAAAGTTACTTTAAGTCATGCTTTAGCCTTAGGGAGCTTAGAAGAAGCATCAAGTAGAGACATTGCGCAAAAATTCATCGAAACAGGGATTGATTTGACTTCGACTGTACCGATTGGAATGCCCACCATGCCGATTCCAACCTTGGTTGAACAAGGTGTTAAGATTTCCGTTGCTCATGACAGTTTGACGGATCATTGGTCGCCTTTTGGCAGTGGCAATACAATAGAAAAATTAAATACAGCCGCTCAAAGATTTAAAATTAGCGATGAGTATCGCTTGAATCGTTTATGGGGCTTAGCGAGTAATTTTGTAACGCCTCTTGATCCTAACGGGCAGCGAGTTTGGCCTAACGTCGGCGATTCTGCAGATTTCCTACTATTTAATGCTGAGAGCACTGCTCACGTGATTGCACGCCAACAGCCAATCCAACAACTGATACTAAAAGGACAACTGGTTGAAGCCGTTCAAAAGGGGGAAAGAGAATGACAGCATCCATTGTTTATTTGAATAATGTTCGTTTAGAAACTGGTTTTGCTAAAGACCACCACGAATTAACGTATACTAAAACCGCACGCTATACTTTAGCGATTCAAGAAGGGAAAATCCAAGCGATTATTCCGCAAAATCAAGTCACTGAAAAGCAACAAGGCACTGATTTAAAAGGACAACTAGCTATTCCCACTTTTCAAGAGAGCCATAATCACTTAGATAAAACATACCTTTCATTAGGCTGGCGTGCTAGCCAACCTGTTAAGAATTTAAAAGAGCGTTTAGCAGACGAAGCCAGTGAACTTAAATTGTTAGCGCCGTCAACAGAACAACGAGCGACGGCCATGATTGAAAAATTGATTGGTTATGGAGCCTCTTATATTCGGACACATGTCAACATTGATCCTTATGTAGAACTAGAAAACTTCTGGGGCGTCAAAAGAGCCTTAGAAAAATATGCGCATGTGATTGATTATGATATTGTTGTCTTTCCACAGCATGGATTATTAAAAAATCCCCAAACGGTTTTACTCATGAAAGAAGCCCTAAAAAATGGTGGAACAATGGTTGGCGGTTTAGATCCTGCAGGCATTGATTATGCAATTGAAGAATCTTTAGAAACTATTTTCGATCTGGCAGAAGAATTTCAAGTAGGAATCGATATCCACTTGCATGATACGGGGGAAGTGGGCGTTTATACAATTGATAAATTTTTAGACATTTTAGAAGAACGAAAATTTACTCAGCGAACCGCTATCAGTCACGCCTTTGCGCTGCTAGATGTACGACCAGCAGAAAAAGAAAAACTATACCAACGCTTGGCAACGCATCAAACGGCGATTATGTCTACAATTCCCTATGATCCTCGTTATTTATTGCCACCAATTGATGTGTTACGCCAAGCTGGTGTATCGGTTCATTTAGGTAGTGATGGCTTTTTTGACTCTTGGAGTTCTAATGTTTCAGGTGATTTATTTGAAAAATTACGTAATTTTTGTGAAATGACAGGAAAGATTACAGAAGAGCAACTTACTCAAGCTTACGTCCATGGCTGCGGCAAAGAAGCACCTTTTTCATTTGAAGAAGAACGTCTTTGGTTTACAGAAGGCGACGAAGCAAACTTTATCTTTACAGAAGCAGCTTCTACAGCAGAAGTGATTGCTAGAAAACCGCAGAAACGCAAGATTATGTTGAAAGGACAATGGGTTTAACTTGCTTTAAAATTAGGTAGAAATAGAATGTTAAAAAGCCAAACAGAGGAAACAGGGTTCAGCTCTGAGCAACGCATAGTGTCAGTCCAGCGGTTACTCGTCACAGTTTAATCCTTATAAAGTGCTTCTGCTCACAACGTGGATCAGCGTTTCAAGTTTGTTTGACTCACTTTAACATAGCACTTTTGCGTATCTTCCTTTATAATAAGACAAAATGAAGGAGATGAACCAAGCATGACTGAACAAACGAGAGAAAACAAAAAAGCAGCCTACGAATTGTGCTTACAACAATTGAGCGGTTTGTTAGAAATAGAAACGGATGCTATTGCAAATTTAGCAAACTCGTCCGCGTTACTTGCACAAACATTACCAGATACCGTTTTTGCTGGGTATTATTTATATAAAGATGAAGAATTAGTTTTGGGGCCTTTTCAAGGGAAAGTCTCTTGTACCAGAATTAAAATGGGCAAAGGTGTTTGTGGTGAGTCCGCGGAAAAACAAGCTACATTGATTGTTGATAACGTGAAGACACACGCCAATTATATTTCTTGTGACTCAGCTGCGATGTCTGAAATCGTTGTACCAATGGTAAAAAATCATCAATTGGTCGGTGTTTTAGATATTGATAGTGGTGTAACAAATAGCTATGATGCGGTTGACCAACTGTATTTGGAAAAATTTGTTACCTTGTTACTAGAAAAATCAGATTTTTAAGCAGACTATTTTTGCTTTCTGACAAATCATGAGAAAATAAAGTATAAAATTTGATCATGAAAGAAGGTGAGTCATTTGTTAGAGCTGTATATAAATTTTAAAGGTGAAGCAAAAGAAGCAATTGCGTTCTATGAAGATGTTTTTGATACAAAATGTCAAAATTTAATGACTTTTGGCGAAGCACCTGAGGATCCTGAGCATCCTATAAACGACGAGATAAAGGATTTAGTGATGAACGCAAGTATCATTATTGAAGGAACCTATGTAATGATTTCAGATGTTCCTGATATGTTTGGTTTTGAAGTTACGGAAGGAAATAACCTTTCGCTCGTGGTTAGCACAGATGATGATGAAAAAATTGATCGCTTATTTAAACGATTATCTGAAGGTGGCACTGTTACAATGCCATTATCTGAAACTTTTTGGTCCAAAAAGTATGGTTCCCTAAAAGATCAGTTTGGCATCCATTGGATGTTTAATTATTATGAAGAAGATTAAAAAAAGCCCCAATCCGTTATTTTCATTGGATTGGGGCTTTTTTATTCATGAAAGAATTGCTTCTTAGCGATTTGATACTGCCGTTGCTTTTCTGTCCAAAATTGCTGATCTTTTTCATCAATTTTGCGAATGACTTTTGCTGGATTACCCCCAACAATCGTGTTGGCAGGAACGTCTTTTGTAACCACAGCACCAGCAGCAACAATAGCATTTTTTCCAATTGTAACGCCAGGTAAAATGGTGGCACTTCCGCCAATCCACACGTTATCTTCAACAATAATTGGCGTCCCGAATTCTAATTCTGCAGTTCGAATCGTTGGATCAATTGGATGGCCGGCAGTATAAAAACTAGCACGAGGGCCAACCATGACATTATCACCGAAGATGATTTTGTTTACATCTAAAAAAATGCAATCCATATTTGCATAAAAATTTTCTCCTACCTCAATATGGCGACCGTAATCTACATGGAGGGGTGGGGTGATATATAACTCATTGCCAGTTTTTCCTAATAATTCTTTTTCTAGGGCCACAATTTCTTTCACATTATCGATAGGAAGTTGATTGATTTTTTGAGCTAACACCTTGCCTTTTGTTGATTTATTTTCGGGTAAAATGGTGGGGGCGTAATATAATTCACCTTTTAACATTTGCATATAATCAAAGTCATTTTGTTTCATGTAAGCGCTCCTTTAGGCTTTTTCTCTATTGTATCAAATCAATACAATAAGTCGAGGAATATGTAAAATAAAAAAGGACAGATAGCAAAATAGCCTTGCTTATCTATCCTTTACCTAAGGTTATCCAATTTTTTTAACTCTCCCGCCAATTTTATCTGCTAATTTTTGTGCTTCTTTTTCAGAGTGGTAAACTAAACAACCTGATTTATCTCGCGTACGTTTACCATCTGCAGTTAAATAGCCATGAAAAAATTTGATTGCATACATAGACATCACCGCCTTTCTAATTGAAAATAGTGTAAATGGAGCGATTAAAAATGTCAAATAATAGAAGTGCTCTTAACCATTCTTATCTTTTTTAGTTCGAAGATAAGCTTGGTTAAGAGCATCTTTTCACTTAATAAATTAGTTTGAAACGGGTCGTTGAGTGAAATTCCTGTTCAGGTGAGAGGGTGATAGAACCGAACAACGGAAATCTTTCAGCACCAGGACAGACTTGGGTTTCAAATGTGAGCGCTCCGTGATTGACTAATTTTTGCCCTTGAATATCGGGACCGTTATCAGCAAAATTTGCTGAAAAAATAACAACTGAAGGTTGATCAGTGAACATCTCTAAGGTGATATCTTTAGTAGGACTTTTTAAGATAACATCTGGGTTAATTAAATCATGATTGGTTAAGATGAAAGGGTGATCGAAGCCGTTCATCTTTTGGATTTGTTCATCGTTACTTGAAAAAACCTCAGCTAATTTTTTAGGTTTTTGTAAATCAAAAGCTGTCTGGTCGACGGAAGCTAATTCTCCAAGCGGTAAAACTCTTTCATCAAGCGGGACAAACTTTTGGGCATTTATTTGTAACTCATGCGCATCAATGGGAATTGCAGGATTTCCAGTTAAATTAAAGTAGACATGATTGGTTGGATTAAAAAGTGTTTGTTCATCTGTAGTTGCCTGATACTCAATTTGCCATTCATTTTCTTCAGTCAATGTATACGTGACTGAAACAGTGAGATTTCCAGGAAAACCATTTTCACCAGCAGGACTCTCTAGCCAAAATTTCACAGAAGGATTCGCTTGTGCCTCTTGGATTTCGCTGTGCCATTTTTTACTTTCAAACCCAGGTGTGCCGCCGTGAAGTGTTGTTTGAGTAGGAGTATTAATCATCGTTTGATACGTTTTACCCGCTAGTTTAAAGAAGCCATCGGCAATTCGACCAGCTGTTCGACCAATTGTTGCACCAAAATATAAGTCTTTAGACAAATATTCATCTGCTGAGGGAAAGCCTAGCACGAGTGATCGGGATTCATTTTTTGTAAGAGGAACGTCGAGCGCAACAATTCGCGCACCAAAATCTGTTGCTTTTAAAGTCACACCATTTTTATTCGTCAGTGTGTAAAGAAGCATTCCTTGTCCAAATGATTCAGTTGAAATAGTCAAAATAATCAATCCTTCCTTCAAGTAAATATTTAGTAAATTTAATTTTGTTTTTTAGATTATTTAAATAGTCAAAAAGAAACGCTAAGAAAATAAATCTTTATTTAATTGTATTGTACACGTTTTCAATCAAAATGACAATTAAGAAAATATTAAGTAAACATTTGCAAAAATTTAGTAAATATTATACAATTTGTTTACTAATGAAAGGAGCGATTAGTGATGGAAGAACTGTTAATGAATCGATTTGTAGAAATATTTGGTGAGAAAGGGACAGCCTGTTATTTTGCCCCTGGAAGAATTAATTTGATTGGTGAACATACAGATTACAATGGCGGTCATGTTTTCCCAGCGGCTATTACGTTAGGGACATTTGGTGTGGCAAGAAAAAGAGACGACCAAAAAATTCGGATGTTTTCTGATAATTTTAAAGAGGTTGGTCTCATCGAATTTTCATTAGAAGATTTAACCTATTCAGATTCAGATGATTGGGCAAATTATCCTAAAGGCGTTTTAAATTACTTGATTGAAAGCGGACACAATATTGATTCTGGCTTAGATGTGCTCTTCTACGGTACGATTCCTAATGGTGCTGGCTTGTCTTCTTCTGCTTCTATTGAACTTTTAATGGGAACGATCTGTAATGATTTATATGCTTTACACTGTCCAATGCTTGAATTGGTGCAAATCGGTAAAAAAGTGGAGAATGAATTTATTGGAGTTAATTCGGGAATTATGGACCAATTTGCCGTAGGAATGGGAGAAAAAGATCAAGCTATTCTACTAGATACCAATAATATGCACTATGAAATGGTTCCCGCCAAATTAGGTGAGTATACGATTGTCATTATGAATACTAACAAACGCCGTGAATTAGCAGATTCAAAATATAATGAACGCCGTGCAGAATGCGAAGAAGCCGTTCGTTTGCTTCAAAAAGAGTTATCTATTGAATTTTTAGGTGAATTAGACAGCGAGACATTTGAACAATATCAAGCATTGATTGGAGATCCAACGTTGATTAAACGAGCGCGTCATGCCGTCACAGAAAATGAACGAACTTTATTGGCAAAACAAGCGCTAACTGAAGGGGATTTGGAAGAATTTGGCTTATTATTAAATGCCTCACATCGTTCGCTAAAAGAAGATTACGAAGTAACTGGCATTGAGTTGGATACCTTAGTGGCTTGTGCGCAAGAACAACCAGGCGTTTTGGGCGCACGGATGACTGGTGCAGGGTTTGGCGGTTGTAGTATTGCTTTGGTACCAAAGCAAAATATAGATGCATTTATTGAAGCTGTTGGCCAGAGTTATCAAGATAAAATTGGCTATGCTGCTGATTTTTATCCTGCATCAATTGATGATGGTGCCAGAAAGTTATTTTAGAAAGGAAGGCTTTAAATGTCTATTTTAGTATTAGGTGGCGCAGGCTACATCGGCTCACATGCCGTCGATCAATTAATTTCAAAAGGCTATGCCGTTGTTGTTGTTGATAATTTATTAACGGGACATCGTTCAGCAGTTCATGAACAAGCGACTTTCTATGAAGGCGATATTCGTGATAAAGCTTTTTTACGTAGCGTCTTTGAAAAAGAATCAATTGAAGGGGTGTTGCACTTTGCGGCCAATTCTTTAGTAGGAGAATCCGTGGAGAAACCGTTAATGTATTTCAATAACAATGTTCACGGCACTCAAATTGCCTTGGAAGTCATGCAAGAATTCGGAGTGAAACATATTGTTTTTTCTTCCACAGCGGCCACTTATGGCGAACCAAAAGCAATGCCTATTACAGAAGAAACCCCAACGAATCCTAAAAATCCGTATGGGGAAAGTAAATTAATGATGGAAAAAATCATGAAATGGTGCGACAACGCTTATGGAATGAAATATGTTGCTTTGCGTTATTTTAATGTTGCAGGAGCAAAAAAAGATGCCTCAATTGGTGAGGATCACACGCCAGAAACGCATATTGTGCCAATTATTTTACAAGTGGCATTAGGCCAACGAGCAGAGCTAAGTATTTTTGGGGATGATTATGATACACCAGATGGCACGTGCATTCGAGATTATGTTTACATTGAAGACTTGATTGCAGCACATATTTTGGCTTTAGAATATTTGAAAAATGGCGGCGAAAGTGACGTCTTTAACTTGGGAAGCAACAACGGCTATTCTGTTAAAGAAATGTTAGATGCTGCTCGCGAAGTGACAGGCCAAGAAATTCCTGCAACAATCGCGCCACGCCGAGCAGGGGATCCTAGTACGTTAATTGCTTCTAGTGAAAAAGCCAAACGAGTTTTAGGCTGGCAACCAGAAGTAACTGAGGTCAAGGATATTATCGCCACCGCTTGGCAATGGCATGTGAAACATCCTCAAGGCTATAATGAATAGGAGAACATCAGATGATGAAAGAAAGTAGTAAATGGATTGCTGCATTTGTAGAGATAATCATAGAAAATGGCGATTGGACGGAAACAGACCGCTATTATTTGACGAATCGGATTGCCAAACTAGTTGGCTGTGATTTTTTTGAACAACCAGAAGCGGTTGCTTGTGAGCAAGAACCGTTGCGTGTGGTGGAACATCTTTTAAACATTGCACAAGCCAATCACCAAATCGATGACTCAATTACGGAAGCAGAACAACTAGAAGCGGAGTTAATGGATTTTATTACGCCGACCCCAACCATCATTAATCGGAAGTTTATGGATTATTATCAAGAGTCTCCACGAAAAGCAACGGATTATTTTTATCAGTTATGTAAAACGAATAACTACATTAAAACGAAAGCAATCGCCAAAAATATTATTTTCCCAATGGACTCACCCTATGGTAAACTAGAAATTACCATTAACTTATCGAAGCCAGAAAAGGATGCTCGAAAAATTTTGGCTGAAAAGAAAATGAGTCAAAAAAAATATCCAGCGTGTATGTTATGTATGGAGAATGAAGGCTATTATGGCCGTGTGAATTATCCAGCACGGACAAACCATCGGATTATCCGACTAAATTTAGAGGACGAAGCTTGGGGCTTTCAATATTCGCCATATGCTTACTATAATGAGCATGCGATTTTCTTGGACCAACAACATCGAGAAATGAAAATCGAGAAAAAAACGTTCCAGCGGCTCCTTAAAATTACGGAGTTATTCCCTGAATATTTTGTGGGCTCTAATGCAGATTTGCCAATTGTTGGTGGTTCTATTTTATCTCATGATCATTACCAAGCAGGACGTCATACATTTCCAATGGATTTAGCACCAATGGAAACAAGATTTTCTTTGAAAAAATATCCTGAGATAACTGCTGGTATTTTAAAATGGCCGATGTCTGTGATTCGTCTTCAAAGTGATCGTCAAGAGGAACTAGTTGAGGCGGCCGAATTAATTTTGACCAAATGGCGCAATTATTCTGATGAACGAGTCTCAGTTCGGGCCTATTCAGAAGATGGCACACCGCATCATACGATTACGCCAATTGCTCGACGCAAAGGGTCATTATTTGAATTGGATTTAGTTTTACGAGATAATAATGTTTCGGAGGAATTTCCAGATGGCATTTTTCATCCACATCCAGAAGTACAACATATTAAGCAAGAAAATATTGGCTTAATTGAAGTAATGGGACTAGCTATTTTGCCACCAAGGCTGGCGCGAGAATTAAGAGAAGTCGAAAAGTATTTATTAAAGCAACCCAATCAAATTGCTGAAAGTCATCGAGGTTGGGCGGATGAACTCAGTCAGCAAACCATCACTGAAGCCAATGTCAAAGAAGTGATCCAACAAGGAATTGGGACAATTTTTGTTCAAATTTTAACAGATGCCGGTGTCTTTAAACGTGACGAAGAAGGCCGTCGTGCTTTTGAACGATTTATTCAATGTATTGAAAATGATTAATTTGAGGTGAGGAACATCGTAACCATTAAAGATATAGCAGAGCAAGTCGGTGTTTCTTCAGCGACAGTTTCGAGAGTTTTGAACTATGATGAAACATTATCAGTTAGTGATGAAACGAAGAAGAAAATATTTGAAACAGCAGAAACGTTAAATTATAAAAAGCGAGCCAGAAAAAAACAAGCAGGCAAAAAGAAAATTCGGTTTGTCCAATGGTTCAGCGATCCAGAAGAACTGGATGATATTTACTATTTATCGATTCGTTTAGGTGTTGAAAAGCGGGCAGAGGAATTGGGTTTTCTTTTAGTCAAAGAATCTCTGACAAACCTGTCTCAAAAAAGATTTGATGGGACAATTGCCCTAGGAAAATTTGATGAAAAGCAAGTGGCGGCCTTAGCCGCCTTAGGCGCACCTCTTCTATTTGTAGACTTTGATGCAATGGCTTTTGGCCAAAACTCCATTGTTGTTGATTTTGCTGGAAGTGTTAAAACAATTGTGCAAGAATTTTTGGCGCAAGGGCATCAGAAAATTGGTATGCTTTCTGGGCAAGAATATACGAAAGAGTCCCACGTGGCATTGGTTGATCCACGTTTTGTCGCTTTTAAAGAAACCTTAAAAGATCTGGACCTTTATCATCAAGAATGGGTTGTCGAAGCAGCTTTTTCTGTTGAAGAAGGCTATCAAGCGATGAAAGACTTTATTGAAGAAGCGGACACTCGTCCAACCGCTTTTTTCGCTGCAAGTGATACGTTGGCAATTGGTGCGATGCGGGCGTTACAAGAAGCAGCCATTCGTGTGCCAGAAGATATTTCTATCATTGGTTTTAATGATATTAGTGTCGCAAAATATGTTTCACCCACATTAACAACAGTCAAAGTTCATACTGAATGGATGGGTGAGCTAGCCGTTGAGACAATGAAAGAGTTATGCTTGAATACCCCACCAGTTCCTAGAAAAATTATTGTCGGAACGGAATTCATTCAGCGAGATTCAACGAAACATTCATCAAAATAACAGCAAAACTTGGAGAGTTTTTTCCAAGTTTTTTGCTCTTTTGTGCTGGTTTTCAACAATCAAGAAAATGGAGGGAAACAGATGCAACCGAAATTAATTATTTTACGTGGTAATTCTGGTAGTGGTAAAACAACGATAGCTAAAGCGCTTCATCAGTGTCTTAAAGAACAATCGTTATTGATTTCTCAAGATGTGGTGCGCAGAGAAATGCTTCGTGTTAAAGATGAAACAGTCTTTTGGACGTAAGTCGAAACGACTTACCTTCTTAGACTTGAATCTTAAGATAAACGGCGGGAGAGGAGCAGCTTCTTCGGAAATAAGCCGAAATTCCTCGAAAGACGAAAAGCATCTTTCGGAAATTTATTCTTATTTCTTGAAGCTAAACACTCCTGTCCCGACCTCTGGCTTTTGGTTATCAAGAATGCCAGTATGTGATTGTTGAAGGGATTTTTCAAAAAGCCATTTATCATTCCTTTTTTCAGGAAATAATCCATCTCTTTGAAGGAAACGTTCAGGTTTATTATTTTGATATTTCTTTTGAAGAAACGTTGAAAAGACATAGCCAGAGAAACAAGAATCAAGAATTTGGTGTCGTGGAAATGAAACGTTGGTGGCTACCAGAAGATTATTTAGGGCTTGCGGGAGAACAGCGGTTATCTGAACAACTGTCTGAAAAGCAGATTATCAGGCAAATTTTAGCAGATATTCAGTAGTAAGTGCTGCGCTTTTTAGAGAAATGGATGTTGTGGTATGATAAAAAAGAAGGAGTGGTTTCAATGGATTACCAAGAACGATTAAAAAATTTACCACCTGAAGTCATGACAGCTTTTTCAGAATCATTTATTTTTTTAATCAGTAACGATAAAGTTCAACATTTTCCTGCACGAGACTTAACGCAAGCTGAAATGATTCAACGAGTGAAAGAGAAATTAGGTGAAGCGGTGACGTGGTCCTTATGGCAAGGGTTCGTTATTGCTGTTAATTCAGAAAAAACATGTGTTGCTGTTTTGCCCAAATATTATCAACTCGATGGTTTTGAAAATGAATAAGGGAGCGAAGAATTATTCGCTTCGTTTTATAAAATGAAAACGCTTTTCGGGAGGAAATGCTGATGTCTGAGCTAGTGGTTATTAGAGAAATGCAAGAGAAAGATATCTTAGCGCTGGATACTCAATTTGTCCAACAAGGTTGGCCAAGTCGCCAAGAGATTTTAATGAACTATTTAGAAGAACAATTAGTCAAGCAACGAACGGTTTTTGTAGCGGAGAAAAAGGCAACGCTGTTAGGTTATGTGACGTTACTTCCATTAGCTAAGGAAGGACCTTTTAAAAATTTATATCCTGAAATAGCTGATTTCAATGTATTCTTACCATTTCAAAAACAAGGAGTGGGGCGGTTATTATTAAATCGTGCAGAAAATGTTGCCAAAAGTTATGCAGATACTGTTTCTTTGGGAGTAGGCCTGCATCCTGGTTATGGTGCAGCGCAAAGATTATATATCAAACAAGGATATGTGCCAGATGGTTCAGGAGTCTGGTTTCAAAATAAGCAGCTGAAACCAAACGAACGGTGTGTTAATGATGATGCGTTAGTTCTTTATTTATCGAAAAAACTATAGAGTAGCCAAAGTAATACTCTATAAATATCATTTAGGAGGGTGTTACCCTTGATTAGAAAAATGAAGCCAACAGATGCAGCGGCGTTAACTATCATTAATAAAGAACAATTGGGCTATGAAGTTCCCGTTGACGTGACCTGTAAACAGATTGAGAAATTACTACTAGCCAGTGACAGAGAGTTTTTATATGTTTATGAAGAAACGAAGACAGGCAAGATTTTAGGCTATGTGCATGCGCAACTGTATGAAACAATTTATTCCCAAACGTTATTAAACGTTCTGGGATTAGCAGTGGCAAAAGAAGAAGAAGGCCGTGGAATTGGCAAACAATTAATGATGAACCTAGAAACGGAAGCTAAAAAGTATAACTTGTCTGCGATTCGCTTAAATTCAGGGGAACAGCGTACAGCAGCACATCAATTTTATGAACACATTGGCTATGTTTCTGATAAAAAACAAAAGCGATTCATTAAATACTTGGATACTTAAGTTATGTCTTTAAAAAATAACAATTTCCTTTAAAAAAATAAGTAAAAACTAGTGAAATTTTCAGTGAATTAGTGTAAAATGTATCTCAATGACTCAACGAGTGTTTCAGCCGAAACACTGTCAAAGAAAGTACATATAAAGAAACAGAAATAGCCATTTTTGATGGCTGTTTTTTTATGGAGGAGGCAAATTATGACGAAAAAAAATAGTATGATGTACTTAGCAATTTCTAACTTATTTCTTGTTTTTCTAGGCGTAGGCCTAGTCATTCCCGTAATTCCCCAATTAAAAGAAGAAATGCATTTTTCTGGTACCACAATGGGAATGATGATTTCTATTTTTGCGATTGCCCAATTAATCACATCGCCAATCGCAGGTGTCCTTTCGGATAAAATTGGTCGGAAAAAAATGATTGCGACGGGTATGTTGGTGTTTTCAATTTCTGAGTTATTATTTGGTTTAGCCCAAGCGAAAAGCGGTTTTTATATTTCTCGTGGTTTAGGTGGGATTGCCGCCGCTTTATTAATGCCGTCAGTGACAGCCTTTGTGGCAGATATGACCACGATTTCTGAACGTCCGAAAGCGATGGGACTTGTGTCAGCTGCAATTAGTGGTGGTTTTATTATCGGACCAGGAGTTGGTGGTTTTATTGCTTATTTAGGTATTCGCGCTCCATTTTTTGCGGCCGCATTTTTAGCGTTTATTGGTTTTATTTTGACATTAACTGTTTTGAAGGAGCCAGAGAAACGAATTTTAGCCGCTGTTGAAGCGAAAAAAGGTTCATTTATGGATATTTTAAGAAATCCAATGTTTACCTCATTATTTGTGATTATCTTAATTTCCTCTTTTGGCCTGCAAGCGTTCGAATCTATTTATAGTATTATGGCGACTATTAATTTTGGCTTTACCACAAGTGAAATAGCAATCGTGATTACGGTTAGTGGTATTTTAGCGTTGATTTGTCAGTTGTTTTTCTTTGATGCAATCGTCCAAAAAATAGGTGAAATGGGTTTAATCCAATTAACCTTTTTTGCAAGTGCCATTTTTATTGCCGTGATTGCCTTTACAAAAAATAATTTAGTTGTTGTATTTTCAACGTTTATTGTCTTTTTAGCGTTTGACTTGTTTAGACCAGCAGTAACTACTTATTTATCCAAACATGCTGGAGATCAACAAGGAACCATCAACGGACTAAATTCGACATTTACAAGTTTTGGTAATATTTTAGGACCAATGGCAGCAGGAGCTTTATTTGATATCAATCACTTTTTCCCTTATTATGTTTCAGCAGTAATTCTGTTAGGAACGGGCTTTTTATCGTTATTTTTAAATCGAAATAAGATGTAAAAGAAAAAATAAGTATTTGGAATATAAAAATTCCGAATACTTATTTTTTTTGATCACCGACCGTTCTTGAAAAAAACAAAAAAATAAACAGTGTTCGCTTGATTAATCGAACGTTTGTTCGCATAATGGTTTTGCAAGTGAGGTGATGTTTGTGAAATTTGATTATGAAAAAGAACCTAGTCGCGATATTCTTTGTATTGATTGCAAAAGTTTTTACGCTAGTGTAGAATGCGCAGAACGTGGGTTAGATCCGTTGAAAACGATGTTAGTAGTGATGAGTAATGCCGAAAATGCGGGGGGATTAGTTTTATCAGCATCGCCAATGGCAAAAAAAGTTTTAGGTGTTTCAAATGTTACGCGTAAAAATCAAGTGCCCGCTCATCCTGATTTATATGTGGTTCCGCCACGAATGAATTTGTACATGAAAAAAAATCAAGAAATCAATAATTTATATAAAAAGTTTGTCGCAGATGAAGATCACTCTGTGTTTAGTGTAGATGAATCATTTCTTGATGTAACGGCTTCTTTAAGTTATTTTCATTGTGAAACCGCCTATAAGATGGCTCGGATTATCCAAAGAGTCGTTTATAATCATGTGGGTATTTATGTGACCGTTGGGATAGGGGACAATCCGTTACTGGCTAAATTGGCGTTGGACAATGGTGCCAAACATTCGCCAGATTTTATTGCAGAATGGCGGTATGATCGTGTACCAGATACTGTCTGGCAGTTGCCTTCTTTGACAGATTTTTGTGGGATTGGTCGCAGAATGGCTAAACGACTGAATCGTTTAGGAATTGATTCTGTATATGAGTTAGCGCAAGCGAATCCGCATCTTTTACAAGAAACATTTGGCGTGATGGGGCTTCAATTGTATGCTCATTCATGGGGGATTGATCGTACCTTTTTAGGGAAAAAAGCACCACATAAAGCTGAAAAATCATTTGGGAATAGTCAGATTTTACCGAGAGATTATGCGCGAAGAGATCAGATTGAACTAGTCTTAAAGGAACTGACAGAACAAGTGGCTGCTCGTTTAAGAAAAGCGCATTGTCAAACGGAATGTATCACAGTCTACGTTGGTTATTCCAAAGGACAAATTGACCGTGAAGGACGAACTGGTTGGCGAAAACAACAAACGATTCCTGCAACAAACAATACAAAAGTTTTGATTACCTATGTATTAGCCCTTTTTAGAGAACATTATCTAGCGGGAACCGATGTCCGGCAATTAGGGCTTTCTTATGGAAAATTAGTTTGGAATGAATCTTTACAATTAGATTTATTTTCGGAACCAGAAGAGCAAATTAGTGAAATGGAGTTAAACTATCTGATTGATAAAATCCGACAAAAATTTGGCTTTCAAGCTTTAATTCACGCCTCTTCTTTGTTGGAAGGCGCGACGGCAATTCATCGTTCAGGATTAGTCGGTGGACATGCTGGAGGAAATGTCGGTTTAGGAGGATAACATCATGAAACGAACAAAAAAAGAATTTACACCTTATAATGAGTACCATGATCGGCCCTTTGAACTGAAATGGGCGACCGCTTTTGCATTGGGGGAGTTACAAGAAGGAATCGAAGCTTCTGACGAATATTCTAAGAGAGCGTTTGAACGCTTACCGCAACAGACAACAGAAGAAATTGAAGAATACTTAGAGCAGTCTTTAAAAAATAACCAGGTTTTAGAAATCCAATTGAATACATTGGATGATTTTGGCCGTGTTCAACCGCCAATTGTTGGTGTTTTTGAAGGGATGAGTTCAATGGAGTATGCAAAAGTTGGACATACACATATTTTATTTGAAGAGATTCGGCATATTAAAAGTCATGAGTTTACAAAGTGGTCGAGCCTTGATTAAAAAACTATTGTTATACGTGTGTTTTGTGAAAACATATGAGATAATGTTCATAGGTAATAGAAATAAAAATTATGGAGGTGGCTAGGATGGGACATCATTTAAAAGGACACCATGGCAAAAAAACAAACGCAAATGGCGGCTTTTTAACAAAGTTATTGGCAGGCGGCGCCTTAGTGGGCGTAGGAAAAAAGTTATACGACAATCGTGAAAAAATTAAAGAGCTGTTAAGTGACGACAAAGAAAAAGGCAACGACACTGAAAACAAATAAAGGACTGGATTGACGGAATGGTAAAAGATGCAGCGTATATTATTGAAGAGATTACCACGATTTTAGAAGGAACCTATTTTGTGATAACCAAGAAAGCGAATAAGCGCCGCATGTGTTTACATGTTTCAGATACCGCGAAAGAATTTTTACGTTGTCGACTGGAGTATGAAACATTCTTAGAGCAACAGTTTGATTATGCCACAATGTTTTTAGAAACATGTACGGAAGATGTTTCTGTTGAAATTCAAACGGGACTACTTGAAGAAACAAATTATCAAGCATTAACCGTGGAAAAATTACAACAGATAGCCACTAAAATGTAACACAGCTGTTGTGTTAGTTTTGATTCTTAATTTGGTTAAGGAGGCGGATAAAATGTCAGTATATCAACATATTTTGGTTGCTCTTGATGGCTCAGATCAATCTGAAAAAGCTTTTCATGAAGCTGTCAGGATTGCCAAAGAGGAACAAGCCACTCTTTATTTAGCTACAATTATTAATGATGCTGAATTTACGACGAGTCCATTTTCTTTTGAAGAATTGTATGATTTAGAAAAACACAAGTCAGAAGAGATGCTCACTGAAAAGGCAAAACAAGCGAGTGAAATTGGTGTAAAAACAGTCAAAAAAATTGTTGAGCTTGGGAGCCCAAAACGTTATCTTGCCAACACGATTTCTGAAAATTATGCCATAGATTTAATTGTGCTAGGTGCCACGGGAAGAGGTGCTATTCAACGAACCTTGATTGGTTCTACTACAGATTATGTGGTTAACCATGCTTTGTGCAATGTCTTAGTCGTTCGCTAATTGTGAGTAAATAATCAAGGGAACAATGTTTTATCGGGACGTTTTTTTAAATTAAACGAGAGGTGAGTTTATGAAAACAAAAATCGGAAAAACAGTTATCTTGTCAGCGTTTTTATTCACAAGTTTCCTTTTACTGAGTGGTTGTACCTCGGCTGGCGAAGAGATGGAAAAAACAATTGATCGACAGAAAGAAAAAGTCGATAAAACGGTCGATAAGCAGAAACATAAAAATGAAAATTCCATGGAAAGTTATGACGAAAAAGTTGACCGTTCTTTAGATAGTCAAGAAGACAAAATCGATACTACTGAGTAACGGGAAAGTTTTCAACTATCGGCTAGTAAATAAATAATATACAAAAGGGAGCATCCACTGCAGTTATTTCTCACAGCGGATCCTCTCTTTTGTGGTTAAAAAGAAAAAGTTAACTGCTCCCCAACAGTTAACTTTTAATCATGTTGCACATAGTTAAAACACTCTATATATCATTTATATCATTTGAAACGGGTGGTGTAAAAAGAAATCTCTTGAAAAGAGTCTCCATTTATAGGGAAGATTTCCCATAAAAAAGAGAAACGTATAATCACAGAAAGTTAGAGAAAGCAAAGGGAAATAAGTATGTTAAAATAAGAAGCAAGAAAGAATACAAGTATGCAGAAAATAATAACTAATTAGGTGAAAACAATGGAAATACATTTTGAAAAAGTAACAAGCGATAATCGTAAAGCAGTGGAAAACCTACAAGTTTTCGCTGAACAACAAACCTTCATTGAATCAATGGCAGAAAATCTAAAAGAATCGGACCAATTTCCAGAATGGGAATCGGCAGGTATTTATGACGGCAATCAATTAATCGGCTATGCCATGTATGGACGTTGGCAAGATGGGCGCGTTTGGCTAGACCGCTTTTTAATTGATCAACGGTTCCAAGGACAAGGTTATGGGAAAGCAGCCTGTCGACTTTTAATGTTAATGCTAATAGAAAAATACCAAACAAACAAGCTATACTTGAGTGTTTATGATACGAACAGCTCAGCAATTCGGTTGTATCAACAACTTGGTTTTGTATTTAATGGTGAATTAGATACGAATGGTGAGCGGGTAATGGAATGGACATATCAGAATAAGTAGATAGAACAGGTGAGACAAAAGCCACAGCGCATTTTGTTTCACCTTTTTCTTTTAATTGGCTTCATTTGTTTACTTTTAGTAAGTAAAATGGTAAATTTAGTTCAATCTGTTTTGAAAAAAGAGTTACTGGAGGGTAAGGATGAAAATAGAATTTTTCCATGATGTTATTTGTAGTTTTTGTTTTCCAATGTCTGACCGCATGCATGAGATTCAACAAGAATTTCCTGAAATTGAATTGATTCATCGGTCGTTTGCGTTGGGATGGTCAGCAAACGATTTTGAAACAATGTTTGGCTCACGATCAGCAGTAAAAGAAGAAGTTTTGACGCATTGGGTGCATGCCAATCAAAACGATTCAAAGCATCGTTTTAATATTGAAGGGATGAGGAAGCAACGATTTGATTTTCCAACATCAAAGAATGCATTATTAGCAGCAAAAGCAGCTGGATACATTGGCAACCAAGACACTTATTGGTTACTGTTTGATAAGTTACAAGAAGGTTTATTTATGAGAAGTTTAAATATTGAAGAGCCAGAAGTAATTGAGGAGCTAGTAAAAGAGACAACGATTGATTTTGCTTTATGGAAAGAAGCTGTTGCTTCCGAGGCTGTTTGGACGGCGGTTCAAGAAGATTTTGCGCTAGCTTCTGCTTATGGTTTACAAGGAGTTCCCGCACTAATCATTAATCAAAAATATTTAATTAATGGTGCAGTACCGAAACAGCAAATCAGCCAAACTATTCAAAAAATTCTCGCAGAAGAAAAACAACAGCAACCGTTAGTTTCATTGACTCCTTCTTCTGAAGAGTCAGCTTCGTGTGAGTTTAAGGAAGGCACATGGACGTGTCATTAAACAGCATAAAATAACGTTATTCTTTGACAAAACGAAAGACTTCTGTAATAGTTAATGCGGGGGTGATAATATGTTTAACGCGTATAGAGAATACTGGAATAATATTACAACAATGAATGCGTCAGCAACACGAGCACAATATTGGTGGCCACAATTAATTAATTATTTGGTGTTAGGGATTTATTCAGCAATTACGGGCGTTTACAGATATATTGAAGTAACACCCAATGATGGAACAATCATTAAAGAATGGAATACTGTGACCATTATCTTTTTCTTGCTGACTGCTTTAATTTGGTTGGCAAACTTTACTGTTCGAGCAAGAAGATTGCATGATCGCGACCACAGTAACTGGTGGATTTTATTCTATTTACTTCCTTTTATCGGTACTTTAGTGATCTTCATTACATTAATTTTGCCAAGTAAAAGTCACACAAGATGGCCAGTGAATCAATCAGAAATTTAATTTGCTGGTTTCGTTTAGCTGATTATCTTAAGAGTGAAAATAGGACATAAGTCATTTCGACTTATGTCCTATTTTCTTTTTTATTTCAGAAAAATAAAAATATCTTCTGTATGATGGCACCTCACATTACGCGGTTCTTGCTAAAAGGGCTATCTTTTTGGTAGATAGGGAAAACCATTAAGACGTTAAAAGTTTAATAAATCGAGCAATTCTCTTTTGTTAGAAAATAAGATAGCATCATTAATTAAAATACTTGGAACACTGGTTTCAATAATTGGTTGATTGGTAATAATCAAGTCAAATTCTTCGAGTCGATGGTCACCTAATTGTTCTTCCGTAATTGCTAACGTATTTGAACGAATCCGATGCAAAGCTAAAATATCGTGGACATAGTTTCCAATATATTGACTATGATTCAGGCCCATGTCGCTAATAATCAAAATCTTTTTTGAGTCGAAACTCTGGTTAATTTCTGGAAAAGTATTAAGCAACCAAAAAATATAAGAAGATGAATAGTTTAATAGATTTGTTTCTAAAAGAGCGGAAAAGAAATGCAATTCTGCTTTTAATCGTGCATATAAGTGAAGCTGAGTAAAATGAATTTGTCGAGTGAAAAAGGTGGCCCTTTGTGTCAATTCGGAGGTGTCAAAAGGCACTAATTGAGAAAACAAATAAAGACAGGTTAACAAGTGAACAGCGAAGTCGACGACTTCTTCTGTTAATTGTTCAATCTGTGAAAAAGCATTAAATTTTAAATTTTCACGTATTCTTTGACTGATGACTTCTTGGTCTTCGGAGTAGTATTGCTGAAAAGCGCCTCTTTGAAAATATCGGAGAACTTCCCGATAGGTTTCACGGCTGAGCCCAGTAAAATGACGACTGAGTAAAAGATAATCTTCCATTTTAATCGGACTCTTTTTATCTGTTTTTTTCTTGAAACGTTGTTGAAATCCTTGATGCTCTCTTAATAAATCAACAATAAAATACATAATAAAGAAATCGTGTTCATAACTGTTATCCATACTAATAATATTTAATTGGCATTGATTACGGCGCATTAATTGTTTGATTTCCTGCTTATCTAATTGATAAGGCAATTCATAATGACCATAATACATTAAAAAGAAAAAGGTCGTAAAAATACGTAAAGGCAATTCTTCTGTTTGGCTAGTTAATTGATAGCCTTGATCAACGATAACGCGAAGAGAGTAAGTTTCCAAGACCTGATTACACTGCTTCAATTTTCGAGCAAAAGAAGAGCGACTAATATTAATGGTATCGCAATAATATTCGATGGTTTTGCCAGGATTTTGGATAAATTCATGGAGCAATTGGGTGGTCGTTGACGTTTTTGCCATATCCGTCAGTACGTTTAAATATAAGGACACATTAAAGTTTTCTAAACGATAGCCTAATTTATGCGATGTTTTAATGGTTAAACTTTCGCCCCAACGCTGTTTAATCTCCTCAATATAACGAATAAAAGTAGACTCAGAACTACCAATATATTTTGCAAGTTCTTTTTTAGTCATCCATTTATCAGAAATGGATAAGACACGAATGATTTCTTCCATTTTCCGATAATTTTTTTCTAAAAACCTAATCATATTGTTTCCTCCCAAGTCCTTTACTTTAATGAAACAATCATCGAAACAATAACGCAATTTCAGAAATGAAACCGCTTGGTATGAAAGCTGGTGTGATTTAATGAGCTCCTTCTCTGTATAATAATTATCAGATTAGAATAATGAAATTTTACGTGCTAGGCAATTCTAATTTAACTGTTAATTCATAAAAGAAAGGAGAGAACAGACATTAAATTACTAAAGAAATTTGGGGTTTTCGGCGTAGTCTTTTTACTTGTCTCATCCTATTTCATACCGCTCATTGGCTATGCAGAAACAGCCAAAGAAGTTGAAATTACATCCGCTCAAATGATAACAGATGAGAATGATAAAACGAATATTAATATCGAGTTAAATCTTCTCAACCAAACAGAGCAGCCATTACAACGAGAAATTCAATTGAAAAATGCACAGTTCATGGATACTGCTGTAATTGAAAAAGACGGATATTCTTACCAAGTGACTAATGGTACGCTTTATCTGACTTTGGACGCACAAGTAAAAAAGCCGGTACAGCTTTCGTTAGCTGTTGAGCAAAGTTCGCTTCAAACAGCTCAGCCACCTAAGTTATTGTATGAAAACAACGAATATGATGTTTCAGTTACTTCTGAAAAAATAACAGTAGAGGATTCTGCTAAAGAATCAACTGAACCAGAAAAAATAACTGTACCAGAAAATACGAAAGAAACTAACAAAAATGATTCGGCTCCAGAAAAAACAGAACAGCCGACCGCAACAGAAGAGGTAACCAATCCATTTGCAGAAGCAAGAATGGCGCCAGCTACTTTGAGAGCGAATCTGGCACTGCCTTTAATTGCACCACAATACACGACGGATAATTCTGGGACTTATCCGACAGCTAATTGGCAGCCCACAGGCAATCAAAATGTGTTAAACCATCAAGGGAATAAAGATGGTGGTGCCCAATGGGATGGCCAAACGAGTTGGAATGGGGACCCTACTAATCGCACAAATTCTTATATTGAGTATGGCGGTACAGGAGACCAAGCCGATTATGCCATCCGAAAATATGCTAGAGAAACAACAACACCAGGGCTTTTTGATGTATATCTTAATGTGCGTGGAAATGTTCAAAAAGAAATCACGCCATTGGATTTGGTCTTAGTCGTTGACTGGTCCGGAAGTATGAATGAAAACAATCGGATTGGTGAAGTTCAAAAAGGAGTGAACCGTTTTGTTGATACATTGGCAGATAGCGGTATTACCAATAACATCAACATGGGCTATGTTGGCTACTCAAGTGACGGTTATAATAACAACGCCATTCAAATGGGGCCGTTTGATACAGTCAAAAATCCAATTAAAAATATTACGCCAAGTAGCACTAGAGGAGGAACTTTCACTCAAAAAGCATTAAGAGATGCTGGTGATATGTTAGCAACGCCAAATGGACATAAGAAAGTCATTGTACTTTTAACGGATGGCGTCCCAACCTTCTCTTATAAAGTGAGTCGAGTTCAAACAGAGGCGGATGGTCGCTTTTACGGGACACAATTTACGAATCGACAAGATCAACCAGGTAGCACTTCTTATATCTCTGGTAGCTATAATGCGCCAGATCAAAACAATATCAATAAACGGATTAACAGTACGTTTATCGCCACGATAGGTGAGGCAATGGCCTTAAAACAACGTGGGATTGAAATACATGGATTGGGCATTCAATTGCAAAGCGATCCACGAGCTAATTTATCTAAACAACAAGTTGAAGATAAAATGCGTGAGATGGTGTCAGCCGATGAAAATGGAGACCTTTATTATGAATCAGCGGATTATGCACCAGACATTTCTGATTATTTAGCGAAAAAAGCCGTTCAGATTTCAGGAACGGTTGTAAACGGAAAAGTAGTTGATCCAATTGCTGAACCTTTTAAATACGAGCCAAATACATTATCAATGAAAAGTGTGGGTCCTGTTCAGGTTCAAACATTACCAGAAGTGTCGCTAACAGGCGCTACAATTAATAGTAATGAGATTTATTTGGGTAAAGGGCAAGAAATTCAAATTCATTATCAAGTACGTATTCAAACAGAGTCAGAAAACTTCAAACCTGATTTTTGGTATCAAATGAATGGTCGGACAACGTTTCAGCCATTAGCCACGGCCCCTGAAAAAGTTGATTTTGGGGTTCCTTCGGGAAAAGCACCTGGCGTGAAGTTAAACGTGAAAAAAATCTGGGAAGAGTATGATCAAGACCCAATAAGTCGGCCAGATAACGTGATTTATGAAATTAGTAGAAAGCAAGTAACTGACACAGCCAACTGGCAAACTGGGTATATTAAATTATCAAAACCAGAAAATGATACCAGCAATAGTTGGGAGCGCAAAAATGTAACCCAACTTTCCAAAACCGCGGATGAAAGCTATCAAGAAGTTCTTGGACTTCCCCAATACAACAATCAAGGACAAGCTTTCAATTATCAAACAACCCGTGAATTAGCAGTTCCTGGTTACAGTCAAGAAAAAATCGACGATACTACTTGGAAAAACACGAAGCAGTTCAAGCCATTAGATTTAAAAGTAATCAAAAATTCTTCCTCAGGTGAGAAAAACTTAGTGGGAGCCGTTTTTGAATTGAGTGGTAAAAATGTTCAGACAACATTAGTGGACAATAAAGATGGTAGCTATTCCTTGCCAAAAGATGTGCGCCTACAAAAAGGGGAACGCTATATACTAACTGAAGTAAAAGCACCTGCAGGACATGAGTTAGGTAAGAAAACGACTTGGCAAATTGAGGTGAATGAGCAAGGCAAAGTAAGCATCGATGGACAAGAAGTGACCACCACAAATCAAGTTATTCCATTGGAAATTGAAAATAAATTTTCTTCTTTGCCAATCAGAATTAGAAAATACACCATGCAAAATGGCAAACAAGTGAACTTAGCAGAGGCGACTTTTGCGTTGCAAAGAAAAAATGCTCAAGGAAGTTACCAAACTGTGGCAACTCAAAAAACAGATACTGCAGGATTGAGCTATTTTAAAATTAGTGAACCTGGTGAGTATCGAATGGTGGAACAATCAGGACCATTAGGATACGACACTCTTGCTGGAAATTATGAATTTACTGTTGATAAATATGGGGAAATTCACTATGCAGGCAAAAATATTGAAGAAAATGCGCCAGAATGGACACTGACACATCAAAATCATTTGAAACCTTTTGACTTAATGGTTCATAAAAAAGCCGATAATCAGACGCCACTTAAAGGAGCGAAATTCCGTTTAACAGGACCAGATACGGATATTGAATTACCAAAAGATGGCAAAGAAACGGATACTTTTGTTTTTGAAAACTTAAAACCAGGGAAATATGTCCTAACAGAAACCTTTACGCCAGAAGGATATCAGGGGTTAAAAGAACCAATCGAATTAATAATTCGCGAAGATGGTTCAGTCACGATAGATGGGGAAAAAGTAGCAGATGTTTTAATTTCTGGAGAGAAGAATAATCAAATTACTTTAGATGTTACTAACCAAGCAAAGGTTCCTTTACCTGAAACTGGTGGCATAGGACGCTTGTGGTTTTACTTGATAGCGATTAGTACATTCGTGATAGCGGGTGTTTATCTCTTTATTAGACGACCAGAAGGGAGTGTGTAATCGATGAAAAACGCACGTTGGTTAAGTATTTGCGTCATGCTACTCGCTCTTTTCGGGTTTTCACAGCAAGCATTAGCAGAAGCATCGCAAGCAAGCGTTCAAGTTACGTTGCACAAATTATTGTTCCCTGATGGTCAATTACCAGAACAGCAGCAAAACACAGGGGAAGAGGGAACGCTGCTTCAAAATTATCGGGGCTTAAATGACGTCATTTATCAAGTCTATGATGTGACGGATCCGTTTTATCAGCTTCGTTCTGAAGGAAAAACGGTCCAAGAGGCACAGCGTCAATTAGCAGAAACCGGTGCAATGAATAGAAAACCGATCGCAGAAGATAAAACACAGACAATAAATGGAGAAGATGGAGTGGTTTCTTTTTCATTAGCTAGCAAAGATTCGCAGCAACGAGATAAAGCCTATTTATTTGTTGAAGCGGAAGCACCGGAAGTGGTAAAGGAAAAAGCTAGCAACCTAGTAGTGATTTTGCCTGTTCAAGATCCACAAGGGCAATCGTTAACGCATATTCATTTATATCCAAAAAATGAAGAAAATGCCTATGACTTACCACCACTTGAAAAAACGGTACTCGATAAGCAACAAGGCTTTAATCAAGGAGAGCACATTAACTATCAGTTAACGACTCAGATTCCAGCGAATATTTTAGGATATCAGGAATTCCGTTTGTCAGATAAGGGGGATACAACGTTGACACTTTTACCAGAATCAATTGAGGTAAAAGTGGCTGGAAAAACAGTTACTACAGGTTACACACTGACGACGCAAAAGCATGGATTTACGCTTGATTTTTCAATTAAAGACTTACAAAACTTTGCAAATCAAACAATGACTGTGTCGTATCAAATGCGTTTAGAAAAGACCGCTGAACCAGACACTGCGATTAACAACGAAGGACAATTAGTCACGGACAAGCATACCTTGACTAAAAGAGCCGCAGTTCGTACAGGCGGCAAGTCTTTTGTCAAAGTTGATAGTGAAAATGCGAAAATCACCTTGCCAGAGGCTGCTTTTATCGTCAAAAATCAAGCGGGGGAATACCTCAATGAAACAGCAAACAGGTATCGTTGGCAAAAAGAAAAAGCATTAGCTAAAAAATTCACGTCTAATCAAGCCGGTGAATTTTCAGTTAAAGGCTTAAAAGATGGCCAGTACTTCTTAGAAGAAATCTCTGCACCAAAAGGTTATCTTCTGAATCAAACAGAAATTCCTTTTACGGTGGAAAAAAATTCTTATGCAACGAACGGACAACGAACAGCACCGTTACATGTAATCAATAAAAAAGTAAAAGAGTCAGGCTTCTTACCAAAAACAAATGAAGAACGTTCTATTTGGTTGACGATTGCAGGCCTGCTAATCATTGGGCTGGTAGTCATTTGGCTATTTTATCAAAAACAAAAAAGAGGAGAGAGAAAATGAAGCAATTAAAAAAAGTTTGGTACACCGTTAGTACCTTGTTACTAATTTTGCCACTTTTCACGAGTGTATTAGGGACAACAACTGCATTTGCAGAAGAAAATGGGGAGAGCGCACAGCTCGTGATTCACAAAAAGAAAATGACGGATTTACCAGATCCGCTTATTCAAAATAGCGGGAAAGAAATGAGCGAGTTTGATAAATATCAAGGACTGGCAGATGTGACGTTTAGTATTTATAACGTGACGAGCGAATTTTACGAGCAACGAGCGGCAGGCGCAAGCGTCGATGCAGCTAAACAAGCTGTCCAAAGTTTAACTCCTGGGAAACCTGTTGCTCAAGGAACCACCGATGCAAATGGGAATGTCACTGTTCAGTTACCTAAAAAACAAAATGGTAAAGATGCAGTGTATACCATTAAAGAAGAACCAAAAGAGGGTGTAGTTGCTGCTACGAATATGGTGGTGGCGTTCCCAGTTTACGAAATGATCAAGCAAGCAGATGGTTCCTATAAATATGGAACAGAAGAATTAGCGATTGTTCATATTTATCCTAAAAATGTGGTAGCCAATGATGGTAGTTTACATGTGAAAAAAGTAGGAACTGCTGAAAATGAAGGATTAAATGGTGCAGAATTTGTTATTTCCAAAAGCGAAGGCTCACCAGGCACAGTAAAATATATCCAAGGAGTCAAAGATGGATTATATACATGGACAACGGATAAAGAACAAGCAAAACGCTTTATTACTGGGAAAAGTTATGAAATTGGCGAAAATGATTTTACAGAAGCAGAGAATGGAACGGGAGAATTAACAGTTAAAAATCTTGAGGTTGGTTCGTATATTTTAGAAGAAGTAAAAGCTCCAAATAATGCAGAATTAATTGAAAATCAAACAAAAACACCATTTACAATTGAAGCAAACAATCAAACACCTGTTGAAAAAACAGTCAAAAATGATACCTTTAAAGTTGATAAAACAACACCAAACTTAGATGGTAAAGATGTGGCAATTGGCGAAAAAATTAAATATCAAATTTCTGTAAATATTCCATTGGGGATTGCAGACAAAGAAGGCGACGCTAATAAATACGTCAAATTCAATTTAGTTGATAAACATGATGCAGCCTTAACTTTTGATAACGTGACTTCTGGAGAGTATGCCTATGCGTTATATGATGGGGATACAATGATCGCTCCTGAAAATTATCAAGTGACTGAACAAGCAAATGGCTTCACTGTCGCCGTTAATCCAGCGTATATTCCTACGCTAACACCAGGCGGCACACTAAAATTCGTTTACTTTATGCATTTAAATGAAAAAGCAGATCCTACGAAAGGCTTTAAAAATGAGGCGAATGTTGATAACGGTCATACCGACGACCAAACACCACCAACTGTTGAAGTTGTGACAGGTGGGAAACGTTTCATTAAAGTCGATGGCGATGTGACAGCGACACAAGCCTTGGCGGGAGCTTCCTTTGTCGTCCGTGATCAAAACAGCGACACAGCAAATTATTTGAAAATCGATGAAACAACGAAAGCAGCAACTTGGGTGAAAACAAAAGCTGAAGCAACTACTTTTACAACAACGGCTGATGGATTAGTTGATATCACAGGGCTTAAATACGGTACCTATTATTTAGAAGAAACTGTAGCTCCTGATGATTATGTCTTGTTAACAAATCGGATTGAATTTGTGGTCAATGAACAATCATATGGCACAACAGAAAACCTAGTTTCACCAGAAAAAGTACCAAACAAACACAAAGGTACCTTACCTTCAACAGGTGGCAAAGGAATCTACGTTTACTTAGGAAGTGGCGCAGTCTTGCTACTTATTGCAGGAGTCTACTTTGCTAGACGTAGAAAAGAAAATGCTTAATTTCTAGCATCACCGAAGAAATTTTTAGAAAAACAAAGAGCCTGGGCCAATCACTGTCCCAGGCTTTCATGGTTTATTTTTAAGGAGGAAGCAATGAAGTCAAAAAAGAAACGTCGTATCATTGATGGTTTTATGATTCTTTTACTGATTATTGGAATAGGTGCATTTGCGTATCCTTTTGTTAGCGATGCATTAAATAACTATCTGGATCAACAAATTATCGCTCATTATCAAGCAAAAGCAAGCCAAGAAAACACCAAAGAAATGGCTGAACTTCAAGAAAAAATGGAAAAGAAAAACCATGAATTAGCGAAAAAAGGCAGCAATCCTGGATTAGATCCTTTTTCTGAAACGCAAAAAACAACGAAAAAACCAGACAAATCCTATTTTGAAAGTCATACGATTGGTGTTTTAACCATTCCAAAAATAAATGTCCGTTTACCAATTTTTGATAAAACGAATGCATTGCTATTGGAAAAAGGAAGCTCCTTGTTAGAAGGAACCTCCTATCCTACAGGTGGTGCGAATACACATGCGGTCATTTCAGGCCATCGTGGTCTCCCACAAGCCAAATTATTTACAGATTTGCCAGAATTAAAAAAAGGCGATGAATTTTATATCGAAGTTAATGGGAAGACGCTTGCTTATCAAGTAGATCAAATAAAAACCGTTGAACCAACTGATACAAAAGATTTACACATTGAGTCTGGCCAAGATCTCGTCACTTTATTAACTTGCACACCGTATATGATAAACAGTCATCGGTTATTAGTTCGAGGACATCGTATCCCATATCAACCAGAAAAAGCAGCAGCGGGGATGAAAAAAGTGGTACAACAACAAAATTTACTATTATGGACATTACTTTTAATTGCCTGTGCGTTAATTATTAGCGGCTTCATTATCTGGTACAAGCGGCGGAAAAAGACGACCAGAAAACCAAAGTAGTATGACGAAAAGGCTAAACATACTAAAAAAAAGAGTAAAAAAATAGCTTTTCAATTTTTAATCCTCCTTATCGTGCATAATTGAACCAGAGAAACAGAAGTATTAACGAAATAACTAAAAGAGCAAGCCCTGAATAAAAAGCGACAAAGGGCCAATCAATCGACTGTTTAAATTCCTGCCAAGTTTGGATTTTTCTGTTTTTTTTCGCGCTATCCTCAAGCGTGAGTAAATAATTCAATAGTAAGAGGAGTAGCAACACCGTGAAATCATTTGTGGTAAAAAGCACATGTAAAAATAGAATGACAAAGACAACACGGGATAACACTCGATTCCGCAAAATTAAAAATAACTTAGCACGCATAATAAACCACCATTTCTTATCAGAGATAATGAATCTGTTTTTGTCTACTCTTTAGTTATATCATAAAATTCTTAATAATGAAAAAATGATTCGAGAAAATAATTGAAAAAAGTTTTTTTTCCTGAATCATTATTTTCGTAAATAAAGAATAAACGTGTTACTCTTGGCTTATCAAATTTGGAAGGAGTGTTAAAAATGAAATATCTGGATATTATTGCTTTAATTTTATTGATTGTCGGAGGTTTAAACTGGTTATTAGTTGGTGCATTTAATTTTGATTTAGTTGCAACAATTAGTGGCGGTGCAACCACACCATTAGCAAAAATTATCTATATTATTGTCGGAATTTGTGCGATTTATTCTATTAAGTTTTTAGCTCCTTTGTTCCGCGAACCATAGGATTGATTTAAAAGATTTAGATAACGTGAAGTTATTTTGACTTAGCAATTGAGAGTTTCCTTGAGAAAGGGGACTCTTTTTTTATTTTCTATATTCGTTTCAGAAGGTTTAGACAAGCTCAAAAAATATTTCAAGAGAGCTGCGTTGTTTTCAAAATAGAACCTAGCATTACCTCGAACGTACCTCAAATAACCTGTGTCTTTTTTTGAATCATTAGTTCAAATTGATGTGATCACTAGTGAGAAAAATCAGCTCTAGGATATATAGGAAAATATAAGCATCAAATAGGGATTTTGATGATAAATTATCTTTTTCCTTGTTATGATTATAACAAGGAAAAAGAAAGTAGGGATTTATTTATGGAATTACAGGTGACAAAAAAGGCTAAATTTTTTTGTTTGGCGATGGCATTACTAATGACATTAGGTATTTTTATCAGCGCTGGTACAAGTGTTTATGCATCTGACCAGCTAGAGGATTCAGAAGTTGAGGCTGTAGCAAAAGGACTGGAAGAAATGTATGCGAATGGAGTGACGGAAGATAACTTTAAAAACTATGTCAAAAATAATTTTGCTCAGCAAGAGATTTCTTCAGTTGAGGAAGAATTAAATGTAAATATTTCTGATGCTTCAACAGTAGTTCAAGCACGTTTTAATTGGAATGCATTAGGAAGTTGCGTTGCTAACAAAATCAAAGATGAGTTTTTTGCAATGATTAGTATCAGCGCAATTGTAAAAGCTGCACAAAAGAAAGCCTGGAAAGAATTAGCAGTGACTGTATTACGCTTCGCTAAAGCCAATGGGTTAAAGACGAATGCTATTATTGTAGCTGGACAACTAGCTTTATGGGCAGTTCAATGTGGGCTAAGCTAATGAATTTAAAAGATCATGTTACGGAAATAGTAATTACTTTTATCATCGCTTTTGTGTATACTTGGATAGATTCAGGAGAAATTGAAATCTTAAAAACTCTTTTGATAACAATAATATTTTTAGCCATGTTCTATGCAATACCCAAAATCACCAATAGAAAAAGAAAATGAAGTGGTTTTAGAAAGATAATGTGATAGGAAGTGTAAGAGGAGGTAACGAGCCTTCTCTTGCTTATAGAAAAAAAGAGCTAAAACCTTTATTTTATAAGGTTTTAGCTCTTTTTTGTTTTTCTCTACTTTTCTAAAAATGGAGACGGCGGGAGTCGAACCCGCGTCCAAACATATTGCCACTTAAATCTCTACGTTCATAGACACTCATTTAAAGGTTCGCTTTACAGCGTGCCGAGTGACAGGCATTCTGTATTGCTAGTCTGGTAAGCTCCTCTAAATTTTACAGACGGAAAAATTTAGCGTATCCCACTTCGATTAGGACCCTGACCCGAGCACATGGGCGATGCCGGGAGGATCTTCGCTAGCTGGTTTTTAGGCAGCTAAAGCGAAAGAATTGTTTTCGTTTTTAGCAGTTATATTTAACTGTAACGTTTTAACGTAGCCGTAACCTACGAAACGCAATTCAAGCTCAACTATGCCTGTCGAATCCGTAACGCCCCCGAAATAACATAAGTATCCCTTGATACTTATCAAAGTATAGCATAAATTCCTTGTTTTTTCAAAGAGTAGGATAACACTCTGTTAGATATTCATAAAAAGAGGAAGGATGGACCGTAACTCAGTTCATCCTTCCTCTTTTTATGAAAGTGTGTGGGTATGTTTTGTAATCCATTGTTGCAAACGGATATTCAACCAAAAACCATAAATTCCTAAAGTAATTATAGTTAATAAAAGCCATTTAATCCAATGACCGAATAATTGCATAGCTGTACCGTCAAAATAAAGGCGTTTACCATCAATAACGGTATGCTTGATTTTCCAGTTGTACATCATACAAATTCCCCAAGGTGCGCAAATGCCTAATGTAAAGACAGTAATCAAGGTTGCTAAAATTGAAGTCCCGATATACGTTGCTAAACCACCGTCAAAATATGAATTTTTCATTCTTTTCCTCCTTATCTCATAAACTTTATTATAACAAGAATAAATGGCCTGGGAAACAAAATGAGGATGAAATAAGTATTTTTATTCATTATTGATGTGAAATATGTTATTTATGCAACTCAAACTTAGCAGCATTAGATATTTTGTAACAAATGTTATCTAATGTAACTACCATAATAAAACGTTTTCCTTAGGAAGTGAATTAGAAATTTAAAAAAAAGGCTACTTAAATGAGCATTAATATTGTACGAGACATATCTTTTTGCTATTGTCAACTTCTGAAAAAGACCACTAAGTGGAAAAAATAAGAGAAAAGAAGGGTGAATAATTTTTTATGACAAAAAGTGTAAAATTTTTAGTGTTACTGTTGGTAATGATTCTACCAATTGCGGGGGCGTTATTGATAGGTCCAATTTCGTTTGGCGCCGAATTGAGCAAAAGTCCAATCGTTGACAAAGTAGAATTAGATCACACTACTTTATATCAAGGGGAGATGACCTCCATTAAAGTATCTTTTAGTGACAAAGAAAATCAGAAAATAAAACCTGGCGATACTATTACTTTAACTTTACCAGACGAACTAGTTGGAATGACCGAGAACGATGGCTCACCACGAAAAATCAATTTAAATGGTTTAGGGGAAGTTTTTATCTATAAAGATCATGTTGTAGCAACATTTAATGAAAAAGTTGAATCTTTACATAATGTGAATGGGCATTTTTCTTTCGGGATTAAAACGCTTATCACCAATAGTTCGCAACCGAATGTGATAGAAACGGATTTCGGAACAGCAACGGCGACTCAACGTTTGACGATTGAAGGAGTGACTAACACAGAGACTGGCCAAATTGAGCGAGACTATCCGTTTTTTTATAAAGTAGGCGATTTGGCTGGAGAGTCAAATCAAGTACGTTGGTTTTTAAATGTGAACCTCAATAAATCCGATGTCACAGAAGATATTTCAATTGCGGATCGACAAGGAAGTGGTCAACAATTAAATAAAGAGAGTTTTACATTTGATATTGTGAATGACAAAGAAACTAAATATATTTCACTTGCCGAGTTTGAGCAACAAGGTTATGGCAAAATTGACTTCGTGACAGATAATGACTTTAATTTACGTTTTTATCGGGATAAAGCACGCTTTACTTCCTTTATCGTCCGTTACACTTCGACAATCACAGAAGCAGGCCAACATCAAGCAACATTTGAAAATAGTTATGACATCAATTATCAACTAAACAATCAAGACGCAACGAATGAAAAAAATACATCACAGGTTAAAAATGTTTTTGTAGAAGGCGAGGCAAGCGGCAATCAAAATGTGGATATGCCAACAGAAGAAAGTCTAGACATTCCTTTAGAGACAATAGAAGAATGGGAACCAAAGACACCTACTTCGGAACAGGCAACAGAAACAAGTGAAAAGACAGACACAACAGAAACGGCAGAAAGCAGCCAACCAGAAGTTCATGTCTCACCAACAGAAGAAGAGAATCCAGATGAAAGTGAAACGTTAGGTACAATTGAACCAATCATACCTGAAAAACCAAGTGTGACAACTGAAGAGAATGGCGTAACAGAAACGGCAGAAAGCAGCCAACCAGAAGTTCATGTCTCTCCAACAGAAGAAGAAAATCTAGATGAAAGTGAAACACTAGGCACGATTGAGCCAATCATACCTGAAAAACCAAGTGTGACAACTGAAGAGAATGGCACAACGGAAACGGCAGAAAGCAGCCAACCAGAAGTCCATGTGTCGCCAACGGAAGAAGAAAATCCAGATGAAAGTGAAACACTAGGCACGATTGCACCAATCATACCTGAAAAACCAAGTGTGACAACTGAAGAGAACGGCACAACAGAAACCGCAGAAAGCAGCCAACCAGAAGTTCATGTCTCACCAACAGAAGAAGAAAATCTAGATGAAAGTGAAACACTAGGCACGATTGAGCCAATCATACCTGAAAAACCAAGTGTGACAACTGAAGAGAATGGCACAACGGAAACGGCAGAAAGCAGCCAACCAGAAGTTCATGTGTCGCCAACAGAAGAAGAAAATCCAGATGAAAGTGAAACGTTAGGTACAATTGCACCAATCATACCTGAAAAACCAAGCGTAACAACTGAAGAGAATGGCGCAACAGAAACTGCAGAAAGCAGCCAGCCAGAAGTTCATGTCTCACCAACAAAAGAAATTACTACAACTGAGAAAAAACAGCCATCCACAGAAACAACTGTGGAGAAAAATAAAAATGTTACATCAAAAAATCAACCACAAATACTAAACGCTCCATTAAATACAGTGAAAAATGAAGGAAGCCCACAGTTGGCTCCCCAACTTCTTAGTGAACCAATTCAAAAATTAAATGAAGCAAACGGGCAACGAGAACTTCCCAAAACAGGCACAACAAAAACACCGTTTATGCTAATAGCAGGAATACTGGCAAGTACATTTGCCGTTTTAGGTGTAAGTTATCTACAAATCAGAAAGAATTAACAATAGAAAAGCCATCCAGCTTTCGCTGGGGGGCTTTTCTATTATCTGGAGATAAATTGCTGATAGGCGCCAATCAAAAACTATGCTACAGTAAGGTATGTACTGCTCGAAAAGGAGGGAGTAAATGACTAAAAAAATATGGTCGCACTTTCAGAAAAGCTTCACTTGGTACATTTTGATTGGTGTGATTGTTTCATTATGTAGTGCTTTAGCAATTTATTTTTTTCAACAGTTGTTAGATCATTATCAAAAAAGTTTCCAACTAGGGTTGTTAGTAGCGTATGGAACAACAATTATTTTAATTCCGCTATTGTCTTACTGTGAACAGAAACCGAAAGCTTACTTAACTAATGGTATCTATTTTTATTTGAAGAAATTAAGTTTAATAAAAATGAGCAAGATTTCCTATGAAGAATATCTAAAACTGGGAGCGGGGGCTTTACTACAAAAAGTAGAAGTTGGTGCAGCAGCTGGGAGAAATATCCACTTGAATTTTTATGGGCGCTTATTTCGAGAGCTAATTCCAGAGACGTTATTTAATTTATTTTTCATAGCATTGATTGATAAAAAATTATTACCAGCAATTCTAATTGGTTATGTGATTGTATTTATTTTAACCAAAATACTTTTGAAAACGCTACAAAAAATGAAAGAAAAAACACTTATTTCTGAAGAAGCAATGAATGCTACTTTGATACGAGGGATGACAGAACTAGTAACTTTTAGAATTAATCGAAAATATAAAAAAGAGATTGAAAATTACGCGTTAATGGCAGAGGAAAATAGTCAAAATATAACAAAAATGACTATGATCCATGAATTTTTCTTTGGCTTTTTTGCCTTGTTAGTCGCACTTATCAAAGTAAGCATTGTCGTACTTAGTTTTACTAACGTTGTGACATTGAGTTTAGGTGGACTTGTAGCGATAGTGATGTATATCGATCGAATTTATACGCCGATAGCCATATTTAATGTTTTATTTGTTCAATATAATTTGGATAAAGTAGCCTATCAGCGCTTGGAAGATTTTTATAAAAAAGAAGATGATCCTGACTTAGCGGTTCCAGGCAAAGCGTTACCTGAAATTCAAACAATTTCATTAAAAGAGGTGTGTTTTAGCGTAGATAGTCAAACGATTATGTCCCAACAAAATCGACAATTTTCAATGAACAAAACCTATGGCTTGATTGGAAAAAGTGGGACAGGCAAATCTACCCTGATTAAATTGATTTTAGGATTATTGAAGCCGACAGAGGGGACAGTTTATGTGAATCAATTTCCTCTAACACAATTCAATTTGGAAGATTATTATGAAAAAGTTTTTTATTTATCTCAAGATGTGCCAATATTTCAAGGAACGTTGAAAGAAAATATTGTATTTAATCAAGAAATTTCTGATGAACAAGTAATTGAAGCTATGTATCGTTTTCAGTTGGGGGAACTTTATGAACGGTTACCGGAAAGTTTAAACACTATTGTGAGTGAAAAAGGAATGAATTTTTCTGGTGGTGAAAAACAACGGATTGCTTTCACACGCTTAGCATTTACACAAGCAGAGATCCTTATTTTAGATGAGGCGACTTCTGCATTGGACGAAAAGACCGAAGAAAAAGTGTTACAAGAAGTACAAAAATTTACCCACAATAAGTTGACTATTTTGGTTACTCATCGACCTAAAACCCTGCGATTTGTAGATGAAATTATTGATTTAAATGAGTGAACTTGTTAGCTGTTTGGCGCTTCTTTTGCTACACTTTTTATAAGAATTGAGAGAAAGGGGCAACTGTTGATGAATAATAATGAGCAAGAATTAGCGGAATTTTGGGATGAATTTGCAGAAGAATATGAAGAAATTCAACAAGAATCGCCATTTCCAATTGCCCGAGAATTACGTGATTTCTTGGTCCAAGAAGGTCTTTTTCCGTGTCAGACATTTCTGGATATCGCAGGTGGGACAGGACGATACTTACCTTTTTTTCAAGAGCAAGTCACGGAGTATACGCTAGCCGATATTTCTCAGAGAATGTTGGAGATTGCGGAAGCAAAAGCACAAAGCAACGTTGTTTTTCTTCACCAAAGCCAAGAAAGACTGATTGAGACTGGGAAAAAATTTCAAGTCGTTTTTTCAGCGATGAACCCTGCTTTGGATACGCCGGAAAAAGTTAATGCATTGTGCCAATTAAGTGAAGAATGGTGTCTTATATTTCGGCTAGTGGAAGAGCAAGATTCGTTGTTTTCTCCTTTTGAGCAAGAGAGCAACCCGCAGTTAAATTGGATGGCACAATACAAAGCATTTCTAAAAAAAGAACAGCGACCTTTTTTCACAAAAAAATTTTTCTTTGAAGCATCAGAAGCTATTTCAAAAGACTTTTTCCGCAACTATTTTGAAGAACAATGGTCAGTTCCAATTTTAGAACAACGCATACAAGAAATTTTTGGTTCTCATGAAATTAAGCAAAATCAGCGTACCATTATTTATGAATTAATTGTTATTCCATGTAAAAAAACAACCAGCGATGACTAATTATCGCTGGTTGTTTTTCGGTTATTTAATTGTGCGAAAGCTTTTTCTGGAATCTCTTTTTTATCAATTTTGACAGGAGATTGGATGATTCTTTTTTTACTAATGGTTGCTTCTATGTAAGCATTTGGTTCCAAAGGTTGAGGATTTTTGTCTGTCCGTTCGTAATCCATGACTTGTGTTTTTCCATTACTTTTAACAAAAGTTAGTCGATAGTGTAAAGAATATTGGCCATCTATGCTTTTTTGATTGTCATCTACTGTTTGTTTTCGTTCAGGAATTTCTAGAGGAACTTGTGCATAGGCTTTTTCACCCTTATATGTATCTGTATAATAACGATAGCCTGTATAACCACCAACAATAAATAAGCCAATAAATAAAATAGCGCCGATTTTTTTCATTTTTTGTCCTCCTAACAATTTACAAAAATAGCATAGCAAAAGAAGAAGGAGATGGAACATCGAAAAAACGAACAGTTGTCTTACAAAACTGTTCGTTTTTTTGGTCTATTTAGCTTTCATCAGAGAGTAGAAAGGAATCATTTTTCTTACGATAACTAAAGAAAATAACAAAGTACAATAGGCCTGTTAAAAGAGTAACGCCTAACGAATTTGTAAATAAGATGCCAATAAAGATGAGTCCTAAAATGATTAAAGCAAGGAGATTAATACTTTTTTCAAAGAGAGACCCTCGTTTTAAAGAAAGAACAAACGCCGCAGCGCTAATTAAAATCCAAATTAGCAAGACAGTGTAAGAGAGAGAACCGGCTAAGTAACCAAATAATTCATCACCAACAAAATAAGAAAGAATAACGCCCAGATATAAAACACTGGCGCAGAAGAAAACTGAACGTTGAGGTACTTGGTGCTTGTTTAAAACCGCTAGTTTACTCATGGGTCCTTTTTTATCTTTTAAGCGAAAATATAAAAGGCGAGAAGAGGCGTATACCCCAGAATTAATAGAAGAAAACAAGGCTAAAATAATCACAAAATTTACGATGTCAGCAGCAAAAGGAATATTCATTTTTTCAAAAACCATAACAAAGGGACTCACCGTTGTGCCTGCTAATGTATTCCAAGGGAAAATAATCAAAAGTAAGAATAATGGAATGATATAGAAGGAAATAATCCGTCCCATCACACCACGAATCGCTTTAGGAATGGCTTTTTTAGGATCATCTGCTTCACTGACAGTGATCGCGATTAATTCTGAACCGCCATAAGAATAAATAACTACTAATAAAGAATTAACAATACCTTTCATGCCATGTGGGGCGAAGCCACCATGATCGGTGATACTTTGTAAAGTAGGGAAGACACCACTGCCTAGCATTTGTTGTCCCACCAGATAAACACCAAAAATAATTAACAAAATGATGACACTAATTTTAGCAAACGCCAACCAATATTCTGTTTCTGCAAATAAACGAACCGAGTAAAGATTAATGAGCGTCGTTAAAATAGCTAAAATAAAAACAAAAAACCAAGCAGGAATATTAGGAAACCAAAGTTGTAAAAAGGAAGCTGCGGCAACCGCTTCTGCGATAATATTAATTGTCCACATGGAATAATAAACCCAATCAATAAAGTCAGCAGAATGTGCACCTAAAAATGGTCGAACTAAGCCAGACAAACCATGATGTGTGTCTCCGCCATCTAAAACGAGTTTTCCTAAACCACTCATGACGATGAAGAGAACAGCACCGCCAATTAGAAAGGCGATTAAAACAGAAGGACCAGCAATACCAATTGCTTCGCCACTTCCTTTAAAAAGACCTGCGCCAATCGCTCCCCCTAAGGCTAACATCGTAATATGGCGCGAGCTTAATTGTTTTTTTAAGGTTGTTTGTTGTGTTTCACTCATAGGATTCTCCTTTAATTGAAAAAAATAATATGAAAATAACTTTCTTTATTATATACAATTTTCTGACAATTACAACTATTCTGTCAATGAAAATGAAAAAATAAGTGAAAAATATTATGAAAATAAAAAAATCGAGCAATTTAAGTGATTAAAATCGCTCAATTTTTTTATTAATTTTTATTTTTTAATAGAGTCATAATTGTTAATGGAACAGTAATGACTACATAGCCGATGATACTAGCCACTACTAAATAAGCTATAGGACTCGAGAAATTAAATAAGTCCGTTAAAAGTATTGCGACAATCATTGAAATAGCATAACAAATGAATAATTGAATAAACCGCTTTGCAGACAAAAAATCACCTCTTCCTAATTAGTTAAAGTCTCTTTTCAATCATTTAGTATACACCTGAAAAGAAGAATAAACTATCATTAATTAAAAGAAAAAGTGAAACCACTAGCGGATTTTTTGTTCAGCTGATTATCTTAAGAATTAGAAAATGAGGTCGGGACAGAAGTGTTTAACTCCTAGAACCAAGTAGGTACTGTTTAACATCTATTTGCTTTGCAAATAGTGTTTCTCAGCAATAAGAAGGGATTTCTGAAAATTGTTCTATAATTTTTGGAGACCAAGTAGGTATTGTTCATCATCGAATCACTACGTTCTTCGTGATTTTCAACAATTTCGGCTTATTTCCGAAGGACCTTCAACTCTTAGAGGTTTAGCTCTTAGAAGTTGTTGAGAACGAAGCAACGCGTAGTGTTGCTTCTGTTCCCGCCGTTTATCAGTTTTTGAGCGTGAAGTAAAAATCCAAAGTGATTTTTATCCCACGCCCATTTTCATTTATGACGTTGGCTTCGTGTAAATTGAGAAGTCTCGTCCTCTCTAGTGGTTGGTTGTTGTGTTCGTTGTACGGCTTGCTTTTCCGGCTCGCTCTTTTTGGCAACATCAGTCACAACATTTGGCTTCTGAGAAGGGGGGACAGTTGTTTTTTTGTTTAAAGTTGGCGTAGTTCTTTTTGTTTCTTTCTTTTGTTTCTTTTTATTATTTTTATCATTTCCAGTGACTGTCAAATAGATAATCAGAAAAATCATTAGGATCGTTGCAACAATTAATAGAATAAACATGTTAAATGAAATGAACATGCATGGCCCTCGTTTCTCGTTTTTTCTTAGTTTACCAAAATTTCAAAATTTCGTCACTCTTTTCTTCAGAAAAAACGAATTTCAAAGGGGTTAAAAGAAACTTTTATAAAAAAGCCTCCTTTTTTGTGTGAAAATGCACAAAATTTCTGGAATCGTTTGCTGTTAAAACCAGATACTGGTAAAATAATTATTGTATAAGAATCATTTTAAAAAACGATTTTTGTTACAAATAACGTATTTGTTGAAAAGGCACTGTGAAGTAGTTAGAGACGACAGCCAAGTGACTTTTAATGACAGCCGCCCAATTAATTTCATGGAGCCTTTTCGTAGAAAACGAGGAGGTTATTTTGCGTGAAAGTGAGTATATTTTCGACATGCGTGGTGGATTTACTTTTTCCAAATGTAGGGCAAGCAATGGTAGAGGTTTTGGAACGGTATGGCTGTGAAATGGTTTTACCAACAAGCCAAACGTGTTGTGGTCAGCCAACGTACAATAGTGGCTATGTGACAGAGAGCACGACAACGCTTAAGAATCAAATTGATAGTTTTGACGGTGCCGATTATGTGGTGGGACCTGCGGGGTCTTGTGTCGGCATGATGAAAGAATACCACAAATTTTTAGCAGATGATCCTATTTATGGACCAAAAGCACAACGTTTAGCTGAGCGAACTTATGAGTTTAGTCAGTTTCTTTATCGTGTCTTAGGGGTCAAAGATGTTGGCGCAACGTTACATGGGAAAGCCACTTATCATCGTTCTTGTCATATGACGCGAATTTTAAATGAACGAGAATCGCCTTTTGTTTTGTTGGATCATGTGAAAGGATTAGAAATGATTCCTTTAGGACATCTTGAAAATTGTTGCGGATTTGGCGGAACGTTTTCAGTGAAAATGCCAGCTATTTCTGAACAAATGGTGACGGAAAAAATGAACGATGTGATTGATACAGGCGCAGAAATTTTAATTAGTGCGGATATGGGTTGCCTGATGAATATCGGGGGTAAATTCAATCGTGATGGGAAAAAGATTAAGATTATGCATATTGCAGAAGTCCTTAATCACGAAGTGGATGAATCACGCATGAACCAACCACAAATCATATCGGTAGGGTAAGGGGGAAGAACTGTGGGATTATCAACGAGCAATAAGCCGTTAAGTGAACGAATTGAAGAAAGTAAAAAAGATGTGTTTATGCAAAAGGCTGTCGCCAAAGCACAAGATGCCCAATGGGAGAAACGAGAAGGTGCGCGGGAAGCTTTAGGCAATTGGCCACAATGGCGTGAACTGGGAGAACAAATTCGCCAACATACAATTCAGTATCTGCCTGACTATTTAGAAGAGTTCAGTGATAACGTCGCCAAACGAGGTGGCAAAGTCTTTTTTGCTCAAACCGCCGAAGAGGCCAATGAATATGTGAAACAAGTGGTTCTAGAAAAAAAGGCGAAAAAAATTGTGAAATCTAAATCAATGGTGACGACCGAAGTCGATATTGATCCAATGTTATTGGGATTAGACGATGTCAGTGTGATGGAAACAGACTTGGCGGAATTCATTTTACAAATGGATGACTGGGATGAGCCGTCACATATTGTTTTCCCAAGTATTCATAAAAATCGCGAACAGATTCGTCAGGTTTTTGCGAAAAAATTAGGGTATCAAGGAGATAATGACCCAGTAAATTTGGCACGCTGTGCACGAGAAGTGATGCGCAAATTCTTTTTGGAAGCGGAGATTGGCATTACAGGTTGTAATTTCGCTATTGCGGATAGCGGCTTAATTAACTTAAATACAAATGAAGGAAATGCTGATTTGACCATCAGTATTCCTAAGACACAAATCGTGTTAATGGGAATGGAAAGAATCGTACCAACAATGCGTGAAGCAGAGGTTTTAGATAACCTTTTAGCCAGAAGTGCCGTTGGTCAAAATTTAACAACGTATGTGACGTTTGCCGGGCAAAAAAATGCGGATGAATCCGATGGTCCAGAAGAATTTCACGTGGTCATTTTGGATAACGGACGTTCAAAAGCGTTAGGAACAGCCTTTCAGCCAGTCTTACAGTGTATTCGTTGTGGGTCTTGTCTGAATGTTTGTCCGGTCTATCGCCATATTGGAGGGCACGGTTATGGCTCTATTTATCCAGGACCAATTGGTGCTGTGCTTTCTCCAATTTTAGGTGGATATAAACAGTTTGGGGAATTGCCTTATGCGTCTAGTCTTTGTGGGGCATGTACGGAAACGTGTCCTGTGAAAATTCCATTGCACGAATTATTAATTGAACATCGTAAAGTGATGACCGATGATCTGAAAATGAAACATGGATTTGAAGATTTCCAAATGCGTATGGTAGGTAAAGCCACTGGTTCACCAGCAATGTTTAAAGCAGCCATGAAAGTCGATCATGCTGCAGCGGGCATTTTAAGTAAACAAAAAGAAATTACTGTTGAAAACATGTACAATCATGGGGGCTACCTTGATAAAGGACCAGGGTTAGTAAAAGGTTGGACCGATGTTCGTGATTTGCCAAGACCACCAAAATCTTCAGAAAACTTCAGAAGTTGGTTCAAAAAACATCAAGAAGGTGAAAAAAATGACTAACGAAGCGATTCAAAATCGAGAACCTTTTTTACAAAATCTACGAGAAAAATTAGGCGTAGAAAAACAGCCTGTTTCGGCCCATCCATTTGAGCCAGTTAATCATTTACCAGAAGAACAGTTGGCAGATAAAACACCAGCAGAGCTATTAACGATTGTGAAGGAGCGTGTGGAAACGATTCACACGAACTTAGTGGAAACCACACAAGAAAATTTACTGACGACGATTCAGCAAATTGTTGCTGAGTTTGGTGGGGGCAATCTTTTATTGCCAACAGATGCACGTTTTGAAGCCTATGGATTAGCTGATTTAGCTAAGTCATTAGAGGCTGTTTCTGTTAAGCAATGGCAACCTGGAAGTGAGCAACGAGAAGCGAATATTCAAACAGCTGCTCAGGCAAATATCGCGATTGCCTTTGCTGAGTTTTTACTAGCTGAATCAGGAACGATTGTGGTGGAGTCCAATGCGGGACAAGGCAGAGCCTTACATTTTTTACCGAAGCATTACATTTCAATTATACCGTTTAGCAAACTCGTTCCACGTTCGACTCAGCCAGCAGCTTTTTATACAGAAAAAATAGAAAAAGGCAAAAAAATCGGCTCAGCGATTCACTTTATTTCAGGGCCTTCTAATTCAGGAGATATTGAAATGCAACTGGTTGTCGGGTTGCATGGTCCTTTAGAAGTTTGTTACGTGGTTGTGATGGATCGCTAAAACGCTAGAAGCATAATCAATTCAGCCCTTTTTAGAATTGATTATGCTTTTTTTATGAGCAGGATCAAAAAAGTAAGAATCAAATTTGAAAGAAATACGTTTTTTTTCTGACCATTTTGTAAAAAAAGCGTACATAAAAATTAATTGGGTGTTAAGCACTATAGGATTGATTTACTTTGTGGTAGAATATGAGACATAAGATAATAAGGTTTTTGGAGGAATGAGTTTGAAATCAAAAGAATTAATTAAAACAGTCGTCTTTTTTGCCTGTTTAGCTTTGGGTCTGTTTTTACTGAGACAATTTGTATTTACGCCTGTCGTAGTGAGAGGTCATTCAATGGATCCAACGTTAGCAGATGGTGAACGGGTAATTACGTTAAAAAACACAGAAATTAATCGTTTCGATATTATTACTTTCCCAGCGCCAGATGAACCAGATAAAAATTATATTAAACGTGTGATTGGTTTACCTGGAGATACAATTGCGTACAAGGATGATACGTTGTACATCAATGGAAAAGAAGTTGACGAACCCTATTTAGATGAATTTAAAAAAGCCTTAACAGATGGTCAACCTTTGACAGGCGATTTTTCATTAAAAGAAAAAGTACCAGCAGATAGCTACTTTGTTTTAGGTGATAATCGACGGAATTCAAAAGACGGTCGTGTCATTGGTTTTATTCATAAAAAAGATATTTTGGGTGAAGTGAAATTCGTTATGTGGCCATTCTCACGGTTTGGTCCAATACCAGAAGTGTCAAAACAATAAAAGATACAATGAGTAAAAGAGAAGGACGGAAATGTGTAAAAACAAACACATGTTTCCGTCCTTCTTTTGTGGTAAAATAAAGGCAGTGCAAAGGAAAAGGATGTGAAACCATGAGTGTGCAGTTTATTAGAGGAACCGCCGTGGCAGACTTAGAAGCGCCACTTATACAGGCGACAAAACAATGGCTAGAGGAAGACGCACAGCATGAAGTATTCTATTTAGTCCCGAACCATATTAAGTTTGAGCAAGAAATTCAAGTCTTACAAAAGTTACGTCAATTACAGACAACTACGTCTGATTCAATAACCAGTACCCGTCTGCAGGTTTTTAGTTTTTATCGTTTGGCTTGGTACTATTTACAACATACACCTTTTTACTCGGCAGATGTTTTATCTGACGCAGGTGCTGCGATGATTTTCCGCAAAATTTTAGTAGAAGCAGAAGAAGAGTTACAAATTTTTAGAGGTGAAATTAACAAGCCTGGCTTTATTCAGCAACTATTTCAGCTTTATCAAGAAATGCGCGAAGGCAATATTGAGATTGCGGAGCTTTATCCATTTTTAGAAAAACAAATGGAGAACCCTAAAGGACAAGATTTACAACTTAAGTTTCAAGATTTAACGTTAATTTTTACGCGATTCCAATTACAAATGAGTCAGTATGGCTATGAATCAGCGGAGATTATTCAACATTTAAGCGAGTATTTACAAACGGTTGATTTGTCGAATGTCCAATTCGTTATTTCAGGCTATCAGCAGTTTACTGCCAGAGAATTAAAGTTGATTGAAGTACTAATGGCGCAAGCAGGTTCTGTGAAAGTAGCCCTTTTATTGGACAAACAATATCCGCATGACTTACCTGATCCGCGGTCGTTATTTTATGAAGCGGGACAAACCTATCATCAGCTTTATCAACTAGCAAGACAGAAGCAAATCCCGATTCTTTCAGATTATGTGGAAAAGAAAGAGGTATTAATTACAAACCCAGACTTGCAAGGATTAAATGATTATTGGATTCAATCGCAAGAACACCTGCCTCCATTAAGCACAACTGACTGGAGTGGCGATGGCTTATTTCTGTGGCGTGCTGAAAACGTTAAAGAAGAATTAACACATGTTGCAACCGAAATTCGCCGTTTAGTAGTGGAAGAAGGGTATCGGTACAAAGAAATTCAGGTGTTGACTCGTGATTTAGATTGTTATGAAAATTTATTAGAACCGATTTTTGCGGAACACGAGATTCCTGTTTATGTCGACCGAGATATGGCTATGGATCGGCATCCTTTAGTCGAATGGATTGAATCTTTATTTGCTATTCATTCGTACAATTATCGTTATCGCGATGTGCTCCGTTTTTTGAGAACGGAATTATTTATGCCAATGAATCAACTCGCTACTTCTGAAGAAAGCTTGACTGATTGGTTAAACCAACGGAACGCTTGGCGCAGAAAAGTTGATATTACCGAAAATGTAGTCCTGGCATACGGCTATGAAGGTTATTATTGGTCGCAAGAAAAAGATTGGGAATTTATTCGGTATGATTTTGAAGCGGAAGAGCAAGAAGATGTCGCTACGATGGAAGAAGAGTCAAATGCGATTCGTCAATCGCTTCAACGGCTGTTACCTAGTTACTTTCAAGCAATGATAAGTGCCAAAACTGGTTTGGAAGCAGCGACCGTCTTCTATCACTTTTTACTGCAAAGTGGTGTGGCAACACAATTAAAAATGTGGCGCTTACAAGCTATCGAAGCAGGTCAACTAGAAACAGCTCGTAACCATGAACAGACTTGGGATGCATTGATGTCATTACTAGATGAATACGTCACTGTTTACGGAGAAAGTTCGTTTGATTTTACAACGTTTCAAGAAATATTTGTTAGTGGTTTGGAAGGTTTGCACTATAGTAAAGTGCCGACAGCGATTGACCAAGTACAAGTTCGCGCAATGGATTTAACTCGACCTGGTGCTGCCAAGGTTACTTTTGCTATTGGGATGACGGAAGAAATTTTTCCACAAAAGATTGAAAATAAAACACTATTGTCTGATGAAGAACGGCAGACAATCAATGATACTTTAACGGAAAACCAATATTTACGTGGGACAACCGGACGCAAAATTGCGCAAGAACCTTATGTTGCGTATCTCGTCTTTTCTTCAGCGCGAGAACGGTTATATTTAACCTATCCAAGTGTTAAAGACACCGCTCAAGAAGTCAAACCGTCTCCTTATTTTAAAAATATCCAAAAAGATTTAAACTTGCCCGTTTTTGAAAAAAATGAAACAACCATTTTCGATGATGAAACGACCAGTTTAGCCCATATTAGTACGTATCGGACGTTAATCGGTGAATTAACGCGTTTGAAAAGACAACGGAAAGAAACACAAGAAGGATTGTTGCCTTTCTGGTTAAATATGGAAAAAGCGCTAATGAACCAATCAATTGCACCGCTAGCCAAGCAAGTTTTCGAAAGTTTAACGCATCAAAATATTCCTGAAAAGATTGATGAGGTCTTAGCAGAACCTTTATATGGTAAAGATATTTATACATCCGTTTCTCGGATGGAGAGTTTTTATCGCTGTCAGTATCAATACTTTTCTCGCTATGGCTTACGTTTGAAAGAAAGAGATGTCTTTGGGCTTTCGCCAGCAGCTACAGGGGAATTTTTCCATGAAGCATTGGATCAGTTCTTTAAATTATTGATTATGAATCAACGGAACTTATCTGAATTAACCGATCAGGAAGTCAATTTATTGGCGGAGGAAGTACTAAATAGTATTTTAGGGGATGCACGTTTTTCTGTATTAACTACCTCTAGTCGCATGAACTATATTCGCTATCAATTGAGTCAAACAATTAAAAAAGTCAGTTGGGCGCTGAAACGCCAAAGCCAACGAAGTGGCATGACGACTGTTCAAACGGAAGTGTTATTTGGCCAAATTGCCGCTAAAAAAGGAATTTCTGGTTTGGAATTACCATTAAAAAATCAAGGGAAAATTCATGTTCGGGGGAAAATCGACCGGATTGATCAATTGGTTACACCCGAATCAACCTATTTAGGTGTGATTGATTATAAATCGAGTCACCGTAAATTTAATATGACAGAAGCGTATTACGGCTTAGCCATGCAAATGCTGACGTACTTGGATGTGGCTTTAATGGATGCTGTGCAATTAGTTGGTCAAGAAGCTAAACCTGCTGGCTCACTTTATCTGCATGTACACAATCCTACATTATCTTATGAAGGCAAAGACGACATTGAACAACAAATGCTTAAAAAATATCAGTTTGATGGTCTTTTGATGAAAGACCCAGATTTATTGGATCATTTAGATACGAGTCTGCAAGCTAAACAAAGTTCGTTGCTGTTTCCGATTGAAGAATCCGCCAAAGAACAAATTAAACCTGGTCGTCGCCAAGAAGATAAATTTGTGACAGAACCAGAATTAGGCGCGTTGCTTTCCCATAACCGAAATAAATTTATTGAAGCGGGGAATCAAATTATTGGCGGCGAAGTTCAACTTAATCCCGCTTATCAAGGCAAGGAACGGATTGCTTGTCGCTATTGTCCGTTTCGAAGTGTCTGTGATTTTGATGTGATGCTAAAAGAAAATAATTATCATCGTATTGAGAATTTATCCAAAGAGGAAATTATGGCGCGCTTGTTAAACAAAGATGAGGAAGGAGCAACCGAAGATGAGTAAAACAATTCCACTACGTCCAGCCAATGAGCAATTCACCGACAGTCAATGGCAAGCGGTGTTTGATGGCGATGAAAATATCTTAGTTTCTGCTTCGGCTGGCTCAGGAAAAACCACTGTTTTAGTCCGCCGTGTCATTGAAAAAGTCAAAAGCGGCGTCGATATCGATCGTCTCTTGATTGTGACGTACACTGAAGCCGCCGCCCGTGAGATGAAAGAACGTATCCAAGTGGCTTTACAAAAGGCAATGAATGAAGAACAAGATCCAGAAAGAAGACGGCATTTTTCTCGTCAAATTGCTCTTTTGCCAACAGCCAATATCAGCACGTTACATGCCTTTTGTTTAACTGTTATTCGTCGTTTTTATTATTTAATTGACATAGATCCAGTTTTTCGGATGTTAACAGATGAAACAGAAACATTGTTATTAAAAGAAGATGTTTGGGATGCATTACGTGAACAATTTTATGCGGAAAATCAAGAAGAATTTTACCAATTAACAGCGAATTTTTCCAATGATCGTAGTGATGACGGACTCACTAACTTAATTTTTTCTTTTTATGAATTTGCCAAATCCAATCCTGATCCAGAGGCGTGGATTAATGGCTTAACACAAGCCTACGAAGTAGGGGATCAGCTAGGCGAATCAACGTTATTTCAGACGTATTTAAAACCGCTAGCCGTTGAGACGTTACAACGAACTCTTCAGCGTTACGAAGAAATGGTGACCTTAACAGAGGGCGAAGAGAAACTTCAAAAGATTTGGTATTTAGCTCAAAATGAAAAGGAACAAACAAAACAATTTTTACAATTTTTAGAGAGAAATGATTTAGAAAGCGCCTATAATTTGACTGAATTGTTAAGCTTTGACCGCTACCCAACGGTTCGTGCCGAAGAGTTGAAACCAACCGCGGAACAAGCCAAACAGTTACGAGAACAAAATAAAAAAGCGTTAAATGATTTGAAAAAGCAACTGTTTACACTTTCTCCAGATGCCATGAAACAAGTCTTGAAAGAGGCCACGCCCATTGTTCAAGAAATGGCTCACGTGGGGAAACAATTTATGGAGGCCTATGGCGCAGAAAAACGGCTTAAAAATTTAGTGGATTTTAACGATTTAGAACATTATACGTTAGCTATTTTAGCGAAAAATCAGGCAGATGGCTGGCATGCATCAGAAGCCTCGGTTTACTATCGCGAAAAATTTGATGAAGTGTTAGTCGATGAATACCAAGATATCAATCAATTACAAGAATCTATTTTGTATTGGTTGCGCCGTCCGCTTAGCACAGAAGGAAACCTTTTTATGGTAGGAGATGTGAAACAGTCTATTTATTCTTTCCGCTTGGCAGATCCTACATTGTTTATTGAAAAATACAATCAGTATGGGCAAGGCAAAGAGGGCAAACGAATTATTCTAGCTGAAAATTTTCGTTCTCGCAAAGACGTTTTAGACTTTACGAATTTAGTATTTAGTCAATTAATGGATGAGCGAGTGGGCCAAATTGCTTACGATGAGTCAGCTGCTTTGGTTCATGGTTTTGATCAATTTTCGGAGGCGGCTGATTATTCAACTGAATTGCTAATTTATGAAAAAAAAGCAACAGAATCAGTTGAATTTCCAGAATTACAATCCCCTGAGTTGTTGATTGAAGATAAGACAGAAGGGGAACTTTACGTTACTGCTTTGAAAATTCGTGAATTAATTGACCAAAATTTCTTAATTTATGATAAAAAGCTGAAAACGGATCGACCGATTACTTATCAAGATATTGTCTTATTAACGCCTACGAAGAAAAATAATTTAACTATTTTAGATGTTTTTAAATCATTAGAAATTCCAGTTCAAGTCAATGATGCTCAAAATTATTTCCAAGCAACGGAAATTCGTACAATGATTGCCTTGCTTCAATTGATTGATAATCCTTATCAAGACATTCCTTTGGCAGCTGTGTTACGTTCACCAATTGTTGGATTAAAAGAAAACGAATTAGTGCTTATTCGTTTGGCTAATAAGGAAACCAGTTACTACGAAGCATTTTTAACGTTTAATCAAAAGATGGAACCAACCATGGAGGAAGCAGTTGTTCAGGAAAAAACTATACGTTTTGCTGAATCATTAGAAAAATGGCGGGAACAGGCTCGACGCAACCAGCTTAGCAACTTGCTGTGGACGATTTATCGGGAAACGGCCTATCTTGATTATGTTGGCGGGTTGCCTGTTGGCAAACAACGCCAAGCCAATTTATATGCGTTGGTCGATCGGGCCGCGGCGTATGAAAAAACAACCTTCCGCGGATTATTTCAATTTGTTCGCTTCATCGAAAAAATGCAAGAAAAAGACAAAGATTTAGCGGAACCAGTCGTTTTAAGTGAAGAGAATGCCGTACGCGTCATGACGATTCACGCTAGTAAAGGGTTAGAATTTCCGGTGGTATTCGTTTTAGATATGACCAAAGAATTTAATGTCAGTGATTTGAATGAACGCTATATCTTTGAAGAAAATTTAGGGGTAGGCATTCGTTATTTACAACCTGAAGAACGAGTTATGTACGATACTTTACCATTTTTGGCGATTAAACAAGTACGATTGAGAAAATTACTATCCGAAGAAATGCGGAAGTTATATGTGGCGTTGACACGTGCAGAACAGAAACTTTTTCTGGTGGGCTCCTATAAAGACCAAGCGGCGATGTGGAAAGAGTGGCTGAAAGTTGGCGATGTAGAAACACTGGTGCTACCAGCTGAAAATCGCTTGCAAAGTAAAAGTAGTTTAATGAATTGGGTTGGGATGACATTGGTACGTCATCAAAAAGCCGATGAATATCAGCAAGAAGTAGTAGTAAGTAACGTTCCGCAAGTCAAAAAGCACCCAGCTAACTTTCATATTCAGTGGTTCAACGAAGAACAACTACGAGCAGCCATTCAGCAATTACAATTGCCAGAAAGACAAGCAGAGGATTTAGCCGAAAAAGCGCAATTATCTGCTGACAAAATCAATCGTGGTCTTGCACGGTTAAGTTTCAATTATCCGTTTGAAGTGGCTACTCGGACCACCAGTTATCAGTCTGTTTCTGAAATCAAGCGAGTATTTGATGACCCCGATAACAAAGAAATTGGTAAAATTGAGGTTCGGGAAGACAATACTATTCAAGCGCAACCGTTGATTGTCAATCGAATGATTGAAGGAGATTTAAGTAAGCCTAAATTTTTAGATACGGTTCAAGCGCCCTCAGCAGCTGAGATTGGGACAGCAACCCATTATTTATTACAACTAATTGATTTAAGTAAGCAACCTTCTTACGAGGAAGTGCGAGCTGTTCAAGAACGCTTAGTGGAAAATAAATTGATTTTACCAGCAATTGCTGAAAAAATGAATCTGGAACAAATCGTGGCCTTCTTTGACACCGCCTTAGGAAAACAATTGATTCAACACCATCAAACCGTTAGAAGGGAACAACCTTTTTCTATGCTGATTGAAGCAGAAGAGCTCATTCAAAATTATCCAGAGACGACACAAGATGATTTATTAATTCATGGGATTATTGATGGCTATATCGAATTAGACAATCAATGCATTTTGTATGACTATAAAACCGATCATGTAAAAGGCACCTCTCCCCAAGCGATTTCTGAAATTGTCGAACGGTATCGCGGACAGATGAATCTTTATCGTAGAGCGCTACAAGAGGCAACGCATAAAGAGGTGTCGCACGTCTATTTAATTTTATTAAATGGAGGAGTAATTATTGACATGCAGACAGGAAATGTTGTAGATTTTATAAAGTAGAAAAAATTAGAAGCAGAAACACTTACATTTTGTAAGGAATGTGCTATACTCATTGAAGAGGTGAGGAAGATGGAAAAAGTAAAAACAGAATCGTTTGTACTTTGTCCCAAATTTGAAAAATCATTTTCAATACTTGGTAAAAAATGGAATGGTTTAATTATTGATGTTTTATTAGAGCGAGGTCCTCAACGTTTTGGCGAACTAAAAGAAAAAATTCCAATGTTAAGTGATCGTGTCTTAGTAGAGCGATTGAAGGAACTAGAAGCTGAAGGAATTATCACCAAAGCTGTTCGTTGCGGTGAAGGAAATCGCTTAGAATATTTCCTAACCGAAAAAGGCGAAGACTTGCAATTAGCAATGGAACAAATTCAACATTGGGCAGAAAAATGGGTAAAAGACGAAGAATGCAGTTGACCGCAAGCAAAACTTCTTGTAAACTAAACGTAATTAAATAACTAAAAAAACAGTGATGGAAACAAGTAGTTTGAATTGACGTGTTTTAGGGAGAGTCAGCCAGAGACTGGAAGCTGATTTACACAGTCACCAAGCGAAATTCACTTCCTGAGTTTGTTTGTTTTCAAGAAGAAAGCAAACCGGTAATTGCCGTTAAATGAAATGAGTGCATGACAACAATTTGTTATGAATTAGGATGGTAACACGATAGCTCGTTCCTTTGAAAGGAATGGGTTATCGTTTTTTTTAGTTTAAATAAAAGATAGAGGGGAACGCATAATGACATTACAAGCGCAATTAGAAGCTCTTAGAGACAATACGCTCAAAGAAATCGCACAAGTTGCTACTTTAAAAGAATTAAACCAAATTCGCGTAGAAACATTAGGAAAAAAAGGGCTAATCACCGAAGTATTAAGAGGCATGAAAAACCTTTCACCAGAAGAACGACCAGTGGTGGGGGGCTTTGCAAATGAAATTCGTGATTTATTAACAGAAGCAATTGAAGCGCGCAAAGTTGTTTTAGAAAACGAAGAGTTAAATGCGGCACTAAAAGAAGAAAGTTTAGATGTAACTTTACCTGGAAAACAAATGCCTCAAGGCACACGTCATATTTTGACACAAGTTATGGAAGAGATTGAAGATATTTTCTTAGGCATGGGTTATCAAGTAGTGGAAGGATACGAAGTAGAATCCGATCATTATAATTTCGAACGCATGAATCTACCAAAAGATCATCCGGCACGCGACATGCAAGATACGTTTTATATTTCAGATGAGATGTTAATTCGTACGCATACTTCACCAGTTCAAGCTCGAACAATGGAAAAACACGATTTTTCAAAAGGTGCATTACGAATGATTTCTCCTGGGAAAGTATTCCGTCGTGATACAGATGATGCGACACATAGTCACCAATTCCATCAGATTGAAGGCCTTGTTGTCGATAAAAATGTCACAATGGGTGATTTAAAAGGGACGTTAGAAGTCATGATGAAAAAAATGTTTGGTGAAGATCGTAAAATTCGTTTACGTCCTAGCTATTTCCCTTTTACAGAACCTTCAGTCGAAGTAGATGTTAGCTGTTTTAAATGTGGCGGGGCAGGTTGTAACGTCTGCAAACATACAGGTTGGATTGAAATTTTAGGTGCGGGGATGGTTCATCCAGATGTGTTACAAATGTCAGGGATTGATCCAACAGAGTACTCAGGCTTTGCCTTTGGCTTAGGACCAGATCGCGTTGCTATGTTACGTTACGGTGTAAATGATATCCGTAATTTTTATCAAAATGATTTACGTTTCTTAAATCAATTCAAGGTAAAGGAGTAGTTGAAAAATGTTAGTTTCTTATAAATGGTTAAATGAATATGTTAATCTTTCAAACGTTACTCCGCAAGAATTAGCGGACAAAATGTCTGTGACAGGTATAGAAGTTGAGGGCGTTGCTGTACCTGAAGAAGGATTAAAGAAAATTGTTGTCGGTGAAGTAAAAGAATGTGTTCCTCATCCAAACTCTGACCACTTATCAATTTGCCAAGTAGACATCGGTGAAGAAGAATTGTCACAAATTGTTTGTGGAGCACCAAATGTAAAAGCCGGAATTAAAGTCATCGTAGCATTACCTGGTTCAAGAATTGCAGGAAATCAAAAAATTAAAAAAGGCAAAATGCGTGGCGAAGTCTCTAACGGAATGATTTGTTCGTTAGAAGAGCTAGGATATTCAGATAATGTCGTACCAAAAGCCTATGCTGAAGGGATTTATTATTTACCTCAAGAAGCAGTGAATGGGACACCTGTTTTCCCTTATTTAGACATGGATGATGCGATTATTGAATTATCAATTACACCAAACCGTGCAGATGCACTAAGTATGAGAGGGGTAGCCTATGAAGTTGGCGCAATTTATCGTCAAACGCCTCAGTTTAATGATCCCGAACTCAAAGAAGATGCTTCAGATAACGTGGGAAATTACGTAACAGTGACTGTTGAAGATTCACAAGATGCACCAGCGTATCAAATTCGTGTCATTAAAGATGTGACGATTGCAGAAAGTCCTCAGTGGTTGCAAAATCGATTGATGAATGAAGGAATCCGTCCGATTAACAATGTGGTGGACGTGACAAATTATATTTTATTATTATTTGGTCAACCATTGCATGCATTTGATTATCAAAAATTAGATAGCAAAGAAATCTTGGTTCGTCGAGCAACAGCAGCAGAAGAACTAATTACATTAGATGGTGAAACACGTCAATTAACAGAAGAAAATATCGTCATTACGAATGGAAAAACGCCTGTCGGCTTAGCCGGAGTAATGGGTGGGGCTAATTCTGAAATCAGTCAAGAAACAACAACTGTGGCTTTAGAAGCGGCATTGTTCAATCCATTGTCTATTCGCAAAACGTCTAAACAATTCAATTTACGGAGTGAATCTTCAAGTAGATTTGAAAAAGGCATCAACCAAGCGACAGTTGGGTTAGCTTGTGATGTGGCAGCCGCGATGATTGCAGAGTTAGCCGACGGAACAGTGGTTTCAGGCACTGCAGTTGGTTCTGAAGTGGCCGTTAAAGAAGCGCAGGTAGCTGTGACTTTAGAACGAATCAACCAATATTTAGGTACTGCATTAGATGAAGCAACGGTGAATGAAATTTTTGAAGCACTCGGTTTTGCTTATGAAGTAAATCAAGGCGCATATGAAATTACGATTCCACCAAGACGTTGGGATATTGCGATTGAAGCAGATATTATTGAAGAAGTGGCGCGCATTTATGGATATGATCATTTACCTTCAACATTGCCAAGTGGAGAAACAGTTGCTGGAAGTCTAACCAAAGCACAACATGTTACGCGCCAATTAAAGAGCTTACTGGAAGGTCATGGTACGAGTGAAGCCATCAGCTATGCGTTGACAACAGAAGAAAAATCCCGTCAATTTATGATGAAAGAAAGTCAAACAACACGTTTGCAATGGCCAATGAGTGAAGAGCGTTCTGTGTTACGTATGAACTTAATTTCTGGTTTATTAGATGATGTCGCATACAATGTGGCGCGTAAAAATAATAATATCGCCTTCTACGAAGTAGGACGCGTTTTCTACCAAACAGAAGATCCAACAAAAAATTTACCTACAGAAGAAAATCACTTAGCACTTGCTTTAACTGGTAATACAATGGTTAAAGATTGGCAAACAAAAGCAACAGCCGTTGATTTTTATACAGTAAAAGGCTTAGTGGAAAGTATTGTAGCTGTTTTAGGATTAACAGAAAAAATCAGTTATCAAGCGACAACGGCGATTCCAGAAATGCATCCAGGCCGGACAGCATGGATTTATTTAGAAGATGAAGTGGTTGGTTTTGTCGGACAAGTTCACCCAACGACAGCAAAAGCGTACGATATTCCTGAAACATATGTTGCTGAATTAAACTTGCAACAATTAGTAGCCACAGAAGCAGGCGGGGTTACTTATGAAGCAGTTTCTAAATTCCCAGCAGTTTCTCGAGATATTGCTTTATTAGTCGATGAAACAGTTACCAATCAAGAACTAGTTAAAACTATTTCAGATAACGCAGGTAAATATTTGAAAGAGATTCATTTATTTGATGTATATCAAGGTGAAAAACTAGGCGCTGGCAAAAAATCAATGGCGTATAGTTTAACTTTCGTTAATGCAGAAGCGACATTAGTGGATGAAGAAATTAACCGTTCAATGGAAAAGGTTGAAAAAGCGCTAATTGAAAAACATCAAGTAGAAGTAAGATAAAATAAAAACAGGAAAGTGGGGCATAAGTCGAAATGACTTATGCCCCACTTTCTAAATCTTAAGATAATCAGCTGAACAAAAGCAGCTCCTTCGGAAATAAGCCGAAATTCTCCAAAAATTAAAGAACAATTTTCGGAAATTCCTTCTTATTTCTTGGAGCTAAACACTTTTGTCTCAGCCTCCTGTTTTTAACTACATTAATAACTTTTCGCCCAATTTCGTGAAAGCCAACGTGAAAATTGTGAGATACTAAAGTTAATAATGAAATAAATTAGGGCGACGATTCCGTAAATAGTGAATACTTGTCCTGTTTGTGCGTAGCGCCCCATTAAGATATAAGATTTGCCAAAGAGTTCTTGCAAAGCAATCACGGAATACAAGAAACTTGTATCCTTGATGACAGTAACAAACTGAGAAACAATTGCTGGTAAGACATTGCGAATGGCTTGAGGCAAAACAATATGATAAAGAATTTGCCAATTTGAAAAACCTTGAGAACGTGCCGCTTCAATTTGGCCTTTATCGACCCCATTTAAACCACCACGAATAATTTCCGCTAAAGCAGCGGTGGTAAACACAGTAAAACTCACAATTCCAGCAGGTGTGGATTTGATTTTGAAAATCAAAAAAATAACATAAATCCACAATAAGTTTGGAATATTACGCACCACTTCTACATAAATACTGGCAAGTAACTTCAGTGGTCCATGGGTTTGATTTCGCAAAACGGCTAGAATGGTGCCAAAAATCGTACTCAAAATAATTGAGACGAAGGAAATATAGAGCGTCAATTTTAAGCCGTTAAATAGAAATTGAAAATTATTTGCTGTCAGTAATTGACGCATTTCTTCTGAAAAAGGCATCTGTTTTCCTCCTATCTGCTATATGCTTTCTTATTTTTTTCTTCCATTTTTCTAGCCAAATTCGCTAATGGGAAGCAAAGAATGAAATATAAGAAACCAGCAAGCGCAAAGGCGGGAATATAGTTCAAGTTGACAGACGACCAACTATTGGCAGCAAACATTACGTCTGCGCCAGAAATAATGGCAACTGTTGACGTATTTTTAATTAGGTTCACGACTTGATTGGTTAAAGGCGGTAACATAATCCGCCATGCTTGTGGTAAAATCACATACCGCATCGTTTGACCATACGTTAATCCTTGGGAGTAAGCCGCTTCAAATTGCCCTCTTGGGACAGCTCCGATTCCTGAGCGAACCACTTCAGAAATGTAGGCACCATGATAGAGGCCTACACACAGAATGGCAATCGTAGTAATAGAAAATGAAAGCAGCGGGCTTAGCAGAGGAAAGCCATAATAGACTACGATAAATTGAATCAACAAAGGTGTGTTTTGAAAAAATTCTACATAGACACGACTAATTGCGTGTAAAAGTTTACTTTTGGTCGCTGATAAACTGCCAAAGAAAATGCCTAAAGCAAAGGCAACTAAGATCGCTCCTAAAGAAAGCAGAATAGTATAGAGAAATGCCTGACCAAAAATTCGCCAATCTTGAAATAAAGCCTCCCAACGATATAAGGCAAATGGCCCTTCTTCAAGCCAGGAAATATTGGCTAACAAAAACATAAAAATCCCTCCTAAAATTTTTGATTCTTCAAGTCTTAGGAATGATTAATTTTTTAAGCCCCAGTCTTGATAGATTTTTTCTAGTGTGCCGTCTTTTTCCCATTTTTCAATTAAACCATTTAGATAATCATTTAATTCAGTATTTGCTTTCTTTGTGGTAATCCCATATTCTTGTGGCGAAAAACCATCTTTTAAAATTTCTGTCTTGCCATCCACATAGCCAGATAGGATTGATTTATCCACTGAAAATGCATCAATTCGTTTAGAAGTTAACGCTGTTTTTAATTCTGGATAGGAACCTAATTCTTGATAAGTAAATTTGATTCCTTCCTCTTGCGCTTTTTTCTCTAAGTTTTCTTTTGTCGTAGCAGATTGTGCAACGCCGATTGTTTTTCCGTCTAAATCTTTCATGCTGGAGAAGTTATCCTCTTTGCGCACAAGGAAACCAATCTCATCTGTATAATAAGGAGTTGTAAAATTATAAGTCTTTTTACGTTCATCAGTAATTGTAAATGTAGCAATTACCATATCTAGTTCACCATTGTCTAAAAGGGGACCGCGCGTTTTTGCTGTCACGCCCACAAATTCCACATTCTCTTCGCTGCCGGTAATTTCTTTCGCAATCAAGCGTGCAATATCTGGTTCCATTCCTTCATTTTTGTTTGTATCAGGATTCATATAGCCAAAATTAGGAATGTCTTCTTTGACACCTACTTTAATTTTCCCCGCTTTTTTTAATTGTTCTACTGTGACCGTTTTGTTTGATGAAGCACTTTTTGAAGTTGAGTCATTGTTGCCGCTACCACAGCCCACAATGATGCCTGCTAATACAAGTAAGGAGAGTCCAGCCAGCCATTTATTTTGTTTTTTCATTCCTTCATTCCTCCAATTTTTTGTTTTTTATTCATTACCCGTTATGAATAATTTTACTTAGAAATTCTTTTGCACGAGGGTTTTCAGTGCTTGTAAAGAAATGTTCAGGCGTTCCTTGTTCAATAATCTCTCCTTGGTCCATGAAGATTACACGGTCAGCCACTTGACGAGCAAAGCCCATCTCATGTGTGACACAAACCATGGTAATATTTTGTTTGGAAAGATTGACCATTACATCTAAAACTTCTTGAATCATTTCTGGATCAAGTGCCGAAGTCGGTTCATCAAAAAGGATAATCTCAGGATGCATATTTAAGGCACGAGCAATAGCGACCCGTTGTTGCTGCCCGCCAGAAAGCTGCGAAGGATAAGCAGACGCTTTATCAGCTAAGCCGACCCGTTCTAAATACTCCATGCCAGTACGAACCGCTTCGTCTTTAGAAACGCCCATCACTTTAATCGGTGCTAACGTTAAATTATCAATAATCGTTTTGTGAGCATATAAGTTAAAATTTTGAAAGACCATGGCAACTTTCTGGCGAACCTTTTGAATGGGTGCCTTCGGTTTGGTGATGTCAATGTTATCAATTACGACGGAACCATCATTGACTTTTTCCAATTGGTTCATACACCGAATTAATGTACTTTTGCCAGAGCCGGAGGGTCCGATAATGACAATTTTTTCTCCTTGCTCTACATTCAAAGTAATATCTTTTAAAACGTGATGCTCCCCAAAATACTTATTTACATGTTCTAAAGAAATCATAGGCAGTCTCCTTTGCAATCATTTGGCAGAAAAGATAACAGAGGATTCGGTGAGAAACGTGTTATTTAAATTAAATTAACCAAATGTATTTCTAATTGTATTCTCAATGTTAGGAATTATAACATACAAAAAAATGAATTACTAGTTTTTTAATCGAAAAAGATTTCCTTCAAAAAAAGAAATAAATGAGAGCAAAACAGGAAAAATTGACAATAGTCCTTAAAAAGTAGAAAATAAAGGCAGTGAATAAAAGGCAAAGGTAGGATGAGAATGAGCAATCAAGAAGCCATTGGATTAATTGATTCTGGCGTTGGTGGATTAACTGTTTTAAAGGAAGCGCTAAAACAATTACCAAATGAACGATTAATTTATTTAGGAGATACAGCCCGTTGCCCATATGGTCCACGACCAGCCGAACAAGTCGTTCAGTTTACTTGGGAAATGGCCGATTTTTTATTGAAAAAACGAATAAAAATGCTAGTAATCGCATGTAATACCGCGACGGCTGTCGCATTAGAAGAAATTAAAGCTGCCTTGCCAATTCCAGTTGTCGGTGTTATTTTACCTGGCGCACGAGCAGCCGTTAAAGTCACAAAAAATAACAAAATTGGTGTCATAGGTACCTTAGGGACAATCAAAAGTGCTTCCTATGAAATCGCCATTAAAAGTAAGGCACCAGCAATTGAGGTGACTAGTTTAGCTTGCCCTAAATTTGTCCCCATTGTTGAAAGTAATCAATATCGTTCTTCCGTAGCAAAAAAAATTGTGGCAGAAACACTTCAAGCACTACAATTAAAAGGACTTGATACGTTGATTTTAGGTTGTACCCATTACCCGTTGTTACGTCCGGTGATTCAAAATGTGATGGGGAGTCATGTGACATTAATTGACTCAGGAGCCGAAACAGTTGGCGAAGTCAGCATGCTTCTCGATTATTTTGACATTGCCCATACGCCTGAAGCGCCTAAACAGACCCATGAATTTTATACAACTGGTTCTGCAAAAATGTTTGAAGAGATTGCAAGCAGTTGGCTTGGTATAGAGAACTTAAAAGCACAACAGATTCACTTAGGAGGAAACGAAAATGATTAGACATGATAGTCGTGCACCAAAAGAATTGCGAAAGATCACTATTGAAACCAATGTTTTTAAACATCCAGAAGGTTCGGTGGTTATTTCGTTTGGCGATACAAAAGTAATTTGCTCAGCCACTGTCGAAGAAAAGGTTCCCCCATTTTTACGAGGCGGGGGAACAGGTTGGGTAGCAGCTGAATATAGCATGCTCCCTCGCGCGACGAACACAAGAAATATTCGGGAAAGTGCGAAAGGAAAATTAACAGGGCGAACAATGGAGATTCAACGTTTGATTGGGCGGTCATTGCGAGCTGTTGTTGACTTAGAAAAGTTAGGGGAACGGAGCATTGTTGTCGATTGTGATGTGATTCAAGCAGATGGGGGAACCCGTACAGCTAGTATTACAGGCGCTTTTGTTGCTCTACGCTTAGCAGTCAATCATTTATTGATGACTGGTGCGCTAGCGGAAGACCCAATTAAAGAGCATTTAGCTGCTGTCAGCGTGGGTATTTTACCCGATGGTTATTGTGTGCTGGACTTAGATTACGCAGAGGACTCGAATGCTGCAGTGGATATGAACATCGTGATGACCGAGTCTGGTGAATTTGTGGAAATTCAAGGAACCGGTGAAGAAGCTACCTTCTCAGGAGATGAGTTAAATGCCATGCTCTTTTATGGAAAAACAGGGATTGAGGAATTAATTACGTATCAGAAAGAAGCGCTTTATGCTTTAGCCTCTGAAGAAGTCCCTTCGCAAGATTCAGAAGAGAAAGTGATTGTCATTGCGACTAGAAATCCTGGTAAAGCGAAAGAGTTTAGTTCAATTTTTGGTGAAAAAGGATATACAGTTAAGACGTTATTAGATTATCCGAATTTGCCAGATGTAGAAGAAACTGGTCGAACATTTGAAGAAAATGCTCGTCTAAAAGCTGAAACAATTGCAGAAATTTTACAGAAACCAGTATTAGCAGATGATTCAGGATTAATTGTTGATGCGTTAGGGGGAATGCCAGGAATCTATTCTGCTCGTTTTGCTGGTGAACCAACTAATGATGCTTCAAATAATGCGAAACTATTGCACGAGTTAACGGGCGTGCCAAAAGAAAAAAGACAAGCGCGTTTCCATTGTACATTGGTTTTTGCTGAACCAAAGAAAGAAAGTCTGGTGGTCGAAGCTGAATGGCCAGGAGAAGTCGGTACGATTCCTCGTGGTGAAGGAGGCTTTGGGTACGATTCACTTTTCTATGTTCCAGAGCTTGGTAAGACGGCAGCTGAATTGTCTGGAGAAGAGAAAAATAAAGTCAGTCATCGTGGACAAGCAGTGGCAAAATTAAAAGAACAATGGGAAGAATGGCTAAAAAAATAGGAGTTGAAACGTATGAAAATCTTGGTAGTAAGCGATAACCATGGCGATCGCGACTGTTTAGTTGACTTAGTGAATCATTATGAAGGACAAGTTGATGCACTCTTTCACTGTGGTGATTCTGAATTAGAACCGACAGATGAACTTTGGCAGAAATTAATTGTAGTCCAAGGAAATTGTGATTTTTATGATGAATTTCCCAAAACTGTGACTAAAAAAGTGGGGGATCAAGTTATTTATATGACACATGGTCATTTAGCCAATGTTAGAATGGGACTCACGACACTTGCTTTACAAGCGGAAGAAGCAGGAGCGACAATTGCCTTATTTGGTCACACTCATGTATTGGGCGCAGAGCGACACAATAACATTCTCTTTGTTAATCCGGGAAGTATTCGTTTACCTCGTGGACCAGTTCAAGAGAAAACATATGCCATAATTGAAAGTACACCTGAACAATATCTCGTTCAGTACTATAACAAAGAGCACCAACCATTGGAACGATTAAAGGCAACGTTTACGAAGTAAGTGAATGTTAAGAAATAAGTGCTACTTTTTTATTTATCAGATTTTGAGCGTAGGACAAAAATCTCTTTTTGATTTTTGTCCTACGCTCTTTTTTTAGTCGACTTGGATAACCTTTAAGCCGGTCTTACGAAGTTCTGTAATTAAAGTTGATGAGCAATGTTTGTCTGTAATCAAACAATCAAAAGCGGTAATATCAGCAATTTTAAATTTAGATGTCAAGCCGATTTTTCGATGGTCCGCGACCAGAATTTTTACTTTTGTTGTTTGTTTTATCATAAGCTCATTAATTTTTGCTTCATTGAAAATTTTTGTAGTGACGCCATGTTCTAAACTGACCCCGCTACAGCCAATTACGCAAACATCGGCATGCGTTGCGGTGATTGTGTTAATGGCAATATCTCCTACCAGAACTTCTTTGGGAAAACGTAATTCGCCTCCGGTCAAAATATAATTGTATTGAGAAACATGAGGCTTGGTGGCAATTTTTAAATTATTCGTTACGATGGTCAGATGGTCGGCCTTTAAATAATGGAGAATATTCAAAGCAGTGGAACTTGAATTAATGAAAACGGTATCATAATCACTTAGATAGCTACAAGCAACACGAGCAATGGCTTGTTTTAATAACTCCGGTCCTGATTGATCAAAGTCTTTCTGATTTTGGTCGTTGTAAATACAATACCCATATTTTCGAATGATGTCATTCTTAGTTTCTAAGACATTTAAATCACGACGAATTGTGCTTAAGGAAACATTTAAAGCATCTGCTAATTTATAGGTAGTCATTTGTTTGTTTTTTTGCAGCAGCGCGAGAATGTTTTGTTGCCTTTTTTCAATGGTTTCTAATGAACTTTTCAAGTAATACAACCTCCTTTAGTTATTTTTTTGTACACGGTCCCCCATGAAATAGTATAACTCATAGGAAAACAAAACACGTAAAAGAATCATTAAAAGTGCAAACAATCATATAAAAGGGTTTTCATTGTGATTTTTTGCGGCTATGATTTTCTTATAAAGCATAACACAATCATTTGAGAAGAGGAGTGGTAGCATGAACAAATCGATTCATGAAATTACAAAAGAAAGTTGGTTGAAGGCGACATTTCCAGAATGGGGCACTTATTTAAACGAAGAAATTAATCAGACAAATGTGCTTCAAGGAACGGTTGCACTTTGGTGGCTTGGTTGTACAGGCATTTGGCTGAAAACGCATGAGAACACGAATATTTTATGTGATTTATGGTGTGGAACAGGAAAACAAACGCACGGGAACGGCTTAATGAAAAATGGCCATCAAATGATGCGCATGAGTGGTTGCCAAAAAATGCAACCTAATTTAAGAACACAACCTTTTGTGATTGATCCTTTTGAAATAAAAGAGGTAGATGCTTTAGTTGTCACACATATTCATTCAGACCATTTGGATATTCACACAGCTGCTGCTGTTCATCAAAACTGTCCTAAGGCTCTATTTATTGGTCCAAAAGAAGTAGTGAAAACATGGCAGCGTTGGGGTGTTCCGGCAGAAAAAACACGGGTTATAGAACCTGGTCAAGAAATAAAAGTGAATGATGTGAATGTAGTGGCCTTGGAAGCTTTTGATCGAACCGCGCTAATTACTTCTGATGATCCTGAAAATACATTTAAAGGTAAAATGCCTCAGGACATGAATGAACTAGCTGTCAATTATCTATTTGAAACCTCAGGTGGTACGGTATATCACGCCGGAGACTCTCATTATTCTAACTTGTTTGCGAAACATGGTAATCAATATGCAATTGATGTTTGCTTAGGAGCATATGGCGAAAATCCTCGCGGTATCACAGATAAAATAACTTCTGTTGATATGTTGAGAATGGCCGAATCTTTAAATGCGAAAGTAGTCATTCCTGTTCATTATGATATTTGGTCTAATTTTATGGCGGATCCAAAAGAAATCATGGAAATTTGGAAATTTAAAAAAGATCGTTTACATTATCAATTTAAACCATATATTTGGCAAGTGGGTGGCAAATTTGTTTATCCAAATGACAAAGACAACTTAGAATTTAACTTTGATCGTGGCTTTGATGATGTTTTTGTTAAAGAAAATGATACACCATTTCCTTCATTCTTGTAAGAAAGGCTGGATGTACAATGTTAACTTATTTTTGGGAGCAAGAGCTTATTCATTACCCTGATAAAGAACCGGTTAGTTGGCAAGAGGCGATTCAGGAAAGTTGTTTGATTTTACTCCAAAAACACGTCATCGATCAGAGTTATGTCGATGAGATTATTCAGTGTGTCGAAACGTTTGGACCTTATATCATCATTGCTCCTGAAGTAGCCATGCCACATTCATCAGAGGAAAGCGCAGGCGTTTTTGGAACGGCCATTTCTTTTACAAAATTTAAGCAAGCAGTCACTTTTACTGGCGATCAAGAAGCAAAAACAGCAACATTATTTTTTACATTGGCAGCCCAAAATCCCGCCGAACATCTTGAAAATATTCAGCAATTGATGGATTTATTGATGACGGATGGCGTGATTGCTGACTTGTTAGAAACAAATACGCCAATGGATTTTAAAGAAGTTATGGAGAAATATCAATTATAGGGGGAAAAATCAATGGGGGAGTTCTTGTTAAATAGTTGGACTTATTTTGCTACGAACGTTTTAACACAGCCAGCATATTTGATTGGTTTCATCGTGTTATTAGGTTATCTCTTGTTACGGAGGCCCTTTTATGAATGTTTAGCAGGTTTTCTGAAAGCGACAGTTGGTTATTTTATTTTGAGTGTTGGTTCTGGTGGTTTGGTTAATAATTTTCGCCCTATTCTAGTAGGCTTGAAAGAGCGATTTAATTTACAGGCAATGGTTACCGATCCATATTTCGGGCAAAATGCAGTCGATGCTGGATTGATGAAAACCTTTGGACGAACCTTTGGTGATGTGATGATTTTGTTATTGATCGCATTTATTATGAATATTTTGTTGGTTCGTTTTCAAAAATATACAAAATTGAGAGCTGTTTTTACAACAGGGAATGTTCAGATTCAACAAGCAGCTACCGCTTTCTGGATTTTACTCTTTTGTTTTCCTAACTTAGGTAGAATCGAAGTACTAATTTTTATGGGCTTAATTCTTGGGTGTTATTGGGCAGTTGCTTCAAATTTAACGGTAGGGATTACGCAGGAATTAACAGAAGGTGCTGGTTTTGCGGTAGCCCATCAACAAATGTTTGGCATATTTATTTTTGCAAAATTAGCAGAATGGTTGAAAAAACGTGATCAAAAGAAACATCGTTCAGAGAAGGTCGATAAAAAATTGGAAGATATTGAATTACCAGGATTTCTATCCATTTTTAATGAAAATATGGTTGCTACGTCCATTTTGATGCTCTTTTTCTTTGGCATTATCTTGCTTGTTTTGGGACAAGATTATTTAATTCAAGCTAAATTTATGCAAGAAGGGCAGAGTTTCTTCTTTTATATCATGACCACTTCATTAAATTTTGCTGTCTATTTAGCTATCTTACAATTAGGCGTTAGAACCTTTGTCGACGAGTTGACGCAGTCATTCCAAGGGATTTCAAATACCATTTTACCAGGCGCTGTTCCTGGGATTGACGTAGCAGCGACTTTCGGATTTGGCTCGCCCAACGCAGTAACAATTGGGTTTCTCTTTGGCGCATTAGGCCAGTTTTTAATGATTGGCTTACTGATTCTATTAAAGTCTCCGACAATCGTTATTGCGGGTTTTATCCCATTGTTTTTTGATAACGCTGTCATAGCTGTTTATGCAAATAATCGTGGCGGAGTAAAAGCTGCTTGTTTATTCCCATTCCTTTCAGGTTTAATCCAAGTAGGTGGCTCAGCTTTATTTGCTACATGGATTGGATTATCTCAATATGGCGGTTATTTGGGCATGTTCGATTGGGCGACAGCTTGGCCGTTATTTACAATCATTATGAAAGTTCTAGGCTATGTTGGCGTAGCAGTGGTGGTGATTGGGTTACTAATAATTCCGCAACTTCAGTATCGAAAAAATCCAGAAGGTTACTTTATGATTGTCAATGATTATGAACAATATGCTAAAAAATTTCAAGAGAATTAAAGGAGGAATTTAAAATGAGAATACTTGTTTCCTGTGCCAATGGTTCTGGCACGAGTCTAATGATGATGCGTAGTGTTGAAAAAGCAATGAAAGAACTAGGTGTACCGATTACAAAAATTCATCATTGCGCCATTTCAGAAGGAAAAAGCTCTGCTAGCCAATACGACGTTGTTTTTACTCCAGTCAATTTTTTACAAATGTTTCAGCAAGCAGAAAAACGTGGAGTCACAGTGATTGGCATTAAAAATGTAATGTCTGCAAAAGAAATTCAAGAAAAATATATGGCTTCAGATCGTTATCAAAAATCTGAATAAAAGGATGGGAAAGATGAAAAGACCAAACTTACAAATCGCTTTAGATCATAATAGCTTAGAAGACGCTTTAGCAGATTGTATGAAAGTCGGAGAAATTGTCGATATTATCGAAGTTGGCACTATTTTGTGTTTACAAGAAGGCCAAAAAGCAATTCGTTGTTTAAGACGCATGTTTCCTAATAAAACAATTGTTGCTGATACAAAATGTGCTGATGCGGGCGGTACAGTTGCTTGTAATGTCGCACAAGCAGGCGCTGATTTCATGACGGTCATTTGTTGCGCCACCTTGCCAACGATGGCTGCAGCTCAAAAAGAAGTCCGAGAATTACAAGTAGAACTATATGGAAATTGGACAATGCAACAAGCTCGACAATGGCGAGAATTAGGGATTAATCAGGTGATTTATCATCAAAGTAGAGATGCTCTTTTAGCTGGCGGCAGTTGGGGAGAGAAAGATTTGAATAAAGTTCAAGAACTAATTGACTTAGGCTTTGAAGTGTCCGTCACAGGTGGTTTAACTGTCGAAACGCTTGAATTGTTTCAAACAATGGCAGTTGCAACATTTATTGCGGGCCGTGGGATTACTGAATCAAAAAATCCTGAACAAGCAGCCAAAGATTTTCAAAAAAAAATCGATCAGATTTGGAAGTGATAAAATGGCACGAATTGGACTGTATGAAAAAGCACTCCCGCAAAATTTAACTTGGGCAGAACGATTCACATGGGCCAAAAAGTTAGGGTTTGATTTTTTAGAAATGTCAATTGATGAATCCGATGAACGTTTAGCACGATTGGCTTGGACACCAAGCCAGTTACAAGAACTTTCTCAATTAATGGTGAAAGAAGATTTTTTTATCCATTCTTTGTGTTTAAGTGGTCATCGGCGGTTCCCTTTAGGCTCTTTAAATAAAGAAATACGTGAAAAAGGACGGGAAATTTTATCTCAAGCGATTCGTTTGGCTCATCAATTAAACATACGGGTGATTCAAATAGCTGGCTATGACGTCTTTTACGAAGAAAAAACTGCCGAAACAAGGGAATTTTTTCTTCAAGGTCTGAAAAAGGGCGTTGAGGAAGCTGCACAATACGGTGTCATTCTGGCTGTTGAGATTATGGATGACCCTTTTATGAATAGCATACAAAAATTTCTAGAAATTAAGGAACAAATTCCGTCTCCTTTTTTGCATGTTTATCCTGATTTAGGTAATTTGTCTGCTTGGCCGGAAAATAATCCGGCGGTTGAGCTTGAAAAGGGAATTGCTGAAATCGCTGCTATTCACTTAAAAGATACCTTCGCTGTAACAGACACATTTGAAGGGAAGTTTCGGGAAGTTACTTTTGGAGAAGGCTGTGTTGATTTTACAGGCTTATTAAAAACACTCAAGCGGTTAAACTATAGTGGTCCTTTTTTAATTGAAATGTGGAATGAAACGGATTTGAATTTTCAAGAAAAAATTCAAGCCGCGCAGCAGTATCTCTATCCCAAATTAGCAGAGGTGGGTTATTATGAACAATAAAGCGATCATCCAAGCAATGAAACAACGTGTTTATGAAGCGAATCTGGCTTTGCCAAAACTGGGCTTAGTCAAATTAACGTGGGGCAATGTTAGTGAAATCAATCGGTCATTAGGGATTATCGTAATTAAACCAAGCGGCGTCAAGTATCAAGAAATGACCAAGGAACAGATGGTAGTGACTGATTTAAAGGGACAACTATTGGAAACCAATGCATTAAAGCCGTCTTCTGATTTACCCACGCATCTTTATCTTTATCAAAAAATGCCAGAAATTGGAGCGATTGCGCACACGCACTCCCTGAATAGTGTTACGTGGGCTCAAGCAGGGCGAGCCTTACCTCCTTACGGTACCACCCATGCGGATGCTTTTTATGGCGCTGTACCTTGCATAAGAGCGCTCTCTGAAAGTGAAATTAAAGAAAACTATGAAGAAGAGACTGGCAAAGTCATTGTTGAAACATTTCATGAACAAGAACTAGATCCTTTAGCAGTTCCAGGAGTGCTAGTTTATGGACATGGCCCATTTACTTGGGGAATGACTCCGGAAAAAGCAGTTGAAAACAGCTTGATTTTAGATGAAATCTGTTCAATGGCACGTTTGACGGAAATAATTAATCCAGCTGTTGAACCAATTGATCATTTTTTATTGGATAAACACTATCTTAGAAAACATGGAATTTCCGCTTATTATGGTCAGTGATGGCTGTGATGAAACGTGTGAAAAAGAAGAATAATTGACTGATTAATTGGTCTTTTATAAAAACTTAGTTGTCTGTTATGGGACAACTAAGTTTTTATTTTTTTAAGAAAGCGTTCTCTTTTTTTGGGGAGAATAGAACAAAACGTTAATTTTCGTTTGTTAAGTTATGAAGAATTTGCGAATTCCAAGACTTTTTCCGCAGAATTAGGTACAATAAGTTACGTGTTAAAGAATTAGAAATGGAGGCAACCCAATCATGATAGGGACTGCTGTAAAAGAATTATTATTAGAAAAACAAGAAACGTTTTTAGTACCCGCCGAAAATGTCGCCAACGTAATGTGTTTAAATCCATTAAGTCATGCGGCATTAGTCTTATCGCAAGTTCGCTATTCCAAGATTCCTGTGTTAGATAAGGGAGATCGCTTTGTTGGCTTAATCGGCTTGACAGACGTTGTAGATAAAATGTTTGATTTGACTTCAGTGGATTTTGAAAAATTGAATGAATTTACTGTGGCCGATGTAATGGAAGTCAATGTTCCTGTAATTGGTGAATCGTGGGATTTAGAAGAAGTGTTACATTTATTAGTAGATGCTTCTTTTTTACCAGTGGTTGATGATAATCAACGCTTTAAGGGCATCATTACACGCAAAGAAATTTTAAAAGCGGTCAATCATATGGCGCATGAATTAGAAAAACATCATCTTGTTCTGCCTAAATCAGAAGAAATGAAAGTAATTTAAATAAAACGCAAGAAACTCTTTACTTTTTTCTCATAAATGCGTTATTCTGTATGATAACACGAAGTAAAGGAGTGCTGTGATTGGACGCATATGAGATTATTCAGTATATTGGCGATGCCAAAAAGCAAACGCCTGTTAAAGTAACACTGAAAGGGCAATTAAAAGAAGTCACGTTTCCGGAAACAATTAAGGTCTTTAATAATTGTAAAACTGGGACATTGTTTGGCGATTGGGCTGACGTAAAACCTTTTTTAGAAGCAAACAAAGAAAAAATTGAGGATTATGTTGTAGAAAATGATGCACGTAACTCAGCAATTCCTTTTCTTGATCTGAAAGACATTAATGCTCGGATTGAACCAGGTGCTTTGATTCGCGAAAAAGTTGAAATTGGCGATCAAGCGGTGATTATGATGGGGGCTATTCTAAATATTGGCGCCGTCGTTGGTGCAGGGACTATGATTGATATGGGCGCTGTTTTGGGCGGTCGTGCAACTGTAGGAAAGCATTGTCACATTGGCGCAGGAACGGTTTTAGCTGGTGTCATTGAACCACCAAGTGCCGCACCTGTGGTTATTGAAAACGAGGTTGTCATTGGAGCGAATGCGGTCGTACTAGAAGGGGTTCGTGTTGGTGAAGGTGCCGTTGTGGCTGCTGGTGCAGTAGTTGTGGAAGACGTTCCAGCGCATACCGTTGTCGCAGGCGTGCCAGCAAAAGTAATTAAACAAATTGATGATAAAACCAAGAGTAAAACAGAGATTTTAGAAGAATTACGTAAACTCTAAAAATAAATTAGTCAGTCGCGATGAAGAAACTTCTTCATGGCGGCTTTCGATTACCCAAAAAATGAAGGAGTGGCTTTTGTGGAGCAAGAAGAATTAATTGCGATTAGACGGCAACTACATCAAATACCTGAAATCGGTTTAGAAGAAAAGGAAACACAAGCCTTTTTACTTAATGAAATTGATAAAATGAAGCAACCTTATCTGCAAGTTCGAACATGGCAAACGGGGATTTTAGTCTTCATAGAAGGCAAAAATCCTCAGAAAACCATCGGCTGGCGTGCTGATATTGATGGTTTGCCTATTCAAGAGGAAGTGGTTTCTGCTTTTCAATCAAAACGACCAGGGTTTATGCATGCCTGTGGGCACGATTTTCACATGACAATCGGTTTAGGGGTTTTGAAAGAATTAAGTCAACAGCAACCGGACAATAACTTTTTATTTTTATTTCAACCTGCTGAAGAAAATGAAGCAGGGGGGATGTTGATGTATGAAGACCACGCGTTTGGTGAGTGGTTACCTGATGAATTTTATGCGCTTCATGTTAATCCTGATTTGCCAGTCGGAACTATTAGTACCAGAGTAGGGACATTGTTTGCTGCCACTTGTGAAGTGAACATTACCTTAAAAGGGAAAGGTGGACATGCGGCTTTTCCACATCAAGCAAATGATATGGTCTTGGCGGCCACCAATTTAATTCAGCAAGCGCAAACGATCGTTAGTCGAAATGTTGATCCTGTGGTTGGGGCAGTCGTTACTTTTGGGACTTTTCATGCAGGGACTGCCTGCAATGTGATTGCCGAAGAAGCAACTTTATCTGGTACAATTCGCACATTGACAGCAGAAACGAATGAACAAACGCAGCGAAGAATTCGCGAAATTAGTGAAGGTATTGCGCAATCTTTTCAATGTGAAGTAACTGTTCATCTTGATCAGAAAGGGTATTTACCTGTAGTGAATGAGCCCGCATGTACCACGAATTTTATTGAATATATAAGCAAACAAGCAACAGTTCAATTTCAACAAGCACCGGTTGCAATGACAGGTGAAGATTTTGGCTATCTATTGTCTAAAGTCCCAGGCACGATGTTTTGGTTAGGCGTGGCAAGTCCCTACAGCCTTCATTCTGCTAAGTTTGAACCCAACGAAGAGGCGTTATTGTTTGGAGTGGAGGCAGTTAGTGGGTTTTTAAAATCATTGGACAATTAGAAAAACAGCCACCAGATAACTAATAAATATCTGGTGGCTGTTTTTTATTTTGCAATAATGGGCGTATTGGGAATCGTAAAGCCGGCCTCTGTTAATGCTTTGATATATTGGGCTAGAAATTCTTCTTTGACCGCAAATTGTTTGCCGTTTAGTACATACATGGTCGTTCGCACCGCAAAGTTGCCATTGCCTAAATCGACCATACCAAAAATATCTGGCCCAGTTTGAATACTTTCGATATACTTTTCTTTTAACGTTTCATTGACTTCTGTAATCACTTCACAAATTTTTTCATAACCTTCTTCAGGATTGATGCGGACATCAATTAACACTTGCATATTGGCACGAGACAGGTTACTGATTGTGGTGATGTTTCGGTTTGGAATAAAATGAACAGTTCCATCAACTGCTTTAATTTGAGTGGTTCGTAATCCGACAGAAGTAACAGTTCCTTCAATATTTAACGCCAATAAGCGAATATAATCACCTACATCCATTTGTTGTTCTAAAATAATGAAAAATCCGGTAATTAAGTCATTCATGAATCCTTGAGCCCCTAAACCAATGGCAACACCGGCAATTCCCGCTCCAGCTAATAATGAGCCAACAGGCACACCGACAATGGTCAAAAGAGAATAGATGAAGAAAAAGAACAGCGTATATTGAAATGCATTAATGATTAAAGTGTGTAACGTTTTTAAACGGCTTTCACTAAAATGTTGCTTTTTACTATAATTTGCATAGGTGCGATCAATTAAATATTTCCCGATTCGCTGAATAATAAAAAATAGAAAAATTAAAAATAAAATTGATAAACTTTTTTCAATTAAGGTAGCGACAATGGCATCCCAATTAATATTGTTCCAAAAGCGTTGTAGCGCGCTCACTTTTTTTACGGTCGCTTCTGCTAAATCAGGAGCAGAAGAATCGACTGTTTCAGTACTGGCTAAACCAAGTATCAACATAAAAATCCAACTTTCTCTAAAATTTCTTCTTTTAGTATACTAAATCTCTCGGCGAAAGGGGAAGAAAATAGAAAGTTTTTTTAAAGACTTAACATGTTTTTTTAGGAATGTTATAATTTTGTAAATAAATAATATATTTTATAATTTTGTTAAAGGTTGTGAGTGCTGCGTGAAAGTTTCAATTGAATGGGCAAAAAATGATTTACTTTCTAAATTACCTGTAACAATTTTTATTGATGAGCGATGTGCTACTCGCTTGACGGCTGACAAGCGACGAACATTTATCTTCCATAATCCAGTCGCTTTACGATTAGGGAGTCGTTTTTTTAGTAGTCAGATAATCGAAATTGCGGAATCATGTACATTGAAAGTTTCCTTTAATTGGTCCTGTGTTTATCTCTTTTGTATCTGGTTACTTGCAGTTAAACTGTGGATTGGAAGCGTTAGCGGTCGAACAATTGTAGTTGTGGCACTAATCGGAGTGCTGACTTATTGGCGTCGTTACTTATTAAAAATAAAGAAAATGACCTGACAAGTCGTGATTGTTTCGTGAAAGAAGAATGCGTAGTATACTAAAAGTAATGAAAATGAAGGGACTGAAGAAACACATGACTTTGGATAAAACAAAAAAATTAGCAAACGGCAATGAAATGCCACGCCTAGGTTTAGGTGTTTGGCGTGTAGAAGATGGCTCAGAAGCAACAAATTCAGTAAAATGGGCTTTAGAAGCGGGTTATCGCTTGATTGATACGGCAGCCGTTTATAAAAACGAAGTAGGGGTGGGCGAAGGCATTCGTCAATCGGGTATTCCCCGCGAAGAAATTTTCGTGACGACGAAATTATGGAATGAAGATCAAGGCTATGAAAATGCGATTAAAGCGTTTGATAAAAGCTTAGAAAAATTAGGGCTAGACTATGTTGATTTATATTTAATTCACTGGCCTGTTGCTGGTAAATATAAAGAATCATGGAAAGCATTAGAAGAAATTTACGCAAGTGGTCGTGCCAAAGCAATTGGCGTTTCCAATTTTCATCAACATCATTTGGAAGATTTATTAACAGAAGCAAATGTTGTGCCAATGGTGGATCAAATTGAATTACATCCTACGTTAACACAAGAACCGCTACGAAAATATTTAGCCGAAAATAAGATTGCCGTGGAGGCTTGGTCTCCTCTAGGACAAGGTAATTTATTATCTGAACCAGTACTAGTGAAAATTGGTGAAAAATATGGTAAATCAGCGGCCCAAGTGATTATTCGTTGGCACTTACAAAATGATATTATCGTGATTCCTAAATCTGTTCACGAAAAAAGAATTCAGGAAAATTTTGCTGTCTTTGATTTTGAATTAACACCAGAAGAAATAACCGCAATTAATCAGTTAAATAAGGATCATCGTTTTGGTGCAGATCCAGATAATTTTGATTTTTAAGTATGATAGCAAGTAAAAACGGAGGGGCGAAAGACGTCCCTCCGTTTTTACTATAATTTTTGAACAAAGTAGTTAAAGAGTGCTTGGGATTTGGCATCACGTGCGTACATTAGTTCAGGATGCCATTGAACAGCTAATAAAGGCTGCTGTTCATTTGTTGATTCCACTGCTTCTGCAAGGCCATCAGAGGACCAAGCAGTAACGCGTAAATCTTTTCCTAAAGTATGTAGTGCTTGGTGATGGTACGAGTTGACTTGACCAGTTGTACCATATATGTTTGATAATTGACTGTCTGGTTCAACATCAATACGATGCGTCGCAAAGATTGGTTGAGTGGGTTGTTGTCCGTGCTTAACTGACCATTGAGGATACATCGATAAATCTTGATATAATGTGCCACCTAAAGCAACATTGACTAATTGCATTCCACGGCAAACCGCAAAAATAGGTTTGTTTTGTTTTAAGGCTTCTTCAATTAGGGCTAACTCAAACTCGTCACGATCACGATTCGTTTCTTCTAATTTTATATGGGGTTCTTGTCCGTAAAATTCAGGGGCAACATCTTGACCGCCTGCTAAAAGTAGTTTATCAATTTGTTGTATATACGTAGCGGCTAATTCTTTGGGGCCAATTGGCAAAACGAGAGGAACGCCACCTGCGGCTTGAACAGCGCTAACAAAACCTTGTGGGGTGTAAGTCACTTGGTTACCGTGAAACACTTCAGCTGCCTGCAAAAGTTGATTGCCAGCGATTCCAATAATTTTTTTTGTCATAATAACATCACATCCTCAATAAATTCATACGTTCTATTGTAGCACTTTTTTTGAAAAAAGTGTTTGAGAAGAAGTCGAGACAAGTTTTGTCTCGGACAGCTCTCAAACACAAAAAGCTCAGTAAGTGAACAAGTGAAACTTTTTAACGTTCACGAATGACTTCGATTTTATAACCATCTGGGTCGACAACAAAGTAATAAGATGGTGCAGTTCCAGGTAAGCCTTTTAAGTCAGTAACAGTTAAGCCAGCCGCTTGATGTTTTTCGTGTAATCCTTCTAAATCATCTGTACTGATGGCGATATGACCATAACCGTTTCCTAAATCGTATGCTTCATGATCATAATTATAAGTTAGTTCTAGTTCGTAGTCGTCTCCTGGTAAAGTTAGATAAACCAAAGTAAATTTATTTTCTGGAAAATCACGACGGCGACTTTCTTCAAAATTGAAGGCTTTTTGATAGAAATCTAATGATGCCTCTAAATCTTTTACACGCACACATGTATGAGCCATTTTCATAGTTAAAAACTCCCTTTCAAACTTAATTATATTTCCAACGTTAATAGTAGCATAGATAAACGTGAAATGTAGAGAAAAACGCTTGGTTTCTGACTTGTTCTAAAGGAATTTCTCAGGTAAAATAGATGAAAAGAGAAGAGGTGCGCCAATGAAAACGCCAACGTTTGGAAAAAGAGAAGAGACATTGACCTATCAAACAAGATATGCTGCATACATTATTGTTTCAAAGCCAGAAAATAACACAATGGTTCTGGTACAAGCGCCAAATGGAGCTTATTTTTTACCAGGAGGCGAAATTGAAGGCACCGAAACGAAAGAAGAAGCGATCCATCGAGAAGTGCTAGAAGAATTAGGAATTAGTGTAGAAATTGGCCGTTATTTAGGGGAAGCTGATGAATATTTTTATTCGAACCATCGCCAAACTGCCTATTATAATCCTGGATATTTTTATGTAGCGAATACTTGGCGGCAACTTAGCGAACCCTTAGAAAGGACCAATACTTTACACTGGGTTGCACCAGAAGAAGCAGTCCGTTTATTAAAAAGAGGAAGCCACCGCTGGGCCGTTGAAAAATGGCTAGCGGCAGCATCATAAAATAACGAATAACCCTCAATCTATGTTGATTAGATTGAGGGTTATTGTTATTGAAAAGAATGTTTAAATTAAAACCATTTTTTCAATAATTTGAGCGACACCATCTTCGTCATTACTAGTGGTATGCACATCGGCAATTGTTTTAACATTTTCTGTCGCATTGCCCATCGCAACACCAATCCCAGCGTAATCAATCATGGATAAGTCATTTTCATTGTCACCAATGGCCATCACTTCGTCTTTATTTAAGCCTAAATGGTCTGCCAATTTTGCTAGAGCATTGCCTTTGCTAGCATTTTTATTCATGATTTCATAGTAAAAAGGCGTACTTTTAACAGTCGTATATTTTTCGGTAAAATGTAATGGTAATTTTGCAATGGCAGGATCTAAAACTTCTGGCTCATCAATCATCATCATTTTAATAATGTTCATCTCTGGTGTCATTTCATCCACCGTACGATATTTCAAAGGCATGTTCACTAAAGATGCTTCGTGAATCGTATATTTACCAATATTGCGATTGGCAGTGTAAATAGCGGAATCATCAATTGTGTGCAAGTGAGCGCCGACTTTACGAGAATACATTTCAATTTCTAAAAAATCCTCATAACTCAAGGTATAGCGTGAAATAATCGTATTATCTTTGGTTGCTTGGACAAGCGAACCGTTGTAGGTAATCACGAAATCATTTTCACCATATAAGGCTAATTCATCCAATTGTTCTTTCACGCCTGGCAAAGGACGGCCTGTACATAAAACAATACGAACACCTTGATCATTTGCTTTTTGGAGCGCTTCTTTGACTCGTGGGGTAATCTTGTGTTGTGAATTTAGCAATGTTCCGTCGATATCAATAGCAACTAACTTAATTGACATAGAATCCTCCTAGAAAACCTATTTTTTTAAAACTAACGCACCATTATGAATGTAACTTGAAAACTCACGATACGTCTCATCAAATAAATCGTAATGTTTTTTATTTCCTTGGTCAAGCATTTCTTTAGGGAAATAGAAACGTTCATCTCCTTGACTTTGACCAGCAAGTGCTGCAACTAGGGGACTGACCGTTGCCAATTCCACTAATGAGCCATCTTTTTGCATCAATTCAATTTGTGTACGATGACGGTCTTTATTTGGACGATAAAAATCGTAAGGTAAATCATAGCTTGAATTAATGGCAGTATAATATTTAGGGTTGAAACCAACTTTTTCAATCAATTCCCTTAAATAAGCAATCGTTGCTGCGCTCTCTTTTTCGTTCGTAAAGGTGGCTGACTTCAGAGGCTTACGCATAAGGAAACGTTTGGCTAAATCACCTAGAATTGAATCAGGCACATCCATCCATTGTGTAAAGTACGTAGAGAGGACGCCATCATCCAATTTTAAATATTCTTGTAAGGTGAAGTCCCCTTTAAAGAATGGTACAAGCAGAGAGGCTTGTAAATCATAGTCAAATTCAGGGTTTTCAAATAATTCTTTCGCCCGATGCAATAAATGATCAAGAATCACTTCCATCCCACGAGAAACAGGGTGGAAATAGACTTGGACATACATTTGGTAACGACTAACGATATAGTCTTCCACCGCATGCATCCCATTCATAGCAAAGGCAATGCCTCCTTTGTAGGGTCGAATCACACGTAAAATTCTAGTTAAATCGAAAGTTCCGTATTCCGTCCCTGTAAAGTATGCATCACGTAACAGATAGTCCATGCGATCGGCATCAATTTGACTAGAAATCATTTGCACCACTTGAGGATTTGGGTATTGTTTAGTAATAACGCTGGCGACTTTTTCAGGAAAATCTGCCGAAACACGATTTAAAATTTGATAGACTTCCGTTTCTGGTGAGGTGATGATTTGGACCGTGATTGCTTCATGGTTTGTATCAAAAATATGCTCGAATGTATGTGAATAAGGACCATGACCGACATCATGTAATAAAGCTGCGCAAAGTGTAATCAGGCGCTCGTCGTCATTCCAGCCGTTTTCACCTAATCGTTCCACAGAGTAGTTACGTTGGAAAATCTCACAAATCCGACGTGTAATTTCGTAAACACCCAAAGAATGGGAAAAACGACTATGTTCGGCACCGTGAAACGTAAAAGAAGAAGTACCTAGTTGCTTAATGCGACGTAATCGTTGCACTTCAGCAGAATTAATAAGGTCTAAAATCACTTGATGTTGGACATGAATATAATTATGGACGGGATCACGGAAAACTTTTTCGATTGGTAATCGTTGCTCTTTATACGGAATCGTCATACGATCTCTCCTTTAATTAAGGCGTTTCGTTGCGCCATTTTTTCCAGCTGGACAGTTAAATTTGTTTGAAACCATTCTGAGGTTATAATTAGTTCGGTTAAGTTTGGATCAATAGATTTTTCAAATTGTTGAGGTAATGCTTCGATTAAACGGGTTTTTACGGCGTCTATTGTTAATGGAGTCTCTATCAGGGTTTCTAAATTTGCCATCACTGTTGGATCAACGGGTGGATAGCCATTTTCACCAAATTGTTCTTGTAAGCCAGCAAGGTAAAAGTCTCGAACCACTTCTCCACGAGCAAGTTGATTGCCGTTAACGCTGATGTAAATCATGACAGCAATACCGTCTTTGACGCGTCGTTGGGCAATCCCAGCAAACTTTTGACCGCCAATACTTAAATCATAAGTACCGGGACAATAGGATGTAGTAATTTCAAAGGCGTCAATCTCTTTCTCCGGAAAACTCTGACGGAGCCAAGCCCACATTAATTCATAAGCCGCATCGATACTTAATTTGTGTTCAGAATTATTTGGTAAAATAAGTGAAACATTTAAAATACCCGAATCGGCAATCACCCCTAAACCGCCGGCATTGCGAACGACTACAGAATAATCGTTTTCTTGCAGAGAAGTGATGCCTTCTTTTAGATGTGGTACACGGGTATCTTTCATGCCAAGAATCATTGCTTGATCCAATTGCCAGAAATGAATGATTGGTTGGTGCTGCATTCCTGAAAAAGTAGTTAAAACATCGGTCAAGGCAAAAGGTAAAAAATAGTCACTGTTTGTTAAACAACCTGAATCAAGGAGCATAAATGATTCGGTGTGAAGGGGAAAAGTTGTGCTCATAAAAAACGTCCTGTCTATTTATAATTACGTCATTTAATACGTTTATTTTCTTACTCTCTCTTATATTATATACAAAAAACGCAAAAAAGCATGTTATATAAACGAATTCTGAAGGAATTCTCTAAAATAGTAAACGGTTTTCTTATTAAATAGATGAAACAAATGCTTGCAACCCGTGAAAAGAGCTTATACAATAAGAAAAGGTACATAAACAAGGAAAAATTGACTTTAGTTGACAAATACATTGAAAAAGTCAACAATAAGAAAGTTATATTTTGGAAAAGGAGTGACCATTATGGATTTATCAACAGGCGTTCCTGTATCGATTCAACTAAAAACGATTGTCCAACAAGGCAACGAACAAAAAGATTTTTTCTTTGACTTAGAAGGTCAATTAGTAAAAATGGGTGATACATTATACATTCGTTACAAAGAAGAATTATTAGAGGATACAGAACCAACCCCCGTAACCATTAAAATTGAACCAGACGGGCATGTTCAGCTGATTCGTGCCGGCGAATTACGGATGCGTTTAAGATTTGGCTATCAGGAAAAATTAGATACAAGTTATCGAACCCCTTATGGCTTGCTGCAGATTAGTACGTTTACACATAATTTGCGTGTTAGTTTAAAAGATCAACCAATGTCTGGTAAGATTTTAGTTGATTATGATTTATACTCTCAAACAGAGCGAATCGGAGAATATCATTTAGAATTAGAATTTACTGCATAAATATTGCAGAATAGAATTGATTTTTTTTCAATGTTTTTGTATGATAAGGAGTAGACTGTGAAAGGACGTGTACCTCTTGGAAATTAATGTATTTGAAGGGTTAAACAAAAAAGAATTATCCATGATTGAAGTAGCACACGCTATTTTAGAACAACATGCAGATGTAATGGATTTTTCTGATTTAGTTAACCAAATCCAAAATTATCTTGGCAAGTCTGATAGTGAAATTCGTGACCAATTAGCACAATTTTATACAGATTTAAACATCGACGGTAGCTTTATCTCATTGGGAGACAATCGTTGGGGCTTACGTTCATGGTATCCAATCGATTCAATCGATGAAGAAGTTACACATGGCTTGGAAGAAGACGAAGAAGATGCACCACGTCGTAGAAAACGTAAAAAAGTAAATGCCTTCATCACTAATCCAAACGATGAAGATGTAATTGACTATAACGATGACGATCCAGAAGATGCTGAATTAACAAATGATGATGAAGAAGACATCTTGTACGATGATGAAGAAGATGAAGATGAAGAAATCAAAGCATACAACTCTGACTTACAAGAGATTGGTGCAGATTCAGACGATGATGAAGAAGATATTCCGCAAATCGAAGAAGATTTAACGATCATTGATGACGATGATGTTGAAGATGAAGACGATTTTGATGACGAATATTCTGAAGAGTAAGAAACCAAAAAGCTTGATTCCTAAGAAGGAGTCAAGCTTTTTAGTTGAATGCCCAAGAAAAATGAGAAAATAGAAAAAATTATTTTCTTGAATAGAAGTACTTGACCTGATGTCCGTTTGCTTGTATTATACTACTTGGGCACCTTTAAGAAGGTCAGAAGTTTGAACGAACTTACAAGCTCCCTATTCGTAATGGATAGGGAGCTTTTCTATTTTTGTTTCTTTTTTATTTGGAGAAACGTAAGAGTCTCAAAGTTGTTTTACTTCTCTCTACAAAATATTATCAAAGAAAGGGTTTTTAACTATTATGACAAAATACATCTTTGTTACAGGTGGCGTGGTTTCTTCTATCGGAAAAGGGATTGTCGCAGCATCTTTAGGACGATTATTAAAAAATCGTGGATTAAAAGTAACGATTCAAAAATTCGATCCATATATTAATGTGGATCCGGGGACAATGAGTCCTTACCAACATGGAGAGGTTTTTGTCACAGATGATGGTGCCGAAACAGATTTGGACTTAGGTCACTATGAACGTTTTATTGATATTAACTTAAATAAATACTCAAACGTAACCACTGGGAAAATTTATTCAGAAGTCTTACGTAAAGAACGTAAAGGGGAATACTTAGGTGCAACAGTGCAAGTTATTCCACACATTACCAATGAAATCAAAGAAAAAATCATGCGTGCAGCGAAAATGACGGATGCCGATGTGATTATCACAGAAGTAGGTGGTACTGTCGGCGACATCGAATCATTACCTTTCCTAGAAGCATTGCGTCAAATGAAAGCTGATATGGGTAGTGACAACGTAATGTACATCCATACAACCTTGATTCCTTACTTAAAAGCGGCTGGTGAAATGAAAACTAAACCAACACAACATAGTGTCAAAGAATTAAGAAGTTTAGGGATTCAACCAAATATTTTAGTGGTCCGTACGGAATTACCTGTTTCTCAAAACACTAAAAACAAATTAGCACAATTCTGTGATGTTAATCCGGAAGCGGTAATTGAATCTCGTGATGTTGAAACGTTATACTCCATTCCATTAGCACTTCAAGCACAAAACATGGATCAAATTGTTTGTGATCATTTAAAATTGGATGCACCGGCTGCAGACATGACTGAGTGGCGTGCATTAGAAGAAAAAGTTCTTAACTTGAAAAAGAAAACAAAAATTGCGCTGGTTGGTAAATATGTTGAATTACCAGATGCCTATATTTCTGTTGTAGAAGCATTAAAACATGCTGGGTTTGATTTTGATTCAGATATCGAAATTGATTGGGTTGATTCACAAGAATTAACTGCTGAAAATGTCGCTGAAAGAATTGGTTCAGCAGATGGTATTTTGGTTCCTGGTGGTTTTGGTGATCGTGGAATTGAAGGAAAAATTGAAGCGATTCGTTTTGCTCGCGAAAATGACGTACCATTCCTTGGTATTTGTTTAGGTATGCAAATGGCCTGTGTAGAATTTGGTCGTAACGTTGTGGGCTTAGAAGATGCTGGTTCTGCAGAAACTAATCCTGACGTGACAAATAACATTATTGATTTAATGGCAGATCAAGAAAACATCGAGAATTTAGGTGGCACACTACGTTTAGGTTTATATCCATGTAAATTGAAAAAAGGAACGAAAACTGCGGCAGCATACGGAAATGAAGATGTTGTCCAAGAACGTCACCGTCATCGTTATGAATTTAACAACAAATATCGTCAATTATTTGAAGAAAATGGCTTAGTTTTCTCTGGAGTTTCACCAGATAATCGTTTAGTTGAGATTGTTGAAATTCCTGAAAAACAATTCTTTGTGGCTTGTCAATTCCACCCAGAATTAATTTCTCGTCCAAATCGCCCACAACGCTTAATCAAAGGATTTGTTGGTGCAGCTTTGGCAAATAAAGAAAGTAAATAAGCAAAAATGGACGAAGTGATTCAGTTCACTTCGTCCATTTTTAATCTAAAAAAGTACGGGGCTCATGGTGAGCCTGTAGTGAGACCCGAAAGTTAGACCGAATACCGACTGGAGAAATCTGGTCGGTATTTTTATGCGACGAACCGTTTACGGAATTGAACGGGACTGCACCCTAGTTTTGTCTTTATTCGTTGATGATTATAATAATCAATCCATTCCTCAATTGCTTGTTCTAGTTCTTCGAAACTAGAATAAATAATGCCATGGTAGGTTTCTTGTTTTAGTAAACCAAAGAAATTCTCCATAGGAGAATTATCAAAACAATTGCCTTTTCGAGACATACTTTGAAAGATCTGGTGACTGGTTAATTGCTTTTTGTACTGCTTCATTTGGTACCCCCAACCTTGGTCAGAATGAAAAGTGCGCCGATATGGACAATCTTGCGTTTTATCAATGGCTTCTTTTTGTGCCTCAAGAATTGCTTTGGCATTCGGCTGTTTAGAAATACGGTAAGACAAGATTTCACCATTAAATAAATCAAGAAAAGGATCTAAATAGAGTTTTTTTATTTGAATCTTTCCACTTTGATCACGTTCATAATACTTAAATTCAGAGGTATCTGTTGTTAGCTTTTGATGGGGTACTGAAGTGTAGAAACGACGATGTAGACGGTTTTTTTCGCCATAGCCAACGGTTCCTTTGTAGGAATTATATTTTCTTGATTTACGAATAAATTTTGTCCCTTTTAGGCCAAGTTTACGCATAAGACGACGAATTTTTTTCTGGTTTACGTTCAATCCTTGTTCTTTTAAAGCTAATTGAATACGGCGATAGCCATAGTTTCCTTTGTTTTCGTCAAAAATTTTCTTAATCAGGGCTTCTAATTTTTGATTGGGATTTTTTCGCTCAAATCGCTTTTGCCAATACATATACGTCGCTTTAGGAAATTTGGTTGCTTCCAGTAAGATTGTTAATCGGAATTTTTTTCGGAGTTCGTGGATGATTCGGGCATCTCGTTCTTGAGTCGTTCCGGGATATTCATTCCTAAAGCGCGGAGCTTTTTTATGAAGGCTAGTTCCGCTCGCAATAGTTCATTTTCATGTTCTAATTCTTGTTCACGTGTTCGTGTTTTTTTCACCTGAACGGGTTTCTTTTTCTTTGACATAGAAGGTCTTCCTTTCTGTTTTGGTGAAAGCCCTTCTATGCCTGTTTCTAGAAATTTCTGGTGCCAAGCCAAGACTAAGGTATCGTTTGGCAGACCATATTTCAATGCGACAGTCAGATAAGAGTCACCACTCGTTAAATAATAGTGTATGACATCCCGCTTGAATTTGGAAGAGTAATGTTGGTAATTTACTCTTCGATGAAGTGCGTTAAATCCAAATTTCTCGACTGTTTTAACCCATTTACGAACAGTCGAAAGTGAAGCAATATCAAATTGATTCGCTAGTATTCGATAACCTCCTGCGCCATTTTGGTAAGCTTCTACTACTTTTTTCTTGAATGCATAATCGTATTTTGCCAATTTAAATACGCCTCCAAAGTTAGATTTTTTGGTCTAACTTTGGGGGCGCACTACAGCCCCGTACTTTTTATGCTGCTTTATTTTCATCTGGTTTAGAACTACTTTCAGGTGGTTGCGGCGGTTCTTGTGAACTAGAACTTGATGGTTCAGGCGGTTGTTCCGATGTTGCCGGTTGCTCTGCTGAGGAAGAGCTTGCCGGTTGTTCGGTTGATGGTGGCGCTTCAGAGGAAGAAGGCGCACTTTCTGAACTAGAACTTGATGAACTTTCCGCTTCTTTTGTGGAAGAGGATTCCACCGTACTGCTAGATTCTGGCTGTGGTGCTGAAGAGGTAGTACTTGGTAAAACTTGTACATTTGGTACCTCATAGGCATCTTTCACGTATAATTCATTACCTACACGCACAACACTGTCTGGCTGCACCCAGTCATCGTTTGAAACATTTTGAGACAAGTAACTCATTATTTCACGATAAACATCCGAGGCAATTCCATAGTATTCTTGATAGATTGGTGTATTTCGATCATTGTATCCAGTCCAAACAGAAACGGCATAGTGTGTTGTATAACCAACAAAGGTACTATCCGGGGCAATTCCTTTTTCTGTTGTGCCCATTCGCGCTAAATCTTCATCAGTATAGTTAGAAGTCCCTGTTTTGGCCGCTTGGATTAAGCCTGGAATGGCGCCGTTAAATCCTGTTCCGCCGTTTAAAACATCTTTTAACATATCCGTCATCATATAGGCGGTAGAGTCTTTCATCGCACGTTTACCATCAGGTTGATAATCAACGCTAGTTCCATCATTGAAAACGACTTTGTTTACGTAATACGGTTTGTTATAAATCCCGTTATTGGCGAAAGCCGCATAAGCTGCTGCTAATTTCAATGAGGAAATTCCATATTTATCGCCATCTACATCGCTTGTGTTACTTGAAATGGCATTCGAAGCTTCTAAGTTTTTATAGTCAATTCCTAGCCCTTTAATGAAAGGCATGATGTTTTCTTTACCAACTTCATCAAACGTCTGGACCGCGGTGGTGTTACGAGAACCCATAATCGCACGGCGCATAGTAATGACGCCTTGGTATGTTAAATCAGAGTTGAAGACATCAATGTCGGTACCAGGATATTTCGTTGGTTTATCCACCATGAGGCGACCTGTCGAATAATTTAAATTCTCAATTGCGGGACCATAATCCATGATTGGTTTCACGGTTGAACCAACATCACGTTGGGTGTTAACAGCTAAATTGTTTCCTAATTGCACATCATCAGGAATGTGACGACCACCAATCTGTGCTCGGACTTGTCCAGAGGCAACATCAATAACGGTTGAAGCCACTTGCATTTTACCATCTGGAAACGCAACGTATTGATCACTGTTGACAATATCGTAAAGTTGTTTTTGGGCATTCATATCTAAGTTTGTGTAGATATCTAGTCCGTCTGTGTAAACATTTTTACCAGTTTTTGCTTTCACTTCATTGATTACTTCTTTGACATAATTATCTACGACTTTTCGATTGTCATCACTGGCTTTTAATGGCACTAAGCCTTCATCGATTGGGGTAGCTTTAGCTTTTTCGTACTCTGCTTTCGAGATTTTTTTATTGTCGTACATTGTGTAGAGTACAACATCCCGGCGTTCTTTAGCAGTATCTGGCTTTGTATAGGGATCGTATGAGTTTGGCGCTTGTGGCATTCCTGCCAGTAGGGCCGTTTGTGGTAAATCAAGTTCAGATAAATGTTTACCATAATAATTTTCAGCCGCTGTTTCCATTCCATAAAAACCATTCGCCATGTAGACTTTGTTAATGTAGTAAGTTAAAATTTCTTCTTTTGATTTTTCACGTTCTAAACGAACAGCCATCCATGCTTCTTGTGCTTTCCGTTTCAAGGTTTGGTCAGATTCTTTTGTAGAGAAGTAGGACAATTTAATTAATTGTTGGGTTAAGGTACTTCCGCCTTGTAATCCACCATTTTTGACATTTGAAAGGGCAGAACCGATAATCCGAATCGGATCCACACCAATGTGTTTATAGAAACGACGGTCCTCGACAGAAACAATGGCATCTTTTAATAATTGAGGCACATCATTTGGTTGAATTAATTCACGCTTTTCTGCGCCTAAATCCTCAAAAATTTCATTATTAATATCGTAAAGCTTCGATGAAACTGTCGCATTCAGTTTGTCATCTTCTAATTTTGGGGCTTGTCGTGCATAGAACCAAAAAAGACCAACGCCTGCTAAAAAAGCGACCATCCCAGCGATAAGTAAGCCAAGAAAGATTTTTAAAACAAGCCGTTTTTTCTTTTTCGGCGGTTGTGTCTTTTTCTTGTAACTCGACTTCGATGAGGTGTTGGATGCATGTCTAGCAGCTCGCGAGCCTGAATTTGCGGTTGGCATAAATAGCAACTCCTTTGTTATACTTTCAAAACTTTATGAATCTAGTGTGTCTGAATATATTGTTCCACTGCGTCGAGATAAGGGATTCGCGGTGCGATTCCAAAAGATAATTCAATTCCTTCTTTCTCGATGAGTGCAAGCGGCATAGATTTTTTTCCAGTAACTGCTTGGTTTTTCCAATGCGTTATTAGATTTTCACCACTAAAAAAGAAGCAGCGTTTTAAGCTTGAAAACCATAATAGCACAAAACAAATCCCTTGTTGTGCTATACATTGTTCCATATGATCAATTTGATGTTGATGAAAATTTTTAAAGGGAAAGGACGTGGTATTTTTCGTTTCTTTCGCTTCAAAATCTATGTAACGGCCTTGATATACACCGTTATAATCAGTCGTTGAAGCTTGTCTAAAGTAGGCCTCCTTAATAACAGCCGCACTTCGTTTGGGATAATCTACTTTAACAATTTGAACAGGAGTGGGTTTCTTATGAACGACTGCTTGCTTATTCAATAGATAATATTGATTGCTTTGATTGATCGCTTCTTCGAAATCCATCCCACGATTACCAAATTCAACGGGGCGTTTCTTTTTTACTTGTTTTTTTGGTGATTGTGCTTCATGATGATTATAAGGTATTCCGTTAGGATAATGGAACGTCACGTTTATCACACTCCTAGCCTGTATTATACCAAAAAAAAGACCTGAAAGAAAAGGGATGACTTATGGAAATGATAAAAACCCTCTATGTCACCGGTTATCGCAGCTTTGAATTGGGGATATTTCAAGGAAAAGACCCGAAAATCACAGTTATTAAAAATGTCTTAAAAAAAGAGTTAGCCAGTTATATTGAAGCGGGAGTAGAATGGATTTTGATTTCTGGCAATTTAGGTGTTGAACTTTGGACAGCTGAAGTAGTTGGGGAATTAAAAATGGAATATCCAGAAGTTCAGCTAGGTTTGCTTTATCCATTTAAAGACTTTGGCAATAATTGGAATGAACAAAATCGAGAACTGTTAACGAAAGCGGAAAGTTTGGCTGATTATATCAACTCAGTAAGTCACCAGCCCTATCAATCGCCAGCACAATTAAAAATGCATACAAAATTTCTTTTGGAACATTCTGGGGGCAGCTTACTTATTTATGACAAAGAGTACCCTGGCAAAACGGAGTATTTTTTAAAGGATGCACAACATTTTTCGGAACGAGAACCCTATGATATTCGCTTAATTACAATGGATGATTTACAAAACTCGGTGATTGATTAGAGAATCTGTTTGATTTTCTAGCTATTTTTCGTTACAATAGTATTTGTGGAACTATGAAATTTTCTATCGTAAATAAACAAATGAGGTGTAAACATGGCAAATTTAGTATATAGTCCTAAAGACATTTTACAAAAAGAATTTAAAACGAAAATGATGAACGGGTATGACCCAATTGAAGTAGACGAATTTTTAGACAATGTTATTAAAGACTACGAAGCTTATAATAAAGAATTATTAAGCTTGCAAGAAGAAAACAGCCGCTTAATGGCAAAATTAGACCAATTATCAAAAGCCCAACCAACGCCTCGTGTTGCTCAAGAAGTACCAAAAAGTGCAGCAGTGACCAACTTTGATATTTTAAAACGTTTATCAAACTTAGAGCGTGAAGTTTTTGGTAAAAAGTTAGATGAAACACCTTCAACACCTGTAACGCCTTCCGCACCGTCAATGACTGCAGAACCAGCGAACCATGATGTTGATAATGCACAAACACGTCAATTTTAACAAGACAATTTAAGTCAAGTTTTCACGAGGAACAAAAAGCATTTGTTAGAATAGCGGACACTTGTTTTAGTGTATAAATTTTTGCTGTTCGTTTAAACAGATTTGTAATTTTCGGGTGATCGCGGTTTGCTTTTGCAAGCTGAGGAAAGTCCATGCTCGCACAAGCTGAGATGCTTGTAGTGTTCGTGCTTAGCGAAATCATAAGCTAAGGTACTCTTTTAGAGTAACGGCAGGAAAAATGACTAAGGTTTCGACTATGTCAAAGTATCCTTGAAAGTGCCACAGTGACGAAGCGATGTGGGAAACTCCATCGGTGGAACGCGGTAAACCCCTCGAGCGAGCAACCCAAACAATGGTAGGGGCGCTCTTCTAAAGGAAATGAACGAGTAGAAGAGGCAGAGTTTACTCTGCAGATAGATGATGACCGTCACCAATTTTTCCTGAAGAATTGGTGATACAGAACATGGCTTATAGAAAATTACAAGTAATTCAGGAAGACCTTCCAACGTAGTTGTGAAGGCTTTTTTTACGAAAAGAATAAAAAAATGTTAAAATAAAGAAACTGAGATAAAAGTAGTAAGCTGTCTGTTCTAAAGAGGCCGGGACAGGACCGTTTAGTTCAGAGAAAGCGGACAATTATAAAAAACAAGCGGAGCAGTAGTCGGCAGGACTGTTAGCTCCAGACAATAAAAAAGAGTCAAGAAGGAGTTTTTATGACGAAAGAAAAAACATTCAAACTTGTTGCAACGGCTGCTAGTGGCTTAGAAGCATTAGTTGGAAAAGAATTGCGTGATTTAGGGATTCCCTGTGAAGTAGAAAATGGCCGGGCCGTCTTTGAAGGCACTGTTGAAACAATTGCCACGGCCAATTTATGGCTACGAACAGCAGATCGGATTAAAATCATCGTTGGCGAATTCAACGCCTATAGTTTTGATGAATTATTTGAAAAAGTTAAAGCACTTCCTTGGGAAGATTATTTGCCTTTAGATGCAGAATTTCCAGTTGCAGGTAAATCAATTAAGTCAAAATTGTATAGTGTTCCTGATTGCCAAGCCATCACCAAAAAAGCCATTGTTAACCGTTTAAGAGAAGTTTACCATCGTCCAGCGACGGTGCCTTTAACCGAAACAGGAGCTTTGTTTAAATTAGAAGTGGCTCTGCTAAAAGATAAAGTGACGTTGACGTTGGACACGACTGGACCAAGTTTATTTAAACGAGGCTATCGCATTGAAAAGGGGGGCGCACCTCTTAAGGAAAACATGGCAGCTGCTTTAGTGATGTTGACCAATTGGCGCAAAGATCGTCCTTTTTATGATCCAGTTTGTGGTTCTGGAACAATTTGTATTGAAGCAGCATTAATTGGCCATAACATTGCCCCTGGCTTTAATCGTAGTTTCGCTTGTGAAACATGGGATTGGGTTGATCCAGCGATTTTTGAAAAAGTACGTAACGAAGCCGAGGCAAAGGCAGACTACGATGTTGAATTAGATATCTGTGGTTCAGATGTTGATGGGCGAATGATTGAAGTCGCACGAGCGAATGCTGAGGAAGTTGGTTTAGGTGATTCAATTACCTTTAAACAATTGGCATTAAAAGATTTTACAACCGAGAAGGAATATGGTGTAATGGTAGCTAACCCGCCTTATGGTGAGCGTTTAGGAGAAGAGGAAAGTGTTCGTCGTTTGTATAAAGAAATGGGCCATGTTTTCCGTCCGTTAACTACTTGGAGCAAGTATATACTGACGAGTGATCTTGCTTTTGAAGAATATTATGGTGCCAAAGCTACTAAAAAACGGAAGCTTTACAACGGAGCCTTACGAACAGATTTATTCCAATACTGGGGAACACGTCCACCAAGAAAACCACGGGAAGACTAAGAAAGCTGGTGTAAAAAAATGAAGGAAGCTGTATTTTTACAAGAAGTGAAAGAAATTCAATTACTAAAAAATGCCTTGACATTATTAGACTGGGATTCATCAACTGGGATGCCAGAAAAAAGTAGTCCTTTTCGAGGAGAAGTAGAAGGGTATTTAACCGGATTATATTTTGAACGAAGTATTGGCCCAGTTATTCAAGAAGCATTGGCCTATTTTGAGACACGCCCTGAAGAATTATCTGAATTAGGGAAACTGGTTTTTGAAAAAGTAAAAGAAGAATATGCTTTGAATAAAAATGTTCCAGCTGAACGTATGCAAGAATATGTTAAAGTATTAAACCAAGCACATACAGATTGGTTAAAAGCACGCGCTGCACAAGATTTCGGCTTGTTAGAAGAAACCTTAACGAAGGTCGTTGCGTTCCAAAAAGAGTTCATTCCTTATTGGCAAAAAGAAGAAAAAACTCCGTATGATGTGTTATTAAATCAATTTGAACCAGGGATGACGGTTGAGAAACTAGACCAAGTATTCGACCAAGTAAAACAAGGGATTCAAGAGATTCGGACCGTTTTGGCAGAAAAAGGTACGCCGCCTAGAACTGACTTTTTATCTAGAAAAATGACCAAAGAACAACAACGCCGTTTTGTGATTGGTGTGGTTGAACAATTAGGCTATGATTTTTCAAAAGGCCGATTAGATGATACAGTTCATCCATTTATGACAGCTCTAAATCGAAATGATGCGCGGATTACTACGCGCTGGGAAGAAAATAATTTCTCAATGGCAACATTTGGTGTGATTCATGAAGCGGGTCATGGGATGTATGAACAAAATTTTGATCCTAAATTTGACTTTACGCCGCTAAGCGAAGGTGCCTCTATGGGGATTCACGAATCACAATCGCTCTTTAATGAAATTATCATTGGTAGCAACCGGGCTTTTTGGCAAAAACAATACCCGTTTTTCCAAGAATGCGCAGAAGGTACTTTTGATGATATTGCTTTTGAAGATTTCTATGCTTCTTTAAAAGAAACGAAAGCAAGTTTGATTCGGATTGATTCCGATAGTCTCACCTATCCTTTGCATATCATTATTCGTTATGAAATTGAAAAAATGTTATTTAATGGTTCTTTGGAAGTCGCTGATTTGCCAAAAGTGTGGAACGAAAAATACCAAGAGTACTTAGGCGTATCACCTGAAAATGATTTAGAAGGTGTCCTTCAAGATGTTCATTGGTCTGGAGGTAGCTTTGGTTATTTCCCATCTTATGCCTTGGGTTATATGTACGCCGCGCAACTATTTCACGCAATGAAACAAGAATTATCTGTTGATGAAATTTTAGCTTCGGAGGATTATTCTGATATCCGTAAATGGTTAACACAACATATTCATCAGTACGGCGCTTCACGTAAACCAAATCAATTAATTTATGATGCAACGGGAGAAGAATTGAATCCTAGTTATTTAATTGATTATATGAAAGCTATTTATTTTGATGTTTATCATGTGCAATAAGTGAAACAAGCAAGGGGAAGTGGACAACAACAATGTTATCAATTCGTGAATATTTAGAAGCTGGTGAAACAACAATCTCAAACTTACTATTTGATCATTACCAAAAAATTGGTTTGAAAGATGATGAATTTCTCTTTTTACTGCAACTTTTTCGTTCGCAAAATGCAGGCGATTTATTTCCAGACTTAATGGCGATTGCAGAGACGATGGGCAAAACGCCAGATACGATTTATAAGTTATTAAATCAATTGGTTTCTCGCGGATTTATTCGAATTGAAACACAACAAAACCAAAAAGGTCAAATGATGGATACGTATGATTTACTGCCTGTTTTTCAAAAGATTCAATTATTTTTACAAACGAGCAAAGAAAAACAAGTTGTCGCAAACCACGAAGATGAAATTAAACAGCTTTACCAAGGCTTTGAAAAAGAATTCGGACGTCCACTTTCACCCATTGAATTAGAAATGATTGGTCAGTGGTTGAACACGGACCATTATTCCCCTGAGTTAATCCGGTTAGCGTTGCGAGAAGCTGTTTTAAATCAGGCGTATAGTTTGAAATATATTGATCGTATTTTACTTGCGTGGGAGCGTAAAAATATTACCACCAAAGAACAAGTTGCTGCTGATCAGAAAAAACGAAAAGATTCTATGATTCAAAATGAGATTGAACAACAAGGTCAGACACAAGAATCGTTACCAAAGGTTACATTACACAATTGGTTAAATCCAGAAGACAGTGAATAAAAAGGAGGTGGGCCATGCTATCAAAAGAGAAAACGATGGAAGCTATTGAAATTATGTATGAGATGTTTCCAAATGCAGAATGTGAATTAAAACATAAGAATCCTTTTGAATTATTAATTGCTGTGATTTTAAGTGCGCAAGCAACCGATGTATCGGTAAATAAAGCGACTCCTGGTTTATTCGCAGCTTTTCCAACACCAGAAGCTTTAGCAGCTGCGCCGGTGGAGGAGATTATTGCTAAAATAAAAACCATTGGCTTATATCGCAATAAAGCAAAAAATATTAAAGCGTGCGCACAACAACTTTTAGAACGTTTCAATGGAGAAGTTCCGCAAACCAGAGATGAACTGGTCAGTTTACCTGGCGTGGGGAGAAAAACAGCCAATGTAGTAATGGGAGATGCTTTTGGTGAACCGGCTTTTGCAGTAGATACACATGTGGAACGAGTGTCCAAGCGCCTTAGAATTTGTAAGCTAAATGCGAATGTTACTGAAGTTGAGCAAACCTTAATGCGTAAAGTTCCGAAAGAACTCTGGGTGAAAACGCACCATACCATGATTTTCTTTGGGCGTTATCACTGCCTAGCAAGAGCGCCTAAATGTGAAGCCTGTCCGCTACTCTATATGTGTCAAGAAGGCAAAGAACGGATGAAAGGGAAATAACACATTTTTTCCTAAGAAAGCGAGCCACAAGTCCAACCGACTTGTGGCTCGCTTTCTTTTTTTGATTTTTAAGAAACGCAACAAATGATTGCGGTTTCTTAAAAATTGATTTAGTATAGACAGTGTGGTATATACTAGAAAATTTATTTTTTTGAAGAAAGATAGGCGATGAAATGACAGAAAATGCACCCAAATTTAAGCAAATTTCTGCAGAAATTGAAAAGAAGATTCGAGACGGTCTGTATGTAAGTGCACAAAAATTACCTTCAGAATATGATTTAGCTAAAGAATATAACTGCAGTCGCTTGACCATTCGTAAAGCGATTGATGATTTGATCCGCAAAAATATTTTGGTAAAACGACATGGTAAAGGTAGTTATGTGATGTCGCAAGCGAAAATTCAAAGTGGTCGCGCTGGCTTACAAGGTTTTACTGAGGCAGCCAAAGCTTACGGGAAAAAAAGCCAGACAGAAGTCATTTCCTTTGAAGAAGTAGTACATCCCGATGAGAAAATTCGGGAGGCGCTTCAAGTGGGCAAAAATGAGGCAATTTATGAACTGATTCGCCGCCGAATGTTAGACGGCGAGCCAATGACAGTTGAAAAAATTTATTTGCCACAGGCATACGTACAAGGCCATACGAAGCAAGACTTCGAGGGCTCTCTTTTCTGCTTAATCGAGAAGAACGTCGAGATTGCTTATTCGCATCAAGAAATTGAAGCAATCTTAGTTGAAGCGGAAATTTCCGAATTATTGAATGTTCCTGTGGGCCAGCCACTTTTACAAGTCCACTCTATCACCTATGCGCTTGATGCAACCCCTATTTTATATGATGTCTCTTTATATCGAGCAGATCGGTACACGTTTAAAAACACACTGACCCGCTATAGCCCGTCTGAAAACAACCAAGTGGAGCTAGGAGGTTCTTGGAACGAATGAAGATAAAAGAAGAAATAGCCGCTCAAAAAGATTTATTTTATGAAGACTTAAACAAAATTATCGCGATTCGAAGTGTGAAAGGGTCGCCTAAAAAAGAGGCACCTTTTGGCGAAGGACCGAAAAGAGCCTTGGAAGAAACGCTGAAACTTGCAGAGCGTTATGGCTTTCAAACTGAGATTGTCAATGACGCAGTTGGCTATGCGCAATGGGGAACAGCGGAAGAATATCTGGGGATTATTGGTCATTTAGACGTAGTACCAGAAGGTTCTGGCTGGTCAGTGCCGCCCTTTCAATTAACGAAAAAAAATCAACGTTTGTATGGTAGAGGAATTCTAGATAATAAAGGTCCTATCTTGGCTTGCCTGTATGGAATGAAATTACTGAAAGAACTTGGTTACCAACCAAAGAAAACCATTCGCTTAATGTTTGGCACGGATGAAGAAAGTGGGAGTGGAGATATCCCCTTATATTTAGAGAAGGAAAACGCACCCGTTTTTGGATTTACTCCAGATTGTAAATATCCAGTAGTTTATGGGGAGCGAGGGATTGTTAATTATGAAATCACAACGACCATCCCAGATGATTCAAGTGAACAAATTGGTCAGATTATGGGTGATCAAGCAAAAGACCACGTACCTGATCAATTAAGTGTGGTGATTGCGGGAAAAACAACAGCAATCACGGGAAAACGTGCTCCTTCCAATGCGCCAGAACTAGGCAAGAACGCGATTACTTTATTGGCACAGAAAATTAGCGAGGAACAGTTAGTCAAAGGAAATTTATTACAGTATTTCGACTGGTTAACCGCTAGTTTTCACGAAAAGCACTATGGCGAAGGAGTAGCTCTAGACTTTAAGGATCAGGATAGTGGGCAATTGATTTTAACGCCCTATGCGTTGGAAAAACGAGGACAGCAGTTGGTGTTATCATTGGCCGTGCGTTATCCTGTTTCTATTACAGAAAACGAAGTAACCACGCAGCTAACGAAGGCACTATTTCCAGAAAGTGAAGTGACCGTCATCCGCCGCCTCCCTAGTACGCTGTTTCCAAAAGATGAGCGCAATGTTCAAAAATTAACCAAGGTTTATGAACAAATTACTGGCTTAGATGGGACGCCAGTCACAACTACAGGTGCTACGTATGCTCGCTTTATGCCGAATATCGTTGCTTTTGGTCCATCATTTCCTGGTCAAAAAGGCATTGCGCATAACCAAGATGAATATATGGATGAAAAAGATTTACTGCTTAATCTGGAAATCTATATGCAAGCGATGATTGCATTAACAGAAGCATAAAACCAATAGAAGATATACGTATGAGAAGAAGCCAATGTGTTTCGTAGAGGTCGCATACGTGTATCTTCTATTTTTCTGTATAAAATTTCATTTTCAGTATATACAAAACAGTATATACTAGTTTATAATGGTGGAGAAATGTAAGCGTTAACGAAAGGGCGGATGGAAAATGACTTGGGGTGCAATTGCGACATGGCGGATGGCACATGATGGGTTACTAAAAGCTACAGAAGAATTACAACAAGGAGGTGCTGCAGGCACGGCCGTGGAACAATTAATTAAAGAAGTAGAAGACTATCCTTTTTATAAGTCAGTGGGCTACGGCGGTTTACCTAATGAGGAAGGGATTTTAGAAATGGATGCTGCCTATATGGATGGAGACACATTTGCAATTGGTGCTGTGGCGGGAATTACAGATGTTAAAAATCCGATTTCAGTGGCTAAAGCATTAAGTAAAGAGAAGTTTAATAGTTTTCGTGTTGGCGCAGGTGCAACGAAATATTCAATGTTGCACGGTTTTGAAAGAAAGAATATGTTGACAGAACGCGCTAATCAATGGTGGCAAAAGCGTTTAAAAGAAATTCAGGAAAATCAGTTGAACCCCTATGATGGGCATGATACTGTCGGCGCTATTACGTTAGACCAAACAGGATCAATGGCAGCTGGCACTTCCAGTTCGGGACTCTTCATGAAAAAAGCAGGACGTGTTGGCGATTCACCACTGTCAGGTTCTGGTTTTTATGTTGATAGCGAAATTGGTGGTGCTGCGGCTACAGGCTTAGGTGAAGATTTAATGAAAGGCTGTCTTTCTTATGAAATCGTTCGTTTAATGGGGGAAGGGCGCTCGCCACAACAAGCATGTGATCAAGCCGTCTATGCTTTTCATGAAAAATTGACCCAACGTTATGGGAAAGCAGGAGCTTTTTCACTAGTGGCCATGAACAAACAGGGAGACTGGGGCGTAGCTACGAATGTGGAATTTACTTTTACGGTTGGTACTGATATGCAGCAACCAGAAATCTATATTGCAAATCCAGGCAAGAATCATACCACAGAGATTCAGCCGATTTCACAAGAATGGTTAGCGGCCTATGAAAAAAGAATCAAAGCACCAATTGAATAAATGAGGAGAGTGAAGGAACATGAGTAAAAAACAAATTTATCTTTTTTGTGATGCAGGGATGTCTACAAGTATTATGGTGAATAAAATGATGGAAGTGGTGGAAAAACATCAAATGCCTTTAATGATTACTGCTTTTCCTATTGCAAGAGCACAAGAAGTGGTTGAAGCAGAGAAGCCTGTTGCTATTTTATTAGGACCACAAGTCCGTTTTTTATTAGAAAAAACAAAAGAACAATTTGCTCCTCAAGGGATTCCTGTCGCTGCAATTGCGCCAGAAATTTATGGCATGATGGATGGCGAAAAAGCATTGAAAGAAGCGCTGCGGTTAATTAAGCAAAATAAAAAATAATAGATAGGAGTGACGACCGTGCAAAAATTTTTGGATTGGTTAGAGCGCGTATTGACCCCTTTGGCAAAAGTGATAGGAGAAAATAAGTATTTAGTAGCGATTCGTGATGGCTTCCTTTTATCAACGCCCTTGTTGATTGTTGGTTCGGTCTTCTTATTAATTGCTAATTTTCCTTTGCCACAATGGGATACTTGGATGTCTCATTTGCTTGGTAAAGACTGGGCGACAATGATGTCTGTTCCAGCTAGTGCTAGTTTTGATGTAATGACTATTCTGGCCGTTGTCGGTATTGCCTATAGTTTAGGAAAACAATTCAATGTGGATGCAATGCAAGCAGGAATTATCGCATTGGTTTCATTTTTTATTGTAACGCCTTATCAAACATTATTTACACCGGAAAATAGTTCAAAGGTTTATGAAGTTACTAGTTTACCTTTAAAATGGATGGGTTCCAGTGGCTTGTTTTTAGGAATGATTGTCGCATTAATTGCGACTCGTTTATTTGTGGCCATTGTTCGTAAAGGGTGGACAATAAAAATGCCAGAAGGAGTGCCACCAACAGTGGTTAAGTCTTTTGAGGCCCTGATTCCGAGTTTTTTAGTTGTTACTCTCATGTTTTTAGTCAATTGGCTGGCTGCTTTAACTCCTTATGGTAATTTACAAGATGTTATTTTTGAATTTCTACAAACGCCCTTATTGAGTCTTGGTAATACCTTAGGTGCGATGAGCATTGCTTATTTATTTTTACACTTCTTTTGGTTCTTTGGCATTAACGGAGGTAGCGTGGTTGGCGCAGTCTTTAATCCTGTTTTGCGGGCATTGTCTGTTGAAAATTTACAAGCATTTAAAGACGGTCATGAAATTCCCAACATCATCACTGGACAATTTCAAGATATGTTTGCAACATTTGGTGGCGCCGGTTCCACACTCTCATTAATCATTGTGATGGTCTTATTCTGTAAAAGTCAACGAATTAAAAAGCTTTCGCAACTTTCACTAATTCCTGGTGTTTTTGGGATTAACGAACCAATCATTTTTGGGTTGCCAATTGTTTTAAATCCAATCCTTTTAATTCCATTTTTATTAGTACCCGCAATTAATATTATTATTGCCTATTTTGCTATGGATTGGGGCTTAGTTCCATTGACGAACGGTATTCAATTGCCGTGGACGACCCCACCTTTAGTCAGCGGTTGGCAAGGATCAATTCTGCAAGCTCTCTTATTGGTACTAGGAATGTTCATTTATTATCCTTTTATTCGAGTTATGGATGACCAATATTTACGTGAAGAATGGAAAGCACAAGAAGAAGAGAGTGAAGAAATTGATTTTGATTCCTTTGACTTCGATGATTTATAAATAAGGAGGAAATAGGCATGAAAAAAATCCTTTTAGTCTTAAACCACAGTTTAGCAGGATTTGGCAGTGATGAACAAGCTCAGCTGAAACCAAGTGGTAAAAAAGCTCCCTTAGGTCCAGGGGTAACATTGCTACCATTTTTACAGAAGCAAGGAGCGGAAATTGTTGCGACACTTTATTGTGGTGACCAATATTATTTGGAAAACGAGGAAGAGGTAGCAAAGAAATTTATTGGCTTTGCAAAAAAGTTTCATGCCAATGCGGTTCTTTGCGGACCTGCCATGCATTATCCTAATTTTGGAGAAATGGCCGCTCATCTAGCTTGTAAGTTTAATGCTGCAGGCATTCCTGCAATTGCAGCGATGGCAGAAGAAAATCCAGCAGTTAGTCACTATTATCAGCAAGTACCGATTGTGAAGATGCCCAAAAAGGGCGGCATTGGTTTAAATAATTCGTTTAAACAAATGGCGCAATTGGTCGTGGCAAAAGCAAATGGAAAAGAAACCAAACAGTTAGAAGAAACAAGTTGTTTTTAATTGTTGATAATCTAAAGAGAAATCCAGAATGAACGCATGATTGTGTTCGTTTTGGATTTTTTGCTTTTGTTTAGCGAATGTATGTTCTATAATAGGGAGGCAGATAGGTGGGATTACGTGAAATCAACGAGAAAAATTGCGGTGCGTCAAGTGGTCGAATTTATTTTAAGGCGGGGAAGTATCGATTCTCGCCATGTGAGTGAACATACACCACAAGAAGGTAGTCGCCTTCATCGAATGTTGCAAAAGGAAGCGGGGAGCCTTTATCAAAAGGAAGTATCTTTAAAAATTGAGGTGCCTTTAAATGGCCATAATTATTGTGTAGAAGGTCGTGCAGACGGCATTTTTGTGAAAGAAACTGGGCAAGTGGTCATTGATGAAATTAAAACATCCGAGCCAGCGTTTGAAGAATTGCCGCCAGAAAAGGTCGAATTGTTTTGGTATCAAGCGATGTGTTATGGTCACATGTATTGCCAACAAGAACAACTTTCTGAAATAACGCTTCAACTCACTTATTATCAGACCACCACAAAACAAATCACACGACAAGAACGCCATTTTACAGAAGCTGCATTAGCGGAGTTTTTTACTGATTTGATGAAGCGCTATGAACAGTGGGTAATTTTTAAAGAAGAGTGGCGTATTTTGAGAAATAAATCATTAAAAAATCTTAGTTTTCCTTACGGAGAGTATCGCAAAGGGCAACGAGAATTGGCGGTAGCCGTCTATAAAACAATTCTTAGTAAACAGCGGCTCTTCGTGGAAGCACCAACTGGAACAGGCAAGACAATGTCCACTCTTTTTCCAGCGATGAAAGCAATTGGTGAAGAAGAAGGCGAACGGATTTTTTATTTAACAGCTAAGACCATCACGCGGCAAGTGGCTGAAGATGCCGTCAAAGCGCTGTCCGAAAAACAAGCGCAAACTAAGAGTATTACGTTAACAGCAAAAGATAAAATTTGTTTTTTAACTGAACGAAATTGTACACCAGAACATTGCCCGTTTGCTGACGGCTATTATGATCGTTTAAATGAGGGACTGTGGGATTTATTGCAACATGAAAATCATTTAACGAGAGAGGTTATTGAACGGTATGCACAAAAGCACCAATTGTGTCCATTCGAGTTGTCGCTAGATGCAAGTCTTTGGTGTGATTTAATTATTGGCGATTACAATTATCTATTTGATCCAACGGTTTATTTACGGCGCTTCTTTGAAGAACCCCAAAGTGCAGAAGAGAATATTTTTTTAGTGGATGAAACCCATAATTTGGTCAATCGTTCACGGGAGATGTATTCGGCCGCTATTTCTAGGAATGCGGTTTTGCAAATTCAAAAAAGATTGCAAAAAGAATCTGTTCAATTGAAAAGTGCTTGTCAAAAAGTCTTAACTACGTTTGATGATATTGAAGCAATCTGTGAAGAAAAAGACACGGATTTTTTTGCCCAACGTGCGCCAATTGATTCATTAGTTAAACAGATACATCGATTAACAGAAGTAATTGCAGAATGGTTGCCAGAAAATCAACACATTGAGGAATTGGCGTCGATTCTCAGTTTTTATTTTGATTGTTTAAGTTATCTTCGAATCAGCGAGTATTACGACAACGGCTTTTATACGTCTATTTCTTTGCGAAACTATGACTGCGTTGTGAAACAATTTTGTGTCGATCCGGCTTATTTATTGTCACAACGATTAGATAAAGGGAAAGCGAGTATCTTATTTTCGGCAAGTTTAACACCTCTGAATTATTATCAAGAAGTGCTTGGTGGAGGTGAAGAAAGCCTACGTTATCGGATTCCGTATCCTTTTCCAGAAGAAAATCAATTGTTGATGATTGGTAGTCATCTTCAAACAACCTATAAAAACCGTGAAAAAAGTTATCCACAGATTAGTGAACTTTTAGGGAAGTTAAGTGAAACAAAAACAGGTAATTATTTAATTTTCTTCCCTTCTTATGCCTATATGGATGATGTCTATCAAGTATTTAGCCAACGCTACCCGCAAGTAAAAACTCAAATTCAGGGAACGGACTTAAACGAAAAAGAGCGAGAAGCATTTTTAGCTGAATTTAAAGAGAATCCTCAAGAAACTTTCATCGGTTTTTGTGTTTTAGGTGGTATATTTTCAGAAGGAATTGACTTGAAAGGTACCCGATTGATTGGTACGATAATTGTTAGTGTCGGGCTACCACAAATGAATCCGGAGCAAGAACTGATTCGCACTTTTTATCAAGAAGAGCGAGGACAAGGGTTTCAATTTGCGTATCAAATTCCTGGCATGAATAAAGTCTTGCAAGCGGCTGGACGTGTCATTCGAGATGCGGAAGATAAAGGCTTTGTGTTGTTATTAGACGAACGATTTGAATTACCAAGTGTCCAGCGTTTCTTTCCGCCGCATTGGTTGGCGCATCGTAAGGCAAACACCAATGAACAACTCATTCAACAAGTGAAACAATTTTGGTTAAAAAATAAAGAAAACAAAGGAGGAAACAAATGAAGACCATTTTAGTCCTTCATACAGGTGGGACCATTTCCATGTCGAAAGTAGCAGGAGGAAGTGTTGCCCCGAATGAAAAAAATCCGTTGATGGAACAAGAAGCATTATTTTCTGGCAAGGTTCATTTAGTTGTCGAAGATATTTTTAATATTCCCTCACCACACATGACCTTAGAACGGATGTTTCAATTAAAAGAACGGATTCAAAAAGCTTATTCTGAACCAATTGATGGCGTGGTTATTACGCATGGAACAGATACATTAGAAGAAACTGCTTATTTTTTAGATATAACCTTAGAGAAAAAAATCCCCATTGTTTTAACAGGAGCAATGCGGTCAAGTAACGAAATCGGTAGTGATGGCTTGTATAATTTCATCAGTGCTATTTGGACTGCTTGTTCAGACGAATCGTACGATAAAGGTGTTTTAGTCGTGATGAATGATGAAATTCATACGGCGCGTTATGTGACAAAAACACATACAACGAACGTAGCGACGTTTCGGACGCCAACTTTTGGACCAATTGGAACCATTGCGAAAGAACGTGCTTTTTTTGCGAAAGAGGTCTTACCGCAAGAAGTTTGCGATGTTTCTTCTGTGAAAGGAAATGTTCACGTAGTGAAGGCCTATGCGGGGATGGGTGAACGAATGTTTGAATTATTAAACACCCCAGAAACGGATGGGTTAGTAATTGAAGCGTTAGGTGCGGGTAATTTACCGCCAGAAACGCTCCCAGCATTACAAAAAATGCTAGATAACGGGATTCCAGTCGTTTTAGTTTCTCGTTGTTCCAATGGCATTGCTGAAGATATCTATGATTATGCTGGTGGTGGCGTTGGCTTGAAAAAAATGGGGGTCGTTTTTGCCCGTGGTTTAAACGGACCGAAAGCGCGGATTCGTTTAATTGTTGGTTTAAACAGCGAAAAAAATCCTGCAAAGTTAAAAGAATTTTTGGAACAGTAACTAATTTTAAGGAGAAAATAAATGAAGCTGTTTGAACGCATTCATCAAGATACTGAAATTCGACAAATTTATGATGCAATTGGTCAAATGGAAGATGAAGAAGCTGGGTGGGCATACCATAATTGGTTTCATGTAACCAATGTCGTAGCCATGACGGAAATGATTTTGAAACAACTTGCTGTTTCAGAGGAGTATTTAGAGGCGGCAAAAATTGCGGCACTGCTCCATGATGTGGGTGCGCTACAAGGAAAAGCAGGACATGCACTTCGTGGGAAACAATTTGCAGAAGCATATTTTCGTAAGCAAAAGATTTGTTTGCCTTATCAAGAAGAAATTTTATCTTCTATAGAAAATCATAGTAATGGCTTTGATTCGGAAGAGTTAATGACACTAGCACTAATCATTAGTGATAAATTAGATATTACAACCTCTCGTGTTGCAAAGGCTGGTTATTTCGTGCCAGGAATGCGGCAATTTCAATTTTTAAAGAAAATTGAAATTATGCTTTCAGAACAAGAGGTTTGTGTCTCGTTTACGGCAGAAGAAGAACTGGATTTAGAAGAATTAAATGCGTTTTATTTTATGCCAAAGGTTTTCAAAGCAATTGCCGCTTTTTCAGAAAAAATCCAACGCCGACCAATCGTTTTATTGAATAATCAAGAATGGCCAGTACCAAAACAAAAAAATCCTTCAACTATTCATTAACAGTTGAAGGATTTTTTTAGCGATAATTGTTAAACTCAAGAGCCATTGGTAAATCTAATTCTCGTAAAAGAGCCATGACTTTTTGTAAATCATCCCGACTTTTTCCAGTTACCCGAATTTTGTCTTCTTGGATTTGTGACTTAACTTTAATCCCAGAGTTTTTGATAGCTGTGTTGATTTTTTTCGCATTTTCTTTATCAATACCACTGATTAAATCACCATATTGGCGAGCGGTACCGCCTAAGGCTTTTTCACTTTCTGAAAAATGAATATTTTTAATCGGAACATTGCGTTTGACTAATTTTCCAAATAAAATATCCTTCACTTGCTCGACTTTATAATCATCTTCAGCTACGACTACTAATTTATCGTTTTCCAATTTAATATCAGCAATTGACCCTTTAAAGTCAAAACGATTTTTCAATTCTTTCAAGGCAATTTGAATCGCGTTTTTGACTTCCTCCATATTGACCTCTGAAACTACATCAAAACTTGCTTCTTTTGCAGCCATGTAAAAACCTCCTAAAATATTCTTTGCTTCATCATATCATGAAATAGTAAAAAAGGTTAGGCTAGAATCATTTTGAATAGAGAAATAAGAAGATCAGTTTTTAGGGATATCTTCCCGCATTCTTTCATGGAAACGTTGCAAAAAAATTTTTTTCAATGTTCGCTTTTAGCCCCTTTTCTTTTAGGATAGAACCTGTTATTCTAAGTCAGAAGAATAGCGAAGGAGCGAAGAAAAATGAGTCGATTGGTTAGTACTTACCAAAGGAATGAATCGATAAAAAAAATAGCAGTGATGGCGATAACCGCTTTGACTTCTGCGGTCGGTTTGAATTTCTTTTTGATTCCGGCAAAAGTTTTTTCGGCAGGGATGAACGGAATTGCGCAAATCATTGCTACATTATTATATACAAATTTAGGAATCCATATTAATACAGGGATCTTCATTTTATTTTTAAACATTCCCGTCTTCATTCTAGGGTTTGTAAAATTAGGGAAACAATCAACGATTCTTAGTTTCATCAATGTTATTGGCATTTCCGTTGTCACTATGTTTGTGCCAATCGTAACAGTCACAACGAATCCTTTGATGAACGCAATTATGGGTGGTGTCTTAGTCGGCGTTGGCGCAGGGCTTTCATTGAAAATGGGCTTTAACACTGGCGGCATGGACATTATTTCACTGATTCTTTCAAAAACAACAGGGAAAACAGTTGGTAATTTTATGTTCTTATTAAATGGTATTATTGTGCTGTTGGCTGGTTTTGTGTTTAACTGGGAAAGTGCGTTGTATACTATTATTTCTATTTACTGTTTGAGTCAGGTGGTCGACATGATTCATACTAGTCACCAAAAAGTCACAGCAATGATTGTCACCACGAGACCAGAAGCTGTTGCCTTAGAAGTTTCTCAACAAATCGCTCGTGGCATGACCTTGTTGCCTTCAATCGGCGGCTATTCAGGTGCAGAAGGTCGGATGATTATGATGGTCATTACTCGCTACGAGCTCTATGATTTAGAACAAGCAGTTTACAGTATCGATGAGAATGCCTTTGTAAATATTTTACCAACACAATCGGTTTTAGGGCGTTTTGCCAATGAAGATGAACAACGGATTTTTCATAGTACAGGAACATTTCCTGAGCTTCAATCCTACAAGGTGAAACGTTATCCACCAAAGAAAAAATTAAAATAGCAAGTCGGCCTTCAGATCCCAAAGTGATAATGGGAAAACTGGAGGTTTTTTTATAAAAATGAAGGTTATGTGAAAGAATAGACAAAAATTTTCTGAAAAAGGGAATTTTACTAGAAAAGTGTCAGGAATTCTGCTAAAATAGAACCGTTGGTTAGGGAACACCTAACAAATAAAGTTTTTAAAAACTTAGGAGGAATTTTTTATGCCAGTAGTATCAGGAGCAGAATTCTTAAAAGCAGCACGTAAAGGCGGCTATGCAGTAGGTGGCTATAACACAAATAACTTAGAATGGACACAAGCGATTTTAGAAGCAGCAGAAGCTAAAAAAGCACCAGTTCTAATCCAAACATCAATGGGCGCTGCTAAATACATGGGTGGCTACAAAGTAGCTAAAGACATGATTACTAATTTAGTAGACTCAATGAATATCACAGTTCCAGTAGCAATTCACTTAGACCACGGTGACTACGAAGCTGCTTTAGAATGTATCGAAGTTGGCTATACTTCAATCATGTTTGATGGTTCTCACTTACCATTCGAAGAAAACTTAAAATTAGCGAAAGATGTAGTTGAAAAAGCTCACGCTAAAGGTATTTCTGTTGAATGTGAAGTTGGTTCAATCGGTGGTGAAGAAGACGGAATCATCGGTACTGGCGAATTAGCTGATATCGAAGAATGTAAACAAATGGTTGCTACAGGTATTGACTACTTAGCATGTGGTATCGGTAACATCCATGGTCAATATCCAGAAAACTGGAAAGGTTTAGCATTTGATCACTTACAAGCAATTGCTGAAGCTGTCGGTTCTGATGTACCTCTAGTATTACACGGAGGTTCTGGTATTCCTCAAGAACAAATTGAAAAAGCAATTTCAATGGGTATCTCAAAAGTTAACGTAAATACAGAATTCCAATTATCATTCGCTAAAGCAACGCGCGAATATATTGAAGCTGGTAAAGATTTAGAAGGTAAAGGATTTGACCCTCGTAAATTATTAGCACCAGGTAAAGCTGCAATCATCAAAGATGCAGAAGAACACATTGATTGGTTCGGTTCAGCTAACAAAGCTTAATCAACTAGTTACGTTAAAGACAGCCACAGCACGTGGCTGTCTTTTTTATTTTTTGTTATTTTTTCATTCTATTAAAATACCTGAGAAGTTTTCTTTTTTCTTAAGCTTGATTATGATAGAATGATTGGGTAGTTTATTTAGAAAACGTATATTATAGATAGGTGAGAATATAAATGAAAAAAATCGTAATCAATGGGAATCGTCCATTAAAAGGCGAAGTAACCATTAGCGGCGCTAAAAATAGTGTGGTCGCTTTAATTCCAGCTGCTATTTTAGCAGATTCGCCCGTGACTTTAGATGGCGTTCCTGACATTCAGGATGTTCACTCATTAATTGAAATTTTAGAAATTATGGGTGCTAAAATTACTTTTGAAAATAATACATTAATTATTGACCCAACAGAAGTTGTTTCTGTGCCAATGCCAAAAGGAAAAATCAATAGCTTACGTGCATCCTATTATTTTATGGGCTCACTTCTTGGTCGATTTGGGGAAGGCGTTGTCGGCTTACCTGGCGGTTGTTACTTAGGCCCTCGTCCAATTGATTTACATATCAAAGGATTTGAAGCATTAGGCGCTCATGTAACCAACGAACATGGGGCGATGTACTTGAGAACAGACGAAGCTGGCTTACAAGGAACCCGAATTTTTATGGATATGGTATCTATTGGCGCTACAATCAATGTCATGTTAGCCGCAGTTAAAGCCAAAGGCAAAACGATTATTGAAAATGCTGCGCGTGAGCCAGAAATTATTGATATTGCTACATTATTAAATAACATGGGTGCAAAAGTTCGAGGAGCTGGAACGGATGTTATTCGGATTGAAGGAGTCGAAGAATTACATGGCTGTCGTCACTCGATTATTCCAGATCGAATTGAAGCTGGGACTTATTTAGCTATGGCAGCAGCTATGGGTGAAGGAATCAAGGTTCGAAATGTTATTTATGAGCATTTAGAAAGCTTCATTGCGAAATTGCAAGAAATGGGCGTTAAGATGACAATTGAAGAAGACATGATTGAAGTTCATCCGTCACATGATCTGAAAATGACGACGGTGAAAACCTATCCGTATCCTGGTTTTGCCACAGACTTGCAACAACCGTTAACGCCATTACTTTTAAAAGCGCAAGGAACTGGTGAAATTATTGATACGATATATGCTCAACGAAATAAGCATATCCCTGAGTTAGTGCGGATGGGGGCTGATGCTTCGGTTGAAGGCAATATGATTATCTTAAATGGCCCAAATCAATTGCACGGTGCAGAAGTAGTCGCCTCTGATTTACGGGCAGGCGCTTGCCTAGTCACTGCCGGCTTGATGGCTGAAGGTACGACCACGATTTATAATGTAGAATATATTTTACGTGGGTACGACCACATTATCGAAAAGTTAACTGCTTTGGGTGCTGATATTCAAATGCTAGAAACCGAAGAACAAGAAGGTCCGTTTGAGGTGGATCAATGAGCGACTATTTAACAATGGCTGAATTGGAAAACAGTACGTTAAAAGATATTTATGCGTACGCGAAAGAGTTTAAAATTCCTTATTATAGCCAAATGAACAAAAAAGAATTGTCTTTAGCTGTGATTCGTGCACAAGCTGAGAAGCAAGGGTTTTTCTTCATGGAAGGAATTTTAGATATTGTTTCTCAGGATGGTTATGGCTTTTTGCGGCCAATTAATTATGGACCAAGTGCAGAAGACATTTATATTTCTTCTTCTCAAATTCGTCGTTTCGGATTGAGAAATGGGGACAAAGTAGCTGGCAAGGCGCGTCCGCCAAAGGAATCAGAACGTTACTATGGACTCATGCATGTTGAAAGTGTCAATGGGAAAGATCCTGAAGAAGCGAAAGAGCGGCCACATTTTCCAGCGCTAACACCGTTGTATCCTGAAAAACAATTAACGTTAGAAACAACGGCTGGCAGATTATCAACACGAATGATTGATGTATTTGCCCCAATTGGTTTTGGGCAACGTGGTTTAATTGTAGCGCCGCCAAAAGCGGGAAAAACAAGTGTTTTAAAGGAAATTGCTAATGGGATTACAGAAAATCATCCTGATGTGGAATTGATTCTGTTGTTAATTGACGAGCGTCCTGAAGAAGTGACTGATTTAGAGCGAAGTGTTAAAGGCGATGTGGTTTCTTCAACTTTTGATCAACAACCACAAAATCATACGCGAGTTGCTGAATTGGTTCTGGATCGAGCAATGCGCTTAGTTGAAGACAAACGGGACGTAGTTATTTTAATGGACAGCATCACTCGTTTAGCAAGGGCCTATAATTTAGTGGTCCCGCCTAGTGGTCGAACCTTAAGTGGCGGAATAGATCCAGCTGCGTTTTTCAAACCTAAACGATTTTTTGGTGCTGCCAGAAATATCGAAGAAGGGGGCAGTCTAACTATTTTAGCCACAGCATTGGTGGATACAGGTAGCCGAATGGATGATGTCATCTATGAAGAATTCAAAGGCACAGGCAATATGGAGCTCCATTTATCTCGTGAATTAGCAGAGCGCCGTATTTTCCCAGCAATTGATATTAAAAAATCAAGTACGCGAAAAGAAGAGTTGCTAATGACACCAGAACAACTAGAAGAAACGTGGAAATTGAGAAATAATATGTCAGGAGACTCGCTGGAATATACGGATCAATTCATAAAAATGTTGAAACGGACCCAAAATAATCAACAATTATTTGAAGTTTTCCATGATGTTTCGTTTGGCAAACAAATTAAAAGAAATCCAAAAAGATAATTGCATACCAACTGAAAACATGGTAAGATAGCATTGTTGTATACCGACAAAATAACTCTGATACAGCAAATGGATCAGGGCAAAGGAGCGAAAAAACGTATGAAACAAGATATCCATCCAAATTACCAACCAGTAGTATTCATGGATTCAACAACAGGTTTCAAATTCCTTTCAGGTTCAACTAAAGGATCTTCAGAAACTGTTGAATGGGAAGATGGCAACACTTATCCATTATTACGTGTTGAGGTTACTTCAGACTCACACCCATTCTACACTGGTCGTCAAAAATTCACACAAGCCGACGGACGTGTGGACCGTTTCAACAAAAAATACGGTCTCAAAGACGAAAACGCAAATCCAGACGCATAGTCTTTTAAAACATTGTTATGACAAGGTTTATAGAGGTTTTCCACTGTGGTGGGAAACCTCTTTTTTTGCGTTAAATATGTAGTTTTAATTCAGAGAAAAGAAATAAAGCAACTTACCAATCTTTTCCTCTTTCTTTTCAAGATTATCCTTCCCAAAAGTCAAAGATTGATCAGCATTGTTTCGCTGATTTGTTAGACTAGTAGGTACATTCAGCTTTATAAAGGAGATCTTGAAGAAATGAGTAGAAAAAAAGTCGGTGTTTTCTGTCTATTTCTGTTTTTCACATTTTTTATTATTGTTCCAAAAGTAGAAGCTACAGAAGAAATGAAGACTAAATTTACAGTAACGCCTGTTTTACCAGAAAATCAAGTGTCAGGAACATCTAGTTATTATGATTTAATTCTGGCACCAAAGCAATCTTCCACTATTGTCCTAGATATAAAAAATAAGACAGACGAAAAATTGTCCATCGTATTGACTCTAGCAAATGCATCAACAAATGATAATGGGTTGATTGTGTACAATGATTTTGATAAACCACTTGATTCATCGTTAAAGGTTCCGCTGACAGACTTGGTTACTTTAGAAAATGAGGAAGTGAGTGTGCCGCCTCATCAAACAGTATCAGCAAAGATGAAGGTGAAGGGACTTGATCAGCCTATCAAAGGAGTTGTTTTAGGCGGGGTTTATGCGCATCTCAAAGATGAAAAAACAGAGGAAGAGAACCAAACAATGGGATTAACCAGTCGCTACGGGTTTAATGTTGCGATTGCTATGAGGAGTGCTGAGAATGCTCCTTTAACAGAGGTGAACCAACTGAAATTAGCGAAAGTAACACCTACAATTGCTTTAGGGGCCAAATCACTAAAGGCGGTCATTCAAAATCCGTATGCTGCTATTTTTCCAGAAGTTCGTTTAGAAGGTCAAGTGATAAAAAAAGGGTCCTCTAAAAAAATTGCACAACGGACACTAAAAAATGTTCGCTTTGCCCCAAATAGTTCCATGAATTTTCATCTTGATTTGGGTAAACAACCGCTAGATGCTGGGACTTATATATTTACAGGACGTGCTATTTTACAACAAGATGAACAACAGTCTTGGCCTTTTCAACAAGAATTTACGATTAACACTCGTGAAGCAAAAAAATTGAATCAAGAAGCTACGGTCAAATGGGTCCTACCCACATGGTGGTTACCGACTTTCTACACGTTGTTAGTAATCACAATTGGGGCAATTTATAGTGTCATTTGGCGCAATAATTATCAAAAAACAAGCGAAAAGGAGAGTGAGAATAATGGCTAGTTGGTTTTGGTTGTCTGGCGGTTTAGCGGTCATTTGTTTTATGTTTTTCCTCTTTTCTTTGCTGACTAGTATGAGTTTTATTCAGCATGCAAAAGAACCCAGAAGTATTCTAAAAGAAACGCTTTTAAGTTGGTTAATGCTTTTACTTAGTGGTGGGTGGATTACAATCGGACTATTGTTATATTTTTCGCTAAAGAATCAATAAACAAAAAACGAGCATTCATTGTTAGATAACCGTGAATGCTCGTTTTTTTGTTTTAGAAAAATGCTCTTTAGCAACTTGCCAGATTTCATTGGGCAACCTGACTGAAATTGTTAAATTGTTCTGTCGAAACGACAAAAAAGTGGTAAACTAAACGTGTATGTTAGTTATTTAATCAAAAGTAATGTATCCGCTTACTTATAAAGTGGAAACGAAGGAGCATATTGCAATGACAGAAAAACTTTTAGGAAGTATCGAAGCCGGTGGCACAAAATTTGTATGTGGCGTTGGGACAGATGATTTGACCATTGTGGAACGTGTCAGTTTTCCCACAACAACCCCAGAAGAAACAATGAAAAAAGTAATAGAATTTTTCCAACAATATCCTTTAAAAGCGATTGGGATTGGTTCGTTTGGTCCGATTGATATTCACGTTGATTCTCCTACGTATGGTTATATCACTTCTACACCAAAATTAGCTTGGCGTAACTTTGACTTGTTAGGGACTATGAAACAACATTTTGATGTGCCAATGGCTTGGACAACGGATGTGAATGCTGCGGCATATGGTGAGTATGTTGCTGGAAATGGGCAACATACATCTAGTTGTGTATATTATACAATTGGAACTGGTGTTGGCGCTGGAGCGATTCAAAACGGTGAGTTTATTGAAGGCTTTAGCCACCCAGAAATGGGGCATGCGTTAGTCCGTCGTCATCCTGAAGATACGTATGCAGGAAATTGTCCTTATCATGGAGATTGTTTAGAAGGGATTGCAGCAGGACCAGCAGTTGAAGGTCGTTCTGGTAAAAAAGGTCATTTATTGGAAGAGGATCATAAAATTTGGGAACTAGAAGCTTATTATTTAGCGCAAGCGGCGTACAATACGACTTTATTATTAGCGCCAGAAGTGATCATTTTAGGTGGCGGCGTCATGAAACAACGTCATTTGATGCCGAAAGTTCGTGAAAAATTTGCTGAATTAGTCAATGGATATGTGGAAACACCGCCTTTAGAAAAATACTTGGTGACGCCTCTTTTAGAAGATAATCCAGGAACAATTGGTTGCTTTGCCTTGGCAAAAAAAGCTTTAATAGCTCAAAAATAACCATTTATTCGTAGTTCATGCATTATATTTGAAGGAAATGGCTAAGAATGATACTCTTATTATGTAATTAATTATTTAGGAGGGATTAGCATGGCAGATTTAAAAGGACGTTTTGACGATGCAAAAGATAAAGTAGAAGGTACTGCAAAAGAAGCGCAAGGCAAAGTTACGGATGATAAAGGCAAAGAACTTGAAGGAAAAGCTCAATCAACCTTTGCTGACGTAAAAGACAAAGCACGTGATGCCGGCGACGACCTTAAAGAAGGCGCTGAAAAATTAACTGATAAAGTTAAAGAAGGCTTTGAAGACTTAAAAGAAAAATTTAGTAAAGATAAATAAAAATTAACAAAAGAGCGTGGGCTTACGTTATTTCAACGTAGGCCCACGCTCTTTTGTTTAGACATCAAATCCTTGTTTTTGCAAGAAAATTTTTACTTCTGGGCGACGATTATAAGAAAAATAGGACAAAGACTTCTGTGACCAATCCGCTGTTTGGGCGTTACTTGAGCGGCTGGCATAATAATCTTTTAATAATTCATCATATGTGTGCATATCTGTCAATTTGTCTGATTGGTAGTGATTTTCGCTTAAAATATTTTCAAAAGGCATCCGTGGTTTTACACCATTTAACGTTTCTGGTACACCGATTGTTAATCCGAAAAGTGGTACAGTTAATTCAGGCAAAGATAAGCGTTTGGCTACTGTGTCTAAGTCATTTCGAATGCCGCCAATATAACAAATCCCTAAATCCATAGATTCAGCCGCAATGGCCATGTTTTGCGCAGCAATCGTTGTATCAACGGCAGCTACTAATAATGATTCTGGTGTCTTTAAGGGTTCTAATGATTGCCCCTCTTTTGACAAAATCGTTGCATGACGATACAAATCAGCAACAAAAACATAGAACACACCAGTGTTAACGACATAGTCTTCGCAATTCGCTAAACTTCCCAATTCTCTGCGTAGCTCAGGATCTTTGATTTCTATAATTGTATAAGCTTGTAAAAAATTGGAGCTTGATCCTGCTTGAGCTGCAGTAATTAACTGTTGTTTCTGCTTGTCCGTTAACGCTTGCTTTTTAAAATGACGAACGGAACGGTGACTTAGTAATTGTTCGATTGTTTGATTCATAAAAAACCTCCGTTTAAATTAAGAAAGAGAACAGAAAAACCCACAGCTTAATAGTGGGTTTCTCTGTCGTTAATTGCTAAAGATTACAGAATACGTTCAAATGGATCTAAACTAATTCCTTGGTCTAAGACGATTTTTGCGTATTCTTTCGCTGCAAATAAAGAATGATCTTTGTAGTTTCCACACTCTTTTGCAGAGACTGCTGGAACAACTTCTGTATTGATTACTTTGTTTAAAACGTTGACTAATGCATCACGGATTTCTTGTGGTGAATGTTGATCCCACATAATCATATAAAAACCAGTGCGGCAACCCATTGGCGAAATGTCAATGATTCCTTTTAATTCATCACGCATGTTAACTGCTAATAAATGTTCCAACGTGTGTAATGCGCCTGTTGGTAGGGCATCTTTGTTTGGTTGTAAGAAACGTAAGTCATATTTTTCGACTAACGCATCACCATTTTGTTCTGTGCCAGCAAGGCGAACATATGGTGCTTTTACTGTGTTGTGATCTAATTCAAAACTTTCTACGCGTGCCATGAAATTTCGCTCCCTTTATAATTAAATTCGTTTTAACTATAACAAATTTAAGTCAAAAGTCAATGGATAGTCCTTTGATGGGTAATAGTTTTAAAATATCATGGGAAAATAAAAAAATCATTTTTTTGACTATGTAGGTTTTTTCAATACTATGGTAAAATAGGACAAGTAGCTTTTACAAGAAGGTAAGAGGGGAGTATGAAAATATGGGAAAAGAATATCATGTTGCCGTGGTAGGAGCAACAGGTGCTGTCGGGACAAGAATGATTGAATTGTTAGCAGAGACAAGTTTGCCAATTGCCAGTGTGAGGTTATTGGCGTCTAAGCGTTCTGCTGGACAAGAGATTCAGTTTAAAGGGCAACCTCTTATCGTGGAAGAATTAGTCCCGGAATCATTTGAAGGAATCGATTTAGCATTATTTAGTGCTGGTGGGAGTATTTCCGAAAAGTTTGCACCAGAAGCAGTTAAGCGCGGAGCTGTTGTTGTTGACAACACTAGCCATTTTAGAATGGCAAAAGATGTTCCTTTAGTTGTTCCAGAAGTGAACCCGGAAGCCTTGAAAAATCATCAGGGAATCATCGCAAATCCCAATTGTTCTACGATTCAAATGATGGTGGCCTTGGAACCAATTCGGCAAGCGTTTGGCTTAGAACGAATCATCGTTTCAACGTATCAAGCTGTGAGTGGCGCAGGTATCCGTGCAATTAATGAGCTAAAAGAACAAGCCGAAGATTTTTTAGAGGGAAAACCTGTCAGTGAATGGTCAGCTGAAATTTTACCAGCTGGCAGTGACGAAAAACATTATCCAATTGCTTTTAATGCGTTGCCTCAAATTGATGTTTTTTCAGAAGCAGGGTATACCTACGAAGAATGGAAAATGATGAATGAAACAAAAAAAATCATGGGAGACAACAAGCTAAAAGTCGTTGCCACCTGTGTCCGTATTCCGGTAATTTCAGGACATTCTGAATCTGTTTATATAGAAGTGAAACAAGCAGATGCATCGGTCTCAGCCATCCAAGAATTAATGGCGCAAGCTCCAGGTGTAATTTTGCAAGATGAGCCAAGTGAACAACTATATCCACAAGCGCTAAATAGCGTCAACCAGAAAGAAACATTTGTCGGCCGTATTCGTCAAGACGTTGACGTGAAGAACGGTTTCCATTTATGGATTGTGTCAGACAACCTATTAAAAGGAGCTGCTTGGAACTCGGTCCAAATTGCTGAAACGCTACACGAAATGAATTTGCTTCGTGTACCTGAAAACGACTAGAAGGTTTGTATTGTATACTCGGGAGGGAATAGGATGGATTTAACGAATGCAACAATTATTACGGCAATGGTTACGCCGTTTCAAGAATCGGGAGAAATAGATTTTGATAAACTACCGCAATTGGTAGACTATTTATTGGCCAATCATACAGAAGGCGTTATTTTAGCAGGAACAACTGGTGAATCACCCACGTTAACTCATGAAGAAGAATTACAATTATTCCAGCGAATTATTGAACTGATTGATGGACGTATTCCGATTATTTGTGGTGTGGGTACGAATGATACACGTGACTCAGTCGCTTTTGTGAAAGAGTTAGCGACAATCGCTGGTATCGATGCTGTTTTGGCGGTTGTTCCTTATTATAATAAACCAAATCAAGAAGGTATGTATCAACATTTTAAAACCATCGCAGAAGCAAGTGAACTACCAATTATTTTGTACAATGTTCCTGGTAGAACGGCTGCATGTCTAGAAGTGGAAACTACTTTGCGCTTAGCACAATTGGAAAAAATTGTGGCGATTAAAGAATGTGCAGGGTTAGATGCAATTACTGAGTTGATTGAAAGAGCGCCAAAAGACTTTCTAGTGTATACTGGAGAAGACGGGTTGGCTTTTGCCACCAAGGCACTTGGCGGACAAGGGGTTATTTCGGTAGCCAGTCATGTCTTCGGTTCGTCAATGTATGAGATGTATCAAGCGCTGGAGCAGGGGAACTTGCCGGAAGCGGCTAAAATTCAACGACAGTTATTACCAAAAATGAACGCATTGTTTTCAGTGCCTTCGCCGGCACCCGTGAAAGCGGCCTTAAATCATTTAGGTATTCCTGTTGGAAATTTACGTTTACCTCTAGTTGCTTGTACACCAGAAGAAGAGCAAAGAATTATTCGCACGTTAGAGATTTAAAGAACGTGTAATCATAGAGAGGTGAAAAGAGTGAGTACAATAAAAATCGTTCCATTAGGCGGCGTTCGTGAAAATGGAAAAAATATGTACGTTGCTGAAGTGGAAGATGAAATTTTTGTACTGGATTGTGGATTACAATATCCAGAGAACGAACTTTTAGGAATTGACGTTGTCATTCCGGATTTTACGTATTTAGAAGAAAATAGTGAACGAATTGCAGGGGTCTTTTTAACACATGGCCATGCAGATGCAATTGGGGCCTTACCGTATTTGCTTTCAAAAATTCAAGTGCCTGTTTTTGGGACAGAATTAACGATTGAACTAGCAAAACTAAGTGTCAACAGTCATGCGGAAACGAAGAAATTTAAAGATTTCCATGTGATTGACCCGCATACAGAAATTGATTTTGGTCAAGCAACGGTGAGCTTCTTTAAAACAACGCACACCATTCCAGATTCGATTGGTGTTAGCATCAAAACAAAAGAAGGTAACATTGTTTATACTGGTGATTTTAAATTTGATCAAAGTGCGATTGAGATGTATCAAACCGATTATGGCCGCTTGGCTGAAATTGGGAAAGAAGGCGTCTTGGCGCTACTTAGTGATTCATCAAATGCTGAAAACCCAGCCCAAGTTGCATCGGAAGCCCAAATCGCTGATGAAGTGTTCGACACGATTCGCTATTGGGAAGGACGAATCATCGTGGCATGTGTGGCAAGTAATTTGCAACGGGTTCAACAAGTATTGAATGCAGCGGATCGTTCTGGTCGTAAAGTCGTTTTGACAGGCCAAGATTTTGAACGGATTATTCGGACGGCGATGAAATTAGAAAAATTACAATTGCCAAGCGAAGATCTATTAGTGAAACCAAAAGAAATGAAAAAATATGCACCCGAACAGTTATTAATTTTAGAAACAGGCCGGATGGGAGAACCTATTAAGTCACTTCAAAAAATGGCTAATAATACACATGGTGTCGTTCGAATTGAAGAAGGCGATTTAGTTTATATTACGACAACGCCGACAACGGCCATGGAAACAACGGTTGCCAAAACAGAGGATATTGTCTATCGGGCCGGTGCTACGGTGAAGCAAATTTCCGACAATTTACGTGTGTCTGGTCACGCTAATCCGAATGACTTGCAATTGATGCTGAACTTAATGAAACCAAAATATTTCATTCCTGTCCAAGGTGAATACCGCCAGTTAGCTGCGCATGCGGACTTAGCACACGAAATTGGCATGCCTTATAAAGATATCTTTATTACAGGTCGTGGGGACATTCTAGAGTATACAAAAGGTAGAATGTCGGTAGCTGGCAGCACAACGGCCGAAAATATTATGATTGACGGGATTGGTGTCGGCGATATTGGTAATATCGTTTTACGGGATCGTCGTATTCTTTCCGAAGATGGTATTTTTGTGGCTGTTGTGACAATTAATCGTCGAGAAAAACGAATTGTTTCACCAGCTAAAATTACTTCTAGAGGTTTTGTTTACGTTAAAACAAGTAAAGACCTAATGAAAGAAAGTAGCAATATTGTCACAGAAATTGTTGAAAAGCATTTAGAAAGTGACGATTTCGAATGGAGCAAACTGAAACAAGAAATCCGCGAAAACTTAAGCCGTTATTTATTTGAACAAACCAAACGTCGTCCTGTGATCTTACCAGTTATCATGGAAGCGACGCAACGCAAGCGTCCCAAAAATAATGCATAGTTCGTCCTGATAAAAGCAGGTGATTTTAGGAGAAATTCTTCTAAAGTCATCTGTTCTTTTTTGTAACTTTCTTCTATAAATATGGTACTATTAATCAGAGCGCTGAATAAAGGAGGCGATTTTAGTGGAAGAGATTGTGTTGTTCCATACCAATGATCTTCATTCTCACTTTGAAAATTGGCCCAAAATACGGCGTCTGGTTAAAGCCAAACGTTCGCTGTACCAAAAAGAGGGCAAAACAGTCGTAACCATTGATTTAGGTGACTTTTCAGATCGGTGTCATCCTTTGACCGAAGCAACAGATGGTCGAGCAAATGTAGCTATAATGAATACATTAGCGTATGATCTGGTTACAATTGGAAATAATGAAGGAATCGGCAATTCAAAGAAACAATTAGAGCATTTATATGATCAGGCAACATTTGAAGTGGTCTTAGCTAATTTAGAAGAACCAAAAACCCAAACGTTACCAGATTTTTGTCAAGCATATAAAATTATGACAACTAAAGAAGGCACAAAGTTAGGGTTTATTGGCTTAACCGCACCATTTCCTTTAACGTATAATCCCAATGGCTGGACAATCAAACAAGTGGAAGCAGTCCTTCCTCAACTGATTACAGAAGTTGCGCCTCAATGTGATGTTCTCATTTTGCTTAGTCACTTGGGGATAGATACTGATTTTATGATTGCGGCGAATTATCCTGAAATTCAAGTGATTTTAGGTTCCCATACACATCATTTATTTAAAGATGGTGAAAAAATTAATCATGTGCAACTAGCAGCTGCTGGCAAATATGGACAGTATATTGGTGAAGTGCATCTGTTTGTGGATGACGACACGAAGCAAGTCACAAGTTATGCAAAAACGATGGAAACAGCAAGTTTAGAAGAGCAAGCAACTGATGCCAAGGAAATTGCGGGTTACTTAACGGAAGGTCATCGACTATTGCAAGCGCAGCAAATTGCACAAATCCCTGAAACCTTGTCAACGGACTTACGGCAACCGCATGCCTTTATAACTGTTGCCTTGAAGGCGTTAAAAGAAGCGGGGCAGACCGAAGCGGCTGTGTTGAACAACGGGTTATTTTTAGCAGATTTACCAGAAGGAATAATCAATGCAGACCAATTACATGAGGCCTTGCCTCATCCAATGCATTTAATCAAGGTTACCTTGAAAGGGTCAGACATGAGCCGTTTGATTCGTGAAATGGAAAAAAGTCGTCAATTTCTGCGGAAATTTCCGATTCGCGGGATGGGCTTCCGCGGGAAAATTTTTGGCGAATTATGTTATGACGGGATTCGTTTTGAGCGAAATAGCCAGACCGTTTTTTGGCAAGGGAAACCTATTCAGCCAGAGCAGAAGTATACGCTGACAACAGTGGATCACTTTCAATTTGTTCCGTTTTTCCCAACGATTGAGTTAGTTGGAGAAGTCGAATTTTTATTTCCAGACGTTTTAAGAACTGTCGTGGCGAACTATCTGCATGCCCACTATCCAATCAAATAAAAACAAGGTATAATAAAAACTAGGTGGTGAAAAAATGACAGACAAAAAGACAACCGAAAAAAAAGAAACAGAAACTGCTGCAACCTTTACAGAAGAACTAACAGCAGTCCTTGAAGAAATAAAAGAAGAACCTGTAAAAGAAAAGAAAAAAGGGGAAATTGTCACCATTGTGAATGAAACAGATATTCAAATTGGTGAAAGAGAGTACCGAATTGTTAAAAATCATCGTGATGCCTTTGATCCTGAACGCTTAGGTGAACGGTTTAGTGAAGTATTAGCGCGTTATGATTATATCGTAGGAGACTGGGGCTATGAACAGTTACGCTTGCGTGGCTTTTTTGATACTTCTAATCGTCGGGCAGCGCCGGATCAACGCATTGATACACTAGAAGACTATTTGTATGAATATTGTAATTTTGGCTGTGCCTATTTTGTAATTGAACGAACAGGGGAACGTAAAGAAAAAACAACGCATCGTCGTCGTCGCCATAAAAAGAATAATCGTTCTAACGCGTTTGTCGAGGAAAAGAGTGCGCCCGCTAATAAAAATAGCAAGCCAGTGATTCGTACGCGAAAAGAAGAAAATAAAAAAACGACTACACCCAAACAGCCTAGTCCCAAAAAATCTGGCAAAGGCTTTACGATTCGTCAACGTGAGGAGTAAACAGAGTGAAAAAAGACTATCAAGGATATTTAATTGATTTAGATGGAACGATTTATTTAGGAAAAGAACCAATTCCAGCCGGAAAACGTTTTGTCGAGCAGTTACAGGAAAAAGATTTGCCTTTTTTATTTGTAACGAATAATACCACTAAATCTCCTGAAACAGTGGCACAACGTTTAGCAAATGAATTTGATATTCATGTCCCAGCATCCCTTGTTTATACAGCGACTTTAGCGACGATTGATTACATGAAAGAAACCAATCGAGGCAAGAAAGTCTTTGTCATCGGCGAGGCAGGTTTAATTGACTTAATTTTAGAAGCAGGTTTTGAATGGGATGAAACAAATCCTGATTATGTTGTCGTGGGACTTGATACAGAATTATCTTACGAAAAAGTGGTTTTAGCTACCTTAGCCATTCAAAAAGGGGCGTTGTTTATTGGGACCAATCCAGATAAGAACATTCCGACAGAAAGAGGCTTATTACCTGGTGCAGGTTCAGTTGTGACGTTTGTGGAGACAGCTACTCAAACAAAACCAGTTTATATTGGCAAACCAAAAGCGATTATCATGGAACGAGCGATTGCGCATTTAGGCGTGGAAAAAGAGCAAGTAATTATGGTTGGAGATAATTATGAAACCGATATTCAATCAGGGATTCAAAATGGTATTGATAGCTTGTTAGTTACATCGGGTTTTACCCCTAAGTCAGCTGTTCCAACTTTGCCAACGCCACCAACCTATGTTGTTGATTCCTTAGATGAATGGACTTTTTGAGTATGATGAGGTCGAAATTGCGTTTAAGGGAAACGCTTGGACTCATTTGTTTGTTTTTAACGATTGTGGCTTTAAGTATCACGATCACGATTAATTTTCGTCCATTGTATCTTTTTGATATCCAACACTTAAATATTTTAAAAGACGTAGAGGTTGATCGTGTGACCTTGATTAAAAATTACGATCATTTAATGATGTACTTAAACAATCCTTTTGAAAAAACATTAGTATTTCCTGATTTTCCAATGTCTGATAGCGCGGCTTTTCATTTTTATGAAGTGAAAAAATTGTTTTTATTGTGCTATGGCGTATTACTAGTTACGTTGATGCCTAGTGTCCTTTATTTAAAATATTTGGTGAAAAATCAGCGTTTATGGACATTGATACGGCCATTTCAGTGGGGAATGTTTTTGCCTGTGCTTTTTGGCTTTTTCATGCTGATTGGCTTTGATCAATTTTTTATTGCGTTTCATGGATTATTTTTTAACAACGATGCTTGGTTATTTAATCCGCTGACTGATCCGATTATCAATGCCTTGCCTGAAGCCTACTTTATGCATTGTTTTATCTTGTTTTTTGTTTTATTAGAAGGCCTGTTTTTGATAGGTGTTTTAATCGGAAAACGTTCTTTAAAAAAATAAAGAGAGAAAAGTGAACAATTCCAAAATTGCTCGCTTTTCTTTTTTATTCAATCTAGTTTTAAAAACTAGATTGAATAATTGTCAAAAGTATGATATTCTTTTTTAGAAATGGTTAGGAGGGTTTTTATGGACGAGATAGAAAAATCACTACAAGATTGGGGCCAACAATTGGAAAATGTTCATTTGCCAAGATGGCATGAGTTACCAGATATTGAATTATATATGGATCAAGTGATTACTCTGATAGAAAAATACTTATCCCCATTGATTACACTGGAAAAACATACTTTGTTAACGTCCTCAATGGTTAATAATTATGTCAAACACGGGTTAATCCCGGCCCCAGTGAAAAAGCGCTACAATCAAAAGCATTTAGCGTTTTTAATTGCGATTACGTTGTTGAAACAAGTGTTAACATTGCCAGAAATTAAGCAAGGCATTTTATTCCAAGGAGCTACGGTTGGTATTCGTGAAGCGTACAATTTATTTTGTCAAGAACAGGAACGAGCGATTTATGTGATTGCTGCTCAAGCGCAAGAAAAAGAAGTTCAGGCCAAATCACAAGAACCTATGGGGATTGAATATTTGGCTGTAAAAGCAGCGACAATGTCTTTTGCTACTAAAATGTTTAGTGAAAAAGTGATTGAATTGGAACAAGAATACTTAAAAGAAATGGATGAGATGACACATGAATAAAGAAAAGATCGCACTACTGGTTGATTCTGGGACAGATGTTCCAGAGGCATTAGTCAAACAATACGGCATGTATGTCTTGCCTTTACAGATTATTTATCCTGAAAAAACCTATACAGATAAGGTAGATATTACACCAGAAGAAGTGTATCAACGTTTAGAGAAAGAAATCCCTAGTACTTCATTACCAGATGGCGCAACAATCCAAGCTATTTTTGACAAAATTAAAGAAGCGGGTTACGAAAAAGTCTTAGCGGTGACCATTTCTAGTGGTTTAAGTGGAACCTATAATGTGGTTCGCTTGCTTGGAGAACAAACCGAAGGACTAGATGTATTTGTTTTAGATACAAAGAACATTGGTATTGGGGCTGGCATTCAGGCGATACGAGCAGCAGAATTAATTGAAACAGTATTAGGATGGCAAGAATTACAACAAAAATTAACAGAAGAAGTAGCCAACGCAAAAGTATTTTTTAATGTAGCCACTTTAGAATATCTACAAAAAGGTGGACGAATTGGTTTAGTCACTTCTATTTTAGGGAATGCGCTAAAATTAAACCCCATTATTTCTTGTAATGAAGAAGGCATTTACTATACGGTGGCTAAGTCTCGCGGCCGTAAAAAAAGTCTTGATAAAACGTTTGAGTTGGTGACGAACTTTATAGGTGAGGCACCCCGTTTCCGTTTGGCAGTCGCTCACGGTGCGGCAGAGGAAGAAGCAAAAGCAATGATGGAACGCTTGAAAGCAGCTTTTCCACAAGCAGAAGAAATTTACTTTGGAACAATTAGTCCGGCATTAGTTGTTCATACAGGACCAGGACTTTTAGGTGTTGGCATACAGTTATTAAATGATTAATTAAATGAAAAATCCCCTCAAATTTTTTTGAGGGGATTTTTCATTTAAGATTTCTCTTTTTCATAGAAATATCATTTTGCTGGAAAAACAACGAAAATTATATTGAAAATTTCACGAATGTGTTACAATTCATCTACAAAGGGGGAATTTTTTGTGAAAAAAGCAATAGCAGAATGTTTAGGAACATTTATTCTTGTCTTTTTTGGGACAGGAACAGCCGTTCTAGGAAATGGTATGGAAGGGATTGGAACAACGGGGATTGCCTTAGCATTTGGGTTAACAATCGTTGCTGCTGCCTATAGTATTGGCACAATTTCAGGTGCACATCTAAATCCAGCTGTTTCTATAGGAATGTGGCTTAATAAACGAATAACAACAATGGAACTAATCTACTATGTAGTGGGACAAATTCTTGGCGGCTTGATTGCCTCATTTGCATTATTAAGCATTCTAAAAGGTGCTGGTAAAAGTATTGAGAACTTAGGTCAAAATGGCGTAGGGGAATTAAGTGTTGCTGGTGCATTGACAGTCGAAATTATTTTAACATTTATTTTTGTTTTAGTTGTCATGACAGTTACAAGTGCTAAGAAAGGCAATGCTTCATTAGCAGGAATCGTAATTGGGTTAACACTAACAATGATTCACTTAGTCGGTATTCCTTTGACAGGAACTTCTGTCAACCCAGCTCGTAGCATCGCGCCAGCTGTTTTTGCGGGTGGTTCAGCGTTATCTGAGTTGTGGATTTTTATCGTTGCGCCATTAATTGGTGGATTATTAGCCGCTCTTGTAGCTAAATTCGTCTTAGATACGGAAGAATAGATTAGCGGAAGAAGAATCTTTGATAACAAGCGTCAATTGTTGTCAGAGATTCTTTTTTTGTTATACTAGGAGAACCTAAAGGCGCATTTTTAACCAAAGATGAAAACATCATCAAAATAAGGTATAATAGGAAAGTATCAAATAAGATTAGAAGGAAAAAGAGGTGTCTCTTTGTGAAGAAAATTTTAGTAGTTGATGACGAGAAGCCAATTTCAGAGATCGTTAAATATAATTTGGTTAAAGAAGGATATGAAGTATTTACTGCTTACGATGGAGAAGAAGCACTTGAAAAAGTGGAAGAAGTGGAACCAGACTTAATTATTTTAGACTTAATGCTCCCTAAAATGGATGGCTTAGAAGTCGCGCGAGAAGTGCGCAAAACACATGATATGCCAATCATTATGGTGACTGCCAAAGATTCTGAAATTGATAAGGTTTTAGGATTAGAATTAGGAGCCGATGACTATGTAACGAAACCATTTTCAAATCGTGAATTAGTTGCTCGTGTAAAAGCCAATTTACGGCGAGGTGCAACCAATGCGAAAGAAGCCGAGGTGACAACACAATCTGAATTAACGATTGGTGATTTAACCATTCATCCTGATGCATACATGGTCTCAAAACGGGGTGAAAAAATTGAATTAACCCACCGTGAATTTGAGTTACTTTATTACTTAGCAAAACATATCGGACAAGTGATGACTCGTGAACATTTGTTACAAACCGTTTGGGGTTATGATTATTTTGGTGATGTGCGGACAGTGGACGTAACCGTGCGTCGTTTAAGAGAAAAAATTGAAGATAGTCCAAGTCATCCAACGTATTTGGTTACTCGTCGTGGGGTTGGTTATTATCTAAGAAATCCTGAACAGGAGTAATCAGGTATGAAGAAAAAAGTTCACTTTTTTCAATCTGTTAATTTTAAGATTGCGTTATCATTTATTCTGCTGTTACTGATTGCGATTCAAATCATTGGTGGCTATTTCATTCGTGAATTGGAAGCCACTACAATTTCCGATTTTAAAAAAAATATGGATTCCCAAGTTGTCCAATTGTCAAATACGTTAAGCACGCAGATGAGCAACAAAGATCTCGAACGTAGTGACGTTGATGCAAATTTAAAAAAAGCGTTATCTGATTTTTCAAATGCAGATATTTCTGAAGCGAGAATTGTCGATGATAAAGGGATTATTCGGGCAACCAATGATTTAAATCAACAAAATATTATTGGGAAAAAGAATGATTATCGTGATTTAAATGACTTTACGAGTAAAAAATATCAAGCTTTAGATAATGATAAACGCGTGTATGTGAATGTCCAGCCGATTCAATCGCCTACTGGAGAAACAGTGATTGGCGTCCTTTATGTGAAAAGTAATTTAGAAAATAAATACCAAGAAATTACCAACACAGCAAGTATCTTTTTCACTGCTTCTATTATTGCCGCAGCAATCTCGATTATTGTGACTTTACTGATTGCACGATCAATCACGAAGCCGATTGGTGAAATGCGCGAGCAAGCCATTCGAATCGCTCGTGGTGATTACGCTGGAAAAGTAGAAGTCCATGGAAAAGATGAATTAGGCCAATTAGCAGAAACATTTAATCAATTATCAGAACGGATTGAAGAAGCACAAGAAACAATGGAAGCAGAAAGAAATCGTTTAGATAGTGTCTTAACGCATATGACAGATGGTGTCATTGCGACGGATCGCCGCGGAAAGGTGATTACGATTAATGAAATGGCCCTTTCATTATTAAATGTAAAAAATGAAAATGTGATTGGGACCTCGTTATTAGAGTTGTTAGATATTGAAGAAGATTACACATTGCGGAAGCTGTTAGAAGAGCCAGATGAACTGCTGATTGATCGCTCAACGTCTGATCGTGAAGAAGACCAAATGATTATCCGGGTAGACTTTACAATGATTCGTCGGGAATCAGGATTTATTACTGGCTTAGTTTGCGTACTTCATGACGTCACAGAACAGGAAAAAAACGAACGGGAAAGACGGGAATTTGTTTCCAATGTTTCTCATGAGTTGCGAACGCCTTTAACAAGTATGCGTAGTTATATAGAGGCTTTGAGTGAAGGAGCTTGGGAAAACCCTGAGATTGCGCCGAATTTCTTAAAAGTCACGTTAGAAGAAACCGACCGGATGATTCGTATGATTAATGATTTGTTAAATTTATCTCGGATGGACTCTGGGAATACACATCTTCAATTAGAGTATGTGAATTTTAACGAATTGATTAATTTTGTCTTGGATCGCTTTGATATGATGATTGAAAATGAGCAAAAAAATTACAAAATTTGCCGTGAATTTACTAAACGCGATTTATGGGTAGAATTAGATACAGACAAAGTAATTCAGGTTTTAGACAACATTTTGAACAATGCGATTAAGTATTCGCCAGATGGCGGCGTCATTACCTGCCGACTAGTTGAAACACATAATAATGTCGTCTTTAGTATCTCGGACCAAGGTTTGGGCATCCCTAAAAAAGATCTCGGGAAAGTCTTCGAGCGTTTTTATCGTGTGGATAAAGCACGTGCGCGAGCACAAGGTGGGACTGGTTTAGGTTTAGCAATTTCTAAAGAAGTAATTCGGGCCCATAACGGGAGTATTTGGGTGGAAAGTACAGAAGGTGAAGGATCGACTTTCTATATTTCACTACCATATGAACCTTATGAAGAGGATTGGTGGGAATGATGAAATTATCAGAATGGATTACAAGAATTGGCTTGATTTTGATGGTCATTTTAAGTATATATTTTTCAGTCAATATCTGGCTGAATTCTGCCAAAAAAATACCAGAAATGAAGTCGGGAAGCCAAGTCACAACAGCTGTCAATGAAAAAGCCATTGGCGATGTCTATTTACCTTTGCAATTGATTCGAATAACTGATGGAAAAGCGATGCAAAGTAATCGTGAAACATTAATTAGTAATGTTCAAAATGATATTAAAATGGCTACGTTTGGTAAATTGACACAAGTTGTGACAAAAAATGCAGAGCAACTTAAGCGCTACAACCAAATGGAACAAGGCATTGAACTTCTTTATCAAGGTCCCTTTTTAATCTCGGACTATGCTTCGATTTATAATCTATCCATTAATTTTACTAACTTTAATGAGTTGACGGACCAGTATTTTACGAAAATTCAATTGGATTTTAACGAAAATAAGATACGTTTTTTAGATTATGATCAATCCAACGTCTATGAAGCGCCCATGACTGTTAATAAGGCGCGCTTAATGGGAATTATCAATAAAGAGGGATTGCAATATCAAGACGTTTCCGAAAATACGCTAACCAAACAAGGACAATGTTATTTAACCAATGATATGAAGTTGAAAAAGTACAGTTATATCTTAGCTTCGCAACCAGTTACTCGTTTTAGGAATGCTTTTTTCAATGAAACGGAAGATATCCAAACCAATGAAGACAGTCAAGACTTAACCTATACGAGTAAAGAAGAACGATTGTTTGCAGAAGAAAAACTGGGGAAAATCGATTTTAAAGGGACCTTGCCAGAAGAGAATAAACGGGACTCAATCTATAATCAAAGCTTTTCTTATGTAAAACGTTTAGGAACCAATATGGGGAATTTACGTTACTTTGATCGAACGAAAGATAGTGTCAATTATCGGACTTTTGTGGAAGGTTTCCCAGTGTTCAGTAATGATTTAAAAGGCCAAGTGGATATTCGCATCACGAACAACGATGGTGCTGCACCAAGCGTAACCATTAACACAAGTGTGAATACGATCCAAGTGCCGATTCCTTCAGAAGAAGAAGTGACGCTGGAAAGCACGGAAAAATTGATTAAGCGTTTAGAAACGGCTGGTGCTAAAAAGGAAAAAATCCAATCGGCTGTTATCGGTTATACGTGGCAGACAATTGAAGAAGTCAAACAAGTCGTTGATTTAAGTCCGGAATGGTATGTCCTTTATAACAACAATTGGTACACTGCAACGGACTTGGTAAAACAATTACCAAGCTTGGAGGTGGGCTAATGGATTTTAAACGAATTGAGTGGATTTTCTTCTTAGCGTTTTTAGGATTAAATATCTTTTTATTTGGAATTTATCGGGAAGGTCAACAAGAGGAGAGCAACGTCTCTTCTTCCAGCCAAACAGAATCGATTGAAAGTCGGTTGGAAAAAGATAACATCTCGTATAAAGGGACACTTTCTTCAGAACGATTGGAAGGTTATTATTTAAGTGGCGAACAAACCAATTTTTCTGCTGCTTTAAAAATCCAACGTGAAAAGAATAAAAATTTTTTGAGAAATGGGCTGCAAATTGCGGATAATACTTTAACGAGTGTACCTAGTAAAAACTATTTTATTGATCCTAAGAAAATTGATAAAGATTTAAGTACCTTTTTAAATGAAAAAAATGCTTTATTATTCGGAGACGAATATCAATACTTACCAGAATTTTCTCATTTAAAAGAGCCGACGGCAGAAATTGTGGCTGCACAATCGTATAAAGGAATTCCTTTTAGAGACGACACGGCAAAATTAAGTATTTTAGCAGATACGTCAGGTGAATTATGGAAAATTAGTAAATATTCGCAAACGCACATTGAAAATATTGAAGAGTTACGGGACAAAACGGATTTATATTCCAATCGTGATGCGATAGACACGCTCTATATGAATAACCGGATTCCTAGTAATTCCAAAATAACATTCATTAAATTGGCCTATTCAAGAATTTATAAAATTCGTGAGAAAAATGTATACGTTCCAGTCTGGTTTGTAGGAATTTCTACTGGTGAAGATTCAGTTGAAATTGAACAGGTGAATGCCGTAAGTAATACCATCATCACAAATAATACTGTGCCAAAGGTGGAAAAACATTAAGGTCCGTTGTATAATGAAACACGTTAATGTTGTAATGTAGAAGGGAAGAGTTTTAAATGGATTCAGAGTTTGCTTTTAATATCAGTGTTCTTGCCAGTGGCAGTACAGGCAATTCCCTTTTTATTGAAACCAACCAAAAGAAAGTATTAGTAGATGCGGGTTTAAGTGGCAAAAAAATCACTTCACTGTTAGCAGAAGTCAATCGCAAACCAGAAGATTTAGATGCGATTTTAGTTACACATGAACATCGGGATCACATTCACGGCGTTGGCGTGTTAGCGCGAAAATATAAGTTAGATGTCTATGCCAATGAAAAAACGTGGCAAGCGATGGATCCCATGATTGGCAAAGTCGATGTCGCTCAAAAACATATTTTTGAAATGGGCAAAGTTTTGACCTTGGGAGATATGGACATTGAAAGTTTTGGTGTCTCACATGATGCGATTGCGCCTCAATTTTATCGTTTTCATCGCAATAATCGTTCCTTTGTTGTTCTAACGGATACAGGTTATTGTAGCGATCATATTCGTGGCACGATTGAAAACGCAGATGCTTATTTAGTCGAAAGCAATCATGAAATTGAAATTTTGCGAGCAGGACCTTATCCATGGAGTCTTAAACAACGGATTTTAGGAGATAAAGGCCATCTATCCAACGATGATGGTGCTCTTGTGATGGCGGATGTGTTAGGTGATAAAACAAAACGCATTTATTTAGGCCATCTTAGCAAAGAAAATAATACGAAACTTCATGCGCGAATGGCAATGGAGTCTACTTTGAAGCAAAAGGATTTAGGCGTCGGTGAAGCATTTAAGGTATATGATACAGACCCCGATTCAGCCTCAGAGTTATTTCAAATTTAGAATAATGGTGGTTTATCAGTTTTTGAGCGTGGAGCAAAAATCCAAAGTGATTTTTGTCCCATGCTCATTTTTTGTTCTTTTATCCAGCTGGTTTGACAGAGACATCGGTGATAATACTTTTAAACTCTTAGTTAATTTTTTGACAAATACTTGTGTTTGTCTGGTGTTAGGAGTATAGTTAACTAGATTTTTACTAGTGGGAGGTCTATAATGTTTCAATTTTTACCAAACTCTGTTTTACAGATGAGCACTATTTTTCTTTCGATTATTATCGAAGCATTGCCTTTTGTCATGTTAGGTTGCTTGATTTCAGGCGCTTTACATGTTTTTTTAACACCAGAACGAGTAAAAAAAGTGTTACCTAAAAATAAATTTTTATCAATTTGTGTAGGTAGTTTCCTAGGGTTTTTCTTCCCTTCTTGTGAATGTGGGATCGTACCCATTGTGCATCAATTTGTTAAAAAAGATGTACCAACACATACCGCTTTTGCTTTTATGTTAACGGCACCAATCATTAATCCAATTGTGCTATTTTCAACATACGTAGCCTTTAGTGGCGCAACAAAATTTGTGATTTGGCGAGTTTTAGGCAGTATGATTGTCGCGTGGGTTATCGGCATTTGGTTAGCTTATTTTCGAAAAGAATCAATTTTAACAGAAAAAGAGTTAGCGCAGATTAAAGAAGAGCAGGTTGCTCATACGCATGAACACGTTGATGAAGCTCGTTCATTTTGGAAAAACGGCTGGTCAGCGTTAACCCATAGTATTGATGAATTTTTTGATACGGGTCGTTATTTAATTTTTGGTTCTTTGTTAGCAGCAATCATGCAAACCTATATTCCAACTGGTGCGCTTATGCAATTGGGCCATTCAAAGATTTTAGCGATTCTAGTCATGCTAGTCATCGCTGCCACTCTATCACTTTGTTCAGAAGCAGATGCATTTATTGGTTCTTCTCTTTTGAGTTTATTTGGCACAGGACCAATTGTCGCCTTCTTAGTTTTTGGTCCAATGGTAGATATTAAAAATTTATTGATGATGAAACGTTATTTTAAGATGTCATTCATTGTACAATTTGTTTTGATAGTGGCGCTTGTCGTAACTATTTATGCGGCAGTAGTTTAGAAAGGAGGCCTACAATCGATGATACGATTTATTATTTTAATTGGATATATGGGGTTGATGATGTATCTTCAAATTTCAGGTGAACTGAACCAATATATCAATATTCATTATAATTACTTAGCTGTTTTATCAATGGTTTTAGCTTTTATTATGGCGATTGTCCAATTGATTTTGTGGAACCAAGCAGATCCATCAATGCAAAAAAAACATGAAGACATGCACCAACATGGGGGACATGAACATCATGGCCATCAGCATAATTTGGAAAAACCCAGCCAAAGAGGGCTTGCCTATTTACTACTTTCTTTACCGTTGATTGTTGGCTTATTATTTCCGACAGTTAGTTTAGACACAACAATTGTTGAAGCAAAAGGCTTTAACTTTCCAGTAAGTAAAGAATCAGTAGGGGATCCTGATATGCAAACGCAATATTTGAAACCTGATACAAGTATGTATTTCAATAAGACGGATTATGACAAGCAGATGGCAAAAGCCATGAAACAATATGATGGCCAATCTGTGATTTCAATTACGGATGAAAACTATTTGGAAATTATGGAACTAATCTATAATTATCCAAGTCAATTTGCAGGAAAAAGGATTTCTTATAAAGGCTTTGTCTATAATTCAAAACGAGAAGAAAGTGTTGACCAGTTTGTCTTCCGTTTTGGGATTATTCATTGTGTCGCTGATTCTGGCGTTTTTGGCTTGTTGGTTCATTTTCCTGAACATACCCAATTTCAAAACAATGATTGGGTAACGATTACCGGCACGGTTGAGTTGTCCTATTATCCACCGTTTAAACGACAAATACCAACTGTGCAAGTGGAGAAAGTCAAAGCAGATCAAGCACCAAAAAATCAATATGTCTATCGTTCCTTTTAAAAAAAGTTGGTTGCTTCCTTATCAAATGGAAGCAACCAACTTTTTTGCTATCTATTTTTTAATTTTGTTGCGTTTACGACGAATAAAACCCAAAGATTCTCTTTTTTCTCGAAAGCTGCGGATATTCTGATTGAAAACCTCAGAAGCGACTAAGCCTAACGCAATTGCCCCAGCAATCATTACAGCTTGCACGGTAAAATAGGCGCCTTTTTCATAATTGCCAATTACGATATTCCGAACAGCTTGATAAGCTAAGCCACCAGGTACCAATGGAACAATACCAGGAATATTAAAAATCGTGACAGGCATTTTCAATATTTTTGAGAATAGGTAGCTTACTGCCGCAACACCGACAGCACCGATAAGGGAACCTAATGCTGCATTTCCACTAAAAACTTCAACGATTCCCCAATAAAGCATCCAGCTCACACTACCAGTTAGACCACAAGCCACCAGTGATCGTCGAGGAACATTAATAATAATCGCAAACGCCGCAGAAGCTAAAAAACTAAAGATAAATTGTACCAAAACGATTCCTAGCAAGTAAGTCACTCCTTTTAATAGAAAAGTTGAAAGACAAAAGCAATGCCAAAACCAATCATTCCTGAAGTCATTAATGCTTCAGTCCCACGAGAAACACCCGATAAGTAGTGTCCAGCTAGCAAATCGCGAAGAGCATTGGTAATTTGCACACCAGGCACTAAAGGCATGACACAACCAATGATGATTAAATCTTGCGATTGTCCGAGTCCCAATTTGACTGAAAGAATAGCGGCTGCACCAATGAACAGCGAAGCTAAAAATTCAGATAAAAATTTAATCTTGAGAAACTTTAAACTAAAATAATAAAGACTATAGCCGCAACCACCAATCAGAAAAGTCAAGAATAAATCGGACCAGACGCCACCAAAAAGGATCATAATTGTAGCGCTGACAACGGCCGCACTAACAATGCGTGCGCTAATTGGAAAATGTCGGTGTTCACTATCAATCACTTTTAGTTTATTCAGTAATTCCTCTAAAGAAAAATCACCAGCCACATAAGCACGAGACAGCTGATTCACACGAGAGATTTTTTCTAAATCAATGCCACGTTTCATTACTTGAACCATACGAATCGTGGAGGTTCCATCTATGCCAACAAATAACCCGGTTTGTGTCACATAGCTAACCATTCGATAGTTGCCAGAAGCAAGCGCAATTCGGCTCATTGTATCTTCAACACGGTACATTTCTGCATCGCTTTCTATCATAATTTTACCAGCTAACAAACAGGTTTCTAAAAGTAAATCCAAATGAGCAGGAGTCATTGAGCAAGCCTCACTTTATGTATTTTCTTCTAGTGTACTACAAACGAACCAAAAAGAGGAAATAAATAACATCTGCAATCGAAAATTTACATCGTAAACAGATTGTTAGCGAATTGTAACATTAAAAGGCTGATATTATTTAATCATAGATATTTAAAAGTTTTCAAAAGAAAAACGTCGATTTTTTCGCAAAATGGATTGAAGGGAAAGGTGATATTCTGGCGATTTAGCAGACCTTTATTCTTGTTTTATAAAGTTGTGTATTTGTTTTTATAATTATAAAATTATCGATGGCTGTCATTTTTTTGCGGAGTCTTTATTAATAAAAGACTAAGAAATAACAAAAAAGAGAGAAGGAGAAGAAATTTTGTTTGTAGTTTCGGTTCTTTTCTAGTAAAATGAAATTGTATAAAAGTAGAAGTGAGGTGTAGTAAAATGGGTTTTACAGACGAAACAGTACGCTTTGATTTTGATGATAATCGAAAAAAAGCAATCAGTGAAACGTTAGAAACCGTATATCGGGCATTAGAAGAAAAGGGATACAATCCTATTAACCAAATAGTAGGGTATTTACTTTCTGGGGACCCGGCTTACATTCCTCGTTATCAAGATGCTCGAAACTTAATTCGTCGTCATGAACGTGATGAAATCATGGAAGAATTAACCAAATATTACTTAGCGAACCACGGAATCGATATCAAATGAGGATCATGGGGCTAGATGTAGGTTCACGGACAGTCGGTGTGGCTGTTAGTGATTTATTAGGTTGGACAGCACAAGGCATCGAAATTATTCGCATCAATGAAGAGGAAGAGAACTTCGGCTTTGAGCGATTAGGTGAATTGGTGAAAGAATACGAAGTCACGAAATTTGTCGTAGGTTTACCGAAAAACATGAATAATTCCATCGGTCCTAGAGCTGAAGCATCCATGGCATACGGTGATAAGATTCAAGAATTATTTCAATTACCTGTTGACTATCAAGATGAACGATTAACAACTGTCCAAGCAGAGCGTTTCTTGGTGGAGCAAGCAGATGCTTCAAGAGCCAAAAGAAAAAAAGTCATTGATAAACTAGCGGCAGTAATGATTCTACAAAATTATTTAGATGCACATAGCCGATAATTATCGAGCTTTGAATACATCAAGGGAGAGAAGAAGAATGACAGAACACAACCACGATCATGATCACGAAGGACATGAACACATTACTTTAGTAGACGAACAAGGAAATGAAACATTATACGAGATCTTACTAACTGTTGACGGTCAAGAAGAATTCGGTAAAAATTATGTTTTATTATATCCAGCAGGAATTCCTGAGGATGAAGATGTTGAATTGCAAGCTTACTCATATGTGGAAAACGCAGAAGGTACAGAAGGCGATTTACAGCAAATCGAAACAGACGCTGAATGGGATATGATTGAAGAAGTTTTCAATACATTCATGGCTGAAGAAGAAGAGTAAAACTGTAACGAGAGAAGCGCTACTTCTCCTATTGAGAAGTAGCTTTCTTAATAATAATTGTTATAATGTACATGTTGTTTCTATCATAAGATACTATCACTATCATTGAGTGTGGTGGATAAAGAAGGACAGCATTGTCTAGTTTTACAAGATGTTGTAAAAACGTAACATCCTTGTAATGACGTTAATTTGGCAACTATCTAGCATAATTTATAATTTGTGTTATACTAAGTATGAGGTTTTGGAAATACTGTTAATTTTATAATATTAAATAAAAAAATGGCTCCACCTACTGGCATAGGTAGAGCCGTCAGAAATTCAGTTAAACAAACACGTAATTATTGGTGTGGTGCATTGCCACGAACTGAAATTCCAGTTAATAAAGCAAGTAAATCAAACATATATTTCACCTCCTTTATTATGATAGCTTCATTATAACATTATCTGTAAAATGATGGTATGTTTAATACAAAAAAAATAGAAAGATTGGAGTTTTGACTGTGAGAGTAGCGGGAGAAAAAATCAAAACAGCGCGTAAAAAGAAAAAATTATCGCAAGCTGAATTGGCAAAAGGAATTTGTACACAAGCAACAATTAGTAACATTGAAAACAAAAATGTGTGTGACAGTTTAGACATTTTCTCATCTGTATGTCTACGTTTAGACTTACAAGTGGAAGAATGTATCGAAGGTTCTAGTGAGAAAAAACTCGAAAGCTTATTAAATAAAGTAGAAGAATTATGCTTTTACTTTAAGCACGATGAAGCCTATGATTTGTTGAAAGACTATCCAGATGATATCGAAAGTTCAAACAGAATTTTAGAAACAAAATTTTTCTATTATAAAGGAATTACGAGTTTATTAGGTAAGAAAAATAATAGCGAAGCATTGTTCTATTTACATCGTGGTTCTGAAATTAGTCGTGATATTAATATTTATAATATTTTGAGTATGAATGCGATCGGTATTTTATATGAATTAGAAGATGATATTGAAAAAGCAAAAGTTTATTACGATAAATCTTTACAATTGCTAAGCGAATTCAAATTAGATTATCCATTAGAGCAATGCCGTATTTATTATAATACCGCAAAATTCTATTCATTAATTAAAGACTATGCAAAGAGTATTGAATTAAGTGATAAAGGAATCGAAATTAATCGGACACACAGTTCTATTTACTCTTTAGATTGCTTATTATACGAAAAAGCGTTTAATAAACAAATGCTAGGACTAGATGCTGTTGAAGATTATCGTATTGCGTACTACTTTACACGTTTCTTTGAAAATAAAAAATTACTTACTTATATTGAAAAAGATATGCAAGAGTTTAACATCAGTTTTAAATAATGAATTATCGTTTCAGATTTTAAAAAGAACAACCTAACTCAAGAGGAGTTAGGTTGTTCCTTTTTTCTCTTTTTAATTTGTTTCTTTGACAGCGTTACGGACGCTTTCGGCGACGACTTTTGCGACTCCTTCTTGGAATGGATCGGGAATAATATTGGTCGGCGTGAGTTCGTTATCGGGAATTAATTTTGCAATACCTTTGGCAGCGGCAATTTGCATTTCAATCGTAATCTTTTTCGCCCGAGCATCTAAGGCACCGCGGAAGATACCAGGGAAGGCCAACACATTATTAATTTGATTCGGAAAGTCACTACGACCAGTTCCGACAATATAAGCGCCTGCCGCTAAAGCTTCATCAGGAAAAATTTCAGGAACTGGGTTAGCCATTGCAAAAATAACTGGCTGCTCATTCATCTGTTGAATCCACTCAGGTTTTAAAACACCTGGTGCCGAAACACCAACAAAGACATCAGCGCCTTCAAGAGCAGTAGCTAAATCACCGGTACGGTGTTCCCGATTGGTTAGCTTCGCAATTTCTGCGTGGTGTGGTGGCAGAGCTGTATCTGTTTCGCTCAGAATCCCTGCACGGTCAACAATGATAATATGTTTTACGCCAGCAGCTAAAAATTTTCTTGTGATCGAAAGACCAGCGGAGCCACCGCCGTTGATTACCACATGAATGTCCTCTATTTTCTTGTTGATTAATTTTAAGCTGTTGTACAAAGCCGCTAGAACAACAATCGCTGTCCCGTGTTGATCATCATGGAAAACGGGAATATCTAGTTCATCGATTAAACGCTGTTCAATTTCAAAACAACGAGGAGCGCTGATATCTTCCAAGTTAATCCCCCCAAAGGTTGGAGCCAAAAATTTCACCGTTTGAATAATTTCTTCAGTATCTTGTGTATCTAAAACAAGGGGAATCGAATCCACACCAGCAAAGCGTTTAAACAATGCAGCTTTTCCTTCCATGACAGGCATCGCTGCTTCAGGACCAATGTTACCTAAACCTAAAACTGCTGAACCATCACTGATAACGGCGACGGTGTTTTTCTTTGTTGTTAATTCGTAAGCGCGTTCTTTTTTTTCATGTATGGCAGAAGAAACAGCCGCAACACCTGGTGTGTAGGCAATTCCTAAATCTGCTTTTGTTTCAATCGGAACTTTAGGGCAGACTTCTAATTTTCCCCCAAATTTTTTTGCTTGCTCAATCGCTAATTCTTTTACATCTTTTGTTGACATATCATTTTCCTCCTAAATAATTCACTTATAGTTAAAAAAGCATTCTAAAAATAGCAGTCATTGTTATTACTGTAATGGCACCGCCTAAACGTGTCGCAACTTGTGCAAACGGCATTAAGTTCATTCGATTGGCTGTACTTAAAATAGCCACATCGCCAGTCCCACCCATACCACTCTGACAAGCGGAGACAATGGCAGCCTCAACGGGATTCATATTCATGAAGCGTGAAACGAAAAATCCTGTAGCAATAACAGTGAAAACGACACTAATTACCACAACAAAATATTGCCAGCTAAGCATTCCTACGACATCTTTTAAAGGAATATATAACATACCTAAGCCGACCATTAACGGGAACGTAAAATTGCCAGAGATAAATTTATAAAGCTGTTTTGATCCGCGTTGGGTTTCTTTCGGTACTACGTTTAAGTATTTTAAAAAGGCTGCGACAACAATCATCAAAACAGGACCAGGAAAGCCTGTTAAGTGTTGCAATAAACCGCCTGTAATAAATAAGGTACACGCAATTAAAACACCAGCGCCCATTAATTTTACATCAATTGGTGCTTTGTCTTCTTCTAAAGCATCACTTAAATCATCTGAATTGGTAATTTTAATCAACTGACCTTGTCCAGAAAGTTCAGGGCGTTTTTCTCCTAAACGACTAAGTAAACCAGAACACATAATAGCAAAAAAATTACCAATAATGGTTGCGGGAATTAATTGCCCCACTAATTGTTCACTTGGCAATCCAGTAATGGCACTATAACCAAGGGATAAAGGAAGAATGCCTTCACCGATTCCACCAGCTAAAACAGGAGTGACGATATAGAAAAGGCTATGTTTCCAACCGAGACCTAACAGTGTTCCAACAAGGGTCCCAACGCCCATTGCTAAAATCATTCCTAATGCCATCGGGACAATCATGCGCATTAAACCTTGGACTAAAATTTTGCGGTTCATTCCAAGGATACTTCCACAGACCAAACATGCAATATAGAAATAGAGAAAGTTTGCTTGTTTCATTAAAATATCTGTTGAGTCTAAGACATTTTGGTTGAGTAAATTGAAAAAGACCATAATTGATGGTACTAATAAAGATAAAATTGCGGGACCGCCAAAATGTTTCAAAATAGGAATATTTCCACCAATTGTTCCAAGTAACCAACCCATTGTTAAAATTACGGCAAAACCACCTAACATATTGACTGGTAGTTGTTCTAATAGAGCCGTAACAAGAATAATGCTAGCTGTTACAAGATAAACAGGTAACGTAACCGAACCAATCCTCGTTTTGGTTAATTTGTTGCGCCAATCTGTTTCATTAGCAGCTGTTGCGTGCAATTTCTTTTCCATGCTATTTCCTCCTATAACTTTAATCTATATTCATCATAATGTAAACGTTTTCTGTAGAGTAGATTATTTAATTAATTTAACTAAAGAAAAGTTTTTTAACCAAATCTTCCTATGCTATACTTTATTTGAAGAGAAAAGAGGGATGGAATGAAGCGTGGCGGGAAATTATGGTGCTTCTTATCAGTGATTTTTATTGCAACATTAATTATTATGATTACTTTCTTTTACGGAGTAACGACGGTTCAAACAATTAAAGAAGTTCGTAAAAACCAAGAGCAAGCACTTTTAGCCGTCGGGGAACAGTTGGCTATTGAACCGAATGTTATTGAAGCCTTAAAGAATGATCACTATTCAGATGAATTGGAAGCGTATACGGTTCGTTTAGGTGAAATCCATCAGTTGGATTTTATCGTGATTATGAATATGCAGGGGATTCGTTTAACACATCCTGATCGCCAAAAAATAGGTAAGCATTTTGAAGGTGGCGATGAAGTGCGAGCATTAAAAGGGGAGGAACATTTGTCTGTTAGTCAAGGGAGTTTAGGAGAATCATTACGAGGTTTTGTCCCAGTCTATGATCAAGGAAAACAAATTGGGGTTGTGGCAATGGGCATTAAAATGACCTCGCTTTCACAATTGATTGAACGAACAAAAAATGATTACACAGTGAGTGTCCTTTTAAGTGTTGGTTTTGGCTTTATATTAGCCATCGTGGTTTCTTATTATTTAAAAAAACAACTTCACGATTTAGAGCCAAGAGAAATTGCTCGTCTATTAGAAGAGCGAAACGCCATGCTTGAGGAAACGAAAGACGCAATCCTTGTGATTGATACCGATCAAAATATTTTATTAGCAAATATTGAGGCGACTAAAATGTATCATAATATAACAAATAGTGAAGAAAATTTACTAGGAAAGAAACTTTCAGCATTGGTTTTATCTCCTGAAAAATTAGTCGTACATTCAAAAACAGAGCAATTCTATCGTCAAAATGGCCAGGATTATTTCGTCTCAATCGCCCCGATTAATGTCCGTAAAAAAACAATTGGGCATGTTATCTTTCTGAAAAATGCGACGGAAACGTTTATTGTCGCAGAACAGCTTGTCAGCACAACAACATATGCTTCGGCATTACAAAGTCAATCACACGAATTTATGAATAAGATGCATGTCATTTATGGCTTAGTCGATTTAGAAGATTATGAGGCGCTAAAACATTATCTAGCCGATTTATTGAAACCAGAAAAGGAATTTGCACAGCGCTTAGCTATTTTGGTCAGAAATCCTATTCTAGCAGGTTTTTTAAGTGGGGAAAGAATCAAGTTTGCAGAAATTAAAACACAATTAGCTATTGAAATTTATCCAGAAATTCCACCAAATAAACGAGATGAAGATACGCAAAATTTGATTGCTATCTACCGTTATATTCATCGTTTCCTGATGGAGCAAACGTTGCCAGAAGAGATCATTGAAACCATTGATTATCAGCCAGGAAGTTTGACGACGACTTATTCGTTTGCTTATCCAAAAGAACAACTGGAACGCTTTGAGCAAGAGTTTTTCACTTCTTATTTGGCAAGATTATTAGAGAATGCGGAAGCGACATTGACTTGGGAAAACCAACAAAACAATTGGCTTGTCCTTCGCATAAATGTTCATTACGAAGGAGCAGAGGAAAATGAACCTATTGATTATTGAAGACGATCCTATGGTTGCATATATACATCAAAAATATCTTGAAAAATTAATTCACCAACCGACTATTTTTACGGTTGCAACAATTGCTGAAGGTCTACAACTAACGAAAGAAAAACAACCAGCACTTGTTTTATTAGATGTTCATTTAAAAGATGGCAATGGCTTGACCTATCTGGCAACAATTAGAGATGAAAAAATTGATACAGAAGTTATCCTGATTACGGCTGCCAATGAGTTGGAAAACGTTAAACGAAGCTTACATTTAGGCGTTTTAGACTATTTAGTTAAACCCTTTTCTTTTGAGCGATTTCAACAAAGTATCGAAAACTATCAGAAAAAAGCTGCTCAATTCACGCTGGAAACGAAGGAGCTTTCGCAAACAAAAGTGGACCAATTGTTTCATTCTTCACAGACAAACGCACGTAAAAATGAACAAGATCTTCAAAACCTGTCCTTAGAAAAAGGACTAACACAAGCAACATTACAATTATTGTTAAAAAAAATAGACGAATTTACCGACTATTTTACGATTCAAGAATTATCAGAAGCGAGTCAGCTTTCACATGTTTCTGTTCGCAAATATGTGTTGTTTCTAGAAAAAAATAACCTTTTAGAAAGTAAAAATAGCTATTTAAAAGTGGGGCGTCCCTATCAATCGTATCGGAGAATTTAGTATTTTTTATTTTTTAGTAAATAAAAAAAGTAATTGAAAAGTGGCGAAATGTAGTGCGCCCCCAAAGTTAGACCAAAAAATCTAACTTTGGAGGCGTATTTAAATTGGCAAAATACGATTATGCATTCAAGAAAAAAGTAGTAGAAGCTTACCAAAATGGCGCAGGAGGTTATCGAATACTAGCGAATCAATTTGATATTGCTTCACTTTCGACTGTTCGTAAATGGGTTAAAACAGTCGAGAAATTTGGATTTAACGCACTTCATCGAAGAGTAAATTACCAACATTACTCTTCCAAATTCAAGCGGGATGTCATACACTATTATTTAACGAGTGGTGACTCTTATCTGACTGTCGCATTGAAATATGGTCTGCCAAACGATACCTTAGTCTTGGCTTGGCACCAGAAATTTCTAGAAACAGGCATAGAAGGGCTTTCACCAAAACAGAAAGGAAGACCTTCTATGTCAAAGAAAAAGAAACCCGTTCAGGTGAAAAAAACACGAACACGTGAACAAGAATTAGAACATGAAAATGAACTATTGCGAGCGGAACTAGCCTTCATAAAAAAGCTCCGCGCTTTAGGAATGAATATCCCGGAACGACTCAAGAACGAGATGCCCGAATCATCCACGAACTCCGAAAAAAATTCCGATTAACAATCTTACTGGAAGCAACCAAATTTCCTAAAGCGACGTATATGTATTGGCAAAAGCGATTTGAGCGAAAAAATCCCAATCAAAAATTAGAAGCCCTGATTAAGAAAATTTTTGACGAAAACAAAGGAAACTATGGCTATCGCCGTATTCAATTAGCTTTAAAAGAACAAGGATTGAACGTAAACCAGAAAAAAATTCGTCGTCTTATGCGTAAACTTGGCCTAAAAGGGACAAAATTTATTCGTAAATCAAGAAAATATAATTCCTACAAAGGAACCGTTGGCTATGGCGAAAAAAACCGTCTACATCGTCGTTTCTACACTTCAGTACCCCATCAAAAGCTAACAACAGATACCTCTGAATTTAAGTATTATGAACGTGATCAAAGTGGAAAGATTCAAATAAAAAAACTCTATTTAGATCCTTTTCTTGATTTATTTAATGGTGAAATCTTGTCTTACCGTATTTCTAAACAGCCGAATGCCAAAGCAATTCTTGAGGCACAAAAAGAAGCCATTGATAAAACGCAAGATTGTCCATATCGGCGCACTTTTCATTCTGACCAAGGTTGGGGGTACCAAATGAAGCAGTACAAAAAGCAATTAACCAGTCACCAGATCTTTCAAAGTATGTCTCGAAAAGGCAATTGTTTTGATAATTCTCCTATGGAGAATTTCTTTGGTTTACTAAAACAAGAAACCTACCATGGCATTATTTATTCTAGTTTCGAAGAACTAGAACAAGCAATTGAGGAATGGATTGATTATTATAATCATCAACGAATAAAGACAAAACTAGGGTGCAGTCCCGTTCAATTCCGTAAACGGTTCGTCGCATAAAAATACCGACCAGATTTCTCCAGTCGGTATTCGGTCTAACTTTCGGGTCTCACTACAAAATACAGAGGATACTCCTTTTTATTCTCATTTAAAGAACTTAATTGAGAATGGAAAAGAGGATATTATTTGTTATTTTTTGAGAATATATGATATTCTTTATTATGTAAGAAATAATATTATATGGGAGGAACGAGCGATGAAAGTTATTGTTTTAGGATCATCACATGGAGGTTATGAAGCGGTAGAGGAATTACTAAATCTTCATCCTGATGCAGAAATTCAATGGTATGAGAAAGGTGATTTTATCTCATTCTTGTCTTGTGGCATGCAGTTGTACCTAGAAGGAAAAGTGAAAGATGTTAATTCTGTTCGCTATATGACTGGCGAAAAAATGGAGAGCCGTGGTGTAAATGTCTTTTCTAATACTGAAATTACAGCGATTCAACCAAAAGAACATCAAGTGACAGTGAAAGATTTAGTGTCAGGTGAAGAACGTGTTGAAAATTATGATAAATTAATCATCAGTCCCGGAGCTGTCCCATTTGAATTAGATATTCCAGGTAAAGATTTGGATAATATTTACTTGATGCGTGGTCGTCAATGGGCCATTAAATTAAAACAAAAAACAGTAGATCCAGAAGTCAATAATGTGGTTGTGATTGGTAGTGGTTATATTGGGATTGAAGCTGCCGAAGCATTTGCAAAAGCCGGTAAAAAGGTTACCGTTATTGATATTTTAGATCGTCCATTAGGGGTGTATCTAGATAAAGAATTTACAGATGTTTTAACAGAAGAGATGGAAGCCAATAACATTACCATTGCAACTGGTGAAACAGTTGAACGTTACGAAGGCGACGGTCGTGTGCAAAAAGTCGTTACAGATAAAAATGCGTACGATGCTGATTTGGTCGTTGTAGCGGTTGGTGTCCGTCCAAACACTGCTTGGTTAAAAGGTACCTTAGAATTACATCCGAATGGCCTAATCAAGACGGATGAATACATGCGGACAAGTGAGCCAGATGTATTTGCAGTAGGGGATGCTACGTTAATTAAATACAATCCTGCAGACACAGAAGTAAATATTGCCTTAGCAACGAATGCTCGTAAACAAGGTCGCTTTGCTGTGAAAAACCTAGAGGAACCAGTTAAACCTTTCCCTGGTGTTCAAGGATCTTCTGGCTTGGCCGTCTTTGATTATAAATTTGCTTCAACAGGGATTAACGAAGTCATGGCTCAAAAATTAGGAAAAGAAACAAAAGCGGTGACAGTAGTAGAAGACTACTTGATGGACTTCAATCCAGACAAACAAAAAGCTTGGTTTAAATTAGTGTATGATCCTGAAACAACACAAATTTTAGGCGCTCAATTAATGTCGAAAGCAGATTTAACTGCAAACATTAATGCTATTTCATTAGCGATTCAAGCCAAAATGACGATTGAAGACTTAGCCTATGCGGACTTCTTCTTCCAACCAGCGTTTGACAAACCTTGGAATATTATTAATACAGCGGCTTTAGAAGCGGTGAAACAAGAACGTTAATAGAAGAGAAAATAAAACCCATGAGTATTTATAGTACTCGTGGGTTTTATTTTTATTTTGTATTCAATTGATTTTTCAACTCTTGTTGGACACGAGTTAATTCTTGTTCATCCACACGTTGATAGGAAACACCATCTTGCATAAAACCAGTACCTTGAAGTTGGTCTTGTTTCACTTTACCAAAGGCACTGCGATAATCTAAGGCAATTTTTTTCATGTCATCAAAACTTAAATCTGTCTTCATATTATCAGAAACAGCTGTTAAAATTTCTTGATAGTTGCTCACGCTATTAAGACTTAAGACTTTTTGGACGATGCCTTCAATCACTTTTCTTTGACGTTCTTGGCGGCCGTAGTCACCATTAGGATCTTCGTAACGCATTCTTGAATAGGAGAGTGCTTGTTCACCATCCAATGAAATTTTACCAATCGTAAAATCATACCCGTCTTGAGAAAAAGTCAGATTATTGTTCACTTCGATTCCGCCAACCGCGTTGACTAATTCTTTTAAACCAGCCATATTAATTGAAACATAATGATTAATAGGTATGTTTAAATAGTTTTCAACTGTGTCCATTGCTAAAGATGCGCCACCAAAAGCATAGGCGTGATTCAATTTATCTTGTTTTCCTTGACCTGGAATATCAACATAGGTATCGCGAGCAAGACTGACTAAGGTTGTTTGCTTGTCACGAGGATTAACTGTTGCAACAATTGTTGTATCCGAACGACCTTGCTCGACACGCCCATCATCGCCTGTATCAATCCCTAATAATAAAACAGAAAAAGGCTCCTTATTGTTTAAATTGACCTGACTTTTTTTAGATCGTTCTACTGTTTCATAGGTTTTATCCATTGATTTAGAAACATCCCAATAAAGTTTTGCTCCCATTCCAACAACTGCAAGAAATAGAACCAAGATAATTCCAAAGATAATGGCAAAAATTTTCTTCCCTTTTGACATATTTTTCCTCCAATAATTTATCACAGGTTGTGATTTTTTTCTTATAGGTTAATCTTACTAATTTTTAGTGAAGAAGTATATAATAATTGTTGAAAGACTATAAAACTTTAAGGTATTTTGCATTATTTTTGCTTAATCTTTTGAAATATCTCAATTCTATTAAAATATGCGAATTAGTATATTACACGTTTTCAAGGTGTTTCATTGTTGATTAATTAGAATTTTAGTGGTATTTTTGTATTTGTAATTAGTACAGATTTTAATTGGAGGTATAACAGTGAGTAAAAAAGGATCAGATATCATAGTAGAAAGTTTAATCAATCACGAAGTGCCCTATATTTTTGGGATTCCCGGTGCAAAAATTGATGGAGTTTTTGATGCATTAGTTGACAAAGGTCCAGAATTAATTTTAGCTCGACATGAACAAAATGCAGCCTTTATGGCACAAGGGATTGGTCGTTTGACGGGAGAGCCTGGCTTAGTTATTGCAACTAGTGGACCTGGTGCCAGCAATTTAGCAACTGGGTTAGTAACTGCGACTGCAGAAGGGGACCCTGTTTTAGCATTGGCTGGACAGGTGAAACGGTCCGATTTGTCAAAATTAACTCACCAAAGCATGAATAATGCTGCATTATTTAGTCCAATAACAAAATTCAGTACAGAAATTCAAGATCCAGAAACATTATCTGAAAATATTGCCAATGCTTACCGTATCGCCAAAACAGCGAAAAAAGGCGCAACATTCTTATCGATCCCACAAGATGTCACAGATAGTCCGGTGACAGGCGAAGCAATTAAGCCTTTGTCGGCTCCGAAACTGGGCCATGCATCAGCAGAAACAATCGCAGCTTTAGCTGAACGAATCAAGCAAGCGAAATTACCTGTTTTACTTTTAGGAATGCGGGCCTCTGCACGAAAAGTTACCGCAGCCATTCGTGAATTGGTTGCTATAACTGGTTTGCCAGTCGTGGAAACGTTCCAAGGAGCAGGCATTATTTCAAAAGAATTAGAAGAACATTTCTTTGGGCGTGTTGGTTTATTTCGAAACCAACCTGGGGACCGTTTGTTAAAAAGAAGTGATTTAGTGATTGCGATTGGCTATGACCCAATTGAATATGAGGCACGTAATTGGAATGCAGAAAAAGATGCGCGCGTTATTGTTATTGATGAAGTTCAAATGGAAATTGACCAATATATGCAACCGGAAGAAGAGCTAATTGGTGATATGTCTAAAAATATTTTGAAATTATCAGAAGCATTTAGTGAACCAATATTAACAGAAGATGCGCAAGATTATTTAGAAACGCTTCAAGAAAAATTAACGATTAAAGAAGTAAAAACAAGTACAATTGAAAATCGATTACATCCATTAGAAATTGTTCAAACGCTTCAAGAAAAAACCACGAATGAAATGACAGTTACTGTTGATGTAGGGAGCCACTACATTTGGATGGCTCGCCACTTTAGAAGTTATGAACCGCGTCATTTATTATTTAGTAACGGTATGCAAACATTAGGTGTCGCTTTGCCTTGGGCAATCTCAGCTGCACTAGTTCGTCCAAATACACAAATTATCTCTGTTTCTGGGGACGGCGGTTTCCTATTTTCGGCGCAAGAATTAGAAACAGCGGTTCGTTTAAAGCAAAATATCGTGCATATTATTTGGAATGATGGTAGTTATGATATGGTTAAATTCCAAGAAGAAATGAAATATAATCGATCCTCTGGCGTAGATTTTGGTCCAGTTGATTTTGTGAAGTATGCTGAAGCTTTTGGAGCCAAAGGGGTTCGAGTTCATTCACAAGCAGAATTTGCCGCAGCTTTAGAAGAAGGAATGCAAACAGAAGGCCCAGTGATTATTGATGTTCCTGTGGATTATTCAGATAATCAAGAATTAGGTAAAACATTGTTACCAGATCAACTTTATTAGGAGATGGAAAAATGAGCGAACAATATGTTTATCAACATGGTACGCTAGGCGGTTTAATGGAAAGTTTGATGGCAGGAACGGCAGAAATTGGTACGTTACTCACGCAAGGTGATTTTGGAATTGGGACATTAGAAGGCTCAAATGGCGAAATTATTTTATTGGACGGTACATTGTATCATGCAAATCAAACTGGCGAAATTACTATTCTAGAAGGCGAAGAATTAACGCCATATGCCGCAGTTACTCGTTTTCAAGAAGATGGCGCATTCCCTGTATCAACGGAAACCGATGAAAATATTAAAGCACAAATTTTAGAAAAAATTAGTCCTAATTTTTTTGCGGCAATTAAAATTAGCGGTCTTTTTGCGAAGATGCATGTCCGTGTGGCACCTAAACAAGAAAAACCGTATCCACCATTTGTAGAAGCAGCACGCAATCAACCTGAATTTACAGCGGAGAATATTCAGGGAACAGTTGTAGGGTTCTTTACACCTAAATTATTTCATGGTGCCTCTGCCGCAGGGTTTCATTTGCACTTTATCAGTGAGGATCACCAATTTGGTGGGCACATTCTTGATTTTGGCATTAAACAAGGGACTGTTTCGTGGATGGAAACAGCAGAATTGCGACAGCATTTTCCAGTTCATGATGCTGATTATCGGAATAAAGAAATTGATATTGCAAAAGCTTTGTCCGCAATTGAAGAAGCGGAATAACTGAATAACAAGGCACATTTCTCCACGCCCATTCAAGTTGACTAACTAGGTCAACTTGAATGGGCTTATTGCTGTTCGTCGCTTTTTGTTGTTATTTTTCAAAAAAAAATAGTATCCTTTTTATAATAAGCAAATAACAATTGGAAAGGATGGCGTAATGGACACACTTTATAGAAGTTGGCAATTGTCTGGTTGGCTCTATCATGATATTTTTGTTATCATTGTAGCAATTATTTTTATAGTAATTAGTGGTATTTTGGTTATTTCCTTAATAAGAAGGCGGAGTACAAGGAGACTGGTTCCCTATGCGTTAATTTTATTGGTTTATCTTGCAGTGGTACATTTTGCTGGTTTGATATTTTTCGGAATGTTTCGTTCAGTAACGATTGAAGAGAAAAGTGCGACGTTTTATTCTGAAAAAACGAAAGGCTTAACTTCAATCGAGCGAATGATTATTCCAAATGGACGAACGAATGGCATTAGCACCAGTAACTCATTGTTCCAAGTGATTTCTGTTAATAGTCAGACGGGCGAACGAATGTGGAGTAAACGTTTAGGTTGGCGTGATTATTTAATTGGTCAAACAGATCAATATGTGGTTTTGAATAATGCTGATAACGAGGCCATTTACTTACTAGATACAAAAACAGGGAAAAAACAGTTTTCTGAAGCAGATTTAGTGAAGAAATTCCCTGAATTAAAAGACTATTTAAGCTCTGATTTCGTTGATTATCGTTTTATGGATAATCGCTATCTCTATATTTATGGATTAAACAATCGATATTATCAATTAGATTTGAAAAATTGGCAGTTAAAACAAGACCCAACTTTCAAAGAAGTCTTTCAAACACAAGAAGCGCCTAAATGGACGGTAGATTCAAATGAGAGTCAAATTGGTCAAGAGCTGTCATCGGAAGAGCGTACAACAGTGCAAGGAAAACTAGAAGAGCAACTAATAGCACCAGTTTTATTAGGCAAGAAAGATGAAGCAAATTATTATGTTCTGTCATACAAGAAAAGACAAAGTAATCAAGCGATAGTTGGCTTATACAATTGGCAGAAAAAAACATACGAGTGGCAAACACCGTTGCTTTTAACTAAAGAAAATGTACCTATTGAAGCTTTTCAAGTAGAGGATGCGTTATTCATTAAAGTCCCGCGTTATTTATACAAAATTAACCTGAATAATGGTAATCAAGAGTATCAGTTTGATTACCGTTGGGGCCAAGTGATTCGTTAAACGAAAAGTGGTAAAGCATGCTTAGACAAATAGAAGGAGCAAATAGTCCTTATGATATAAAAAAACGCTTAGAAGAGTAGTGATTCCGCTAGTTTTCTAAGCGCTTTTTTATTTTATGCAGGTCCAGAGATTAAATTCCAGATAATCGAACCTGTATATGCGCCAGGAAATAATTGTGAAACAGGGGTTTGGATTGCAAGAGAAATATCGGTCATGCGGCCGCTCCACATTCCTTGTCCTTTTCTATCACCAGCGTTACTCATTAAAGTCGCACCGTTACCGATAATAATTGGGTTGGTCGGGAAGTCGGGTGCAGCAGGATCTTCTGAAAAATCCAGTCCATACATTGTATTTGTCATAAAGAAACGCCTTAACGTTTTGTCATAGCGAGCATAGCCGCCTGTTAATTGAAACGTAATGATGCCTAGTAAAGAATGAGCTTCGTTTCGCATGTGTGGGATTTCAGCAGTGACATGCCAACCAGTTAAGGCTCCGCGAACATTCCCCATCCCGAAGTGTCTCATTGTATGAGTATTGCCTTCAGAAGGTCGTATAGGAACTGCCGTTAAATCACCAGAAATCGCTTGGGTTTCAAAAGTAAATTCTTTCGGAATAAAGAGCAAGTCAAAACTAGTGTTAGGATTTTCTAAATCAGGATCAATGGCATCGTCAACCGATTCATCACCAGGCAGCCCTCCAATTTCTAGTTCAACTGAAACAGGCGTTTTTCCAGAACGGGTGGCAAAAGAAACCGATGGGTCAAAACTAAAGAGACTGAATACTAGCAACAAGGCTGCAAGTGATTGATAAGTGAGTAGATTTTTTTGCTTCAAGAAAGTTCCTCCTTTAGGTGCTGATAATATAAGTATACGCAAAAGGAGCTGTTTTTATTTATCAGTAATTTACAGGGAATTCGAAAATATTGAGACAGATAGTGTTTAATATTAGTAGAGAAAGATGAGTCGACAATTTTTACTTGTTGATTCTGTCTTTTTTGAGCACAATTCGTTATATCAAGCATGCTAAAATATAAAAGAAATCATCAAGTATCACTAATCAAAATGGAGAGGAGGAGAAAACTTTGAGTAAGTGTTTCGGGTTGTTGATGATTTTATTTGTATTATCTGGCTGTTCAGGAAGTAGGAATTCGCAACAGGAAGTCGTTATAGAAAAGTCTGCTAATAATGACAAAGCAAGACAATTTGTTGATCAAAAAAATCCGCATTTAGGAACGCAATTAGAAGCAGAATCTTATACTAAACAGGAAGCGATTGAATTTTTACAAAATGGTTTAGGGATACCAACGAACGACTCGGCGTTTCATTATACGTTTAAGCAGTCAAATAAAGGAAGTTATGTTGTTCAAATTATATCTGAAAAGAATAGTGTCTCAAAAGAGAATGAATTGTTCGGATATTATCAGGTGTATCAAGATGGTATTATAGTGAAAATGATGGAAAAGGATCAAACGTTCCAAGAAAATTAAGTGATAAATAAAAAAGTTGACAAAAAACACAAACAGTCTTGTTTGTGTTTTTTTGTTTAATGTTCGTGTTTTATTTTTTAATAACCTTTTTCGAAAAAATATACGAACGTTCGGGTTTAAAAACGAACAAAAAGATGAAAATGTGTTGAAATATACGTTTTCCTTGCGTATACTGATGAAGTGAAAAAACGAACGAGGAGTGTACGAATGAACAAGAAAGTTCCTTATTTAATTGTGGCACCGGGGCTAGTACTATTATTATTTTTCTTAATGATTCCATTAATTACTAGCATTTTGCCAACCATTTTTACTGATCATGGCTTGACACTAAATCAGTATGTTACTTTTTTTAAAGATGACTATAATGTTTCAATTTTCTGGCGAACGATAAGAGTTTCGTTAATTGTGACGGGTATTTCAATTGTGTTGGGCATTCCAACGGCATACTTTATTGCTGGAGTTTCCAAAAAATGGCGTGGCTTTTTAATGGCTATGACCTTGTTTCCACTATTAACCAATTCAGTTATTCGAAGTTTTGCTTGGATTAACATTTTAGGAAAAAACGGTGTAGTGAATACGTTGTTATTAAAAACAGGCTTAATTGAGCAACCGCTGAATTTATTGTATACAGAATTTGCAATTATTATCGGTTCAGTGTATTTATTTTTACCAACAATGATTATGACCTTAGTTGGGGTTATGGAAAACATTGAAGGAGAAATGCTAGAAGCGGCTGAGACGCTAGGCGCCAATCCAATGACGGCTTTTCGGAAAATTGTTTTACCTTTATCAATTCCAGGCACCATTGTAGGAAGTATATTAGTGTTTACAGGAACTTTAACGGCTTATACGACGCCACAGCTGTTAGGTGGTAACCAAAAAATGATGATGTCGACCTTCTTATATCAAAAGGCTAATACTTTAGGTGATTGGCAATCGGCGAGTGTTCTTGCATTTATTATGATTTTAACAACATTAATTGTGATGAAAGGCCTAGACATGGTCGCTAAGAAAGTAGATCGGAGAGAAGCAAATCATGCGTAAGCAAAAAGGACTATCTGTTATTGCAATTCTAGTTTTTCTGTTTTTATTTTTACCATTATGTTTGATTGTGGTGACTTCTTTTGGAACAGCCGCAGCGATTCAATTTCCGATTAAAGGATTTACTTTAGATTGGTACGCCAAAGCCTTACAATCGGAAACGTTTATGGACAGTTTTAAGTTAAGTTTGTTGATTGGGGTATTAGCGACTGTTTTAGCATTAATAGTAGGGATTCCGGCTTCCTATGCGCTGGCACGTTATTCCGTTCGCGGGCGCAACTTTATTAAAAGCTTTTTCTTATCCCCAACTGTGATTCCAGGAATTGTGGTCGGGTATACGTTATTTCAATATATTGTTATTAAATTAGGTTTGCCTGTCTTTCAAGGATTGTTAATGGGGCATTTTTTAATTAGTTTGCCTTATATTATTCGAGTGGTTGGATCAAGTATGGAACAACTAGATTATTCAATGGAAGAAGTAGCTTGGACATTAGGTTGTACAAGATTGCGAGCTTTTATTCAAATTGTTTTACCCAATGTGTCTTCAGGAATTTTTGCAGCCTTTATGTTAGCATTTGTCAATTCGTTTAACAATGTTCCTGTATCGATGTTTTTATCAGGTCCCGGTGTGACGATGCTGCCTACTTCTTTATTAAGTTATATGGAATACAATTATGATCCAACTGTTTCAGCAATTTCTGTATTGTTGATGCTACTAACAATGGGCTTAATGTTTTTAATTGAAAAAACGTTGGGACTAGCTTCCATTGCCTAAAACATGGAAGAAGCACGAGATAGAAAGAGGAGAAAATTTTGACTTTTGTGGATTTAAAAGATATTCGCGTCAGCTATGACGGAAAACAAGATATTTTAAAAGATTTAAATATTTCAATGGAAAAAGGAGAGTTAGTTTCTTTATTAGGACCGAGTGGTTGTGGTAAAACGACTACGCTAAGAGTGATTGCTGGATTAATTAAGCCAAACGAAGGACAGTTTTTCGTTGACCAAGAAGAACTAACAAAGGTTCCTGTCCATAAAAGAAACTTCGGGATGGTTTTTCAAAGCTATGCGTTATTTCCCCATTTAACGATTGCAGAAAATGTCGCTTTTGGGCTGAAATTACGCAAAGAAAACAAACAAACCATGGACCAAAAAGTCACGGAAATGCTAAAAGTATGTGGTTTAGAAAGCTTGGGCGACCGTTATCCAAAACAATTATCTGGTGGTCAAAGACAGCGGGTTGCGCTAGCACGTGCTCTGATTATTGAACCTAAACTATTACTACTAGATGAACCGTTGAGTAATTTAGATGCAAAATTGCGAGTGGCAATGCGGATTGAAATCAAACGGATTCAACAACAATTAGGCATTACGACAGTTTTTGTCACACATGACCAAGAAGAATGTTTTTCTATTTCAGATAAAGTGGCCATTATGAATAATGGCGTGATTGAACAATATGATTCACCAGAAACGATTTATCGTTTGCCTCGTACTAAGTTTGTCGCTGAATTTATCGGTTTTGAAAACTTTTTCTCTGTCGAAAAAATGGAAGCCGGTCATTATCGGACACAAACAAATCAAATAGTGAAAACGACTAATCCTGAACCAAATGTTACAACGACGGTGGCAACGATTCGTCCAGAGGACATTGAGATTGTTTCAGAACCTGCTACTAATACTGTCGCAGGTACTGTCGCTGTCCGAACATTTTTAGGGAAAAGCTATCAATATGAAGTGGAAACAGCGTTAGGTACATTGCTGGTTAATGGAACAAGTGAACAGTTATATGAAACAAACGAAACCATTCACTTGGCTTTTCCAGCTGAGAAATTAGTTATTTTAGAAAAATAAAAACCATTTTGGAGGAAGATTTAAAAATGAAAAAACGCGTAATTTTAGGGACATTAGTCGCTGCAACGTTATTAATGACTGCTTGTGGAAACAGCGAAGCAACTACGAAAAGCGAGAGCAAAGGTGGAAGTAATGCTTTAGTCGTTTCAACTTTCGGATTAAGTGAAGATATTGTCAAAAAAGACATCATCGCTCCATTTGAAAAAGAGAATGAAGCGAAAGTTACCTTAGAAGTAGGCAATAGCGCAGACCGCTTTACGAAATTAAAAAATAATCCCAATGCGGGAATTGATGTCATTGAATTAGCACAAGCAAATGCAGCACAAGGTGGAAAAGAAGGGTTATTTGAAAAAATTACAGAAAAAGAAGTACCTAATTTAAGTCAGTTAACACCAGGAGCAAAAGAGGTTTTTGAAAGTGGTGCTGGCGTACCAATCGCTGTAAACAGTATCGGGATTGTTTACAACAAAGAAAAATTAGGCAAAGAAATTAAAAACTGGGATGACTTATGGTCAGCTGATTTGAAAGGTAAAATTTCTGTTCCAGACGTTGCCACGACGGCAGGTCCTTTAATGTTATACGTTGCCAGTGAACATGCTGGTCAAGATATTACAAAAGATAACGGGAAGGCCGCTTTTGAAGCGATGAAAGAATTAAAACCAAACGTTGTTAAAACGTATTCAAAATCGTCAGACTTAGCTAATATGTTCCAATCTGGTGAAATTGAAGCAGCTGTGGTTGCTGATTTTGCGGTTGATATTATTCAAGGCGCAGCAGAAAACGTGACGTATGTCGTCCCAGAAAGCGGCACGTATGCCAACTATAATACAGTCAATATTCCTAAAAAAGCACAAAACAAAGAAACCGCCTTTAAATTTGTTAACGCACGGATTAGTGAAGAATCACAAAAGGCCAAAGCGATTTCATTAAATGAAGGACCTACAAATCAACAAGTAACGCTAAGCGAAAAAGAAGCGAAAAATAAAACATATGGTGCCATTGCCGAACGTGCCAAAACAGTCGATTTTAATTTTATTAATAGTCAACTAGCGGATTGGATTGATCAATGGAACCGTACGATGAATCAATAGTTTTAGAAAAGAGGGACAAAATGAACGTCGATGTATTACTAAAAAATGTGTGGCTGTATCAAACAGTCACTCAAACATTCGTTCAACGAAATGTTGCGATTAAAAATGATAAATTTTATTACATTTATGAAGAAGAGAACGTCAATTTGCAGCCCAAAAAAACAATTAATGCCGAGAATCAATGGATGATTCCCGGCTTAATTGATGCACACATGCATATTGAAAGTTCCATGACGACACCTACTATTTTTTCCAAAGCAGTAGTGCGTTACGGTGTGACAACGGTGATTGCCGATGCCCATGAAATGGCTAACGTATTTGGCTTAGAAGGCTTAAAAGCTTTTATGGCCGCTGAAACAGAACTAGATATCTTTCACGCAATTCCTTCCTCGGTTCCTTCGACCACTCCCGAATTAGAAACAACTGGTGGGATTATCGGCTTAGCAGAAGTAGCAGAATTACTCAAAGAGCCAAAAGTGATTTGTTTAGGGGAAGCCATGAATTTTAAAGGGATTTCCTATGAGCCAGATTCTTTAATTCGTCAAATTATCGATTTGTGTCAAAAACAACGACCAACCATGCCTTTAGAAGGCCACTGTCCTAAAATCGAAGATCAAGAGTTAGCAGATTTTCTATATAGTGGTATCACTTCAGATCATACCCATCAATTTCCTAAAACGTTAAAAGAAAAAATTGAAGCGGGCGTCTTTATTCAATTTCAAAATAAATCAATCACTCCTGAAAACATTCAGGTGATAGTAGACAATGACTTCTACAATTATGCAAGTATTATCACGGATGACGTGATGGCTGATGATTTGCTAAAAGGTCATCTAAATGAAAATGTCAAAAAAGCCGTTCATGCAGGATTGCCTATCGAAAAAGCCATTTATATGGCAACTTATACGCCGGCCAAACGAATGGGTCTCCATGATCGTGGCGAAATTGCACCTGGTAAAAAAGCTGACTTTTTGTTATTAAATGACTTAGAAAGTTTTGATATTAATACGGTTTATAAATCTGGAAAGGTCGTTTTTGAAAAAGGTGAGCCCTTCCATTATCCAGAAAAAATTGAAGAGTTTCCAGGCGCTTACCAACAAACCATCCAATGTAAAAAGTTAACAGAAGAAGATTTACTTTTAAAGGTGGCTACAACAAAAGAAACAGTTCGTTGTAATGTGATTCAAAAACAAGAAATTGGCACATTTACAGAACGAATTACAAAAGAAATTCCTGTTGAAAATGGATTGTTGCAATGGCAAAAAGCCAACTGCGCCTTATTAATTGTGATGGAACGTTACGGAAAAAATGGTAATATTTCTTTTTCTTTAATGGATCAACCTCTTTCCGAGAAAGGAGCCATTGCGACAACCTGGGCCCATGATCATCATAATTTAATGGTGATGGGTAATACGATTGAGGATATTCTGTTAGCGCAGAATGAATTATTAGCGATGCAAGGCGGCTATTTGGTTGCTTCGGATCAGCAAGTGATGGCAACTTGTCCTTTACCAATTGGTGGGATTTTATCGCAAGCACCGATTGAACAATTAGGCGCTTCTTTACAAAAAGTCCGACAAGCTATGCAAGCGTTAGGTTATCAAAATATGAATGAAATCATGTCCTTTTCTACACTATCATTGCCTGTCTCGCCAGCCATTAAAGTGACAGATTTTGGGATGATGGATACGAAGTCACAACGTTTCTATCCATTAGTTTTTCCAGAGGATGGAGTTCTTTTGCATGAAAACACTCATTAAAAATGTGCATATACTAACAATGGATGAGCAATTTTCAGAAATCAAAGCCGGCTATTTAGTGATTGAAGAAGACACAATTGTGGAATTAGCACCAATGACCACACTTGATGAAAAGCGAATGGCTGCAAATCAAGTAATCGATGGTCAAAATGGAATTTTAATGCCTGGGATGATTAACACCCATACCCATGTAGGCATGATTCCGTTTCGTTCGTTAGGAGACGATGTGCCAGATCGACTCCGGCGTTTTCTTTTTCCATTAGAACAATTCATGACAAAAGAATTAGTAGGATGCAGTAGTGATTATGCAATTGCTGAAATGTTACTGAGTGGTATTACGAGCTTTTGTGATATGTATTATTTTGAAGATGAAATTGCTAAAAGTTGTGAAAAAATGAGTGTTCGTGCTTTGCTCGGAGAGACGATCATTGATATGCCCACTTGTGATAGTCCGGAGCCTTCAGGCGGTCTTTTTTACGCGGAAACCTTTATTCGCAAGTGGCAAGGCCATCCGTTGATTACGCCTATACTTGCGCCACATGCACCGAATACCAATTCACCAGAAGTGTTGGCAAAAATTATTGAACTTAGTCGGCAATACCAAGTTCCTGTGACCATGCACGTTGCTGAAATGACTTATGAAATGGCTGAGTTTGAAAAAGCCTATCAAAAAACACCAATTGCTTTCTTAGAAGAACTGGGTTATTTGAGCGAGCCGTTTATTTTAGCGCATTGTATTTTGGCAACAGATGAAGATCTTGCGAGTTTAGCTGCGACTAATGGAAAAGCGCGTGTCGCTCATTGTATCGGTGCGAATACTAAATCAGCCAAAGGCGTAGCGCCGATTAAGCAAATGCTTGATCAAGGGATTATTGTCGGTTTAGGCACGGATGGACCTAGTAGTGGGAATACATTAGATTTATTCACCCAAATGCGTATGGTTGCGAATTTTCATAAGACAGCACACCAAGATCGCTCTTTGTTTCCTGCGAAAGAAATTGTTTATCTGGCAACGATGGGGGGCGCTAAAACGTTAGGCTTGGCGGAGCAAGTCGGCTCATTGGAAGTGGGCAAAAAAGCGGATATAACATTAATTGAAACGCAATCAGTTAATATGTTTCCGATTTTTGATGCCTATTCAGCGTTGGTTTATTCAGCAAATGCTAGCAATGTTGAAGCCGTTTGGGTGAACGGTCAACAGTTAGTTGCCAATAAAGAATTACAACAAGCTAATCTCAAAGAAATCAAGGAAAAATTATATCAGGCCATGAATACGTTTGTGAAAGAAGCTAAAAAAAGAGCTGCTCTCTAAACAAAGCAAGTATGACGTATCGGATTGATTAAATAACGCTGAATTGACGTTTAGTGATTCAGGTTCTAATAGAGCGCAGACAAACTTTTAATGAAAGAGTTGTCTGTGTTCTTTTTTGTTATAAACATTTTTCTTTTTCTATATATATTTTTAAGGTAAGTTGTATTATAGTAAGTTTGAGAAGATGAGAATGAGAGGAAAAGCAATGAATATACAACGGTTTATAGAAAAACGCAAAGCACGTGGTTTGTCGCAAAGTGAATTAGCTAAAGGGATTTGTACGCAAGTTACGGTTAGTCGCTTTGAAAAGAATGGTCAAGTCCCAACTTTAAAAATATTGATCCAACTATGTAATCGTTTAGAGCTACCTTTGGGGGAACTCTTCCCGCGCGTAGGGATTAAACAACCTGAAATTCTTGAAAAAATGGAAGAAGCAGAATTCTTCTTGATTACCAGCGAACATGACCAATTGCAAACAATTTTAAAAAATATTCCTTTTGATGAAATCAAAGATTCCCAACTGTTATTAGAATATTATTATTTACAAGGCTTTGTCATGATTTTTCAAAATGCTTCGTTGATGGATTGCTTATTTACCTTTGAAAAACTTCTGTTTGAAGAGCAAAAATACACGAGCGATATTTACCGTTTGTTAGCTTTTACTGGAATTGGCATGGCCTATGCCAAAGAAGGCGAAATTGAGAAAGCCGAATTTTATTTCAATAAGGTCTTCAAGGAAATTTATCTCTATACTATTCAATCAATGGAAGATACTTGGCGAGTATTAAATGTTGTCTTTCACTGTGGTGTTTTTTATGCAGAAAAAGGCGATTTAGAAACAAGTGATGCTTTGTTAGAGTATGCGATTTCCATCTGTTCTGATAATCACGTCACGTATTACTTGGCAAGAGCAGCTTTCCAACTTGCGAAAAATGCCTTAGCTGAAGAAAAGCCGCAAGAGCAAATTTTAGAACTACTACAAGATGCCCGCGCGTATGCAAAAATCAATAAAAACCGCATCTTGTTGGAAGCAATTCAAACATTGAAAGAAACAATTTTATCTAAGGAGAATTAGTTTATATAGAAAATTATATATTTATTTTAAAAATATAATAAAAAAAGCGTTTTTTAAAAGAGTTAAAGACACGTTACGACCTTAAATGAAAATTTTAAGGTCGTTATTTTATATAAAAAAATATATAAACGACTTGACTGGCATCAAATAAAGGCGTATGATTCATTTGTGAATAAATGTGAAATAAAACACAATCTTTCGTGGAGAGGAAGTCTTGAGGTGCAACAAAGTCAAACTATTTATTTGATGGGCACAGTAATAGATGTATTTGTAGACCATGAAGAACCTGAAAAAATTCTAGAAGAAGTGCATCAACGATTGATCACTTATGAACAACGCTTTAGTGCAAATGATTCAACTTCGGAACTGATGGCTGTCAATCAACAAGCTGGGCAAAAACCAGTCAGCGTTCATCCAGAGTTGTATCAATTAATTGCATTAGGGAAAAAGCATAGTTGTGATCCAGCTAGTCATTTGAATGTTACCATTGGCCCACTAGTTCAAACGTGGCGAATCGGTTTTAAAGATGCCCGTGTCCCGTCAGAAAAGGAGATTAAAGCCTGTTTGAAAAAAATTAATCCAGAAAAGATTCACTTAAATCCATTAAAACAAACGGTTTTTTTGGAAGAAGAAGGAATGAAATTAGATCTGGGGGCTTTAGCAAAGGGCTATATCGCTGATTTACTAATTGCCTATTTGAAAGAAGTCCATGTGACGTCTGCTTTGATTAATCTGGGCGGCAATATTGTGACGTTGGGGCCCTCTACGCATCAAAACAAAAAATGGCGAATTGGTATTCGCAATCCGCAAGAATCCAGAGAAACAATCAGCTTACTTGTCGAAGTGGCTAATCAATCGGTTGTGACGTCGGGCATTTATGAAAGAAGTTTAACCGAAGCTGGGCGAGTCTATCACCATCTGTTGGATCCGACAACCGGTTACCCATTGGAAACTGAAATGGCCAGCCTCACAATTATCTCGGATGCTTCAGTGGATGGTGAGATTTGGACAACGCGTTTATTTGGTTATCCAATTCCAGAAGCGCTTGAAATCCTCAATCAACTAGATGGGATTGAAGGAGTCATCATTACACAAGACCAGCAAATTTTATATAGCAGTGGGTTAGCAAATACTCTTCACATTATCCATTCATAGAACCGAAAAAGAAAGGACAGCTCATTATGAAAAAAATTATCGGCTTAGTAGGAACGAACTCAGAGCAATCAACCAATCGTCAACTTTTGCAATTTATGCAACACTATTTTGCGCAGGAGGCTGACATTGAACTAGTTGAAATTGTTGACTTTCCTATGTTTAACAAGCCAGAAGACAAAGCTTTGCCAGAAATAGTTAAAACGGTTGCTGAAAAAATTGAAGCAGCAGATGGCGTCATTATCAGTACGCCTGAATATGACCATGCGGTGCCGGCTTCTTTGATGAATGCCCTAAGTTGGTTATCTTACGGGATTTTTCCGTTTGTTGATAAACCAGTTATGATTACTGGTGCATCCTATGGCACGTTAGGTTCCTCTAGAGCACAAGCGCATCTGCGTCAAATTTTAGATGCTCCTGAATTGAAAGCACGAATTATGCCAAGCTCTGAATTTCTATTAGCGCATTCCTTACAAGCTTTTGATGAAAACAATGCGTTAAAAGATTCAGAACAAATAGATAAACTAGCTGGTTTGTTTGCAGATTTTTGTGTATTTATTGAAATTACAGAACAGCTGAAACATGCGCATGCGCAAAATAAAAAAGAAGCAGAAAATTTCTCATGGGAAACGATTTAACGAAATGGAGTGAATAAAATGAAATTAATTGGGATCGTCGGATCAAACGCTGATTCTTCTTATAATCGGTTACTACTGCAATATATTGGCAAAGAGTTTTATAAAATGTTCGACTTGGAAATTTTAGAAATTAAAGATATTCCAATGTTTAATCAAAGTAAGGATCAAACGAACAGTGTCTTGATTCAGAATATGAATCGCAAAATTTTACAAGCAGACGGCGTAATTATTGCGACGCCCGAACATAACCATACCATTCCTGCCGGTTTGAAAAGTGTGTTAGAATGGTTATCTTTCAAAATTCATCCGCTGGAAAATAAACCAGTAATGATTGTTGGTTGCTCTTATTATGATCAAGGAACCTCACGTGCGCAATTACATCTCCGTCAAATTCTTGATGCACCTGGTGTCAATGCAATCGTGATGCCTGGAAACGAGTTTTTATTAGGAAAAGCTAAAGAAGCATTTGATGAAAACGGCAACTTAATTGCGGAGGGAACACGTCAATTTTTAGAAAGCACATTACAAAAATTCGTGGAATTCATTGATGTGATTTCAAAATTAGAAGGAGCTAAGCCAAAAGACTTACCTGAGGATTTACATGCAAAAGGAACCATTGAAACAACGATCGAAGGGGTTGATATGGCAGCAGATGATTGGGTAGAACAAGCAGCAGAAGCGGTTCAGGCTGTGGAAGGCGACACATATGTAAAATTAGATCGAGGCATTTTAACCGTAGATCAGCTAAATTATTTCTTAAAATCAATGCCAATGGAATTGACTTATGCAGACAGTAACAATCAATTTTTATATTACAATAAAAAAATGGCTGCTGAAGAAATGTTTGCTAAACGGCAACCAGGACAAGTTGGTAATCCATTAGCGAATTGCCATCCGCCAAAAGCATTGAAAAATGTAGAATGGGTGATTCAACAATTACGGTCAGGAAAAACAGATGCTATTCGCGTTCATGTTCCAATGCACGGACCAGATACCTATGTAGTGCATAACTATCAAGCGATGTATGATGATAATGGAAATTACGCGGGAATTAATGAGTATATTTTAGACTTTAAACCAATTGTTGATTGGTATTTAAAACAAACTGGGCAAGAATTAGTCGGTGGAAAAAACGTCGATGCAGTCAGTGGTGCCTCCAAAAAAGAAGCGCCAGAAACGGCAGATAGTGTCTCAAGTGCATCAGTCCATGAAGAAGAGTCAGCGACCGAAAAGCCAACAGTTGACAGCGTTTCTAGCGCTTCAATTAAAGAGTAAAATAACAGCAAAAAATAGCGGCAACAAGTAGTCATACTGTATTCAGATTAGCAATGCCAAATGAGGACTTTTATTGACAGAAGCTGATACTTAAAAGAGTAAGAACTTTATAGGAAGATAGTATAGAAGACGAACCAAAAGTTTCAATCATTTTTGACGAATAGGCTAGAAAAGAAACAGAAAATTAGTCAAACAAATCAGCTTTTCTTTAAATTTAAAGTAAAAAAATAACAAAAAAAGCCTCCTTGGTGACGCAAGGGGGCTTTTTTTGGTTAAAATAATACTTTTCTATGAAGATTCCTAAATATTGAAAGAATCATTTTTAAATTTGTGGAAAAAATAAGCAAGATTGACACTCACGTCTTGTCAAAAAAATAGATACTTAAGGCGTGATAGTTTGGAGTTGAAAATGTGACTACTTTGTTAGATGAATTATTAGACCAAGAATTCCGAGATAAATTACTTATTTATCAAACTTTTATGAATAGTGAAGGTCCATTATTAAAAGAAGAATTTTATGGATATTTTGATTTATCCACTCAAAAGTTAGAATCGTTGTGCCGTCAAATAAATTATGAATGTACACAGATTTCTTCAAGGAGTCAAATTCTTTTTCCAGCTAAAGGACTGATTAGTGCGCAAAAATTATCGCAAATTGATTATCAAGCCTTAAGAAAATATTATTTTGATCAATCACTAATGGCCAAGTTGCTTCTTGATGTGGGCCTCTATCAAAAGCACACGATTCAAGAATTTTCTCAAATTCATTTTATGAGCAAAAGCAAAATTTATGCCTTCTCGTATAAACTAAATCTGATTTTAGCTAATTGGCGTATTAAATTAAAGTCAACAGGCTTGGTTGGAGAAGAGAAAAATATCCGAAGTTTTTGTTTTCAATGCTTGTATTATTTTTATGGAAGTAATCAAGAAAGGCTGCCTAACATTTTGCTGGAAAATAGTCCTGGCATTAAACGATTTATAAACGATTTACAACTGATGTATCAAAGAACGTTTAGTCTTAATCAAAGCGCACAACTATTTATTCTTTTAACGATCCAACGTTTTCGTGTATTTTCTGATCATGTAGTGGACTCTTTTACGGAAGTTCATGTGCCTAGCTGTTTACAGCATGCGTTTGAAAAAATCTATACAAGTGAAACACCTCTTTTTAAAGAGGATTTTGGCAAAGAGACTTCATATATTTTTCTTTTTTTAAGTTTAAATGAATACATTGATAGTTCGATTGTTTTTCCAGATAAGTTAACCATGTTAGACGAATTTATTGATCATATGAATAGTGTTATTCCTTTCTTTGAAAAGCGAATTACGGTGGAAACAAAAGAAAAATTAAAGTTGATTTGTTATCGCTGGGACCGCCTATACTTTTCGGTGGCTGCATTTATTCCCGCCAAGCAGAGCAGTTTCTTTGAAGAGCGGTTTCCTCAAATTCATCGCGCCTTAGATGGTTTTATACAAAAGACAGAGTCGCTGCATCAAAAACGATTTTTAATGTATGAACGCGTGCATCTATACTATGATTTTATGTTTTGTTTGTTAAATGATCGGTCTTTTTGCGCAATTGAAAAAACGATTCATGTATTTGTTGATTTTTCTGGTGGGGAGGATTATAACCGCTTTATTGCAAAAATTATTGCTTCTTTCAATTATATGGATGTGATGATTGATCACAAATTAACCTTAGAAACCGATTTGTATTTGTCCGATTTTTATAGTTCGAAAGTACGGTGTCGTCAATTGACATGGCGTCATTTGCCGGAAACAAAAGATTGGCAAGTATTTGCTGAGGTAGTCAGAGAACTAAGAAAGGGAGAGACTCAGAAAAATGAGCACTATGAGAGAGACCCAATCGAGATGTGGCGAGAACAAGAATACGAAGGATAGTCAATTGAGACAAGCAGTTAACTATAAAGACTTAACTGGTCAAAAGTTTGGTGAGTTGACAGTAGTAGCACCAACGGCAAAAAGAAAAGAAGGGCTAATTGTTTGGGCCTGTCGCTGTTCTTGTGGGAGCTATACAGAAGCTTCAAGAAGACAACTAATTCGTGGGTATCGAACCAAATGTGCGCACCATCGCTATCAAACAATGTTGAAAAAAAACTATCATGAATTAGTCGTGGTACGGATCGAAAGTATTCATCAGACAATGAAAGCGTATTGTCTGTGTTCATGCGGACAATCTTGCTGGGTTCGCTGTGAAAATTTGTTGAATGGTCATACCAAAAGTTGCGGTCATCGTAAAAAGAAGGATTACCGACAAAGAGTTGCTGGCGTAATTCCAGGGAAGTTGCAAAGTAAACGCCCTAAAAATAATAGCAGCGGACACAAAGGAGTGAGCCAGACCGCTTCTGGGAAATGGCTGGCTTATATCTCTTTGAAAGGCAAGCGCCATAACTTAGGTATCTTTACGGAAAAAAGTGAAGCAATTTTAGCAAGAAAATTAGCAGAACGTCGTCTATTTCAACCAATTTTACAACAAGAAATAGTGACTATAAATAAGGAAGTTTAGCAACAGAGAGGATGCGAAAGATGTTAGCAGGCTTATTTTCAGTAACTGGAATGATTTTATTGGGGATTTTATTTTGCTTAATTGGTTATCAAACGTTTCGAAAACATCATCATTAAGAGAAGAATGTTCTAGCTAGATAATTTCATCGACAGATGAAATTATCTAGCTTTTTTTATAAAAAAGCTAAGAAAAGGATAAGAGATTGTGGAAATTCTTTAGGTTGTTTAACAAAGCCTTAATTTCCTTTGTTTTAGATTGTGGTTAAGAAGATTTTTCTCTATACTAAGTCTTCGGAAATCAAAGAAAAGAAAGGAGCGAGTGATGTGGTTAAAAAAATTGGTTTAAGTATAATGCTCTTATTTTTTTTCTTAATTATCGCACTCCCAATCTATGCGTGGAAGATTGAGCCGAATTTAGTTCACGTTAATCAGGTGACTTTGGGAAAGAAAAATCAACGAGAACCATTAAATGTTGTGCAACTTTCGGATATACAAGTTTCAGAATTTTATGAGACGAAGCGGTTAGATAAAGTCATAAAAAAAGTCAATCGTGAAAAACCAGATATTATCGTTTTTACAGGTGATTTATTTGACAATTATGCCAAAAATCCGCAACAAAAAGAACCGATGATTGAAAAGTTAAAACAGTTGCAAGCGACAATTGGAAAATATGCAGTTTGGGGAAATCATGATTATGGTGGCGGTGCTTCTGCGGTGTATGATGAAGTCATGGAGGCCAGTGGCTTTACCGTTATGAAAAACCAAGGAGAAACAGTAACCTTAGCAGATGGACGCCGTCTTTTTATTGGTGGTTTAGATGACTCGTTATTAGGAAATCCTTCCGTTTCAGAAACATTATCCTATCGAGAAACGTATGACTATGCGTTATTAATGACCCATGAACCAGATGTCGCGGATGCATTTGTTGGTACGGGTACACAGTTAGTTTTAGCAGGACATAGCCATGGCGGACAAATTTGGATTCCTTTTTATCCAATCACAAATGTTTTAGCAGAAAAGTATACCAGAGGATTGTATCAGTTGGACCAAGAAACGCAACTATATGTTAATACAGGCTTAGGAACGACCGCCATTCATGCCCGTTTTGGGGTGATCCCTGAAATTACACATTTTACTATCTATATTTAAAAAGTCTGGTCAATCCGACCAGACTTTTTTCTGTTATTTAACAGAATTATTTTTAAGAAAAAGATGTTCATATTTTGGTGAAACGTTTCTATAAAATGCTTTAAAATATCTAGAAAAGAGTATTTTTATGGAAAAAGAAGCAGGGAAAATAATTTCTTTATAAATGGTCTATAGCGCTTTTTAATGCTGTTATTTTTAAATAAAACCATAATGTAAGGGTTTACAACCGTTTGAAGTGAATGTATAATCTGTTTGTAGAAACGTTTCACTAAAAAGAAAGGAACCCTGCTTATGAAAAAACTAAAAAAGTTTTATGATCAGCGGCAATTGCATTGGATGGTACTTCCGGGTGTAGCATTCATGATTGTCTTTAACTACATTCCAATTTATGGAATTATCATTGCTTTTAAAAATTATACGATTGTTGATACGGTTTCTTCTGCACCATGGGTTGGACTTGAAAATTTTCGAATCATTATGGAAGATAGTTTTTTTTGGGAAGCAGTTCGTAATACCTTAGCGATTAGTTTAATGAAACTTTTTTTAGGATTCGCTATTCCGATTATCTTAGCAGTAATGATTTTTGAAATGAGAGATGGACATTTAAAAAAAGTGATTCAGACGATTTCTTATATTCCGCACTTTTTTTCTTGGATCGTTTTAGGCGGGATGTTGATTTCGTGGCTTTCAACAAATGGCTTTATCAACCAAGTTATGATGTCGTTAGGCTTAATGAATCAGGGCGTCAATCATTTGTTAGATCCTGATAAGTATTGGTGGATTGCTGTTCTTTCTGATTTGTGGAAAGAAGTAGGTTGGGGCACGATTCTCTATCTTGCTGGCATGTCTCGCATTGATCCAACGTTTTATGAAGCGGCGAGAATTGATGGTGCTTCCAAATTAACACAAATCCGAACGATTACTTTGCCCTTATTAGCGCCGATTATTTCGTTGAACTTAATTCTAAATGTTAGTGGTTTATTGGGATCGAACTTAGATCAAACGTTGGTTTTAATGAATGCTCAAAACCAAAACAAATCAGAAGTAATTAATTCATTTGTTTATCGTATGGGGCTAACGCAAGGGGACTTTTCTTATGCGACGGCAGTTGGTTTAGGGATTTCCGTTATTTCAATTGTTTTATTAGTCATTACAGATCGCATTACTAGAAAAATGAACAATGGTCGGTCGGTTATTTTATAAAGGAGGCAACAGCTGTGATTAAAAGAAAATCAAAAGAAAACAAATGGTTTTACTTTTTCAATACGTTAATTCTTGTGTTGTTTTCTTTATTAATTATCGTGCCAATTTGGAATATTTTAGTTTCCTCAGTTTCGTCAAGTTCGGGTTTAGCCGGTAAAGGCTTGGTTTTATGGCCGAAAGGATTTACGCTAGAAAATTATCGGAAAGTTTTTTCGGATAGTAGCATTCCGCGAGCGTTTTTGATTTCTGTTTTAAAAACAGTCATCGGTGCGTCGACGCATACGCTGTTCTGTGCAATTGTTGCTTATGGACTTAGTAAATCTAGACTAGTCGGGCGTAATATTTATACAACGATGGGTGTCATTACAATGTACTTTGGTGGGGGCATGATTCCCACGTATCTTTTGATTAAGTCATTAGGACTCTTAGATACCTTCTGGGTATATATCATTCCAGCTTTATTTAGCTATTATGATGTAGTTATCTTAATGAACTTTTTCCGAGAAATTCCACCATCTTTAGAAGAATCCGCCAAAATAGACGGCGCCAGTGAATTTCAAATTTTTTATAAAATCTTTTTACCTTTAACAAAACCGGCATTAGCCACCATTATTTTATTTAATGGGGTAGGTCAATGGAATGACTTTATGACCACGAAATTATACATTACCAAAGAATATCTGTATCCATTGCAGATGAAAATTTATGAAATTATTGTTCAATCCAACTTGAGTACCATGACAGAGAGCGGCAGTACAGATATGGTGGTGCAGGCAACGACACGTGGTGTTCAGCTGGCAACAATTGTCATTACAACGATACCAATTTTAATCATTTATCCATTACTACAAAAACACTTTATCGGCGGTATGATGGCCGGTGCAGTAAAAGAATAAAGAAAGTAGGGAACAATATGAAAAAAGTTTTAGGCGGTTTATTGGTGGCAACGGCGGTCGTTAGTTTAGCGGCCTGTAGCGGAGGGGAAAAGAAAGCTAGCTCAGATGTCTCAATTAAGGATCGGTATGAATTAGATGAAAAGACGCCTGCTTGGAAGTTAGATAAGAAGAAAGAACCGACCAAGATTAAATGGTATATTAACTCAGATTGGACGGCGCTGCCTTTTGGAAAAGACGTGACCACTGCGCAGATTAAAAAAGACTTAAATGTGGATATTGAATTTATTTCCGGCGATGATTCAAAATTAAATGCCATGATTTCAAGTGGAGATATGCCTGATATCGTGACATTAACTGAAAAAACTGGACAAGCAGCATTGAAAGCAGATTCTTGGGCCTATTCTTTAAACGATTTAGCTAAAAAATATGACCCCTATTTAATGAAAGTTGTTAACCAAGATACGTTTAAATGGTATGCCTTAGAGGATGGAAAAACATATGGTTACCCTAATTACTCTAATACAAAAGCGGATTATGAAAGTGGAAATATCCCAGTAAATGATAATTTTGTTATTCGTGAAGATGTCTATAATGCATTAGGCAAGCCAGACGTTTCAACACCAGAAAATTTTGAAAAAGTCATGCAACAGATTAAAGAAAAATATCCTGAGATGACCCCAATGGGCTTCACCACAGTGGGCGATGGTGCAGGACCATTTTTAGACAAATTACAAGACTTCTTAGGTGTTCCTTTAGAGGATAAAAATGGTAAATACTATGATCGAAATTTAGATAAAGAATATTTAGAATGGTTAAAAACATTTAATGATGTTTACCGAGCAGGAAATATTAGTGATGATAGCTTCACAGATGATGGGGCAACGTTTGATGAAAAAGTGAAACAAGGAAATTATGCAACCATGCTCGTTGCTGGAACCAGCGGTCAAGGTGGGAACTTTACAGAATTTATGAAAAAATCTGGCACACGTTATATAGCCATTGATGGACCAAGTAGTACTTCTGGCCGAAAACCAACATTAAATCAAACCGGCATTTCAGGTTGGTTAAGTAATTACATTACGAAAGATGCGAAAGATCCAGCGAAAGTCACTCAACTATTCACATATTTAATTGATGAACCAGGACAAATTTTAACAAAATATGGCGTTGAAGGAGTTACTTATGCGTACAATGATCAAGGAAAAATTGATTATTTACCAGAAGTGAAAAAATTAGAACAAACAGACAATGATGCCTACAACAAAAAATATGGCATTAGTCGTTTCCTATACTTTAACAATGACCGTGTTAATAAACTAAAAGTGCCAATGGAAAGTGCTTTAACGCAAATGCAAGAATGGGGCAAAGGAAAATTGGTCCCACATTTCGTAATTGAAAATATTAATCCAGATGCAGGAACTCCGGAAGCTCGGGCGAATGAAGCGATTGAAACCAAACTAAATACAACCGTTATTTCAATGATTCGTGCGAAAGATGATAAAGCCTTTGACAAATCTTTAGAAGACTACAAAGCATTCTTAAAATCAAATAAATGGGATGCAATTGAAAAAATAAAATCTGAGAAAATGGCAGAAAACAGAGACAAACTTAAGTAAGAGAGGAGGAGAGAAAAGCGGATAAAGCAACGAGAAATCCGCTTTTCTCTTTTAATATGAATAAGCTATTTGCATATGAAGGTTGGTATTATCGGATTTTTTCTTTTATTGCCAACTTGATCATTATTAATTTTCTCTTTTTAATTACCTGTATAACAGGCATCTTTAGCGGTGTCGGCTTAATTGCGTTGTATCGAACGATCTATCGTTTGTATCGTGAAAAAGATATTCCTGTTTTGCGAACGTTTTGGACAGCATTAAAAAATAACATCATGCGAGGTTTTATTTTAACAGGTGTCTTGTTCGTTGCTTTTTTACTGGGCGGTATTGTCGTAACAAGTTTATTTAAAATAGCCACTAGTTTAGGTTTCTTAGCTATTTTTCTATTAAGTTTTGTTGCATTATTTTTGACGAGTTTTCTTTTTCTCTTTTCCGTTTTTAATTGGTCCGTTAAAAAGACACTAGGTGAGACGGTTTATGTGGTCTTAAGTAATAGTGCAAATGCGATTATTTTGTTTATTTTACCTCTTTTAACGTTTGTTTTTTTCTATAAGCTTAATTTGTTTTTATATATTGCGTTAGGATTCGGGACAACGGCTTTTCTTCAAGTTGCGTTTTTTCAGAAAGTGTTAGGTGTGGAACATGAATGAGTATTTTGAGTTTTGGGAAAAGACTAAGGAAGAACTTCAAAAAATACCGCTAGATATCCATCGGCGGGTCATTGACTATCCATTGGAAAATGTTCAAGTGGAACAGGTCGACTTTTTAAGTTTCCTAGGTGAGCGCATCTTTGGCTATTTGTTACTTCCTAAAACGGCGGGGAAACAGCCAATAGTGATTGATTGTTTAGGCTATATGAATCATATTCAAGAACCTTGGCAATTTGCTCATTGGACACAAATTGGTTGTGCTTGTTTTGTCATTGATAATCGAGGTCAAGGGGGATTAACCAAAGATCGCGTGCCATATCAAACAATTTGGCATGAAGCACCAATGGGACGAGGATTTCTAGACAAAGAAGATTGGTACCAACGCCGTTTGTTTGCCGACCATTTACGTAGCGTAGAAGTGGTGCGGACCTTTACTGAAATTAATCAGGACCAAATCATTCTTCGTGGTGGTTCCCAAGGGGGTGGCGTAGTGTTAATGGTGAACAGTTTAGTCGACTTCCCGATTTTAGCTACTTTTGCAGATGTTCCAAGTCATTCTTGTTTAGAAAATAGAGTAGCAGAAGGAACGGGGTCGTATCAAATTATTCATCAGTACTTACAAGAGCATCCCCAAGCGCATGAAAAAATTGCCGCGGTCCTTCCTTATTTTGATAGTCGTCACTTTGTTTCGCAAATTAAAAATCCAGTCTTTGCTTCTGTTGGGAGTCACGATCCGATATGTCCGATGAAAGATTTTTTCCCTTCTTATCATCAGATAAAGGCAAGAAAAGCAGTCAGAGTGTATTGGAAAAAAGGCCATGGTGGCGGTGAAACAACCCAGATCCGTCGTGAGATGCGTCAAATTCAACAACTATTGCAGGAGGTTAAAAATGAAAATAGCTACGTATAATGTCCGGGTAGATACAGAGTATGACCAAGATTGGCAATGGTCTTTTCGTAAAGAGGCTGTTTGTCAGTTAATCAATTTTCATGATTGGAGCCTTTGTTGTATTCAAGAAGTACGACCGAATCAAGTCAGGGATTTAAAGGCGTATACAACATTCACCTGTCTTTCTGCGGAAAGAGAAGGGGATGGTCAAGGAGAAGGACTAGCGATTCTCTATAACGAACAAAAAGTTCAGGCTATTGATACAGGGTATTTTTGGTTATCTGAAACACCTCAGCAGCCAAGTATCCATCCTGAAGCTGGCTGTCCAAGAATTGCTTTGTGGGGACTATTTAAGGAAACGACTCAAAATACGCCTTTTTTAGTCATCAATGTTCATTTGGATCATATTTCAGCTCATGCTCGTTTAGCAGGAATGACCGTTATCTTAGAGGAGTTACATGACAAAATTGCACAGTATCCAACTTTATTAATGGGCGATTTTAATGCAGAATCGGGGGAAGCGGTTCATCAACTTGTTCAAAAAAAATTTCAAGATAGCAAAAATTTAGCTACTCATTATGGCCCAAGAGGAACATTTCAAAATTTTACTTACACAAAACCTTGGGCGGAATTAGAAGAAATTGATTATATTTATGTAAAAGGTTGGCAAGTACAGCAAACCGCAAGTTTAACAGATAGTATCGATGGACGTTTTCCCTCCGACCATTTTCCTTTAGAAGCAGAAGTATGTATTGAAGAAAGGTGAGAGTATGAAAGAAAATCAACTGATTCAATTAGTCGAAGAAATGACAATTGATGAGAAAATTAATCAATTATTACAATTAGCAGCAGCGTTTTATTCAGATAAAGCAGAAGAAAAGACTGGCCCTATGTCAGAGTTAGGACTAAGTCAAGAAACGATTGATACGGCGGGGACAACATTGGGTGTTTCCGGTGCAAATGAAGCAAAACGTGTTCAAAAAGAATATATGCAAAATCATCGATTAAATATTCCAACACTTTTAATGGCGGATATTATTCATGGTTTCAGAACCATTTTTCCGATTCCTTTGGCTTTAGGAAGCACTTGGGATGAAGCAGCGGTTGAAAAAATGGCGGAGATTTCAGCAAAAGAAGCTGCTGTTTCAGGATTACATGTAACCTTTTCACCAATGGTTGATTTAGTGCGCGATCCACGTTGGGGACGTGTCATGGAGTCAACAGGTGAAGATCCATTACTCAACAGCCGCTTAGCTGCTGCAATGGTTAGAGGTTACCAAGGAGAAAATTTAAAAGAAGACAATTGGCGAGTAGCCGCGTGCGTGAAGCACTTTGCGGCATATGGTGGTGCCTTAGCTGGTCGGGATTATAATACGGTAGATATGTCTGAACGGCAGCTAAGAGAAATGTATTTACCTGGCTATAAAGCTGGATTAGATGCGGGTGCAAAACTTGTCATGACGTCCTTCAATACAGTGGATGGGATTCCTGCTACAGGCAACCAATGGCTGTTTAGAGACGTATTACGAAATGAATTTGGATTTGAAGGGGTTGTGATTTCAGACTGGGGAGCGATTAAAGAATTAATTCCTCATGGCGTCGCCAAAGATGAAAAACAGGCAGCAGAATTGGCTATCAAAGCTGGTGTAGATATTGAAATGATGACCACGTGTTATCCAGATTATTTAAAAGAATTACTTGAAGAAGGTCGGATTGCTGAAACACTTATTGATGAAGCAGTTATGCGAATTTTAAAACTAAAAAATGAGCTAGGCCTATTTGAAAATCCCTATCGTGGTGCGGATGAACAAGTGGAAGCAGAAGTGATTTTAAGCAAAGAACATCGAGAAATAGCTAAAAAGATTGCTCAAAAATCAATGGTTCTTTTAAAAAATGAAAATATTTTGCCTTTTACACCGCAAGAAAAAATCGCGCTTGTCGGCCCAGGGGCCCAATCACAAGATATTTTAGGGGCTTGGTCATGGCAAGGAAAGAAAGAAGAAGCCATTTCCCTCGTGGCTGGGGCCCAAAAATTAACCACAAATCTCCTAGTTGCCCAAGAACCCTTTGATTACTTTGAACCGACCGCGGCGGCCATTGAAGAGGCTTTAACATTAGCTAGTCAAGCAGATAAAGTAGTAGTGGCACTAGGCGAAACAGACTGGATGAGTGGGGAAGCTGCCAGTCGCAGTGATATTCGTCTACCCGAAAAACAATTAGCAGTAGTGGCACAAATTATTGAGAAAAATCCCAATGTTGTTGTCACGGTCTACAGTGGCCGGCCCTTAGATTTACAAGGGATAGATGTTGCAAAAGGAATTGTGCAAGCTTGGCAACCTGGAACAGAAGGGGGCAATGCGCTAGCAGAAATTTTGTGGGGAGAGTACAATCCAAGTGGTCGTTTAAGTATGTCGTTCCCAGAAACGGTTGGTCAAGTGCCAATTTTTTACAATGTCGACAATACTGGGCGTCCTTATGAGTCAGCACCAGAAGAAAAATATGTTTCTAAATATTTAGATGTCTCCAATTACGCTAAATATCCCTTTGGATTTGGCTTAAGTTATAGTCATTTCTCTTATCAACCAATTCAACTAAGTGCATTAACATTTACCAAAGAAGAACCAGTCACTGTCTCTGTTTTAGTAAGAAATGACAGTCCAATCGCTGGAGAGGAAACCGTGCAATTTTATGTACGTGATTTGGTGGGACAAGTGGTTCGCCCAATTAAAGAGTTAAAAGATTTCCAAAAAGTTTGGCTGGAACCAAAGGAAGAAAAAGAAGTTCAGTTTCTTCTTTCAGAGGATATGGTGCGTTATGTTCATTCAGACAATCAGGTAACCAGTGATGCAGGTGAATTTATCGTAATGATTGGTGGAAATAGTCGCGATGTACAAACCGCAACAGTCACGTTAAATGAATAAGATGGGAAGGATAAGTTATGCAGATAAAGAAGCTTAAGCAAGCAGACACAGTCGCTACATTTCTAGAGACAGGTGATTTAAAAGAATTGAACAGCTGTGGCATGATGATTAATCAATTAGAAGGCAATCCTTTAGACGGCAGTATGAATCAACTCTATTTGCGGATAATTACAGGTGACACAATTAATTATCGACCAATGATTGGTTCCAACAGTCAAAGTGATTTTTATCTTTCAGATAACCAATTGACATGGCGGGGTGAATTTGAAGCGGTTCGTTACCAAGTTGACTTTCGTTTGGGGTCAAGCAATCAATGGTTCTGGCGGGTTAATGTCACTGGAACTGGCTTAGTAGATATTGTTTATGGTCAAGATATTGGCTTAGCGACAAAAGGAGCCGTTCAGTCAAATGAAGCGTATGTGTCGCAGTATCTTGATCATCACATTTGGCAAGAGGGCGAAGAGCTTGTTGTTTTATCAAGACAAAATCAACCGCAAAATGAGAAGTTTCCAGCCCTTATTCAAGGGAGTTTTCAAAAATTAGCAGGCTACTCAACGGACGGCTATCAATTTTTTGGACGTTCATTTAAACAAACAAACACACCAGAAGCATTGGGGAAAAGATATTTAGCAAATGAAGTCTATCAATATGAATTTGCTTACACCGCTTTACAAACGGATGCCGTCCAATTAACGAATGAAAGTAAGGAATTTGTTTTTTATGGTGCGGTAACAGAAACACATCCGCAAGCATTAGCTGAACCTTTTTTATCGAAAGAAGACTTACAAGCTATTTATGAAACTGTGACATTCGATTCATTAGAAGAAACACAGGACTATCCTCCGAAACTTTTAGGAGAACCTATCACAGGAAATCCATTAACAGAAGAAGAGTTGGCTGCACTTTATCCCATTCAGACACAAATTGAAAAAGTAGCAGGTCAGACGTATTCCTTTTTCACGGAAAATTACCATCACGTTGTTCTTCAAGAAAAAGAAATTGCCATGGAAAGAGCGCATGGCCACATTTTATTAAGTGGTAAAGGCTTAACGGTTGACGAACCTTTGCTTAGTACGACAGTGTATATGTATGGCATTTTCAATTCACAAGTAGTTTTAGGAAATACGACCATGAACAAATTAATGAGTAATAGCCGAAACGCTTTAAACGTTATGAAACGCTCTGGTCAACGAATCTACATTTTAGAGAATGGCTTATGGCGCTTACTAACAATGCCTTCTGCTTTTGAAATGGGGTTGAACTCTGCTACGTGGTATTATAAGTTGCCAAAGGATACAATTCGAGTACGCACCTTCACTTCGCCTGATTCAAGAGTGATTCAATTGGAAGTGACCAGTCAAAAGGATGCATATATGTGGGCTGTTTCTAACCATTTGTTATTAGGACCTGAAGAAGTACCAACCTATCAATTAGAACAAACTGGCAAAACGCTTCGAGTGACGGGAAATCATTCTGCTACAGAAAATTATTACCCAGAACTAACCTATGCATTGACAGTTGATAAATCATTTCAAGTAACCGATAGCACATTATTTGGTGGAGCTGAAGCGGACTTATTAGTTTTGGCAATCGAAAAGACCCAAAAATTTTCACTACTTATTACGGGCAGCACAGAGGACCAAGCATTAGTCAATACACCATTAGATTTTGAAAAAGCAGAAAGTCAATATTTAGCATTCATTAATGGCTTGTTGCATCATTTTGAGTTAACACACACAGACTCAAGTGTGCAGCAAATGAATCAATTAACTCGTTGGTATACTCATAATATGCTCGTTCATTATTTGTCGCCACATGGCTTAGAACAGTATGGTGGAGCAGCTTGGGGCACACGAGATGTGTCGCAAGGACCGACAGAATTTTTCTTTGCGACGCAACAGCCTAAGATCGTGGCCTCCATTATTCAGCATCTATTTGAAAATCAATTTGAGGACGATGGCAACTGGCCGCAATGGTTTATGTTTGACCGATACGAAGAACAAAAAGCCAGTGAAAGCCATGGCGATATTATCGTCTGGCCGTTGAAAGTAGTGACTGATTATTTGGAACAAACTGCAGATTATTCAATCTTAGCTACGGAAATCCCTTATACAAGTCGCAAAGATAATCACAAAACAAAAGAAACAGCATCTTTATTTGAACATTTGAAAAAAGAAATAAATTATATTGAACAACATTTTTTACCAGAAACTTTTCTATCCTGTTACGGTGACGGCGATTGGGATGACACGTTACAACCTTATGATAATCGTCTTAAAGAGCAAATGGCTAGTAGTTGGACCGTTGCCTTAACGTATCAAGTGTTAAAAAAATTTGCGGCTTTAATTACGGAAATCGATGCTACTTATAGTCAACACTTAGCAATTTTAGTCGCAGGAATAAAGAACGATTTTCAAAAATATATGTTGGCGGATGAAACGATTCCAGGGTTTATTTATATGGAAACGCCAGAAACTTTTGAACAAATGATTCACCCAAATGACCAAAAAACAGGGATTCAATATCGATTATTGCCAATGACTCGTAGTATGTTAGCTGAATTATTAACACCGGAACAAGTAAGTCATCATTTAGAAATTATTGAAAAAGAATTAACGTTTCCTGATGGCGTGCGTTTAATGAACAAACCAGCGAACTATCGAGGCGGTGTGAGCACTAATTTTAAACGAGCAGAACAGGCGGCTAATTTTGGTCGCGAAATTGGCTTACAGTATGTTCATGCGCACATTCGCTATACAGAAGCGATGGCGAAAATTGGTCAGCGAGACAAAACCTGGCAAGCATTAATGCAAATCAATCCAGTTCAATTAAAAGAAGGGGTTCACAATGCAGAGTTACGTCAAGCCAATGCCTATTTTAGTAGTTCCGATGGCGATTTTAAAACAAGGTATGAATCACAAGAAAATTTTGGTAAACTAAAAGATGGAAGTATTGGGGTAAAAGGTGGTTGGCGAATTTATTCAAGCGGGCCGGGAATTTATTTAAATCAATTAATTACAGCTGTTTTAGGGATTCGGCAAAAGGCCCAAAGTGTGGTTTTTGATCCCATGTTACCAGAAAAATTGTCTGGTTTAACACTAACTTACCAATTGTTTGATAAACCTGTCACATATAAATTTTATCCAAATCAGTCAGCGAAAATAGTTATCGATGGTCAAGAAGTTCCGTTTAAGTTTGAAGAAAACCCTTATCGAGAAGGGGGAATGGAAGTTAAAAAAGACGAGGTGCTTTCATTATTAAATGAAGCAAGTGTTATTGAAATTTACCATTAGAAAGGAGAGTAGTCCATGGTAGGAATTAAAGATATTGCAAAAAAAGCAGGCGTATCAATCTCGACCGTTTCTTACGCATTGAATGGTAGTTCAAAGGTAACTGAAGAAACACGAACGCGCATCCAAGCAATTGCTGAAGAGCTAAACTATGTTCCTAACATGGCCGCTCGCACATTAAAACGTCGTCAAACCAATATTATTGGTGTCTATTTGGCCGATTATGGCGGTAGTTTTTATGGTGAATTGTTGGAGGGAATTAAGAAAGGCTTAGCACTGTTTGATTATGAGATGATTGTCTGCAGCGGTAAAAAGTCACATCTTTTCATTCCTGAAAAAATGGTGGATGGGGCAATTATTTTAGATTGGACATTTCCAACAAAAGAAATTGAAAAGTTTGCTGAACGAGGCCATTCGATCGTTGTCCTTGATCGAACCACTGAACATAGGAATATCCGGCAAGTTCTCTTGGATAATCGTGGCGGTACCACGCAGGCAATTGAGCAATTTGTCAATGTGGGTTCAAAAAAAGTTCTTCTGCTTTCTGGACCAGAAAAAGGTTATGATAGCCAAGAACGATTGGCTGTTAGTACACGAGAATTAACTCGTTTTGGGATACCTTATGAAATTATCCAAGGCGATTTTACCGAACCTTCTGGCTATGCGGCTGCTAAAAAAATTTTGAGTCAACCACAGACAGAACCAGTCGATGTTTTTGCTTTTAATGATGAAATGGCGATCGGTGTCTATAAATATGTTGCAGAAACAAATTACCAAATGGGGAAAGACATTCGGATTATTGGTTTTGATAATTCTGAACTAGGTGCGTTTGTGCAACCGCGATTAGCAACAATTGCCTATTCTAAACATCGATGGGGCATGGTGGCTGCAGAAAAAATTATTCATTTAATGCGGGGAGAAGCTGCTGAGAGCGAACACATTTACACACGTTTTATAGAAGGAGAATCTTTTCCGTCTGAATAATAAATAAAAAGTTTGGTCCAATGCTAGCTAAGCTAGCGGACCAAACTTTTTTCTGTAATGGTAATTTCTTCTGATGCAATGGGTTCATCCAGACTGAGAAGGCGATCTCTAAATTTAAAATGGACCGGCTTATTCTCATTAATAAATTCATACGGGTAAGCGCCTTGGATTGTTTCACCAGGATTGATTTCATCTGCTAAACGATCTAATTTGTCTTGGAAAGGTGAATCTGTTAAGACTGCATATTGTAAATTTTGGGCTTTTCCGTGGACAGTTTGACTAACTTCCATAAAACTTTGAATCATTAGCTGAATATTTTGTGTTTTTTCGGTTGTATTGGTTAATTCAAACAGGACATAAAACATTGGTTTGCCTTGATAATCTTTTCCTTTATGCAAGGCAGTTAAGGCTAAACGCCCATCTGGAACCAACAATGTTCGATTTTCATACGTCCCAATACTTGTCGCCAACACTTCATCAGGTGCGGGCGCACTTTGACTTGCTGGGCTGCCACTTACAGTTGAACAAGCACTTAATAAGGTACTTAGAACGAGTAAGCTCATTAAAATGTAGGGTTTCCTCATATAAAGTCCTCACTTTGGTTGATTGACTATGTAAAAAACAAATTGCTTGTATCTATATAAAAAAGAGTGCTACAAGCAATATTTTAATCGTAGTTCTAGTAAATAGCAATACTTTTATCAAAATTCATGTTTGGAAATATAATTTGAAAAATATTTTTAACTAGCAGAAAAACATTTCTAACAAAAAGTATTGGCTCAAAGTAAAGAGATCATTTTGTTAGAAATGAGAAATGGCAACATAAAAGTTTTCTATTTTTCTGCAATTAAGACAGTTTCAAAAGTGAATTCACTAGGAATATGATTCGCAATTGAGTATTCAAAAATATGTCCATTGCCTAGGTAAGCAATTTGTTCTGCACGCATCAGGAAATCATTATCGGTTAAGTTTAAATATTTTTTTTCCAACGCAGAAGGACGGATCCCAGAAATGCTGACCCGCGCACTTTGAATTTTTTGATGCAATTGTTCCGAAATATATTGATAAATGGAGACTTTCAATTCTTTCATTGTCAAGTTCGGAATTAAAGCAACGGGCATCCAAGTGTATTCAATAATTGAGGGCACATCTTCGATAATCCGTAAGCGAATAATTTTGTAGACTAACTCTTCTTCTGTAATACTTAATTTTTCAGTCACCCAAGGCTCAGGTACTTCTGTTGCAAAGCCTAAAACCACGGATTCAACTTTTCCATCGTAGGTTGAGTAAGTGCCGGTTAACGGAGAAAATTTAGTAATGGTTCGATTTTGAAAGTCTTGAACAAAGCTGCCCGAGCCACGTCGTCTGACAACATAACCTTCTTGCACAAGCAAATGTAAGGCTTTTGTAATGGTTAGTTCGCTGACCTGATATTTTTCTGCAAGAAGACGACCTTGGGGTAACTTTTGATTAATTGGATAAACACCTGCTTCAATATCCTGTTTTATAGCTGCATAAATTTCTTTATAACGTGTATTTGTCCGCATCAGAGTCCTCCTTTATCACCAGTATTTCTCTCATTATACCATGAATTTAACGTGTTAAAACTATATATTTATTTTTAACGTAACCACTTAATAATCAAGTACTTAAATAAAAGTAGTTGACTTATTCTTTTTAAAACTATATAGTTTTAAAAGTAAACAGAAGAACTTATTGATCTGATTGGTACTTTTTGTGAAAACCTTTTACAATAAAAGGGCAGCACAGAAAAGAGGGAGGTATGACAATGGAACATCACCAACTAAAAGCATTTCCGCAAGATTTTTTATGGGGCTCAGCTTCGGCAGCTTATCAAGTAGAAGGTGCTTGGAATGAAGACGGCAAAGGCGCATCTGTTTGGGATGAATTTGTTCGGCTACCAGGAAAAACGTTCAAAGAGACAACTGGCGATTTAGCCGTCGATCATTATCATCGTTTCAAAGAAGATGTGGCTTTAATGAAACAACAAGGTTTAAAAGCATATCGTTTCTCGATTGCATGGACACGAATTTTACCTGAAGGGCGTGGTCAAGTAAATCAAGCGGGACTGAAATTTTATTCAGATTTAATTGATGAGTTATTAGCGGCAGGAATTGAACCAATGGTAACTTTGTATCATTGGGATTTGCCAGCTGTTTTGCAAAAAGAATATGGTGGCTGGGAATCAAGAAAAATTATTGATGATTTTGTGGCCTATGCGAAAATTTTATTTGACGCTTTCCGTGGCAAAGTTCGCTATTGGATTAGTTTAAATGAACAAAATGTGTTTACTTCGTTAGGTTATCAATTAGCCGTGCATCCTCCCGGCGTAACAGACAATAAACGGATGTATGAGGCCAATCATATTGCTAATTTAGCCAATGCAGCAGTGATTAATGCGTTTCATGAATTAGAAATGCCTGGCAAAATTGGCCCTAGCTTTGCTTATACGCCTGTTTATGCCGTTGATGCGCATCCTGCCAATGTTTTGGCGGCAGAAAATGCAGAAGATTTGTTGTCGCATTTTTGGTTAGATGTCTATCTTTGGGGAGAATACCCAATTGCCGCATTAAATTACTTACAGGAGCAAGGTGTGGCCCCAACGATAAAAGAGGACGATTTAGCGTTACTACGTTCAGCCAAACCTGATTTTCTAGGTATTAATTATTATCGGACGGATACGGTTGTTGCTAATCCATTAGATGGCGTCGGAATAGGGAAGATGAATACAACGGGTGAAAAGGGTTCTGAAACGGAATCTGGGGTACCGGGTTTATTTAAAAAAGTAAATAATCCATATGTTGAACGAACGAACTGGGATTGGGCCATTGACCCGCAAGGTTTGAGAATTGCCTTACGACGATTAGCTAGTCGCTATCAAGTGCCTATTTTAATTACTGAAAATGGGTTAGGCGAATATGATACCTTAACAGAAGATAAACAAATTCACGATACGTATCGCATTGATTATTTGCGAAGCCATATCCAAGCGATTCAAGAGGCGATTACGGATGGCGTTTCAGTTATTGGTTATTGTACATGGAGTTACACCGATTTACTGTCGTGGCTTAACGGCTATCAAAAGCGTTATGGTTTTGTCTATGTGGATCAAGATGAAACACAAAAAGGTTCCTTAGAAAGAATCCCGAAGGACAGTTATTATTGGTATCAAAAAGTCATTGAAACAAATGGACTTATCTAATTATAAGAAAAGAGTGTGGAAAATATGACAGTAAAAATGGGGTTTATTGGATTTGGTAAAAGTGCCAACCGCTACCATTTACCTTACGTAATGATTCGAGAAACACTAGAAGTGAAAACGATTTTCGATTTACATGTTAATGAAAAAGCAGCAGCGCCCTTTAAAGAAAAAGGCGTAAATTTTACCACTGATCTTAATGAATTATTGACGGATCCAGAAATTGAATTGATCACAATCTGTACACCTGCGCATACACATTATGATTTAGCCAAACAAGCCATTTTAGCTGGTAAATCAGTGATTGTGGAAAAACCATTCTGTGATACGTTAGAACATGCAGAGGAATTATTTGCTTTAGGGCAAGAAAAAGGGGTAGTAGTGATGCCTTATCAAAATCGACGTTTCGACGGCGATTACCTAGCGATGAAGCAAGTAGTAGAGCAAGGCTTTTTAGGAGAAATCAATGAAGTGGAAACACATATTGATTATTATCGACCAGGAAGTATCACGGAACAAGGACCTAAAGAAAATGGTTCGTTTTACGGACTAGGCATTCATTTAATGGATCGCATGATTGCTCTTTTCGGGCGTCCAGATCAAGTCACTTATGATATTCGTAATAATGAAGTGAGCGAGGCAGTCGATAATTATTTTGACGTTGATTTACATTATGGTTCAAAATTAAAAGTAAAAGTTAAAACGAATCATTCTGTCGCTAGTCCGTATCCACGTTTTATTGTTCATGGCAGCAATGGCTCGTTCATCAAATATGGTGAAGATCAACAAGAAAATGATTTAAAAGCCGGAATCATGCCAGATGCACCAGGCTTTGGAGAAGATTCACCAATGTATTATGGAGAAGTGACCTACCGTAATGGCAATGGCGACTGGATTAAAAAACAAATTAAAACGCCTGTAGGTGATTACGGTCGTTATTATGATGCCGTTTATGAAACGTTGAAAAATGGTGCACCGCAACTAGTAACTAAAGAGCAAGCATTAACTAACATCGAAATTTTAGAAGCAGGTTTTCTTAACCCAAGTCCAAGTGTTTATCATTTGAAAGAAAACTAAAGCGTATTTAAATGACTTGAAAAGCGCCTGCCCTACAGTCCAGACAACTGTGGGGCAGGCGCTTTTATTTATAAAGAATTGTGAATTTTAATATAAGAAACGTATATTGTTAGTAAAAATAAAAAAAGGAAAGACATCTTAGTAGCACTACTTCCCCAAGAATTGCTACTAAAATGTCTTTTGTGATGCTCGCTCAATTGAAGAGCCTTAAATAGGATATCGAATATCCAGTATAAATGCAAGTAAACTACTTTATAGTTAATATTAGTATACTTCATAAAATAATTTTTCAAAGAGAAAAAGGCTTGTTATGAGAAAAAATTAATTTTTAACTCGTTTTTTCTAAGCAAGATTCGGGTGAAAAAGACAATAATTACTGAAGCTGAATGGTAATTAAAGAGGTTCTTTGCTAAAATAGGAAAGACAAGAAAGTTTGGTTAACGAAAGAACCAAATCAGAAAGGAGGACAACCAGTGGAAAGTTGGCTTTTTTTACTACTGATTGCCTTGATTGCGTTTGTTGCAAAAAATCAAAGTTTATTAATTGCGTCAGTTGTTGTGCTTGCTTTAAAAGCTTTACCAAATAGTGCGAAAATCATGTCGTGGTTGTCAGATAAAGGCATTAATTTAGGCGTCACAATTATTTCAATTACCATTTTAGTCCCGATTGCTACAGGACAAATTGGCTTAAAGGATTTAATCCAATCATTCAAAACACCGATGGGATGGCTGGGGATATTTTGTGGAATTCTGGTTGCTGTTTTATCCTCAAAAGGAGTAGGTTTAATTAATCAATCGCCTGAGATTACGGTGGCCTTAGTTTTTGGAACGATTCTTGGCGTCGTTTTTTTAAAAGGAATTGCAGCTGGTCCGATTATTGCATCGGGGATGATGTACGTAATCATTACTACCTTTCAAGCCTTTCAACACTAAAAAAGCAAACAAAACGCGTAAACGTTTTGTTTGCTTTTTTAGTGTTGATAAATGTCCACATTACTATCTAATATGCCACTTTCATTTTTTAAAGTAATGGTTCCCGCATTCGGATGAATCACTAGCTGTAAATGCCCTGTTAAAAACATTTGGTCATACGTCGAAGTATAGACGTGAAAAGAATCATTAGCAATTGTTTCGGTATAAGGCGCTTCCGCTTGATCAACAGGAACGATAATGAAACGATCGCCAATCATACAACAACCTTCTGCGGAAGAATAAGGATTAGAGCCGTCATTTGCTACCAACAAGAAGGTGTTCGTTTCAGTTAAGAAAGGGGCTAAACGTTGTTTTACTTCTTCAGAAATAGTCAGAGACATTTGCCTCACTCCTTTAAATAGTATGTAAAAGGAAGAGGGTAGCTTGTCGCTATGCCGCTCTTCAAAGGTTTTATTATTTGCTTGTTTCTTTACTGCTTTTTTTGAAAAGAGCAATAGAAAAGGCGACAACTAAGACAACTGTTGCAGCTAAAACAAATGGATTTTTTGTTGCTGATGTGAACCCTAGGACTGTTGAACCAATCGCACCTACGTAAGATAAAATAATCGCTGCTTTCTTTGGTGTTGAAAGTTCTGTAAAGCTATCGCGGAAGGCGACACCTAAACCTAAAGCGCCAATAAAGGCAAACATCCCAAAAATAATGTGTAAAAAGACCATGAATTTCACCTCCAACAGTCAGTATAGAGAGAAATGGCTAGTTTGTAAACTAATTGAGCTTACTTGTGTTATTTATCACTTGATAAATGTCTTTGCCAATGCAAAAAAACAACGTACGATCAATCGGCAGTACGTTGTTTTTTAGTTTAATATAATTAGGAAGCAGAAGCCTTATTTTGCTGGATTTTTTTGATCGATTCTTCTGTTGGCGTCACATATAACGTTCGTTGGTTTTCATAAATCACATAACCTGGTTTTGCTCCATTGGGTTTGTGCACATGTTTTACTTGGACATAGTCGACAGGCACTTGTGAAGAAAGTCGATATTTTGAAAAATAAGCTGCTAGAAGTGCGGCTTCAGTAAGGGTTTCTTCGCTAGGATGTGCGTCACGAATAATTACATGAGATCCAGGAATATCTTTGGCATGGAGCCAATAATCAGTTTTTTTAGCGGTTCGTAAAGTCAATTGATCATTTTGCAAATTGTTTTTTCCAACGAGAATAGGTGTGCTATCTGTGGCATAAAAAAGATCGGGTTGGCTTTTTTTCGGCTGTTTTTGTTTTTTATTTTTTTTACGTTTTAAATAGCCTTGCTCAATCAGTTCTTCACGAATCACTTCAATGTCCATTGGTGTCGCAATTTCAAGTTGTGCCACAACTGACTCTAAATAAGAAATTTCTTGTTGCGTTTGCTGAATTTGTGTCTTAACAACTCGGACAGCATTTTTCAATTTTTGGTATTTTTGAAAATATTTTTGTGCATTTTGATTAGGTGAAAGTGCAGGACTTAGCGAGATACGCAACGGTGCATTTTCTTCATAATAATTTGGTAATTCCACCTCGGTGGCTCCTTTTGGGACTTGTGCCATGAAGGTTGTTAATAGTTCTCCGTCGCGACGGTAATTTTCAGCGTTTTCTGTATCGGCTAAGGTTTGCTGTAATTTTTTAAGTTTCTTTTGATTTCTTTTTAGTTCATTTTCAATTTTGCGAATTAGTTCGCCGCCTTGTTGTTTGACACGGTCTTTCTCTGCTTTACCAGAATAAAAGGCATCTAGTAATTCACTGAGTGTCGGATACGTTGTTTGTTCACCAACTAATGATTGATAAGGAATGGGCGTAAAATATTCTTTTTTTTCAGTGACTGTTAATGTCGGTACAACAGCTTCAGTGACTGAGGACCAAAATTCCGTCCAGATGGCCATTTTTTCATTTGGTTGTGCAAGTAAACGGGCACTTAATTCGTCTGCTGTATCTTTGCCTAGACCTTGGAAATGTTGTTGTAAATAGCGTCCGTTTAATTCAGGAGCTGTAGAAAGAAGCGCAAAGACTTCTTCTTTTGAGGCCGTGAGCGGATTAAGTCCCATTGGTTTTGGCGGTTCAATATAAGTTGCTCCAGGAAGCAACGAACGATAACTATTTTGGCTCATTCCAATGTGTTTTATTGCATCTAAGATTTTTCCAGAAGATTGGTTAACTAAAACGATTGTACTGTGACGTCCCATTAATTCAACAATCAAAACAATATTTTGTAAGTCACCTAGTTCATCTCTTTTTGAAAAGGTGAAGTGAATCACGCGATCATTTTCTATTTGTTGAATCGTTTCTAAAATGGCACCGTCTAGAAATTTTCGTAACATCATCACAAAATTAGGAGGTGTTTCTGGATTGCTATAGGTAATTGTAGATAGTTGTATGCGCGCATAACTAGGATGTGCTGATAATAATAATTTATGGTTTTTACCTTTCGCACGAATGACTAAAACGACTTCGTTTTCATAAGGCTGATGGATTTTTGAAATCCGGCCACTTACGAGTGTTTCTGTCAACTCATGAACCATGCTATGAGTAAATACGCCATCAAATGACATAATAAATCCCTCGTTTCTTTCCGACTAATAGCTTTATTATAGCGGAGTTTTTGAATTTAAGAAAGAAGCTTGTTAAAAAGGAGTTGGGTTTTCCTTAGAAAGCTGGGGAAGTTTGCTGGTTTTTTTAGTAATTAAAGCGCAAGGGTAGGCAAGAAAGAAAATGATTAGTATAATAGATAAGAACTAAAAGCGAGGAGCGATTAGAAGTTGAATAATTTTATGGAAGAACTAAAAGAGGCACTTTATGAATTAAGACAAAGAAAACTGTTAATGATTACCGCTATTGTAGCATTAGTATTAATAATTGGCTCAATCATTTTTATTCCAACGATGCAAAAAAATATTCGAGCTGCTCAAGTTGAATCGTTAGTCGCAGGACCCATCAAATCAGAGAAAGTCAGTGTCTTAGATTACAAAACAGCAGACAAGAAAATCCAAGAAACAGGAGCCATGTCAGTCATGTTTGCTAAACCATCTGGCAAGCAATACGATCAAATGGTGAAGCTGTTTAATTCAGATAAAATGAATGAATTTCATCGTTCGCTGTATATCTATCCGTTAATTTATAATGCTGGCAAAGCACAAGAGCAATACAATGTTAGCGGCGATGAGATCACGCTTGTTTTCTTTGAAAACGGCAAAGAAAAGACACGGACGGTTGTCGAAAAATCTATGGATTTAAAAACACAATTAATACCAGAATTAAATCGATTACCAATGGCTGGCGTTTTGAAAGACCAGCAAAAAGCGGCGCAAGAAGCTGAAAAAGAAGCAGCAAAGACCGCTGAAACACAGACGACGACCAGCACGACTGGCGTTGCTCAATCTACTGAAACGACGACAGAAAGCACTGATACAGTACCAGAAACTGGTGAATAATAGCTAGCTATGTTAAACTTAGATTGTAGAAAGTTTTAAGGAATTAGAAAGAGGGGATTTTCGATGGCATTAGTAATTTCAATGACGATTTTAGTAAGTTTATGGCTGATTCAATCGCAAAAACAAGCAGTTAAAGTTCCCGTGAAAATTGAAAGAAACCGAAACAATTAAGTGGTAAATATGCTGAAATAAAGAAAAACGAGCCTCTCATAAGAGTGGCTCGTTTTTTAGAAGTAAAAGAAATGCAAGAAAATAAAAACTTTTTCTTGACGAACAAAATCAATATAGTGTAGACTACCTTTAACAACATAACTAGGAGGGAAAATACATGACACAATTATCTAACGTAAAAGAAATGCACCAATCATGGCAAAACTGGCGTAGATAGTTGTATGTATGATTCTTTCATAGATACAACTTTAGAAGACTTATTCTAAAAAGTGTATCTATGCTGGTTATATTCAAGAAGAAAAAACGACCACATAGAGGACCCATCTATGTGGTTTTTGTTTTGCATAAAAACAACGACCACTCCTAAACACTTAGGATAAGTCGTTGTTTTTTTGCTACGAATCACTACGATTGGCACGAAGTGACAGAGTAGATGATGAGTAGCACAAGGTGAACGAAGAGAACGTTGTCACAATCGTAGAAAAGTGCTCCTGCGATTCTCACCAAAGTTGCGATCCTCGTCGCAGTTAAATCCTGACATTTGTAAAAAAGTGTTCCTAGGATTTTGACTAAGCAGAGGATTACGAATCTCAGTTTCACTTTCAACGGAAGAAACGCCCTATAGATAATGGTTTTATTATTAAAAAGAAAAAGTTGCCAAACAAAAGGGCAGTTAGGAGAATGCAAAATGAAAAATAAACGTTTAACGTTTGTCGTGTCTTTATTAGCTATTTATTTAATTGGTGCTTTTTTTGTGAATCAAAAAGTGACGAATTCAAAGAAAGAAATAGTTACTGTAGGGGTTTTGCAGTTTGTCAGTCACCCCGCATTGGATGAAATTTATAAAGGTGTTGAGGAAGGGTTAAAGGAAAATGGTTATGACAAAGGCAAAAACTTAGAAATTATTTTTCAAAATGGTCAAGCCGACCAGAGTAAGTTAGCAATCATGAGTCAACAATTAGTACAAAAAAAGGCAGACGTTTTAATTGGCATCGCCACGCCAGCTGCGCAAGCGTTAGCCAACACTACCCAAGAAATCCCAATCATTTTAGGCGCCATTACGGACCCTGTTAGTGCAGGATTGGTGAAAGACAATCAAAAGCCAGGCGGTAACATCACGGGTGTTAGTGATCAATCACCTTTGTCAGCCCAGATGGATTTACTAAAAGAATTGATACCAGCTGCCAAAAAAATAGGTATTCTCTATGCTTCCTCAGAAGAAAACTCTCGATACCAAGTAGCTGAAGCGCAGAAAGCAGCTGAAGCCAAAGGATTGACAGTGAAAACATATGCTGTGCCATCAAGTAATGAAATTGCACAAACGGTTCAAGTGATGACTAAGGAAACAGATGTGATTTATATACCAACTGATAATACGATTGCTAATGCCATGCAAACGGTAGTCGGAGAAGCAAATCGAACCAAGACGCCGATTATTCCTTCAGTGGATACAATGGTAGAACAAGGCGGTTTAGCAACTGTTGGGATTAATCAACATGCATTGGGGGTACAAGCCGGCAAAATGGCAGCAGAGGTTCTGTCTGGAAAAAGTCAACCAGCAACTACACCCATTTATACCTTTAATACAGGCGACACAATTATCAATGAAAAACAAGCTCAAAAGTTAGGGATTACGATTCCCGCAGAGTTAGCAAAAAAATCGAAATTGATTAACTAATTATCAAAGAAAGTAGGAGAAGCGATGATTGTTTCAGCAATTGGACAAGGAATGTTATGGGCCTTGTTAGGACTAGGTATCTTTATGACTTATCGTATTTTAAATTTTCCAGATATGACCACAGAAGGTTCATTTCCGTTAGGAGGGGCGGTTTGTGTAACTGCCATTACAACAGGGGTTTCACCATTTGTAGCGACTCTTTTAGGGGTCGGAGCAGGAATGCTTGCCGGTTTAGTGACTGGTTTACTATTTACAAAAGGAAAAATTCCAATTATTTTAGCAGGAATTTTAGTGATGTCTGGTTTAAATTCCGTGATTTTATTTGTGATGAAGTCGCCAAATAAGTCTTTATTAAACCAACCGAAGATTCAAGATGTTTTTCAAAAAATGGCCTTACCCGATTATTATGATACTATTTTTTTAGGGATTAGTGTTTTGGCTGTGGTAATGATTTTACTGTTATTTTTCTTTAACACTAGTTTAGGACAAGCCTATATTGCGACAGGTGACAATGAAGAAATGGCTCGCTCGATTGGCATTCAAACGGATCGCATGAAAATTTTAGGATTGGTTTTATCGAATGGCTTGATTGGCTTATCTGGCGCTTTGATTGCCCAAAATGATGGATATGCGGATGTAAGTAAAGGAACCGGTGTCATTGTGATTGGCTTGGCTTCACTCATTATTGGTGAAGTACTGTTTGGAGAATTAACGTTTGGTGAACGGTTGATGGCGATTGTTGTAGGGAGTATTATTTATCAACTATTGATTTTATTAGTGATTAAATTAGGCTTTGATACGACGTATTTGAAAATCTTCTCAGCAGTGATTTTAGCAATCTGTTTAATGATCCCACAATTGAAAAAAGCATTACGACTACACGGCTTTTCTGATAAGGGGGAAACGAAATGAAACCAGTTGTTGAATTAAAAAATGCGACAAAAATCATTGATAATGGGATGAATGAAAAAAAAGTGATTTTGGATCATGTGAACTTAGCCATTTATCCTGGGGACTTCATTACTGTTTTAGGTGGAAATGGCGCAGGCAAGAGTACGCTATTCAATAGTTTAGCAGGAACTTTGACACTAACAGAAGGACAATTTTTAATTGAAGGAGTCAATCGCACCAATCTTTCTGAAGTCAAACGGGCCAAATCTCTAGCGCGTGTTTTTCAAGATCCTAAAATGGGGACAGCACCAAGAATGACTGTGGCAGAAAATTTATTGCTTGCCATGAAACGCGGACAAAAACGTCCCTTAACATTACGGAAGATAAATGAGCAACGCGCCTTGTTTACAAAAATCTGCCAAGAAGTTGGCAATGGCTTGGAAAATCATCTGGATACACCGACAGGTAACCTTTCTGGCGGTCAACGCCAAGCCTTAAGTTTATTAATGGCCACTATCACAAAACCAGAATTATTACTTTTAGATGAACATACTGCTGCCTTAGATCCCAAAACATCCAAGCAGTTGATGCACTTAACGGAACAACGGATTGAAGAAGGGAACTTAACTTGTTTGATGATTACCCATCGAATGGAAGATGCTTTACGATATGGCAATCGTTTAATTGTTTTACAAAAAGGTAAAATTGTTCAAGATTTAAACGCTGCTGAAAAAGCACAATTAACGCTACAAGATTTGTTGCTGTTCTTTGAAGAAGTAGAATAAAAAAACAAGCTCAGAAAATGAGCTTGTTTTTTATTTTTTGACCAATCGGAAGAGTCGCTTGGGGAAAAAACGTTTGACAATTCGTTCCAGTAGCGAGGTCACCATAAAGCCCGCTGCGATAGCTGCAGCAGTAAAGACAACTTTTAAAATCAACTGCAAACCGTCATCAATATTTCCTAACAAAATGCTCCGAACCGCTTGATAGGCAGGGCCTCCTGGCACTAAAGGAACCAAACTCGGAATATAAAAAATAATCATCGGCATTTTTTTGTAACGGGAAAAAAAGATACTAGCGATTCCTAACCCGACCGTTCCTAAAAAGTTTGCAAAGGTTTGACTAGCATCAAAAGTTTGCGTTAAGACATAATAAATCATCCAGCCTGTCATGCCAGTAATGCCACAAGCCACCAGTGCTTTACGAGGAATGTTCGTAATAATACCAAACGTCACAGTCGCTAAAAAACTAAAAAGAAGATGAAAAATTAGTTCCATTTGAACACTCCTTACATAAATAATTTAAAAATCAAGGCAATTCCCAGGCCAACAGACCCAGCAATAAAAATAGCTTCTGTCCCTCGCGCCGTCCCGCTGATGAGGTGGCCCGCTAAAATGTCGCGAAAAGAGTTCGTAATCGCCACACCTGGAACTAACGGCATTACCGCACCAATAATAATATTATCGATGTTGACCGCTAAGTGAAAATGCACAGCCAAATAGGCCAACAAACCAATGACAAAAGCCGCTGCGAATGAATCGAGGTAAGGAACTTGGAATAACTTTTGGGTAAAAAGATAACTGGCATACCCGATCACGCCAACAAAAAAAGTTGCAATAAAATCTTGCCAAGTGCCACCAAAAATGTACATTAACGTACAACTAACAATCCCGGCTGCTAACAAGCGTAACGAAATTGAAAAAGTGGGGGTATCTGTTTCTAATAGAGTTAAGCGCTGATAAAGCTCTGGCAAAGTAATCTCTTTTTGCGCAAATTCTCTTGATAATTGATTGACAAGGCTAACTTTTTCCAAATTAATCGAGCGCTGGGGGATGTTTTCTAATTGCGTATAATTACTGGAACGAAAACCCACGAAAATCCCTGTAGCCGTCGTGTAACAAACGCTCTCTGGCTCGCCAGCATTTGTAGCAATCCGAGTAATTGTATCTTCGGTTCTATATACTTCAGATCCGCTTTCCAGCATAATTTTTCCAGCTAAAATGCATGTATCAATAATTAATTGTTTTCTTTTTTCGCTATTAACCAAAGGAATGGCTCCTTTCATTTCGAGTTCACTTTTAGTGTATCATTTTTTTTAAGAACTGTACGCAATTTAAAACAGAGATAGAAAAAAAGTGTGATTTTTTACAAAAATGAAACGAATCTTAAGAATAAATGAAAACAAATAAGGAATTAGTAAAAATTATGGGTTAGTTGTAAGAATCTAGGATCTTTCCTTGCATTTTAGTAGGAAACATCCTATCCTAAACATAGAAAAACAAAGGGGTCAATAAAAATGGACAACCAATGGTTACTCTACGGAATTAGCAGTGTCGTATTAATTATTTTAATCAGAAGAACAATCCTATCAGGAAACATCGTATTAAGTTGTTTGTTGGGAGCGATTTTGCTGATTCAAGTAGTGGGAGTAGCTCTCTGTGCTCAGCAGAAAAAGAAAAATGAACATACAAAAGAACTACCTTCTTCTAAAGTACATCAATAGAAGAAGGTAGTTTTCTCTTATAGTAAATCAAATTTTTTCAAGCCATTAACAATGCCATTTTCAGTATTTTTAGTTGAAATAAAGGTGGCTTTTTCTTTTAGTTCTTCTCGCGCATTACCCATGGCAATTCCATAATCACAGGCCTCAAACAGCGCCAAATCATTGATGCCATCACCAAAGGCATAAGTGGGAATGCCGTTTAATCCCAAGGTGTTAAAAAGATTTTTGACACCAGAGCCTTTAGAGACCCCTTTACGAACAATATCTATTGAAAAAGGACCATTGCGATAAAAGGTCAATTCAGGAAACCGCTCATAGTAATATTCATCATCATCGCCATGTTGACTTAAGACCAACATCATGTTGACGGCATCATTCTCATAACCTGTGGGATCAATTTCTGGAACAGCTGAATGAATATAATCATAGGCTTGTTTCACTGTGCCAGTATGCCCTGTACAAAAAATACGGCGCTCATTGTAAAAAGCCAATTCATGACCACGCTGTTTGATATGTTCATGCAGTGAAACACATTCCTCTGTTGTAAATTCATCTGAATAAATCGTTTTTCCTTCATAATGAATAAATTGCCCGTTCATTACAATCGCAGAATCAATGCCACTGTCTTTCATAATTGGCTGAATCTCACACAAGGTCCGTCCTGTCGCAATTAAAGGTAAAATTTGATTGTCTTTCAAGGCCGCCACTGCTGCGGTAATCTCAGGAGTTATTTGCGATGTTCCATCTAACAAAGTTCCATCTAAATCAAAAAAAGTAATAGCTTTCATTTTATCCATACCCTAACATCCTCTCTACGCTTGTTATTTTAACAAACTTTTCTGAAAAGACAATGGGTTCCCTTCGTTTTCTTTAAAAGAGCAGGAAAAAAAGTGATTTTTGATGGTTCTGTAAAGGATTTTTGAAGAAATATAGAATCGGTTGGTACAAATTCAATTTTAGAGTATACTACAATAGAGCAGTTTTATGAAAAGTGAATAAGGAGTGAATGAAATGAATATATTAATGATTGAAGACAATGAATCCGTCTCAGAAATGATGCAAATGTTTTTCTTAAATGAAGGGTGGGAAGCTACCTTTAAAGATGATGGCAAAGAAGGATTGACGACTTTTCTTGCTTCGCCAGAAAAATGGGACATGATTACGTTAGACTTAAACTTACCTAGTATGGATGGGATGGCTGTTTGTCGTGAAATTCGCAAAGTTTCAGCCAATGTTCCCATTATTATGTTGACCGCTCGTGATTCTGAAAGTGACCAAGTAATTGGCCTTGAAATGGGTGCGGATGATTATGTGACAAAACCATTTAGTCCATTAACTTTGATTGCACGGATGAAAGCTCTACATCGTCGTGCCGAGGTGGCAGAGGCTGCGCATGATACGTCTGAGAATACAGATGAAACGTTTGATGTGATTACGGATCATTTTAAAATGAATACGAAAACACGAGAAACATATTTAGATAATCAATTAATTGAAGGCTTAACACCTAAAGAATTTGATTTGCTATACACTTTAGCAAAAAAACCACGCCAAGTCTTTTCACGCGAACAACTACTAGAATTGGTTTGGGACTATCAATACTTTGGCGATGAACGGACAGTTGATGCCCATATCAAAAAATTACGACAAAAAATTGAAAAAGTGGGTCCTCAAGTCATCCAAACGGTTTGGGGCGTAGGGTATAAATTCGACGATTCAGGTGTTGCTTAATGAAGTATTTGTATCAACAATTACTTGCTTTTATAGGTGTGATCGCTCTGATTATTCTCATTGTCGGGACGTCTTTCACACAATTGACCAAGCGCACAATGCAAGAAAATAACTATGAACAGCTGTATGGTTATGCAGAATCGGCTTTAGAAACACGTGACTTTTTTATTAATGTTGCAGGTGTTTCAGATCGAGATGTTTTATCCTATTCATTTCAGTTGACTGAGCGTGTACTCCAAAAGCAAGATGTGCAATTTGTGTTTATTAATAAGGACCGCGTAGTGCAGTACCCACCAGTTGATAGCACAAAAAAATTAGACTTTTCCTTAATCGATAAAAATTGGGATCAAATCATGAAAGGTAATCGTGTTTATGCAACAGAAAATATTGATATCTATGGGGAAAAGAATACTTCAGCTTATGTGATGCTGCCTGTGCGTGATAAAAATACTAATAATCTGCTTGGTGCAATAGTTATTACACAACCTGCCAAAAACGTTGACCGAAGTGTTCAGTCCGTGACACAAAACTTGATTAAAGGCTTTATTTTTTCTGGTGTGATTGCCTTGTTACTAAGTTATCTATTTGCGACTTTCCAAGTGAAACGAATAAATCGGATGCGTAAAGCCACCAAAGAAATTACTAGTGGAAATTTTGATATTCAATTACCGGTTCATGACAAAGATGAATTTGATGACCTAGCAGAAGATTTTAATAAAATGGCCGCGTCTTTAAAAGAATCACAAGAAGAAATCAATCGGCAAGAAGAGCGCCGTCGTCAATTTATGGCGGATGCCTCTCATGAAATGCGGACGCCTTTAACAACTATTAATGGCTTGTTAGAGGGATTGCAGTATAATGCTATTCCTGAAAATCAAAAAGAGAATGCGATTAAACTGATGCAGAATGAGACCGCTCGCTTGATTCGCTTAGTCAATGAAAATCTTGATTATGAAAAAATTCGGACCAACCAGATTCAAATTGTTGTGAAGAAGTTCAACGGAACAGAAGCTTTAGAAAATATTGTGACTCAACTAACGGCCAAAGCTGAAGCCGCCGGTAATCAATTGTATTTAGACACCACCGAACCAATTGATGTGTATGCCGATTATGATCGTTTCGTTCAAGTAGTTGTAAATATTGTTCAAAATGCCATCCAATTTACTGAAAATGGCGAAATTCATATTGCTTTAGAAAAAGGCTATTTAGAAACTATTGTCCGTATTTCTGATACAGGAATCGGCATGACGGAAGAGCAAATTCTGAATATCTGGGATCGTTATTACAAAGTAGATCCATCCCGTAAAAATACGAAATATGGAGAATCAGGATTAGGCTTACCAATCGTTCAACAATTGGTCCGCTTGCATAAAGGAAAAATTAATGTTGAGAGTGAACTTGGTAAAGGCACCACGTTTATTATTTCATTTCCTGATGTTGAAATTACTGAAAACTAAAGAAAACGTCTGGTCACAATCAGTGCCAGACGTTTTCTTTAGTTTAATAACGCATGTAGAGACAGGGGGTGCACATAGGGACTATCAATAATTTGTGGATCTTTTGTCAGAAATAGCAAGCGCTTGTTTCTTTTTTGAACTGCTATTTTTAATTGAGGTAAAATTTCTTGACGTTGTCCAATCGTTAATGAAGAAAAGATGTCATCAATCACTAACGTACTTGTTTTTGAAAGCAAAAGTTGTATTATGCGCATTTTAATTTTTTCAAAAGTCGTAAAAGAAGTAAAGGAACGACCAAGTAAGGCAGGTTCTAATTGGAACACCTGGAAAGCTTCGGCTAGAACTACTTTTCGATCCCGTTCTTTGATCGTACTAGCGATAAATAAATTTTCTTCTAATGGCAAGTAGGGCAAAAAGGTTTCACTAGAAGAAAGCCTAGTAATGGTTAGTTGGTTTGTTTGGAAAAAATCGGCCAATGCGAGTTCTTGTTCTGGAGCAGAATAAATGATTCCATAAACTTCTCGCAAAGCTAACGCGTCGAATGAGGATTTTTTTTCGGTTGTTTTTTTGAATGATGGTGTGACATTCATAGAAAATCCCTCCCTTATTTCTTATGTGTGCGTAAATAAATCAACGTGAAAGGAGTCCCGCAAACAAGAGGAATGCCAAGCAAGATTAAGCAGTTAACAAAGCAATTACGGATTGTATAAAGTGACTGCATACTTTTAAAATCAAAAGAAAACGCTTGGATCGTTTGAATCCCTAAATGCTGGATATTTGTAATCGTGACATCCTGGTCGGTACTTTTAGCTAAAAATGCTGGAGTTTCCAAATGAGACCACTGTAAAATAGCATCACGAGCAGCCCAAAGAACAGTATTATACGTTTCTTGAAACATTAAAGTGAAAAGTAAAAAACTGAAAATTCCTAATAGAGCCGGTAAACATAACTCTAGTAAGAGCTGTTTGGTGACATACATATTTGAAAAGTGCATGTGATACCATGTATGTATTTCTTCCTTTTTTATGCGTAATGTCACATACATCAACAGAAGAAAAGTAACACCAAAGAAAATGACACTACCTAGATAGAGGTGCCAATAGTATTGGATCAGTTGGTAATGGTAACTAGTTTGTTTTTCAATATCGACAAAGTCTGGCATCGTTCGTAAAAACTCTTTTTCAAAATCAATTAAGTTAAACAGCCCAGTCAATAAGAAAGAGAACAGGAAGAAGAAGAGTGCAGTGATTAACGTGATTTTTTTATGATAAAAACTACTAGCTGTAGCGTAACGGACACTTCTCATCAACTTTCACCTCTCTAAACTATCTTTAGTATAGTGAAATAATATGAATTAATTATGAAAAAGTAGCAAAAAAGCTTGAGCAAATTGCTCAAGCTTTTTGAAGATTTATTTACCAGTTTTTTGATAGCCTTGATAACTGTCAGTGTGATATTCATCAACGGTTGATTTATTATTGTTTTTACTGTAAACACTCGTTGATTTTTCACCTTTTTCTTTTTCAATTGCTTCCAGTTGTTGCAATTGGTTCTTGTAATCATAGTCTTCTGGGTTAACTGGTTTTAAGCCGCTATTGGTATAGAAACGAAGCAAGTCACCGTTAGTAATTTGGTCAGACGTTTCTAATTGTTTCGTCGCTTTGGCTTTTAAATCAGCGACTTCTTTCTTAACTTCTTCGGTTGGTTCTGTAATTAAAGTGCCTGTTTTAGTATCGTAAATGCTAGAACCTAAAATAGTATATTTAGGTGTTACAACATTGCCGTTGCGGAAAGCAACGATTTGATTGTGTTGTTTAGAGAATAAATCTTGGCCTAGCTGAATGTAGTTTTTCGTATCGACACCAAGTAAGTGTAGAAGGGTTGGTAAGGCATCAACTTGGCCACCATACGTATGGTTCACACCACCATTTTCTTGACCAGGAACGTGAATCATATAAGGAACACGTTGCATATTGGCGTTGTCAAAATCGTTCCAATCTGCTTTGGTTTTACCTACTAACTCTGCTAAGTTTTGGTTTCTTGAATTAGAAACCCCATAGTGATCGCCATAAAGAACAATGACTGAGTTTTCATAGAGACCTGAAGATTTCAAGTAGTTAAAGAATTCTTCGACCGCTTTATCTAAATAATTCGCTGTTGCAAAGTAACCATTAATTGTTTCGTCAGAGGTTTTTGCAATTGGGAATCCTGCTTCATCGTTTGTAAATTGAGAATAAGGATAATGATTGGACACAGCAATAAATTTAGAATAGAACGGTTGTTGTAAATGTTCTAAATATTGAACGGATTGATTAAAGAATGGTTTATCGTGTAACCCATATTGGAATGAGTTATCTGAATTAACATCATAATAACTAGCATCAAAGAAATAGTCATAGCCTAAACGTTTATAGGTTTCATTTCGATTCCAGAAGTTACCGGCATTTCCGTGGAAAGCAGCGCTAGTGTAACCTTGCGTTTGTTTTAAAATATCGGGTGCTGCTTCAAACGTATTTTTGCCACCAACTTGTGTAAAGAGTGAACCTTGGTCTAAACCAAATAGTGAATTTTCAAGTAACGTTTCGGCATCACTTGTTTTTCCTTGACCAACTTGGTGGAAGAAGTTATCAAAGCTAAAGGTACTTTTACTATTGTAAAGACTATTGATAAATGGTGTGACTTCGTGTTCTACGCCATTTTCATCTTTTAATTTGTAATTAACTAAAAATTGTTGGAAACTTTCTAAATGGATATAAATTACATTTTTGCCTTTTGCAATACCAAACTTACTATCATCGGGTGCCGCATATTGTTGTTTCACGTAATCTTCAACTTGTTTCATATCGTTAGCACTGGCTTCGGCACGGACTTGGTTTGTTTGGTAAGTTGTAATGCCATCGTATACGGTAAAGGCATTTAAGCCTAAGAATTTCACGATATAGTCACGAGAGAATTGACGTCCTAATAATTGGGGACGTTCTGTTTCAGCCATAAATAGATTGAATAAGAAAAAGACAACAGAAAGGAGTGTGACAGAGACTGCTACACGTGCGCGGACTGGACGCGCATCTGTTTTAATTTTTTTCGTTAATAATAATACGCCAATAATAATGAAGTCTAAGAAATAAATGACGTCATAAGGTCTAAAGAGACGTAAGGCACTTTCGCCAAGACCGCTAGCTACTTTGCCAGCACCAAGCATCGTATTAACTGTGATGAAGTCAGTAAATTCTCGATAATACACGACATTTGAGAAGAGCAGTAAACTCATCAAGAAGTAAATAATCATCATTGTAATATAAGAAGCTTTTTTACGGCGAACATACAAAGCGATGGCTAATAAAAAGACCGTTGTGGCAATTGGATTAATTAAGAGTATGAAATACTCGTTAATATTTTCCAAACGTAAATGGAAATCAACGGCGTACGCAAAGAGGTTTTTTAGCCACAGTAAGATGGCGATTAGCGAGAATAACCCCAGTCGCGTGTTCAAAATATTTGTTTTAAATAATTTTTTCAAAATAAACGTCCTTTCTAAACGATGATTCTATAAAAGTAAAATTAGGTAAATTTCGTATTTTACAATATCGCTTTAATTTTACTCTTTCACAAATTTTATGTCAATTCTTACCGAAGTGAGGAATGGGGATGTTAAAGAAAACTTACTATTTCCTTAAACTTTTTAGTTCGTTAAATGACGTGAAGCTTGAATCCTTTAAAGACAGATGGGCCTTTTTTTGCTATACTAGATAGGACTTTGAAAAGTAGGTGTACAGAATGAAACTTCAAGTAACTAAAAAAGCAGAACATAAATTTAAAAAAGGATATCCTTTAATTCAGAAAGAAGATTTGCAACAAGTGCCAGCGCCGTTGCCAACAGATTGGCTTACTTTGATTGATAGTAAAGGCCAGCGTTTAGCCGAAGGATATTTAGGCGAACAAAATAAAGGAATTGGTTGGTTGCTGTCATGGCATGGACCAATTAATCAATCTTTTTTTCAGCAACTTTTTGAAATAAGTCGTGAGAAGCGGACGTCTTTTGAAAAGGATTCGCTGACAACCGCTTATCGATTATTTAATGGAGAAGGGGATGGCATTGGGGGAGTGATCATCGATCGCTATGCAGATTACGCCGTTTTTTCATGGTATAATGAAACCCTTTATCAGAAAAAAGCCGAACTTTTGACGGCGTTTCGCACAGTTTACCCTGACATTATTGGTGCCTACGAAAAGATTCGCTTTTCCACAAAAAATTTACCCGAATCACAGTTTTTGTATGGCGAACAAGCACCCGAGCCATTACTTGTCACTGAAAATGGCGTTCAATTTGCTACCTATTTAAACGAAGGATTAATGACAGGCATCTTTTTAGATCAAAAAGAAGTTCGTGGTCGATTAGTAGATGGGTTTGCAGTAGGTAAAACAGTCTTAAATATGTTTAGTTATACAGGTGCTTTTTCAGTAGCTGCCGCTATGGGGGGTGCCGTGGCCACCACTAGTGTGGATTTAGCTAAACGAAGCTTACCGAAAACGACTGAGCAATTTGAAGTCAATCATTTAAATCTTGCCCCGCAAAAGATTATTGTCATGGATGTTTTTGACTACTTTAAATATGCTTCACGTAAAGGCTTGAGTTATGACATGATCATTTTGGATCCGCCGAGTTTTGCTCGCAACAAAAAGAAAGTTTTTTCCGTTGCTAAAAATTATGGGGAGCTAGTGAAAGATTCTATTGATATTTTAACGGATAAGGGAACGCTTATTGCCTCAACCAATGCGGCAAATTTATCCTTGGCCAAATATCAAAAAATGGTGATTACTGCCTTGCAAGAGAAAAATGTTCGTTACAAGATTACGGACACGTATCAATTACCAGCAGACTTTCAACTGAATCCTAATTTTCCAGAGGGGAACTACTTAAAAGTCCTGTTTATCGAAATTGAAAAATAATTTTTTACACCAAGCAAAAGTCCCAGCGCCGCTAATCGGCATTGGGACTTTTGCTTGGTGTTTATTTTATAGTAACTTTTGGGCTTTTTGGGTGTTTGCAAAATGCAGCTTCGCGTAATTCGCTAATAAGTCTAGGCCGCCTTTTTTCAAAATACGGGCGGCTACTTGGTCTGATTTGCTGCCGGCACCAGAGGGCACAGAGAAACCCAATTCTGCAGATTCTTTGTCTAACTCTTCTAAAAAAGCAGCGCGGCTAATAATAGAGGCGGCAGCAACAGCAACATGATACTGCTCTCCTTTAGTGACGAAGAACAATTTTTCAGTGACTTGATTTTTTTCATTACGAACATATTTCCGATAATTATTTTCAGGGGTGAATTGGTCAATCAAAATCCCTTCTGGCTTTGTGGGAGCCAACTCTTGTAGCAACAGATAAATCGCTTGGTTATGCAAAGCGACTTTCATGTGTACAGCATTGTAGTTTGGTTGGATCTCATTGTATTTTTTTGGTTCAACGATTAATAACTTGTAAGGAATCAGTTCTTTAATGACATGTGACAATTGAATAATTTGTGGGTCGGTTAATTCTTTGGAATCACGAACACCTAATGCTTTTAGTTTGCTAATCATGCTTTTGTCAACATAGGCAGCACAGACAGTTACTGGACCAAAATAGCTACCATTACCGACTTCATCGGAACCTATCACAGACCAGTTGCCAAAATCAGCAGGCAGTGTAGTAGTCTGGGGAGAAATTTTTTTCTTTGGTGTGGTACTCGTTCCTTCCCAACGAGCGGCCTCTTTTTCAGCTTGAGGTCCCTGAAACATGACTTTACCTGATTGATAAGCAGTGATGGTAGTGGTACCAACCTTGGCCACAAAGACAGTATAAGGGACCGTTTTATTTAAACGATTGGGTTGATAAACAGTGGTCATCTCTGCTAATGTTTTTTTACTAACTTTAATTACGTGATTCTGTGCCATCAATTGTTCCTCATTTCTTGATATTTCTTCTTTACTATAGTAAAGGAAAAACAAGTAAATGAAAAGGTTTTGCGTTAGCTTGTTCCTGAAAATGACAATGTTTAGGAAATGTATAATTTTTTTCTATAGTTGGACGCTAGTTGTTATCTAAATTTTTATTCAGTGCTATACTGTGGGAGAGAAGGAGACGATGAAAGAGTCAACTAGAACAAGGGGTGATGTGTTTGAGAAGAAAAAAAGAAATGCAAGAAAATGAACCAATAGCAGTGACTGCTAACGCAGAACGCTATTATCCAGAAGATAAACAAGGCTTGACGGCCGCACAAGTTGAAGAAAGACAGCGAAAAGGCTTAGTCAATGCCGCCGTCGATACAGAGTTTATCACAACGAAACAGATTGTTATTAATAACGTATTTACGTATTTCAACTTAATTTTTGTGGTACTAGGTGTGTTATTAATGCTGGTACAATCTTATAAAAATATGACCTTTTTGCCAGTAGTAATCATTAATACGGTCATTGGAATTTACCAAGAAATTAAGTCGAAGAAAGTATTAGATAGCTTAAATATTCTAAATGCTACAAAAGTAACCGTTGTGAGGGATGGCCAAGAACAAGAAATTTCGCCAGATGAACTGGTTTTGGACGATGTGGTGCTCTTTAAATCGGGTGAACAGATTTCTGGGGATGCAATTGTCTTATCTGGTGAAGTCCGTGTGAATGAATCCTTGTTAACTGGGGAATCTGATGAGATTACCAAAGTAGCAGATAGCCAACTTTTGTCAGGTAGCTTTATTGTGTCAGGTTCTTGTTATGCAAGAATTGATAAAATTGGCGCTGAGGCCTATGTTCATCAATTAACGCTTGAAGCGAAATCAATTAAAAAAGGGGAACAATCAGAGATGGTCGGTTCCATTAACCGTTTGGTGAAATGGGTAGGGATTATTATTATTCCAATCGGCTGTGTTCTATTTTTCCAAAGTTATTTCATCAACCATCAAGGGCTTCATGACAGCATTGTCTCCATGGAAGCTGCCTTGATTGGGATGATTCCGGAAGGGTTGTACCTTTTAACAACCGTTGCATTAGCTGCCAGCACAATGCGCTTAGCGAAGCGCGGCGTTTTATTGCACAACATGAAAAGTATCGAATCCTTAGCACGTGTCGATGTGTTATGTGTAGATAAAACAGGAACAATTACTGAAAACACGATGGAAGTCCAAGAGTTGGTTCCTGTGGTGAGTATCGAAAATGATGGTACAGACTTAACCAATGTCGAAAAATTAATTGGCGATTTTTGCCGAACAATGTCAGCTGACAACGATACGATGAAAGCGATGAAAGAATTTTTTGTTACTAATAATCAGAGGGAAGCCGTTAGCTATACCTCGTTTTCGTCTGTCGAAAAATTTAGTAGCGTGACTTTCCCAGAAGCGACGTATATTCTTGGAGCGCCAGAGATGATTTTGAGAGACAATTATGAAATGTATCAATCTGAAGTGGAACATTATACAAGTCAAGGCTATCGCTTATTGGTGTTCGGAAAGTATTTAGGAGAATTTCAGGAAACGTTGACAGCAGAGGTACAACCTCTAGGCTACATTCTTCTTTGGAATCCGATTCGTAAAGAAGCCAAAGCAACTTTTGAATATTTCGCTGAACAAAATGTGGCTATTAAGGTCATTTCTGGCGATAATCCTTTAACAGTATCCAATGTAGCACAAGCGGCAGGCATTATTGGTGCTGAAAATTATGTGGACGCGCGAACATTAACTACAATGGAAGCCCAGACAGAAGCGTTAGAAAAATACACCGTTTTTGGTCGTGTCACGCCAGAACAAAAGAAACAATTTGTACTATTGTTGAAAAAATTAGATCATACAGTGGCGATGACAGGGGATGGAGTCAATGATATTTTAGCCATGAAAGAAGCAGATTGTAGTATTGCCATGGCTTCAGGAAATCAAGCTACAGCACAAGCCTCGCAAGTTGTGTTGTTGGATTCTGATTTTTCAACGATGCCGGAGGTTGTCTTTGAAGGCCGCCAAGTAGTTAATAACATTGAACGCTCTTCAAGTTTATTCCTTGTAAAAAATATTTTCTCCTTGCTGATGTCTGTCTTTGCTATGATTTTTGCCGTGACATATCCTTTACAACCGACACAAGTCACATTGATTAGTTTATTTACAATTGGGATTCCTTCGACATTTCTAGCTTTGGAACCAAATCATCGTCGCATTGAAGGGAAATTTCTTTTCAATGTGTTATCAAAAGCAATTCCTGGTGGGTTAACGGATATGTTAGTAGTCGGTGCCTTACTAATTTGTGGTGATATTCTTGCACTTCAAAAAACGGACATTTCAACGACTGCAACATTGTTGCTAGTTTCAGTCGGCTTTATGGTTCTTTATAAAATTAGTTCACCAATGAATCGTTACCGCAAGCGCGTAATGATTGGCTGTTTAATCGGAATGGTTATTACAAGTATTTCCATGAAAAACTTGTTCTCGTTAACTTCGGTATCGCCAACAGCCTTGTTACTTTTAGCCATTCTTTTCTTTGCAGCAGACTCAACTTTCCAACATTTATCAACCATTTCTGAAAAAGTTCAATTATGGTTTTATAAGAAAAGACATTAGGAGCAAAACACCGAGCCAAAATTATTTTGGTTCGGTGTTTTTTGTTTTTTATTGTTGGGAAAAATAAAAACACTTGCACCTAGTTAATCCTTGATAGTATAAACCTAACCAATTATTTTAGATAGGAAGGATTGAATAAAAATGAAAAAAAGAAGTTTTGTCTATTGGGGAATGTTTTTCATTCTTTTGTCGACGCTGATAACGCCTTTTCTGAAACTTGAAACAGGATATGCGCAAACGGAACCAACTAGTACCAGTGAAACCAATCAAATTTCTGCTACGCCAAACGTAGTGCCGCGTAAGCAAGTAGGCAACATTGTGACAGCGATTCATCTAACGGACAAAGAGGGAAACCCACTTGGGACCATTAATCAATATACAGACATCTACCTCCGAATTGAGTTCAACTTACCGGATAATACCGTTAATAGTGGGGATACGAGTGTGATTACTTTGCCCGAAGAGCTACGTCTCGAGAAAAATATGACCTTTAATGTAGTAGATGATACAGGTGCTGTGGTTGCAATTGCACAGACCGATGTAGCAAATAAAACGGTCACGTTAACGTATACAGATTACGTAGAAAACCATGCTAGTATTAGTGGGTCTTTATATTTTACAAGTTTGATTGATTTCGAAAATGTGGAAAATGAATCCAAGATTCCTATTTACGTCACGGTTGAAGGGGAAAAAATATTTGCTGGCGATCTTGATTACCAAGGTGAAGGCGATGATGTTAACGAAAAATTTAGCAAGTATTCGTGGTTTATCGAAGACGATCCAACCGAAATTTACAATGTACTACGGATTAATCCAACAGGGCAAACGTATACTGATTTAGAAGTGGAAGATGTGCTAAAAACAGAAAGTTTAAGTTATATGAAAGACACTATGAAAATTGAACGAGGACAATGGACACTGGATGGAAATGCTATTTGGCAGTTCACGCCAGAGGAAGATATAACTGATCAGTTGGCTGTCCAGTATGGTCCTGGTGACCGCAATTTTTCGGTGCATTTTGGCAATATTGGGACTAACGAATATCGTATCACCTATAAAACCAAAATCGATCATCTTCCCGAAAAAGGTGAAACCTTCACAAATTATGCAAAATTAACAGAAAATCAAACGGTGGTGGAAGAAGTCGAAGTGAGTCGTGTCTCACAAACAGGTGGTGGAGAAGCTAATGGTGAACAATATGTTGTTGAAATTCATAAAGAAGATGAAGCAGGCCAGCGTTTAGCAGGTGCAGAGTTTAAACTCATTCGTAACTCAACCAATCAAACAGTGGCCAAAATCACAACAGATCAAAACGGAACAGCGATTGTTAAAGGCTTGTTAAAAGATAACTATACTTTAGAAGAAACCAAAGCACCTACCGGTTACCAGCTTTCGCAAAACAAGATTTCAATAACACCTGAAGACTTTGGTAAAAACTTAGTTGCACTGAAAACTGTTGTGAATCATAAGATTTCATATCAACCAGTCGCTGCTTCATTTTTAGCTGGAAAAGTTCTTTTAGGAAAACCACTGAAGGATGCTGAATTTCAATTTGAATTGTTAGATGAGAAAGGCACAGTACTAGAAACGGTTAGTAACGATACTTTAGGGAAAATTCAATTTTCACCATTAACCTTTGAAACTCCCGGAAACTATCAATACACCATTCGGGAAGTAAACACGCGACAGGCAGGTGTTTCCTACGATACGCACAACCTTCAAGTTCAAGTAACCGTCGAGGCGCTTTTAGGAAATCTTGTGGCGACTACTCAGTATGATGGAGGTCAAGTATTTACTAATCACTATACGCCAGAAAAACCTATAGAAAGTACCACACCACCAACGAGTGGGACAACAGATACTACCACGAATTCAACCACAGAAACTACTTCAATAACCATTGAAAAACAGGCGATTCGTAATAAGGAATTGCCAAAAACAGGTGAAACAAAAGAAAACGCGTTTCTTTTCTTAGGTAGCCTTCTTTTGATTCAAGGATTATTTATCTATTTTAAAACGAAAAAATAATCGCTTAGATAGTTTCAGTAATCGAGACAAAATGTGCAAATTTCGAGAGATTTAGCTTGTTCATTTGAGTTTGGAGTGGTTCTGTGCTATACTATCTTTAGCGTAATGATACTAGTTGGGAGTGAGCGGATTTCTGCTCACTCTTTTTGATGGAAAAGTCATCAGGACACGGTTCGTTACATCAATCTCGAAGGAGGCGAAAATTTTGAGTAGTGCTGTGGAAACTGTAACAAAGTTAGTCACACCAATCTTAGAAGAACAAAATTTTGAACTTGTGGAAGTAGAGTTTGTTAAGGAAGGAAAAAATTGGTTTTTACGAGTATTTATCGATAAAGAAGGTGGCATTGATATTGAGGAATGTGCCTTTGTCAGCGAAAAATTAAGTGAAAAACTAGATGCAATGGATCCAGATCCAATTCCGCAAGCGTACTTTCTGGAAGTTTCTTCTCCGGGAGCAGAACGTCCGTTAAAGAAAGAAAGCGATTATGAACAAGCGGTAGGCAAGTACATTCATATTTCTCTTTATCAAGCAGTTGATGGAGAAAAACAGATTGAGGGTACCTTAGTCCATCTTGATTCAGAACAATTAACATTAAGTGTAAAAATTAAAACCAGAGTGAAGGAAATGACTTTTGAACGTAAAAATATCGCAAAAGCTCGTTTAGCCATTCAATTTTAATCAACAGACTCGAATGTAAAAAAGGGTCCACTAAAAGTTTTACTTTTAGCTAGGCCTGTGACAAGTTTTAACGAGAAGTTTTTCCCTTGGAAGAAGAACCACTCGTTCAGCTTTAACGAATCCATAGGAGGAAAAGAAAAACAATGAGCAAAGAAATGTTAAATGCATTAGACGTATTAGAAGCTGAAAAAGGGATTCCTAAAGATACGGTGATTGAAGCGTTACAAGCAGCTTTAGTTTCTGCATATAAAAGACATTATGGACAAGCAAGCAACGTCGAAGTTGAATTTGAACCAAAAAAAGGCAATATTCACGTGTATGCTGTCAAAGAAGTAACAGAAGAAGTATTTGATTCACAATTGGAAGTTTCATTAAAAGATGCCGTTGCATTAAATGGTGCATATGAAATCGGCGACAAAATTCGTTTTGAAGTTACGCCAAAAGACTTTGGCCGCATTGCTGCCCAAACAGCAAAGCAAGTAATTTTACAACGTGTCCGTGAAGCAGAAAGAACAATTATTTATAATGAATTTAGCGAATACGAAAATGACATCATGCAAGGAATTGTTGAACGTCAAGATCGTCGTTATATCTATGTAAACTTAGGCAAAATCGAAGCAGTCTTATCAAAACAAGATCAAATGCCAAATGAATTTTACCAACCGCATGATCGGATTAAAGTTTACGTATCACGTGTTGAAAACACATCAAAAGGCCCACAAGTTTTTGTAAGCCGTAGTCATCCAGATTTACTAAAACGTCTTTTTGAACAAGAAATTCCAGAAGTTTATGATGGAATTGTTGAAATCGTAAGTGTCGCTCGTGAAGCTGGCGATCGTTCAAAAGTAGCTGTTCGTTCAACAGATCCTAATATTGATCCAGTGGGTACCTGTGTCGGTCCAAAAGGCCAACGTGTCCAAGCGATTGTGAATGAATTAAAAGGCGAAAATATGGATATTGTGGAATGGAACGAAGATCCAGCTATTTATATTAGTAATGCCTTGAATCCAGCTCAAGTATTAGATGTTATTTTTGATCCAGAAAATAGCAAAGCATGTACAGTTGTTGTACCTGATTATCAATTGTCATTAGCAATTGGTAAACGTGGTCAAAATGCGCGCTTAGCTGCTAAATTAACGGGCCATAAAATTGATATCAAATCAGAATCTGATATGGCTGAATTTTATGAACAACAAGCCAATCAAGAAGTTGCCGAAGTGGCAGAAGAAATGGATGAAGCAATTATCCATTCAGATATGACGGCAGATGATTACGAAAACTTGGCTGCTGAAGAAGCAGTTGTTGAAGCAGAAATTACAGAAGAATTACCTGAACAAGAATAACGTTTTTGGAGGGTGAAAAAATGAAAAAGAGAAAAATTCCAATGCGTAAATCGGTTGTTTCAGGCGAAATGAAACCGAAAAAAGAATTAGTCAGAATTACTCGCTCCAAAGAAGGCGAAGTGGCCTTAGATCCAACTGGTAAATTACCAGGACGTGGCGCTTACGTTGATTTGGATCCTGCGGAAGTCCAAAAAGCTTGGGATAAAAAAATTCTTGATCGTGTCTTAGAAACAAAATTAAGTGATGAATTTTATCAAGAACTATTGGATTATGTAACGCACCAAAAAGCCCGCAAAGAGTTGTTTGGCGATGGAAAATAAAACCAAAATTTTGAACCTTTTAGGTTTAGCAATGCGCGCCGGTAAATTAGTCACAGGCGAGGAATTAACCCTTAAAGATATTCGTGCAAACAAAGCGAAATTTGTGTTTGTTGCGCAAGATGCCAGTGAGAATACTAGAAAGAAAATCAAGGACAAAAGTTCTTATTATAATGTTCCTGTTAGCGAACTGTTCAGTCAATTCGAGCTCAGCCAAGCGATTGGGCGACCACGAATGGTTATCGGAGTAACTGATGCAGGATTTGCCACCAAAATCAAGGAATTACTAAAAGGTTAGGAAGGTGATTGCATGGGAAAAAAAAGAATTTATGAACTAGCAAAAGAAATGAATAAAGCAAGCAAAGACGTTGTCGATAAAGCGCATCAATTAGGTATGGATGTTAAAAACCATATGGGCGCAATTAGTTCCGAGCAAGAAACAAAGCTTCGTCAAGCATTCGGAGGAGGAAGTACCGTAAATACTCAATCAAAAGCAACAAACAACCAAAAGCAACAAACAACACAAAATAAACCAGCCAATAAGAAACCAATGAACAATAAACCTGGTGAACAAAGAAATAACCAAAATCGTCCAAACAATCAATCAACGAATGGACAACAAAGAAACAACAACAACCAAAATCGTCACGGCCAAAGCAACACACAAAACCGTAGCAATCAAACAAATACAAACAATCAAAACCGCAATACCCAAAACAATAACGGTTCTACAACGAATCAAAATCGGACCAGCCAAAATAACAATGGCGGGAACAACCAAAACCGTGGCGGCCAAAACCGTAACAACAATTTTGGTGGCGGTCAAAATCGTAATAACCGGAATAACTTTAATAACCAAAACCGCAATCGTTTCAACAAAAAAGGGAAAAAAGGCAAACATCAACAAGAATCAGCGAAGCCAGCAGTACCAGCACGTAAATTCCGTGAATTACCAGATGTTTTAGAATATACAGAAGGTATGAACGTGGCGGATATTGCGAAAAAAATCCACCGCGAACCAGCGGAAATCATCAAAAAATTATTTATGATGGGTGTCATGGTTAACCAAAACCAAGCCCTAGATAAAGATACAATTGAATTATTAGCTGTGGACTATGGCATGGAACCGCAAGAAAAAGTCCAAGTTGATATTGCGGACATTGATAAATTCTTCGAACCAGAAGCAGTTGTTGAAGAAAACTTAACTACACGTCCCCCTGTTGTCACAATCATGGGACACGTAGACCACGGGAAAACAACATTATTAGATACATTGCGCCATTCTCGTGTGACTTCAGGTGAAGCAGGCGGTATCACGCAGCATATTGGTGCCTATCAGTTAGATATTGATGGCAAACCAATTACGTTCTTAGATACACCAGGACATGCGGCCTTTACTAGTATGCGCGCGCGTGGTGCCAGCATCACTGATATTACCATCTTAGTTGTTGCAGCGGACGATGGAGTAATGCCACAAACAATCGAGGCGATTAACCATGCCAAAGCGGCAAAAGTGCCGATTATTGTAGCAGTTAACAAAATTGATAAGCCTGGTGCGAACCCTGATCATGTGAAACAAGAATTAAGTGAACATGAATTAATTCCTGAAGAATGGGGTGGAGATACGATTTTCGTCAATATTTCAGCGAAATTCAATCAAAACATTGATGAGCTATTGGAAAATATTTTATTGATTGCTGAAGTAGAAGACTTAAAAGCTGATCCAACGCAAAAAGCAATTGGAACAGTGATTGAAGCGCGCTTAGATAAAGGTAAAGGTCCGGTTGCGACATTACTCGTTCAACAAGGAACTTTACATGTTGGTGATCCAATCGTTGTTGGTAATACTTACGGACGTGTTCGTGTGATGACCAATGACATGGGCCGCCGTGATAAAGAAGCAGGACCCGCAACTCCTGTAGAAATTACCGGATTAAATGATGTTCCTCAAGCGGGTGATCGTTTTGTGGTCTTTGAAGATGAAAAAACAGCACGTCAAGCAGGGGAAGAACGGGCTAAACGTGCGTTGCTTGAACAACGTTCAGCAAGTAGCCGTGTGACATTGGATAACTTATTTGAAAGTCTAAAAGAAGGCGAATTAAAAGAAGTTAATATCATTGTCAAAGCAGACGTACAAGGATCTGCCGAAGCCGTTTCAGCAAGTTTACAAAAAATTGATGTAGAAGGCGTTCGTGTGAAAATTGTTCACGCGGCAGTTGGGGCCATCAATGAAAGCGACGTAACTTTAGCCGCAGCAAGTAATGCGATTATTATCGGCTTTAACGTTCGCCCAACACCACAAGCGAAACAACAAGCAGAACAAGAAGAAGTTGATATTCGTTTACACCGTATTATCTATAAAGCCCTAGAAGAAATCGAAACAGCGATGAAAGGGTTATTAGATCCAGAATTTGAAGAAAAAATTACGGGTCAAATGACGGTTCGTGAATTGTACAAAGTATCTAAAGTTGGCACAATCGCTGGCTGTTATGTTACAGAAGGCTTTATTCGCCGCGATAGTGGCGTGCGTGTCATTCGTGATGGTATTGTTATTTATGAAGGTAAATTAGCAAGCTTGAAACGCTTTAAAGATGACGTGAAAGAAGTCAAACTTGGTTTTGAATGTGGCGCTATGATTGAAAACTTCAATGATTTACGTGTAGATGATGCGATTGAAGGCTTCATTATGGAAGAAATCAAACAATAATTTTAGTAATTGGAGGAAGACACTATGGCAAATTATCGTGACCGTCGTGTAGGTCAAGAAATCATGCGTGAAGTGAATGATATCTTGAACAAACGCATCAGAGATCCACGCGTCCAAGGCATCACTATTACAGATGTTCGTGTGACCGGTGATTTACAACAAGCAACGATTTATTACAGCTTGTTATCTGATTTAGCTTCCGAACAACAAAAAGCTCAACAAGGCTTAGACAAAGCCAAAGGACTGATTCGTAAAGAATTAGGACAACGGTTAACCTTGTATAAAACACCAGAGTTGATTTTTGAAAGAGACGAATCTGTCCAATACGGAAATCACATTGATGAGTTGATTCGTAAGTTGAATCAAGGTGAATAATTAAAAAGAAAAAGCACACCAGACGAATGGTGTGCTTTTTCTTTTCATGATTTCTTGATAAAATAGTCATGGAGGTGCAAAGATGAAAAGAATTGTTGTTTTCTATAAAAATGGAGATCGTTATTTAAAAGAAATGGGTTCAGGCAAGAGTTCCCTGTACTTTTTTCTTTTCTTCTTTGTACTACATAGTATGCGGGAACATATTATTCAGTTCATCGGATTTTGGCCGTCATTTATATTCGTCCTCATACTTGTCCCAAATCTTATGCTTGGCGTCGGACATATTAACCATTGGTACAAAAACCGCTCTTGAATTTTCCAGAATACTTTTAAGCATGGAACAAAATCCTTATTGATTTTGTTCCATGCTTTTTAAGTTAACCCAGTATTTAATACCATCACAGAATAATCCCTAAATTCAAAAATCCGTCCTTTATAAAGATAAGTGGCGCCATACTTTTGTCGATAGTACGTAATCACATTTTTTAATGTTTCAACATCGATTTCCAAAAATTCAGCACAAGAATAATGGTTACTTAAGCCAGCTTCAGAGCAACGAATTAAATCGTCTAATGTAACTAATTGCTCTAAGGCCACATTGCGAGCTTTCAACTCTTGCTTCCGATTTTCTGTACAATTTTGATTTAAAATAGTGCCAACGGATGTTTGATAATGCCCGTATTCCTCGGCTAAAATGTTCTTCTTTTGACGGGTACTCAATGTTTTTTCAATATAAATTTTGCCATTTCGATACAACCCATAACAACCTGTTTGATTGTATAAATCAATTTCTAAAACCGTCACATCCTTTTGAATGGAACTGACGAGTTTTTCATAATCATTCACTTTACCATTCACCTGCCATTACTTAATAAAAAGAGTAGATGGGAAGTTAATCCTCTTTTTTGTCAGAAGAAATCGATTGTTGATATTTGGCATCAATTTCATCCAAGTAATCGTGAATTTTCTCGATTTCTTCTTTTGAAAATATCTTTTCTGGATCCCCAGCGTGGGCAGCCAGTGTCATTTCGTCACGGCGAGGGAATGAGAGAATTTCTGCTTGCGTTTGTTGTTCGTGTAATTGTTGTTCGGCAAATTGATAAACGATGGCTTGTCGTTGGGGCTCTAATTTTTTATAAATGCGGTCGATAGTTGAGGCATTTTTTTCCATGGGAACCTCTTGTCCCATCAACCAGGCCTCATTAATGTCTAATGCATCTGCAATGCGATAAACTTTGTCTTGTTTTGCTTCGTAACGACCAGCTAGCCAATCGCTGATCGAAGATTTACCGATGCCAGTTTTTTTCGCTAAATCACTAGGTTTGATGTTCTTGGCTGTTAAAGCCTCTTTTAAACGGACAGCAAAAATGTTCATATTTCCGAACCTCCTATTGCCTCAAAGTATACTATACCTGTTTAGAGAAGGCAAGTAACAATCGCAATTAAAATTAGAGGTTCATAAAACCAAACTTATGAGTTGACAGTGAAAATATTTGATGCTAAGATAGAGCCATTCAAATGTTCGGTTAACTGAACTATTTTTTTGAACATTTTGTTCGGAAAACCGTATTTTTGTAGAAAGGGTGAAGAAATGAGTCGGAATTATAAAAAAACGTTGTCGGATATGTTACTTTTAGCAATTATTTTATTAATAAGCAGTGTCTCAATAAAAATTGGGGCCATCGTGATTGGTATGATTGGCCTCATGGAATTACTAACAGAGTAACAATAATTTAGTCAAAAGGAGAGAAGCGGATTGGCAGAACGACGCATGTTTGCAAAAACGATTATTGATAGTGATGCGTTTTTAGATATGCCCTTATCAAGTCAGGCCCTGTATTTTCATTTAGCGATGCGTGCCGATGATGATGGATTTATCAATAATCCCAAAAAATTGCAGCGAATGGTTGGTTGTGGGGAAGACGATCTAAAATTGCTAATGGTTAAAAAATTTATTCTAGTATTTGAAAGTGGTGTAATCGTTATCAAACATTGGAAAATTCATAATTATATTCGCAGTGATCGTTACAAACCAACCTTGTATCAAGAAGAGAAAAATCAGATTGTTGAAAAAAATAGCAAAGCTTATACGTTTAAAGCAGAATCGTCTGTCAGTGGTCAACCAGCTGACTACCAACGGTTACCACAGGAAAGCATAGTCCAGTCTAAGTTAGGTCAGAGTCAAGGTAGTAGTTCAGAAAACGATTGTTTAAAGATGATTTATCATTTTTATGAGGAAAACGGCTTTGGTACACTGGCCTCAAAAACAAGCCAAGATTTTAAGTATTGGTTGCAAGATTTTATACAAAAAGGGGCTAGCCAAGAGGAAGCATGCCAATTAATCTTGCATGCTTTAGGAATTGCCGTCGATCGAAATAAACGGAATTACGGCTATGTAAATGCTATTTTGAAAAGTTGGGAGCAACAAAATTATTTATCCGTACATGAAGTTCTGGTAAATGATAAAAAACAAGTGTTGGAGCATACGCCGCAAATGACAGAAGAATATCAAGAGTTAGGTTTTTAAAGAAAGGAGGAAATCAGTATGCATGCGACAGATCAAACTTTTCAAATACTATTGAGTCAATTGTTAGAAAAAGTTGAAGACCGTTGTCCTGAATGTGGCAGTGAACAATATGTTTGGCAACAAAAAAATAAAGATGGCACAGAACGTTGTGCCCCAACTTGTTGGTCGTGTGGGTATAAAATGCTAAAAAAACATGAACAAGAAGCCACTCAACAACGTTCTCAAGAGAGTTTTATGGCGCGTACACAAAAATTTTTTCATCAAGGGTCCTTAATTGCTGATGATGCGCTACGGCAATGTCGCTTAACCAATTACCAAACCACTGAATTAGAAACAAGACAAGCAAAAGAACGGGCCTTAGCAGCAGTTTCAGCGATTGTTGAAGGAAAGCCAATCCACGTTATTTTTTCAGGGAAACCTGGTGTCGGTAAAAGTCATTTGGCTATCAGTATTTTAGTTGAAGTCTTAGAACGCTCTGCATATCAAAAGTATTGTTTATTTGTCAGCTACTCTGAGTTATTAGAAAAACTAAAAATGTCCATGAATGAATCGGCCAAAAGCCAAGCAAAGGCTCAAGCGTATATTACTAGAATGAAAAAAGCAGACGTTTTGGTCTTAGATGATTTAGGTGCTGAATTAGGAATTAAAAATAAAGTTAGTACGGATTTTAATAATGACATCTTAAATCGAATTTTAGAAGCTAGACAGAATAAAGCAACTATTTTTACTACTAATTTTTCTGGAAAACAACTGGTGGAGGCCTATGGAACACGCATTATTTCTCGTCTAATGAAGCACGCCAGTGGCTATGTTTTCCAATATAAAGACACAACAGACAAACGAATGAGGAGTGTGAAATAAATATGTTAACAATTATTATTGGGTTTATCTTTTGGACAATGACACTGATGTTAGGTTATCTAATTGGTGAAAGAGAAGGCCGTAAACATGAGTAATTTAACAAAATGTAAAAAAGATTTATTTGAAATGAAAAGCGTTGTATTTAAAGATATTTCAAAGCAACAAAGCGAAAAAGCACAAAAAAGAAAACGACTCTTACAACTAATGAATCAATATCCCGATTGGGCAAGTCAAAAAAATAAACTTATTATGCAGGAAATTCAAGAATTAGGACAAGCAATCGGTAATTGGTCGATGGATCAATCAAGACCCATCCAATCCATCAAGGCCGCATCGTTTACAAAAAGCGAGTATCTCTATTTAATTTGGCTCGGTTATTCAGATGAAGCGATTCGTCACGGCTTAGACATGTCGAAAGAGTGTTATTTTATTTATCGATTAACACTTTTAAATGAATAAAAGTAAAGGAGATTAACCAATGCGTACGTCAACATTTAATTATATCAAAGATATTTTAGCAGACTTTTATAAAACAGATGAGTATATCCGGCAACGGGAAGAAGAATTACGGCACCCTTATCAAGAAGCAGATTTAAATGCTGGTATTAGAGGACAAGGACTTCACTCTGTAGTGACCGAACGAATGGCGATTACGATAGCTATGGATCGTCGTCTGTGGAACTTAGAGAGAAATCGAGACATTATCAAAAATTGTTTAGCTGAAGCGGATGAACAAACGCGCGTGATTATTGAAGAACTATATATGAAAAAACGGCCCTCTTTAACATTAATTGGACTTGCCCAGCAATTATTTATTAGTAAAAGCCAAGCCTATAAATTAAGAAATCATTTCTTTGAAGCGGTGGCGGATGAACTAGGGATGTAAACATGGAAAAAGCGTGGAATTTTTTCAGGTGTCAACATGGTAAATTAATAGTGTCGAAAGAGATAGATAAACGTGAGGCAACCAAAAAAATGAAGACACGGAATTCTATGATTTTGACTGCTTTCTTGTGTCAGCTATGAAGGAGCAGAAAATGCCGGCTACTTTCAAGATCCTTCATTTTGACTAGAAGAGAGCCAATTTGTTAACCAATCCTGAATTTTTTGAATGGAAAGGTGGCGCTAAAAATGAATGAAGCGGAACAAGAGTTATATGAAGCCCTTGTTGCAATCTGCCAGACGTCAGGATTTTTGTTGCTAGAGGAACTGCCGACAGATTTACCAGATCAGCCATTTGTTTACTTAGGTGATAGTAAAGAATTACCTAAGCCAACTAAATCAGCTATTTTGGGTGAAATTGAATTAATAATGCATGTTTATGGTGCGTTATCTGAACGACAACAAATTTCTACAATTAAAGGAACGATTTTACGGCAGGCAACCAGTAACTTAAAACGAACGGCTCATTTTAATTGGGGTATCAAACATCAAGAAGTCAAAGCACAAATGGTAAAAGATACCAAACAAATGAAAAAAACAATTTGGCATGCTGTACTACCATTACACATGCAATTTTACTAGGAGGAATTATCAATGGGAGAAGTTATGCAAGGAAAAGACCGTATTTTATTAGTTCGTCGCTTGGATGAAGCAGCGACAAAGAAAGCAATGAAACCCTTATTTCAAATTGAACATGAATGGGAATTCTCACGTGAATCGAGCGGTACGCAAACAAAAGATGGCGTTGCGAATGCTGTTTCTGGTTTAGAAGTTACGTTATCGTTAAGCGGTTTAGCCTCTCGAGATGATGAAAATTTATACATGAAAGACGCAGTTGAAGATGGCATCTTAATGGAATTTTGGGATGTTGATTTAAAAGGTGAAAAAAATGCGGAAGGTAAATATCCAGCAATTTATGCCCAAGGTTATGTAAATTCATGGAGTTTACCAGCCAATGTAGAAGAATTAGTAGAAATCGAAACAGAAGCCTCTATTAATGGCAAACCACAAGATGGTTTTGCAACAGTAGAAGCAGATATTATTGCGGAAGCACAATATGCGTTCCAAGATACTGTTCCAGATAAAGTACCACAACCTGGCGAATAATCAAAAAGTGTTGAATTTTAGGAGGATAAAAAATGAATTTAGAGATTAACGGAAAAACAATTGAAGTGAAATTTACGATTGGCGCGATTCGTGAATTAGATAAACGTTACCAAATTGAAAATGGCGCTGCCAAATTCGGCATGGGCATCAGTTCAGCAATGATTTATTTACGCCAATACAATCCAGTAATCTTAGTTGACATCATGGAAGCTTTACAAAGTGGGCAATTAAAAATAGGTAAGTCGGAAATTGAAGCATGGTTAATGACCCAAGATGTCAAAAAACTTTCAGATGATTTGCTTAAAGAAATGGGAAAGCAACCTCTTACAAAACCAATGATCGATCAGTTCAGCAAAGAAGCGAAGAAAGCAGAAGCGCAAGCGACCAACTAATTAAAACGAGCGATGACGTGTATCACGACATCGCTCTTTCTGCTTTTCGCTACTTAGGCTGTCATTCATTTGAAGAAGTGGATCGGATGACCATGTCTGAATTTGAATTACGAATGATTGCTTTTAATTTAGCAGAAGTAGATGAAGAGCGGAAAAGGCACGAGCTTGCCTACTTAAATGTTAAAGCGCAAGCGACGAACAAAAAAGGAAAACCCGTTTTTGAAAGCTTTAAAAGTTTTTATGATTATGAAAAACGAGTTGCTGAAGTTCTGGCAGCTAACCAGCCACAACGAACGAAATTAAATGAGCGGAAAAAAACGCAACTTGCCACTGTGGCAGAGCGTCTACGCCGCTATCGAGAAGGGAGGAGAGTAGATGGAGAATGACAAAGAAAAAACGCCGTTATCGGAGGCAAAGAAAAGCCTTGCAGGCGTCCAACAAGCATTAAAAAGTATGAGCGGTGAGTATGCCTTATTAAGTGGATATTTAGGGAAAATTAGTGCGGGTGTCAATCAGTCAACCACGGTCATGAACACATTTAAAACCGTCATGCAACAATCTGGAGAAACAGTGAAAAAAACAGGAGACGAAACAGCAAAGGCAGCAGATCAAATGAACACAGCGTTAACAGATTCTGCTGAACAAGCTGGTGAAGCAGCTAAAAAAGCGGGGAAAGAAACCTCTGATGGCTTTACTAATGCACAAAATAATATGCTGAGCTTTGGGACGGCCATGACTAGTGCCGTTTCCTTACCTATGCTGAACGTTTTAAAAACAGCTATGGGCGTCGGTGCTGGGGTCAGTGGCGAATTTCAAGGAATGCAAGGACTGATTATGGCCAGTGCAGGAGGGATTTCTGATTCATTGCAAGGCGAGTTGCAAGGGGCATTGACTCAGATGAATCAATCATTTGAAGCGGCAGCACAAGTGATTCAAAGCGTGATGGCTCCAGGAATGGAAATTTTGGTTCAAGTGGTTATCACAGTCGTCAAAGGCATTACAGCTTTGGTGAATTTATTTATCAAATTACCAAAACCCGTCCAAGTTTTTATTGTTGCCATTATGGGCATTTTAGCCGCCATTGGCCCCATGTTGATTATGGTAACGATGGCTCAGCAAAAATTTCAACAGTTTAGTGCTGGTTTGGCTCTTGTACAAGGAAACATTGGGAAGTTAGGTGGTGGCTTATCAAAACTAAGTGCTAGTTTTAGTGCCTTAGGTGGAGGACCATTAATTTTAATTGTAGCAGCCGTTTTAGCAGCGGTAGCAGCGTTTATTTATTTCTATAAAACCAATGAAACATTTAGAAATAGTATCAATAGCTTAGCTAGTGCCATTCAAGGAGCTGTTTCAGCGGCGTTTGGTAAATTGGTAGGACTGCTACAACAGATCCAGCCGGCCTTTCAACAAATAATGGCAGTTTTTAAACAATTTTTTGCAGTAGGCTTAGAGAAAATGGCGACTATTTTTTCAACAATTGGTCGTGTGCTAGCAGGCGTTTTTGCCAGCGGTTTGCAATTAGGTAGTAACTTATTAGGGCAATTTGGTGGCACCTTTGACAAAGCTGGTTTAGCGGTTGGTCTTTTGGTAAAAGTTCTGACAAAGGTTGCACTGGCTGCATTAGGAATTTCTGGGCCGTTTGGTCTAATTATTTCCTTGATTGTTTCATTCGTGACGGCCTGGATGAAAACCGGTGATTTGAGTGCGGGTGGTATTACCCAAGTCTTTGATAATTTAGGTAACACGATTACATCGGTTACAACAATGCTGGCAGCTAATCTACCGAAAGTTATACAACTTTTTACAACAGTCTTAACCAGTATTCTCGGGAAAATAACAGAAGCTATTCCAAGCATCGTAACCGCGTTATCTAGTTTAATTACGTTAATTGTTGGTGCGATCGTTGCCAATTTGCCCGTCTTAATTGAAGCGGCAACACAAATTATTACTACGTTGATTCAGGGGATTACAACAGTCTTACCAATGTTGATAGAAGTTGGTTTGAGCTTATTAATGACTTTAGTTAATGCGATTGTCACCGCCTTGCCAACAATTACAACTGCAGCGATTAATATCATCACTACATTAGTGACAGCTTTTGTCACAGCGTTACCAATGCTAGTTACAGCAGGTGTTTCAATTATCACAGCCTTAGTCAATGCATTTGTTACTATGTTACCGTTGATTTTGACTGCTGGTTTACAAATTTTGATGGCATTAATCACTGGGATTATGACGATTTTACCTCAGTTAATTCAATCAGCGCTGACGATTATTCTAGCGTTAGTGACTGCGTTGGTAGGTGCCTTGCCACAAATCATCAGCGCAGGCGTCAAATTGCTAACGGCTTTGATCCAAGGGATTATTTCAATTTTACCGCAACTGGTTACTGCAGCAATTACGCTAATTACCGCTTTAATGGGTGCGTTAATCAATGCGTTGCCACAGTTGTTAAGTGCTGGGATTCAACTGATTCAAGCCTTAATTAATGGTGTACTCAGTCTATTGGGTGCCTTGCTGTCCGCAGCAGGAACATTAATCTCACAAATGATCACGAAGATTGGTTCTTATTTTGGTCAACTGTTAGCTTCGGGCGGACAGTTAGTTGAAAATATCAAAAATGGGGTTACCAATGCAGCCGATCAGGTAAAAAATGCCATTGGTTCTGTAATTGAAGGTGCTTGGCAAGCAATCCAAGGTTGGTTTTCAAAATTCACCGATGCCGGTGCGAATATTGTCGGTATGATTGCTGATGGAATTACAGGCGCAATTGGAAAAGCCAAAGAAGCAATCGATGGGGTCGTCAGTAAAATTCGTAACTTTTTACCATTTTCACCAGCAAAAGAAGGTCCCTTATCTGATTTGCATAAATTGAATTTCGGCGGCACGATTGCCACGGGGATTTATGCAGGTGAAACAGCCGTTAGTAGAGCAATGGCTTCTATTTTAGATTTACCGCTGTTAAATGATTTTGCCTTGGACTTAGCTGGTCGAGGAAACTTCACGGCAACGATTGACCATCGTTTAGAAAATGATGCATACAATCGACCATTATTTGTGACAGTAGAGTCAACGTTAGATGGAAAAGTTGTCGCAGCAACTACGGCGCCTTATTTAGCAACAGAGTTACAACGACAACAAGTGAAACAAAATAACCGCTTAGGAAGGAGAGGATAACATGTATAAATTTGTTGATACCAATCAAGCAACTCATTCAACGCCTCTTCCTTCAGAAGCGTTGAATTTTAACGGTCAATTTTTAGAAAAAGTCATCCCTGGCTATCAAACATTATCAGTTTCAGGACGAGAATTAGTTCCAAGCGAAATTGAAAGCTATCAATTAGGGATTCGTGATGGTAAACGTCACGTTTATGCGCGAATTCCAGAACGAGAATTAACAGTCAAATATCGCCTTTCAGCTGTGAATAATGAAGCGTTTCGAGATGCATTTAATCATTTAAACGTTGCTTTGTTTACGGAAAAAGACGTTTCTATTTGGTTTAACGATGAACCGGAAATGCTGTGGTTTGGCAGTAAGTCTTCAGTGAGTGATGTACCCGAAGGTGTTAACCAAGTAACAGGCACCTTTACTTTATTGCTTTCTGATCCGTATAAATACACACGGAGTGATGCGACTAGTGTGATGTGGGGTTCGCCAACCATTACATTTCAAGCGAATTACTTAATGGGGAATACAGGCTCAGGTGCAGTTGATTTTCCAATTTTAATTGAAGGCGGGGCTTATTGGGGATCAACCATGATTACCTTTCAAAATCGGGCTTACACGATGGGGGATTTAGGTAAAGAAGTTCGGCCAATTGAAATTTATCCTACGGTCGAAGGATTAAAAGTCAAACCGATCATTATTTTAACAGGAACCGGACGTGGTGTTTGGATTAAAACACGGAACGATACAATTAACTTAGGAGACTTTGATCGTTCGGAAATTATCATTGATACTGAAAATTTTTATCTGACAAAAAATGGTGCACCGATGATTCGACCAATGAACGATTTTTATCTATATCCCAATGAACCGCTGTATATTCAAGCCAAAGATAGCGACTTCCGCTTGACGATTCGCTATCCTAACCGATTTGTGTAGGAGGGTGATTAAATGTTAATGGCGCTGGATTTGAAAAGAACATATACGGCAATTTTGGACAATGCCTATCAAGTCAGTTATGAAAAAATAGAGAACAAAATTGGGAGTTTAGATTTTACCATGCCACTAGATGATCCTAAAAATGAATTTATTGAAGAAATGCAATGGGTGGAACTGACCGACAATGAGAATGAATATATTGGTTTATATCGCGTGATGCCAACCACAATTAAGAAAGATGCGAACAATAATCAAATTCACTACTCTGCCACAGAAGCATTATGTACCTTAGGCGATACTGTCCTATTTGGTTGTCACGAAATTAAAAACAAAACAACGAAAGAGGCCATTCAATTTCTATTGAATAAACAAAAAACAAAGCATTGGGTCCTAAAAAAATGTGATTTTTCAAGGAAATTAACCTATAAATGGGAGAATGAAAACGGGCTAGTCGAGCCTTTATTTAGCATCCCAGCCGATTTCGAAGAGGAATATCTTTGGCAATGGAATACAGAGGTCTATCCTTTTGAACTTTCATTAGTCAAACCGCCAACAGAACCAGTTGCGCGAATTCAAGAAGGTTACAACATGCAAGGATTTGAAATAGAACGTAATCCCAAGATGCTAATCAATCGGATTTATCCATTAGGTTCAGGCGAAGGTGTTAACAAAGTCAATATTCGCTCGGTCAATCAAGGGGTTCCGTATTTAGAGAACAAGGCCGCAATTGACCGCTATGGTTTATTAGAGTCAATTTGGGTGGAACAGCGTTTTTCTGATCCCAAGGCATTAAAGGAAAATGCTTTGCGAATGTTAGAAGAATGGACCAAACCACAAGTTTCTTGGGTAGTGACTGCAGCTGATTTAATTAAATTAACAGATCAACCTTTGGCAATCGATCGTTTGCGGTTGGGTACGGTTATCATGATTAATACGAATGAATTTGGGAGTGTCAACCTTCGTATCAAAAAAGAAAGTAAAAAAGATGTTTTTGGTGCCCCCCAAGACATTCAGCTAGAGTTAGGAAACCTGCAAGAAACAATTCATAGTACCATGACAGCTTTCAGTCGGAAACAAGAGATTAGCGAAACTTACGCACAAGGGGCGACGACACTTTTAAATCGTTCAATACAAGGAGAACTTAACAAGACACAGCCAGTGGAGCTAAATTTATACTTTGACGAGGACATTCTTTATGTAAACACCGCAGAATTAACGTTCAAGGCAACTGCTAAAGGACCTTCGCATTCTGTAACGAATATTGATTTGGTAGTGGATGGCAAAAAATTACCCCAACTATCATTGCAACAACAACGGCTAAACATTTTGAGTTATTTACGAAAAACAACAGATGGAAAAATCGAACGCGGCAATCACACGCTTCAATTTTTCTCTCATCAGCCACTATGGTTGGATGCTTCGGTCATCTGTCGTGTGTATATTCAATCCCAATTGGGTGGCCAGTTTTAATAAAATAATGAAAACTAGAGGAGTGTGACGAAATGTCAGTAGAACATATTGAAGAATTAGATACCCTGAATCAAGGTCGCCTTAAAATCAATGCAATCTTGGATCAGTCGAATGCATCAGCTGAGAAAGTAGATGCTTACCAAGTCCAGTTAACGAATGGAATTTCTGAAGCGAAAAACATCGCAGATGAAGCTGGCAAAGAAGCCGTACAAATTGCCACCGATGCAGGCAATCAAGCAAATGAAACAGCCAACCAAGCGATGAACAATGCCAAAACAGCCATCACGATTGCAGGAAATGCAGTTTCAACGGCAAATAATAATAAACAAGAATTTGATACTTTACGAAATGATTTCGATCAATTAGTAGCAGAAGCAGGTGATAGTAATCCAGAAATTGTCCAAGCACGCACAGATACACAAGGCATCAAACAAGCTACCTTAGCGAATCGTCTTCAAATTGATTTGAATGACCGTATGACAAAAGCAGACGGTATTTCTTTATTGGCTAAGCCAACCACTGTCAAATTGAAGTTAGACTTTAACGGTAAAACGGCCGGCAATACAGCCACCAATGCAAACAGTTATTCCACTGATTTTACGGCTAAAATTCTTAAGAAGCCAACAGACGTTTGGGAGGAAGTTTCCCAAGCGGACTACAATAAAATGGCCAGCCGTGATGATGAGGGTGTGAAAACAGGTTCCACCCAAAGTGGTGTAATTCCACAACAGTTAGCGGCCTTCAATCTCGTTGAAGCCGCAAAAAAATTAATTCCACAAATGTTTGAAACATTCACAACTGACGAGGCGGTGGCATTTATTCGCCAGAACGTTCAATTTTTTACGATTAATCAACGTGTGAAAGCCGCTGCGCCCAATAATCAAACGATTAAAATCGCTGCGTATTTACCAACTACGGATAATTGGGTAACTCAAATCCAAGAATCAGCAAAAGAGTTCGGCGATTTTTCAATTCAAATCAATGATCAGAATTTTATCACAGATGAAGGTTTCATTTATTTAATGAGCTATACAGATTCATCGAATGGGGTAACGCCAGCTAGCTTAGAAGTTGATTACGTGGGGCTTCATATTGGTCTGTCTGTTGATGCCCAAGCGGTTTTAGCGAAGAGTGGTTTTGTTCAAGCGGAGCAACTCAATACCCATGTGGAAAATCAGGATAATCCGCACCAAGTAACCGCTGAACAAGTGGGGCTAGGCAATGTAGAAAATTATGGCTTCGCATCAGACAGCGAAGCAGTCGCGGGAACTTTAACGAGTAAATATATGCACCCGAAAAACGTTGCGGAAGCGATTAAAGGTCAAGCTGTGACACAAACAGGTGATCAAGAGATTGCTGGGGTGAAGAATTTTGTAACTATGCCAACCGTCAATGGTGTGCCTTTTGAATCTTCTAAAATGGCCATTTATGAAGCTAGTGGAGTCGGTGAAGTCGAGGCAAAATATCAGGCGGCCTTTAATAAGGATAATATGAAATTTGTATTAATTAGGGTGGGAAATCGTGTCGATGCATTTGTAAGATGTAATTTGAGTGATCCAACGAAATTGAATACCCACATGCCTAAAATATTTAATATACCAACTGGGTACAAAATGTCCTCAAAAATAAGTGCTAGTGTCTGGAATATTCCGCTGTCAGTTGCACCTGCCGCTTTTCCGTATCCTAATTGTAATGCACTATATGAAATCGGGAATCAAGGGATAATTTTTGCCTCAAGCAGAGCTGGAAATATTTACCTACAAGGAAGTTGGTACACGGACGATCCGTTTCCGACAAAATAACAAGCTAGTTTAGGAGACTTTTTATGGAACGTTATCTCAACACAATAACAATGCTTTTAAGCATTTTCGGTGGGATTGTCGTACGTTTATTAGGCGGATTAGATCAATTGTTGGATGTCTTCCTCTTTTTAATTATTGTCGATTTCATCACAGGTTGGATTAAGGCAATCGCCACAAAAGAATTGTCCAGTCGGATTGGTATGCTCGGAATTGCGAAAAAAGTGACGATGTTATTTGTGGTTGCCGTAGCGGTTCGTGTTGAAAAAGTTGTGGGGAACAATTTGCCAATTCGGGAAATGGTTCTGATTTTTTACATTGCGAACGAAGGACTTTCTTTTTTTGAAAACATTGCGACCTTTATTCCTATGCCGAAAAAGTTAAAAGAGTTATTTATTCAGTTAAAAAATAAAGATGATTAAGTAGAAGTGGTCGGGACAAACGTATAACTTTCGGCTGATTGCCGAAGAAATTACTTCTGTCCCGCCATTAATCTGCAGGTTTAAGCCGTGGAAGGGAAGTTGTTTTGACTTTCCTTTCATGGCTTTTTTAAGAAAGGAGCATGCTATGTTTAAAAAATTAATGATTCAACTTGCTTTAGTAATTGGCTTAAGTTTAACGATTCCGATGACGGCTTGCGCTTACACTATCGAAGCGGATCCAATCAACTTTACTTATTTTCCAGGCTCTGCAAGCAATGAATTAATTGTTTTACATGAATCTGGAAACGAGCGGAACCTAGGACCATACAGTTTAGACAATGAAGTGGCCTATATGAAACGAAATTGGTCAAATGCTTATGTCTCATATTTTGTCGGATCTGGTGGACGAGTGAAACAATTAGCTCCTGCTGGCCAAATTCAATATGGCGCAGGTTCTTTAGCTAATCAAAAAGCCTATGCGCAAATCGAATTGGCTCGAACGAATAATGCGGCGACGTTTAAAAAAGATTATGCTGCCTATGTTAATTTGGCCCGTGATTTGGCTCAGAACATTGGTGCTGATTTTTCGCTAGACGATGGAACAGGTTATGGAATAGTCACTCATGATTGGATTACAAAAAATTGGTGGGGAGATCATACAGATCCTTATGGTTATTTAGCGCGTTGGGGGATTAGTAAAGCGCAGTTGGCACAAGATTTACAAACGGGCGTTTCTGAAACAGGTGAGACTGTCATTATTCAGCCAGGTAAACCTAATGCGCCAAAATATCAAGTAGGACAAGCAATTCGTTTCACTTCAATCTATCCAACACCAGATGCTTTAATCAATGAACATCTATCAGCAGAGGCACTTTGGACACAAGTAGGAACAATTACAGCGAAATTACCCGACCGACAAAACCTTTACCGTATTGAAAATAGCGGACATTTGTTAGGCTATGTGAACGACGGCGACATTGCTGAACTTTGGCGCCCGCAAACGAAGAAATCATTTCTAATTGGTGTGGACGAAGGCATTGTTTTAAGAGCGCGCCAACCTAGTCTGTCAGCACCCATTTATGGTATCTGGCCCAAAAATACTCGCTTTTATTACGATGCGTTTTATATTGCAGATGGGTATGTTTTTATTGGTGGGACAGATACGTCAGGCGCGAGAATTTATTTGCCAATCGGACCAAACGATGGCAACGCACAGAATACATGGGGATCATTTACTAGCTAAAAAAAGCCACAAACTCTGCTTTTATCAGAGTTTGTGGCTTTTTTTGCATTTAGCAGAGATTTTGCCAAAGGGAATAAGCAACGGAGACTGCGAAGCTAGGTACTTTTATGCTATAATGACAAAGTTAGTATTATCGGAACTGGAGGAACTATAATGGACGGCATTTTACCGTTATGGAAAGAACGTGGCATGACAAGTCATGACTGCGTATTTAAATTGAGAAAAATTTTACATACCAAAAAAATTGGTCATGGTGGTACGCTAGATCCAGATGTCGAAGGGGTCTTACCCATCTGCGTTGGCAAAGGAACGAAAGTGATCGAATACATGGTAGATTCTGGCAAAACCTATGAAGGTGAAATTACACTTGGATTTGCTACGACAACCGAAGATGTTAGTGGCGAAATTGTTGAAAAAAAACCAGTTACAACACCTCTATCAACTGAACAAATTGATCAAGCAATGGCCGAAATGACAGGTGAAATCACACAAATCCCACCGATGTTTTCTGCGGTGAAAGTCAATGGTAAACGTTTATATGAATATGCCCGGAACGGGGAAGAAGTTGAACGGCCCCAACGAAAAGCTACGATTTATTCATTTGAACGTACTAGTGAACCAATTTTTAACGAATCCGCTCAAACACAAAGTTGGCGGTTTAAAGTGGTCTGTGGCAAAGGAACCTATGTGCGGACACTATCCGTGGATACTGGCAAAAAATTAGGCTATCCTGCCCATATGTCGGATTTAACGAGAACGGCAAGTGGCGGTTTGCAAGCTGCGCAATGCTTAACGTTAGAAGAAGTAGCCAAACAAATGGCTGCTGAAACAATCGATCAATGCCTGTTGCCCATTGAGACAGCAGTAGAACAATTCCCACGAATTGATTTATCAGATGAATTGTATCAAAAAGTAAAAAATGGCATGCGTTTGCACAAAAAAGAATTAGGAATAAAGGCAATGCCAGAATCCTTAGTTGCCTTATTTTACCAAAATCAAGTGGTTAGTTTATACATGCCACACCCAACGCATGATAAATTATTGAAACCAAGTAAAGTTCTACGGAATAATTAAATAAAAAAGAAGGAAGTTTTTGCACATGCAAGTTATTCAACTACATCATCCCTATGAACCCAATCAAATTCCTAATGAAGAAGTCGTGATGGTCCTAGGCTTCTTTGACGGTGTTCACAAAGGCCACCAAAAAGTAATTGAAACAGGTAAAAAGATTGCTGAGGAAAAAGGCTTGAAGTTAGCTGTGATGACCTTCAACCAACACCCATCAATCGTTTTTCAAAAAGTTTTACCAGAAAATATGAAATATTTAACTAGCTTGGAACAAAAAGAACGCCTAATGGCCAACTTGGGCGTTGATATTTTATATATTGTCGAATTTACTTCAGCGTTTGCTCAATTAAAACCGCAAGATTTTGTCGATCAGTATATCGTTAATTTAAATAGTGCAGTGGCAGTCTCTGGGTTTGATTATACGTATGGTCCTAAAGAAATCGCTGGAGTCAAACAGTTACCAACTTATGCGCAAGGCCGTTTTGAAGTGGTGACAGTACCAAAAGAAGAAATGACTGGTGCCAAAATTAGCTCAACAAGAATTCGCGAAAAAATGGAAGCAGGCGAAATGGAGGAGGTCACGGAGTTGTTAGGATATATTTATGAAACAGAAGGAACAGTTGTCCATGGCGATGCTCGTGGCCGTTTATTGGGTTTCCCGACTGCTAACGTCAAAGTGAAAAGCACCGTGCGCTTACCAAGAATTGGCGTCTATGCTGTGCAAATCGAAGTTGGTGGCAAATGGTATGTCGGCATGGGCTCAATTGGTCATAATGACACCTTTGGAGAAGGACGCGATTTAACCGTGGAAGTCTATATTTTGGACTTCCATCAAGACATCTATGGTGAGCAAGTGGTGGTTCGTTGGAATCATTATTTACGTGACCAAGTGAAATTCAATGGGGCTGAAGCCTTGATCGACCAATTAAAACAAGATGAACGAGATACGGCTGACTATTTCCAACAATCTGAGGATAAATAATGAAGATTCGTCAAGAAAAAACTGCAGAGTATCAAGCTGTAGAACGTTTAACGTATCAAGCGTTCAAGGAATTAAATTTGACCGAAAACTGGCGTCCCACAGAGCATTTTATCGTGCATTTATTAAGAGAAAGTGCCGACTTTATTCCGGAGTTGTCCTTAGTTTCAGAAACTGATCAAGGAAAATTAACGGGTCATATTATGTCTTCAAAAGCCAAACTACGATTACCTGATCATACAGAAAAGGCTGTTTTGACCGTTGGGCCGCTAAGTGTCCATCCAGAAGCACAGAACACGGGCGTAGGCTCAGCGTTAATTAAGCATTCTGTGCAGAAGGCCAAAGAATTAGGCGTCGGCGGATTGATTATCCTGGGCCATCCAACTTACTATACGAAGTTTGGTTTTGTTCCAGCGACTACTTTTCAGATTACGTTACCGGAAAAAGAAACATCAGAAGCATTATTGGCTTTGGAATTACTGCCAGGTTATTTTGGCACAAGTGGTGGGGAGTGGCATTTTTCAACATGCTTTGCTTATCCAGAAACACACCCTGCAGAATTAGAAGCCTTTGAAGCAGACCTCGGAATAAATGAATAAAGAATAATAAGGAGGTCGGGACAGAAGTGTTTAACTCCGAGAAATAAGAAGGAATTTCCGAAAATTGTTCTATAATTTTTGGAGACCAAGTAGGTATTGTTCATCATCGAATCACTACGTTCTTCGTGATTCTCAACAATTTCGGCTTATTTCCGAAGGACCTTCAACTCTTAGAGCTTTAGCTCTTAGAAGTTGTTGAGATCGGAGCAACGCGTAGTGTTGCTTCTGTTCCCGCCGTTTATTAGTTTTTGAGCGTGGAGCAAAAATCCAAAGTGATTTTTGTCCCACGCTCCTTTACTACTTTTTATTACAAATTAGTTGACAGAACCGGTACTCAGTATTATTATGTAGTGGTACATAGTACTAAAGGGTAGTTTAGGGAGGAAAAGCAGTGAAGCAGACAGAGTTGCTAAAAGGCATTTTAGAAGGTTTAGTTTTAGCCATCATCCAAAGGAAAGAAACATATGGTTATGAAATTACAAAAATTTTAAATGACCAAGGGTTTACTGAAATTGTTGAAGGAACCGTTTATACGATTTTACTGCGTTTAGAAAAAAATCAATGGGTTATAGCTGAAAAAAAGCCTTCAGAAAAAGGGCCAATGCGGAAGTTCTATCGCTTAACCTCATCAGGAGAAGCAGAACTCGCTGATTTTTGGCAGCGGTGGACGTTGCTTTCAAAACAAGTAAACAAGATGAAAAAAATGGAGGGATAGAGCATGTCAGATTTTAAAGCGTTGATCAAAAAAGTTGTGGGGGATAAAAAAGAGTACAAAGAATATAAACGACGGATTGCAGCATTACCAGCAGAGTATCGACAAGTATTTCAAGAAATTGAAAAATATGCATGGCATTTTTCAGATCATAGCGGAGCCAATATGTTCAATGCGTTGACTGATTTACTTGATTTGTTTGAAGAAGGAGCTGCTAACGGAACACCTATCAAAAATATTACGGGAGAAAAAGTAGGCGATTTTGCTGAAACAATTGTCAATGAAGTCGCTGGCAAATGGACTGATAAACAGAAAGAAAAACTGAATCATCAATTTTCTAAACAATAGTCAAAACAAAAAAGGAGAATGAACATGGTTGAAAATTTTTTTAAAGAAGGAAAGTTGCTGGTTATTCCCAAGAAGAATGCGAAAAAAGTCCAAGTGTTTCAACGTGTGGCCAACCAATTTGAATTTGGGAAAGAATATACGGAAAAAGAAGTCAATCAGCGACTTAGAGAAATCTATGAAGATTATGCACTTTTGAGACGGTATTTAGTAGATTATCAGTATTTAGAAAGAGATAAGTTTGGAAAAATTTATCAGAAATGTGAGCAACACACAAAAATTATATAAATGTCTTTTTTTAAAAGTAGCGAAACTAGGTGAAATGAACCAAGTCTAGCTACTTTTTGTTATGTAAGCTTAGTAATAGTTCTATAAAAAACTCTCTATTTGTTTTCTAACTCAGACTGGTAAGATTGATTTAATTAGAAAAAGATAGAGGTGAGAGAATGAATCTACGTACTTTAGGTCTAACAAAAATTCTTTTGACCTTTATTATATTAAGTATTATTGGCGCGTTAATGATTTATAGCGCCAGTAGCTATGACTTGCTGATGCAAGGTGTGAAGCCCACTGCTGTGTTTATTAAACAAGGCATTATTATGTGTCTCAGCTGGGTGCTAATGTTCGTGATCTACAAAGTTCGATTAGAAGTGTTATTTAATAAGAAAATTGCGATTGGACTGCTTTTAGTTTCGGTACTATTACTGCTAATGGTTCGACTACCTTTTTTTGGTGTAGCAGCGAATGGCGCACAACGTTGGATTTCTCTCTTTGGAATCCAATTTCAGCCATCAGAACTTTGTAATTTTGCGATTATTTATTACTTGAGCTGTTATTTAGGTGAAAAAGAAAATGGCTTGACAACGAAGCAGTTAAGGAAACAATGGCTGTTTGTTTTGGTCGTTGCATTTTTAGTTTTGATTCAACCCAAAGTTGGCGGGGCCATTCTTATTTTAGTTATTGGCAGTGTCTTAATTTTCTCAGCAAGTATTCATGCAAAATTTAGTGTAATTGCTGCGGGGATTGTCGTTGCTAGCGCGGCGCTTCTTTCTAAAATAATTATTTTTCTAGGCGATCACCGCTACTTACCACATTTTTTTGCGCATGTGTATGACCGCTTAGTTGTTTTGAAAAATCCGTTTTTATCCTTTCATGATCGCGGATTTCAGCCTTCAATGGCCTATTTAGCGATGTATAACGGTGGGTTTTGGGGCACTGGACTAGCCAATGGTATGGTAAAAAAAGGTGGCTTGCCAGAAGGTCAAACCGATTTTATCTTTGCGGTGATTGTGGAAGAACTTGGTTTGATTGGCGGCTTACTATTGCTATTTCTTTTGTTATTTTTAGCGGCCTCGATTTTGCGGAGTAGTTGTGTAATAAAGAATCATTGTTACGGCTTGTTTTTGTTAGGGGTCGGGACCTTGATTTTAGCTCAAACGGCGATTAACATTGGTGGCGTTTTGGGTTTGATTCCAATGACGGGAATTCCTTTACCGTTTGTTAGTTACGGTGGGACAAGTTATTTAATCTTTTCAGTGGCATTAGGAATCGTCATTAAAATTATTGCAAACGAAAGGCGGCAGTTAAATGGTCAATACAAAAAAATTCAACTTACATCTTAATTATGATTTATTATTGCCCATTTTTTTACTCACACTTTTATCTTCTGGTGTGCAATATTGGATTGCCGTTAATGAAGGAAAAGATGGAACTGTGCCAGCATTAAAACAACTTTTCTTTATTTTTGTTGGCTATGCAGGCATGTTTTTAGCTAGTCGGCTGTCACAGAAATTTATTTGGAAAGTAGCTCCTTTTTTCTATGGGTTTTCATTAATCTTAATGAGTGCTTTGTATTTTTCCTATGACAAAGGAATGTATTTATTGACGGGCACAAAGCGCTGGTTAGATTTAGGGTTTATTAAATTTCAGCCATCAGAAATTGCGAAAATTGCGTTTATTTTAATGTTGGCAAAAATTATTGTCCAACATGAGCAACAAGACTGGTCTGATAAATGGCGTTCAGACAAGCAACTTCTAAAAAAAATCGTTGCGGTTAGTGTCCCTGTTTTTTTCTTGATGGCGGTACAAAAAGATTTTGGGACATCCCTTGTTTTCGTAACGATTATTTTATCTCTTTTAGTTATTTCAGGAATTGATCGCAAAATTTTAATCATTATTTTCAGTGCTTTAGCAACGTTAGGCGTGGTCTTGATTCTGTTAGTCTTTACAGAGTGGGGGCACAAAGTACTCTTCTTTTTACATTTTAAACAATATCAATTGGATCGAATTTTAGCATGGATTCATCCCTATGATTATGTCGATAAAATCTCCTATCAACAAGTGCAAGGCTTATTGGCAATTGGTTCGGGTGGTTTATTTGGCAAAGGTGTACATGGGATTGAGGTGTATGTTCCTGTTCGTGAGTCTGATATGGTTTTTACTTTTATCGGGGAAGCCTGGGGCTTTGTGGGCAGTGCCACCGTTGTTTTTCTCTATTTTTACTTGTTTTATCAAGTTTTAGTAGCTGGCTTGCGGAGCAATTCGCGTTTCTGTATGTACATCTGTGTCGCCCTTATTTTTTCGCTGGTCTTTCAAACGGTGGAGAATATCGGTGCGGTGATTGGACTGTTGCCGTTAAAAGGTATTCCGCTTCCGTTTTTAAGTCAAGGAGGCACTTCGTTAGTGATGGCTATCACTTCTTTAGGATTTGTCAAAGGAAGAGAAGCCGCTACCTGAAAACACAAATAAAAACCAAGACTGGAACTCGCTTGCCGACAAGCTCTAGTCTTGGTTTTTACTATTGAAATTGTTTTTGGCATTCAGCCAAAAGTTGTTGAAGTTGTCGACTCATGTAACGTTCTTTTAAATAATAAACTGCCATGTTTCGTTTAGGTAGTTCTTGGTAAGTTAGTGTATGGATCGAATTGTCTAAAAGTTGAATATTTGTGTATTCGGGGACAATAGCGAAACTATCGGAATGAGACACCAAATGAGTAATAAGTGAAAGAGTATCCACTTGAATGACTTTCTCTGGAGAAAAATTAGAGAACGTAGTATCTAGCCAATTGGTTAATTTGTTTTGCTCGGAAAATTCGGTATTTAAACGGACGAAGGGGTACATTGTTAGTTCTTTTAAAATTTCTTCCGTCGTGGCTTTTGCCAAAGCTGGATGATCGTTTCTTAAAATGAATTGATAATTTGCTGTAAATAAATCAATTTTACCAATATGTTCAGGTAATGGTAAGTCAGCAAAGGAAATACCAAAATCTGCATCCATTGTTTCCAAGGATTGAAGAATATTTTCTGTAATAATAGTGTGGACTTGTAAGTTGGATGAACGATCCGTTAATGTTGTCATTAGTAAGTCATTCAATTTATATTCTAAATCACAGAGATAAGTGGCCACATAAATATGGTTGGAAGAATGATTAATTTCTTTTAGCTCTTCTTCAATTGAGACCAACTCATTGGTGATGCGCCAACAATATTTTTCTAAAATTAATCCAGCTGGCGTTAAGGTGGTAGTTTGGCCTTGGCGATTAAAAAGTTCAGCGCCTAACGTTGCTTCAAGAATTTTTATTTGCTTACTTAATGCAGCTTGAGAAATTGCTAAATTTTCGGCTGCTTTAGTAAATTGTTTCACTTTGCATAACTCTAAAAAATAATGTAAACGAAATAGTTCCATGGGAATTCCTCCTTTTTCTATTCCTAGAATAAATAACGTAATTGTTCAAATAAATAACGGTGTGCTTCACAATGTCCGTGATGATTATTCTGAACTAAATAGATGGCTCGTTCTGGACTATCTTCCAGAGGAATACCAACTAAGTTACGTCTGTTTAGTTCATCAGTGAGTGAATAGGGAAGGATGCTACAGGCTTTTTCTCGTTGGACCATGTCTAAGACTAAATGAAGAGAAGGAAGTTCGATGACGATTTGCCGATTTTCCCAATTGATTTTACGTTCCCAACGTTTAAACACTTTTTTTTCATATACTTGATCGGAATATGCAGCAAAAGGTAAAGAACGAATTTCGTCAATCGTCACGCTATCGGCATGGGCTAAAGGATGATTTTTATTGACACAAAGGAGATAGCTTTCTGTATAAATTAATTCTTTCTCTAATGGAATCGAGGTATCCAAAAATATCCCAATCCCAATGTCAATTAAATCTGTTTCCAAGGCTGTTTCAAGATCGTAATAATACTTAAAATCAATACTTACATACGGATAGGATTGATTAAATAACAACAAGACTTCTCCAAATGCTTTATCTATATCAATTAAGTTTGTTCCAATCCGAATGGTCGTTGTCGATCCTTGGGTCACTAATTCATTAATCTCTTCTTGCGCTTCCTTAATGAGTGCAAAAATCATTTCTGTTCGCTTGGCGACGACTTCGCCTGCTGGAGAAAGCCGACAATGTTTCTTGTCTCTTAAAATTAATGAAGCACCTAATTCACGTTCCAACTCCTTGAGCTGGGTACTTAAATAAGGTTGACTCGTATGGAGCTTTTGAGAAGCTAAAGTAAAACTCGCATACTTTGAAACTGCCATAAAATATTCTAGTTGTTGTAATTTCATTTTCCTCACCGCCGTTTCTTTAACTATACAAAAAATAGCAGAAGAAAAGCTTCTCGACAAGGCTATCTGACGGTCTTTAGATTAATTTAACCAGTTATGATTCTATGAATAAATACGAATCATACCAGAAAACCATAGTAAATAAGCGGATTATTTTTCTTTTTGTTACTGAATGGACAAAAAGTTATCTGCTAAAAACTTTTTCTATATCGTTATTTTTTCAAGGAAGAATTATACTTGCTGTTGTAATTAAATAAGATTTGTTAGGTGAGGCTCCTATACAAACATAGGCTACTGCCCAAAAATGTCGAGAGACGCCAATGGGTAGAACAGGAACTGTCGAATGAAGGCTTTTCTTAAGGTAGCTAAAAGCAATCGCTTTTTACGTTGTATAGTGCTAAAGCTCAACGATAAGAACGATTATTCTTTGACACGTTGAGTTTTCAGCGTGTCTTTTTTTGTGGAAAGGGTGAGGAAAATGGAAGATGAACCGATCGTCAATTCAAGTCAACAACAGATAAATGAGGTGAAAGAAAATGGAAAAGAAAATGCGTCACTTGGGCCATGACTATAGTTACAAAAAGTTTGCCCATTCAGAAGTAGAAAAAGTTTTACAACGTTTCGGCTCAACTTGGGATGGCATTAAACACCAAGATATTGAAGAATTACAAGAACGTTATGGCCGCAACAAAATTATGAATGAAAAAAAAGCTTCACGGCTGCGACTTTTTATAAAATCGTATATCACGCCGTTTACTTTGGTGTTATTAGCACTAGCCACGATTTCATTTTTTACAGAATATGTCTATGCTGCGCCAGAGGAAAAAGATGTTACTGGCGTGTTAATTATGTTAGCAATGGTCATCTTAAGCGGCACGATGAGTTTTGTCCAATCAGTCAAATCAAGCAATGCAGTTGAAAAATTACAAAATATGATTAAAGTTACAGCGACAGTCATTCGTGACAAGAAGCAAATGGAAATTCCTATTGAGGAAGTTGTGTGTGGCGACTTAGTCCAACTATCCGCTGGCGATATGATTCCAGCCGATTTACGTTTAATCCAATCTAAGGACTTATTTGTTTCCCAATCATCCTTGACTGGAGAGAGTTTTCCCATTGAAAAACACGCGACTCATCAAAAAGATAGTGATCAAATTGATACAGAATATGACAATCTTTTGTTTTTAGGAACAAATGTAATTAGTGGCACTGGTTTGGGCATTGTCATTAAAGTTGGTAATCAAACTTTATTCGGACGGATGGCTTCTGATAACGGAGAAGAGCAGCAGACGAGTTTTGAAACAGGAATTAATAAAACAACGTGGGTGCTGATTCGCTTTATGTTGGTTATTACGCCAACTGTTTTTCTAATTAATGGGTTAACAAAAGGCGATTGGGTGGAAGCGTTAATGTTTGCGATTGCCACAGCTGTCGGCTTGACACCAGAAATGTTACCTATGATTGTAACAACCAATTTAGTCAAAGGTTCTCGAGAAATGGCTAAAGAAGGCACGATTATGAAAAATGTCAATGCCATTCAAAATTTTGGCGGGATGGATGTACTTTGTACGGATAAAACAGGTACCTTAACACAAGATAAAGTAATTTTAGAATACCACTATAATATTGGGTGCCAAGAAGATCAAAAAGTCTTGGATTTAGCATTTCTAAACAGTTATTTTCAAACGGGCTTGCGTAATTTAATGGATAACGCCGTTATTCAAGCGGCGACGCAAGAAAGTGATATACAATCAGATGATTTTTATAAAGTAGATGAAATTCCTTTCGATTTCAATCGACGTCGAATGAGTGTGATTATCAAAGAGTTTAAAACGCGAGAAACACGCTTAATTACCAAAGGGGCGGTTGAAGAAATGCTCTTGGTCTGCACACAGGTACTTTTAAATGGCGAAATTGTGCCCTTAACAGAGACGCTGCGTCAAAAAATTACCAAAGACGTTGAAGCTTTAAATCGAGATGGTTTGCGCGTTCTAGCAATTGCCGATAAAAAAGTCGAAGCGGCTGAATGGGAGTATACAACTAAAGATGAATCAGAGTTGATTTTACAAGGCTATCTTGCTTTCTTAGATCCACCAAAAGAAACAGCGGCGGCAGCTATTCACGCCTTGCATCAACATAATGTAGCTGTGAAAGTATTAACGGGGGACAATCAGTATGTGACGCATTCTGTTTGTAAAGAAGTTGGTCTGGCTGGCGAAAAAATTATTACAGGAAATGAACTTCAACAATTAAACCAAGAAGAATTAAGAAAAACCGTTCAAGCGTATAATATTTTCGCCAAAATTACGCCTGACCAAAAAGTTCGTATTGTAAATGCGTTAACTGAAAATGGTCAAACTGTTGGCTTTTTAGGTGATGGAATAAATGATGCTGGAGCAATGCGTGCTGCTGATGTAGGAATCTCTGTTGATACAGCTGTCGATGTGGCGAAAGAATCGGCGGATGTAATTTTATTGAGAAAAGATTTAATGGTTTTGGAAAAAGGGATTTTATCTGGACGGCGCGTGTTTACGAACACGATGAAGTACGTCAAATTAACAGCAAGTTCTAATTTTGGCAATGTTTTTTCCGTGATCCCAGCAAGTATCTTTTTACCATTTTTACCGATTGCTCCGATTCAATCGCTATTATTAAATCTAATTTACGATACTTCGTGTATGTCAGTTCCTTGGGACAAAGTAGATGAAGAATACGTAGAAAAACCAAAAAAATGGGAACCAAAATCAATTGGTAATTTTATGCGTTGGTTTGGTCCAACGAGTTCTATTTTTGATATTGTTACCTATTTATTTATGTATTTCATTGTGTGTCCGGCTATCCTAGGTGGCTCATTCTTTGAATTAAATGGAGCAGATCAATTGCTCTTTATCGGTATTTTCCATGCAGGGTGGTTCATTGAGTCCTTATGGTCCCAAATGCTCGTCTTGCATTTCCTACGAACAGAAAAAATGCCTTTCCTTCAAAGTAGTGCTTCTGGAATTATGACGTTAGTCACTACAGCAGGGATTGTTCTCGGAACTGTTTTACCCTTTACCGCTTTCGGTGCAGAACTAGGATTTGTCGGTTTATCACCAAGCTATTTCTTGTATTTAATCCCGACAATTGTTGCTTATTTAGCACTGGTTGCGTTCATTAAAGTTTTATACGTCAAACGTTACGGTCAATTACTGTAACTGATTTGTACTATTATATATAGAAAAATTTTTTTACTTTTCTTTCAAGGTTGAGGAGGTGTCGGGTTTTCATGACAGCTCCTCGTTGTTGTTTAAAGTGACTGTGCGAATTTTTTTATGGATTTATTTGTCATTTACAGTTAGTATGGCTAGTAGAGACTTTCCAAAAAGAACGAGCTTTTTGGTAATAAGGAGATAAAACGAGCTAATGACCAAAACAAACCAACTTTCAACTTCAACGCCGATGTTCGATCGGTCGGCCTATATTCATATTCCATTTTGTGAGCATATTTGTTATTATTGCGATTTTAACAAGGTCTTTTTAGAAGGACAACCAGTTGATGAATATATTCAGAGTTTATTAAAAGAAATTCAACTTACGCAAGCATTGTATCCAGAACAAGAAATGAAAACCATCTATATTGGCGGAGGCACGCCAACTTCATTATCAGCGAAACAGTTAGATGTGCTACTAAAAGGGGTTCGCGAACAGCTAACGTTTGATGACCGAAATGAATTTACGGTGGAAGCAAACCCTGGTGATTTAACCCAAGAAAAATTACAAGTCATGAAAAACTATGGCGTCAATCGTCTTTCGATGGGCGTTCAGACATTTGATGATCGTTTGCTCAAAAAAATCGGTCGCAAACACACCGCCGCAGATGTTTATGAAACAATGAAATTTTTAGAGAAAGAAAATTTTACCAATGTCAGTATTGACTTAATCTATGCTTTACCTGGACAAACATTGGAAAGTTTTCGCGATACTTTGACAAGAGCCTTAGCATTGGACTTGCCGCACTATTCGCTTTATTCATTAATTCTTGAAAATAAAACAATGTTCATGAACTGGGTTCGTCAAGGACGGTTACAGCTGCCTGAAGAAGAAATCGAAGCACAGATGTTTGACGAAACGATTGAAGCAATGGAGAAAAAAGGACGTCACCAATATGAAGTCAGTAATTTTGCTTTAACAGGAAAAGAAAGCCAGCATAATCTGGCTTATTGGAATAATGACCACTACTATGGATTTGGCGCAGGTGCCAGCGGCTATCTTGGGCAAACTCGTTACAAAAATCACGGTCCAATCCAACATTATTTGAAACCCTTGCGAGAAAATCAATTGCCAATTGTGGAGACTGAAGAATTAACTCGTCTAAATCAAATAGAAGAAGAGCTATTTTTAGGCTTACGTAAAAAAGTAGGCATTTCTAAACAAAAATTCCAACAAAAATTTCATGAACCAATTGAAGCAATTTATGGAGAGGTCATTCAACGCTTAATCAAAGAAGAATTATTAATTGAAGAAGCAGATAACTTACGTTTAACGAAAAAAGGACTATTTGTGGGGAATAATGTTTTTGAAGCATTTTTGTTAAGTGAAAAAGAGTAAAAAAATAAAAAAATCATCGAAGTGTGACAAAGCATTTCGATGATTTTTTTATTACAAAAGTTGGTATTGATGGTTTTTGAAGGTGGTTTGCAGTGATTAGCACTCTTGCGTTAAGAGTGCTAAAAAGTTGCGTATTTCCCTTGACAAAAAGGTAAGGACTTGTTATATTAGTATATGTAGTTAGCACTTAGATGTTAAGAGTGCTAATGAAGGGTGGTAATAACGATGATTACAGAAAGACAACAAAATATCTTGAGACTTATCATCCAAAATTACACGAACACGGGCTTACCTGTCGGTTCTAAGAAATTGATGGAGGATGGCATTGCCTCTAGTTCTGCCACAATTCGTAATGATATGAAAGCATTAGAGGAATACGGCTTATTAGCTAAGACCCATTCTTCTTCAGGGCGAATCCCCTCAATGGCTGGATATCGTTACTACGTGGATCATCTTTTACAACCAACACAAGTAGAAGAGAACGAACTTAGAAGGATTCGTCAATCTTTTGGAAAAGAATTTCATGAGATTAATGATATTATTCGACAATCAGCTGAAATTCTATCAGAATTGACAAGTTATACTGCTTTTTCATTAGGACCTGAAGTGAAAGAACGGAAATTAACCGGCTTTCGAATGGTTCCTTTGAATGATCGGCAAGTCCTTGCTATTATAGTGACAGATAAAGGCAATGTTGAAAACCAAGTATTTGCCATTCCTGCCGCTGTTTCTAGCCAAGATCTTGAAAAAATGACACAAATCATCAATGATAAGTTGGTTGGACAACCTTTGTTGACCGTTTATCATCGTTTGCGGACGGAGATTCCGATGATTTTACATCGCTATTTCCAAACGCCAGAAGGAATGATGAACTTATTCGATGAGATGTTAGGACATGCCTTTGAAGAAAAAGTCTTTGTCGGTGGTCGCATGAATTTGTTAGATTTTGGCATCAAACAAGATATTGAACAATTGAAATCTGTCTATTCCTTTATGCAAAATTCTGATGAGCTGACGCATTTATTAAATGGTTCTGCAACAACAGAAAATCCAATTGTTTTTCGTATCGGCTCAGAAATTGGCAACAATCTCTTAGAAGATATGAGCATGATCACTGCTACGTATGAAGTATCAGGACATGGCAAAGGAACAATTGCCCTGCTAGGACCAACCAGTATGCCGTATTCAAAAATATTCGGTTTGGTAGACACGTTTCGACATGAGCTAGCTTCACAACTAGGTGACTATTACCGTTTTTTAGGTAATTAAGCAAACCTTGTTAGGATAAGAAGTAGATGCATAAAGAGAAAGGAAGTTGCTGAAGTGAGTAAAAAAGAAGAGAAGCAAGAAGAATTACAAGAAGAAATGGAAGCTGTTGATGCTGCTGGCGTTTCTGAAGTAGAAGTTGAAGCAACAGAGATTGAAAATCTTAAAGCAGAGCTTTCCGAAATGGAAGACAAGTTCTTGCGGGCAAGAGCCGAAATTGCTAATATGAGCAATCGAAATAAAAACGAACGAGAATTATTAGTTCGTTACCGCTCACAAGATTTAGGTAAAAAGATTTTACCATCCATTGATAATTTAGAACGAGCAATGGCTATTGAAGTATCAGATGAACAAGGCGAAAGCTTGAAAAAAGGTATTTCGATGGTGCTAGAAAGTATTACTGTGGCTTTAAAAGAAGAAGGAATTGAAGAAATCCCAGCAATGGGTGAAACCTTTGATCCAAATTTACATCAAGCCGTTCAAACAGTCCCTGCTTCTGAAGAAACCCCAGCAGATACCATTGTTGAAGTTCTACAAAAAGGGTACAAATTACAAGATCGTGTGTTGCGACCATCAATGGTCATTGTTGCACAATAACAAACGTTAATTAAAAATATATTATTATAGAAAACTAATACAGATTGGAGATATTCACTATGAGTAAAATTATTGGTATTGACTTAGGAACAACAAACTCAGCTGTCGCAGTGCTAGAAGGCGGCGAAGCGAAAATTATTGCAAACCCAGAAGGTAACCGCACAACTCCTTCGGTCGTTTCATTCAAAAACGGTGAAATTCAAGTGGGCGAAGTAGCAAAACGTCAAGCTGTTACAAATCCTAACACGATTTCATCTATTAAACGTCACATGGGTGAAGCTGGCTACAAAGTTGATGTTGAAGGAAAATCATATACACCACAAGAAGTTTCTGCAATGATCTTACAATATTTAAAAGGTTTTGCTGAAGACTATTTAGGTGAAAAAGTTGAAAAAGCAGTTATTACAGTTCCTGCATATTTCAACGATGCGCAACGTCAAGCAACAAAAGATGCTGGTAAAATTGCTGGTTTAGAAGTAGAACGGATCGTTAACGAACCAACAGCAGCAGCTTTAGCTTATGGCTTAGATAAAACAGACAAAGATGAAAAAATTCTTGTCTTTGACCTTGGTGGTGGTACATTCGACGTGTCAATCCTTGAATTAGGCGATGGCGTTTTCGATGTATTATCAACAGCCGGTGATAACAACCTAGGTGGGGATGACTTTGATAATAAAATCATTGACTACATGGTTGCAGAATTTAAAAAAGAAAATGGCATTGACTTAGCTAACGATAAAATGGCATTACAACGTTTGAAAGATGCTGCTGAAAAAGCGAAAAAAGACTTATCAGGTGTAACAAGCACACAAATCAGCTTGCCATTTATTACTGCTGGCGAAGCAGGACCATTGCACTTAGAAATGAACTTAACTCGTGCAAAATTTGATGAATTAACAAGTGATTTAGTTGAACGTACAAAAGTACCAGTACGTCAAGCCTTGAAAGATGCTGGTTTAAATCCTTCTGAAATCGACGAAGTTATCCTAGTTGGTGGTTCAACACGTATTCCAGCTGTAGTTGAAGCTGTTCGCAAAGAAACAAACAAAGAACCAAACAAATCAGTTAACCCTGACGAAGTAGTAGCAATGGGTGCTGCAATCCAAGGTGGCGTAATCACTGGTGATGTTAAAGACGTTGTCTTATTAGACGTAACACCGTTGTCATTAGGGATTGAAACAATGGGTGGCGTATTTACAAAATTAATTGATCGTAACACTACGATTCCAACAAGTAAATCACAAGTCTTCTCAACTGCTGCTGACAATCAACCAGCTGTTGATATTCACGTTTTACAAGGTGAACGTCCAATGGCCGCTGATAATAAAACATTAGGTCGTTTCCAATTAACAGATATTCCTGCGGCTCCTCGTGGTGTGCCACAAATTGAAGTAAGCTTTGACATTGATAAAAACGGGATTGTAAATGTTCGTGCGAAAGACTTAGGCACTCAAAAAGAACAAACAATCACGATTAAATCTTCTTCAGGTTTATCTGATGATGAAATCGAACGTATGGTAAAAGATGCTGAAGCAAACGCTGAAGCAGATAAACAACGTAAAGAAGAAGTTGACTTACGTAACGATGCAGATGCTTTATTATTCACTGTTGATAAAACATTGAAAGAATTAGAAGGAAAAGTAGACGCTGAAGAAGTGAAAAAAGCAGAAGATGCGCGTGATGAATTAAAAGCAGCCATCGAAGCAAACGATATCGAACAAATGAAAGCAAAACGTGATTCATTGAATGAAATCGTCCAAAACTTAACAGTAAAACTTTACGAACAAGCTGCGCAACAACAAGCACAAGAAAATCCTGAAGCTGCTCAAGGTGGCGCTGATGATGTTGTTGATGCTGATTTTGAAGAAGTAAATGGTGATGACAAATAATCAATAACAATTGATTTTAGGGACTGGATCATTAGTACAATGACTAATGTCCCAGTCCCTTGTCTTTTGTGAGAAAATCAACCACAATCAAGTTAGCAAGAAACTATTTAGGTTTTGAAAGAACTGTGGTATGATTACAACGATGTTAAACAAGCTGAAAATACCTATTCACAGCTAGTAACACTGATTCAAGGTGTGACAGATAATCCAACCAGAGAGACCGAAAGCAATCGATGAATTTGGCTGGTTCTAAACACATTGTAAAGTTTGAAGAAAGTTGGAGGGAAGTCAATGGCGACGAAACGAGATTATTATGAAGTGCTAGGATTAGCAAAAGGTGCTTCAGATGATGAAATTAAAAAAGCATACCGCAAACTTTCCAAAAAGTACCATCCAGATATTAACAAAGAAGCCGATGCGGAAGAAAAATTTAAAGAAGTTTCTGAAGCGTATGAAGTATTAAGTGATCCACAGAAAAAAGCGGCCTATGACCAATATGGCCATGCAGGAACTGATCCTAATTACGGTGGCGGCGCTGGTGGCTTTGGCGGTTTCGGTGGCGGCGGATTTAGCAGTAGTGGTTTTGGTGGATTCGAAGATATTTTCGATTCATTCTTTGGTGGCGGCGGTGGCCGTTCTGTTGATCCAAATGCACCAAGACAAGGCGCCGATTTACAATATACAATTCAATTGAAATTTGAAGAAGCTATTTTCGGTGTCGAAAAAGAGATTAAGTACAATCGAGAAGATACTTGTGCAACCTGTGGCGGTAATGGCGCCAAACCAGGCACACACCCAGAAACTTGTCATAAATGTCATGGCTCTGGAACAATCAATGTTGAACGTCAAACGCCATTAGGTCGTATGATGAGTCGTCAAACTTGTGATGTGTGTCATGGCACAGGGAAAGAAATTAAAGAACCATGTCCAACTTGTCATGGCACAGGTCATGAGAAAAAAGCACATACTGTCAAAGTAAATGTGCCTGCTGGAGTAGAAGACGGTCAACAAATGCGCTTAGCTAACCAAGGAGAAGCGGGTACCAATGGTGGACCATATGGTGATTTATATGTAGTCTTTCGTGTTGAAGATAGTGATATTTTCGATCGAGATGGCGCAGAAATCTACTACGATTTACCAGTAAGTTTTGTCCAAGCGGCTCTAGGGGACGAAGTAACTGTACCAACTGTTCATGGTGACGTGAAATTAAAAATTCCGGCTGGAACACAAACTGGCACAAACTTCCGCTTAAGAGGCAAAGGTGCGCCACGTTTACGTGGTGGGGGCAATGGTGATCAACACGTGAAAGTGAAATTAATAACACCAAAAAATCTTAATGAAGAACAAAAGGATGCCCTACGAGCTTTTGCAAAAGCTGGCGGACAAAATGTAACTGAACAACAAGAAGAAGGCTTCTTTGATAAAATGAAAGATGCGTTTGGCGGTAAGAAGAAAAAATAAACCAAACGAGTCAGAGACAAAAGCAGTTAGCTCCAAGTGTTCATCACTCTTGAAAGCTAAATTGCAACGAGTAATTGCAGGTGCTGCTTTTGTTCAACTGATTATTTTAAGATTTAGAGAGTGGGACATAAGTCGTTTTGACTTATGTCCTATTTTCGTTTCTTATTTCCAAACATTTTACGAGAATATTTTAAAATTTAGCGTATACTTAATATAAGCAAGTTAGGAGGGCTTATTTATGAAACCATATGTTTATGTAATCAGTGATATTCATGGACAAGCAGATTTGTTTGATGCCTTACTCACAGACTATGACCCAGTTGAGCATCAGCTAGTTTTAATTGGTGATTTAAACGACCGTGGTCCGGATTCTAAAGCCTGTTTTCTCAAAGGAAAAGAACTTGTCGAGCAACACGGCGCTGTTTATTTACGAGGCAATCATGAAGAATATTTTTTGCAGTTTCTTCAAAATCCAGAGGACTGGTTTGCAGGATATGTTCGCAATGGTGGCAAGGAAACAATTGAAAGTCTCTTGCATCCAGGAGCTACTGCAGAATACTCACCAACAGAAATGGCCTTAATGATCCGTAGTCGCTATCCAGAGTTAATTGATTTTTTAACAAAACGACCACTTTATTTTGAATGGGAGCATTACTTATTTGTGCATGCTGGGGTTGATTTAACGATGGAAGATTGGCGGCAAACAGCACCTAAGGATTTTTTGTGGATTCGCGAACCCTTTCATCAAGGGAAAAATAATACAGGCAAGACCATTGTTTTTGGTCATACCATTACTCCGATGTTACATGGTGATATGCAGACCACGGACCTTTGGCAAAGTGATGGAAAAATTGGGATAGATGGTGGTGCTATTTTTGGTGGCTCTGTGCATGGTGTGATTTTTAATGAAAAAGGCATTGTCCAAGATATCGAATATCAAAAACGCACCCCTGCGTGGCAACCAGAATTTTGATTCCTTAATCGTATGAATCAGTTACCTCACTTCTATATTTAGAAGCAAAAATATGCTAAAATAGATAAGTATGCATAAGAAAAGAGGTATCTAGTTAATGGCAGAAGCTTATAACGAAGAAGTAGTAGCGCTACTTCAAAAAGAATTGACAACGTATCGTTCAAAACAAATAACAACGGTTTTAACTTTATTAAATGAAGGAAATACAGTTCCTTTTATTGCCCGTTACCGGAAAGAAATGACTGGAAGTTTAGATGAAGTCCAAATCCGTGAAATAGAAGAACGTTATCATTATTTACAAAACTTGAAAAAGCGGAAAGAAGAAGTTCTCCGTTTAATTGAAGAGCAAGGAAAACTAACAAAAGAACTCAAAACAGATATTCAAAAAGCAGTAAAAATGCAACAAGTGGAAGATTTATATCGACCATATAAACAAAAACGTCGGACCAAAGCGACTATCGCGAAAGAAAAAGGGTTGGAACCATTAGCAGATTGGTTGCTCTCTTTACCTGAAAACGCGGATATCTTAGCTAAAGCGGCTACTTTTATTAATGAAGAAAAAGAAGTTGCAACCGCCGAGATAGCCTTGCAAGGTGCTCATGAAATTTTAGCAGAACGTATTAGCGATGAACCAAAATACCGAACATGGTTACGTGATTATATGGTTAAACATGCGCAATACGTTAGCGTAGTTAAGGACGAAGAAAAAGACGAAAAGCGGACCTATGAAATGTATTACGATTTTGCAGAACCAGTTAGCAAAATGGTGCCGCACCGTGTCTTAGCAACGAATCGTGGTGAAAAAGAAGACATTTTAAAGGTTTCCCTTGTCGCTGATGAAACAAAAATTAATGATTATTTCCAACGTCAACTAATCGGCAAACAAGCAACAAGTTTAGCTGCTCCATACATTGAAGCTGCTTATTTAGATAGCTATAAACGATTTATTGGACCAGCGATTGAACGGGAGATTCGCAATGAATTAACAGAAAAAGCTGATGAACAAGCGATTGCAATTTTCGGTGAAAATTTACGTAATTTATTATTACAGTCACCACTTAAAGGAAAAGTTGTTCTAGGATTTGACCCGGCTTATCGGACAGGCTGTAAATTAGCAGTTGTCGATGAAACTGGTAAAGTTTTAGCAATTCAAGTGATTTATCCACATAAACCAGCGACTGCTGCGAAACGTGAAGCCGCTGGTCCAGCCTTTAAAAAGATCATTGAAGACTATCAAGTGGACATGGTAGCTATTGGAAACGGAACGGCAAGTCGTGAATCTGAATTGTTTGTGGCAGAGCAATTAAAAGCGGTGAAACGGGACGTCTTTTACGTGATTGTTAATGAAGCAGGGGCTTCCGTTTACTCTGCGAGTGAAGTGGCTCGTAAAGAGTTTCCTGATTTACAAGTCGAAGAACGAAGTGCGGTCAGCATTGCACGTCGTTTACAAGATCCGTTGGCAGAATTAGTAAAAATTGATCCCAAAGCAGTCGGGGTCGGTCAATATCAGCATGACGTATCGCAAAAACGTCTTGCCGAGCAATTGGATTTTGTTGTAGAAACTGCGGTAAACCAAGTTGGTGTTGATGTGAATACAGCGAGTGCTCAACTTTTACAACATATTTCTGGCTTAAATAAAACAACGGCGCAAAACTTAGTCACTTATCGTGATGAAAATGGTGTCTTCACAGCACGAAATCAAGTCAAAAAAGTACCTCGTTTAGGACCAAAAGCATTTGAACAAGCAATTGGCTTTTTACGAATTCCTAATGGCAAAAATGTGTTAGATAACACTGGCATTCACCCAGAAAGTTATCCAGTAGCACAAGCAATTTTAGAAAAAGCAGAGATTGCTTCTAAAGAATTAGGGACAGCAGAAGCTATCGAAAAATTGAAACAGTTACCAGTGAATCAATTAGCTACTGAGTTAGAAGTAGGTTCAGAAACACTCACAGATATTATTGCTAGTTTAATCCAACCAGGTCGTGATATGCGCGATGAGATGTCAGCGCCACTTTTACGTAAAGACGTGTTGACGATGGAAGATTTGAAACCAGGAATGGAAATGCAAGGGACTGTTCGAAACGTAATTGACTTTGGTGCGTTTGTCGATATTGGTGTGAAGCAAGATGGCTTAGTCCACATTTCTAAGTTAAGTCCTAAATTTGTTAAGCACCCAACGGATGTTGTTGCGGTGGGTGATGTAGTCACAGTTTGGGTAGAAGATGTTGACTTGAAAAAGGGGCGTATTAGTTTAACCATGTTGCCTCGTGCTGATAGAAAAGAGTAACAATGAAAGAGTCTCAACCAGTCTTGATGACAGATCAAACGCTTCAAACGCTAGTGGAAAAAATTTCAATCGTATTTTTTCAGAAACCTTTTCTGCATCAAGCTACATTTAATCGGCGGTTAAAAACTACGGGCGGTCGCTATCATTTAGCTTCGCATCACCTGGATTTTAATCCAACTGTCTTTTTAAAGTATGGACAAGAGGAACTGGAAAAAGTCATTAAGCATGAGTTATGTCACTATCATTTACATTTAGCTGGCAAAGGCTATCAGCATAAAGATAAGGACTTTAAAGAGTTATTGGCTAAGACTGGCGGTGCCCGTTACGCACCGCCTCTGGTAGAACGGAAAAAAGCAGTTTTCCATCAGTACCAATGTCAGTCTTGTGGAGAAGTGATCCTCAGAAAACGACGAATTGATACGACACGATATGTCTGCGGAAAATGTCATGGGCGTTTGTCCTGGCAAACGAAAAAAGAACAAATCTAACGATTCTGGTCTTTGTTATCTTGACAAAGACCAGTAATTATTTTAGGATAAATAAGTGCTCTTAAAATGCAGATGTGTTGGAATTGGCAGACAAGCATGATTGAGGGTCATGTGGACAGATGTCCGTGTGGGTTCGAGTCCCATCATCTGCATCAACTAGTATAACAAGAGGTCGGGACAGAAGTGTTTAACTCCGAGAAATAAGAAGGAGTTGCTTCTGTTCCCGCCGTTTATCAGTTTTTGAGCGTGGAGCAAAAATCCAAAGTGATTTTTGTCCCACGCTCTTGTTTATTACGGAAAAACCATCAATTTTTTATTAAATTCTGATATTTATTATTGCTTTTTCATTATAGTTGGCGTAACTTTAGAGTATAAATTTGTGAAGCGAGGGAGTCCGTGTGAGAAATTTTAAAAAATCCGATAAATTAAATAACGTAAGTTACGATGTCCGTGGTCCTGTTTTAGAAGAAGCAGAACGCATGCAAGAAGAGGGCATACGTATTTTGAAATTAAATACAGGGAATCCAGCGCCATTTGGTTTTGATGCCCCAAATGAAATTGTGCGCGACATGATTGTGAATGTTCGCGATTCAGAAGGTTATTCCGATTCAAAAGGTATTTTTTCTGCAAGAAAAGCGATTGAACAATATTGCCAATTAAAAAAATTTCCTAATGTAACGATTAATGATATTTACACTGGTAATGGCGTGAGTGAACTAATTACCATGTGTATGCAAGGCTTGTTAAATAACGGCGATGAAGTACTTGTGCCAATGCCAGACTATCCTTTATGGACTGCTTCTGTTTCTTTGGCGGGCGGTACACCTGTTCATTATATTTGTGATGAGCAAGCAGAATGGTATCCAGACATTGATGATATAAAATCAAAAATAACTTCGAATACAAAAGCAATCGTTATTATAAATCCAAATAATCCGACTGGTGCTTTATATCCGAAAGAGTTATTACTAGAAATTGTCGAAGTGGCACGTCAAAATGATTTAATTATTTACTCCGATGAAATTTATGATCGTTTGGTCATGGACGGTTTGGTTCATGTACCGATTGCTACATTAGCACCTGATTTATTTGTCGTAACATTGAATGGTTTGTCAAAATCACATCGAGTGGCAGGCTTCCGATGCGGTTGGATGGTGTTAAGTGGAGATAAATCACGAGTAAAAGGGTATATCGAAGGGCTAAATATGCTTGCTTCCATGCGGTTATGCTCAAATGTGTTGTCACAACAAATCATTCAAACTGCATTAGGTGGCTATCAAAGTGTCGATGATTTACTTTTGCCAGGTGGCAGAATTTACGAACAACGAGAATTTATTTACAATGCGATAAATGATATTCCTGGTTTATCAGCCGTGAAGCCTAAAGCAGCTTTCTATATTTTTCCGAAAATTGATACGGCCAAATTTGACATTTATGATGATGAAAAATTTGTTTTAGATTTCTTACACAAACATCATATTTTATTAGTCCATGGTGGTGGGTTCAATTGGCAACAACCAGATCACTTCCGTATTGTTTATTTACCGAAGATGGAAGACTTAAAAACTACAGCAGATAAAATGCGTGAATTTTTAAGTACCTACAAACAAAAATAAAAGAACTACCAAAAAATAGCCTCTAACGAAGCTATTTTTTGGTAGTTCTTGTTTTATCAACAATACTATTCTGCGGTTTCACATGCTTTTTTACTAATAATCATTCGGTTGGTATATTTTTCTTCCATATCAGGACTAGGATTTGCTACTACGATGAGATAAGAATTTTCATACTCCTTCTCCACAAAGCCTGAATAATTTGTTTTTTCCCAAATGAAGTGAACCTTTTTCTCTTCGGCCATACAATAACACTCCTTTTTAATAAAAATGAACCTATTTATTTTCTAAGAAAACCTTAGATAATGTTCTTGCAGTATATTATGCAATAAAGTACAATAAAAGCATAATGCGAATTCGCATATTTTGACAAAATCCCCATTTTGCAAGGAAAATGGCCGATATAAATAGGAGCTATTGTGATGAATTCTTTAGGTGCAGTTATTAAAGAAATTAGAAAAAATAGAAAATTGACACAGAAAATGTTATCAGAAGACATCTGTTCGCAAAGTGTTTTAAGTCGCATTGAAAACAATGAAGAGTTGCCAAACGTCCTCGTAATGCAACAACTTTGTGATCGTTTAGGTGTGACTGTTGACCAGATTATGCGTTATAAATCTGGTGATGTGCACGTTGTTACGTATTCATTTGAAAAAATGGCTGAATATTTTCGCCATAAAAAATATCAATTATTATTAAATTATTTAAAGGAAAATCGTATTGAAGAACAATTGTATTTAGATACGGACTGGCAAAAATATTATTATTATTTAGGTAGTTGTGAATTGTTTGTTCTAAATGATTATGAAAAAGCTATTGCTAGCTTGCGTAAAGGGTTATCTTTCACCTATAAAGCCGATAAGTTAAATGTTTCTGATTTAGAGATTCAATTAATTAGTTGTCTAGGTGCCACTTATGGTTACATGGGCAATCGAGTAGAAGCAGAGCGATTTTTAAGTTTGAGTATTCATTATTTTAATCAATTGCCAAATGAACGCAGTAATGCAGAGTTAACGAAAATATTTTTTAATTATGCTGATTTCTTATTTAAAAATTATACAGAAAAAGATGCCGAAATTTATGTGGATCAAGGAATTACTTGGGCCCGCAAAAAAAATAGTTATTATTATTTAAGTGAATTATTAAATCTAAAATATTTAGTTTTAATGAGAAAGAATAAACACGAAGAAGCAGAACGTTATTTAAACTTAGCACAACAAATGAAAAATGTGGAAAGTGGCAATCTTTAAAAAATCCTCAGAATTGCTTAAAAGGTCTACACCATTTCTTGACTTTTGTACTGATTAAGAGTACTTTTGAAGTAAGTAAAATAAAGAAAGAAGGATGAAGATGAAAACATTTATCTTTGCAGACAAGTTCTTTTTAAAAAGCGATGTTAAAGGACCTGGTTATTTAGAAATCACGGATGGTATCTTTGGTAATTATACAAAAGATGAACCGCAAGGGGACGTAAAAATTATTCGTGAGGAAGGCAAATGGATTGCCCCAGGTTTAGTGGATACTCATATTCATGGTTACATGAATCATGACGTAATGGATAACGATGCAGAAGGCATTAAAGTGATGTCTGAAGGCTTATTATCTTGTGGTGTAACTTCATTTTTACCAACAACATTAACTTCAAGTAAAGAACGTTTAACAGACGTTGCACGTACGATTGGTCAAGTCTACCAAGAAGTACCTGGTGCAAAAATTCAAGGGATTTACTTTGAAGGACCTTTCTTTACTGAAGAACATAAAGGCGCACAAAATCCAAGTTATTTTGGAGATCCAGACCTTGATACATTCCACGAATGGCAAGAAGCTTCAGGCGGAATTATTAAGAAAATTGCGTTGGCACCAGAACGTAATGGTGTGAAAGAATTTGTTGAAACCGTTACAGATGAAGGTGTCGTTGTTGCTTTAGGCCATAGTAATGCGACCTTAGAAGAAGCTGATGTGGCAGTTGAAGCAGGCGCTAGCGTTTTTGTTCATGCATATAATGGGATGCGTGGCTTAAATCACCGTGAACCAGGGATGGTTGGTGCATTGTTAACGTTACAACACGTTTTCTCTGAATTAATTTGTGATGGACACCATGTACATCCGCAAGCGGCTGAAGTATTGATGGAAAAAGCGGGCCATGATCACGTTGCGTTAATTACAGACTGCATGATGGCTGGCGGTATGCCAGATGGCAACTACAATTTAGGTGAATTTCCTGTTGTGGTAGCAGAAGGAACGGCTCGTTTGGATACTGGGAACTTAGCAGGTAGTATTTTAAAACTAAAAGAAGCAATTAAAAATGTAGTTGATTGGGGTATTGCAACACCTGCACAAGCAATTATGATGGCTTCATTAGTTCCTGCGATCAGCTGTAAAATTGATGATCAATGCGGCATGATTGCAAATGGTCGTGATGCTGACTTTATCGTATTAGAACCAACCATGGAATTAGCAGCCACTTATTTAGATGGCGTAGAACGTTATCGAGCATAAGACACAAGAAAAAGCTTGCGGAAATTTATCCGCAAGCTTTTTTTATAATTCTTTTGGTAAAATCGCAGAAGTGATTTCTTTGTTTTCATAGGCAATAAAAAAATCGATTAATTGCTTGTCAAATTGCTCAATATCCTCTTTGTAAAGGGAGCTAGGAATCACAAAGGTTTGCTCTAGGGTGCCTGCTAGATAATCGCCATCTAAACTTTGGGCGACAACTAAAAATTCTTGTTCGCGCCAATGTTCCACATCTGTTTCAGAAATGGTTTCCGGAGAGGCTAAAAATTTACAATTTTCGACAAACTGTTCATCAATTTCTTCACTGAAAGTTAATTCAGCATCCTCTTCTTGAGGTTGAGAGAGGATTGCTTGCAAAAATGTTTGTGGTTTTGCATCGGGTAATGTTTCTTTTAGCTGTTCAAAATCCAATGAAAGTTCCTCCTTATTGTTTGTTTAAAATAGTTACTGAAAAATCAATGGGTGAATTTGTTTTAAGGCTTTTGGCTTCTAAGATGATTTTTTCAGCCAACAAATCGTTTCCGTTATATACAGGTGTCACGCGATAGCGAACGGTTTCGCCGCGATCAAGAGCTGCCCGAATCTGATTTTCATATTTCGTCATATAAGGAGTGTTGACAGGATTCTGATACAAGGTGGTTAAGTTACGTGGATCATCACCACTGCCTCCCATTTGACGGCCGATTAGGTGGCCACGCGAATGATTAGCTTTTCCTGAAATGAAACCAGCTGGTCGAATATCTTTATTAGCGGAAGTTCCTGTATTGACCATTGCGGGTTTTAATAGCGCATCAGCGCCTGTCGCTCGTTTTAGACGATCTAGAGAATGATAAGTAATCCAGCCGTTTGAGTTATCCTTTAACTCCTCTGCTGAAAATGTGGCTTTACCATTTTCAATGGGTCCAGGATTATCTCCTTTTGGTGCTGGTGTGCTTGAGGGGGTGGTTGTTTGTGGTTGAACATTAAATAAATCTTGTAAAGCATCAGGAACTTTAACGCCAACCGCGCCTAAAATTAAAATGATTAATGCGCCAATCAGCATGATGGTTGAATTAAATGGTGGTTTCTTCTTTCTGTTTGCCATAACGTGCTCCTCTAATTTTATACTTGCAATAGTCCAAATTTAAGTGGACCATCTTTTCTATTATACGTAAATTTGCTAAAAAATCAAAAAAGGCTTTTCTTTGAAAGACTTGTTTTCTCAGATATGTTACTATTTTAATGTAGAAGGGAAGGGATAGTGGATGGCCTATATTGAAGTCAAAAATGAATACAAGCGTTACCAAATGGGAGAGACAACTATTACTGCGAATGACGGCATTTCTTTTGAAGTGGAAAAAGGAGAAGTAGCGGTTATTTTAGGCCCCAGCGGTGCTGGAAAATCAACTGTTTTAAATATTCTTGGTGGAATGGACAGCTGTGATGAAGGGGAAATTATTATTGATGGCACAGATATCGCTCAGTTTTCAGAGAAACAATTAACCACTTATCGACGCAATGATGTCGGGTTTGTTTTCCAATTTTACAATTTAGTCCCAAATTTAACGGCAAAAGAAAATGTCGAATTGGCTTCGCAAATCGTTGCGGATGCGTTGGATTCGACCAATGTTTTACAATCGGTGGGTTTAGGGGAACGTTTAGATAATTTTCCAGCGCAACTTTCTGGTGGTGAACAACAACGAGTAACCATCGCCCGTGCGATTGCTAAAAAGCCAAAGTTACTTTTATGTGATGAACCGACAGGAGCGCTGGATTATGAAACAGGGAAACAAATTTTAACCATTTTGCAAAACACTGCTCGTGAAACTGGAACGACCGTCTTAATTATTACCCACAATTCAGCCATTGCAGAAATGGCCGATCGGGTAATTCGAATTAATGATGCGAAAGTTCGCGAAATGACTGTGAATGATCAGCCTAAATTGGTTGCTGAAATTGAATGGTAGGTGCCTAAAATGAAGAAAACAGCGCTAATTAAAACAAGCTTACGTGAAATTAGACAATCTACTACACGATTTTTATCGATTATGGGGATTATTTTCCTTGGTGTAATGGTCTTTGTTGGTTTGAAAGCTACTGGACCAGATATGATTAAAACCGCGAATAATTATTACCAGAAAGAGCAGCTTCCAGATGCGCGAATAATTTCTACAATGGGACTGGAAAAGAAAGATTTAACAACACTACAGTCTTTAAAAGATGTCGAAACAGTTGTGCCGCGGTATACAATAGATGCCACGATTGGGCCGCAAAATAATGCAGTAAAATTGTTTGGCTATCGAAAAAATCAAGCAGGATCGGTTAACTATCAAGTAGTTGACGGTCGGTTACCTAAACAAACAAATGAAATTGCATTAGATACATTAGCGAAAACTAGATATGACTATAAAATGGGTGATAAAATCACTTTAAACGATGCAGCGATTAAAGAAAAAGGGCTGACACAAACTCATTTTACTGTTGTTGGATTTATCAATTCACCAGAATATATTGATAATACATCCAGGGGAACCACAACGGTCGGGTCTGGAACGTTAAACTTTTTTGGCGTGGTTTCGGAAAAAGCCTTTGACAGTCAACGGTATCCAGAATTGCTAATCTCATTTCGTTCATTAAAACATCAAAATACGTATTCCTCTGATTATGAAAAGAAAAGAGAGCAGGCCTTAAATCAAGTAAAAGAGGCACTGAAAAATCGGCCAGAAGAACAGATTGCGGCTCTGCGTGATTCGGCTCAGCCGGACATTAATCAAGGTCGGCAAGCGCTGGAAACGGGAAAACAAGCGCTTGCGCAGTTGGAGCAACAACCAGAAATTCCAGCTGAGATGCTTGAAAAGCAAAAAGACGAATTGGCTAAACAGGAACAACTGTTGGCTGAAAAAGAAACAGAGCTAGCCAATTTGAAAGCCCCAACGTATTATTATTTTACCAGGGAAGACAATCCAGGATTTTCTGAATATCAAGATAACGCTGATCGGATTTCTTCTTTAGCCACGCTATTCCCGTTGTTCTTTTTCCTAATTGCGGCATTAGTCAGCTTAACTACCATGACACGTATGGTGGAAGAAAAAAGAATGGAAATTGGTAGTTTGAAAGCTTTAGGTTATCGTAATCGTGAAATTGCTTCGATTTTTATTACCTATGCAACGGTTGCCAGCCTAACAGGTGCATTATTAGGATTGGCAGTTGGCTATTATCTATTCCCTAAAATAATTTTTGATGCCTACGGTCAAATGTACAATATTCCTGATTTAGTTACACCGTGGTACTTAAATTACAGTTTATGGGGCATCATTGTAGCCTTAGCTTGTACTGTGGGAGCGGCCTTAGTGACATTAAGAATCGATTTATTAAGTACCCCAGCTACCTTGCTAAGACCCAAAGCGCCGAAAGCAGGACAACGGATTTTACTAGAACGAATCCGCCCTTTATGGCAACGCATGAGCTTTATTCAAAAAGTGACCGCTAGAAATCTGTTCCGCTATAAACGACGGATGCTGATGACCGTTATCGGAATAGCTGGTTGTATGGGGCTGTTAATTGTTGGTTTTGGTTTACGCGATTCAATTGTGGATGTCGCTACAATTCAATTTAATAAAATCTGGCATTACCAAGCAGTCGTGACTTTTAAAGAGCAAACAACACCTGAAGAGACAAAAGAGTATCAAGAAACGTTGCGCAAACTGGATGGTTTGAATAAAACAATTCCGTTATATTCAGAAATCTTTAAAACGAAGGGCCAAGGTGCACCAACTCAAAATATTACTCTTTATGTGCCACAAGATCCTTCGAAAATGGCTGATTTTCAGTTATTTAATGATCGAGTCACTGGAGAAAAATATTCCCTCAACGATGACGGTGTAATCATTAATGAAAAATTAGCTAAATTATTTGGCTATAAAGTCGGAGATCAATTAAATTTAGAAAATAGTGATAATCAAACCTATCACGTGAAAATTGCCGCGATTGCAGAGAACTACACGGGTCATTTTGTCTATATGACGCCGAAACTCTACCAGACGATGACGAAACAGAAGCCGGAGTATAATACAGAATTCCTACTTTTTGACAAAAAGTTATCCTCAAAACAAGAAACCTCAATCGGAGAGGCGTTGACAAAACAGCCGAAAGTGTTGAACATTACGTTTTTAACTGCGATGAAAGGTTCGTTTGATGATATGCTGAAAAGCCTTGATATTGTCATTTGGGTACTAATTGCTGTTTCTGGTTCTTTAGCGTTAATTGTGTTATATAATTTAACCAACATTAATGTTTCTGAACGGATTCGAGAACTTTCCACGATTAAGGTTTTAGGGTTTTACGATCGTGAAGTCACCACCTATGTTTACCGTGAAAACATTATTTTAACGTTCATTGGTATTATTGTTGGCTGCTTCTTTGGGAAAATTTTGCATCAGTATATTTTAGCAACCGTTGAAGTTGATTTAATTATGTTTTCGCCAATTATTCATTGGCCAAGTTATCTATATTCCGCAGTCATCACCATGTGTTTCACGTTGTTTGTGATGGTCATTATGCATCGGAAATTGAAGAAAATCAATATGATTGAAGCGTTAAAATCAAATGAATAGCACATTTTAAAAAACGAGGAGTCCGTAGAAGTTCGATAATTCTAGGGCTGCTCGTTTATTGTTGCTTCTTTTATTAAGAAAAAATAGGTCTTAAGATGTATCTTTTGAGATTTATTTGGAAATTGCTACTCTTTTTATTTAAAAATTGGTACACTATTACTAGGTTATAGCACAGAAAGGAGTGTGGGAAAAGTGTTAGAAGGTCTACCATTGGAAACGGTTTATTTTTATGCATTAGTGGGGAGCGCGGTCCTCGCTTTTTTACTAATTATTTTTGGGGATATTTTTAATTTTGATGGACCGGTGGACCCAATGCTGATTATTCCATGGATTGCTTTTACCTCGCTGTTTGGGTACCTTGGGGAAGAATTAACAGCGGTGAATAGTTGGCTTATTTTAATTGTCAGTGGTATTCTTTCAACCATTATTGTTTTCTTCCTAAATTTTTATGTGTTGGTCCCTTTGAAAAATTCGGAGGCCACAATTTCTATTTCGGAAAAAGACATGGAGGGTCGTGTTGCTACTGTGATTACCCCAATTCCTGTCCGGGGAATGGGCGAGATTCAATTGAAGAGTGTCACAGGTTCGTTAAGTCGACCAGCAGCATTTTATGTGCCACAAGAAGTGGCTGCGCCAAGAGGTAGTGAGGTATTGATTATTGAATTGAAAGAACGGGTTTGTTATGTCATTCCTTACGAAGGCAGTCTAAAAATATAGAGTAGGAGAGAAGAAAATGGGGATTTTGTTACCGATTATTATTGCAGTTTTAGTATTATTAATGTTATTAATTGTGTTTGTTTCTAAATATCAGACAGCCAAACCTGATGAAGCGTTAATTATCAGCGGGAGCTATCTAGGCTCTAAAAATGTTCATGTAGACGAAGGTGGCAACAAAATTAAAATCGTTCGTGGCGGTGGTGCGTTTGTCTTACCAGTGTTCCAACGTTCAAATCGAATTAGTTTGCTTTCAAGTAAATTAGATGTTTCCACACCAGAAGTGTACACAGAACAAGGGGTTCCTGTGATGTGTGATGGGACATCAATCATTAAAATTGGTTCGTCAGTTGAAGAAATTGCGACAGCAGCGGAACAATTTTTAGGAAAAACAACGGAAGAATTAGAAAATGAAGCACGTGAAGTATTAGAAGGACATTTACGTTCGATTTTAGGTTCAATGACAGTGGAAGAAATTTACCAAAATCGTGATAAATTTAGCCAAAGTGTACAAGAAGTTGCCAGTGTTGACTTAGCTAAAATGGGCTTAGTTATTGTGTCGTTCACAATTAAAGAAGTTCGTGATAAAAATGGATACTTGGATTCATTAGGGAAACCAAGAATCGCTCAAGTTAAACGTGATGCAGATATTGCTGAAGCAGAAGCCTTGAAAGAAACTCGTATCAAAAAAGCGGAAGCTGAAAAAGAATCACAACAAGCGGAATTGCAACGTCAAACAGAAATTGCAGAAGCTTCAAAAGAAAAAGAATTGAAATTAGCGTTATACAAACAAGAACAAGATATTGCCAAAGCCAAAGCAGACCAAGCCTATAACTTGGAAAGTGCGCGTGCACAACAACATGTGGTGGAACAAGAAATGGAAGTCAAAGTCGTTGAACGTCAAAAACAAATTGAGTTAGAAGAAAAAGAAATTACGCGTCGTGAAAAACAATACGACTCAGAAGTGAAGAAAAAAGCCGATGCAGATCGTTACGCACGCGAACAAGAAGCTCTTGCTCAAAAAGCACGCGAAGTAGCAGAAGCTGAAGCAGAACGCTTCAAAGTTGAAGCATTAGCCGAAGCGGAAGCCAATAAAACGCGTTTAACAGGTCAAGCGCAAGCCGAAGCTATTTTAGCTCGTGGTGCAGCGGAAGCCGAAGCCAAACAAAAGATTGCTGATGCCTTCAAAGAATATGGTGAAGCAGCTGTGTTAAGTATGGTGATGGAAATGTTGCCACAATTAATGAAAGAAGCAGCACAACCACTGGGCAACATCGACAAGATTTCAGTGGTAGATACAGGCGCAGGTGGCGAAAATTCTGGCGCCAACCGTATTACCAATTATGCAACAAACTTGTTGGCTGGTACACAAGAAACACTAAAAGAAACAACGGGCCTCGACGTGAAAGAGCTAATTGAAAACTTTTCTAAAAAAGGTACCTCAAATAGCGTGAACTATCATGCAACAGAAGGTTCAGAAAAAGAATAGAAATCAGCCTTTAAGGAGTAGCGAATCGCATTTCGTTACTCCTTAATGCTGCATTGAAACGATAAACGAACAAGCTGACAGAGAAATAGCGAGTGCTTGTTTTGTTTCAAAGATTCTGATAACATAGAGTTCTTGGAGGGATAGAGATGTCAAAAAAGAATAAAGATATTGAAGTACGTGTTGAAGAAGAAAAAGCCCAATACAATGGAGCAAATGTTTTAATGAACAAATTATTTATTGGTAAAAAAGAAATCGGTCGTGTCATTCCGCAAAATGATAAAAAATTCATCATTGAAATTGATGGTAAGCAAGAAGGTACAGCAAAAAATCTGGACGAAGCCTTTGAAACAATTATTCGTCAATGGAATTTAAGTGAATAAAAAATAAATAACAATTTTTTTAAAAAAAGGGTTGCTTTTTTCTGGAAAAGATTGTATTATAACTAAGTCAGGTCGTTACAGCGACAATGACTTTTTGGAGGAATAGCGAAGTGGCTAAACGCGACGGACTGTAAATCCGTTCCTTAGGGTTCAGTGGTTCGAATCCACTTTCCTCCATTTTCTTTTTGGGGTATAGCCAAGCGGTAAGGCAACGGACTTTGACTCCGTCATGCGTTGGTTCGAATCCAGCTACCCCAGTTTTCAGAACATTTCTGGTAGAGAGATGTTCTTTTTTTGTATAATTATATAACAAAAATGAGGTAAGATTTTCCTCATGTACAGGCTAGAAAAGTTTTCATTTATATAAGAATATGCTAAAGTATTAAGAAAGAATAGTCTGGAGTTGATAAGAATGAACTTTAAAGAAAAAATTACAGAAATGGTTGAAAATGTTTACGATTTAGCACGCGATGGTAAGTATGATGTCAAAGTTGACTTAATTCCTCGTAAAAAAGGCAACATCAAAAGTGGTGTTAAAGTCACTTCTTCAAGAAATACAGCCCACAATATCAAATGGCGTTCAAAAAACTAACTCGTCTTTAACAGAAACACCGGAGCAGACAACATTATTGTCTACTCCGGTGTTTTTATTTTTCTAATTCGATGCCTAAGACAGTTAAATGACCATTACCAACTAATTTGATAACTAATTGGGCTAAGTGGTTGGGTGTCATATCCGTCTCGCTAGTAATCCACCAATGAAGGGTACCGATGAAGATAGAGGTCATGTATTCAATAACAAAATCTATCGGTACGTCAATATCATTTTCGGTAATACGCAACTGCGAAAAAATCGTCGCATATTTTTCTTCGATAATTTCAGCTAAGCGTTTTCGAAAGTGTTCGTTGAAATTATTGTCCATGATAGTTAAGAAGAAAGATTTGTTCTCTTGAATATTAATATAGAGTTGCGTCAGAAGTTCTTCAATGTGCTTCACGCGGACACGGTTGCCATTAACCAGTTGTTGCGAATCAAGAATAGCGGTAAAAGCACTAAGCGTAAAGGTGAAGATTGCATCATATAAATGCTGTTTGTCTTTAAAATGAGCATAAAAAGTCGCACGATTAATCATAGCTTCATCAGCAATATCCTGAATCGTCACCGCTTCGTAGCCTTTCGTTTCTACAAGTTTAAAAAAAGCTTCAATAATCATTTTTCTGGTTCGTTGTACTCTAAGGTCTGTTTTCTTTGCCATCATAAATTCCTTTCGAGATAGTCAACATTCGCGGAAACTTTGTTGTTTATCTCACAAAATAGGGTAAATTGCTTGTTGCAAATCATTTAGAACCTTTCTAAAATAGGTATATCTATTATAACAAACAGTTTGTATAATAATCAACAAACTGTTGGGAAATGAAGGGGTATTTTAATTGATGGTTATGAGAGCAGGGATTGATGTTGGGTCAACGACAGTAAAATTAGTATTTTTAAATAAACAAAATCAGCCTATTTTTACAAAATATGAACGCCATTTTTCAGATGTCAAAGCAGCAACGGAACGCATTTTAAAAGAAGGACTATCAAGGATCGGTGCAGACCAACCTGTGACAATGAGCATAACTGGCTCTGGTGGTATGGGGCTGGCTGAGGTATTAGGGATTCCCTTTGTTCAAGAAGTTATCGCGTGTACACGAACTGTTGAAACAATAATCCCAGAAACGGATGTTGCTATTGAACTTGGCGGAGAAGATGCAAAAATCACTTTTTTTGATGGTGCTTTAGAGCAACGAATGAATGGTAGTTGTGCAGGTGGGACAGGCGCCTTCATCGATCAAATGGCTGTTTTACTTAAAACAGATGCCAATGGAGTGAATGAATTGGCGAAGAATTATCAAACTATTTATCCGATTGCTTCCCGCTGTGGGGTTTTTGCCAAAACGGATGTTCAACCTTTAATCAATGAAGGAGCAGCGAAAGAAGATATTGCGGCGAGTATTTTTCAAGCGGTAGTTAATCAAACAATCGCCGGGTTAGCTGCTGGTCGCAAAATTAAAGGTAAAGTAGCGTTTTTAGGGGGACCTTTATTTTTCATGTCAGAATTGAGAAAACGGTTTGTTGAAACCTTAGCAATTCAGCCAGAAGATGTTATTTTTCCAGAACAACCGCAACTGTTTGTAGCAATGGGAGCAGCACTTTATTCAGAAGATGCAGCCGAATGTACATTGGAAGAATTAATTCAGCGCTTAGTGAACAGCCAGGCTACTGATTTACAGCCGAGCGACACGTTACCACCGTTATTTAACAGCGCAGAAGATTTAGCAGATTTTCGAGAAAGACACGCGCAAGCCCAAGCAAAGGAGAAACCTTTATCTCAACATACTGGCGTGACCTTTTTAGGGATTGATGCAGGCTCTACAACGACAAAAGTCACATTGATTGATGAAGATGGCCATTTGTTGTTTTCTTTTTATGGTAATAACCAAGGGCAACCTTTAGAAACCACCATGACAGTACTGAAATCACTTTATCAACAACTGCCTGAAGAAGTTTTTATCGGAAAAGCGGCTGTTACAGGATATGGAGAACAGCTAATAAAAAATGCGTTAAAAGTCGATATTGGTGAAGTTGAAACGATGGCCCATTACAAAGCAGCCAACCATTTTCAGCCAGGTGTGGATTTTATTTTGGATATCGGAGGACAAGATATGAAAGCGATGACCATTAAAAATGGCGTGCTTTCCTCGATACAATTAAATGAAGCTTGTTCTTCTGGGTGCGGTTCCTTTATCGAAACCTTTGCGCAATCTTTAAAATATAATGTGAAGGATTTTGCTTTGGCGGCTTTAGAATCGCAAGCGCCTGTTGATTTAGGTTCTCGGTGTACTGTTTTTATGAACTCAAAAGTGAAACAAGTTCAAAAAGAAGGGGCCTCTGTCGGCGATATTTCTGCTGGACTATCTTATTCAGTCATCAAAAATGCCATTTATAAAGTCATTAAGGTTCGCCGACCTGAAGAGTTGGGAGAAAAGATTGTCTGCCAGGGAGGAACATTTTACAATGAAGCGGTCTTGAGAGCTTTTGAAAAAATTAGCGGTCGTGAAGTGGTTCGTCCTTCTATTGCTGGTTTGATGGGGGCTTATGGGGCAGCGCTGATTGCTTTGGACGCTTATGAAATTGGGGAAGAAACCACGCTTCTTTCTTTAGAAGAGTTAGCGGCATTTACCTCTGAAAAGGAATTTACTCATTGCGGCTTGTGTGAAAACAATTGTCAGTTAACGGTCACAGTGTTTTCAGATGGGCGCCAATTTATTACGGGAAATCGCTGTGAACGTGGTGCACGAATTAAAATTAAACGAGAAGAACGCAAAGTGAATTTGGTTGATTATAAGTACCGCAAGTTATTTAAGTACCGACCTTTGCGGGAAAATAAAGCGTTTCGTGGGCGCGTGGGTATCCCTAGAGTCCTAAACATGTATGAAAATTATCCTTTGTGGCATACATTTTTTACTGACTTGGGCTTTCGGGTCGAATTATCGCCACGTTCTAATAAACAAATCTATGAACAAGGCCTTGAAACGATTCCCAGTGATACGGTTTGTTACCCAGCGAAAATGGCACATGGACATATTCAAGCATTAATTGATGCGCAAGTGCCAATTATCTTTTATCCTGGTGTCGTTTTTGAACAGCAAGAAACAGTGGAAGTAGATAATCATTTTAATTGTCCAATTGTGCAAAGCTACCCAGATGTCATTCGAAATAATGTGGATGCCATCAGAGAGGGCCAAGTAGATTATCGAAATCCCTATCTTAATTTAGCGAATGAAGCAGCAGTTGCCAAAGTTTTAGCTGAAAATTTTGCTGATTTAGGGATTTCCTTAGAAGAAATTCAAACAGCGCTGCATCATGCTTATCAAGAATTAGCAGCTTTTAAAAAAGAAATTCAAGAAAAAGGCGAAGAAACGTTAGCCATGTTAACTGAAAAAGGCCAGAGAGGGATTGTCTTATCGGGGCGACCGTATCACTTGGATCCAGAGATTAATCACGGCATTGCCGAAGTCATTACACAGGAAGGATTCCATGTCTTGACAGAAGACAGTATCTCGCATCTTGGAGACGTGCAGAATTTACGTGTGGTGAATCAATGGGTCTATCATTCTCGCTTATATGCGGCGGCTAAAGTAGTGGCTAAGACGAAAAATTTAGAACTTGTCCAACTGAATTCCTTTGGTTGCGGCTTAGATGCTGTGACAACCGATCAAGTAGAAGAAATCATGGATCGGTCTGGCAAAATTTATACAGTCCTCAAAATCGATGAAGGTGCGAATTTGGGCGCAATTCGTATTCGGTTGCGCTCCTTGAAAGCGGCTGTCAATGAGCGGGAGAAGCAACAGTTTGTTCCGCATATGCAAATGGAAGAGCCGGAGAAAATTGTGTTTACAAAACAAATGAAAAAAACACATACTTTACTGTTACCAATGCTTAGCCCGATTCATCAATCTGGATTAGTCGATGTAGCATTACAAGCTTCTGGCTATCATGTCGTCTGTTTGCCTGCGCAAGACAAAGAAGCTGTGAATGTCGGGTTAAAATATGTCAATAATGATGCGTGTTACCCAGCAATTATTTCCATCGGACAACTAGTTGAAGCTTTGGAAAGTGGTCAATATGATTTGGATAATGTCAGTGTCTTAATGACGCAAACAGGGGGCGGTTGTCGCGCAACGAATTACATTCCATTATTACGAAAAGCCTTAAATGATGCTGGTTTTTCTCAAGTTCCTGTAGTTTCAGTTTCGATGGCCAATAAAGGAGTCGAATCCAATCCAGGATTTAAATTTACGTTGCCAATGATCAAGCGCTTAGTAGTTGCCTTTTTATATGGTGACTTATTCGAACGAGTAGTTTATCGAACAAGACCTTATGAAACAGAAAAAGGAATGGTGGATCAACTGCACCAAGATTGGCTAAAAAGAGTGGAAGCCAATGTCCGGAATGGTTCGCTGACACAATTTAATCACTTCATGAAAAAAATTATTCGGACGTTTGATGAAATTCCTTTACAAGAGATAAAAAAACCAAAAGTCGGTGTGGTCGGGGAAATTTTAGTGAAATATTCGCCGACAGCGAATAATGATATTGTGCGTTTGCTAGAAGAAGAAGGTGCTGAAGCAGTTGTGCCAGATATTGTTGGCTTTATGAACTATTCTTTGTACAATCAAATTTGGAAATACGAAAATATGGGCATGTCAAAACAAAGCAAACGTTTAGCAGAATTTGCGATAAAAATCATTGAATTGGTAGAAAAACCAATGGATAAGGCATTGAGAAAGTCGGTCCGTTTTGATGGCATTCATTCCATTTATGATATGGCAGCAGATGCAAGTAAAATTTTATCAATTGGCAATCATACGGGTGAAGGTTGGTTTTTAACAGCTGAAATGATTGAGCTCTTAAAACACGAGGTGAATAACATCGTTTGTATGCAGCCGTTTGGATGTTTACCAAACCATATTGTTGGAAAAGGGGTCGTGAAAGAGCTACGACGTCAATATCCGCAAGCAAATATTGCGGCGGTGGATTATGATCCAGGGGTATCTTTGGTCAATCAGTTGAACCGAATCCGTTTGATGATGGCCACAGCGAACAAGTTGTTGAAAGAAGAAAATGTAAAAAGATAATAACTAATAGCAATTCGTTTAAAAACATTTGACTTGGTCACTTTTTACTGACTAAGCCAAATGTTTTTGTTATAAAAAGAAAGCATGCAACTAGACCAACTTTGATAAAAATTCCAATTCCTCTTTTATTTATCATTTTTTGGTTGTTTACACGGTCTATACCAGTTATAATAGAAGAGGAGATGAATGAAGAGGAGGAAGCGTAAATGGTTCAAAATATACCAATTTATATTCAAATTCACGATAAAATCAAAGAAGATATTGAAAAAGGTGTCTGGAGTATCGGGGATCGTTTGCCCTCTGAGCGAGAATTAGCCTTGAAATTTGATGTTAGTCGAATGACCTTACGCCAAGCCATTCAGACTTTAGCAGACGAAGGGATTTTAGAACGAAAAATTGGTTCAGGAACATATGTAGCACGTAAGAAAGTTCAAGAAACAATGACAGGTACCACTAGTTTTACAGAAATTACCTTGTCTCAAAATCGCGTTCCTTCTAGTCGGACGGTGTCTTATTTTGTAGCGAAACCTAGTTCTAGTGAGATGGAAAAATTACAACTAGGTCCAGAAGATTCAATTTTACGAATGGAAAGAATTCGGTTTGCGGATGACATTCCGATTTGTTTTGAGGTGGCGAGCATTCCTTATTCATTGGTCTCGCAATATGGCAAATCTGAAATCACGAACTCCTTTTATAAAACACTTGAAGCCAAATCTGGCCACAAAATTGGCCATTCTAACCAAACAATCTCTGCTGTTCAAGCATCGGAACAGATCGCAGAATATTTAGAGATTAAACGAGGCGATGCGATTCTGCGTGTGCGCCAAGTATCCTATTTTGAAAACGGACTACCTTTTGAATATGTTCGTACGCAGTATGCAGGAAGTCGATTTGAGTTTTATTTAGAGAAGTAGAGAAAAAGAATGAATAAAAGATAGGAAAACTTATCACATTGATAAGTTTTCCTATCTTTTAATTTTTTTTGCTAAAGAAATAAATTGTTTTTTTAATAAAATGTATATTTACTTATTAATTTATCTGACGTTAAAAAATAACGATTTAATGGAATTTATTTATTTTTTAAATATTTTTTAAATAATTTTTATTTATCAGTTATTTTTGTTTTTATTTTGATAAATATTGATTTGGATGGTTTTGTAATGTTGTTTTTAAGAGTTTTTATTTGTTTATTTTATTGTTATAATTATTTTTATGCGAATACGTATATTTTTAAATAGTTGTTGACTATATTTTTTATATATAGTTATAATATTTGTAACAGGTAATAAAACTATAAAAAATGTGGAGGGATTACTTATGGCAGGATCAATTGCTGTAACACCAGAACAACTGAAATCACAAGCGAAAGTATATTCGCAAGCATCGTCTCAAATTCAAGATGCAATTCGTAAAGTGAATTCAATGAACCAACAAATTTCACAACAATGGAAAGGGCAAGCATTTCAAGCGTATCTGGAACAGTACAATCAATTGGAAGGTAATGTCAAACAGATGGAAGAATTATTGATTAGTATTAATCAACAATTAAACAAATATGCAGACACTGTCGCAGAACGTGACCGTCAAGATGCAGGATCATTTGGCTTTTAATTGATCAAAGATTGAAGCGCTAGCGCAATGAATTGCACTAGCGCTTTTTCTAAAGGAGAGAAGATAATGGAAGGGAAAATAAAAAAAGGTATCCCTTTTGCCTTAGCAATTGGAGCAACTTTCTTGTTATTACTTTTTTTCATTCATTTAGGGTTTAAAGATGAGAACGTGACTCGAAGTAGCAAAGATCAGACAACAAAGATGCAGTACGCATTAGTTAATGAAGATAAAGGCGCAAGTTTTGAAGGAAAACGTTATGCATTAGGTTCTGATTTTGTCACATTAATTAACAAAGATACAGCTAATCGATGGGAAACAACGACTCGGAATATCGCAACATCTGGGGTTGAAAATGGACAATTCGATGCTCAAATTATTATTCCGCAAGATTTTTCGGAGAAATTATTGTCACTACAAGCTGTTAGTCCAGAGCAGGCTTCTGTTGAATACCAAGTGCGAGACGGACAAAATGAATTGACCAATCAAGCAATTCAAGACAAAGTAAATACTATTTTGAAAGATTTTAACCAACGCGTAATTCAGATGTATTTTTCCAGTATTGTTGGAAATTTAGTTATCGCACAACAAAACGTTAACCAAATTACTGATACGCAGTTGCTGTATCAAAATCAATTAGAAGAAACAATTCAGCAACCATTTAAAGAAATTCCCATGAATTATACGACAGTATTAAGTACGGCTAGTATTTTAGATGAGGACAATAAATTATTTACAAACGAGCAAGAAGCGTTTGTAAAATCAGTACAAACCTTATTAGAAAGCAACAGTCGGAGCTTAGAATCAACTAGTAAGACAACGGAAGATACGAAAAAATCAGTGGACGAGTATTCGAAAGAAGCAAATGAAAAAATAAAAAAATCAATTGCACAATTTAATGAACAGTTTGAGAGACAAAAACAAGAATTGACTAATCAATGGGAAAGTGACACGACAGTATACAAACAACAATTCGATCAACTAAATGGAATGGTAATCAATCAGTTTAGCTCCTTCTACACACCAAGTGAACAAGGAAGCTCAGGGATTTATGCTGACTTTTTATCAGAATCTAAATTATTTCAAGAAACACAAAGTAATCGCATTGGCGAACTACAAAAAGAAATCGCAGAACTACATATGCAAGTAGAACAATTAACTGCGTTAAAAAAGCAAATTGCGGCTACATATTATAATGATCTTGAAGCAACACCTGAGATAGCAACAGACACTCAAATTAAGCAAGCGATTATTCAGTTAATTACGAACGAAAAAGAAAATATACCTAACTTAGATAAAAATTATCAGGAAAGATTGGAAGAATCACTAAGTGAAATTTCTTTTGTAAGTTTAGAAAGACTCGTTAGTGAATTAGAAATGAATAATAGGATTTCAGTTGAACAAGGCAATCTTTTCCGTGATGAGTTACAAATTATTCAGCGATATGCAGAACAACATGAACTTGATTTCACCAATTCAAGCCGCTTTATGTATTTGGAACCTAAACAACTTCATGAAGATACTATAGCGATTCCACAAGAAAAAGTAACTTTTTCACTAGCGACAAATCAAGAGTCGGTTATTTCATTACGACAAACCAATACACAAAATGGCGAATTGTCATTTCTTTTAGATGATTCAAAAGTTCAAACAATTAAAACATCTTTGAATCAGCAGTTAGCAGGTACAGGTTACAGCATTGATATTTCAGCAATTACCCCAACACAGCTAACAATTACCAAACCAGTCAAAATACAAGCTGAGATTCCTGAGAATGATGAAGTGGACGAAGAAAATACGCAAGAAGAGTTGGCAGAAGAATCCGAAGATGAATCTGAAAAAGTAACTGAGCCAGTAAATGATTTGCTCTCGCTTCCAGAAAAACTTTCCTTAACGATTGACTTACCAATGTCTTGGCAACTGACACCAGAACAACAAAAAACAGCATTTAATCAGATTGATTATTCTTGGTGGGTAAATAATGAGCTTCAAAATGCACGTTCGTTCGCTGTGTATATTGCAATGGACCAACCATTAGTAACCGATATTCCTGAAATCATGAAGCAATTTCAACTTTTAGATACTGTATCACAACAAATTGTGACTTTATATGGTACGCCTAATCAAAGTCTATCTATTCAAGAGTATGCAGCAATGTTAACCGCTCCTGAAAATCAGGATAAAACAATTGAAGAGTTAGCAGGTGAGACATCCATTTACTGGATGTACGACAATATCACTGAAAACGAGCAAACCATGATGATTACAGATAAATTATTAGACGAATATAAAAAAACAGGAAATCAATTATATCGAGAAACAGATGAACAAATTAATCAATTAAAACAATTAATTGGTACTGAGACAGATCAAAATACAGACGGACGACCTACAACACTTTACGGAACATTAAATTTAATGACGGTCCCTGAAAAATTATTACGAGAAGCGGAGAAATTAAATACATGGTTTGATGAAGCAACAAAACAAGTCAATGCGACATATGCTACTTGGCAAGAAGCTGGAAAAGTGGGAGCTACTTCTGTAATTGATGAAAGAAATCCACATCCAGAAGAAAGTCAAACCAGCACTTTAGATGTAGAAACAGAAAATTTAGTTAAAATGATGCAAACGTTAATGCAAACAACGAAAGAAACTAGTCTAACAACAGCTGATTCAGCAGCCAAAGTCAAAGATGTTGCCCAGACTATCAAAGAATTGAAAGCCTCAACAACCAAAGTTCAAGATCATGCGCAAAATATCTTAGCAAACTTAAATGATTCAATTGATGAGTCAAAGAAAACAACCAAAGAAAATGAAGAGTATGCCAAAACATTTGAAAAAGTATTGGCTAATACAAGAGACGGCGGTGCTGATAATCCACGGGTATTTAGTTTCCTTGCGAGCCCAATTCAAGGAGAAGGGATCTTTGGCGAAACCCGACAAGTCTCTTTAATTCCCTATTACGCTACCTTGATTGTTAGTATTTTAACATTCGTTATTGCGCTAACTTTCCAAGGCTTTATGAAGAAAAGAACAGTTACTGTAGCGGATGCGTTGGTTGAACCAACCAGAGTTTGGCAAAATATACCAAATCTGTTATTACTCTTGATTACGGTTATTTTGTTTGGGAGTGTCTTTTCACTTCTACTGGTGTTCAATGTATCTCAAATAAATCGATTCGCTTGGTTTAACTATAGTTTCTTAGTATTTGCTAGCGGTGCACTTTTGGTTTGTGCTTGTTTACGCCAATTTAAAAAACTTACTTTATATGTTTATGGAGCTATGCTGGGGTTATTTTTCATGTTGACACCTTTATTAGGCATTGCAACAAAGGTAGGCTCATTAAGCAATTGGCTCTATCGTTTATCGCCGCTTCAAAATATCCAAAATGGCTTTACTGCTTTAGTAAATGGCGTACAAATTAGTTGGGTTAGTTACCTTATTTTAATCGTTTTACTTGTTTTAGGTGTTGTCCTTAATTTATTTGTACGACCGGAGGAATAGCCATGAGAAAATTAATAAAAATAGTGATTGTTTTAAGTGTTAATATGCTCTATTTGTCATTGTCATCAACAAAAACAAAAGCAGAAGAAGTAGGCGCTTTAAAAATAAATAATCAAGTGATCTACCAAGATAATCAGCAGAAAAAAAACGTAGAAGTGAATTTCATTATTCCAGATTTGTTTTTGCCGATAAAAGCAGAGAGAGAAAAAGAAGTCAATCAAAGTAAAGCGAGGGTTGTCAACGAAGCAAAAAATGATGTATTTAGGACAGAACAGAATGCAAAAACATTAGCAGTTGATAAAAAGGTAAGGCCTTTTCTGTTCAAAGAGACGGCAACGGTCACTTCTCCTGAAAGCGTTGAATCTCTTGAGGTTCAACGAGAAATATCCATAAACTTTTGGTTGTACAGTGGTATTTTTTTAGGAAGTATAGTTATTTTATTCGTTGGTGTTTTTCTAGGAAACCGTTTTTCATATCATCGTGCGCAAAGCGGAAATTAAGGAGTGAAAGAAACATGAACAAAAGAACATCGATTGGTATCGGCTTACATGTGTCGAATCAAATTATTGATTTGCAAATCCCTAATCAGGTATCAGTTGCACGTTTAAAAGAATTGTTACTCGAATCGTTTGAGATGTTGCCAAACCGTTTGCCAGCATCATTTGAATTGGTTGTTTTGAATAAACCAATTCATTTAGCTGACAATCAATTAATTGCAGATTATCCATTAGGGAATGGCGACCAACTAGTAGTAAAAGAAATTGTAAAGGAGACACATGGATGAGCGAGTTAAAGGATATTTCAGAGACAATCACGTTAGAAGCAACAAAAGAATATGTTCAAGTGACATTACAAGCAAATCAATATCAGTTAGAAAGACTAGAACAGTTTCAACAATTTTTAAAATCAAGTCGTGGATTTTTATCGGGAAAAATAATACAAGCAACGGAAGAAGCGTTAGTGATTCAATACCATAAGGATCAATATATGCAATCCATTTTACAAGCGATAAAAAAAATGGATCAATATGAGCGATTATTGTTAGCGCAAAGAGTTCATTATTTGGTTGATTTCTTAGGTACGCCGGTCCAACCCTTTATTCATCCAGAAAACATCTATATCTTGGGAGAAGAATTATTAATTGCTCATCGTGGTTTTATGCAGGTCATTGTGCCTTATTCAGCAGATGAAAGAGAATTTTTTAAACAATATCGAGCGCTGATTTTAGCAATCTTACATCCAAAGTATGAGTATGAACAATTGATTCAAGGGAATGGCACCCTGAAAGATACGCTATCTAAACAATTACAAGAGGCGAAAACAATCAATGAAATTGAGCAAATCATTGGTGAACAAATCATTCGTCAAAAAGCCAAGCGCGAAGCAGAAACCAAATTAGTGAGTAAAAAAAGTTATTTAACCTTTAAATGGGCCAGCTTAGTGTTATTGGCTTTAACGCTACTTTTTGCAACTACAACAGGGATTTATGTCTTAAAAAAATTACCAGCCCAAGAGCGAGTGAGTTTGGCAGAAGCGCAGTATATTTCTAATGACTATGCAAGTGTTACGAAAACATTAAAAGAAGATACACCAGAAGAATTGCCGATAGGAGCTAAGTATGTTGCTGCTGTTAGTTCTGTCCAACTAGATAATTTATCAAATGAACAAAAAACAGCAATTTTAAATAATTTATCTCAAAAATCTAGTGAAAATACCTTACTTTATTGGATTTATATTGGCAAAGGAGACTTTGAAAAATCATTAGATATTGCCCAAAATTTAGGCGATAACCAATATATATTACATGCCTATACAAAATTATATGATGCAACCAAAGCCAATAACAAAATGAACGGCGAGAAAAAACAAGCATTGTTAACAAAATATGAAGAAGCAATTGATAAATACATGAAAATCTTGGGAGGAAAAACGGATGACAACGAAAATCAGTAAAAAATTGGTCTCTGTGAATGATCAAATTCATACATCTAGCATGATTTATTTTGACATTTTTTATTTTGGTCCCCAACTTCTTCACCGTCAAATTACGGCTAAAAACCCAAGTGTTTCAATCAATCAACAATTATTTTTTTACGAAAATGAAGAATTATTCTGTAATGGTGAAACCTTTGATTCTGCTGAAAATTTTTCTGTTTTTCCCCACGAAGAATTGATTACTGTCACCACCAATAAACCACAGAAAGATTTTTTAATTGCCTCTGCCAAAAATGCTGCGATTTCATTAGAAACAGATGCCATCATCAATATTACACTAACACCAGAAACTGGGGAATATACAGCAACGATTTATCCCGGAGAAGATACGATTTACTACAATCATTATTTAGTTGAAAAAGGAAGCTATGCTTTTGCAGTCGGTGATCAATTAGTTGTCAATGGCTTAATCATTGAAGTTCGGGAAAAACAATTAAAGTTAACAAGTCTAGGAGCTACATATTCCCTGAATCCTTGGCAAATTGTAGAAGAGGAGGTTATTCCAGAATATCCTGTCGATTTCCCGTCATTTCGACGAAGTCCACGGATTCACTTGAAGGAGCCAAAAAAACAAATAGAAATTGCTGCCCCAAAAGCCAAGCAAACAGAAGGGAAAAATGAACTGTTACGGACGATTGTCCCACCTTTAGGAATGGTCGTTTTGAGTGGCGCAACAAGCTTTTTAAGTGGGGGAAATCCAATTATGATGCTTAGTATGGGCGGAGCGAGTTTATTGACGGCTGGTTTTTCAGTCTCTAGTTATTTCACCAATAAAAAAGAAACAAAGCAAAAGAATATCGAACGGACAAATAGCTACGAACAATATTTAATACAAGAGAAAGCTCGTTTAAGTATACTGCAACAAGAACAAAAAGAGGCCCTGGAATATATGAATCCTGCCATGAACGAATTAGCCTTAATGACAAAAGAGTATCATGCGCGGATATATGAACGCATGATGACTAATGAAGATTTTTTGACAGTTCGCTTAGGGGTTGGTGAAATTTCTTCAAGTTTTACGACAAATTATCAGTCAACGGAAGATGATTCACTAAGTCAAGAAGCTGAAGAACAATTAGTATGGCCATATAAACAATTAGAAAAGGCGCCGATTGTTGTACCACTAATGGGACAAACCTTAGGATTGGCGGGAACACCTGCTGTTTTAAGGACAGCCATTCAAACGTTGTTATTTCAAGTGTCTGTTTTACATTCCTATCGTGACGTAGAGTTTGTTACTTTAGTACCAGAGGAAGATTATCAGAAAGATTGGCATTCTTGGCGTTGGTTGCCACACGTCAAAATCCGCAGTCTGAATTTGCGTGGGATTGTTCATGATCCTCAAACAAGGGATATGGTTTTAAATTCTTTCTATCAAATGATTACGAAACGTCGTCAACAAGTGCGCGAAGCCGGCAATGAAAAAGTTCACTTTCAACCACAGTACATTCTGTCGATTTTAGAAGAAAGCTGGTTGTCAGGGCATGGCTTAAATGAATTTTTAGCTGAAGATATGAGTCAATATGGTGTGACAGTTATTTGGGGAAAAGATGCTTTAAATATGTTACCAGAAACGACAACTACACTGATTGAGTATCAAAGTAGTGAAGCGGCGACTTTAATTAATCAAAATAATAAATATGTGAACCAAAACTTCGTTCCTAATCATTTACCGACTGCTTATCCGCTTGCTTATGCGATTCAGCGCTTGGCGAATTTGCAGCATGTGGAAGTGGAGAAGAATGCTATTCCTGAAGCAATTGACTTTTTAGAATTATATGATGTAAAGGAAATAAAGGATTTAAATGTAACAGACCGTTGGCAAAAAGCCGATACTTCTAAGTCTTTAGCAGTTCCTCTTGGCGTTCGTGGCAAAGATGACATTGTTTACTTGAACTTACATGAACGTGCCCATGGACCGCATGGACTTGTCGCAGGAACGACTGGCTCTGGTAAGTCTGAAATCGTTCAAAGTTATATGTTGTCATTAGCTGTTAATTTTGCTCCAGAAGATGTAGGTTTTTTACCTATTGATTTTAAAGGAGGCGGAATGGCTAACTTATTTGCAAAATTACCTCATTTGTTGGGTTCGATCACTAACTTAGATGGAGCTAGTTCAGCTAGAGCATTACAAAGTATTCGTGCAGAATTACAAAAACGACAACGAAAATTTGGAGAATACGGGGTTAACCACATCAATGGTTATACGAAATTATATAAACAAGGAAAAGAAATTACTGACCCAGAAGAAAAGAAAAACTATCCAAGTGAGCCCTTACCCCATTTATTTTTAATCAGTGATGAATTTGCTGAATTAAAAGCCAATGAACCAGATTTTATGGCAGAACTTGTCTCTACTGCACGGATTGGTCGTTCGTTAGGTGTACATTTAATTTTAGCGACACAAAAACCAAGCGGCGTAGTGGATGACCAAATCTGGTCAAACTCACGGTTTAAGCTGGCATTAAAAGTTGCTGACGCCAATGATTCCAATGAGATTATTAAAACCCCAGATGCTGCTAGTATTACTCAACCGGGTCGTGCTTATTTGCAAGTAGGGAATAATGAAATTTACGAATTATTCCAATCTGCTTGGAGTGGTGCTAACTATGATCCATTCGCTACCAAGGAAGAAAAAGTGGATGAAAGGATTTGGTCAATTAATCAATTAGGACAATACGAATTATTAACTGCCGACCTTTCCGAAGAAGAAGAGGTTTCTATTAAAACGGAGGAAGAGTTAACACAATTAGACGCAATTGTTGAAGAAATTGCCAAGCATGCGGAAGAAAGTCAAGCAACTTTACCAGAGAAACCTTGGTTACCTCCATTAGCAACAGAAATTGTTTCACCACTTTTTAAAACGCAATGGCAAGAACAACGAGAACTTTCTGTTCCTTTTGGTTTTATGGATATTCCAGCAAAACAAGAACAAGTCAATTTCAATTTCGATTTGCACGAATTAAATCATACTGCCTTATATGGTTCACCGGGGTTCGGTAAATCAACAGCTTTGCAAACCCTAGTAATGAACCTTGCTCGTAAAAATACACCAGAACAAGTTCAATTTAATTTGTTTGATTTTGGTACAAATGGGTTGTTACCATTGAAAAAATTACCACACGTTGCTGATTTAGTCCGTTTGGAAGAAGAGGAAAAATTGGTTAAATTCTTAAAACGAATTCGTAAAGAAATTCAAGAGCGTAAAGATGCCTTTACTGAATACGGTGTTGCTAGTTTAAATCAATACGAAGAAAAATCAGGACAGAAATTACCAGTGATTGTTACGATTGTAGATGGGTTTGATGCAGTCAAAGAAAGCCCATTAGAAGATCCAATTGAATCTGTTTTAAATCAATTGCTACGAGAAGGAGCAAGTGTTGGCTTGTATACCATTATTACGGTCTTAAGAACAAATAGCTTTAAAATGAGTATGACAAGTAATATCCCAACACATATCGGTTTGTATTTAGTAGAAGAAGATGCGATTCGTGATGTTGTTGGACGAGAAGCTTTGATTCCACAAGAAATTATGGGACGTGCACAAGTGAAATTGGAACAGCCGCAAGAAATTCAAATCTATCTACCAACAGAAGGGGAAAATGATATCGCTCGTTTAAACCGTTTAGAACAAGAAATTGAAAAGATGAACCAAAAATGGGGCGGTGAACGACCACTACCAATTCCAATGTTACCGAAAACAATCGCTATGGCGAATCTATACAATCATCCACACGCTCAACAAATGCTGGAAAATATGGAGTTCCCTATTGCCTTTGATAAAGAAACGACTAACATAGTGGGCTTCAAACCAACGGAACATGGTTATTTTGTGATTGGTGATGATACACCACAACAAAATGAATCTGTTGAAAAAGTGATTATCGAAGACATGAAGCATTTTAGAGGGCGTGCCGAACGGATTATCTTTAACCATAGTGACCGTTTTGGCGGTTATGCAGATAGCTTTGATACAGTGATCGCAGGAACTGAATATGGAAGCTTTGTCAATGAATTATTACAGGAAATTGAACAACGACAAATGATTAGTGAGTATGAACCGATGTTGATTTATATTCCCGAAGCGCAACAATTTGTCGAAAAATCCTTTATTAGTGCTGAAAACCTAAATATCCTACTGAAAAAAGGTAGCCAAGTCGCGATGTATTTTATTTTCCAAACCAATCAAAAATTATTGGAAAACAGTTTTAATGATGCCGATAAATTATTACGTGCTAATATCCCAGCGGGTATGGTTGGTACCAGACTCGCAGACCAAAGCTTTGTTAAAACGAAAAGTGATTATAATGAACCTGCCGTGGAATTGGATGAATCTCATTTCTTTGAAGGTCGAACAGCAATGCGGGTGAAGTTAGTAAGTGAATAAAAAGGAGTGGAATTATGAATAATGAATTGTCAAAATTAATTGATATGAAAAAGAGCGAAGAAGAAATTGAAACAAATCATTTTATTATCAAAGATAACATTTTAAGGTTTGATCATCTAACTTTACAATTAAGTAACATTTCCAGAATATATGCTGGAACTAAGCGGATGAGAATTCCTGTGATGGCGATAAGCATTTTTGTTTTAGCTTTTGGAACTATTCGGTTTGAAGGATTACGTTGGATTAGTTTAATTATTATGGGATTGACAGGATTGTATATCTATATGGTTTATCAAAGACATCAAAGTAATAAAGAATATTTAATCTTTCAACTAAATTCTGGAGATAATTACTCCCTTTATTTTCAAGATGCTGAATTTTTAAACAAAGTCCGTAATGCAGTTGAAGCAGCATTCAATCACAAAAATATGTATTCAGAAATCAATATTGCGGAACAAAAAATTATTCAAGGAAATCACCATGTGATTCATGGCAACCAGGCCAACCTAAACACAGGGATTCAACAAGGCAATACAATGCATTCGAATAATCATGAAGAACATTCGTCAACTACTGTTGGGGATATCACAGATAGTACTATTCATCATTCGACATTTGGCAACCAGAATCATCAAAAAAATGAACAACCTGTTTATGATTGGCCGGTACTTGAAGCTAATTTTAAAGCAGTCATCACTTCATTGAAAAATGAAGACGAAACAAAACAAGTCAACAGGCAAGTGCTAAAAGCTGTTGAAGAAAAAGACGCAAAACAATTTGAGACAATCATTAAAATGAATCGGAAAATTTTTACGTCTAATCTATTTTTAAATACCGCTAGTGGTGTATTGGCTCAAGTGATTTCAACGATTTTAGGGATTCGGTAAAGGAGGAACCTCATGAGTGATGAAGCAATAAAAGCGCAAAAAAGAGCACTGGCAGCCGGAAAGCGTGCTGAAGCCAGTCATTTAAGTAGTCAGGTCAACACGGCACAAGCCAACAAAAATCAAATTGATCAGAAAATTCGAGAATTAGAAAAAGCAATTCGTGAATTAAGTCGAGAGATTCTTAGTATTCATCAATTGAAATCAACCGTTTCTAGTCAGTTAAAGAGTATTTCTGGAAGTAATTTTAAAGGCACACGACGGAATAAGTATAATGAAAAAGTTAGAAAAGTAGATAGTGATTTATCAAAATATGCCACAAAAAATCAAGAAAATTTACAAACGTTTCAACGGAAATTGTCTAACTTACAAGAAGAAGCGCAACGTGAAGCCATGACAATCAGTTCATTAAATTCACAAATTTCGGCACTATTATCAATAGCAATGAGTTTGGATTCTTAATAAAGGAGTGAAAAAAATAATGAAAAGCGGTGTAAATTTATCGGAATGGATGCAATCTGTCAATAAAGCAAACAGCACAATTTCAAGAATGGGCAAAATGAAAACTGTATCTTTTTCTCAAACAAATGCTCGACCTTTTACAGAATTCAAAACAATGATAGAGCAAATCAATTCTTCTCTAGAAAGTTACAAAGAATTTGCAAAAGGAAGCACCAATAAAATGATTGCTGCCGGAAAAAATAAAGCCAATGATGATAAAGCGGGAGCTGCTACTATGAAAATTAGTCAATAAGGAGTGAAGAAAAATGAATCAACAACAAAAGGAGTTGTGGGTGGCTACTATAGAAAGTAGTAACCTGACTGGAGAAATAACAAAGGACACCATAAACGAACTCGGTTTAATTTTGGGCGGTCAACCCCAATTAGCTCAAAATATTTATCAAAGTTTCCTCAATCAAACCACAAGTTATGAACATAAACCAAGAATTGGCGCGATTATTCATATTAGTTTTGATTACGAAAAGGAAAGAGTCACTTTTGCTTGGTTAAAAAAACAAGTTGTATTGACCGTGCCACAATTTAAACGATTTATGGGTTTCGTTGATACAATTTTTACAGAAATCTATCCAATTGGAACCATTGTCGAATTAGATGAAGAATTATTAACCGAAGATGTTAAAGCGCTTTTTACTACAGATGAATTAGGTTTATTTGTTTCTGTTCAAGGGAGAAAATTAACCATTCCAGAAACGCAAATGATGATTGATTACGTAGGAACTTTATGGCCATTTGGATTACAAGCAGAGGTGGAGCCAATTTATTTTAACTCGGTCATGGTAAAACGAGTTATTTCAGAAGGGCCTACTAATGCGTACGAGGAAAAGTTTACTTTTGAAGTTTTGAGAAAACAATTGGCGCAAGATGAAAAATATTCGTGTACGTATGTCTAATGAGGAGGTGGGCAAATGAAAATTAATATGCGTGAAGTGATGGAAGCTAAAAACAAAATTACTTCTTCCAGAAATAAACTACAAGCAGAAATCAATCGTGCCAAAAGCGATTGGAAAACAGTCCAAGGAAGCGATGCTTTATCTGGAAAAGTCAAAACAGCTATTAATGGTGAAATTGGTAATTACCAACTACCGATGCTAACCAATTATTATGATCTTTTACATACAATAGCACAAGAAATGGAAAAAACAATTAGTGATTTTAAAGCTAGTGTGAAGGAAAATAGTGACTCAGCCATCATTGATACAGACGCCTTAAATGAAGCAAAAGGAAAATTTTCAACACCGTTATCAAATTTTGCGAAATTAGATAAGAAAATTAGCAACATCTACAGTTCTGTAGCACATATCGTCCCTATTTCCGCGCCATCCAATCAATTTAATAAAAAAATGGAAGAGGCTAAGAAAATTTTGACGGAAACGCTGAAAGGCATGGACACTTTTAACGGACGCAAAGCAGGCAGTGCTGTCAAAGACAAACTAGCCCAACAATCCAGCCAAATCACGAACGTCGGAGGATTAAGCTATACCAATCCCAAATCATTGGCAATATTTACGGATAAGACATTTAAAAATGAAATAAAAGAAGCGCATAAAAAAGTCCAGGAAGAAGAAAAAGATAGACTTGCTTTTGAAAAAGACCATCCAATTTTAATGGCTATGGATGGTAATTTAACAGAAGAAAAGTTAGACGAACTAGATAAATTAATTAATCATGCGATAGCAAAAGGCGTTGTTTCAGGAAAAAAATATATAAACCATATGAAAAAATTATACATTTCTAGTCGTATCAAACGTCTGCCAAATGGAAAATTGGTAATGAGACGAGCAAAAGGCTGGCTAAAAAAATTAGATCAATTAGCAGATATTGATGATTATGTGCCAAAAGGTCATCGGTCATTAAGTATCACTGCATCGGGGACCGCAAAGGAATTTACTAAACTAGGAGATAAATTATTAGGCAAATTAGATTTAGTAGATAAGAAGTCTATTCTAAGAGAATCTGGTGAAGCTTTTAGTAAAGCAAGTATTAAAGGGGTCGCAAAGGGAACTCTAAAATCAATGGGGAAATCGTTAAAGAAAGGATTATCTTTTGGCGTTAACGGTGTTGTGAAAGATGCCAAAGCATTAATTAATGCAAAAGGTGCAGGAAAAATTATTCCCGGATTAAACATAGCGGCAGGTGCTGTGGAGGTTGTGCAAGGAATAAGCAAGAGTGAAAAACAGGCCAGAAAAGACGGATTGAAAGGGCAAGAAATTACCGCAAGTAAAGTTGGCGGTGCATTGGTGGATGTCGGGAAAGTGGCGGTGACAACAGCGGCGATAGGAGCGGCAGGTGCTGTAGCAGGATTTTTTGGCGCTCCTGTTGTGGTTGTTGTAGGAGCAGGTATGCTCGTAGGGGCATTGGCTGACTTTTCTATAAAAAAAAGCAAAGTTGTTGATAAAGCAAAGAAAGGTGTAAACTCCTTAGTAAAAGGAGTTTCAGGATGGTTTAAATGAATAAAATTATAGACAATTTCATACCAGATTTTTATAAAAAAATTAGCAAGAAAGAATTTAAGATGAATTCGTTTTTATTAGCTGTAGGTGGTTACGGTACATTAATTACAATTCTATTAATCTTTCAATTGACTGATACAAGATCTATTTTTGACAATTCTTTTTCTAGAAATTTATTTGTAGGGATGACAGGAATATTATTAATAAATTTAATTTGTATATTTTTGTTTAAAAATAAGCATATACAAAAATATTTGGTAATAGTTGTCTATTTGTCTGGGGTAGTATTTTTATTTTTTATGCTTGCTACAGTAACGTTGTTGATAGAGAATTCTTTAGAAGTATTTTTAAAAGAAAGTATAGTTATTTTAATTGGAGTAGTAATTGGTTTTCTGTACAATTTATTTTTAGTAAAAATTTCTTTAAAAAAGCAAGATTTCTCAATTAGAGATTCATTTGCAAATTACTATATGAATATTTTAGGAGGAATAGGTACAATTATCTTATTATTATCGACAACAATTGATAATACAAAATTACTTTTTATAGGTGTGCCATTTGTTGTAATATCGTTATTATGTTTAAGCTTTTTTCACTTTTCACGAGTAGTAAGCTATTGGAAAAAAGAGTCAAATATAGAGTTAGATAAATCTATTTATGGAAATTCCATTGAAATAATGAAGAAAAGGAAAAATAAAAAGTAGTAACTACTATAAGTTTGGGGATTAACGGTGTCGTGAAAGATGCCAAGACCTTAGTCAATGCAAAGGGTGCAGGAAAAATTGTGCCAGGGTTGAACATAGCTTTAGGAGCTGTAGATGTCGTTCAAGGAATCAGCAAGAGTGAGAAACAAGCAAGAAAAGACGGATTGAGAGGGCATGAAATTACCGCAAGTAAAGTTGGCGGTGCATTGGTGGATGTCGGGAAGGTTGCAGCTGTGACAGCGACTGTCGGCTTTTTTGTTGCTGCATTACCAGCAACTGCATCATTAACGGCAGTTGTTGGTGTAGGAATAGGAGTTAGTATGGGAGCTGAATTCATTTTGAAAAAAACAACTGCAATTAATATAGCAAAAAAAGGAGTAAATTCAATGATAAAAGGAATTTCAGGGTGGTTTAAATGAAATCTATCATAAAGCATTTTGTCCCAAATAAATTTAAAAAGCAAAAAGAATTATTATTTTCAAATGCGTCCTTCATTAAAGTTATGATAGGCTATGGAATATTGTTAACTTTTCTATTGATAATTTACGGAACGATTGGGAATGAAAATGATTTCACAGAAAATAAAGGGTTTTTATATTTTCAAATAATATATTCTGTGATAGTGATTTTTATCAACGGAATAAGTTATATACAATTTAAAAAGATAAAGCTACAAAAATATTTAGTTCTCGTTGTATACTTTTCAGGCGTTTTAGGAATTTTTAGCGGGATAGCATTGTTATCTCTAATAACAGATAGACCGCTTCATAACTTTGTTGTAGGTATGATTGTGATATTTATTGGATGGATTTTAGAGCTACTTGTACATGCTCTTTTGGTTTGGTGGTCGTTGAAACGAAATAACCTTAAATTGAGAGATACAGCTACTAATTATTTTTCGAACGTTATTGGTATTTTGGGGATATCATTAGCAATAATCTCTTATGTTACAGAAAAAGAAAATTTATTTTTTCTTGCAGCATGTTTAATTGTAATAGTTGTTCTATTTTTCGTAACTTTTGATTTTCAACGAGTATATGAATATTGGAAAACCAAAAAAAATGAAGATGTTTCTGCATATGGCAATTCAATTGAAATGATGAAGAACAAGAAAACAAAAAAATAGAAACATTTCTTCCAGAATTAAGTGAATCAGCCATCATCGATACAGAT